>JAPKNN010000001.1:0-362384 GCA_040266715.1 Paracoccaceae bacterium
CTCTTGTTTTACGCAAATGCTCTACAACACTAGGATCAAGGTGACGATACACATAGAGGTAAAATCCTGGACCAAACCCTCCTAATTTTATTAAAGCCCTCACAATATTGTCTTTACCAGGTTCCACAAGTACAACATTATTTTGATCAGCTAATTGTAGTATAGTTTTTTTGGGTGCTTCAAAAGTAAATGATTTATTGTAAGAAAAGTGCGATAAGAGCTGATTGTGAGAATTGAATATATAGGCTGCCGATAAGCCACGCAATGCCATTTGTGTACGCAAAATACGGCTAAAACGAATGGGGTTAGACAGCATACTAAAATACTCTCCCCCCAAATCTTTAGACATGGCTATTGTCTCAGAGCGGATATTGTTACTATGTTCTCTTAGATACGATTCAGCAACTTTTTCGGCATTACCTACTATTCGTTTTGTTGTTTCCGAAAACCACGAATCAAGACTTTTTTCCATAGTATTATAAGCAAAAAAAGCAACCAACACAGAAGGAACAATACTCACAAAGCCGAATAAAAACAATAAACGAAGTTGCAGTTTAGGAGCATATTTCTTACTATGCCTTCTTTGCATGTAAATAAGTATTAATTGTCCAATAATCAGGGCAAGAAGCAGGAAAATAAATATTCCATTAATTATCAAAAGATTGCTAATTACGTCTTTATTAAACTCTAAAAAAGAAGACCCTGTTAAGGTAAGGTAAGTGGCAATGCTTGTCATTACAGCAGCCACTACTATAAGAACAGAAATAATCGGCAGAATGACCTGATTATTTTTAAAGACGTATACTATATTTTTCATGTATATCCATTGTTAACAGAAACCTTTTTACGAAAGCTAATGCTTAGTATAATCAGCACGAGTAATGACATAATCATTCATTTTCTTTTTTAACGTGTTGCGATTTAAACCTAGCATTATTGCGGCTTGAAACTGATTACCCTCCATATAATTAAGCGTTTTAATTATCAATTCTCTTTCTACGCGAGACAATAAAGTGTAATAAATACCTGTTGTTTGTTCTTCTCGTTTAATCATACGACTAAATTCGCTATCTATAACCCCCTTTAAATCTCCTTGTATATCTTCATTATAGAATGTTTTTTGTAATTTTTGCAATTCTTCTTCTACATTTTCGTAAGATATATCAGCATTTGCACTCACAACAAATAAATTACGTATAAAATTGTTGAGTTGCGTTAAATTACCTGGCCACGAATATTGATAAAAAACGTCTATCGCGTGCTTATTTATTGTGTAATGAGTGTTGTGCTCTCTATTGTATTTTTCTATAAAAAAACGAATGATATTCATCATATCTTCCCCCCATTTATGGAGTGGAGGAATCACGAGGTTAAGTGTGCTAAGATAATAATATAAATCTTCTCTAAAGTGACCTTTTTGAACTTCTTTTATAATATCTTTATGCGTTGCTGCAATAATGCGAAAACGATTATGTTCTGTTGTTCTGTTTCCCTTAAAGAAATATTTTTTCTCATTGATAATGTGCATAAGCATAGCTTGCATCTGAGAGGAAAGCGTTGTAATTTCTTCAAAATAGATTACTTTTGTATGTGCATGATCTATCTCTTCAAAAAAATCCATTAAAGATTTTTCTGTTAAACTATTTATAGAAATTGTCTCAGGGACTACGTGCATTTCTTGATTCCTTCGATAACTATTTTTGTGTAAGAAATGCGCAACGACTGATTTTCCACATCCTCGTTGTCCGCATATTAACACGGGATAATCAGAGCGTGCAAATTTATGTATCCTACGGTACAATGACTGCATAATTGAGCTTGTATAATCGTAAAAGAAATCGTCATCTTTGAAAGTGTCTTTTATGTTACATGATGCTTTATCATCTTTATCTGTTGACAAAAGCAATTGCAGATCCTCAAGATCGAAAGGCTTTAAGAGACTTCCTCGTAAATATACATCTAATTTTCGTGAAGAATACGATAGTAAACGGCTATTTGTACTCATAGCTATAATCTGTAGCTTTGAGTTTTGGACTTCAAAAACTGATAATAGATCTGTTAATTTTCCATCTAATAGATCAATTTCTGCCAAGAGAATAGCATCGATTCCTGAAATTATATATTCCTTTAATTTCTTAAGATTTGTTATAGGAAAAACACTATACCCCCATTGTTCAAGAATTTTTGTAAAAATGCGTCGTGCATTTTTATCGGATTCTAATAGGATGATATTTTGTTGTATTTTTTCTACTTGCATACTATTCCAGACCTCACAAAGTTTCATCGCTTAATATAACTAGGAAGCAAAACACGAAAATGAGTCATGTTGGATATTCTTTCATATTCAACAATACCATTATGATTATCGGCTATTGCTGATACCATAGCTAATCCCAAGCCTTTTTTATTTAATTTAGTGGTCGCAAAAGGTAAGAATAATTGTGGTAAAAAATCTTCCTCAATACCCTTTCCGTTATCAGCCACAGAAAAAACAATATTGAGATTATTTTTCAGCTTTTCACTGGCAATAAAACGTGACGACATCATAACTGAGTGCGAAAAATAACTTTTTAATATTATACGGCCATCTTTTTTATGCTCTGTAGCTTCTACAGCATTACGGATCAAATGAACAAAAAGATATGTCAATTGCTCTTTATTTCCCCATAATTCTGGCAGAGATGGATCATATATTTCCTCAAACTCTGGACAAATAGTATACATATTTCGCACTCTGTCCTTCGCTTCTTGTAAGACCTCATGCATATTGATGCTTGTATTATCACCCTTAACATAATGCTCTATATCCTCTATTGAGCGTACAAAATGTAAGATATTTTTACCTTCAGATTGTATGATCTGTGTCATTTCAATAGAATGAGGATCCTTGTAGTTTTTTTCTAAAAATTGTGCTGCCGACAAAATACTCGTCAGAGGATTTTTAAGATTTTTTTTAAATACTCGCGAAAGCGACGATAAAGATTCATTCGCACGTTGATGTATAAGTGCTTTTTTCATAGCATCAGAGGATTCGGAAGGCATTAAAAGGAGCGTAAAGAAAGGCTCTTTTCTACCAATAACAAAAACGCGTAAATGGTATTTTATTGATTGTACATTATGCTCTTCGCCTATATCAACATTATATATTGTTGCGTTTTTCCTTTCCTTAATAATATAGGATAATTGTTTATAATTATGATCACTAAGGTTAAGGGCGCTGAGAATATGTCTATGGATTAATTTTTCTTTGCTTTTTTTAAAAAGCAGCTCTGCCATATGATTAGCAAAAACAATCTCACTACTCTCATCCACGATGATGAGAGTTTCAGGAAAAACGTAAAATATATCATTTAATATTTCTTCCGACAGCATAGATATAGTATATATCAAAATTGCTATATAATAAGGAAAAACAATTACAATGGTTAAAATAATGCCTATGTAATAGAATTTTAGAGTTTTTGAAACTTTTTCATAAAAAAACGTGCCACCTCTTTTTTGTATTGATACTGTATCCCAACTGGGCAAGAAAAACGTGCTTTACACCCTTTTTCCATACATTCATTTTTACCAAGCGGACTAGATAAATAATTGCGGCACTCTTCTACCTTATAAGGTTTATCTAACTGAAAAGCTCCTACGGGACAAGTGTTAAGACATGGTTTCTCAACACACGAAATGCAGGGAGATGAAGCCTTTTCATGCTTTGGATTCTGTAAATATTGAGGCTTTTGCGTAAATAGAAAAATTCCCCTAAAGGCTGTCCATAAACCATATTTCTTATGAATAAGCAGTTTAATAGGGCTTCGGAAATAAGATCCGCTTACCAATGCAATATCTTGGAAATTTATATATGGTGGACCATCAAAGGGAAAAAATACATCCGCTTTTATATTTTTTGATACAGCTAAAAGATTATGACGTGTCCAATCATCCAAAGATTCAGCGCCCATATTTTTATTTTGAAGATACGGGTAAAACTCTCCTCCAACATTACCTATAAGCGCATAAAAAGAATACACTTTATCACTTTTCAATACAGATTGTATATGTGAATCAACAGGCCCTTGTGCTAAACAGCTAAATCCAATACTTTGCAAACTGTGTAGAAAATTTAATTTTGCTGAATTCATAACTCATCTGCCTAGATCATACCTAAAGCTAAACATACGACACGATAAGTCTCTCTACAATAGCATCAATCTTACAAAGCATTCTCTAGGTTTGTAGCAATTTGACTTAAGAAACCTGTCGTAGAAAGCCATTTTTGCTCTGAACCGACAAGTAAAGCCAAATCTTTTGTCATATAACCTTGTTCTACAGTATCAACGCAAACTTTTTCAAGGGTTTCACAAAAATTCAATAACTCTTCATTATCATCAAGATTGGCCCTATGCTTTAATCCCCTAGTCCAAGCAAATATAGAGGCCATAGAATTAGTTGATGTCTCTTCACCTTTTTGATGAGCTCTATAATGCCTAGTAACGGTACCATGTGCCGCTTCGGATTCCAATATTTTTCCATCTGGCGTCATCAATACGCTTGTCATTAACCCCAGTGAACCAAAGCCCTGAGCTACCATGTCGGATTGCACATCACCATCATAATTTTTACATGCCCATATAAAAGCGCCATGCCATTTTAAAGCTGATGCTACCAAATCATCAATTAATCTATGTTCGTAAACAATATTACATTTCTTAAATTCCTCTTCATATTCTTCTTCAAAAACTTTTTGAAAAAGATCTTTAAAGCGTCCATCATAAGCTTTAAGAATTGTATTTTTTGTTGATAAATAAACGGGCCACCCTCTTTTCAAACCATATGAGAAACATGCACGGGCAAAGTTACAAATCGATTCATCAACATTGTACATGGCCAAAGCAATACCAGAAGATTGGAAATCAAAAACTTCAAATTCCTTACTATCACTTTTATCTTCAGCTTCCCAACGTAAGGTCAACTTTCCTTTAGAAGGAATTATTAAATCTGTGGCTTTATATTGATCTCCAAATGCATGCCGTCCAACGACTATCGGTGCTGTCCAAGTTGATACCAATTTAGGAATATTATTACATATTATAGGCTCCCTAAAGACAGTTCCATCTAGTATATTTCTTATTGTACCATTGGGAGAACGCCACATTTTTTTTAACGAAAATTCTTCTACTCTTGCTTCATCTGGTGTAATAGTTGCGCACTTAATCCCTACCCCATATTTCTTAATTGCATTGGCAGCGTCAATCGTTATCTGATCATTGCTTTCATCACGACTGTGTATACCTAAATCATAATATTTAATATCTAAATCAAGATATGGTAAAATAAGCTTTGTTTTGATGAAAGACCACACAACGCGCGTCATTTCATCTCCATCTAATTCAACTATTGGATTTTTAACAGTAATTTTCGACATAAAAACCTACACTATGTTTGTTATTAAATAATATTTTTATTCAATTTATATGTAACGCTAGGCTAGCTTACAGTTTCAACATTTTCATTTTCTTGCTGTTGCTTCGGTGCTTTACTTTGCATCTTTGCAATCGTATGATCTAAATCAATCTGACGACACAAACCAAGAGCAACTGGATCAACAGCTTTAATATTTGAAAAATTCCAATGTGTCTTATTTTTAATACTGTCAATAGTATTTTTAGTTGTGCCGATCAATTTTATGATTTTTGCATCTGTTAACTCAGGATGATTAACTAGCAACCAATAAATAGCGTCTGGTCTATTTTGCCTTAGTGACAAAGGTGTATATCTTCTTTTTGATTTAACCTTTGAAGAAATATCAATCTTTGGTTTAGTTAATTTCAGCTTATAATTAGGATCTTTTTGTGCTTTTTCAATATCATCTTTATCTAATTGCCCTGCTAGAACAGGATCCTTACCCATTATGTTCTGCGCAATATCTCCATCTGCAATGCTTTGAACCTCCAATATATGCAAATGACAAAAATCTGCAATTTGTTCAAATGTAATGTTTGTATTATCAATAAGCCAAACAGCAGTGGCTTTTGGCATAAGTGGTATGTTTGACATATTTTTGCTTCCTGTAAATGTTTGTATAATAATATATTATAGATTATCCAAAGCTAAAACAATTTTTCCCATATGGGTATTTGACTCCATATGTTTGTGTGCTTTTTCAACATCTTGCACAGGAAAAATCGAATCTATTATTGGGACTATAGTTTTATTCTGCATAAATGACCACAGATTTTTATAAATCGCTCGACAAATATAACCTTTTTCTGTATCTGAACACGCTCGCAGTGTTGAACCAGTAAGAGTAATTCTTTTTCTCATAAGATGAAAAAGAGTAATCTCAGACACAGGATTTTGTAAACTTGCAATATTTACAATACAGGCATTAGGCGCTGCTACCCGTATATTTTTTTGTAAATAATCACCCCCCACAATATCGAGAATAACATCAACTCCTTTTTTACCTGTGTACTCCTGTATAACCTTAACGAAATCGTCTACGCAACGATTAATAACTAAATGAGGCTTCAATTTCAAACAAAATTCTTGTTTTTCTTCAGAACCTACTGTTGTTATAACTTTTGCACCTAGATGCAAAGCAAGCTGAATGGCGCCTACACCTATGCCACTAGCCCCTGCATGTATTAAAAAAATATCTCCTGCTTTTATTTTAGCACAATTAACAATATTCTTCCATACTGTAAAAAAAACTTCTGGAAAAGCAGCTCCTTCATAAAAGCTCCAATTTTCTGGCAACGGTAAGACAGTCAGTTGTGAGGCTTTACAAAATTGTGCATATCCTCCACCATTGACTAATGCCATTACCTTAGAACCGATTGAAAGATTATTGACATGCTTTCCCTTAGCAACAATAACCCCACTGACCTCTAATCCAAGTATTTCACTTGCATCCGAAGGAGGATTATACAATCCATACTTTTGAAAAATATCAGGACGGTTAATACCCGCAGCAAACACTTCTATGAGGACCTCATCATCATTTATAGAAGGTTTATCCGATCTCTCAATACTCAACTTCTGTGCATTATTACGTACAAATATCAATTAACCAGTTATTAACTATAAAATGTTATTAATAAATATAGTTAATACTCCCTGAAACTTTACAGTCGTTCAAAATTATTATGAACGGCTTTTTTTTTATCATATTTGGTCGTTTTATATTTTCTCTGAGACAGTATTAATGCTATCCTCGATAATCTTGCTATGCTCTACTGAGGCTTTATTTTGTTCAATAATTAAGTGTGCAGCAATGATAACAACATCTGCGGATCTTTGCCTAAGATCGTTTAATAGGTCATGTTTCAACTGCTCAATACGTGCTTGTGCAGATGCTTTACGTCTATCTAGCATTTTTTCTACAGATTCAGTCATTGATGAAGCCTGCTCATGTGCCATTTTCTTCGCTTTCTCAATAATTGCGTCCATTTCAGCACTCGCTGCTCTTTGCTTTTTCTGATAACTGACAAGTAAAAATTGTGCTTCACTTCTTAACTGTTCAGCCTCATCTAATTCCTCTTTAATCCTTAAAGCCCTTTCATCAAGGCTATGTATTAGCAAAGCGGGTAATTTTTTATAAATAAGGATAGCAATAAAAATAAAAAAACCTAGTGCTACCCATAAACTTGGATCTGAAAACATGAATTCTCCTGTCAGTGCAGCACTGTTTCTCGTACCTTATTTAAAGCGCTATCAATTTCTTTTTGTGTAGCCGAAACACCTGGTATAGTTTTTATAATAGACTGCACCAGTTCAACTTCACTTTTTTCAATATCTTTAATCAACTGTGCTTTCAATTCACCTATTTCTGCCTCTGCCTGTGCAACAACCACTTCCAACTCTGCTTGGATATCTTTCTTTTTTTCTTCTGCTTTTACAATAGATTTTTCATACGATTCTTGCATAATCTTTTGCGATTGCTTGACAGTTTCTGCTATGCCTGTTTTATATTTTTCAAGAATAGACTCAGCTTCTTCACGAATTTTACGTGCTTGTTCTATGTCTTTTTCCACTGTCATCACTCTCTCTTCAAGAGCTGTAGACACCCTAGGTATAATCAACCGACTCATCAGCAGGTACAAAATTGTAAAGCTCACGATCAGCCAAAAAACTTGCGAATAAATATATGTTGGATCAAATTGAGGCATTTTTACAGTTACAATGTATAATTAAAACGCGAAAAGTATGATGAAAGCCATCACCATTCCAAAAAGACCTGTTGCTTCTGTAAGAGCAAAGCCTAGTAATAAATTTCCAAACTGCTCCTTGGCCGCTGATGGGTTACGTAATGCACCTGATAAAAAACTACTGAATATATTACCAATACCCAAGCCTGCACCTATAAGAGCCATTGACGCTAACCCTGCACCTATTAATTTTGCTGCTTCTGCTTCCATTTTTTTCTCCTATTCTAATTATTATATTTAGTGATGCATATTAAGTGCATCGTTTAAGTATATAGATGTTAATACAGCGAATACATAGGCTTGTAAGAATGCCACAAGAAATTCAAGTCCTGTTATAGCAACTATAAAAAACAATGGCAACCATCCTGTGTAAACTCCCAGTGCGACGACAAAACCACCAAACACCTTTAGCAGTGCATGACCAGCCATCATGTTTGCAAATAATCTTATAGAAAGACTCACTGGTCTCAACAAATACGAAATAATTTCAACAGGCGTCAAAATTACATACATGATAGCAGGAACCCCAGATGGAACAAACATCCTTAAATATCCAAATCCATTCTTAATAAAACCAATTATTGTAATGCCAATAAAAACACAAATAGCCATCGCAAATGTAACAATAATATGACTCGTAACAGTAAAACTATAGGGTAACATACCCAATAAATTACAAAATAAAACGAATACAAACAAAGAAAACACGAAGGGAAAATATCGCAACCCTTCTTTTCCTGAAACATTAGTAACCATATCCGCAATAAACTGATACGCTATCTCTACCACAGATTGCATCCTGCCTGGAACAAGAGACGCATTTCGTAAGCCCAAAAAAGACAGAAATCCAATGGCTAGTACTGCTAACATCATAAAAAGCGATGAATTTGTAAAAGACAAATCTATATCACCCAAGCGATATTCTATAAGAGGTTTAATTGTAAATTGTTCCATTGGATTCAACGAAGCAACAAACACCCCCACTACGCCTTCCAAAAAAGCGGGACCAGAATTATATAAATCTGTTATTTTTTGCATATTCATTATGTAATATCCATATACCTATATATTTTTTATACAGCTCTATATATTTAATATTATACTTTTCTCAAGATTTAACATAGAACATCTGTGCCAAAATTCATAAATTAACAATGTTTAATTATGCTTAATATCTGACCAGTCCTACTCACAATATGTTGCAGTGACACTAAGATTTGACTGCAAACGATTTTTGATACCATCTTCTAGCATCAACCATCTATCAACATTCAAAAACAATAGTACCAACTCTCGGCGGTCAATCTATAAACACTCAACACGTTTGTCAACACATTTACTTTTTTTTCTAGTATTTCTTAAATAATCTACATATTTTTAGACAAACGCATAATATTCATAAGACCTGCTGCAAAACCAACAAAAAACATCCCCACCATAATCCATGGCATTGTATTAAAAAAATCATCCATTGTATACCCAATAAAAGTGCTTAAAAGAATCGCAGATAAAAACTCTAGACCAATATGCATATTTTTTTTTGCACTTCCTGTATCGGCAGATTCTTGCTCTGCTTTGCAAGACGCTGATGAAGAATGATGATTCTCATCATAGGCTTTAATTTTATTATCTAAAGATTTTAGCTTTTCTTCGTCAAACTTTACCATCATGAACCTTTTTATGTATATTGCCAGTTAGATAACATATTTTAATTTAACTTGCATCACGCATATCATATGCTGTCTCCAAATTTACAGAAACTATCTGACTAACGCCTTTTTCTATCATAGTCACGCCATATAATCTATGCATGCGTGCCATCGTATAAGCATTGTGCGTTACAATTAAAAAGCATGTATCAATTTCTTTTTGTATTTCTTCTAATAAATTGCAAAAACGTTCCGTATTCATATCATCTAAAGGCGCATCAACTTCATCTAATAAACAAAGTGGCGGGGGATTAAACAAAAATACAGCAAAAATCAATGCCAATGCAGTCAGTGTTTGCTCTCCCCCCGATAGCAGATGAAGAAATTTGATATTTTTTCCCATCGGTGCTGCTGATATAACAAGAGGAGCCACTAAAATATCTTCTCCTTCTTGTAATGATAATCGAGCGATCCCACCAGGAAAAAGTTTACGGTAAACTATATCTAAATTTACCTGCATTTTTTGTAAAGCCACAGTTAAATTACGTCGCGCTTGTCCATTAATTTTATCAATAGAAGTACGAAGTTTATCTATAGCCGCTTGTAAATCCTCTATTTCCTTTTTAAAACTATCATATTCTTTTTGCTTATCCTCTTTCTCTTTTTCGGCCAATAGGTTTACGGCCCCTAAATTTTGTCTTAATTGTATGGTATGGGCTAATTTTTTATCTAACTCATCTTTATTTATATTGATATCATTATCTATATGCTCTTTGTAATGGGTCGTGATATCAACAAGATAACGTGAAATAAAACCCATATCTTTGGGTTGCTTTCTTTGTAAGGCATAATAATCCAAAATACGTTGGAGACTAGCATCATCAACATATAATTCTTGAATAACTCTATTACATTCATCAAAATGCAGTAAAATATCATCTTTTAAATGCGTCACTATTTCTATTTTAGAATTTTTCTTCGCATTCTCATTTACATATTCTTTTTCAAGCTGTGTATTTTCGCTATTAATTTTTTTGTTAAGACTAGTTTTTTCTAGAAGTTCAGTTCGTATGACTTCGTATTGCGATGCTATGATACGCGATTGCTCGGATACATCGTGTAATTTTTTTTCAGATTCGGCAAGGGTCGTTTGACTATCAATTTTCTTATTTTCTATTTCTGCTAATGTTAGTTGGGCATGATTTATATGCTCCTTCGCCATTTTTTGTCTTTCTAGCCATTGCGATACTTCTTTTTCTTGTCTAACAAGACGCAGTTGTGCTTGTTCTGCATTGTGTTTTATATGCTCTAATTGTGCCATTGATGTAATATGTGTATTATGGAAAGTATCAAAAACATGCTTTGCTTTTTGCACTTCCTCCTCAAGCTTTTTATCCAGATAGAATGTATCTTTTTTTTCTTGTAGTGTAGATAATAGATTTTCGCTCTTCTTCAATTCTTCTTGTGTAACATCAATGCGCGTTTTTATTGCAAGTAAATCATGTGTTTGTTTTTGAGTAATTTTTTCAGCTTTTTGTAATTGTTCCTGCAAAATAAAATATTCATGTTGATAGCTTTCCAGCTTATTTGAACATTCAGCCAATTCTTGTTTGTTTATGTTAAAAATTTCATTTTGTTTTTTATGTTGTTCTTCTGTTTGACGACTATTTCTTAGTATATTTTCGTGTTTTTCTATAATTTGCTTGAGTTCGTTATGTGCTGCCAATATATGAGCTGTAGCATGTGTATACGTATTCCTAGCTGTTAAACCATCCCATCGCCAAAAATCCCCCTGAAGTGAGACAAGACATTGACCAGGCCTTAAATCATGGCGTAATTTCTGCCCTTCATCCCAATTGCGTACATATCCAGTATAATTAAATAAATTTTGTGTAAATCCACAATTCCTAACTTGTGGTGCTAAGGGTTGGATAGGCGATACAAAATCTATGTTTTCCAAATGCTCTTTTTGTCCTGACTGTGTTTGACACCAAAAAAATGGAGAGTGTTCACTTTCATTTGCCCCTGCCTTTGCAGCTTCACCTAAAGCAGCGGCCACAGCTTTTTCAAATCCTTTATTTACAATAAGAATATCGATAATGGGATCTTTTGTATCTTTTACTTGGCCTGCTATAAATTTTTCTAATGTCGATCTTTTCCCACTAAGCAACGCTTCCTCTCTTTTCAAAGCGTCATTTTCCGATTTTATGTGTTCTATTTTTTGCTCACTTCTTTTGAAGCTTTCACGTAATTCTACTAATTTTGCCTTATGTTTTTCCACCTGCTCTTTTATGGTTGCAATATTGCGTATCACATTGTCAGTAATGTCTGTGTTGTGTTGCTCTTTTTCGCGATAGGATATGTTAAGCTCTTGTTGATCTTTTTTTAAAATTTCAATTTGTTTCATGACATGTGCGATATCGTAATGATACTTTTCATGTTTTTCTTTTTGCTTAGACATGATGGCATATTTTTCATCATAATCTTTTTTTTTGTTTTCGTATTCCTTTTGGTTTAACACTCTTTCTTTTTCGCTGGAACTTATGTCGAAGCGTAATTTTTCTATATTTTTCTTTTGCTTTTCATATTCTTCAATATCGTGATGATATTTTTCTTCCGCTTCCTCACATAAGAGCGTTTCACGTTCCAAGCTTTGTGTGATCATATTTTTTTGTGTTTGCAGATCTTGTAATTGCTGCTTGCATTGACTTATTACAGCTGTCAATTTGCGTGTTGTAGAAAGTAATACTTGGTTTTTAATACCATATTCGTTTTCTTTTTTTTGGCTTTCTTGCAAATTATCTTGCATCTGCGCGAGTTTTTTAGATTTATCACTTGCTTTTATTGTGATGTTTTTGAGGTTATCCTCAATATTTTTGAGCCCTGTTAACTCGTCATGATATTTTTTTTGCAGCATGGCAAGAGCATTTATTTTTTGCAACATTTTATAGCCGCGAATACGTATAGAGTATTTTTTGTACTTACTTGCTCCTAGTGATTGTTTATCAAGTTCTGATATTTTGTGTTGCATCTGTGTCGTTACATCTTGGAGTCGGGTAAGGTTATCTTGTGCAGCGTTAAGCTTGTTTACAACTTCTTGTCTGCGCATATGTAGCCCTTTTATACCAGCTGCCTCATCTAACAATGAGCGCAATTGTTGGGCGGTTCCTGTAATGATTTCACTTATCCTTCCTTGTTTTATGATCGCACTTGAATGTGCTCCCATAGCTCCATCAGCAAAGAAAGTTTGAACGTCTCGCGCTCTTACTGTTGTACTATTTATTGTATAATGCGAGCCCTCACTTCTTTCAATCCTACGCGATATTTCTAATTGTTCTACACCTTTAAAAGCAATTGGTGCCACATCTTCAACTTGCGATAACAAGACCTTTACTTCGGCAATATTACGTGATGCATGTTTGTGTGTTCCCGAAAAAATAACTTCATCCATTTGAGGAGTACGCATATTTTTGTATGACGTCTCACCCATAACCCATGTTATCGCCTCAACAAGATTGGATTTACCACACCCATTAGGGCCAACAATTCCTGTAAGCCCTGGATAAATATCAATAGTGCTATGATTTAAAAATGATTTAAAACCATTGATTTTTATTTTTTCAAATTTCATGTACGAACGACTCGACTACCGTGTGTATCTTACCGTGTGTATTTTTATAAATCTTTATACCTTACTATATATCAACTTACACACACCATCTACGATAGCAGCTTAATTATCAAAATAAATCTAAAAAGAAGCGTCCGCGTTATTTATTCGCAACTTTTGTGAGCTCATTTTCAATAACGGCTTGCATTTCTTCATATGACATCCCTCCTGAAAATTTATGCCCATTAATAAAAAAAGTTGGCGTTGCATTAATACCAAGCTCATCGCGTGCATTATCTACAGAATCATATAGCATATTAAGTAATGCATCATTCGTAATACATGCATCATACTGTGCAGTAGAAAACCCAAATTTTTTTGCATATTTTTTATACATTTCAAGTGTATCATCTGCACTCAACCATTTGTATTGTTCGTCAAGTAAAACGCCATTGATCGCAGTAAATTTTTTATCCTCGGCACATCTTGCTAGAACAGCATAACTATAGGCAATTCCATCTAAGGGAAACTCACGCATTACAAAACGTACTTTACCTGTATCTATGTACGCCTCCTTAATCTCTTTGAATACATTTGTATGGAAATCACCACAATAGCGACATGTAAGAGACAGATATTCGTAAATAACAACAGGGGCATCGGCTTTACCCATTGAAATATCTTTTAATTTATTGACGGCCTTTAATGCATCTTCTTGATAATAACCTTCACTTTCTGGTATTGAGATTTGTGCATATGATGCCGTACTATAAAGCAGATTATACATTATAACCATGAATAAAATGCTCAAAAAACGGCTTAAATTATTGAAATAATACACTTTAGTAACCTTTCTAATATTTATTATATTACGAATTTGGCGATTTGTTTTCCTAACACAAACAAAACTATTATATACACCTATGGCCTGATATAATCAAAATAATTCATACTGATTATATTCTTACAATGTTTTGTTAATACTTGTTACTTTAACTCTTAAGACTACATTTTGTCCAAAATATGTATTAATTTTTTGCATAATGTCGTCTGTACGATGCAACCATTCCAATTTTTCATATTCTGGCACTGCAATAACTAATATTGCCGTATTTTGTTTTTTATTGTGTATAAATTTCTGTGGAATGATTCGTACAGCAATTTCAGAGTTTTCAAAAATTATAGGCCAATTTTTAGCAATCTGCGTATAGTTTATCTCTTTAAACCTAAGACTAGCCTTACGCGTAATTTTATTAAGGGCTTTTTGAAAACCGTTAAAATCCTGCGTTGATTTGTAAGGTGTATCCATTTCACAATACCCTATATAAAAACCTGATAAGTGACAACATGAAAAGTGAAAATATTACCAATATTCAGATGCAACCTATCTTATTTTTCATCAAATGACACTTATTATCTTGTCATTATACACGGTATAATTCATAATATCTGCCATGATGTTATTGACACGTAATTTAATGAATTGGTATTATAAAAATGCTCGCTCACTTCCGTGGCGTTTTAACCAACGTCACGATCCACCAACAAAAGATCTGGCCCTACTAGGATATAAAGTTTTAGTAAGTGAGTTTATGCTACAGCAAACCACTGTTAAAACTGTTATACCTTATTACACCATTTTTATCACATCTTATCCGACGATTGCATGCTTAGCAAAAGCCTCTCAGGAAGACATTTTAAAGTGCTGGTCAGGATTAGGCTATTATAGTAGAGCACGCAATCTCCATCGATGCGCCATAGAATTAGTAGACAAACACAGAGGTATACTTCCTGATGATTTTGATATTTTATGTTCTTTACCAGGTATTGGTCGTTATACGGCTGGTGCATTATCTACGCTTGTTCATGATAAAAAGGCACCTGCCATTGATGCAAATGTCAAAAGAGTGATTGCACGTATTATCTGCCATAATACGCCCCTCAAAAACCATGAAAAAGCTTTTGAACAATGGGCTTTAGAACATTGCCCCAATAAAAATTGTGGTGATTTTACTCAAGCACTCATAGAATTGGGCGCTTGTATATGTAAGCCTCGTTCACCACACTGTCATATATGCCCTGTGAATGATCATTGCCTTGCTTATGCAGAAAATAAAACCACAGAAATTCCCGTAAAAAAAAACAAACCCCCCTCTCCCAAACGCTATGCTATTACATATATACTAGAGACAAGCAGAGGAGATATTCTTCTTAGCAAAAGACCTGAAAAAGGTATATTGGCTGGCATGCGCGAAACTCCCATGACAGATTTCCTTTCTACCAAACCGAAAAAAACAACCCTCTTGAAACAAGCAAATACGCTCAAACCTGAATATCTTGCCACGCTATCTAATTGGAAAAAACTGTCCCCCACAATAAAACATGTCTTTACACATTTTACACTAGAAGTATTAATTGTATACATACATTTAGATACAATTGTACACATTAAACACCCTGATATTATTTGGGTTAAAAGAAATAATACAAACAGCCAAGCTTTATCTCGTTTGGTACAAAAAATTCTTACAGCCTACTTCAATACAATACCAGAAATATCACACGGTTCTGCCAAAATCTGAATACGATTTTTCTTCCTGAGGATTTTTCTGATTCTCTAAACGTTCATCATTGTGTGATAAAAATTTCATGAATCGTGCACGAAAAAAATCTGATGATATATTCTCTGCAAAAAGATTGGTGTATGTAATGGAATCATGAAAATAAGTCCATTGTGCTCCTTGCTTTTCAGTGGCTATATATGCGTTATTTATTTGTGTTACCAACAAATCGTTCTGGTTCAGTGAAATAAAACCATTTTGGTTGTCGTAAGAATCGCCTTTATGTGTATATGTCAAAGGATTAGATTTATCTGGAATATGTGTATTATTAAATTTTTTAGCAAAAAAATCATTCACCTCTTTTACAGTTTTTGGCACACCTTTAGCGTCAAAAAATATGGCACTATTACTTTTTGCCGCCTGTGGTAAAATCTCCGTAGCGGGTGTGTACGGTGCATTATTATAAGTGTTTAAAAATTGTTTGGCACCTTTCATTCCTAGAAAATGACTAAGATACAATTCCTTATCGGTTGCATTACGTGCCAAATCACGATCTAATATACTCTGATTCTTTTTAATGAATTCACCTGCCATTACTGCCGCAATTTCTGGTTCTTTGCGTAGATCCAAAATATTTTTTTTAAGCGCATCATCTCTTACGTTAAATTTTCCACTGGCCTCACGATAGATATTATCGGCATAATTTTTCAATCCATGTTGCGCACCAAATTCTTTTACTACCGATAACCACGTACTATCAATAAATTGGAATAATCCTGTTGCACTAGATGTTTTTGCCTTTACCTCTGGGCGTAATCCACTTTCATGCTTGGCAAGATTCAGCATATAATCAAAAGACGCACCTGTTTTTTGACTCGCTTGCTTTAAAGCTTTAATCACAAGATCCTGACTGGACTTCTCAACACCATTCGTTATCATAATTATACGCAATCTTAATACATCTCAACAATGCTCAGCAATATTCTTGCATAGTAAACATTAAGGAAACGTATACTTTTTCTTAAGCTCACATAATTTTCATTATCTACGTTTAACGTGTCGTAAAAATCTGTAAAATCTGCTTTACAAATAGCTTTAGATTTTGTAGGCGTCTAGCAGGTAGATATATTTTATGATTTAAAAAATTTATTCACAACCGATTTATGTAAGGAAACTGTTATGATTACTTCAAAAGCAGCAGTAGCTTATAAAGCTGCCGAAAAATTACGTGTTGAAACGATAGATGTTGCTCCTCCTCAAACAGGAGAAGTGTTGGTTGAAATTAAAGCAACGGGTATTTGTCATACCGATGCCTATACCCTGTCTGGTGAAGATCCAGAAGGCTTGTTTCCAGCAATACTTGGTCATGAAGGTGCGGGGATAGTTGTTGAAGTTGGCAAAGGTGTCAGTTCACTGAAAAAAGGAGATCATGTTATACCTTTATATGTTCCTGAATGTCGGACATGTGATTATTGCCTTCATCCTAAGACAAATCTCTGTCAATCTGTACGTGACACACAGGGAAAAGGCGTTATGCCAAATGGTGAGAGTCGATTCTCTATTGGTGGTGAAAAACTATTTCACTATATGGGAACATCAACATTTTCTAATTATACAGTCTTACCAGAAATTTCGCTAGCAAAAGTTCGTGAGGATGCTCCCTTTGATAAAATATGCTATATTGGTTGTGGCGTCACTACTGGCATTGGGGCGGTAATAAACACGGCTAAAGTACATCCAGGCGCTCATGTAGTTGTATTTGGCCTTGGGGGTATCGGTCTTAATGTCATACAAGGAGCACGTTTAGTGGGGGCCGATAAGATTATTGGTGTTGATACAAACCCCAATAAAAAAGAACTCGCTGAAAAATTTGGGATGACCCATTTTGTTAACCCTAAAGACATTGAATCTGATCTTGTGCCTTATCTCGTTGATTTAACAGGCGGAGGTGCCGATTATAGTTTTGAATGTATAGGTAATGTCAATACTATGCGACAAGCTTTAGAATGTTGTCATAAAGGATGGGGAGAAAGCATCATTATAGGAGTTGCAGGAGCTGGGCAAGAGATATCAACACGCCCATTCCAGCTTGTCACCGGACGCGTTTGGCGTGGTACTGCCTTCGGTGGAGCACGTGGACGCACAGATGTTCCCAAAATTGTAGATTGGTATATGGAAGGTAAAATAAATATTGATGATTTAATTACACACACAATGCCACTTGAACACATTAACGATGCCTTTGATTTAATGCATGAGGGAAAATCAATTCGCTCGGTAGTACAATTCTAAAAAGTACCTATCCGCATCTATAGGCAACACTATCCATAGCAACACTATCCACAGACAACGTATGGGTTTGCATTTAAATGTATGAAATCATCTTCTTCTTTAACCTGTATTGAAAAAATATATTGCCATGGTGGATGGCAATATATCTGCGAGCATTATAGTCAAACAACGCAAACTACCATGCGTTTTGCTGTATTCTTACCTTCTGGCTACGCGGTCAATATCAGCAATAATACCAATCAGTTTATCGCTTTAAATGATATGGAAGCAGATACACAGCAGCATAACGCAAAAACTGGTGCTGTAATGTTTCTGTCTGGTCTTACATGTAGCTGGGAAAATGTTATGACTAAGGGGCATGTGCAAGCACATTGTGCCGCCCTTTCTTTAGCATTCATTGCACCTGATACGAGTCCACGTGGCGATACCGTAGCTGATGACCCTGCCTATGATTTAGGGCAAGGAGCTGGTTTTTATCTTAATGCAACGCAAGATAAATGGAAGAGACACTTTCGAATGTATGATTATATTTGTGATGAAATATACGCACTTATATCAACATATTTTCCTATTCACATGAACAATCTTGCCATTACAGGACATTCTATGGGTGGGCATGGGGCATTAGTTATTGGCATGCGTAACCCTGACAAATTTTTATCCGTATCTGCCTTTGCCCCCATCGTATCACCAACCCGTTGCCCGTGGGGCATAAAAGCTTTTTCAGAGTATTTGGGGACCGATAAAACGACTTGGCAAAATTATGATGCGTGTATTCTTGCTAAACAGATAGACTATAAACGCCCTATTTTAATAGATCAGGGAAAAAATGATGCTTTTTTAGATACTCAGTTACACCCCCATCTGTTTGAAGAAATATGCCATAGTAAAGATATGGACCTCACACTGAATTTACATGATAATTATGATCACAGCTATTACTTTATTTCAACCTTTATGAAAACCCATTTAGATTTCCATCTACATGCAATACAAAGTCATAATACAGCTTAATAGGCTTTTTGCTTCTTTTTAGCATCCACATACCTATTCCAACTGTTTGTTATATTACCTAAGGCACTGAAATTGCTCTTGCTTTAAAATGGAATTCTAGGTGATATTATAACAAAGCGCACAAACATTTCTTATGTTATTCTACACTTTCTAATGCATAATAATGTATCCATTTTGCTATATCATGAAAGGCTACATTCGCCAGACGTGATATTTTACGTGCACGCAAATAAGCGTGCACTAATTGTTGATCTACACGCAAATATATATCTTTTATCCCTGCATTGTGTAAGCGCATAGCATATTGTATAGCATCATCACATAAAGGATCTATACCCGCTGCAAAAAGAGCCGCAGGCGGAAGGCCTGACAGATCTTTTACACGCAAAGGGCAAAAATACGGATCGTTACTGATATCTTGTGACCCTATGAAATAGCTAGCATAACGCAAGCAATCTTGCGTTGTAAGCATGGGGGCATTAGCCATAGTTACATAAGAGCCCTGCTGTGTGTTGCCACCTAAACAGGGATAAATAAGAACAAGCCCCTTTATTTTTCCTAACTTCTCATCTCTTGCCATCAATGATAATTGAGCAGCAAGCATGCCCCCTGCACTATCGCCAACTAATACAATCGATTCATAGCTTCTTAGAAGGTACAAGAATGCATCTCTACAATCATGCAAAGCATCGGGATACATATACTCTGGTGCCAACCGATAATCTAAAGCATATATATCAACACCACTTAACATCTGAAATTCTGCACAAATATCATCGTGCGAATCAATTCCACCGACGATAAATCCGCCACCATGTAAAAACAAAACCGATGTTTTATTTTTACATGTATCTGTCTTGTTTAAAAGATTATATAAGCTCTTTTTCTGCGACCCATTTTCACTACGCGTATAATGTCTTAAGGTAAGTTTATGTCCCTGCTTGGCCTTTATTGATATGTCCTTGCATATTACTGCCTGAGCTTCACTTGGGTAGGCCGCTTTAAAATATGCACAATGGGTATTATAATCTTCCCTTTTTTGTGCAATGTTCGTTTCTTCTCCTTTTTCCCGAATAGGATAACTTGTGACAACTTCTTGTATATAGGCACACACCTCTTTATCTACTGGCATAGGTGTTGGGGCGAGATATGATTCCTTCACAGATAAATTTTTTCTATCTGTGTTATTTGAAAAAGAATATATTGACATAGTACATTTGCATCATTAAGAGTGAGTGGCTTCATATTTTAGTAATTCTTGCTAGAATAGTAGTTTAATTATACAATATAGCCACATATTTTTGTATACACATCATTAAAATTATTTTTGGTTAGTTCTTTGTTCCTTTTTAAACATTAATATACGTAAAGACACATTTATTATGATACCACGTTATGCAAGACCAGAAATGGTTTCTATATGGTCGCAAGAAAAGAAGTTTGAGATTTGGAAAGATATCGAATGTGCCGTAGCACTGGCGATGGCAGATGAGAATCTTATCCCACAAGAGGATGCCAATAACATTGTAAATAAAGCAGGGTTTGATATAGAAGAAATTGATAATCTTGAAAAAACACTGAAACATGATGTGTTGGCTTTTTTAACCAGCATGTCACGACACATCGGAGAAAGTGCACGTTTCCTTCACCAGGGCATGACCTCGTCTGATGTGCTTGATACCTGTTTATCGATTCAACTCAAGCAATCGACAATTCTTTTGCATGAGGGGCTTGAAAGATTGTTGAAGGCATTAAAAAAACAAGCTTTTGCACATAAAGATACGATATGTATAGGTCGCAGCCATGGTATCCACGCAGAACCCATTACTTTTGGTTTTAAAATGGCTGGCTTTTACGCCGAATTTATGCGTAACAAAGAACGTCTTGATAATGCACAGAAGGAAATTTCAACGGCATCAATATCGGGAGCCGTCGGCACTTTTGCCCACTTACCTCCGACAATTGAGGAAAATGTTGCAAAAAGACTTGATCTTACCTTCGAAACGCACTCAACACAAGTTATACCACGAGATAGACACGCTGTTTTTTTTAGTACTTTAGGAATTATCGCCAGCTCAATTGAAAGACTTTCTGTTGAAATACGTCATTTACAACGTACTGAATTACTTGAAGCTGAAGAATATTTTAGTAAGGGTCAAAAAGGTTCATCGGCAATGCCGCATAAACGGAATCCTGTCTTAACAGAGAATCTTACTGGATTAGCACGCATCGTCAGAAGCTATGTCATACCAGCAATGGAAAATGTGTCTTTATGGCATGAAAGAGATATTTCACATTCTTCTGTAGAACGATTTATTGGGCCAGACGCAACTATTACGCTTGATTTTGCCTTACATCGTGCCGCAGATGTCATTGAAAATCTTATTGTCTATCCAGAAAATATGGAGCAAAATCTTAATTTACTCAAAGGCTTAACACACTCGCAAAATATTTTGCTTGCACTTACACAACAAGGTGTATCACGTGAAGATGCGTATTCAATGGTACAAAAAAATGCTATGCAGATTTGGCATGATAGAAGTACATGCTTTGAAGATTTAGTCAAAAAAGATCCCGATATTACCACCTATTTAACGCACAACGATATTGAAAAAATATTCAGTATAAAAAACCATACAAAAAATATTGATTTTATTTTTAATCGCATTTTTAAATAAGCTTTCTTTTTTACCCTAAACACTATATGTTTAATACATATTCTAACCATAATAATAAATTTTAAGCAGAAAATTGTATGAAGTATCAAATATGGTTCTTGCATATAAACTGAAAGTAAAATAAATTTATAGTGAGTACATGCAAAGCTATCACATATACTAATACAAGAAGAATAATAATTACGACCTATGAAAAAGATTCTATTAGCAGAAGACCACGCAGACCTCAGGCGTTTTGTAGAACGTGGTTTAAAAAAAGCAGGCTATAGCGTTGTTTCCTGCCCCGATGGCGATGCAGCGTATGAAATGCTAAAAGAAGATGTTTTTGATCTCCTTCTAACCGACATTAAGATGCCTGGTATTGACGGTATTGAACTGGTCCGCCGTGCCCAAAAAATTGATCCCGACCTCATTGTTATGTTTATAACTGGGTTTGCGGCTGTTGCATTGGATCCAGCCAATAAAACACCAAAGGATGCAAAGATTTTATCAAAACCTTTTCATCTCAAAGACCTTGTTTCAGAAGTAAAAAAACTTTTACCCCCTACTGCAAAATAATTTTTTTCTTGAGTCCAAGAGTTTTTTTATCTATACATTCCTTAAGGGGCGTGTAGCTCAGTGGTAGAGCACTACGTTGACATCGTAGGGGTCACAAGTTCGATCCTTGTCACGCCCACCATGATGCTTAACATAGATTAACTATGTAACTATATCAGCATGTTCAAAGTAACTTTCCTATGGTATCATGTACGTTATTCACAATAGTATGTATGTGAACAAGCTTTACATATAATAATTACTGCTGAATATTAATTGTTGTGTATAATGGCCTTCGCTGTAAGTGAAGTCTTATTAGACTTAATCTGAGGGCGTTATTATTTATGCCATATTTGTATGCAACACTGGCAATCTGAGTTAGGAAGGTGAATTAAAAATAAATATATGTGTATATAACTATTCAAACGTTGTATTTCAAAAGCAAATAGCACTAATTTTGTAATGATTTAATCATGGTTTTGCTATAAGTTTTCAACATCATGCCTAGTAGAGTTTGCATGCAATGCAAGGAGCATCGGAAGAAAAATAACTTATAGAGTGTGAAAAATATACCAGAATACGATGTGAGAGCAAAAATACTCTGCGTATCAGTTGTATAGACAGGAGTTGAATTTTTTTCTTCAATATTTTTGAAGATTTTTAAAGAAAAGAATGTGTAAGACGAATAACTAAATAATTAAGGTAATAAGCTAATATCATGACAGAAAATATATACCATTTCCTATATATTGGCTTATGCCGAGAATATGTACCCAAATTGAAGCGGTACGTGAATGGAGAATTTTTATATGGCCGAAAAAATGTTGATAGATGCAACACATGCCGAAGAAACGCGTGTTGCAGTTGTAAAAGATAATAAATTAATAAAATATGAATCAGAAACTGCTAATCGTAAACCCTTAAAAAATAATATTTACCTAGCCAAAGTTATTAGAGTAGAGCCTTCTTTACAAGCTGCTTTCGTCGAATATGGGGGAACAAGGCATGGGTTTTTAGCCTTTGATGAGATCCATCCAGATTATTATCAAATTCCAGCTGAGGATAAAGAAAAATTCCTCGCACTTCAAAATGCAGAAAATGCTGATGAAGAAAATGATGAGCAAACTTCGCAAGCTAGCGAAGAAGAACAAGCTGTTTCTGAAACTAGTAGTGATGGAGATAAAAAAGCAGATAAATCATCCGATCATCTACCTACACCCAATACACAGGATCCAAGCTTAGAATCACAGGATGAAAGCGTTTCACCTGAGCAACCTGAGCAAAGTGCCGATACACAAAATGAGTCGGACGATCAACCCAGCATTGCAAGTTCATCACCCCAGAAGTTAAATAATACTACACATACGGTTAGTAAAGTTGCGAATACCAGAAGAGATTTTCGACATAGGTATAAAATTCAAGATGTTATTAAAAAACGCCAAATTGTTTTAGTACAAGTAAGCAAAGAAGAACGCGGGAATAAAGGTGCTGCCCTTACGACACACTTATCCTTAGCTGGTAGATATACTGTTTTAATGCCTAACACGGCAAAAGGAAGAGGATTATCACGTAAAATTCAAGGTCAAAAAGAACGCAAAAAATTAGCCTTGATATCAAAATCTCTTAATGTCCCTGAAACAATGGGCCTTATTATAAGGACCGCAGGGCAAAGCCATACAAAAACCGAAATAAAAAGAGATTATGAATATTTGTTGCGTATTTGGAATAATATAAGAGAGCTAACACTCAACTCCATAGCGCCCCAACTCGTTTATCAGGAAGGTGATATAATTAAACGCACTATCCGTGATGAGTATGATAAATCTATAACCGAAGTGCTTGTGGTAGGGGAAGAGACTTACAAAGAAACACGGCAGTTTATGGAACTCTTTATGCCAAGCTGCAAAAAGAACGTCAAAAAGTATAAAGACACTGAATCCATAATGGTAAAACATAAAGTTGAAGAGCAGATAGACGCTATCTATTCTTCAACTGTTCCCCTTGAATCGGGTGGGTATATCGTTATCGATAAAACAGAAGCTGTAACTGCAGTTGATGTTAATTCAGGGGGCGCAACGAAAGAACGAAATATAGAAAGCACGGCATTAAATACTAACATTGAAGCCTCAAAAGAGATTGCCCGCCAGTTACGTCTACGCGATATAGGAGGATTAGTTGTTATTGATTTTATTGATATGGATTTACACAGTAATAATCGTATAGTAGAAAAAAATTTAAAACAAAGCCTAGCTCTAGATAAAGCACGAATTCATGTCGGACGCATTAGTCAATTTGGACTATTAGAAATGTCACGGCAAAGACTGCGCTTGGATATTATAGAAGAAACAGCTGTTCCATGCCCTAATTGCAAAGGAAAAGGTATTGTAAATACTGTTACCGCAATGGCAATACGTCTATTGAGGGCTATCGAAGCAAAAGCAACAAAACATCCTAATTCACGCCTTATTGTCTTGGCAAATGATGAAGTGGCTTATTATATTCTTAATGAAAAAAGACAATATATTTCGGAAATAGAAAAAAATACTTCATCTGAAATTACTATTAAACCCAAAAATCAAGCTATCATTTCTGATTTTACCATACATGTTGAAAAATCATCCCGTACAGCCGCAAATCTTAGTGATGATGTGACAGAAGAAAATACTGAAGAGGATACCAATACACGTAAACCATCTCAGTCTAAAAAAACTTCTGGTCGTAAACATAAAAATAAGGATAGAAAGAATACTGAAAAGAGTGCCACTAAAGAAAGCGAGACCAAAGGTCACTCTACCTCTGAAAATGACACTATTGAACACACAGCAACAAATAATACACAAGAGAGTGAAGAAAATAGCACCGAAAAGAAACAGGCTAAGGAGCCAAATGCACCGAGTAATAGCGATAATAGAAAGAAAACGAATCGAAGGGTGAATACAAAGCGTCATGCCCTCACCCCAAAAGATTTAATAAATAATAGACGGAAAAGAAAAAATTCTACCCCTAAAAAAGACGGCAATCAAACCAAAGTGGCCGAATCGATTGAAGTACAACCAAAAACTCCATTGGAAACTGAAACTAATGCATAAATGATATGCACTGCTTCTGTTTTATTGCATTACTCCCAAGGTCTTTTTTTTAGTCTAAATCCATAGGCTGTCTCATTATGCACTGTCTGGGTTGTTGTATAACTAACCTGATTTTTGCTGTTAATTTTAACTGCAATCGTCCCCAGTTCAGAAGGTACAAATAATTCTCCATACGAATAGGCAGTGTGTGTATTATTTTTATATCTATATGTAATCTGGATAGTGTTTTTTTCATCTACACACTGTTCTTTTTGGGTTGCTTTTATGGCATTTGATACGGTTATGTGCATATTGTGAATACTGAAATAGCAAACATTGTCTTGAATCTTTATCTGACACGTATTCATGTTCTGTGACATGATTTCGTTATACGATAAGTACTTCTCTAACATATATTTGAGGAAAGTATTTTTTATTGGCTTTAAATAGCAGTATGTATTATTTTGATCTTTAAAAACGATATTATTTTGTAACGGTAAGACAAAAAAACTGATTACAGGTTTATGGAAGTATATCCCCAAAAAAAGTGTCGCAAAAAAACTCATTAACATAATTTTTTGCCAGATATATCGACACAGACAAGCGGCAATTAAACAGAATATTGCTACAATAATAAATTCGCTTGATATATCCACGTTATTCAAAGAAGCATAACCAGTATCATGAATATTGCTGGTTAGATTAAAAATGAATGTTACAACAGATTTGGCAGGAAATAATACATAATAGGCAAACGGTACATTCATTAATAATAATATAAAATAAAATAGTAATGAAGGGATAACTATGCATGTGACAAGTGGCAATACTATAAAATTTACTCCTATTGAAACCAAAGTAATTGACTTAAAATACAGTAATACAATAGGCAAGGAAGCCAACCAAGCAATAAGACTTACCAAAAATAAACTGCGTATAAAACTTCTTATTTTATATCTTATTTCATAAAAACGATTTGCCGCGATTATCTCAGTAAGATTTCTTTTACTCTGAAACCAACCCATCTCATTTGCGCTAACAAGACATAGCACAACCAAAAATGACATTTGAAAACCTGGCGAAAGAGCAGCTTGTGGTGTTAATAACACTATTATACAGGCCGCCAAAGCCACATTATGTAACTGGAATGCTTTTTTATTCATTATGATTGCTACAAACATCACAGTAACCATAATCCAAGCTCGTGTTGCAGAAACGGAAAATTGTGTAAAAATGAGATATGCACTTCCTACTGTAATAGCTAAAAAACAAGATATTTTCTTTATAGGGTAAGTAAGAGTAATTCTTCTAAAGAAGCTTAAAAATAAACGCACGAGCCAAAAAATTACTCCCGTAACAACCCCCATATGAAATCCTGAAACGGCAAGAATATGTGCCAATCCAGTCTCACGCAATATATTTAATCTATCAAATGGAATCGTATGACTATTACCAGACAAAATAGCAAAAAATAATCCCGCTATATCTTTATCAAAATGCGTATTTAAATCTTCATAAATTTCATTTTGCCATTGGCTTGCATAACGCATTACACCATCCTTTATGCGATCATCATAGGTGGTAAAATTTATAAAATATGGCCCTGCTGTAAAATAGCCTACACCTTCAATTCCCGAAAACAATAAATCTCTGGCAAAATCATGTTGATCAGGTACGACTGGCTGCGGCAATGGAAAAATACTAGCTTTTCCACCAATTACATCGCCGACTTGAATTTTATCGTACATATTGCGTGCGTTCAACCTTACGGTAATAGGTAATATGTCCGATAATACATTATTAGCTTCACGAATTTCCTTAATACTAACAATGACTCTTGCACTATTTTTATCTGATAAGTGAATAACTCTTTTTACCTTAGCAGTAATATAAATATCCTTATACCCATTTTGGATTGAGGCAGGCAAATGTGTATCTAAAAAAACGTTATAACGTGTAAAACCAAGTAAGAAAATTATTACAAAAAAAAATAAACACCATAATGACGAGAGTTACTCAAATTAATATAACAAACTAAAGCACTGACTAAAATGGTTAGCCAAATATATGACAATGGAATAACAATAATAAACAGATGAGCTACATATATGCCCAGTATAAAAAACAAGCTTGTAGCGATTAAATAATGTGGTGTTTTTTGTACATTATCTCTTTGATTAAGGTAGCTTTTTATCCCCTTGGCTTTAGCGTTTAATGTTAAAGCCAAGCGCCCCATAAGAACAGCACCTTTATCATACAAGGAAAGTAAGCCCATGTAAAAAATTACTTTTTGTAATGTATTATTCTTTAGACGCATAATATTGTAAATGTCTACAAAAATTTACTAAATATAAAAAAATATACTTTACTTGTATCGCATATACTTAACTGTTTGGTGAGAGGTTTTATGTTTGGTGGTACATTTAAAAAAAATTATAGCTATTCCCATAAGCGCAGTACACTCAACAAGAGTGCGATGGAATTGTTGTTTCCCGAAATGTTTACAAATAAAAGGCGTTATCAAACACACAATTTTATATCTTTTATCATTACGTTAGATTTTATATCCTTTTTAGGGGTCTATTATTACATCATCTATCTTCTAATAGGTGATACAGTATTTAATGTATCTGATTCTTACATGCAAATCATCCTAGAAGGTTTTTTTTTAGTTAGTGTAATTGTGACCTTTATAAGATATAGTGCAGTCTACCGTATCGAAACGGCACATGATTGGTTTGCTAATACATATAGTTTATGTAAAGCTTTGTTATTTTCCTTTATTTTCATAAAATCTATTTTTCTACTAAGTAGCCAGTTATTTTTTATACAAAGTTTTCTTGAGCAACATCTAACAATTATTTTTATGTTCTTAGGTTTGTTTGCACTTTGTATGCATCTGGGTTATTTGATAGTATATCGCACACTTACTTTATCTGATAATATTAGTGCCAATGCTATTTTGTTTGGCAAATCAACAGATATTCTTGCTTTTTTAAAAAATGTAAAAAAATTAGAAAGTTTTTCCTTTCATCTGAATGCCTATTATTTTATCGACGATGCTACAACAGAAGGAACTACGTATAGTGAATTACAAAAACTAACACGCATCAATAATATTTGCGAGCTCAAACGGATGCGTCATGTTTTTAATACCTATAATATTGTGTATTGCGTGCCACAAAATGATTATAAAAGCATAATCTCATACCTGACCTTTACACATAAATTCATGGGAAATTGCAATCACATTATATGTAATGTATTAGTTGGTGGTTATACATTGCGTAGTTGTAATAGCAAGGCACATAATAACTACGCTTCATTTTATACAAAAATGTTCAACATAGTTGTCGCTTTAACGTTGCAATTATTAACCTCCCCGTTAGTTATTATGGCTTACATTTTTGCACTAATTAAAAATTTTAAAAACCCCATATACAAAAATAAGATACGCTTTTCAAATGGACATATTATTACTTATTTGCGTTTTAATCTTCCATCTACTCATTTTCTAAAAAGTAGATTTATTGATAAATTCATTAACTTACATCACGTCTTGTCTTATAAAATGAATATTTTTGGCCCTGCATGTGAGGATATGGCGATTGATAAAATCGCAATAGATGATTGTCAAAATCAGTTAAAAGAAATTTTCAATAATTTTTCAATATTACCTGGATTGTTTGGCTGGCGCAATCTCTCAGATGACAAGAATACAAATCATGAGACCTATATGCAGGCTGAAGTTATGCACCTTTTTGATACACCTCATTATTTAAATGTGTTTGATAAACTTCGATCATCTCGTAGCTAGACGAAAAACAATTCTTTGTATGTTCGACATAGACTATAATCGGGTATTATTTATATTCACATAAGCCACTTATGATGTGACGTGCGTGTTTTTAGAATTGATATTTTCCAATGGCGACAGAGCGTCTTTTTTCATTATCTCTACAAAATTATTAAGCGTGTCCTGACTTTGCTTTTCCGATCCTAATCTTCTAAAAGAAAGTGTTTGCTCTTCGGCTTCTTTATTTCCACAAATAACGATAATAGGTATTTTTGCCAGTGAATGTTCACGAATCTTATAGGATATTTTTTCATTACGCATATCCAAATCAACTCTTAATCCGTTTTTCTTTAAGCAATCACACACTAATTGTGCATAATTATCTGCATTACTAGTAATGGTACATACAATAATTTGAATCGGAGCCAACCATAGGGGTAAATTACCACCAGTATGTTCAATTAATATACCTATAAATCTTTCAATAGAACCAAATATAGCTCTATGCAGCATCACGGGACGTTCTTTATCACCCTGTGGATTAATAAAATTGGCACCAAGACGACCTGGCAAATTCAAATCAACCTGTAAAGTTCCACATTGCCATTCTCTTCCAATAGAATCACGCAAGGTATATTCCAATTTTGGTCCATAAAACGCCCCCTCACCTTTATTGTAAATATATTCCTGATCTGCCGTTTTTAAAGCAAACAATAACGCATCTTCAGACTTTTGCCATACCTCATCACTACCGACTCTTTTCTCGGGTCGATCTGCAAATTTTACAATTACATCATTGAAACCAAAATCTTTATAAATATCCAAGATGAGCGTATTAACATTTATGCACTCTTGTGTAATTTGTTCGGTTGTACAAAACACATGTGCATCATCTTGTGTAAAAGAACGTACACGCATAATACCGTGCAAAGCACCAGATGGTTCGTATCTGTGTACTTTTCCAAATTCGGCTATTTTTACGGGTAAATCTCTATAACTTTTCGTCCCATTCTTAAAAATTTGTACATGACCAGGACAATTCATGGGCTTAAGAGCAAATATGCGCTCATCTTCCGTTTGACTTATAAACATATTTTCAGAAAATTTTTCCCAATGCCCAGATTTTTCCCATAAGCTACGATCCAACATATCAGGCGTGTTAACCTCAATATATCCAACACTATTTTGTTTATGACGAATATAATCAACCAATGTTTGAAAAAAGGTCCAACCTTTTTGATGCCAAAAAACGGATCCTGGTGCATCATCCTGTAAGTGGAATAAATCCATTACCATGCCCAAGCGGCGATGATCACGTTGTTTTGCCAATTCTATTCGCTCTAAATAAAGCTGTAAATCCTCCTGACTTGCCCAAGCGGTAGCGTATATTCTTTGCAACATAACATTACGTGAATCCCCTCTCCAATATGCACCTGCAACTTTAAGTAATTTAAAGGCTTTACCTATTTTTCCCGTAGAAGGCATATGGGGCCCACGACATAAATCAAGCCATTGCCCTTGTTTATAAACACTAATTTCTTGTGACGCGTCAATCCCCTCAATAAGTTCAACTTTGTAATGTTCATTTTTAGCTTTAAAAAAATCAATCGCTTTTTGTCTGTCCCAAACCTCTTTAACAAATTTTTCATTACGAGCAATAATTTCATACATTTTTTTTTCTATACGCGCAAAATCATCTTCATTAAAACTTTCCTCACGTGCAAAATCATAATAAAACCCATCTTGTATAAACGGACCTATCGTAACTTGCGTTTCAGGATATAATTCTTGCACGGCTTCAGCCATAACATGCGCGGCATCATGTCTGATTAACTCTAAAGCATCGGGATCTGTTCGTTTAACAATTTCAACTGCACAATCTTCATCAATATTATCATTTAAATCGCACAAGACGCCATTTTTCTTAATAGCCACTGCTTCTTTTAATAAAGAACGTGATATACTTAATGCAATATCAGCTCCACTTACCATAGAGGGATAGTTTTTTTTACGTCCATCTAAAAATGAAATTTCTGGCATATCGTTATTTTTTTAGTTTATAATCGGTTTGATACGGAAAGGTTTTTTTATATCCTATAAGTGAAGGGTGCTCAGGAACGTTATCAATACCCCACCCCCCAAATGGATGACAACGACATAAGCGCCATACAATTAACACAACCCCACTAAGAAAACCATGCTTTTCTAAAGCCTCTAAAGCATATTGTGAACATGTTGGCATAAAGCGGCACCGACACCCTACATAAGGTGAGAATAAATAACGATACGTATTAATGCACGCTTTTAAAACGCTCACAGGTATTGTTTTAACAGAAAACATCATACTTATTAAAATCACTCTCCTAGCTAACAGTTAATTTAAGAAGCTACACTAGACAGAACATGTAGAAACACATTTACTTTCCTTACTTTTATAGGCCTCACATATTGCTTCAAAAACCAACAATATGGATGCATGTCTTGCAGGAAAATCGCGGACACTTTGTAACAACGAAAAATCTTTCCACACCCCAATAGGAGCGGCATCATTATTTTTAAGCATAGCAAATACGCTATTATGTAAAGATATAATCTCACTCATACTTTTATCCATAATATGATGCGCCAATATAGACGCACTCGCTTGTCCTAACGCACATGTTTCCAAAACATGGGAATAAGCTGTAATTTTATCATCTGACAGATTATAAGCTATCTCTACCCGTGAACCACACAATCTATTATGTTTAACACTATGATAGTCAGGGTTTTCAAGGGGCTTCGTATAAGGAATATTTCCTGCGTAAAATAATATTTTATCTGAATACAAATCAATCATTATAAAGATAATATCTAGTGCCACTAAACAGCAATTACCCAATTACTTCTCATTTACGAAGCTAGCACAATATATACAAAAAATCAACACGCACAAACACTAAGACTCCTTTTTGTAAAATAATATTGTATATATTGAGTAAACATCTTTTGTATTGTTTATATTATGAAAATAGCATTATGCGTCCATCAATTTTAGCTGCTTATTTTGAACCTATAGAAAACTTGCCAGGCATAGGCACAAGGCTTATACAGCATTTCCATAAACTTTTTGAGCATTTAGATTACGAACCTGTATTGTTTGATCTTGTCGGGCATATTCCTCGTAATATCGCCCATCGTGGTGAAATAATATCCGTAAAAGATGCACAAATAGGACAAATCAACAGTTTTAACGTCTTTATAAAAAAACATAAGCCAGGATTTAAGCGCTTTAAAAAAGCGGGTACACCCTATACAGTCATAGCGCAAGATGATACAGGCGAAATACATATAACTTTTTTTTCTTCTATCCAAAATTACATAGAGCAAATGTTACCCCTAAATACGTATCGTATAATTTCTGGCAAGGTAGAAAAGTACCATCGTAATCTAAGTATGGCTCACCCTGAATATATTCTTAAAGATACTGAAAGAAGTAAATTACCACGCATACAGAATATATACCCCATACGGGGAAATATCACCCAAAAACAAATCTATGTTTTTATTCAAAAAGCCTTAGCCCATTTACCCGCCCTACCAGAATGGCATGATGCACAATTGTTAGAGCATTATAAATTTCCAAGTCTATTACAGTCTCTTAGAAACCTACACGCTCCTGAAAATGAAGAATCACTATCGCCTGAGAGCGTTCACATGTCTCGTCTTGCCTATGATGAGCTATTCGTTAGTCAAATGGCTCTATTATTAGTCAGAGGTGAAATCAAAAAAGAAAAAGGATTTTACTTTGAACCTCAACATACGCATATAGATAAATTGATTAATAATCTTAGTTTTTCACTGTCTGATGGTCAAAAGAATGCTGTTGATGAAATTCTTCATAACATGAACCAGCCTCATGCCATGCTGCGTCTAGTACAGGGAGATGTCGGTTGCGGAAAAACCATTATTGCCATAATAGCAATTCTCAATGCCATAAAAAACAACACGCAGACAGCTCTTATGGTGCCAACAGAAATTCTTGCACGCCAACATTATAAAACATGCAAAGAGTTATTAGAACCCCTAGGTGGTAAAGTTATTCTTTTAACTGGAAGCAACACGAAAAAAGAAAAACAAGAAATATATAAAATTATTTCCTCTGGTTTTGCCAATGTCATTATCGGTACACATGCCCTATTCCAAGAAAAGATTAATTTTAAAAAATTAGGCCTTGCTGTGATTGATGAACAACATCGCTTTGGCGTTTTTCAACGCCTTACATTACAAATGCGCACAAATCATCCAGACACCCTACCCGATATTCTTGTAATGACAGCAACGCCAATACCCAGAACCTTACAATTAACCAATTATGGCGATATGGACGTATCACGTATAATGGATAAACCCAAACAGCGTAAAAAAATTCATACCCTTGTTTTACCAAAAAACCGCGTTGACGAAATTATTGAACGTTTACGTGCAATTTTCAAAAACAACAATGCAGCCTATTGGGTATGCACGCGTATTGACGATGACGAGAATAGTGATTTAACATCCGCACAAATGCGCTACGATTACCTTAAAGAGCAGCTTCCAGATATAACAATAGAGCTGCTACACGGACGCATGAAACCGCATGAAAAAGAAGCCATTATGCAACGTTTTAAAGCGGGAGACTGTCAATTACTTGTGGCCACAACAGTTATTGAAGTAGGTATTGACGTTCCTCATGCCAATATTATTATTATTGAGAACGCAGAAAATTATGGTTTAGCTCAACTGCATCAATTGCGCGGAAGGGTGGGAAGAGGAAACGAGCAGTCTTTTTGTTTACTTGTCTATAACGAACCTCTTAGTAAAATGGTTAGAGAAAAACTCACAGTTATGAAACACAGTGATGACGGCTTTCTGATTGCTGAAAAAGACCTAGAACTACGTGGATCTGGCGAAATGCTAGGAACACGACAAAGCGGTCTACAACGTTTAAAATTTGTTGATTTTCGTGTACACAAACATTTACTAGCTGTTGCACATGACGATGCCAAATCTCTTTTGCGTAAAGATCCCACATTATCCTCAAAAAGAGGCCAAGCTGTACAATTACTCATACATCTTTTTCGACGCAGCGACACTGTTCCGTTTATTCGCTCAGGTTAATCGTAAAGCCCACTTATATCTAATATATATTCACCTAAAACAAGGGTTATAGGAATACTAAACAAACACAATAAAGTTTGTGCACTGATGATATTCGCCATCAAATATCTGTTTCCTCCCATTTGAGAGGCCAAAGCATAGGAAGCCGTTGCTGTAGGCACACAAGAAAATATGATAGCAACCAAAAATGCTTCTTTAGGTAAAGCAACCATAAAACCAATAATGAACACACATATAGGAAATACAATATACTTATATAGCATTGATATCATAACAACTCTTAATGATGAGGTAATATAGGATAAAACTAAACTTGAGCCAATGCATAATAACATAATGGTTAAACCAGAGCGTCCAAGAAGTTGAAGTGTGTCATGAAAAATAAATATTTTACCCAAATCTAGAAAATTAAATATAAAACCCAAAAAGATTGAGAGTAAAAAAGGATTTGTTAGCGATTCCTTTAAAAGCCTATCACGCTTATCTAATAGCGTGTCGCTCTTTCCCTCCTTTAATATTAAAGTCATTATGAAAATCACAAAAATATTTGTAAATGGAACCAAAATAGCCGTTGATGCTGCCGCATAATATAAACCTTGCTGTCCATACAAAAGATCAGAAAGAATAAATGCAATAAATGTATTATGACGACACCCTCCCTGTAATATAGACGATAAATCACTGGGGCTATAATATCTCTTACAAACAATAATAGTAAGAACAGCAACTGTTATAGCAGAAACACATAAGACAATCAGTATATCCTTAACCAAATCTGTTGTCAGTTCTGCTAATGATGTATGATAAAATAAAAATGCTGGTAACAAAACCCAATAGGTTAACCTGTTAAGGTTTGACCAGAAATTATCTTCTTTAATCAGATAATTTTTAATACAATACCCTAGCATAATAACCCAAAAAATGGGAACAACAGCCTCTATAACAAATAGCATAAGATTATATGTTTATGATAATGAATAAGAAAAAAACATGTTACACAAGAGTTCGACTCCTAAAATTATGAGCGCCCCCCATGAAATCATGAAATCATGAAATCATAACATCATGAAACCATGACATCATGATGATACAGACGATACACGCAACCGTAATAGTAGCTTCTCGTGGTACCTATAGCATTCATGTTACATAATGTCTAATGATACGTTTTCCAATTCGTGTGAGCACTTCATGCGCATGGGAAGAAGAGGCTTTAGCATAATTTTCAATTGCATTATATTGACCAAAAACTTCTACCAATTCACCACATTTCCAATATTTTTGAGGAACGTCAACAAGCGATAAGACCGTCATATCCATTGATACTCTTCCAAGTATCGGTAGCGGATAGCCTTTAATTGATAACGTAGCCTTGTTTGAAGCACACAAAGAAATACCATCTGCATAACCAGCGGCAATAATAGCAATCGGTGTATCTTCTTTAGCTGTCCACGTATTCCCATATCCCACACTCTCATGTTTTTTTATAATTTTTATCTGCGCAATCGGACAATGCAAGCTTGCAACACATCGTAATTCTTCCTGAAGCACGCAATGACCATTCTTAAAAGGATTAACGCCATATAACGCAATACCTAAACGAGCGATATCAAAATTATATGCCTCTGAAAGCATAAAAGCTGCTGAATTACAAAGAGAATAGCGTAACTCGGGATATCTTTTTTTAAACGCGCAAAATGCATTTAATTGTTTGTTATTACTAGGATTAGTCTCATCATCGGCACATGCAAGGTGACTCATAATAAGAAGATCCTTTATGGATTTCTTTGCAGATTCAATTACGGCATCAGAAAGTTCGTCAATAGGTATACCAAAACGATTAATACCCGTTTCAATATGCACAGCTGCTGGATAATTTCTGTTATCACTGTGACACAAATATATCCATTTCTCCAATTCTTGAACCGATTTTAAAACAGGGCTTAAAAAATACTTTATAAAATATTTTTCAGCATTTTGATGCAAACCATTAAGAATATAAATTTTAGATTGACCATCCAATTGCCTTAATTCTATACCCTCTTGCAAAGTCGCGACAAAAAATGTTGTACATCCCTGTTTTTTCAAACAATTGTGTATTTCTGCCATACCCAATCCATAGGCATTGGCCTTAATGACGGCTGCACATTCTGTTTGCCTAAATTTTTCTAAACATTTATAATTATGCTGCAATGCATCAAGATCTATAGTCAGTATTGCCGTTGCAATAGTCGAATTACTTTGTATGCCCATATACTAATATTCAGTTACATTATGTTGTTCATCACTAAAACGGGTAAACTCTGCATTAAACTCTAATCTTGCTGTTCCTGTAGGTCCGTGTCTTTGTTTTGCTACGATGACTTCTGCCTTATTAAAAACTTCCCCCATTTTTTCTTGCCATTGTTCATGTTCAGCGGTATGAATTGTTGGTTCTTCTCTTTGCAAATAATATACTTCGCGATACACAAAAAACACAATATCGGCATCTTGTTCAATTGAGCCCGACTCCCTTAGATCTGCTAGTTGGGGACGTTTCGAATCGCGCTGTTCTACTTGTCTGGATAATTGGGATAAAGCTATTATGGGAATATTTAACTCTTTGGCCAAGCTTTTAAGAGTTGTTGTAATTTGTGTCATTTCTTGTACACGATTATCGTTTTTTCTTGTTCCAGAACTCGCATTAAGTAATTGTAAATAATCAATTATCAGAACATCTAATCCTTTTTGCCTTTTCAGTTTTCTTGCACGTGCTGCCAATTGTGCGACACTTAGTCCACCAGTCTCATCTATGTAAATAGGAAGTTTCTTTAGTTTATCGGCTTGTTGAACAAGTCTTTCATATTCTGCATTGTTAATTTGGCCACGTCGTATTTTTTCTGATGAAATATTGGCTTGTTCTGAAATAATACGCGTTGCGAGCTGCTCTGCCGACATTTCTAGTGAAAAAAATCCTACCACATATGACGGAACATTTTCATTTACCTGATACGAATTAGCAATATTATATGCAATATTGGTTGCTAAAGCAGTTTTACCCATTGAAGGTCGCCCTGCTAAAATAAGTAAATCTGAAGCCTGCAATCCCCCTAAGTAAAAATCTAAATTTTTTAAACCTGTTGATATACCTGAAAATCCGCCTTCAGTCCAACTTTGATAAGCTTTTTCTGCACGTTCCGTCGATTCCCATAAAGCTGTTTGGAAATCCACAAATCCCTTACCAAATCTATCGGTTTGAGCCAAACCATACAATTTAGTTTCTGCTTCTTCCATTAACTTATCGGCGCTTATTTCTACATTCATTTCCATAGCATTTTGGACAAGCTCCTTACCCAAATCAATAAGCCCCCTTCGAACAGATAATTCAATGATATGATTGGCATAGCTCATAACATCATGTGTATCTGGTATGGTAATAGCCAATTGCGATATATAGTCTTTACCACCAATATCGGATAACATATCTTTATTTTCAAAATATGCACCCAATATCGTCGGAGATACGCCTTTACCCGCGCGCAAAAGCTCGGCTATCACAAAATATATTTGACGATGCACGGCATCCGAAAAATGATCGGGTCTAAGGGTCGTGTCTAAAGTATCAAAGTTATAATTTTCAGTCAGTAACACGCTGAGTAGTTTCTGTTCAACTTCAAAACTATCAAGTGTCTTTGTTTCTTGCTGCTCAGTTAGCGCGTAACTTAATGCCATACATTACCTCTATGCAAATTTTATCCATATAGTTCTTACTATTGTTTTCTAAGCGGGTTTTGTCTAAAATTACGAAGAATAGTAAGATTGTTTGTGTTATTTATTGAAACGATAAGCAGTTTATACTGTATTGCCGTGTAATTGTATTTGCTATGCTTTTATTTTTCCTACACAGGATATCCCCATTATATCCACATTTTTATAAATCCTTGCTATTGTCTTTTTTTTATCTCAAAATGTTTAACGTTTACATTTATTTATTTATTATAATGCTATTAAAGTCTATAGTAATGTCAATATAGGTATTTGTATAATAAAAAAGTGAACATAATGCATCATCTTTGTAAAATAGTCATGGATTGGTACTTCATTAATTTTTGCAAGCGTATTTGTAAAAAATTTAATATTGTTGCGATACAATTTCTTCTATTATCATTGTTTATCTCAGCATGTGTTCCTTTAAAGCTCTCATCAGAAACTATAAATTCTCTTTCAGAAAAAAGAATGACTCCAGGCAATTCTATTTATATACGTATTTTTAAGCGTGAAAAAATATTAGAATTATGGGTGAAAAACAATCGTGGTAAGTACGATTTATTCAAAGAATATGATATCTGCACTTGGTCGGGTGAATTGGGGGCTAAAATCTATGAAGGTGACAAACAATCACCCGAAGGTTTTTATCATGTCTCAAAAGCGGCAATGAATCCAGAAAGTTCATTCCATCTGTCATTTAATATAGGCTTTCCCAATAATTATGACAAACTATTTGGTAGAACAGGCACACACCTTATGGTGCATGGTGGCTGCAGTTCTGCTGGTTGTTATGCCATGACAGATAAATATATAGAAGAAATTTACCTCATTGCCGATAATGCCTTTAAAAAAGGAGACGATTATTTTAACGTGCACATCTTTCCTTTTCGTATGACGGACCAAGAGATGCTTAAAAATGTCAGTAATAAATGGTTTGATTTTTGGATAAATCTTAAGAAGGGGTATGATTACTTTAACACGCACAACATCATTCCCTTGGTTATGGTTGATCCCAAAGAGAAATTATACCTCTTTAAAAATCCTCAGACACAAACTGAAATAAAGACACTTTTAGACGATATCAATAATGAAAAATTACTTTTTGCTAGTTATATTTCAAAATACTATGATAAGAAAAAGCTTATAAGCAAAGTAAAGTCTAATTCTGAAAGACTATTGCTCGTCAACCCCCCCTTAAAAAACACAACACGACACGAAACCATATCTAAAAAATATACCATTAAAGACAACGCCTCAATACCTAGTAAAGAGGTAATTTCAGCACCTTGAAAACAGTGCTTATTTATCTAAAGATAGCCATTGTCCATTATGTAAACGCAAATAACGTAGAGTGATATCGTGCTGCTTAATTGAGCTGTACAGGTTATTGATAGCCTCCATCAGTTGCTTGTCTGTATTGCAAAATAGAAATATACATCTCTCATATTTCTGCATATCACTATGCATATCTTCGTAGGTCAAGGGAGTAGTATTTTGTACATATAAACGTATGTCCGCATTGTTGGAATTATCATCCGATTGCGTTGTCAAATAAATTGGCTGGTTTTCAGCAAATGCACACCCTTGTTTACCATGTGCCAAAAAAGAGATGTCATTATACGTCCAAATCCATGCGTCATAATGTTCTAATGCATCATCATCAACACATTGAACAACCACTTTTCTGCCCGTACTCAAACACTTTTCCAAAAGCGCTGGAAGATAGGCATCCAGTTGTTTATCTTGGGTATCATAAAACCAATACTCTACCATAAACAACAAGCTTACTGTTCATAATTATCGCGAATAAATTGATCTAATAATCGTACACCGAAACCAGAACTCCAACTTGAATTGAGCGGATTTTTAGGTGAATCGATTGCTGTACCTGCTATATCAATATGCACAAAAGAAGTTTCTTTTACAAAACGAAACAAAAACTGTGCTGCTGTTATGGAACCAGCAAAACGACCACCTATATTCTTCATATCGGCAATTTTAGAATCAATGAGCTTATCATAAGCCTTATCAATAGGAAGACGCCAAACTTTATCACCAACTTTCCTGCCTGCAATTTCCAACTGCGATGCTAGAGAATCATTGTTAGAGAAAAAACCTGCATATTCTTGCCCTAAAGCAACCAGCATTGCCCCTGTTAATGTTGATAACTCAATAATGAATTGTGGCTTATAACAATCAATAGTATAGGCGATTGCGTCTGCAAGCACCAACCGCCCTTCTGCATCGGTATTAAGAATCTCTACGGTTTTTCCCGCATAGGTTTTTACGATATCATCTGGCCTTTGAGCTTTGCCAGAAGGCATATTCTCTGCCAGTGCGATAACACCTATTGCATTAACCTTAGCTTTTCGAAGGGCTAATGTCTGCATCAGGCCTGTGACTGCTGCTGCCCCCGCCATATCTCCTTTCATACCATCCATAGCTGCGGCTGGTTTAAGGGAAATTCCACCTGTATCAAAAGTAATGCCTTTTCCAACAAACCCCAATGGATTCTCTTGCGATTCAGGTGCTCCTTGCCAGTGCATAATAGCTAAAAAACTCTCTTTTTCACTTCCTTGACCTACCGCATACATACAGCTCAACCCCTTTTTCAGGAGTTCCTTTTCTCCTAATATTTCGACCTTTAAACCAAGTTTTTCTAAATCTTTTGCCTTATTTGCAAAACTTTTAGGGTCTAACACATTCGGAGGTAGGTTGACTAAGTCTCTTGCTAATAGAGTACCACTTGCTAATGGATTAAGAACTGTGTTGAATATTTCTTCGGCCTGTGTTGCAAAAGGAGAAATAAGTGTAACAGAAGTCAATTCCCTCTTTTCTTGTTGAGAATTTGTCTGTGACTTGAATTGATCAAAACGATAATGCCCCAATATAACACCCGAGGCTATACAAGCAACGTCATAAGCCGTTTGACAAAAATCAGCTAAAATAACTATATGAGAGGATTTATTGTTAGCTATTTTGGCAGCAATACCCCCGATTTTTTCAAACTCCAATGTATCAATTTCGTTTTTATCATCAATACCAATTACGCTAATAATACTATTTTGTCTTTGCGTTGAGCCCAAAATATCAAAATGTGCTTCGTTTTTTACTTGGAAACCAATTTGCTCTGCCGCTTGATTAACAATTTTTTCAAATGTGTATTCTTTTGCAATATCACCAATATTACCTCTTTTTGCCTTTAAAACAAAGATATGATGGTCTGTATTATCGGATAATTTATCTAAAAAATTTATTTGCATATTAATCTCGCTTAAAGCATTATTAAAAAAGGTCAGCACAATAGTAAGATTTCATTGCACTGCTTACGTTGCACATGTATTATGTTTTTACGTTGTACATGTATTATGTTCATCTTAGGTTTTTTTTTTAATTTTAGCAAGTAGTCAAGGAAAAAATTGTGGAGACTTTTATATCTTTACTTCTCATATTAATTCTCGTTGGAGCAATTGCGTATCTTGTGTATCGCAATAACATGTTAAAAAAAATACACGCAGAGCTACACATGAAAGATAGCTATAACGACAAGTTATTATCACAGCTCCAAACCGATAAAAACAATCTAGAAAATAACTATAAAGAATTAGAACAAAACTATACGCATCTACGTATTGATATTGAAAAATATCGATCCAATGAAACGCATCTCAATGAAAAACTTCTCACACAAAATAAACTTATTGAGGAAAATAAAAAAATAATGGCAATGCAATTCGAAAACATGGCCAATAGAATATTTGAAGAAAAAAATAAACAATTTTCCGAGCAATCAAAGCAAAAATTATCTGAAATACTCTCACCTTTACGTAGCAATATAAAAGATTTTGAAAAATTAGTTGCAGATAATTTTACTAATCAAGCTAAAGAGCAATTTAGCCTTAAAAATGAAATTAATCGAATTGTCAATATCAATGAAAAAATGACAACGACAACACAAAATTTAACAAATGCCTTGAAAAGAGATACAAAAACGCAAGGAAATTGGGGGGAAATTATCTTAGAGCGACTATTAAAAGATGCTGGTCTTAGAGAAAATATTGATTACATAACACAAGGTAAGGGAATGAATATGAAAGATCCTGAGACCTTAAAACATCTTAAACCTGACGTTGTCGTGAATTTGCCAGATAATAAACACATTATTATTGACTCAAAAATGTCACTAACACATTATGATGGCTTCATAAATACGCAAGACCCATTGGAAAAACAAGATTTACTTAAAAAGTTTCTTCATTCCATTAGAATGCATGTAAAAGATTTAAGCAAAATAAATTATCACGCCAATGATAAATTAGCATCACCCGATTTTACAATCATGTTTATCCCAATTGAAGGTGCGTATATGTTAGCCATGCAAGAAGATAATCAATTATACGCTGAGGCTTGGAGCAATAAAATTGTTATTATCAGTGCAACAATGCTTTTTGCAACTTTAAAAACCATTTCTTCCGTTTGGCGTATTGAAAAACAAAGTAAAAATGCACAAGATATAGCCAAAAAAGGTGGAGAGTTATACGATAAAATATCTCTTTTTCTGGAGGATATGCATAAGCTAGGAAGTCAGATGAAGAAAACGCAAGAAAGCTATGATAACGCTATGAATAAATTGCAAACAGGTAGAGGAAATATCTTAACAAAAACACGACAGCTAGAAGAGTTAGGAACAAAAACAAAAAGACAAATAATGCATACGATAGAGTAATAGTTTATCTTTCAAACTATCCCAATTTTTTACGCTTTAAATAATATATTATGAAATAACCTAATAGATTTTATAAATGCAGACTATACCCACAACAAATATAGCAAAATTATAAAATGAAATACAATACATCTATGACTACAGATTTTATACACATAGTTAAAGAACGCGGATTCATTCATCAAATATCAGAAGAAGAAAAGTTAGTACACCTTCTTAACACAAGTATGTGCACAGCTTATATTGGTTTTGATTGTACCGCTCCTAGTCTTCATATTGGTAATCTTATGGGGGTTATGATGTTGCGATGGTTTCAAAAAACAGGCCATAAACCCATTGCATTGCTAGGCGGTGGAACAACCAAAATTGGCGATCCTTCTGGCAAGGAGCAGAGCCGACAAATTCTTACATATCAACAGATAGAAAAAAACAAACTAAAAATAAAAGACGTTTTTAAAAAATTTCTACACTTTGATACAGCAGATAATGCTTGTCTTATAGAAGATAATGATAGCTGGTTGTCACAGCTTAACTATATTGACTTTTTACGTGATTACGGCAAACATTTTTCCGTAAATCGTATGTTAACAATGGATTCCGTTCGCTTACGCTTGGACAGAGAACAATTTTTAAGCTTTTTAGAGTTTAATTATATGGTTTTACAAGCTTATGATTTTGTAGAATTATACCGTCGTCACGGTTGTATTTTACAGATGGGTGGCTCCGATCAATGGGGAAATATTGTTTCTGGCATCGACTTGGGACGTCGCTGTGAGGCCGCTAATCTCTTTGCCCTTACCTGCCCATTACTAACTACAAATAGTGGCAATAAAATGGGGAAAAGTGTAGATGGTGCAATTTGGCTTAACGAAGATATGTTCTCAGTGTATGATTACTGGCAATATTGGCGGAATACTGAAGATGCAGATGTCGGCCGTTTTCTAAGGATATATACAGAAATTAGTATAGATGAAATAAAAAAATTAGAAATCCTTCAAGGACAAGAAATTAATGAAGCTAAAGTCATTTTGGCAAATGCTGTTACAAGCCTTGCACATGGTAACGTAAAGACCAAAGAGGCCTATAAAACTGCGCAGCAAACCTTTGATCAAGGTGTACTTTCACCAAATCTTCCAACTTTTGCAACACAGATGCAGGCACTCAAACAAGGCATGGGATTGCTTGATCTGCTTGTGAAAATTGGTTTTTGTAAAACGAATAGTGAAGCAAGACGACATATTACTAACAATGCCATTCGCGTTAATGATACACTTGTTACAGATGTGCGTTATACATTATATGAAAAAGATTTAATACAAGGAAATATAAAAATTTCTCTTGGAAAAAAGAAACATTTTCGCGTTACCATAGAATAGACTAAAAATAAAAACATTTAAATTGATCATTACTGTCATTGGAATGATCTAATCAGGTGTTGTTATTCTTAAAAAAACACCGAATATCTTAGCCCGATATGTAGCTATTAATTTAGTCAAGCCTACCATGGCAATGTTTGTACTTTTTACCAGAGGCACAAGGACATGGTTCGTTGCGTTTTACCTTACCCCATGTATGCGGTGCCGATGGAATACGATTTTCGCTATCAACCTCATCATCGATTGGATCATTTAAACTTTCCAAAACAACATTTGGCACTTCTTCCAATTCTTTATCCTGTTTTTCAGGTAAGGAGAAATTTAAAACAGCTTGTGTGACCTGCCTATCTAAATTACTTAACAGATTTTCAAATAAAATAACGGCCTCAGTTTTAAATTCATTAAGTGGGTCGCGTTGCCCATAACCATGTAATCCAACGGATTGGCGTAAAAATTCTAAATTTTGAATATTATTTTGCCACAAATTATCTAATACCTCCAACAAAATACCTTTTTCAAGTTGACGCATGAGGTTCGCACCAAATTCCAACGCTCTGTGTGCGGCTCTATCGCTTGAAATTACAAAAATTTCCTTAATTAATTTCTCCTTATCAATACCTTCTTGTGCGATCAGGTTATCAATGTTTTGCTCATCCATGCCCAGTATCTCTTTAGCCTCGTGTTTAATACTTTCAACATCCCATTGTTCTTTATAGGCAATATTTCCTATAGCTTTTTCTATAAAATTAACAATGGTACGATGGCGCATATCCGTAATATTATTTACAACACTGGCACTTTTCATGATATCCTGCCTTTGTTCAAAAATCACTTTACGCTGATAATTTATAACATCATCATATTTGAGAATATTTTTACGCATTTCAAAATGCGTAGCTTCAACTTTTGTCTGAGATTTTTCTATTGCTTTACTAATCCACGGATGAGAAATAACTTCACCTTCAGAAACACCGATTTTCCCCATGATAGCATCAATTTTTTCACCTCCAAATATACGCATAAGATCATCTTCCAAGCTCAAGAAGAATTTTGTTTCCCCGACATCACCTTGTCTACCTGAGCGCCCTCTTAACTGATTATCAATACGACGACTTTCGTGTCTTTCTGTACCAATAATAAAAAGTCCACCAGCTTGAATTATCTGATTACGTGCATCTTCAATTTCTTTTTCAACTTTCTTAATAATATCAGCTTTTTCTTCTTCTTTTGTTGAAGCGTTTATCTCTTCTTGAAGTTTTACTTCTAGGTTACCCCCAAGCTGAATATCAGTACCGCGCCCTGCCATATTAGTAGCGATTGTTACGGCTCCCAAGCACCCTGCCTGAGCAATAATAGAAGCCTCTTGTTCGTGATAACGGGCATTAAGTACGTTGTGTTTGATTTTTTCTTTTTTTATTCTTTCCGAAAGTTGTTCAGATTTTTCTATAGACGTTGTACCAACTAAAACGGGTTGTTTTTTAGCATGACAGACTTTAATTGTATCAATGATTGCCTGAAATTTCTCATCAAAACTTCTATAAATTGCATCATCGTGATCAGTACGTTTATTTTCTACGTTTGTGGGTATTTCAACAACATCAAGTTTATAAATATCCATAAACTCATTGGCTTCTGTCATTGCCGTACCCGTCATCCCTGCTAGTTTACCGTATAATCGAAAATAGTTTTGAAATGTGATAGAAGCCAATGTTGTATTTTCACTCATAATTTCAACATTCTCTTTGGCTTCTAACGCCTGATGCAAGCCTTCTGAATAACGTCGTCCTTCCATCATACGCCCAGTAAACTCGTCAATGATAATGACTTTCCCCCCTTTGACGATATAATCTTTTTCTTTCCTGAAAAGTTTATGTGCTTTTAGACTTTGCATAAAACAATGCATAAGAGCGATATTACCAACATCATAGAGCGAACCTTCTTGAAGCAAGTCTCTTTCATGCATTAACGATTCTACTTTTTCATTACCCAATTCTGTAAGATTAACCGCATTATGTTTTTCCTCTACTTCGTAATGCTCATCCTCAAGTAATGGAACGAGTACATTTGTCTCTTTATAGAGCTGATTTGATTGATTAGCAGGACCCGAAATAATGAGCGGTGTACGTGCTTCATCAATAAGGATCGAATCAACCTCATCAACAATTGCAAAATGATGTTTTGATTGAACAATATCTTCAATACGCATTTTCATATTATCTCTAAGATAGTCAAAGGCAAATTCATTGTTAGTGCCATAAACGATATTACAAGCATACGCTTGTTTTCTTTTATCTTCTTCCATATCGGCGACAATACAGCCCACCGATAGACCAAGATAATTATACACACTTCCCATCCAAGCAGCATCTCTACTGGCCAGATAATCATTGACCGTTATAATATGCACATTGCCTCCACCTAATGCGTTAAGATAGGCGGGTAAAGTTGCAACAAGTGTTTTTCCTTCACCTGTCTTCATCTCTGCAATTGCATTATCATGTAAAACCATTCCACCGATTAATTGCACATCAAAATGTCTTTGTTGCAATTGCCTTTTTGCTGCCTCTCTTACAGCTGCAAACGCTTCGGGTAAGATTTGCTCCATAGTAATTTTTTTTGTTTTAAGAGCTTTATGCCATTCTTGCGTTTTACCCCTAAGCTCCTCTTGGTTCAACTTCTCAAAGTCTGGCTCTAAAGCATTGATCTTATCAACAATAGCTTTATAAGTATTTATTTTTTTTTGATTCTGATTTCCAAAAAATCTTCTTAGTATATTATCAAGCATTAATCTTCCTAATTTAAAAAACACACCACAACAGCCATAAAATCACTTGCCGAAGCACACAATAAGTGTTAGTGTACGCCTACTACATGTCTGAATATATGTGTAATACAATACTGCTCTTTTTACAATGTTAATGTATCATTATTAATTATAAAATCATTATTGAGAGTATAAATATTTGGCGATTGTGTGATAACTCTTCAACATATAATGCAATGAACTCTAAAGGAATACCGTGAAAATATCTAGTCTTATGATTCGTCCACTTAAAAATATGTATAACAATCCGTCTTCTGTCGGATATGTACACAAAAAATACATACATATTGCTTGTATAATTATGGTGAGCATTCTTTTTTTTATGCCCTACAACGCTGTTGCAAAAGATAAAGTCATTGCAAAAGATAAAGTCATTGCAAAAGTCGCACAAGAAGAAATATACCAACATGAACTCGATACCCTTTACGAAATGTTTGCGGTTGAACTTGCCAATCTTGCACCCGAACAACGCGATACATTTTTGTATAATTTCATGATAGAACAAAAATTATTTGCCAAAGCCGCTAAAGATAAAAAAATTGACCAAACAGACGATTATAAAAAAATAAAGTCACTTTATGAAGTGCGTGCCTTACGTGATATGTATTATAAGTTACACGTATTACCCAATATTACGGAAGAGAATTTAAAAGCTTTTTATGATAAAAAAGCCGCAGAAGTTAAAAAAGAGTCAGAAATTCGAGCAAGTCATATTCTTGTTAAAACCGAAGAATTAGCTAATAAAGTGTCTGCATTGTTACAGGATGGTGCAGATTTTGCAAAAATGGCTGAAGAATACTCAGAAGGACCAAGTAAAACAAATGGTGGTGATTTAGGATATTTCGGCAAAGGAAGCATGGTACCAGAATTTGAAAAGGTCGCCTTTGCTCTTGAGGTCAACGCTATTTCAGAACCAGTAAAAACGCAATTCGGCTGGCATCTTATCAAACTAACCGATATGCGCAGTAAGCAAGTTCCTGGCTTTGAAAGTGTCAAAGAAAATATTAGGGAAGTTTTACTTAAGGATGAACTCCAAAATGTAACCAATCAACTTAAGAAAAAATATATAATAGAAGATTTGCGCTAATTATCATAGTATCATGTACGACGTTTGTCCTAATCAAAACGATGCATATTTCGTTCTTGATGGTGTTCAAATAAGAACGGTTTGTGCGTCTATAAAAGACGCACATAGAGATGATATTGTTCTCTTTACATTTGATATGCCATACAATTTTAGTGGCGTCTATACTCTTACTGAATGTCCCGCAGCACCCGTTATACGATGTAAAAACATTGATTCCATAAGTGAAACAACGCGTGGCCTTGTAGTTAATTCAGGTAACGCTAATGCCTGTACGTCTAGTCAAGGCTTAGATGACATTGAATATATTCTGGAGCCACTGGCATCACATTATAAAATCAATACATCTGATTTTCTAATGTGCTCTACAGGGGTGATTGGCGAAAGATTGCCTGTTGATAATATACGTGATGCACTCTCAAAAATAACACAGCAATCTCAATCGCAAACATTTCATGATGCCGCTAAAGCGATTATGACAACAGATACATATGACAAATGTATACGTAAAACTTTTACAATTAACGAACAGGAATTCACTCTCATAGCAATCGCCAAAGGGGCTGGTATGATAGCACCCAATATGGCAACAATGTTAAGTTTTATTTTTACAGACTTTCAAATACCACGCAGCATGCATAGAAATATACTTGTACAAAGTGTTGAAAAAAGTTTTAATCTGATAACCGTTGATGGCGATACCTCAACAAATGATACCGTATTGCTCTTTTCACCACCTGAGAAAGAAAACACCCAATATAATGCACACGATATAGAAACATTCACAAATACATTGGATGTCGTCAATAAGACACTTGCAAAAATGATTATTATGGATGCAGAGGGTGCACGCAAATTTATACGTGTCCGCGTAGAAAATGCACAAAGCTATGAGCAAGCAAAAAAAATTGCATTATCCATAGCAAATTCGCCCCTATGCAAAACCGCTATTGCAGGAGAAGATGCAAATTGGGGACGCATCTTTATGGCCATCGGTAAAGCCAATGCTGGTATAGTGCATGACAAGATATCATTGTATATAGGTGATGTATTAGTCGCCGAAAATGGACATGTAGCGCCACATTATATCGAAACAGATTTAGATACATATATGAAAAACAAAGAAATTACCCTAACAGTCAATTTAGCTCTTGGTCAGCACAATATTGAAGTTCTTACTTCTGATTTAAACGAGCAGTATATTGCCATTAATGCGGATTATCGTTCATGATAATTGTTCCAGCTTGTGCACTTATTGACACGGAAGACAGAATATACATTACACAACGACACCTGCATGTTCCTCAAGGAGGGTTGTGGGAATTTCCAGGCGGGAAGGTGGAATCTGGTGAAGCCGTTACCGATGCACTTATTCGGGAACTCAAGGAGGAGACTGGAATTGACGTCACCCATAGTTGTTTATCACCACTTACATTTGCTATTGAAGACAGTAACCCAAAGGAAAATATCATTGTGTTATTATACGCATGTCGGGTATGGAAAAACTCCCCCAAGGCCCTGCAAGCCATTCAAGGAAAGTGGGTACATGTTAATAAGCTACGCGAATACGATATGCCGCAATGTAACAAGGCTATGATAGCTATTTTGCGTGACTTGCTTATGTATTAAGACAATAAAAACTAGATTTTACCTTTGTCCTCAGATGTTTTCAAGACGTCTGCAAGAGATATTTGGGCAGATCCAGGTTTGAGAGGTTGGGGTTGATTAGGGCCAGCTGACCAACAACATGCCCAAATAATATCATATGTAACACTGTATTTTTTATTTTCCTGTACATCCTTGTTATCGTTTTTATAAACATCTTTTACTTTTTTAAAAAAATTCTTTTTTACACCTTTAACAGAGCGTTTTACAAGATTATTTGCCCATCCCAATTCTCTGATATCTTGTAAAATTGTATCAAAATTGGTGTAATTATACACATGTTTTTGTGTATCTGTGACAATCATTTTGTATCCCACTTTATGTAATAAATCACCAAAAGTACGAACGTCAATAAAAGGAATAATGCGTGCTGAAACACCATCCATAGTTTCCATTTCCACCTGCAAAAAAGCATTTCTTAAACTTTTAAGGCTCTCACCCCCCACAAAACAAACCAACAACAATCCATCTGGCACTAAGAATTGCAAAATATTCTTGAGATGACCAGGTAGATCATTAATAAATTGCATACTTAAAAAGCTGATTACGGCATCATATTTTGTCTGTTCAAAAAAGATGCGCTCTTCATCCACGACTATCTCATGATACGTATTTGATTGTGCTAGTTCTGAGCTTGCAAATAAGTTTTGTCTTACAAGATTCTTTATTTTATTTTTTTTAAGCGGTGTATGTGTATTATTTTGCAAATGAAAGTGTAATTTTCTTGTCAACAAGCCTGAGTAATCACCCAAAACCAAAACATTATTAAAATCTCTACACATTAAATTTAGACGCTCGATGACCTCATCGGCATTTTCGGATAGTAAAAAATCACCTTTGTTTTGCCATACTTTGTGTCGCTTGATTCTATGTGTATATAAATTTCTATCAAAAAGCATATAAATCACCCTCATTAAGACTTTTTACAAGTCTATAAACGTCTTTTTTTATAAAAAATAATTATATTATTTTCTTACGTGTTGTTCCTGTTAAAAGCAATAATATGAATAGACTTGTTACAGATAATTTAGAAAAACCAATATACTCTTTGTGCCGTAAAATGATAGATTCGGTTCAAAATTTTTTTTATCCGCATAATTGTATAAATTGTCATACATTGCTACATCATGAAACCAATATATCTATACATAAAAACACTAATTTGCACTTATGCGGGCAATGTTTCTCGCAAATCCATTTTATTGAGAAACCATATTGTCAGAAATCAGGACTTCCTCTTGCCTATGATTATGGCGACAATACTATATTCGGTGAAGAGCTGTTAAATCAAAAAACCTATTATGACCACGTACGTGCCTGTGTTGCCTTTAACGATCTTTCACGAAAGATTGTCCATCAATTTAAATATGGCGATGAGACTCATCTTGCACATTTCTTATCTCAGCGTATGCATATAGCCGCTATGCATTTTTTCAATTCATGTCCCGATTTTCTTATTCCTGTTCCATTAAATTATACAAAACTTATTAAAAGACGCTATAATCAATCTGCCTTGTTGTGTAATGCTCTATCTGGGTATACAGGAGTAGAATGCGATAACCTCAGCTTTTATAAAAAATACAACACCCCTTCTCAAACAGGTCTAACATTGAAGCAACGTATCGATAATGTACACAACGCATTTGATTTTATAGAAGAAAATCGGCACCGAATTAAAGATAAAAGCATCATACTTGTTGATGACATTATGACAACAGGCGCAACAGTTTCTGAATGTGCGCGTGTTTTAAAGAAATATGGTGCTACTAAGGTAAATGTTCTTGTCTTTGCACGTGTTCTTGATAATTAAGTTTTACGCACCAAAGTAAATTGTACATCTTTAAAAACGTAATAACCTAGTAAAATACAAAATGACGTGTAAAGTCATGAAAATGAGTAGTAAGGCAATCACAATGGTAGGTCCCGCAGGAAGATCAAACCAAAATGAACCTAACAAACCCACCATACAAGTCGTAATACTAAATAAACCTGCTATTATAACCATCATCGTAGGTGAATAACTCAACTGTCGTGCAATCGCGGCAGGTATAATCAGTATCGCCGATATTAATAAAACACCAACAATCTTAATAGCAAAAGCAATAAAAACAGATAGTAAAATAAAGAAAATAATCTCATACACAAAAGGATTTCTAAGATATATAAATGATAAATCGGCATTAACGATAGATAGCAGCATCGGCCTCCATGTAAAAAAAAGACAGATTATACCCACACAGGTCAACGCTATAATGATGCCTATATCATCTTGTGAAGTTGCAAGTATATCTCCCGTTAACAAAGCAAATAAATCAAGACGCGACACGCCAAATTGACTATGAATAAGCAAGCCAAGGGCTAGAAAACCGTGCGATAAAATAACCAACAATGCCTCCAAAGGAAGGCGAGCATTATACCGTAAAAAAACCAATGCTAGACTGACTATAAAAACAACAACAATAACTGCCAAAAAAATATTTAAATGAAATATCAAAGCAACCGAAATAGCAGGAAGCGTAGAATGGGCTAACGCATCGCTGAAGTTAGCCATACGTTTCCATATAGCTAAGCACCCCAATGGAGCAGCCAACAAGGCAATCATAAAACATGTGACAATAGCCCGAATAAAAAAATCATCTAACATAATTTAAACATCTTTCGTAATAACCCTGCCATGATGATCATGATCATGTTTGTGGGCATACATGGCAATTGTATCAATGTTTTCATCACCAAAAATTTTACGGAAATGGTGATTGTCAACAAGTGATTGTGGCGACCCTTCACAGCAGATATGTCCATTTATACACAAAACTTTTTTTGACTGCGCCATAACAAAATGCAAATTATGCGTTACGAGTATAATGGCACATTGAAATTTATCACATAGGTTGTTGATGAGTTTATAAAACTCAATTTCACCACGAAAATCTATACCTTGTGTGGGTTCATCTAATACGAGTAAATCAGGAGAATTAAGTAGGGCTTGCGCTAAAAACATACGTTGAAACTCTCCTCCAGAAAGATGATTTACCTGTTTATTTTCTAATCCAGCGATACCCACCATATCGAGCAAAGAAGATATATCTGTTTGCTTATCTTTAGCAAATAATTGCAAAAAATACGAAACACGCAAGGGTAAATAGGGTGATATAGCTTTTATTTGAGGAACATAGCCAATACGCAGATTGTGTTTTTTCTTAATGTTCCCAACGCAGGGAGTAATGATACCCAAAAGAGTTTTAATTGTGGTTGTTTTTCCTCCTCCATTTGGCCCAACAAAAGTTATGATTTCACCACGTGTAATGGAAAAGTTAAAATCCCTAATAATCCATTCTTTCATATATTGAACACCTAAAGACTCTGCAGATAGTAATATCTCCGTGTTGCTATTATGTGCAGGCTCCATCTTATCCTCTTATCCCATCTAGGTACATTGACAAAACGACACAACTACCATATAAATCATATATCGTACAGAAAAATTTCATATCATCTGTCTTTCTTAGGCTTTCCTATCATGAATAATTTTACTCCAACAGGAGCAGAGTTAACAGGTTTCGTTCCTCAACGGCTTCAGCGTAAAACACACAGTGACAATAATGCGGTTTATGCATTAGACAGTCACTTTTCTCCTTCTGGTGATCAACCTCAGGCAATAGAAAATCTAGTTAATGGCATCATTCAACAAGAACGCAATCAAATGCTTTTGGGAGTTACAGGTTCAGGAAAAACCTACACAATGGCAAAAGTTATTGAGCAAACTAAGCGCCCTGCCCTTATTCTAGCTCCTAATAAGACATTAGCAGCACAGCTTTATGGTGAGTTTAAAAGTTTTTTTCCGCACAATAATGTAGAATATTTTGTCTCCTATTATGATTATTTTCAGCCAGAGGCCTATATTCCTCGCTCAGATACGTATATTGAAAAAGATAGCTCTGTCAATGAGCAAATAGACCGTATGCGTCACTCTGCTACGCGCGCAACGTTAGAATATCGTGATGTTATCATTGTCGCATCTGTTTCTTGTATCTATGGTATAGGGGCTGTTGAAAATTATATGCAAATGGCACTAAGTATTTCCAAAAATGATATAGTATCACGAAAATCACTTATACAAAAATTAGTTGAATTACAGTATAAACGCAATGAATTCGCATTTCAACGTGGTGATTTTCGTGCTAAAGGGGATACTCTAGAAATTTTCCCAGCCCATTTTGAGGATAGAGCTTGGCGTATTTCGCTTTTTGGTGATGATGTCGAAAAAATAGATGAATTTGATCCCCTAACAGGCGAAACGAAAGCCGAACTTGAGACCGTAAAAATTTATGCCAATTCTCACTATGTTACACCTGGCCCTACACTTAAACAGGCCGTTGAAAACATCAAACTTGATCTTAAGCATCAGTTAGATATTTATACACAAGAAAACAAATTACTCGAAGCACAACGCTTAGAGCAACGTACGTTGTTTGATTTAGAAATGATAACGGCAACTGGTAGCTGTGCAGGGATTGAAAATTATTCACGTTACCTTACAGGCAGAAAACCTGGTGACCCACCTCCTACATTGTTTGAATATATAACAGATGATACGATTGTTTTTGTTGATGAATCACACGTTACAATTCCACAACTAGGTGGCATGTATCGTGGAGACTTTCAACGCAAGACAACTTTAGCTAAACATGGTTTTCGTCTACCCTCATGTTTGGACAATCGTCCCCTAAAATTTGAAGAGTGGGACGCCTATAGAACACAAACAATTTATGTTTCCGCAACGCCAGGAGATTGGGAATTAAAGCAAACAGACGGAGTTATTATAGAACAAGTTATTCGTCCAACAGGTTTACTAGATCCAATCGTTGAAATTCGACCCGCTAAGAATCAAGTCGAAGATTTAATAGGCGAGGCTAAAAAAATTGCTGCAAACGGTAATCGTGTTTTAGTCACAACACTTACAAAACGCATGTCTGAAGATTTAACCGAATATATGCATGAAGAAGGGTTGCGTGTGCGCTATATGCATTCTGATATTGATACATTAGAGCGTATTGAAATAATTCGTGATTTACGCTTAGGGGCTTATGATATTTTAGTTGGTATTAACCTCTTGCGTGAGGGGTTAGACATTCCCGAATGTAGTCTTGTAGCAATATTAGATGCAGACAAAGAAGGATTTTTACGCTCAGAACGCACACTTATACAAACCATCGGTCGTGCTGCACGTAATGCGAATGGACGTGCCATCCTCTATGCGGATAAAGTCACCCATTCTATTGATAAGGCTATCAAAGAAACCGAAAGAAGACGTAATAAACAATATATCTATAATCAGCAACATAATATTACGCCAACTACTATAGACAAAAAAGTGGCTGATATCACATCTGATCTTTGCGATGACGCATATCAAAAAGAGTTCAATGTTATCCAAGATATCACTCTTCAAGGCCACAATCTTCAAACTTACATAGAAGAATTACGTACACAAATGTTTAAAGCAGCAGAAGATATGGAGTTTGAAGAAGCTGCACGTTTAAGAGATGAGATTAAAAAATTAGAAAGCAGTACGCTTGTTGTGGTTGATGATCTCACCCCCCAATCATCCAATAAGAAAACGGCACCGAAGGCACGTTCCATATCTGGCAAACCAGGTACACGTAAATTACGCTCCAAAAATAAAAATAGTGTTTCACGGAAATTTTAAATAAATGGCATTGTATCAGGTAATTTCTATAACCATACCATCATATGCGGGTACAACATTCTTAGGAAGCGATCTTCTGAGTGTTTGGTAATCCAAATCTATATGCATGTTTGTTAACACTCCCCATCGTGGTTTGATAGCATCAAGCCATTCAAGTGCTTTTTCAAAATTCAAATGCGCAATATGTTTTTGATATCGCAAGGCATCAATAATCCAATATTCCAGATTGTGCATATGTTCTATAGTCTGTTTAGGCATATCGTGCATATCTGGAATATAGGCAAGATTATTAAATCGAAAACCAAGTGCGTCAATCTTCCCATGATGAACATGTAAAGGTAGAACATCAATATCACCACCCTCACCCATAATGGTAAAAGATTCATTGGGAGAGATAATATGATAAGTTAAGATAGGTGGATATATACTTCCTTGTGCTTGAAAGAAACAATATTTAAAACGTTCTAAAAATATATCTTGCGCAAAACGACTAAAATAAACTGGCACTGGCTTTTTTGTTTCTAAAGCAATCATGCGTAAATCATCTAATCCATGACTATGATCTGCGTGTTCATGTGTTAACAACACGGCATCAACATGCCCTATTCCTTCTCTCAATAGCTGCTCTCTCATATCTGGTCCAGCATCTACAAGTATCCGTGTTATGCCTTTTATGCTTTTTTTCTCTATTAATAATGCACAACGGCCCCGTTTATTTTTACTCTCTAGAGGATCACATTCACCCCAATTTCCTTTTCCGTCTTTTCCTCCTATGCGAGGAACACCGCCAGAAGATCCACAGCCAAGGATTGTTATTTTTAACGACATAATCACATCTCCTTACGTGGAAATATTTTTGAAGAGTCTAAAAAAATTTTTTGTTGTCTGAGACGCCAAAGTTTCAAGTGAAACATTTCTAATATCTGCCAATTTCTGAGCCGTGTAAACAATATATTGAGGCTCATTACGCTTGCTTCTGTATGGAGCTGGGGTCAAATAAGGAGCATCGGTTTCAATAAGGATTTTATCCTTGTCAATAGTTTGGGCAATATCGCGTATTTCTTGTGCTTTATTAAAGGTAATAATACCTGAAAAAGAAAACCATGCTCCTAATTCTTTACCTGTTTCAGCTAATTCTAAACCCGAGGCATAACAATGTAATAAAATATCAAAATATTTTTTTTTTCTTTGTTCCATAAGAATGTCAGAGACATCTTTATCTGCATTTCTTGCATGAACAATAAGTGGTAAACCCGTTTCTTGTGCTGCTTTTATGTGTGTAATAAAAACTTGTTTTTGTATATTTTTATCGTATGAATCGTAATGATAATCTAATCCTGTTTCACCTATTGCAACAATTTTTTGACCTTGCGATAAAGTTATAATTTCCTCCAACGTAATATCTTTTTCTTCTTCTGCGTAACGAGGATGCGTTCCTATTGTTGCATACACCGAATCAAATTTCCGAGAAATTTTTTGCAAAGCCTCTAAACGACGTATTTGCGTAGATATAGTCAGCATCTTAATAACACCCTTAGTATGGGCATTGTTTACAACAGCTTCTCTATCATCGTCGAAACTATCAAAATCTAAATGGCAATGACTATCAACAAACATCATTTTAATTATTACTTATGATACTTCAATACGTGGAAAAAGAGGTTCAGGCTTTTCAATTTTTATACCCGAAAGTTGGGAATGTTCATGATTCACATGTATATAGCTTCTTTTGCTGTCAGGAATTTGCAAGAAATTAAGTAATTTTTCTGATGCATTGGGCAAAAATGGTTGTAAAACAATCGCTAATACGCGCAATAACTCGGTTGTAACATACAAAATATCCTGCATACGGGTTTTATCTGTCTTTTGTTTTTTCCATGGTTCTTGCGCATCAAAGTAACGATTTGCTGCGGCAATAACTTGCCAAACAGCAGCAAGGGCAAGGTGCAACTCAAAACGCTCCATATGAAAAGTAACCTTTTCTGTTAGTAAATAGGCTTGCTCTAACATGATTTGATCATGTTCGTTATCTAACTTACAGGATGGAATAACAGCCTCGCAATGCTTATATACCATAGACAAAGATCGCTGTGCAAAATTACCTAAATCATTGGCTAAATCTGCATTATAACGTCTCATAATAGCTTCATGCGAATAATGGCCATCATGCCCAAAGCTCACTTCCCTTAAAAAGAAATAACGCAACGTATCAGAGCCATAATTTTTATGTAAATCAAAAGGATCCACAATATTGCCTAGAGATTTAGACATCTTCTGTCCATCGTTAAGAATAAATCCATGACTGAAAACCGATTTTGGAATTGGTAAATTTGCCGACATTAAAAAAGCTGGCCAATAGACAGTATGAAAGCGCAATATATCCTTACCAACTACATGCACATCAGCAGGCCAGAATTGTTGAAACACATTATCTGAGGTTTCAGGATACCCAATTGCTGTAATATAACTTGTCAAAGCATCCAACCACACATAAACGCTATGTAGGCTATCATCCTCCAAAGGAATACCCCAACTTAACGAAACGCGTGAAATGGATAAATCTTCCAGTCCCGTTTCAACAAATCGTACGACCTCGTTATATCTCGCTTTAGGCAATATAAAATCTTCATGAGCACGATACCAATCAAGTAATTTATCTTGATAAGCAGATAATTTAAAAAAGTAGCTTTCCTCCTCAACCCACTCTACAGAAGAACCACTAGGCGTACAAAAAGTTCCATCAATGTTTTTCTTTAATTCACTTTCATCAAAAAATGCTTCATCAACAACCGAATACCATCCTTTATACTTCCCCAAATAGATATCCCCATTATTTTTCAGTTTTTTCCATATATCCCAAACTGCTTTTTTGTGTCTATCTTCAGTTGTACAAATAAAATCATCATGCGTGCCGTCAAAAAGACGTACCATTTCTTTAAAATAGTGACGATTTTCTTCAACTAGCTGCACAGGTGATATACCTAGCTTGTCGGCCGTTTGTTGCATTTTAAGGCCATGTTCATCTGTACCCGTAAGAAAATACACGTTATAGCCAGCTAAACGTCTAAAACGCACTATGGCATCACATGCCAAATACTCATACAGGTGACCTATATGCGGCTTGCCATTCGGATAAGAAATAGCTGTAGTTAAATAAAAATCTGTGTTCGTTTTTTGCGTTTTAATAGGCATTATATTCACTACTACATACTATCACTCTAAATTTCTACTTACATATAGCAATATTACGTATCTGATGCATAAAGTCAAAGAAAACTAGAGATCTGTTTTGATGAATCTGAATAGCTTTTTTGATTTGCATTATAATATTGGCCCTTAATGTTATGGCCTGATCTATATGTACAAACTTATTTTCCAGACACGATATTTGTGCAATGGTTTGTATAACATATTCATATAGCCAATCGGCAAGAACATTGCCAATATATTCAAAATTTTCAATAGCCCTAGCATCAGTATCGGCAATTTTTTTGATAATATTCTGTGTCCTATCCAAATCAATAGTTGGTAGGGCATTAATTATGTGCATAATTTCATAAAACAACTCTTTTTGTTCATAATGCATTATAGCCTTAGCAGGTATTCCTTTTGCTTTTTCAATAAAAGGGGCAAGAGATTCTATATCTTCATTAGGAAATTTTTGTTTTAAGATAGTTTCTAACTCTACTTCGGGAAGCGGCAAACAGCGTAATACTTGGCAGCGAGAACGTATTGTGATAGGCAGTAGGGCTGTATTATGAGAAATAAAAATAATGAGTGCATCCGAAGGTGGGTCTTCTATAATTTTAAGAAGCGCGTTCGCCGCTTCCTTGTTCAAGAATTCAGCGTCATCAATAAGACAAATTCTTTTTTGTGCCTTTTTTCGTGCAGCATGCATCGTATAAAATGTAGATACCTTACGCGCCTTATCAACTGAAATAACTGACTTTACTTTTTTCTTCTTGTCGTCATAATCTGGTGCAAGAAGAAGAAAATCTCGCAATGTACCCTGTTCTATCTGACGATTAACAGGATCTTCATCTGAAACTTTTAAACCACGCCCCAAAGAGAAGCGATTAGAATCTTCACTATAGATAAAACGAATAAGTTGAAACGCCAAGCTGGCCTTTCCAATACCTTTGTCTCCAGAAAATATCCATGTTTGCCCTAAACAATTTTTATCACATAAACTGCGTAAAAATAATTGTTCTTTGTCACGCCCCAGAAGTGTATCGTTATAAACTTTCTTTTCTTCCATCATGTTCAATGTATCGTGTACGTGTTTATAGTTTTCTTAATATTTAATGGCTTTAGCCAAAGGTTTATCGTGTAAAAAAAACTCTATATCTTTTATCAAGATATTGCGTATAATTTCTATATCCAATGTGGCATCAATAATTCTACATCGTGTATTATATGCTTTTGCCCTTTCATGAAAGGTCATGAGGATCTTTTCATGATCAGCAAAACTTTTTTGCTCAAAAAAATCGGGATGCTTGTTTACTTTTTGCCTTTCTAACCATTGTTCATGTGTCATGTGAAAAAAATAGCTTCTATCGGGTAATCGCCTAATAATTGAACGATCAAGATTTTCAAATAGATAAGCATACTCTTTTTTTAAAACATTTTGATACGCATGACTCGAATCAAAAAAACGATCACACAGAACGATTTTATTTGCCTCTAAAGCAGGTGATATCACTTTTTCTATCAGATCATTACGCGCAGTGTAAAACAAAAGAAGTTCACTTAAATGACTCCAGTTAGCACTACTGTTATGCAGTAAATTTTGTCTTATCGATTCTGCACCGCTTGTACCACCAGGCTCACGCGTTACTATTACAGAATAATCCAAAGCAACAAGATACTTGTACAACAGCTGTATCTGTGTTGATTTACCAGTGTTCTCTCCACCCTCAAACGTAATAAATAATCCTTTAAGCATATACGTAGGTGTATAGGATTATTCTTTTTTTTTCAAATTTTTTAGTACATGAATACCACCTTGAACAGCTTTCACAACAATATTTGCTTCTTTAACTTCTTTTGTAGCATATAGAGGAAAACTATTTTTTATATTGTTATGGGTGATTTCAAGGCGTCCAAGCTTTGTACCTTTATCTATCGGCGCAGTAATTGGAGTGTCATAAATGACTTTTTTTATAATTTTATTGTAGTTTTTAAGATTGATCAAAAATCCCACATCTTGATTGGGAGCAACTGGTACAAATTTTCTTTTTCCACCCCATACAGGCAATTTGATTGGAATATCATCCTTTTTATATAATGCCGTATAACGAAAATGTCTAAAAGCCCAATTTAAAATCTTTTTACTTTCATCTAAGCGTTGACTTTTACTTTTTAAGCCAACCAAAACAACTGTTAAACGTGTTCCTTTTCTTTTGCCCGTTACTGCAATACTATACCCGCTTTGCTTAAGATACCCTGTCTTCATCCCATCAACGGATTTATCATGGTTCAGTAAAAGATTTCTATTCTTTTGCTCAATGTTATTCCAGGTAAATTTCTTATACTTAAAATACCTAGAAAGATCAGGAAAATCTTTTATCAAGCGCAATGATAACTTAGCTAAATCTTTAACTGTAGAAAATTGATCCTTATGATGTAAACCACTTGCATTTGCAAATGAGGATTGATGCATTCCAATTTTTTTTGCATACGCATTCATAAGCTGAGCAAATTTTTTCTCGCTGCCTGATATTCCTTCTGCTAATGTTATGGCTGCATCATTAGCAGACTGAATAATTAATCCTTTGAGTAAATTGTCTAAACTTATCTCATCATTAAGTTTAGCAAACATAGTAGAATTTTTAGATCTCGCTCCACCTTTCTTATACGCATTTTTTGTTACAACAAACCTATCTTCTAAAGATAATCCATTTTCATTCATGAGTGAAAAAATGACATAAGCCGCTAGCATTTTTGTTAAACTTGCTGGCCTTATTTTATCATCAATATTTTTTTGATAAAGAATTCTACCTGTTTGGTTCTCTATAACAATTGCATATTTTGCTTTTGTCTCAAAATATGGCAGAAGATCGTTAACTTTTATAGTTGTGCTATCTGCCCATGTATTATTGTGAAAAAAAGGTAATAAGGCAATACCAACAAATATACAGATATATAAATTGATTATTTGTTTCATATTCACTTATCCATCTTGGTTGTTGTACCTTATTTGCCGTATTGCCGTATTGCCGCTAGGCCAAATGTGTATTATCGTATCACGTAATTGTTACTTTATTGCGAAGCAACCACAAGCCGCGAATCTCTCCATCCACTTTCTGTTAATTGTGTTAAGCTTTCAAGAGCTTCTTTTTTTGAATATATGGGTCCTAATCGTACGCGTTGTAGAGTTCTTCCTGTTGATAAAACGGGTTCAATTTGTATTTTATAAATATAATTACGTAAATCCGCTACTACCTTCTCAACATTACCTGTATTACCAAATGCACCAATCTGTACATAATATGAAGGTATGCTTGTGGGCTTTGTGGTTACTTTTTGTTGGGAAGCTGCGTGTTCAAATCTTCTTGTTTTCGCTTTATCTTGGCGCGCCTGATAAGTAGCAGCTAATTTCGCAGCAGTCTTTCTGCTGACGGGTTCACGAACAACTTTTCGTACTTTGTATCTTGTTTTTTGAGGGACATAGGAAGGGGATGTATTATTTCTCACATAGGAAACATTACTAACTTTAGGTTGCATATTCCTATTATAACTCTTTTTATTATTCTTAGCATATTCAATATTTCTGGCTCTTTTAAGAGCTTTGGCATATTGTATTTGGTTATTTGATAATAATTGTCTTTCCAAATTTTCTACATTAGCTAAGCTTGCCTCTTTAATAAATTCAACTTTTACTTTTGCTGTTCCTTTTTTCTTAAATCCGAGATGCTCTGCAGCTGCTCGTGACATATCTATTTCTCTGTCTTTTGCAAACGGCCCCCTATCATTAACGCGAACAACAGCAGTCCTGCCATTTTCAAGATTTGTAACTTTAACAATACTCGGCATGGGTAATGTTGGATGAGCCGCCGTCATAGCGTTCATATCATAAATCTCACCATTTGCAGTAAGACGTCCATGAAAATCAGTTCCATACCAAGATGCGATTCCCACCGATTTATAATTTTTGTTTTCTTTTGGAATATACCATTCACCTAAAATTTTGTATGGCTTTCCTACTTTTCTACTACCGCCTCCTTTAGGAATTTCTGGCATAACGCCAGCTAACTCATCAAATTCTACAATGCGGGCACTAGGAGTAGTTTTATTGCTTGTGCAGCCTATCGTAAAAAACAAGCTCAAAAGAAATAATATTTTAAATAAAACGGAAAACTTAGATGTTATCATGGTGTACACTCTACAAAAATTTACTAACTATACTCAACTATTAAGGAGTATATGTACTTTCTAGTAAAAAAATTAATGAATAATTAGCATATAAAAAAATTTTTAGCTTCCGCTATGTCTTAACACTCTGATCAATTTTTTGATGTATCAAAAAATCACTGTATTACCAATTTTTATCTTTTCTTGCCTCACAGTGCCAGCTTTAACTTCCAATACCGCTATTACCTCCTTTACAGACGATATAAGTGTAAGGTCATGCGGTTGTGTATCTGTCACTATATGTACAATCTCATTTTTGCTGTCAATAAAAATCATATCCAAAGAAATGTATGTATCTTTCATCCACATATTCACAACACGCGGCGAACCAAAGTGAAATAACATACCAGCATTATCCTTAAGATAGCGACGATACATTAATCCGCGCTCTCTTTGTGCTGTTGTACGTGCCTGCTCAACTTGAAAATGCACACGTTTTTTTTCTGTTATAATTTGGAGAGTTTTTTTTTCAAAACTATCTTGTGCTAATAGATATGTAACACTATTCATAGTTACAATACAACAAAAGCATATAAGACAAAATTTCTTTACAATAAACATGCTTTAATCCTTTCCATAAAATTACGCTTACATTGTTATAATATTAAATTTTGGCAATAAAATATTTTTATTGGAGATGATTACTTGCATATTGTATAACTTTTTTATAAAAGGAAAACAATCGAAAGACTATAGTAAGTTTATTTTAATATTTTTTTCACCCCATCCCCTCAACCATTCTCAATGAAATAAGATGTATATACAAAATCGCTATCGCACCCATCACTGCAACGAACTTACCACAGAAAATATAGGCGAAAAGGTAATATTATCAGGATGGTTACATAGAAACAGACATCATGGAGGGTTATTATTTATTGATTTGCGTGATCATTATGGCATTACGCAATGTGTTATAGAGCCAGAAAATTCACTATTTAGTACCGTAGAAAAATTACGTGTTGAGACGGTCCTAAAAGTTGAGGGCATCGTTAGCAAGCGTCCTGAGGACACAGAAAATACACGCTTGAATACAGGGGGAATAGAAATCAGTATTTCACATGTTGAAATTCTTAACGAGGCATCTGAATTACCTTTACCAGTTTTCCCAGAAACACCCTACCCCGAAGATATTCGCTTGAAATACCGTTTTTTGGATTTAAGACGCAGTCGTATGCACCAAAATATTATGATGCGCAATAATATTATTTCTACAATCCGCAAGCTTATGCATGAAAAAGGGTTTATGGAGTTTCAAACACCAATTTTAACGGCATCAAGCCCTGAAGGTGCACGTGATTTTCTTGTGCCAAGTCGCCTTAATCCTGGTAAATTTTATGCACTTCCACAAGCACCTCAACAATTCAAACAGCTCGTTATGATGGCAGGATTCGATAAATATTTCCAGATTGCCCCTTGTTTCAGGGATGAGGATGCACGTGCCGATCGTTCGCCAGGTGAGTTTTATCAACTGGATATTGAAATGAGTTTTGTTGAGCAAAAAGATGTTTTTTCTGTCGTAGAACCCGTTTTATATGACATTTTTAATACTTTTTCAAAAGGAAAAAAAGTTATAGAAAAATTTCCTATCCTTACCTATAAGCAAGCTATGGAGGATTATGGTACCGATAAACCAGATTTACGCAATCCTATAAAACTGGGCGATGTAACAGAATTTTTTGCTGATCCCCAAGTTGAGTTCAAAGCCTTTCATACAATTATCAAGCAAGGTGGTATTGTAAAAACCATCTTGGCACCTCAAACGGCTAAAATGCCACGAAGTTTTTTTGATAAACTCAATGATTGGGCACGTTCAGAAATGAAAGCCGCTGGATTAGGATACATTATTTTTGAAAAGAACAATGACACATTTGTAGGAAAAGGACCCATCGCACGTTTTATACCGCAAAACATTCTTAATGCTATGGCACAAAAAATTAATGCACAAGATGGGGATAGTGTGTTTTTTAGTTGCAACACACCTAAAGAAGCTTACAGATTGGCCGATGAAACACGGAAAAAATTAGGACAACAGCTTGAATTAATTGACGAAAATAGTTTCCATTTTTGCTGGATTGTTGATTTTCCAATGTATGAATATAGTGAACAGGAAAAACGCATTGTTTTTTCACATAATCCCTTTTCTATGCCACAAGGAGGTATGCAAGCTCTGAATGAAAAAAATCCACTTGATATTTTGGGTTATCAATATGATGTCGTTTGCAATGGAATTGAATTATCCTCAGGTGCTATACGAAATCACAAACCTGAAATACTTTATAAGGCTTTTTCTATAGCTGGTTATACAAAAGAACAAGTTGATGAGCGTTTCGGTGGTATGATTCGTGCTTTGGAATATGGGGCCCCGCCACATGGGGGTATCGCTCCAGGAATAGATCGCATGGTTATGCTATTAACAGAAGAAACAAATATACGTGAAGTAACATTATTTCCCATGAACCAACAAGCAGAAGATTTACTTATGGGAGCACCTGCAGATATAGATGAAAACATACTTAAAAATTTATCATTAAAAATTACAGCTAATCATAAAAAAATGTCATAAATGCAAGATTACAAAAAACTATACTGAATTAGTGGCATCCATCAATTACAAGATAAACAAAAATAATAATTCTTCTACTTTACTGTGTTAATTGGCACAGTTTTTGTATACCACTAGTATAGTAAATAAATATAGGTTTAACTATTGTCTATCTGGAGAAATATATGTCATTAGCACTTTTTGATATTATTATTTTAGTTATTGTTGCTCTATCTGGTATATTGGCCCTTATGAGAGGTTTAACACGTGAAATTCTATCCGTGGTACCATGGTTAATTGCTATAGGAGCTAGCCTTGCATGGATTTCGAGTGAAACACTTTCAGTATTTAGGGATTCTTTTGCCAATCTTATGTCTGATTATATTGATGAACAAACATCTCTTGTTGTCAGTGCTATTCTTGTTTTTCTAATTAGTTTAAGTGTTGTTTTTACATTTATTGTTAAATTATCAAATTCTATTCTTAATAGTCAAATCGGAGCAGTTGATAGAACATTGGGTATGTTTTTTGGCTTATCGCGAGGTTTCTTATTTGTTCTTATTGGTATTCTATTGTTTAATGAATTATTTAATCGTACTACGCGCGATCGCTGGACTGCTCACTCACAATCGTATGATTTCCTACTTAAAAGTTCAAATTTATCTTTGCAATATCTCGGCGACATAGTAAGTGCCATAGCACCAGAAGACAAGCAATACGTGTTACCTCATGCAAATGATGAAGCTGAAAACTCTAAGGATAATGTTTTGATACTTCCAGAAGGCAAAGAAAATTCAGAACGTAAAGAAAATTCAGAAAGTAGCGATACTATAGAGCTACCTCAAGACAATTCGCCCTCTGAAATAGAAAATTTGAATAAATTTGATAGTAATACAGGTAAATCTATAACGAATAAAAAGACAATTAAAAAGTTCAATAGTAAAGAATATCTAATTGATTATAGTGCAAAAAAAACAAACATTACTATCATAAGAGGTAATAACATAAAAGGCAATAGAGATAAATCGTAAAGATAGTGATATAATTAAGTCTCATTTGCTTTTCTTTAAATGTATAACTTATTTTTCTTACTGACTTTTTGCTCGGCTTTGTCTATGGTACATTGAGTTTTATACGTAACTATTTATGCAAAAAAACGACTACCTTTTACAGAAAATGCAGCGCATTATGCGTGAGAATCCTTATGTTCCCGATAGCATAGGGCACTATGGCAATGAAAAAGCAATAGCTGAGGAATGTGGTGTCTTTGCCGTTTACGGATTACAAGAAGCTTCGGTTTATTGCGCATTGGGTTTACATGCCTTACAACATAGGGGGCAAGAATCTGCTGGTATAGCTGCTTATAATGGTAAAGCTATTGAGGTAGAAAGAAATACGGGTCTTGTTGGAGAACATTACAATAAGCATGATGTCATTAACAAATTAAAGGGCTTCATCTCCGTAGGTCATGTACGTTATTCTACACAAGGTGGTTCGCGTATAGAAAACGCCCAACCATTATCTGCTACATTCTTGTTTGGTAAAACTATTTTATCGCATAATGGGCATATTGTAAATGCTACCAACATTCGTAAAGAGCTATCAGAAGAACATGGTGATATGTGGCAAACAGATAGCGATAGTGAAGTGATCCTTCAACTTATGGGACATTCAAAAGAAAGGAATTTTTTTGAAAGTTTTAAATATGCCCTATCTCGCATTATAGGCGGTTATGCTATAATTGCTATGTGTAACGATACAATATTAGCAGCACGTGATCCTAATGGTATTCGTCCACTCGTGTTAGGAAAGTTAGGAGATGCCTATATTTTATCTTCTGAGAGTTGTGCCTTTAATATTATTGGTGCTACCTTTATAAGAGAAATCCAAAACGGTGAAATTGTTACCATTACAAAAAATGAGCTAAAAAGCCACTTTCCTTTTGCAAGACAACGCGCACGTCCATGCCTGTTTGAGTATATTTATTTTTCACGCCCCGATAGTATTTTAAATGGAAAAAGTGTGTATGAACACAGAAAAGCACTTGGTAAACAACTGGCCCTAGAAAACAGCATTGATAATATTGATGTTGTTATTCCTATACCCGATTCAGGTATTCCATCAGCTATCGGTTATGCAAAAGAGGCCTCTATTGAATTTGATTTAGGTATCGTTAGAAATCACTATGTCGGCCGTACTTTTATAGAACCTAAACAGCGTATTAGAGAATTGGGGGTACGCCTTAAGCATAGTCCCAATATCAAACAAATTGAGGGGCGGAATGTCTTGCTTATAGATGATAGTATCGTACGCGGTACAACCTCAACAAAGATTGTATCTATGATCCGCCATTCTGGAGCAAAATCCGTATCGCTTCTTATCTCGTCACCACAAATTAAATATCCTGATTATTATGGCATAGACATTCCCTGTATAGATAATCTTGTATCGGCAAAACAATCGTTAGAAAATATTCGTAAAAAACTGTGTGTTGATTACCTGAATTTTATTTCTCTGGATGGTCTATATATCGCTTTAACTGGGCAAAAACGTGATGCTAAGAAGCCGTTTTTTTCAGATCATTGCTTTACTGGTGAATATCCTACACAGATTCCTACGGATGATCATGATAAGAATCAAAAATCATTGTTTCCTCAAATTAATAATGAGTGAATTCTGTTTCAGAAAATATACTTATGCAAAAACAATTAAACGGCAAAACAGCATTAGTAACAGGTGCTTCGCAAGGTATTGGTTATGCAATAGCAGTAACCTTAGCAAAACATGGTGCACATGTTATTTGTATTGCCAGAAATGCAACTAATTTAGAGCATTTAGACGATGAAATTCAACGCAATCAAGGTACTGCGACTTTAGTGCCACTGGATTTAACAGATCATTGCGCAATAGATACACTCGGCTACGAAATTGCTAAACGATGGAAAAGTCTTGATATTCTTATCTCAAATGCGGGTACTTTAGGAATACTAACGCCAATAAATCTTCTTGATCCCCAAATTTTACAAGACAGTTTGTCTCTTAATTTTACAGCCAATTTTCGATTAATTCGTGCTATGCATCCATTATTATTAAATGCACATCAGGCTCACGCCATTTTTATGACGAGTAACGTCGTTGGCAAAAACAGACCTTTTTTCACAACATATTCCGCCTCAAAGGCAGCTTTAGAGGAGATGGTATTAACCTATGCACAGGAAACACAATCGCATAATATTTGCGTTCAACTATTTAATCCAGGTGCCGTAAAAACACAAATGAGAAGAAAAATTTATCCTGGTGAAGATCAAAACAAACTTACATTACCAGAAGAAATCGCGACTAAAGTTTTAGAAATACTTACACAAAAAAATCCACAAACAGGGACGATCTATAATCATCCCAAGAAATTTTAAATTTACATCGGTTACTATCAATATTATATATACTTTGTCTGCTCATCACTATATATACTCAATTAATAATATTTCTTCGCGCTTAATGGATTGGATCTATGGATGACTTACCTTTATACATTCCTCTAAAAACGCATTCTGATTATTCTCTTCTTCAAAGCACCATAAAAATTTCAGATATTGTTGATCATGCTACAAAGCAAGGTTTTCCAGCAATAGGTATATGTGATAACGCCAATTTATTTGGGGCCCTAGAATTTTCTGAAGCATGTGCAAAAAAAAATATTCAACCTATAATTTCTATCAATCTTCCCGTTAACTATGGGGAAAATACAATACCACACAATGTACATACAGATCTGAAACCGCATCTGACCTTGACCTGTTTATCGCAAAAAGGGTATGAAAATTTGCTATATCTCAGTAGTCTTTTTTATGACAATCTATATGAAAAAAAGCAAGCCTACATAGTCTTAGATGATATCTTTCAGTATAATGAAGGCTTGGCATTATTAAGTGGTGGATGTCATGGACTTGTGGACACACTTTTAGCATCAAAAAACACACAAAATGCTCATGATTTACTGCAAGAATGTAAGGGGTGTTTTTCTGATCGTTTATATATTGAACTTCAAAAATGTGATACAAAATCGCATTCATCGGTTTTTTCTGCACTCATTGACATGGCAGATAATCTTTCATTACCAACACTCGCGATTAATGAAAGCTATTTTAAAACAAAAGCAGATATGCGCAACCATCAAATGTTGTTGGCAATTAAGTTAGGCATCACGATCGAAGAGTTAGACGCATATGATTTTGATGAATCACATCGTTTTTTATCATCTTCGGAAATGAAAAATGTGTATAAAAATCATGATTATGCTTTACAAAACACCGTTGAGTTAGCCAGACGTATTAACTTCCGTCCACATGGCACAAAAGCTCAATTACCCAATTTTTTGAAAATTAATAAGGACGATACAGCAGACAAAGTATTAGAAAAAGAAAAGAACCTGTTATACGAAAAAGCATATCAGGGTTTAACTGAAAAACTATCTCGCTTTGGTGCTGCCCAAGGGATAAGTCGTGATACATACTTTAAGCAACTTGATTATGAAACTTCTGTCATTAACTCCATGCAATTTGCTGGTTATTTTTTGATTGTTGCCGATTTTGTAACTTGGGCAAAAAATCAATCTATTCCTGTAGGTCCTGGACGTGGTTCTGGTGCTGGTTCTTTAGTCGCTTACAGTCTTGATATTACAACCATTGATCCTTTGCGCTTTGGATTGATATTCGAGCGTTTTCTTAATCCCGATCGTATTTCTATGCCAGATTTTGATATTGATTTCTGCCAAGAACACAGGGATAGAATTATTGAATATGTATATGAGAAGTATGGAAACGATTGCGTTGGACAGATTATTACTTTCGGTAAAATGCAAGCACGTGCAGTTTTAAGAGATGTCGGCAGAGCCATGGGCCTACCCTATTCTTTTGTAGATAGATTTTGTAAACTTATTCCCAACAACCCTACCGATCCTATCACTTTAGACAAAGCCATAGCAACACAACCGCGTCTTATAGAGGCTCAACGCAATAATGAAAGTGCAAAAGAACTTTTTAACATTAGTCAAAACCTTGAAGGCTTACATCGTCATACCTCAATACATGCAGCTGGCATTGTTATAGCTAGTCAAGAAATCGTGAAAACTGTACCAACTTACAAAGATAGTAAAACTCCTTTTAATATTACCCAGTTTAGTATGAAATGGGTAGAACATGCAGGACTAGTAAAATTTGATTTTCTGGGCCTAAAAACACTCAGTATCATAAAGAAAACGCAGAACCTCCTTGCACAAGAAGAAATACATATTGATATTGATACTGTAGAACTTAATGATACGCAGACTTTTACTCTTTTATCTCAAGCCCAAACAATAGGCGTTTTTCAGTTGGAAAGCACTGGTATGCAAGACGCTCTTATGAAGCTTGGTATTGATAGATTTGAAGACCTCATTGCTCTTATATCCTTGTATAGACCAGGACCTATGGACAATTTGCCAAGCTTCATTGCTCGCAAAAACAAAAAAGAAGATATTGAATATATCCATCCCTTGACAGAAAACAGTCTCAAGGAAACCTATGGAATAATTGTTTATCAAGAACAAGTTATGGAAATCGCACGCATATTAGGGGGGTATTCCTTTAGTGAAGCAGATATTCTCAGACGTGCGATGGGTAAAAAAATTAAATCTGAAATGGCATTGCAAAAAAATAAATTCATTGAAGGGGCAAAACAACATAATATCCCTAAACAGCAGGCCGAAAATATTTTTATGTTAATAGAAAAATTTGCAGGATATGGTTTTAATAAATCACACGCCGCAGCCTACGCGCTCATATCGTATCAAACTGCCTATCTAAAAGCCCATTATTATGTGCATTTTATGGCCTGTTTGCTTGATTTTGATATTCATAACAGCGATAAAATATATCAATATATTTGTGATGTTCGTAAACAAAAAAAACACATCTTACCACCAGATATCAACCTATCAGATTGCAACTTTAAGCCCGAAAATGGGGCAGTACGCTATGCTTTGGGTGCAATAAAAAATGTAAGCGCCCAAAGCTGCGAAAATATTATTGCAGAACGTAATGCAAACGGTTTATTTAAGGATCTAAGTGATTTTCTTGCGCGTATTGATGGCCGTTGTATCAATAAAAAAATATTAGAAAACTTTATTAAGTCGGGAGTTTTTGATAGTTTTGGACATAGTCGCAGTTGCTTACTTGCCTCACAATCAACAATGTTGACCTATATGGCATCTATGAGTGAGCGTAAAAATAGCGATCAATCGGAATTATTTATTTCATCAAATGATGACATACCTTCTCAAGAAAAAATCAACCTTTGTCCCGAAAACGACAATGAAGATACCTTACTAAATTTAAAAAATGAATATGAGAGTTTTGGTTTTTATCTTTCAGGCCATCCCGTACAAAATTATAGAAAGAGCGTAATAAAAAACGTCCAAAACAGTCAAGATTTGCTTGAAAAACTCAATGTCACAAAAAAATCTGTCATAAACATAATTGCTCTCATCACAAACATTGTAGAACGAAAATCTAAAAATGGGAAACCCTACACATTTATCAACTTATCCGATGAATTTAATGAACTTGAAGCCATATTATTTGAAAGTGAAGCCGAAAAATATGCAAATATACTCGAAAAAGATACGACATATATTGTGACACTTGAAAGTACAAAGCAAGAAGAGAAGTATAAACATAGAATTTCTAAATTAAAATTAGTAGATGAATTTCTAAAACAAAAACACCTTGGTGAAATCTTGCAATTACGCTTACAATCTTATGCACCTTTACTAGAATTGCAAACAATATTACAACACTGCCACCTTAAAACAAAAACAGAAAAAGCAACGCAGATCTCAATAATTCTTCCAATTACTACACTATCTTGCGAGGCTCATATCATGCTTTCTGAACACTATAGTCTTACATTAGAAAGCATAAACGATATTAATAACATTTCTGGGATAGAAATTATCAGTACATCTTAATCCTTCGTGTAATCACTTCTATCTAACTCTAGTAAAATACTTTTATATAAATCTTGTTTAAACCAAATAACTTCATCAAGCCATTTCTGATTTTTGCGCTGCTGAACAGATAACCATTTATATTCAATAAATTCTTGTTTATGGGTTGTATCTTTTGGAACTAAAGACACCTCTGCTGTGCTGTGAACACGCATAACAAACCATTTTTGTGTTTGCCCGACGAAATTTTGCATCTTAATCTCCTCTGGAAATATATACGAATACCAATACTTACTTTCATATACAATCTTTGGATTAACAATACCCGTTTCTTCATATAACTCCCTAATAGCAGCATTAACAAGATTTTCATTTGCGTCCACTCCCCCTTGTGGCATTTGCCATGCTTGTTTAAATTTTTTACTATCAACTCGCTTTCCAAGCCATAACTCATTTTTTTCATTAAGTAAAAAAACACCTACACATTTACGATATTTAGCATCTGGTTGATGAATTGAAATGGTACAGTTACTATTCATAACTTATCACTATTGCGTAGCATATTGTGTTTCTGCATTAGCCATCGCACTAAGAGGGACTAGCTCATAGCCTCTAAAGCTTAGATTCTTTACCCAGCGAGAAATTTCTTTTATAGATACAGGAAACGCGCTAGCATAACCGATTGCATTACCATTTTGTCGTGCGATTGTTTGTAAATGATCTAATGACTCGATTATAAAATCTTCTTCTTGTCTCATATCAATAACAACATCGGTGAGCGCATAAGGAACGCCTAATTTATTGAGTGATTTTTTCATTCTTTCGGCAGGAGACGTGCCATTATCAAAATACACTAACCCTCTATCACGTAATTCACTTATAAAAAATTCTAAATTATCTTTGTTAGAAACGAATTTAGCACCCATATAATTTGTGATACCTATATAATCTGTAAAACGACTCATCAACCAATATAAACGTAGTAAATTATCTCTCTTATTAAGATTATCAAGCAAAGTATGAGGACCTGGATCATTCTCAGGATACCCATATGGTTCCATTGGAACTTGTAGCAATACTTCATGTCCCTTTTTACGTGCTTTACTTACATGATGTTGTAGTTTCTTAGCATATGGCACAAAGGCTAAGGTAACCCCTTGTGGGAAGGATTCCAACGCATTATTTGTAACTTTCTCAGACAATCCTAATCCACCAACAACAATCGCAATTTTTTTTGATTCTGGTGGTAATTTAAGTGCATCAGCGGCCCCTTTTGAGGCATAGGCATTAAGCGGTTTTAAGCCTGTTTCTGATATTTTAGGTAAAGGGCCATAAGGGCCGACTTCAATAATATCACCAAAAGCCGATATTATCGGTTCTGTCTGCTTTGACTTTTCGTTAACAGAAGGATCAACACTAGCCTGTATTATTACAGGGCGCTTATTATTCTTTATTGATTTATTATTACTATTTAAGTTTTTTTTAAGGGATATAATTTTTGTTTTTACTGCAGAATCACCTTTATGTGTAAGTGTTGTCTTGCGCTTTTTATCTTCCTGTGTGGGTAGATTATTTTCTTCAATAGGCGTTGACAGCTCTTGGTGTTGTGTTTTGATAACGGCACTCGTACCATTGCGTAACTCTTTGCTTGAAACTCTATTGACATATTCCGAATCAAATTCAATCAAAGCGATATTACGTGCATTATTTTCAGGTTCAACAACAATTATGTATCCTATCAAGGATAAGAGCGACGCAATTGAAAAAATTGTAAAAAATAAGGGTAGAATAACAAATAAAATCGTACGTCTATAGGAGATATGGTCGGATTTCATATAGTCATATCCATAACAAAGCTTAATTCAAAACAAAAAAAATATTTTGTTTATCACTAATAGAATAATGTAAAATAAATGCTAATATGTGAGTGTATGCTATGTTTTTCCTGTTATAGATGCATTATACGCCTGTTCAGCCGCCGCCTCTCCTTCTAACAGAAGTTTTTTTGCAAAATTATATTGTGTGTCCTGTTCCTTGTCCTTCGGCACGAAGGATGACGAACCCGATTCCTGTTGCTCGTTACGTGTATCTGAATCTGTTTTTAAATGCCCTCTTAACTGTGTTTCCCCCCTCTTTAGGTCATTAGAACCAAATTCCTTTGGTGTTTTTTGTTTAACCACATATTGTGCTTCAATTCCTCTAGCCTGAATAGAGCGGCCAGAAGGTGTAAAATAACGGGATGTCGTAAGACGTATGGCACGATTGCTTTGAATAGGAAAGACCGTCTGCACAGATCCCTTACCAAAAGAGCGCGTTCCAACAATTTTGGCCCGCCCGTGATCAAGCAAAGCCCCAGCAACGATTTCTGATGCTGACGCAGATCCCCCATTTATTAATATTACTATAGGTTTACCATTAGTTACATCACCCTTTTTTGCATGATACCGACTCATATCCTCTTTTCGGCGAGACTGAGTCGAAAGAATTTCGCCTTGATCTAAAAACAAATCAGATACTTTAACGGCTTGTTCCAACAATCCTCCAGGATTATTGCGTAGATCTAGAATATACCCCTTAAGATTTTCGTCACCTATATCTTCTTTTATTTGTGTTATTGCATTTTCTAAATGCTTTGCTGTTTTCTCGCTAAATTGCGCAACCCTTAAATAGCCAATACCATCATCCGTTTGTGATCTAACAGAACGTATTTTGATAACATCACGAATCACTTTAATTTCTATGGGTTTTTTAACTTTTTGGCGCCTTATGGTAAGGGTTATGGGAACATTAACCTCACCACGCATTTTACTTACAGCCTGCGAAAGTGAAAGACCAATAATTGATTCACCATCAATATGTGTAATAATATCACCTGCCAATATGCCCGCCTTATAACCTGGTGTATCTTCTATTGGAGAAACAACGATCACCCTATTATCTTGCATACTGACTTCTATGCCTATACCTCCAAACTGTCCCTTTGTATTAACCCTTACTTCTCTATACCCTTCCTCGTTAAGATAAGAGGAATGCGGATCAAGTGCACGTAGCATGCCCGAAATAGCACCATCTATTAATTTTTTATCATCGGGCTTTTCAACATATTCATTACGCACTCGATGCAAAACATTACCCAAAATATTGAGTTCTTTATAAATTTCTTGCAAATCATCCGCTTGCGTTTTTTTTACATCAAAAAGAACGAATTTCTCACTCTCTAACTTATTAGCCGCTATAATAACGATAAAAACAACTGAACATAAAATACCAACGATAACGTTCTTAAATGAAAAATTCATGATGTAAACCTATATTTAATAATACAATCAATCATGCTATTTATACAATCAATCATGCTATTTAAAGTGTCAAATGATTTATTCAGTATGAGATTGCTACTTATAAGGCGCAAAACTCTTCCTATAATGAGTTACTCAAGTCTATACTATTTTATTAGAAAATGATAGCTCAATTATGTCTAATTCATATTTTTTTTTCCCACCAAGATTTTGAATCCAACGCTTTCCCATCTTTTCTTAATTCAATATATAATACAGAGGTTAAGTCGGCATCGTTACGTGTTAAATTGAGACTCGCAGTAGCATAATTTCCCATAACGCCAATGGGCTCGCCTCTCAATACAAAAAAGCCTGGCTGTATATAAATGTGTTGCATTCCTGTTAAAAGAAGACGGTATTTCTTCCCCACTTTAAGAATCACAAGTTTACCGTAATTACCAAAATCGTCAGCATATTCAACCCAGCCATCTACTGGAGAAATAACTTGTGCATAATCTGTTGTCTCTACGAATAAACCTTTTGATGCATTACCATCTAAATCTTTTTGTCCGAAGCCTCTTATGACATCTCCATTGACAGGGAATAATAAGGAGCCTTTATTGTTAATAAATGAAGTATCTAAAGAGAGTTGTAATTCTTTTCCTTTGTCAAGTGAAGGAGCTGTAATTTTTTTAGATTGTTTTTTTCCTTCTAATAGAGCGAATAATTCTTTCAGATCTTTTGCCTCTGCGTACCAATTTTTCACTTGCTTTTTTTGCTGCAGTATTTTTTCTGATATATTTTTCTGCGTAAGATTTCTTTGCTTTATGATTGCATTAATGTCATTTTTTTCTTTAGTTAATAATGTATAATTATGTGATAAATTCTGCTTCTTTTTTTCAATACGTTCTTGTAAAGCAAGCATTTGTTTAACCTCATTTTTCAAGGTTGCGACTTCCTGATTAACGGTATTTAAAACAGTGTTGAGTAACTTGGAAGCACGTATCGCATCATACAATTTTTCTGCATTCACAACGATACCAGGGGGAGGATTGCCACCGATGCGTTGCATTGCAATAAGTATTTCAATGAGGTATCCATTGTGCAAGCTTAATTTATTGCGAATAATTTTTTCTTCTTTTTCTAATTCTTGCATCTGTGTACGTGCCGATTGCATTTGCTGCTCGTAAAGACTAATGCGTCTTGCCTTTGTTACAAGCTCACTGCTAAAATTACGCAGTTCTTCAGTTATAGTTTTTCTTAACTCCTCCAATTCTTTATTATTGGTTTCATATAGTTTAATACGTCTTTCAATCTGCCTTAATTCACTTCTTTTTGTTTCCTCACTTGCATCTGTCGTTGCAACTGCAAATGGCATTGAAACCAATAGTCCCATATTCAAAAAAACACATAGCAATAATAGATCTTTAAACATCACGTAAAATATGAGTAACAATTCATCATTTATTCTTAAAAATTCAGTGCGGGGTAGTTATTCCTGCCATCAGAAAGACAATATGCCAATATAGTTAAAATAATATACAGCTCACCTTTATCATGTAGCCAATATAGTTAAAATAATATACAGCCCCCCTTTATCATGTAGCCAATATACTCATGAATTTTGATCATGATATGGCATATTCTTTTTAATGCAAGCACTTCTATATAGCTGCTCCAAAAGCATAATTCTTACTAATTTATGAGGCCATTGTAGGCAACCAAATGCCAAACGATAATGGGACATGTGTAATAACTCGTCAGATAATCCATCCTTCCCCCCAATTAAAAAAACCATATATCTATATCTACCATCCACAGAACCAATGAGATTATAAAAACTATGGGTATCAATATTTTTTCCTTCTAGACACAAACCAATGATATAGGCGTCTGGAGGAATTTTTTTTTTACTTCCTCCGCTTCATACTTTAAGCGTTCTTTTACTGTACGTTTGTGTGAATGCATAATTTCATTAACAGTAATGTTTTTAATACCTAAAGCAGATTGTAATGGGCGCATTGCATCAAGGTAGTGCACACACAATGCCTCCTCAAGGCTTTTGTGTATTTTTCCAATGCATATAATACGTATATCAATCATAGTTGGTTAGTGTATATAGACGTACTACTGTCCACCCATTATATTATTTACCTTACCTAAAATTACTTCCGATACCCCACCGATTAGGATATCAAATCTTACGCCTTCATCCATTTTATTCACCTGTTTGTAGAAGTTTTCCATTCTTTTTTGCCGAGCGCAAGAATAAATAAAATATTCTGAGTCCAACTACAAAATACAATGCATTGAGTAACATGCTATAAAACAGTAAATTAAAATCTAGGATATTATCTATCAATAGACTGCGTAATGCCTCAAAAACATAAGTTGGTGGCAACATATGTGCTATATAATAAAGTACATCAGGCAAAACATCGACGGGATAATACACACAAGCCAAAGGTAAAAGGGCAAAAGGAATTGTCCATGCTAACCCCTCTGCTCCCAAACCATAACGCAATATCATGCCGATGATAGGAAGACCAATAGACCAACTTGTTAAAAATATACTGGTAAAAAATAGTATAATAGCAAAACCCATTTGAAATAAATTAAAATCAAACAAAAAATAAGCCACTATAATAACTGGAAAGAGACCCACAAAAACCTTCAATAAGCTAAACATCATAAAAGCCAATAACATTTCAATCGGCCTTAGCGGACTCAATAACAAATGTCCTATGTTGCGAGACCACATCTCTTCTAAAAAAGAAATAGAAAAACCTAACTGCCCCCGAAAAAGAGTATCCCAAAGCATAACGGCCCCTAAAAACACGCCGCTTGTTGTAATCAACAATGACCCTGTATTTTCAATAAATATTTGTAAGTAGCCCCACATAAAAACTTGCATCAAGGGCCAATAAACAAGTTCCACAATACGCAAGCCAGAATGCTTAAATATATAATAATGACGTAACATAAGACCTGCCACACGATGTAAGCAGAATTTCCTATAAATAATTTTAGAATTATGCATCAATATCACTTATAAATTTCTATACAAATCTATCTTTCACTAATTAGCGTGTTGGTAGCGCAGGGTTGTACTGATAATCATAAAATCCTTTACCTGTTTTTGTCCCCAACCATCCAGCTTCAACATATTTGACCAATAAAGGACACGGACGATACTTTGAATCGGCAAGGCCATCATACAAAACCTGCATAACTGATAGACAAACATCAAGCCCAATAAAATCAGCTAATTGCAAAGGACCCATGGGATGTTTTGCACCCATACGCATAGCACGATCAATCGCTTCAACGTTACCCACACCCTCATACAAAGTGTATATGGCTTCATTTATCATTGGCAATAAAATACGGTTAACAATAAAGGCTGGAAAATCCTCAGAACGCACTGTTTTTTTGCCCAGAGAATGGACAAAATGTTCAATTTTTTGATACGTCTCATCATCCGTAGCGATACCCCGTATAAGTTCTACAAGTTGCATTTTGGGTACAGGGTTCATAAAATGAACGCCCATAAATTGCTTAGGTCTATCGGTTGCTGCTGCCAGACGCGTAATAGATATGGATGATGTATTAGAAGCCAACAAACATGTATCGGATATGTTTTTACTTAATGCCGTAAAAACATCCCTTTTTATATCTTCTTGTTCAACAACGGCTTCAATGACTATATCCACTTCACTAAAATTATCATAATGGGTGCTAGCTACAATTCTTTTTAGTGCGTCATTACATTGTTCCTGTGAAACGAGACCCGCGACAACTTGCTTGTTTATATTGTTCTTAATGAGTTTTAAAGAATCCGTTATTTTTTCAGAAGAAATATCCGTTAGCATGACATTATACCCAGCCAATGCCGCAACATGCGTGATACCTATTCCCATTTGCCCTGCCCCTATAACTGCAATGTTTTGCATTTTTTATGCCCCTTCCTCTATACAATTTTGCTCTTAGGATACGCTTTATTATTCCCTACCAAAATTAACTTTAGCTGTATCCTGCTTGGCGTCAATAATTTTTTGTCTTACATCTTTTACTGTTGAAAAAATAGTATGCAATTTACTTTCATTATCTTCTTCTATACTTTGTCTGAGAACTGCCAAACCATACTCAAAAAAATCTAATACTTCTAATACATTTTTCTTATTGAGTAGAAAAATGTCACTCCACATCGTTGGATTTGAAGAGGCGATCCGTGTAAAATCTCTAAAACCACTTGCTGAAAATTTAACAATTTCCGTTTCTCTTAATTTTTCAACATTTAACGCTGTATAAGTCAGATTATATGCAATAAGATGCGGCAAATGACTTGTAACAGCAAGTGCGAAATCATGTTCTTCATCCGTCATGATTTCTATTTTTGCATGACACATTTTCCAAAAAAGCACAACTTTATCGAGGGCTTTCAGTGAGGTATCAGGATGGGGAGTCAGAATAACATATTTATTATCAAATAATTCAGCAAACCCAGCCTTAGGACCTGATTCTTCTGTACCCGCAATAGGATGGCCTGGAACATACCACACATCCTGTGTTAAAAAAGGCGATAAAGCCTCGTAAAATCCAGCCTTAGTAGAACCCACATCCGTAAGGATTGCGTGTTTTTTTAAAAGTGGAATAATACGCTTACCTGTCTCAATAATTTTTGCTGGAGGTATGCATAGAAAAACAATTTCTGCATCCCTGACACAAGATATATCTGTTGATACAGTATCAAAAATATTTAGATTCTCTGCGTCCTTATAATGCTGCATATCCGTTTCGCATACATGTATATAGCGTGCAATATTATTTTTTCTAGCTGCGTGTGCAATAGATGCTCCCATCAAACCCGCGCCAATAATTGCAATGGTATTAAAGGTATATATTTCGCCATTATCAATCATACGATTATCCTTGTTTCATGAGGCGCTCAAGACAAAGCAATGTGTATTCATTTGCCTCTTCATCTCCGCAACTATAACGTAGACAATGAGGCAATTTATAAGCACTCATATGCCTCAATATAATTCCGTGTTTTTTTAATCCCTCATCAATCCGCGTACATTCTTGAATTGATGCGAAAAAAAGCAGTAAAAAATTACCCTGACTAGGTAATACATCAATACCCATTTGCTGCAATCTTGTCATTGCTGTTTTCCGCCATTGATGGTTTTTAGATCGCGCACAAGCAATAAAGTGATCATCGCTGATGGCCAAAATTCCGCATGATTGCGCCACAGAAGAAACATTAAAAGGACCGCGTATACGATTAAGTACATCAATAATATTTTCATTGGCATAGGCCCACCCTAAACGCAAGGCCGCCAAACCATGTATTTTTGAAAAAGTTCTTGTTACAACAACATTACTATGTCTTTCTACTAATTCAAGCCCCGTCATATAATCAGTAGCCGTGACATATTCTGCGTAAGCTTCATCAAGAACAATAATAATATGCTTAGGCACTTCTTTAATGAAGGCCTCAAGTGTTTTGGCAGTGATATAGCTACCTGTAGGATTATTCGGGTTAGTTAAAAAGATAATCTTTGTTTTGCCTGTTATAGCTTTGCACATTTGATGACAATCAATAGCATATTCCTTTGCCTGAACCTCAACAGGTTTACCTTGTGCAGCAAGTGTTACAATGCGATACATCAGATATCCGTATTGACTATATATAACTTCATCATCCTTGTTAAGATAAGCATTACAAAGCAATGTGAATATCTCGTCTGATCCATTAGAACATACAATTTTATCATGCGATACATTATGTTTTTGTGCTATAATCTTACGTAATTTTTCGGCGTTTCCATCGGGATAACGTTGCAAATTTTTAATATCTATACTCTCTTGACTTGTAATAAGTGGAGAACAGCCATACGGATTTTCATTTGCACTTAATTTATATATTTTTTCTACACTTTTGTTGGATACAGTATTTTGTCCAGGTGTATACTGTTCTATTTCATAAATATATGGGAGGGCTTGAAGATTTTTAGTCATAATTTTTAATCACATGAGTGTGGGAAAGGAAATTGAACATATTTGCCAAGACACACACCATCTACTTCACTCTCATCTGAAGCGTCTTGCATAATCAAAGAATATTGGGCCTTACCTTGCGATTGCGTTTTAGCATTTTTTAAAACAAGATTAGGAAGTGTCTGCATGTCTTTTTCGTGACATTGTACAACTAAGAATTTTTTTTCTTTTATATCCATTACATTATTTTTTTTATCCGATGAAGCAGACATATCTATAAAAGACAATTCCATAAAAAGCTTGGCATGGAAATTATTATCACGTTTCTGGTTTTCGTGTAACAGTTTTTCTGCCATATCATCATTTAAAGCAAAACTTACGATCGCCTGTTCTGTTTTATACATCACGTCAATAATATGGCTGTTATCCAAAAATTGGCACTGTGCTTGAAAGCCAAAAATATAATCACAATAGCGTTGCAATTCATGTTTTTTTTCTGCTTGGCAATACACGTTTAAATTACCTTGCATACACACAGAAGCCGCTATGATAGTGCGCCATATATGATGTAAAGCCAATTTGGAATAATGTACGTCCTGCTTTTCAATAATTGCTTCCAATTTCTGGTGGATACTTAATTCTCGCAATGGCCTGAATATAGAAGTTGATATGCCTCTTTCCTGTTCCTGAGACTTTTTTGCGTTTACTACATTACGACTACACACGGCACGTCTATGTAATAACTCTAGCACTTGATGGTCAATCGCATCTATCTCATTACGTATTGCATTTAATTTTTGTGAAGTGTATGTAGGAAGGGTACCCATAATATAACTATATAAAAAGTGATCTACTTAATAATTGTTGTATACAGAATATTATGATGTGATACAAGCGACAATCTTTTTTAATGTTCAAAACTTTTGATTAATCTTCACAATTTTTAGTAATGTGATCTATTATTTGAGTTTCCCTATAGACCTCTTCAGTGAGATTTTGCCATTCTTGCATATATCTCTTTGCCCAGCTCCATTGTCTTTTTGCATATCGTCTTACATCTCTTTGTATGAGATAGCGTATTTCATCTAATTCTTTTTGTTTGTTACAATATGCATACAAATAATTGAATCCTAATACTTGGCGTGCAGTTGCATTATAGGCTATTTTTTGCTCCATAACATGTTTCACTTCTTCTATAACACCATTTTGCAACATATGATCTACGCGATCATTAATTTTTTGATAGAGCAATGCACGATCTGGATTAAGAAAAAAACATAACTTTGCTTCGTTAGGAGGTATAATTGCTGTTTTCTTTTGGTTTTGCCAGAAACGTAAAGAATACCCTGTTTGCAAAAAAACGCCTAAAGCACGTCTTATACGTTTTGTATCATTTTTATGTAATTGTGCTGCAACAGGCTCGTCATATTTTAGTAAAATATCGTGTATACTTAGCTGTTTTAGTTGATACTCTTCTACTAAATCATCTATTTTTTTTTCTGTTTGCTTTGACACTTCGGGTATATATGACAAACCATTAAATAAAGACAGAAAATATAAACCACTGCCACCAACGAAAATTTTTTTCTTATATCGCAATGCTTTATTAGACAATAAATTTGCAACCTCATTTAACCACTGGGCAACGGAATAATGTGTATACACAGAAACATGACCATATAAGAAATGCCTATTGTCATACATATCCGCAAAAGGTTGGGCAGTGAGTATCGGTAATTCCTTATATACTTGCATAGAATCGGTATTGATTATAATACCATCAACTTCTTTAGCAACACGTAACGCAAATTCAGACTTTCCTGAAGCAGTAGGACCTGCTATACATATATACATAATATTTTTCCCATAATATAATCATATCAATCAACCGACACCCCATATTGTGATAATGCCCAATTATAAAATTACCCTCTTTACAATCAAACCCCATACAAATGAAACCGATTTAGATAATTGTTATAACGCACTATCACACGCTCCACTTACCTGTGTAGATCGACATCACACCATCTTACCTCACTATGTCACTCTTATACTTAACATTCAAACACAATTATCTTTGCAAAAACTCATTACTTTATGTGGGCAAGCTACAAGTCCATATAATGTAGATTTTTATGTTCATACACACGTAGATAAGGATTATAAAATATTTATTGCAGATATGGATAAAACACTCATTATGGAAGAATGTATTGATATAATGGCTGATTCCATTGGTGTTGGCGATGTCATAAAGGAGATTACAGAACAAGCTATGCAGGGTAAAATAGATTTTGTTCAAGCCCTATACAAGCGCGTAAATTTGCTAAAACGAATGTCACAAGAAACATTATATGAAGTGCGCCAAGAAATTACATTACGTCAACATATGCCATTATTATTATCAACATTAAAAAAGAAAGGAATATACACAATTCTTATTTCAGGAGGATTTAGTTTTTTTGTTGAATATTTTGCGAATTTGTTAAATTTTGACAGATATTTCTCTAATGTTCTGTGTATAAAAAACGATATGTTAACAGGAGAATTAGAAGGAAAGATAGTAGATGCTGCTTTTAAGCGCGATACCCTTCTTCATTTTTGCAAAACACTCAATGTAAGTCCCGATGAGGTCATAGCAATGGGAGATGGAGCCAATGACATGCCGATGCTGCAAGAAGCAGGATTAGCTATTTCAATGGAGGGTAAAGATATTCTTAAACCCGTGTGTAATCTACAATTACAACACTGTAAGGCAGATATTCTGCCATTCTTACTTTAAACATAAATTGACTTTATGTAACAATAAAGAAGCAGGTTTTACACTTCTAATCTAGTAATACTAGAAAGCGATACGGACTTACCATTAATCGTGACTTTAGGATCGGCTGTACTCATATCCAACGCTGTTATCAATCCTGTTGCCGTTGTCGAAACATTGACATGTTGGTTAGCATCGTCTCTTGCACTAATAGCGATAGTATAGAGACCATCAGGCATTGCAACACCCGTATCATCCAATCCATTCCAATTATATTCTTGTGAACCAGATGGAAGATATACATCAGCCGAATGTACAATTTGACCGTTGTTATCAGAAATAACGATACTTGCTTTAGCATTCTCCTCTACATCAAATTGCCATTGTGCATTTCCATTAGTTAATGCCGAAGAACTTGTGTCGATTGTCGCTTTCTTGCCCAAATACGAAACAGCATTAGACATATTGCTTTGCAAAATTTGCGTCATTTCTTCAAGTTTCTCATTTGTTTTTATGGCCTGTTCCACGCCCGAGAATTGCACTAATTGATCTGTGAATGACGTCGCATCCATAGGATCAAGTGGATCTTGACTTTTAAGTTGTGCTGTCAAAATATTTACAAAAGTATCAAAATTATCGTTTAAAATAGTCTGACTATTAGCAGCACTTGCCGTAGTAGACGTATTCGTGTTGGGAACATAATTATTACCCACAATTCCTACATAATCAGCCATAATATCAATTCTTCTTTATTATCCTTATTTCATTATACAAGTATATCCACACCACCATCATTCACTATATGACGTGTGTATATATGCTCTGTGCTGTCTACAGATCGCATGCCTCCACGATACATATTGTTTTGTTGTTGATTATCTTGATCTTGTCGAGCGAATTGTTCTGCAAAAGATTTACCCTGACCATGATTACCCAATGACAATTGTATTGAATTTTTATCTGTGTTTATGCCGACACTCTCAAAAGCTTTTTCCAACACGTTGAAATGGTTACGCACATAATCTAGAGCAACATCATTATCAAAATGAAACGAAGCACTCACTTTTCCATCCTTGTCAAATATCATTTTGACATCAACTGCCCCTAATTGTTCTGGGTATAATTTAAGCGTAAATTCTTTATTTCCGTTATTGACTTGTTGCTGTAGTTGAAAAGCCAAATTTGAAGCGGCTTTATAGGCTTGGTTGTGTGAATTTTGTGCTTGAACCACTTGCGTATAACTCTGGGAGGCTGTTACTCCTATATCCAAATCTCTAGCTATAACAGGTATTGCGTTTCCATCAGCTACTCTTGCCTCCTGATTTCCCTGCCTCAACACGGGATTCATGGTGTTATCTAGCTCTAGAGTATTTTCATTTTTCTGAACAGTTGAGACATCCTCCGATATATTTTCCGAAAGTAATGCATGTTTCTTTTGTTTGCCTTCTTCTACAGGTAATACAGTATGTGATATTCCTTGTGTTGGCGTTACTGTTGTTACCTTATCAACAAACAGGTTTGTAGAAGGTGATTTTTCATTTTTTGGCATCTCTAAAGACCTAGTTATTGCTATAGCCTCATCGTCAATTGTTGTTAAAGCCAAAGAATCATCTATTGGCGAATGATATAAACCCTCATCGCTACGTATTGCTGGTGCTCCCACAGACAAATTTTTGCCCATCATTATAGAGGTTTCCTTTGGCAAAATCTGGATATCTGATTGTTTATTATTTTTGAGATGCAAGGGCATGGTGTCAAGGTCTGCTAGCGATGTATCTTCTAGAGCCTTCTTGTTTTGAGCAATGTGCACCCCATCTAATGTAGCACTATTTATCTGTGTATTATCTTTTTTCGACTGTGCCGTTACTAATGCGTCTGTATTTTGCGATGATACGTGTTGCGTTGTATCATTAACCTTGATCATCTCTGGTGCTCCAGATGCAAAAAGATAATGTAACTCTGTGTCTTTCCCTTCACTCATAGGCTGTGTATCAAGGGGTGTATCAACAACAAAATTCTCTTGCTCGTTTTCCTCAACGGCACTCATTTGTAAAAGATTTGTATCTACACTTTCGGAAGTCATGTGTATGTTTACAAAGTGAGTTTGCAACGTATCTTGTTCTGATTTGCTCTCTTGCATAGGTAGTATTTCAAATTTACCTGATTTTACTTTTTCAGTATCTTGTGTTGATAAAGCGTTTTTATCTTCCACGTCAGTGGATTGCTTATCTTCTTGCAACATATTAAGTTCTTTGCGAAAATCCTGTTCACTATTCAACGGCAATTTAGCACTTCGTGTAGCAACGGACGAATCGGGAAGGGTATTTTTATAACTACTAAAATAATCTATAGGTGCATTTTGCATAACTGAAAACTACTCACTTCTTCCTATACGAAAAGGCATTTCACACGCCTTAATTATAAAGAAAGTTTGCAAAGAATATACCAATTAGGTAAGACGAAAAAACCTTTTTAATTCAAGCACTTAACAAATTAGACGCGTATTTCTTTTAAACAGCAGGAAAAATATGCCGACATTTTTTGCCGACATTATAGAAAAAAGGCATTTATTACCTAGCCTAGTGTTCCATTTTTTTTATATATTCAACGAGTAAATCTCGTGTAATGGGAAGGCTTTTATTAAGAGGCTTATATATATCCTTATCTAAAAAATAAGACATAAGTGTAAAACCAGCCATGATATCGTCTTTTGTTACATTTGCCTCCATATTACACAAAAAAGCTGGCAGTTTAAATAACTTATCACGATACGGATGTCCAACTTCTTGTGTAACGGCTCTACCTGTTCTGGGTGATACATATGTTAAATTTGTTTTAGATTGTGTTACAGCACAACGGGTAAGATCAAGTCCAAAACCCGATTCTTTTAAAAAAATATGTTCAAAATAAATAAACCAATGCAGCCATTCTGTGTGTGTCTTCATGCGCTTGATAAGCATGTGCATAACATCATAAAGTGCAGCGCTTGATTGTCTTTCTGGGAGCGTTGTAATATGATTGCAGATAAGAATCAAAGCATGTAACATGTCTTGTTTTCTTATGAAAGCAGAAGCGTAATGCTGTATTATATCAAAAGTAAAATAACCTAAATGCTTTTCTAAACGTGCTTTCCATTGCACATCTCCATAATTACCGATTTGAATATAACCGCTTTTTTTATGAGATTGCCCCCCCTTAATAACACCATTATAGCAACCATGATCACGTGTAAAAATACTGACAATAGTATCATTTTCCGATAATTTTTTAACTCGGACAATAAATCCTTTTTCTTGCCATGTAACCACAATCTGCCCTCAAACCATATCAAGCGCCATTGCCTTATAATGTTGAATTTTGTTTTGCCAATCTGGGCTTATTTTAACAAATAAAAAAAGATCAACAACGTCACAGCGTAAAAAATCTTGCATCTCTACACGGGCCAGTGAACCGATATGCTTTAATAAAGCCCCCTTATGCCCTATAACAATCTTTTTCTGACTTTGTCTTTCTACATAAATTGTTTGCTCAATGCGCATACGTTTATTTTTAAGTTTTTTGCATTTATCTGTTTCAACAGTCAAAGCATACGGAATTTCATCATGTAAATTAAGAATAAGTTTTTCCCTTGTGATTTCAGCTAAAAAAAACCGCTGCGGCATTTCGGCAATTTCTTCTTCTGGATATAGCCAATTCATCTGGGGAAGATTATTGTTAATATATGGAAAAATATCACTGATTCCATTATTGGTTTTTGCGGAAACCATAAAGACTTTATCAAAGTTATACGATTGGGTTATCTCATTACACAATGGCAACAATTTTTCTCTACTAAGCTTGTCGATTTTATTGAGTATAAGACATAATTTATTACTGTGTTTTATACATTGCTCTAATATTTCTGTTTCGCTTTCATCAAAAATTGTGCAACTATCTTTTACATACAAAACAATATCGGCATCGTTTATAGCCTTAATCGCTGCCGAAAACATTGATTTATCAATCGTTTTCTTAGCAGTAAACAAGCCTGGAGTATCAATAAATATAATCTGCGTTTCCTGATATATAGCAAAAGCTCTTATACAGCTACGAGTGGTCTGAGCCTTATGCGTAATAATTGATATTTTTTCCCCTACAAACCTATTCAACAAAGACGATTTACCAGCATTCGGCCTTCCAACAAGTGCCACATAACCACATTTTTTTTGCGATTTGATTGTCATATCACTAACCCCTTATGCACAAGAAGAAGCTGCGCAACCTTTTGCTGTGCCTCACGTTTTGATTTACCTTGTGCCTCAAATATTTTCTTTTCATCTTCAACGCATAACACAACCTTGAATACGGGGTCGTGTGCAGACCCTCCACATTGTTCGGCTTTATATCGTGGTAATGGCAAAGCGTTTTGTTGATACCATTCTTGTAATTTACTTTTAGCATCAATGGGTGTTTCATCTGTAAGCGTATTGATATAATCTTTCCACATGCACTCAATAAATTCTTTGGCACTTTGGAAATCGGAATCTTTGTATATAGCGGCTATAAGTGCTTCCATAGTATTTGCTAATATATTATTCATTGACGTTAGGTGTTTTTGATTCACAGAAGGTCCAACACGTATATATGCTTGCAAGCGAAGATCTCGGGCAATTTTTGTGCATATATCATGATTAACCAAAGAATTGTATCGACGTGCTAACTGGCCTTCTGTTTCTAAAGGGTATCGTTCAAAAAGGATGGTTGCAATGGCAAGCCCAAGCACCCTGTCTCCTAAAAACTCAAAGCGTTCATTATCAGACGATTCATGATTATTTATGTCCTTTTTGTCACGTCCCTTGTTAATAATTTCAAAGCGATAACTCGAATGTATCAAAGCCTGCCTTAGGTAATCCAAATGCTTAAATTTGTAAGTCAGTTGCTTTGCTAAATCCAATACCAAATAATCATCAGTTTGCGATTGCATTATATTTTTGTGAATATTCTTTCCCATCGTATACTTTCTGCCCATAGCCAAAACGCCAGTAGCCATTGATTCTCGTCTTTTGATAGAAAAATTATTTCAGCTTTACCCAAAAAATTTTCTTCTGGAATCATCGATACAACAGTACCACGACTATCTTCTGACTCATCTCGATTATCACCCAACACAAAATAATGTCCCTTTGGAACATTAAAAACCATAGGATACCCATATAAAGCTAAGCCTTTGCGTTGTAAAACAAAATAACTCTGCCCGTTTGGTAGGGTTTCCTTATAGCGTAAGTATTTTTTGGAATAGCCACCGCTATCTTTATGCACATACTCCCCTACAAACAGACGTTTTACATCTGTTCCATTAATTTTAAGACGAGAATCAGCTGAAATTTCAATCCTATCTCCAGGCAGACCAATAACCCTTTTTACAAAATCTATATTCGGTTGGTTTTTAGGTCTAAACACTGCAACATCACCATTTTTAATTTCGTCTTTAAAAATTCTGCGGTCAGACAATCCTAAAAGTGATGCCAAGGGAAACGAATATTTACTATAGCCGTAGCTAAATTTTGAAACAAAAATATAGTCACCAATCAATAATGTAGGAAACATTGAGCCTGAGGGGATTGTAAATGGTTGAAAAAAGAACGATCGCACGACAAAAGAAATTAAAACTGCATAGAAAACAATTTTTAGAGTTTCAAAAAAGGTCTGGCCTAACAGATTATTGAGCATTTTAAGCGGATTACTATAACGTATGCGATTTGTGTTGTGCTTCATTGCGATGTCCCTTCTAAAAACATAAGTAAATTATAATGCTTAAATGATTTTAAATCCAATATTATTTCCATGTATCAAATCTCATGAATCCATTGACTGAATAATTACCTGAGCATACGCATATGGATAATCATCCGTTAATGATATTAAAATTTCGGCTTGTGAATGATTGGGAGTCAATTCTTGAAGTATTTTCTTTGCATTTCCATAAAGACACATTATTGGCTTACCACTCGATTCTTTTGAAACTATCATATCAGCAAAACCTATCCCCCGTGAAAATCCTGTTCCCAAAGCTTTTGCACAAGCCTCCTTTGCAGCAAAACGCTTGGCTATAAAGGAAGCCTTATGATTAATTTTCATAGCAACTTCCCTTTCCGCTGGTGCTAATATGCGTTGCTCAAACCGACTTCCAAAACGATTGAGGAGATTTTCTATTCGCCTTATATCAACCAAATCTACACCTAAACCAATAATACGCATTATACACTAATATGATTGTTGATTGTATGCGCCGTTTGCATAGATTTTTTCATTCTTGTAATTGCTTCGCTAAGACCAATAAAAAGTGCTTCACTAATCAAGAAATGTCCAATATTTAAACATGTAATGTCTTGAATAGCTGCAATGTCAGCGACATTAGCATAATTAAGACCATGCCCCGCATGAATATCTAAATGACAATCTTTGGCGGTTTTTACTGCTTCATGAATCGCAGATAATATCTTATTTTTCTCTAGTTCTTTGTGTTGATTGCAATATTGTGCATAGAGACCTGTATGAATCTCTATACAATCACCCCCTAACGCGTAACATTGTTTTACAATGTGTATATCAGGTTCTATAAAATAAGATACTTTTATCCCTCTGTTTTTTAAATCTGCCGTAGTTTTTTTAAGATAATCTGTTTTTATAGCTGTATTTAGGCCTCCTTCCGTAGTAATTTCTTGCCTTTTCTCTGGAACAAAACACACGCTATGCGGCCGTAATTGTAAAGCAATATCAACCATCTGTTCTTCTAAGGCAATTTCTAAATTAATAGGAATATTGACTTCTTCTTTCAAACGCCATACATCATCATCTCTGATATGCCGTCTATCCTCACGTAAATGTACTGTAATATTATCAGCTCCTGCCTGCTTGGCTATGTGTGCTGCCCGTACTACATCAGGATACCCCTCACCTCTTGCATTACGTAAGGTAGCAACATGATCAATATTAACACCGAGTTTTATCATAAACCATACTTTATCTATAACTCTATTTATATGGACTATTTTACATAACCTATTCCAACATATTGCAGTTATGTTTTTTTGTTAAATTGTAACAAAAGAAGGTAAAAAACAAAAGATACTGGAAATCCTACAATTATCCATCCAATAATTAAAGCCAATAAAAAAGGTTCCATTGTCGTAAAAACCTCTTGCGAAAACATCAAAAAACTCTCCTGACTGCTGGATAAATTTTCAATTGCCGTAACAAAATCGTTATAATTTGCCGTGTCAACAAACAGACTGCCAACAAAAAAAGTTATAATATAAATGAAAGGAAAAGTAAAAGGATTACCAACGATAGTACCAATAAAACCTGATACATAACTGGCACGGATTAAAAAGCAAATTATCAAGACTATAATCATATGGAAGCCTATAAAAGGCGAAAAAGAAGCAAAAACACCAACGGCAAAACCTAACGCCACCTTATAGGGAGAAGATTTAATATCCCCCAATTGTTTATTCGTCTTTTTTATAAAATCCTTTAACATAAAATACACCATTCCTTACAGTGAGTTAGATGAAAATATAACCAAATCCTCCCCTTACCACAAAGCTAGCCTGTAACACAAATAAATTATATTTATATTACAATTTTGAGAAGATTATAGCATATCAACAAAATATCAGGATAAACTTCTCTCAACTTGATTAATAAGTGGAAGTTTCCGCAGAATCATCATGAGTTTGTGAATGTCTTGTGCATTATAAACACCAATATCTATACGCAATCTATACATTTTATCTATTTTCAATAAAACCATATTCGTAATATCAACATCGTTATCACTCAATTTTTTTGCAATAGTTGCTATTGCTCCAACTTGATCGTAAAAACTCATACTTAATGTTGCATGAAAGCGTTTTTTATTATGATCATTAATATTCCATCTCAAATCATAAATGCGTTTTTTACCGATTGTTTTTTCTAATTTCTTAAAAGATTGAGAGTCGACATTATACACAGCAATAGCTTTATCGCCATCATCAATCCCTACTATAGTATCTCCAGGTACGGCCCCTACTGAATCACCAAAGTTTAATCTCCTTTCATGACCACCTCCCGATATAGGTAATCCTCCCATATTTACATCTTGCGAACGCGACAATAATGTTTTTTTTATATCTTCAGTGAGTCGATGCTGTGGCAAATTATCAATGAGTGCTTTAAAGAAAAAATCCCTTTCTATCTCTTCTTTTCCTAAAGCAATAACAACTTGTCGTGCGTTTTGATATTGTAATTGTATGGCTACCGCATTCAAACTATTTTCACCCACACTAATTTCAGCACGCGCTGCACGTCGTTTAATAATTTGCATACCATCCGAGTAGTACGTACGCAATTTTTCCTCAGTCATTCTTTTGCGTATTAAGGAACGTGCTTTGCCAGTTTGTAAAAAATTGAGATAATATTCTTGATACTGTTCTTGCTGTGCTGTTTCAATATACACTTCATCACCATTTTTAAGAATATCGCTTAAGCTTCTCCTTTGCTCATTGATATAGCACCCTTTTGCACGACTACCTATTTCTGTATGGACGTTATAGGCAAAATCTAAAGCGCAGGCATTACGCGGTAAAAATATAATCTCCCCTTGTGGGGTATAGCAATATATATTTTCTGTATTTATTTCCCTTAGGGCATTTTGAAAAAAATCTTCTGGATTAAGCTCGTTATTTTGCAATAATTCAAATGTTTGTCTTAAGCGTTTAATAGACTCATTCATGTGCCATTGGTTTTTTTCAGAGTCATTATAAATTTTATACCAAGCATGAGAAGCAACACCTAAACGTGCATTCTCATCCATTTCATACGTTCTTATTTGCAATTCCATGCGCTGCTTATTGGGTATCCATACAGCTGTATGTAAAGAGGAATATCCATTTTTTTTAGGTAAGGAAATATAATCTTTAAAACAGCCAGGAACAACTGGAAAAGCATTATGAATAATACCAAGAACTGTATAACATTCTTGCAACTCCTTTACGAGGATCCGAAAACCATATATATCTGATATTTTACGAAAACTTACATTACGAATATGCATTTTTTTCCATATAGAAAAAGGGGCTTTGATTCTACCTAAAATTGATGCGTCAATTCCTTCTTGTAACATTTTTTCTTTTAAAATTTGCTTTGTTTCCTCAACAAGAGTTTTTTTTTCGCTATCTAAATCATGTAGGCGATTAACTATTTCACTATATTGTTTGGGATGAAGAATTTTGAAGCTTATATCTTCTAGTTCGGCGCTTATACTTTCAATTCCTATTAACTTAGCCAAGGGAGCATAAACATTCAGCGTTTCTGTTGCGATACTCTTCTGTTTTGATGGCGACATAAAGGAGATTGTACGCATATTATGAAGTCTGTCTGCCAATTTAATTAAAAGCACTCTAATATCTGTAAAAATAGCTTGTACAAATTTTTTAAAATTTTGAGCGTTGTAATGTCCATTATTCAATACATTCACTCTTTTTAATTTTGTTAAACCATCTACAATAAACGCAATATCTTTTCCAAAATCTTTCTCGATATCTTCTTTAGTTACTGGCGTATCCTCAATTACATCATGTAATAAGGCGGCAGCGATTGTTGTACTGTCCATTTTATAGTGCATCAATATGGTTGCAACTTCATATGGATGATTAATAAACGGTTCTCCCGTTTTTCTTTTTTGTGCATCATGTGCTATTGACGCTTTAATGTAGGCCCTTTCGACTAAATCTGTATCGACTTTACCTTGATAACTCTGTAATTTTTTAATTAATTCAGATTGATGCACAATTTTTATCTATCTCTCGTTTATATCATCTAAAATAAATATATAGGCCCGTAATATAAAAAAAATATATTGATAACTAACACGCAAAAACATACACTTTTAAAGTATATCTATCAAGTTTTTAGACTGTTTTTTATTAATTTTCCACTTGACACATTATATTTTTTTCTATAGCTAGAACTCCTTAGGAGTTAATAAATGCGTGTTATAAATTCATTACGTTCTCAAAGAACGCGAGACAAAAATAATAGAATAATCCGTCGTAAGGGGCGTGTTTACGTTATAAACAAAAAAAACCCCCGCATGAAAGCACGACAGGGTTAAGAGTAAAACAACCAACGGTAAACCCGTCTATCGGTGTGTTCTGTACGCTTTGGATGTCTGCATCTACGCGTTGTGTGAGTTGATTCACTACATTGCTGTCTACATTACAAGTGTGGCACATTACAAACAAACCTCTCCTGATTCAAAAATACAGGCAATTTGAAATAAATAGCCTTTAAAATAAATAGATTATGTAACAAAATATAGCATAATTAAAAAATTACATAATTACATATAAAGGCCATATTTACCTACCCTATCTCCAGTTTTTAAGTATAGAGAATAATTTTCAATTACGTATAACTGTTTACTAGACAACAATATGTATGTTTTTCTCTTTTTGTAATACACCTGTCATATTTCTCAATTATCTATCTGTTACATATTATAAAAACTATAAAGGAGATATGAATTATGAAAAATATAAAAATATTTTTATACACATTGGTGATAGCCAATATTGTGGGATTTTTTGCACTGTCATCCTCTGATCAGGCTTACGCCCGTGATCAAATCAAAATAGTGGGTTCATCAACAGTTTTCCCCTTTTCTTCAGCAGTTGCAGAAAGATTTGGTAAAACAAAATACAAAACACCTATCGTAGAATCGACAGGAACAGGTGGAGGATTTAAAATTTTTTGCAGTGGCAGAGGTTTAAATACTCCAGATATTTCAAACGCATCAAGACGGATTAAAAAAAGTGAATATACAAAATGTTTGGATAATGGTGTAACTGTCACAGAAGTGCAAATAGGTTATGACGGTATTTCTGTTGCTTATAGTAATAAGAACGGAGATTTAAACCTAACACGTGAACATCTCTATAAAGCCCTCGCTAAAGAGGTTGTTATTGATGGAAAATTAACAGCTAATCCATACAAAAAATGGAGTGATATTGATAGCTCTTTACCAAATATAGCTATTAAAGTTATGGGACCTCCACCAACCTCAGGAACACGCGATGCCTTTTTAGAATTAGCAATGGAAGCAGGTGCAAAAACTGATCCCGTACTCAGTGCACTTAAAAAATCTGATTCAAAAGCTTTCAAAAAAGCATCCCATACCCTTAGAGAGGATGGCGCCTATATAGAAGCTGGTGAAAACGATAATTTGATTGTTCAAAAACTAAAAGCAAGTCCCGATCTTATCGGTATATTCGGATTTAGTTTTTTAGAAGAAAATGCTGATTCAATAAAAGCAATTAAAATTGAAGGTGTATTGCCTACATTTGATAACATTATTGATGGGAAATATACCATTTCTCGCTCATTATTTTTCTATGTAAAAAGAGAACATGTTAAAGTTGTACCTGGCTTAAAAGAATTCGTTGAAACTTTTGTTGATGAAAACACCATGGGTATTAATGGTTATCTTGTTGATAAGTCGCTTATCCCATTACAGCCAGATCAAGCCAATAAATATCGCGCCGATGTAGCTTCTATGAAGCAACTAGAAATGTAACACCTATTGTATGTTTAGATATTAATAAAATATAAGCAATAAAAAGAAAAATTTCTGTTGTATATTTTTATTAATTTATACTACAATTAGGTAAGAAGTGTGACTAGTTTGATACTGCGAATAGGAATTTAATATCATGTTTGGTTTTATATATAATATATACTTACTGTTTATTATATTCCCTGTAATCTATTACATAGGATACTTGCGCGGTATAAAGCTAGTCAATGCTTTACACAATAGGGATTATGCAAATCAGAAATGGCAGCAAGCCATTTCTCATGCGTATGAGCATGGTCTTTTTCTTGCCATTATTGTTACAGTTTCTACTTTTCTATTATCCATTATTCTGTATTTTTATATGCAACATTATATCAGTACGCTGATACACGAAACTGTTGTAGCTATTTCCGCACAAGAACTAGATTTTCATATATACCACACCATAACACAGCAAATATATGCATATATACAATATGGTACCTCACATAATATTGACAATATGCATACCGAAATAGAAGTTATAAAATCACGTATCATACAGAATTATATACTTTTTAATATCGTTTTTCTTAGTATTATAGCGACCATTTTTTATTTCACTTATAATAAAATTACACTTACCTTCCCTTCGCGCAAATATTTAGAGAAATTTTTAATCGCAATAATGTTCCTTTGTGCTACGTTCGCTATATTGACAACCTTTGGCATCGTTTTGTCATTAATTTTTGAAACCATTCAATTTTTCAATAAAATTTCAATCATTGACTATCTATTCGGCACACAATGGAGTCCACAATTGGCAATAAGAGAAGATCAAGTAGGCAGTTCGGGGGCTTTTGGAATTATACCATTGCTCACTGGAACTTTACTAATTACAGTCATTGCTATACTCATTGCGGGACCTATCGGATTACTTTCTGCAATATACTTGACAGAATTTTCTAGTAAAAAGTTACGCAATTATATCAAACCTCTTTTGGAAATTTTAGCTGGCATACCCACCGTTGTGTATGGTTTTTTTGCCGTTGTTACATTTGCTCCTTTCATGCGTGATTTAGGATATGAATTTAACTTTGTCATTTCAACAGAATCCGCTTTAGTAGCTGGCATAACAATGGGTATTATGATTATACCTTTTGTTTCTTCTTTATCTGATGATATTATGCACGCGGTACCACAATCCTTGCGTGATGGATCTTACGCACTAGGTTCAACGCGAACAGAAAATATTTTAAAAGTTGTTATTCCAGCAGCCTTACCTGGAATCGCAAGTGCTTTTTTACTTGCAATATCACGTGCCATTGGCGAAACCATGATTGTTGTTATGGCCGCGGGAATGGCAGCTAATCTTACTCTCAATCCCTTTGAAGCAGTAACAACAATAACCGTACAAATGACAAGTCTTCTCGTAGGCGATCAAGAGTTTGATAGTTCTAAAACACTCGCAGCCTTTGCATTGGGGTTCACGTTATTTGTGGTCACTTTACTGCTTAACTTTATTGCTCTTCGTATAGTCAAGAAATATAGAGAGATTTATAGCTAAGCTCAATTCTAAAAAATGACAATGTGCCTTTAAATGTATAAAATAAATCCCAGACAATTACGAATGCGCTACTTCAAGGAAAAGTGTCTACGTGTTTTGTGTGTTTTAAGTCTTTTAATCAGTTTGTGTTTTTTGATTACACTTATTGGATCCATTGCCTATAAATCTATTCCTGCACTGACTACTTCTTACCTTACGATAGATGTTTCAATACCAGCAACACTAGATGCCAGCAAAGATAATGGACGAAATCTCTTGAGAAATGCTATTTTTCAGCTATTTCCTGATACAAAAACGCGAAAAAAAAAGAAAGCACTATATGCATTACTTAGTTTCTCTAATGAAACGCAATTAAATACTATTATACGTAATAATACAGAATTTATTGGCAGAACCATACAATTTAAGGCGTTACTATCCGATAATAGCACACATTTTTTACGCAAATTGGATAATACAAATGACGTAAAAAAAATTACAACGAAATTAAGTACATATCAACAAAGCGCACTTTCTTCCCTCTATGAAGAAGGATATATTAGCTGGCATTTTAATACAGTGTTCTTTACTAATGGTGATAGTCGTGAACCTGAAAATGCTGGTATTATAGGCGCTATTATTGGATCGATATATGTTTTAGGCATTACTTTACTTATTAGTTTGCCCGTTGGTGTTGCTGCAGCACTTTATTTAGAAGAATTTGCAGCTAGAAATAGATTTACCGAAATCATTGAAATCAATATTAATAATCTTGCTGCTGTACCTTCAATTGTTTTTGGCCTTTTAGGCTTAAACTTGTTTATCAATCATTTTTCCTTAGCGCGTTCTTCTTCAATTGTGGGCGGCCTTATTTTAAGTCTTTTGACCTTACCTGTTATTATTATTGCCAGTCGTTCTGCTATAAAAGCCATTCCTGTATCCATTAAGCATGGCGCTCTTGCTTTAGGTGCTTCACCCGTTCAGGTAGCTTTGCATCATACTTTTGTCTTGTCATTACCTGGAATATTAACGGGAAGCATAATCGGAATGGCCAGAGCTCTGGGAGAAAGTGCACCATTATTAATGATTGGTATGGTGGCCTTTATTGCAGATATCCCACGTACCATTACCGATTCCGCAACCGTTCTACCTGTACAAATTTTTATATGGTCCGATAGCCCCGAAAGAAGTTTTGAAGCCCTAAGCTCACTGGCATCCTTGATACTTGTGATTTTTTTAATTGCTATGAATGCCGTAGCAATCTATCTTAGAAAAAAATATGAAAAAAAATGGTAACTCAAAAAATAATGTACAATTATGAATGAAAAAGAAAAAAAAATTAAAATTCACGTACACAATTTTAATGCCTATTATGATGATAAGCAGGTACTTTTTAACGTTAATTTAGATATTTTTGAAAACGAGATTACTGCGCTTATTGGCGCTTCTGGTTGTGGTAAATCAACCTTCTTGCGTCAGATAAACCGAATGAATGATGTTATAGAGAACTACTCTTGTGACGGAAGTATTATGCTGGATTCAGAAACAATAATTGGAAAAAGCATTGATGTTGTTCAATTACGTGCCCGTATAGGTATGGTTTTTCAAAAACCCAATCCTTTTCCAAAATCCATTTATGATAATGTCGCTTATGGCCCGCGTATTCATGGATTGCATAAGAATAAAACAGACCTTGATCGTATTGTAGAGCAAAGTCTAACGCGTGCAGGGTTGTTTAATGAAGTCAAAGACCGATTAGCCGAAAGTGGAACAAGTTTATCTGGTGGTCAGCAGCAGCGCCTATGTATAGCCCGTGCTATTGCTATTAACCCCGAAGTTATTCTTATGGACGAACCATGCTCAGCTCTTGATCCCATCGCCACAGCTCATGTTGAACAACTTATCGATGAATTACGAAAAAAATATACTATTATTATTGTCACACACTCAATGCATCAAGCCGTTAGAATATCACAACGAACTGCATTTTTTCATCTTGGAGAAGTTATAGAAGTCAATGATACCAAAGCATTATTTGAAAAACCAAAACATGAACAAACACTACATTATGTGACAGGTAGATATGGATAATTTAACAAAGGAATAATATTATGAGTGAGCACATCGTTTCAGCCTATAACAACGAATTAGAAGAACTTCGTCTTAAGGTCATTCAAATGGGAGGGAGTGCCGAACATTCTTTATCACAGCTTGTTTCTGTTATGAAGTATTTTAATCCTAGTGATATTGATAACATTATTGAGAACGAAAATAATATAGACAATATGATGCTGGAGATAAAAACATATGCCGTTATGCTTATCGCAAAAAGGCAACCACTTGCAGTAGATTTAAGAGAGATCATTACTGCCATAGATCATGCTTCAAATATAGAACGCATTGGTGATCTCATCGAAAATATCTGTAAAAGATTACAAAAAATTGACCTTGTAATTGCCGAAAAACATATTCAATCGCTTAGAAGGCTTGCCGAAAAAACTCTTAAACAATTAAGCCAGTCACTCATTGCCATGACGAGCAATGATATAGAACTCGTAAAGAAAATTTGGGTTAAGGATGATGAAATCGATGAATATTATTTTTCCCTCTATAAAGATATCATTGAATTTATGCAAAAAGACGCACATAGAATTAATATCGCAACGGAGTTACTATTTATAGATAAGAACTTTGAGCGCATAGGAGATCATGCAACAAACATTGTAGAAAATATATTTTATCAAATTACAGGTAAAAATTTTGACCCTAATAAAATGCATCCCGCGTAGTTTTTTATATCATACTTCTTATGACACGTGTTTTTATTATAGAGGATGAAAAACCCATTGCAGATTTGATTAGCCTTCACATTAAAAATGAAGGATGGACACCTTTGATTTTTGATGATGGTCTGGAAGGACAAAAATCATGTGTCATGGACAAGCCCGACATTATTATTTTAGATTGGATGTTACCCTCACTTAGTGGTTTTGAAATATGCAAGAACATTCGCCAAAACAAACAGAGTAAAAACATTCCCATAATTATGTTAACCGCCCTAGGTGAAGAAGAAAACAAAATATCTTGTTTGCGTGCTGGCGCTGATGATTACGTAGTTAAACCTTTCTCTCCTGCCGAGTTAATCGCACGTATACATGCTAATTTGCGTCGCAGTCAACCACAGCTAGTGTTACCAACGCTGACTTTTGAAAACCTCACACTTAATAATGAAACTTTTACACTTACATGTGAGGGCAAAATTATAGAAATAAGTAAAATAGAATTTAAACTTATCCAGTTCTTTATGCAAAATCCCTCTCGTACTTTATCAAGAGATAGCATTATGGACAATGTATGGGGTTATGATACAGAAATAAATGACCGTACTGTAGATGTTTATATCTATCGCCTACGAAAAAAAATACTCAATCAATCTGCAAATTGTGACATAAAATCACACAGAGGATTTGGTTATACACTAACACGGCATCCATAATCACAATAAAATACCACTATCTTATATTGCTTATAAATCAAAAAAGACAATTACATATTTTTAAGACATTTTCTGCTGTTTACAATAAAGTTGAATTTCCTTTTGAATAAGTGCTGATTTTATATCAATCCCCCATCTATAGTTGTTGATTCCACCGTTCTTACTGACTATCCGATGACACGGTACAAGCAAAGAAATCGGATTTTTAGCAACACCCACCGTAGAAACACTATGTGTATATTGCGGTCCTTTTCCCAGTCTTTGTGTGAGCTCACTGTAAGTCATTGTTTCCCCTGCTATTGTATGGATAAGTCCTTTCCATACACTGTGTTGATACTTCGTACCTACAAGCATCATTTTTACAGTTTTAGGTTTCTGATTAATTGTATGCTTTTTAACAAATGCATTAATGCTATTATCATCGTATTGAAAATCTAAAAAGTGAAACTGCTTTTGTAAATCTTCTAATGCTTCTTGCTTGTTTTTTTTATCATCACAAAAACCCAGAGCAAATAATGACCCCTCATATATGCATAAAATAAGCGACATTTTTAAACCATAAATTAAGGATTGATGATAACCATAATGAATTGTTTTTGGTTTTAAACCCTTGCATATTTGTGTAAGAAAAATATCCTTTTCTACATATACAACATCCAAATTTGTGTGTGTATCAAACATAAATACCCTCTTCATTTATCATTCTGCTTATATGTCTTACAATACATATACCATTATGCGTAATTTTAAGAAAATAAATATATTGAAAATATATATTAATATTAGTCAACAGAAAAAACACCTCCACTGCATGATAATTTCTGCAAACTTACTTGTCTTATCATAACGTATAAAGTAAGTATTACGGTAATTTATTCAAATTCATATATGTCAAAACCTACTACACAAAAATTATCCAAAAGGATTGAGGCTATTTTTTCTATATTAGAAAACGACAATCCGCATCCCAAAGGGGAATTAAATTATACCAACACCTATACTCTTCTTGTAGCTGTTGTGCTTTCTGCTCAGGCTACCGATATATCGGTCAATAAGGCTACAAAAAAACTATTTCAAATTGTTGACACCCCTGAAAAAATGGTGTTACTCACTGAGGATACACTCATTAAACATATACGTACAATCGGTTTATTTCGCTCTAAAGCTAGCAATGTAATTGCTTTGTCACGCATTTTAGTTGAAAAATATAATAGCCGCGTTCCCTGTGATAGAAAGATTTTACAGAGTTTACCTGGTGTTGGACGTAAAACGGCTAATGTAGTTATGAATATCGCCTTTAATGTGCCCTATATTGCTGTTGATACACATATTTATCGTTTATCCAATCGCCTTAAAATAGCTCCAGGAAAAACCCCCTTAGAGGTTGAAAATAAATTAGAAAAAAATATTCCCTCTCACTACAAATTACATGCACATCACTGGCTTATTTTGCATGGTCGTTACATCTGTAAAGCACGTAACCCACTATGCGCACAATGCCTCATAGCGAAACATTGTTCCTCTAAAGATAAAAATATTCAAACATGACTTATGTATGTGGATGTGCCTTTTTATAGACCTGCATTAAATACTGATCATCCAATTCTGTGTAATGTTGTGTAGTCGCAAGGCTCTCATGTCCGAGTAATTCTTGAATACTTCGTAAATCACACCCATTGGCTAGCATATGTGTAGCAAAACTATGCCTAAACGTATGAGGTGTCATGCAGGTTTCATCATTTATAAGGCCTCTTATTTCTTCTAATAATAATTGTATTATACGAGCCCGCAAAGGTCCTCCGTTTTTTCCTTTAAAAAAATGTGTATCTTCCTTGCAAGGATAGATGCATAATTTCCTATAGTTATGCATAGCTTCAATAACCACAGGTAAAATGGGGACAACGCGCATTTTTTTTCCTTTACCCACAACCCTATAGCTATAACTTCTTTGTATCGTCTCAAAATCTCTATCATATAGAGATAGTGCCTCCGAAATACGCATGCCTGTACAATATATCATTAAAATTACGGCATAATCACGTGCGATTATCCATGCATGCACTCTTTTGTGCGTAAGATAATCCTTAATTAAGTGCGGTATTTCTATGGCATTTTCTAAACGCAAAGGTTTAGGCAAGCTTTTTTTATATTTAGGCAAACGAAGCGTTGTAATTGCTAAATTATCAAAATATTCTCTTTTTTTTGCAAAATAAAAAAAACCTCTTAAGGCCGAAATACAACGTGCCAGAGAAACAGATTGAACATGACGTTGTCGTTTATAAACTAAAAAAGCCCGTAGATCTGCCGCAGTAATTTTTTCTACATCAATAGCTTCACGTTTTACTGCATAATGTTCTGCCAAGAAGGTAAATAATTGTTGGATATCACGTCGATAATTAGTTACCGTATGCTCACTGTAACGCTTATGTTTTAACAAATAAGATAACCATGCCTCAATAGCATCATCAAGCAAGCAAATAGATTTATGTATATCAAAATTTGTATTCATAGACGTATAATACAAAAACTTAGTTTACTATGTGTGAAGACAGTTTATAAGAAACAAAAGAATTAAAACCAAATATAAATATTGCCACTATCATGTCATACGACATCTATTACGACATTGTTTTTCCTCTCTATCTTCCATCAAGTCTCATCTACGGTGCACACAAACATACAAACTTTATGCTTGGCGATTATGTACAAGCTGAAATAGGAAAAAAACGTATTTTTGGCGTTATATGGGGCCAAACATCACACAAGCGGCTCGATGCGATCAAAAATATTCATACGATCAAGCCTATTATATGTAAAAGTGATGTAGAACCCATGTCAGAATTAATGAGATACTTTGTTGATTGGGTAAGTTATTATACATTATCAAATAGAGGATTAGTATTAAGACAAGCTTTTCCCAATAAAAAATTTTTAACTTCTTCCCAAACAGAAAAATTTTATTATTTATCAACCCGTTTGCCAACACAATCCACTAAAACCGTTGCCCGTGTTATCGCATGTTTTGACGAAACAGACATGATAGCCCATCGCTTATTAGTAAAACAGGCTAAAGTTAATAGCAAAACTCTCAACGCCATGTGTGACAATGCATATCTTATACCCGTTATGAAAAAAATTGTAAAAAATGAGACATCACTTTCTAAAAAAATATTGCACAAAGATATTACTTTATTAGAAGAACAGCAGATCGCAGCAAAAAAAATTATTTCAACTCTACACAAAAAAACTTTTACATGCTTTTTACTAGATGGAATTACAGGATCTGGAAAAACTGAGGTCTATATGCAGGTAATTGCAAAGCTACTCCATGCACACAAGCAAGTCTTGGTTATGGTGCCAGAAATATTACTTACACCTGATCTGATAAATCGTTTTGAGCAATATTTTAATATTAAACCCATATCTTGGCACTCCTCTTTAACACAAAAAAATAAAACCGATTACTGGAGACAAATTTCTACTGGAGAAGCGTTACTTACTATCGGGACGCGCTCTGCCTTATTTTTACCATATAAGAATTTAGGTCTTATCGTTGTAGATGAAGAACAGGACAGCTCGTATAAACAAGAAGAAATCGTTGTGTACCATGCGCGTGATATAGCTATTAAAAGAGCTTCACTACAAAATATTCCTATTATTCTTGCATCCGCTACGCCCTCAATAGAAAGCTATAATAATACTAAAAACGAACGCTATACGCATGTAACTTTGCATAATCGTTATGGTCAGGCCCAATTGCCACAAATCCATATCATTGACATGAATACCGAAAATACTCCAGCAGGTTCTTATTTAAGCTCAACCTTAAAGGATGCTATACATAAGCAAAAACAAAAAAACGAGCAAACATTGCTATTTCTTAATAGACGTGGATTTTCACCACTTATTTTATGCACTGGTTGCGGTTTTCGTTTTCTTTGTGCTAATTGTGATAGCTCCTTAGTAGAACATCAAAAAAAATCTCTTCTGATGTGTCATTACTGCGGTGCTATAACGTCTCCCCCTCCCTCCTGCCCTAATTGCGGTCACAGAGATAATATTATTTCCTGTGGTGCAGGTGTAGAGAAAATTGCTCAAGAAGTTAAAGAGTTTTTTCCTGATTATCGTTATGTGATTATGTCCAGTGATTATAACGAGAATATTACAGATATGACCGATACAATTAATCAGATAAAAAATCGGGAAATTGATATTGTTATTGGCACACAATTAGCCGCAAAAGGACATAATTTTCCTTATTTGACACTTATAGGAGTCATAGATGGTGACATGGGAATGGATACAAATGACCCACGCACAAACGAACGATGTTTTCAAATGCTCGTACAAGTAGCTGGCCGTTCAGGAAGAGGAAGTAGTATGGGCAAAGTTTTTATTCAAAGCTGGTATCCACACAATCCGATCATAAAAGCTTTACAAACACATGATAGGGAAAAATTTTATACCCAAGAGCTTATGTTACGCAAGAAGGCACAGTTACCACCCTTTACACGTATAGCTGCAATTATTATATCAAGTCCTTACGCCGATGACGCAAAACAATATGCACAAACTATGCGTCATAGGGCGGCCTTTAATAACGACATTACTTTATTAGGCCCAGCACAAGCTGCACTTTTTAAATTACGAAAACGATATCGGTATAGAATCTTGCTACGAACACACAAAATAAATATTCTCCAACCCTATATACAAGACATGCTTAATCAGTTACCCAAACCAGCCTCGCATATACATGTACAGATTGATATCGATCCTATACAATTTCTTTAATTGTTGTATGATTGCATAGACAATAGTTTATCTATAATAGGCGTATCAATGATGAGAAAAAATATCCTTATTTTCCCATCCCGCTAAATCAAGAATAATCCGTGATGCCAAAAAATCAAAACACGATTGCGCTAAAGCCATACGCCCCTCTCGTTCTAGCATTTTTTCTAATTTCTCCCGCAAAACATGTAGATGCAAAACATCCTGCGCTGCATATTCCAATTGTTTTTGCGAAATCTCTTGCTGCGCCCAATCACTTGATTGTTGTTCCTTTAAAAGATTAATATCTAAAAATTCATGACATAAATCTTTTAAACCGTGCTTGTCTGTATATGTTCTTACTAATTTGGAAGCTATCTTTGAACAAAAAATAGGTGTAGGTATGAGTTTAAAGGACCTAAACAACATTGCCATATCAAAACGTGCATAATGAAAAATTTTTAAACATTTCCGATCTTCTAACAATTTTTTGAGATGTGTTGAATCATATGAGCCCATATTCATTTTAACAAGATGTATTTGCGTATCACCAGGTTTATATAACTGGATAAGACACACCCTGTCTCTATGAAGATTAAGCCCCGTAGTTTCTGTATCTATAGCAATCGATTCTTGCCAAACAAAATCACTTGGCAAGTCATTCTCATGCAGAATTAGCTCTATATCTTCAATATGCATAAATTATAGGCTCCTCTTAGACCAATCGTGAATGTTTTAATGACGCATTAACAAAACTAACAAACAAAGGGTGTGCATCAAAGGGTTTTGATTTCAACTCTGGATGATATTGAACTCCGATATACCAATCACATGAAGGCGCTTCAATAACTTCAGGTAAATGTCCATCAGGAGAACGCCCCGTAATTTTTAGTCCACTTTTTTCTATTTCTTTTTTATAATCAATATCTATTTCATAGCGATGTCTGTGTCTTTCAAAAATATGATCTTTTTGATAAATCTGAGCAATTTGACTTCCATTTTCAAGATTCGTCATATAACTACCCAAACGCATAGTTCCACCTCTATTATTATTTTTCGAGCGATCAATAATTTTATTTTCTTTTATCCATTGTTTCATGCGTCCAACGACTATTTGCGCGTTATGGTCTTTTTGAGAAAATTCTTCTGAGCTCGCCGTTTTTAGTACTTTAGAGTATCTCAATCGACTAATAACGGCCAGTTGCATACCGTAGCATATTCCTAAAAAAGGGATGTTATTTTCATACGCATAGTTTGCGACCATCATTTTCCCTTCGGTTCCGCGGCTACCAAACCCTCCAGGCACAATAATACCATCAATGCCTATAAATTTTTCTTTCAGTACTGATTCCTCTATACTTTCAGCATCGATTTCTACAATATTTACTGCAACTTTATTATGCAATCCTCCATGATATAACGCCTCAAACAACGATTTATAGGCATCTCTTAGATTTGTATATTTGCCTACTATACCAACCGTAATTTGGGCTTCAAATGCCTTATTTCTATCAACTATCTCTTTCCAAAAATTTATTTGGGGGCGTTCTTTTTCTTCAATATTAAGTTCTTGCAGAATTATCGTATCTAATTTTTCCTGATGATAGGCATATGGAACTTCGTATATATTATTTTGATCCATTGCCTCTATAATGGCCTCATAGCGCACATTACAAAATAGTGATATCTTATTTCTATCTGCTTTTGAGATCGGATGCTGCGTTCTACAAATAATGACATTGGGTTGAATACCAATAGAGCGGAGCTCTTTTACAGAATGTTGTGTTGGTTTTGTTTTTAGTTCGCCCGCTTTTTCAATATAGGGTAAAAGTGTAAGATGTACAAATATGGCATGATTCGCAGGAACGTCATTGGCAAATTGCCTCGCAGCTTCAAAAAAAGGAAGCCCCTCAATATCACCAACCGTCCCGCCTATTTCACATATAATAAAATCATATTTATCAGCTTCATATGAAAAATGCTGCTTTATAGAATTTGTGACATGTGGAATAACTTGAACAGTTTCTCCATTAAAATCGCCTCTTCTTTCTTTTTTCAAGATTTCATCATATATTCTTCCGGTGGTGATACTATCATTTTTTGTGCACTCAATCCCCGTAAATCTTTCATAATGCCCAAGGTCAAGATCAGTCTCCGCACCATCTTCCGTAACAAAAACCTCGCCATGTTGGAAGGGATTCATTGTTCCAGGATCGTAATTAAGGTAAGGGTCAAATTTTCTTAAGCACACAGAGTAACCTCTTGCCTGCAACAGCGCTCCGAGTGTAGCCGAAACTATACCCTTACCAAGTGATGAAACAACACCACCAGTTATAAAAATGAATCTACACATAATGATTTCTATACTAGGTTAGAAAAAATATTTTTACAACTCTACTTACTATAATTGAATAATTTTACCCAACAATTATATAGCAAGAAAAATATTATTGCGTCTTTGGAGCTTGCGGAGAAGATGAATCCTGCTCACTGGAACCTTCCGAGCTAGGTACACCTAACAATTCCTGAACTGTAGAGGCTCTGCCATTCGCATTCACATCACCGCCCAAAATACCTTTTTCATTTTTTGAGGATATTACAGCCAAAGCAATACTCAATAAGAAAAAAGCTGTTGCAAGAAACGCTGTGATACGCGTTAGGAAATTGGCTACTGAACGATTACTCATCATTCCTGCAGACATATTTGCATCCGAAGTAAAGCCACCTCCTTCAGAACGTTGCAACAAAATTACGCCGACAAGCAAAAAAACAACGCATAAATGTGCAACAGATAGGATTGCTTGCATAATGATCTCATATTCTTGTTGTTTCAAACATTTTTTTGTTTTCCATATTTCTGCCCCCCAAATATGAACAAAAATCATTGTGTAAATTTTTTTGTACAAAGTCAAGAACTATAAAGCAAAAAATTAAATATTCTGCCTTTATAATTCGTGTCTACGATTAATACTGACATTCATCACAAGACCAAGAGCCAGAAGCTGTGTAACTAACGCAGTACCACCAAATGATACTAACGGTAAAGGAATTCCAACTACGGGAAGTAATCCAGCAACCATAGCCATATTAACAAAAATATGAACAGAAAAATTTGATGCGATTACTATCGCCAGCAAACGACCAAAAATACTCCTCGCATTATAAGCAACAACGAAGCTATATATAATAATAGAAAAATATAGAGTTAATAAAATCATTATGCCAAAATAGCCAAATTCTTCACCCAACATCGTAAGAATAAAATCCGTATGTTTTTCAGGAATAAAATTTAATTGTGTCTGGGTGCCTTTAAGAAAACCTTTGCCATATAACCCTCCCGAACCCAATGCTATTTTAGATTGGATGATATGGTAACCATTACCTAACGGGTCACTCTCTGGATTTAAAAAGCCGATAATTCTTTCTTTTTGATATCCTTTTAAATAAGACCATAAAATAGGGACACTAATCAATCCTATAGCTCCTGTAACAATAAAATAATATTTATTTATACCAACAGCATACAAAATAATTACACCCGAAAAAGCAATCATAATAGAAGTACCAAGATCAGGCTGTTTCGAAATCAAATAGCAGGTAAGAAGAAGAACACTCAAAGGAAAAAGTAGATACAAAGGATGCGAAATGTTTTTTCTTTCACAATCTGTATAGTAACGTGCCAGCAACATAACGAGGCTAATTTTAGCAACCTCGGATGGTTGGAAAGAAAAATTCAATATAGTAAGCCATCTTTGTGCTCCGCCTGCGCTTTGCCCTGAAAATAAAACCATAACCAATAAAATGATTACAAAAAAGTGAAACACATAAGCACTATTAAAAACCCATTTTATAGGTATTAAGGCTGCAATAAGAAACATAGTCATGCCTATAAATAATCTTATAAGCTGAGAACTTGCCCATGGAGAAAAATCCCCACCAGACACAGAATACAACAATCCTACACTCACACAACAAATGAGCATAACAATGATAGTAAAAAATAAACTGAAATGTGATATCCTGCCAAAGATAGTTTCAGAATTTTTATACCCAATAGGTCGTGAAGGATAAGATTGATTTCGTAAAAACATACACGCTCGTGATAGAATCATTCCCTATTAGTATTATAAATGTACTGCATAATATCCTTTGCAATTGGCGCGGCAGTCTTAGAACCACTTTTTCCATGTTCAACGATAATTGATAAGGCATAACGTGGGTCATGATAAGGTGCATAGGCAACAAATAAAGCATGATCCCTATGTTCTCTTTTAATCTCATCTTGTGACAATTCTTCCGTACCTTCTTGTATCTTTATAACTTGTGCGGTTCCCGTTTTGCCTACCATTTCAAAGTCAGACAGACCTAAACGCGACCGATAAGCTGTTCCACCCCATTCATTTACAACACTCCACATACCATCTCTTACTATTTTCATATATTCATCATTTATTGGTAATTCTTCAAAACCCTTTCTGGGTTGTTTTTTAAAATGACTTATATCCTCTCTTCCATATGGACCAGCATTACCTACAGAAGTTAATAAGCGCGGCATAATTTTTTTACCTGCCGCAATACGTGCAGTCATCATAGCCAATTCCAAAGGCGTTGTTGTAACAAATCCCTGCCCTATACCAGCTATAACTGTTTCGCCAGGATACCACACCTTTCCAAAGGTTTCTTTCTTCCATTGAGGTGTAGGTAAAATACCTTTTTTTATATTATTAAAACCAATATTCTCATAAGCTGTTGACAAGCCCATTTCATATCCCATCTCGGCTATCGTCTCTATACCAATTTTCTGGGCCATTGTGTAGAAATAAACATCACAAGATTTTTTTAAAGCATAGGTTAAGTCAAGTCTTCCATGCCCTTCCCTTTTCCAACAACGCATAAGACGTCCACCCATTCTATAATAACCAGGACAATTGACTATCGTCTCGGGATCCCAGTTTTTATACTGCATAGCAGCCAAAGCAACAACCATCTTAAATACAGATCCTGGTGGATACAAGCCTGCATGTGCTTTTGCCAGCAAAGGTTTATAGGGATCATTGGTTAATTTCCGCCACTCATTTCTACTAATACCTTTTGTAAAAGATTTAGGATCGTAACTAGGTGCAGAAACCATAGCAACAATATCTCCATTTTTGACATCTATGACAACTGCCGCCCCACTTTGGTTATTAAAACGTTTGAAAATAAAATTCTGCAATCGGGCATCAATTGTTATGACAATATCTTGACCTGATTGGGCATGTGTTTTGGATAACTCTCTTACAACTCTTCCATGGGCATTTATTTCATACTGTTTCTGCCCCATTTTACCCCTTAATACGTCCTCATGCGTTTTTTCGGTTCCTATTTTACCTATCTGAAAATCATTTTGTTTAAGTAAAATATCTTGCCCCGCTTCTTGAGAATTTGGCTTTGCAGTGTAACCTACAACATGGGCAAGAGATGAACCAAAAGGATAGGTACGTGTAACACCCGAAAAAAGATGCACACCAGGTAATTTAGGTGAATAGAACCCCATTTTTGAAAAATCATTCCATGACATATTATCTGCAACACGTAATTTTTCAAAATTTGCCATTGTCTTGTTCTTCTCTAGCAAATATGCAATTTTCTCATTACTCAGCGTAATAATTTTTTGTAACTTTTTAAGTGTATCATGTACTGATTGTGTCTGTTCTGGAATAATATATAATTGTAAATTTTGTATATTCGTGGCTAAATAATAACCATTTTTATCAAAAATACGCCCTCTTTCCGGCTGCAATACCGATACATTAATACGATTTTCTTCTGCCTGAAGTGTAAATTTTTCTGTATCTAAAACCTGCAATTTATATAAACGTCCTGCTAAGGTCGCAAAAAGCAATGACTGCCCTGCAAGAAGAATGAACATTCTTCTATCTAACTCGGATTTGCTTATATCTTCTTCTTTATGTGTAAACATGATATATTTATGAAGATGTGCGTTTTATCTATTCGCTTTTCTAAATACAAAATATGGCTGTATTAAATAAACACAAGGCAGAAGTAATAAATTGAATACCAACCCCCATATGACGCCACTCAATGAAAATGTAAACATGGTAAAAATAATCACAAGCATATATTTCACAAAGTAAAGCCAAACGACAAAAATACTTCCAAAACCCACAAAAGCGATAATGTTTTTTTGCATATTGAAACTTCCCAATAAGAAGCAGTACACATAAAACCCTATCAAAAACAAGGCTGCATGGAAACCATACGGTGCATGCGATATAATATCATATATGAAGCCCAGTGTAAAAACAAAGGATGGATGAGCCATTCTATCACATACAATTCTATTGTAAAAAAAAGATATAGGTAACAAAAAAATAGTTATTTGCTCTGAAAAAATATACAATAAAATTTGCGACAAAAAAATCAGTAGAGAATACCAAAGGGCTGACTTGCAGAAATATCCAAAGGTAAATGTTTCATTTTTTAACTTGTTAATCATTATTTTCATCGCTTTTTGGTATAGCAACGCGAACATACTCTAATGATCGTTCTTTTTCAAAAAAAACAACCGATATCATGTTTTTGTCTTTCACCCTAATAACACCTACAGGAACGCCTACAGGCCATTTTTTACTAAAATCTGAAGTTACAACGACATCCCCGTCTTTTAAATCTTGATCAAAAGGTAAAAAATCAATATACGCTTCACTGTTACCATTACCACGAACAATTCCCCTAAAATAACTCCCTTTAACAATCACAGGTATCATACTATTGAAATCCTGCACAAGTAATATACGTGATTCATGCGGGAAGACATCTATAACATGCCCCACTATACCATAGATACCAATAACGGCTGCCCCCTCCCTAATACCGTTTTCACGACCTTGTTTTATAACAATAGTTTTTGAAAAAAAATTACGTGTATCTGCGTAAACTCTTACAGTTTTATACCTAAATTTTGTAGAAAGATTAAGTTCAAGAAGCTGCTGATATAAACTAATTTGTCTTTCTTTTTCTTGTAATTGCCATTTTACTTGATTATAGAGCAACTTTTCCTGTCTAAGGATATCAAGTTCTTTAATCATATTAGCATGATTTTCCCAGCTGGAAAAATAGGATTTTCCCCAATGAATACTGTGTCCAATTTCCATCTGTAGAGTGTAAATTGATGACTGGATATTTTTTTTAAAAGCGCTAACCACATGCCAGTTTTGACGCTCTCCAAAAAGAAGTAATAATGAGAGCAGTAGCCAAAAAAACAAAACACATGATCGCCATAATGCTGGTGGGATCATTTGATACGAAAAAAACATTATGTATAAATTTTAGCTAGAATTAATAATGATTCGTCAAAAGATTTTTCATAGTATGAATTTCCTCAAGAACTTTTCCTGTACCAGAAACGACACAATTAAGGGCATCTTCAGCTATCGTGACAGGTAAATTCGTATCCTGACTAATCACTTTATCTAAATTTTTTAACAATGCTCCTCCACCTGTTAATACAATACCCCTATAAACAATATCGGCCGAAAGTTCAGGTGGTGTGGCTTCTAATGCTGTTCTGATTGCTTGTATAATAGCATCAACAGGTTCTGCTAATGCTTCACAAATAACGGATTGTGAAATAGATATTTCCCTTGGGATTCCATTAACCAAATCTCGCCCTCTCAAATCCACCACAATGTCACTATCATTGTCAATCCTAGCAGATCCAACCTGTTTCTTAATCTCTTCGGCACTTGTTATACCAATAAGAAGATTGTAATGTCTTCTTATATAGGCAATCAAACAATCATCCATCTTGTCACCACCAACGCGCACAGAACGCGAGTACACTACCCCGCCCAAAGATAAAACGGCTACTTCTGTTGTTCCTCCACCGATATCAACAACCATTGAGCCATGGGGTTCACTCACAGGCATACCTGCCCCCAAAGCAGCTGCGACTGGTTCTTCAATTAAATAGGCTTTTCTTGCACCTGCTGCAACAGCTGACTCCTGTATAGCTCTTCTTTCCACTGCCGTAGCACCAGAAGGAACACAAATAACAACCATAGGACTAATAAATGACCGTCGGTTATGCACTTTATGAATGAAATATTTTATCATTTCTTCAGCCAGTTCAAAATCAGCTATAACGCCTTCACGTAAAGGGCGTATTGCCTCCATTGAACCCGGCGTACGCCCGAGCATAGATTTTGCCTCCGAACCAAACGCCAAAAGATGTCTCTTACCATCTCTATTTGCGACGGCTACAACGGAAGGCTCATTAAGCACAATTCCCCTTCCTTTAACATAAACAAGAGTATTGGCTGTACCTAAGTCAATAGCCATATCTGCTGAAAAAAAACCCAATATTCTTGAAAACATTTTAATCTCTATAAAAAAATAAAAGTAATTATATTGTACAACCTGAAAGGTAAAAATTATATAAAATAGGACTTCGTATCTGACTATCTACACTAAATTTAACTTATGTATAGACTATTTTCATCGTTGTACAAAATATTTTTCATTTTTTTCACTGACAATCACTGTTTTTTGTACAATTTTTTCTACAATTGCCTCTGCATTTAGTCCTGCCTGTGCATACATATCATCTGGACTGGCATGATCGATAAAATAATCTGGTAACATCATAGGAATTAATTGGAGGTGCGGATTAAGACTAGAGTGTTGTGCATAGTGATTTAAAATATAGCTTCCAAAACCTCCCATTGCTCCTTCTTCAATTGTTATGAGCACCTTATGATTGAGTATCAAATCATTGACTAATGCCTCATCAAGAGGTTTTGCAAATCTAGCATCGGCTAATGTCGCTTGTATATTATAGTTTTTCAACAACTCTACTGCGCGTTTTGCCTCATACAAGCGTGCTCCATAGCTTAAAATCGCGACATCTTCTCCTTGACATATAATACGCCCTTTTCCAATTTCCAATGGGTCATCTGTATTACTTTCATCTAGCTGTATGATTTCTCCTCTAGGGTAGCGAAAAGCACACGGTGCATCATCTATTAACGCTGCCGTAGACACCATACGTCTTAACTCATTACCATCAGCAGCGGCCATGAGTATAAAATTTGGCAATGTGCCTAAAAAAGTAATATCATACGCACCTGCATGCGTAGGACCATCGGCACCAACAAGACCTGCTCTATCAATAGCAAAACGCACTGGCAATTTTTGTATAGCGACATCATGCACAATTTGATCATAAGCCCTTTGTAAAAAAGTTGAATATATTGCAACAAATGGCTTGAGACCTTGTGCAGCCATACCAGCTGCAAAAGTAACAGCATGCTGTTCAGCTATCCCAACATCAAAAAACCTTTTGGGAAACAGTTTAGCAAACTGCTTTAACCCAGTACCCGAAGGCATGGCTGCTGTTATAGCAACGATTGCATCATCTTGATATGCTCTTTCTACTAAAGTCTCACTAAATAACGAGGTGTAAGTCTTAACACCACTTTTTGCCTTCAGAGGTACCCCCGTATTAATATTGAACTCACTAACACCATGAAATTTATCCTCCGATTGTTCAGCGGGTAGATACCCTTTACCTTTGGAGGTGATGACATGAAGAAGTACAGGTCTTTTTTCAATGGCTTTGATATTACGTAAAACAGGCAATAATTGTTTGAAATTATGGCCATCAATAGGGCCTATATAATAAAAACCCAACTCCTCAAACAACGTTCCCCCTGTCCAAAAACCTTTTGCATATTCTTCAGCCAGTGAGGCTTTCTTTTCAAAACCTGAGGGTAATTTTTCACAAAACTTTTTAGCAATATTACGCAGCCATAAATATTTCTCGCTCGAAAACAAACGTGCCAGATAAGCACTCATAGCACCAACAGGACGATCTATTGACATATCATTGTCGTTGAGAATAACGATAAGATCACTTTCAATGTAGCCTGCATTATTCATTGCTTCATACGCCATACCCGCACTCATAGCACCATCGCCAATAACTGCAATAATGTTATGTTTTTCACCCTTTAGGTTAGCCGCTACACGCATACCCAAACCTGCCGATATTGACGTTGATGAGTGTGCAGCACCAAAAGGATCATATTCACTCTCAGTTCTTTTTGTGAATCCTGACAAGCCATTTTTTTTACGTAAATTGAGCATCTGATCGCGCCTACCCGTTAAAATTTTGTGGGGATAAGATTGATGACCGACATCCCAAATAAGCTTATCTTTAGGTGTATCAAATATTTTATGCAGAGCGATTGTGAGCTCAACTACCCCCAGACCTGCCCCTAAATGTCCGCCAGTAATTGAAACATTTGCGATAAGATCCTTACGCAATTCACTTGCCAATTGTTCTAATTGACTATCTTGCATCTGCCTTAAGATATCCAAAGACGTTATCGTATCTAATAGAGGTGTTTTCATTACATTACTTATGCGTTAATTTGCTACCTAACAATACCATTTTGCAACCATTACAAACCTACTACATCCCATAGTTGGTCGCGTTTCATTATGCCCTTATAATCTATTTCCTGTCAACAAAATATCATTTACAACTTAATTTACTATATAATTTTTGGGGCTTATATACTTAATTATATTAGTAGATTAATATTTAGCTTTTTCATTTTCCCAAAATTCTTTTTGTGCTTTATCTTCTAAGTAATCTCCTGCACTTATAAAATCGTTAATTACCTCCAATTTTTTTTCATCAATTGCAAGTAAAAATTTTTGTATTTCTCTTGTATAAATTTCTTTTAGTCTTTGATTATTTCGTGATTTAGGCCCCGACATAAGCCCGCCCCTAGACCACAAAACGCTTCTATATACGGTACGAATATTTTTTCCTTCATATTTACCATACTCCTGTGTTTCGGCGGACACTTCCAATGTATATGAAGTTACGCAAGAAGTGTTTGAAAGTTCATATCCTGTAGCTTGTAAATCTATAACATAATCTGCTTTTGCTCTATCACTCCCTATTTTATAACCACTTCTTTTAAGTTCAATCATGACGGCATTTTTTAATAAATTTGGGTCTGTAAAACAACCATCGCCTACATTATCATAAATTTCCACCAAAAAGATATCATTCTTATCAATGAATAACCATCTTGCATCAGTAAAAGCAAAATGGATCTTTTCTTCCGCATATACTATTGAATTTATTGAAATAAGAAATATAAAAAATCCTACTCCTAAAAAATTCTTACTTCTCATAACAAACTTCCTTAATTCATATTTTTATCAATAAAATCAACAACTTACTTTACTTTTTGTTCTTTTTATGATATAATATTACTATAAATTAAAGGAAAAAACAATGGCAAGTAAGGCACCCGTAAATTATGACAGAAAAGGCGTTAATGTATTAGATTTATTTAAAATGTTTCCTGATGAAATGTCAGCCAGAAAATGGTTTGAAAATATTAGATGGAAAGATAAGAGACATTGTCCACATTGCGGTAGCTTACGCACAGCAGTAGTGCCAAAAGAAAAGCCAATGCCTTATCATTGTAGAGATTGTAAGCAGTATTTTAGTGTTAGAACAAATACAGTTATGCAATCTAGCCGTTTACCATTACAAAGGGGCTTATATACTTAATTATATAAGCCCCTAATTTTTCCTATTTTATTACATAATTTTTCCAGGATTGAATATATTACACGGATCAAATAATTTTTTTATATCTTTCATAAGTGCTATTTCATCGGGTGATTTCATACGCGATAGATGGTGTTTTTTTTGTACACCAATACCATGTTCTGCACTGATTGTCCCATTATACTCTATAACTGTATCATAAATGATACAATTTATATCCTCACTATAAGATAAAAAATCCTCTACACTACTTCCTTCAGGCTGAATAATATTATAATGTAAATTACCATCTCCTAAATGACCATAATGTATAATTTTTATACCCGTAAACTTTTTGTATAAACGCCCATCCACACAATCAAGAAAAGCAGGGATTTGAGAGATTGGAACGGCTATATCATGGTTTAAAACAGCCCCCTCGCAACGTTGTGCATACGAAATTGAATGGCGCATCAACCATAAATCATCTATTTGTTTTTTACTTTTTGCAATAATTGCATCTTGTATAATGCCTTTTTGTAAGGCTTGATCCAGATTCTTTTCTATATTCGCTTCACAATATTTTTGATCAGCTTGGCTAACAATTTCACACAGCACATAATAAGGAGTATCGCTAATTTTAGGTAATGTAAGTGTTTGCATATGCGTTGAAAGTAATGTAAGACAATTATGTTTTATAAGTTCAAAAGCTTCAAACCTAGCGAGCAGGGTTGATTGTAATAATGCGTATAAATCAAGGGCTTTTTGTGGTGATTCGACACTACACATAAATACTAAATTATTATACATTTTTGCCTTAAGTCGTAAGCACACATGTGATACGACACCTAACGTTCCTTCAGCTCCAATAAAGAGCTGTTTAGTATCATACCCAACATTGTTTTTATGTAAGGGCTTGACAGAACCGATTTTTTTCCCTTGTCCAATGATGGCTTCCAGATCAAATATCTGAGCACGCATAGTACCATGTCCTAAAACGTTTATACCACCAGCATTCGTAGAAACAAGCCCACCTATTTGACAGCTCCCTTGAGAACCGATATGAATAGGAAAACTCAAGCCTAAGGAAGTAAGTCTATCATGCAGGTTTTGCAAAACAACACCACTTTGAACAATTGCATATTTACCCGCTTCATCAATATGTATAATTTTATTCATACGCGACATAGACATAATGATAGTTTTATCATCAAATGATATCTGTCCTGCTACCATACCAGTATTACCACCTTGAGGTGTAATTGCTATGCCTTCCTGCTCACATAAAACTACAATTTCACTGATCTGTGCTTCATCACTTGGTATGACAATACCAAGCGCCTTACCTTGATATATATTGCGCGGTTCTTTTAAATAAGATTGCATTTCAAAAACTTCGGTAACAACGTTCTTGATACCAACAATATCCTGCAATGCCTTAATAAATTTTTGTGTCATAACTATATTTTACTTACCCCCACTTTTTGTAGCATAAATAGCACTTAGTTAAAAAATAATTTTGCAATATTGTATAATAGCACATATCATAAATTAATTACATTATTGAAATTTTCCAGCCTTATTATTTCCTTCTACAGTGTATGAAAAAATTAAATAATAAAACAATTGTCATATCGGGAGCTAGTCGTGGCATAGGCCTTTCTATTGCTTGTCGTATGGCACGCGAAGGAGCAAACATTGCCATACTCGCTAAAACAATAGAACCCCATCCTAAACTTGAAGGCACCATTTATACCGCCGCACAAGAAATTGAAAAACAAGGTGGAAAAGCACTGCCTTTAGCCGTTGATATGAGAGATGAACAAGCTATTGATAAAGCAATATTATACATAGTCAAAACTTTTGGTGGAATTGATATTGTTGTCAATAATGCAAGTGCTATCGCATTGACCCAAACGGCAGATACGAAGATTAAACAATACGACCTTATGCAAGACATTAATGTACGTGGTAGTTTTATGCTTGTACGCAGCTGTATAGAATTTCTTAAAAAATCGGATAACCCTCATATATTAAGTCTATCCCCACCACTTAATATGTCTCCAAAATGGTTTGGCAAACATGTTGCCTACACATTATCAAAATACGCTATGAGTATGCTAATTATGGGTTGGGCAGAAGAACTAAAACCATTTCATATTGCTGCCAACGCCTTATGGCCTCAGACTTTTATCGCTACAGCAGCAATAGCCAATGTAGTTGCAAACCCCAAGATGCTTCAAAAATGTCGCAAACCAGATATCGTAGCCGATGCCGCCTATACAATATTAACCCAAAACTCCTCTTTATTTTCGGGGAATTTTTGTATTGACGAAACTGTGCTTTTAGAAAACAATATGGATAATTTGGATTCATACGCCGTAAACCCAACAGAAGAATTGTTAAAAGACTTATTCATCGATTAATTCTACAAAAAATTATGTCTACACACCTTTATTATAACGACAAAGCCATAAAACACATTACACCAAACGGACATCCTGAGTGTATAGAACGCTATGAGAATCTTAAAAACAATTTTATACTTGATGAGCGTAATATATTTAACGGTCTTAAAAAAATAGAGTGCCAACCTGTTGATGCGATATCTGCCTTAGGTGCCCATACACAAAGACATGTGGAAGATATTATAGCAAAAAACACCCGCCAAGAATTCATTTCCTTAGACGCTGATACGACTTTGTCTCCACACAGCTTAGTCGCCACCCAACACGCCTTAGGAGCTGCTATTGCGGGAACAGATGCAGTTTTTCAAGGACACGCAACAAATTGTTTTTCTATACAACGCCCTCCTGGTCATCATGCAGAAAGTGATAGAGCAATGGGATTTTGTATTTTTAATCACATTGCCTGTGCAGCCTTTCATGCACGCAAAAAATATGGAGCCGAACGAGTGGTCGTTATAGATTTTGATGTTCATCACGGTAATGGGACTCAAGAAATATTCTGGGATCAAAAAGATCTTTTTTATTGTTCAACGCATCAGATGCCTTTTTATCCAGGCACAGGTGCTAAGAATGAAACGGGTATGCATAATAATATCTGCAATGCTCCCTTACATGCTAGAGACGGGAGCAGCGCATTTAAAGATGCGTATAAAGGTATAATTTTTCCCTTTCTTGAAAAAATTCAGCCTGATTTTGTTCTTATATCGGCAGGATTTGATGCTCATAAAGATGATCCTTTAGGAGACATTATGCTTTGTGAAGACGATTTTGAATGGATAACCAAAAAAATTTGTGACTACGCCAATAAATATGCCAATAATCGGATTGTATCCATTCTAGAAGGAGGTTACAACATACCTGCATTGGTCTCTTGTGCGTCAACTCATGTGCAAGCACTTATGGATGTCTGACAAAAAATTTAAATAGCAAATAAAAACCTAAAGGATGGAATAGTGAGTATTAACGAAAAGAAACCCTTAGATATTTCTGATGATATACAATCGTTGAGCTTTGAAATGGCTTTACAGGAATTACAAAGAATCGTTTCTTGTCTAGAGGATGAATCAATTAATCTTGATACCTCTGTGCAACTATATGAAAAAGGGCAAAAATTACGCACACATTGTGATTCCTTATTAAAGGCGGCTGAAGAAAAAATTGAAAAAATTATAATTGAAAAAAATAATTCCACAAAAAAACAGGATATTACCGATAGTCTGTAATTGCTTTATTAATAAAATCCATCAACTATCCGCAGATAACATTATATTCTGTGAGAAAATGTTATAAGTGGAAAATTTTTTTATTTCTTTGTTGTATTCAATTTATTTTTCTGATAAGTGTAGCGCCTTGTAACAGTGGTAACTCTGTTTATCTCAATTAGCGGTATTACAGTACATAAATTTATGCTTTTTAATAAAATAGCAAACAAATTAGATAATTTTTTGCTTCTCAATAGTGTTTCTTCTAAACGTCGCCTATTTGAGGCGGTTTCCGAAAAGGCAAGTCTCTTTTGCGATCATAAAAGCAAGGAAATACTTGATTTTCTTCTCCAGCGGGAACGGCTAGGAAGTACTTCAGTAGGTAACGGTGTTGCTATTCCACATTTTAGTTTAGCAGATATTAGCGATATTTTTGCTATTGTCGCTCTGATAAAAGAACCTGTGGAATATGATACAATTGACGATCAACCTGTTGATGTTGCTATATTTCTGATTGCACCTGACAATCAACCAGCCGAAAATTTACGTGCACTTTCTTGCATCTCTCTTGCTGTTAAAAAAGGAACTTTCCTTGAAGGGCTGCGCATGGCTCAAACGGAGGAAGATATGTATGCTTTCGTTACCAAATATTTTTCCGAGAAAGCAGCTTAGTCATAACGTTACTTCCTAAAAAATTACGCACATATGCTTAGTAATAGCCAAAGAGTATTGATAGCACAAGTATGAGTGTTATTATACAATATTAAATTAACAAATCCTCATTTGTATACATTTTCTTATAAGGGTGGAGGCGGTTTTTATATCAAAGCGAAAAAGTCTAAGGATTGGAAAGAAATATATGGAGATAATCTTATAGAAAACACACCGCAACCTCATGAATATTACATCCAAAGTGGCTTGTATGAAACATCAATAGCACGTGATGGTGTGTGATTATGCTTTCTCTGCCCTGCTTTAACTTTTGAAAAGCCTGTGCGGTACAATTCGTCTTGACGTTCATTGCTTCTATGCCCTTCAACAATCGTGCAATCATAATGTTTAATAGCTTCACGTATAAGGCGTTGAATACGCTCATCGCACATGTTTAATTTATCTAGTGATGCCTAGCTATAGTATGGCAATGCATAAAAAGTGGAACCTACCGTATTTTAGAAAAACATAGCTGGAATAATCTGAATTTTGATGAGCAAGCCAAACATATACAAAGTCTCACACAGCGTTATCATGTTGAGCATATTGCCATTGATACTTCGGGCATGGGGTTGGGGGTGTTTGAGCTCGTGCAACAATTTTTCCCGCGAGCCTGTAAGATAATATATTCGGTTGAGGTTAAAAATCGCATGGTACTAAAAGCCTTACAATTGGTACAGCATAAACGTGCTCTTTTAATGCCAATGTTCACCATCAATCAGCAATACGGGTTAAGCGTAATATTATAACTAGCTCATATAAAACACATCCACTTTTATCACGCCAAGAATTAAGTCGGTTTGTGTTGGATTTTTTGGTTTTTGGTAATGCGTATATGGAAATGCGTTATGACAGGTTTGGTCGTGTGATGGAGATATTGCTCAGGAATATTATGGTGTTCCTGAATATCTAGCCGCTTTAAATTCGGCTTGGCTCAATGAATCAGCGACTTTGTTTCGACGTAAATATTATCTCAATGGTTCTCATGCTGGGTTTATTTTATATATGACAGACCCTGCTGATGCACATATAGCCAGCAACCCCTCCCCCGTTAAGCGACGTTTTTAGTTTCTAATTGTTTTACTTTTTCCTTTGTGATATATAAAATTATATTTTATTTTTTTTATCTATTAAAGGTTATGTTCTATGTGGCAGGCAATGTATGATTGGATTGTGGAACATTTAGTACCGCTGTTATCTGGTAATGACAAAAATAACAATAAGACTACGATTAATAATTCTCACAATTCAAAAGTGCAAATAGGAAACGTAACAAATGGTAGTAATGTTACGGTTGAGCAGAATATTACGATTGATCTAACTGAAAAAAAATATGTAAGTTTGCTTGAAAGTAAAATTGAGGAATTAAAGGATGAAAAAGGCAAACTTCTAGATTTACTAAATGATGAAAAATCCGATAAAAAAGACACTCAAAGGCAGCTGACTGAAGTTTTTAGGCAACTTGGTATAGCTAATGACCGCTTGGCTAACAAAGACACAAGTTATCAACAGATAATTAAAGAATTACAAGAGCGTATAGATAGTTTATCTGGGTTTGGTGTTGAGGTTTCGCAAGAAATTATTACAGACGCGATGCAGTATTTGGCAAAAGGTCAAATAGATGAAGCCGATAAAGTTTTTGACGAAATTATTAAACAAGAAGAAGAGGCGATAAAAAAAAGAAACGAAGCCAATAAAAAAGGAAATAATAGTATAGCATTAGCGTATTATCAAAAAGCCCATATTGCTAACGATAAACTTAATTTTAATCAGGCTTTAGTATATTTTGAGAAAGCAGTCGCCTATAATCATGATGAATGGCAATATCAATTATGGGCAGGCAATTTAGCACAAGATGTTGGAGATTACGCAAAGGCACAAAAATACCTAGAAGAAGCACGAGATATTGCAGAAAAAAATTTTCCACCACCCCATCCCTATTACGCTACTTCGCTTCATAATTTGGCAACACTATATAAAGCTCAGGGCTTGTATAAAAAAGCGGAACCTCTCTATCAAGAAGCCTTAGAAATAACAAAAGATGCCTTAGGAAAAGACCATCCCGATTACGCCACTTACCTTAATAATCTGGCAGGACTATATCAAGATCAGGGCTTGTATAAAAAAGCAGAACCTCTCCATCAAGAAGCCTTAGAAATAAATAAAAAATCCTTAGGAAAATCCCATCCCTCTTACGCCACTTCGCTTAATAATTTGGCAGAACTATATCAAGCTCAGGGCTTGTATGATCAAGCGGAACCTCTTTTAAAAGAAGCCTTAGAAATAACACAAAATGCCTTAGGGGAAAAGCATCCCCATACTCAAACGGTCAGAGAAAATCTTACACAACTACAAAATATAATAAAAAATAAGTGATACAAATAAAACAAGGCAATACTCATCTTCCTAACTCAATTTTATCCATCCTTTTAGTGCTTTTATACCGATTTTGAACTTTATAAATTGAAATTGCTCTCTACTTTTTTAATATGTATAAAACGACAATGTAAATGACTTATCCTGCTATATGCGGTGTGTAAGATAAATAGGCTAGTCTATCTGTCTTCTTAAGTTGGATCTTAACAGGTTCCTTATAAAATATTTGAAAACAAATAAAAAAGATAAAAATAATTGCAATTATAAGATAAAAATAAAAATCATCTTTTTGCTTTTTTGAATTTCTCATACAAACCGATAAAATTGTAATATCATTAACGTTTTCATAACACCTATACTTATTTTATATAGAAAAATGCATATATATACATATAATTTCTATATTGAAACATAACCGAAGTGAGTGTATTTTCTACACAATCTACAACATTATGACTCAGGTTTCACCCAATTTTGATAGGAATGTAAAGCATAAATTTGTTTGTTTGATACATATTGTATATAGTATCACTTGAATTGCTAATAAATGAAAACAATAAATAGAATAATTATGAAAAGAATATCTCTAAAATTAGGATTATTACTCCTGCTATTTCCCTTTATCAATACTGCTGCTTATGCGGATACACTTTCATCCCCCAATTTTTATAAATTTACTGCAGAACAGATCAAATCCGTTCAAACAAAGCTATTAAGTTTGAAATATAATCCCGGTACTGCCGATGGTTTACTTGGTCAAAATACGCGTAATGCAATAGTTGCATACGAAAAACAAAACGATTTACATATTGATGGCGTTCTTGACACACAAGTCTTTAACCATATTATGCAGGCAAACGAAAATAATGTGTGTATGCCACAGGCTTCTCGTGATGTTAATGGTTATCTTACGCAAATAGATCTTACCAAACAAGTCATGAGTGTATTCAAGGAAAATGTCTTATTGCGAATCGTGCCCATATCATCAGCATCTGGAAAAAACTTTAGACATCCAGATGGTCACATTGTCAAAGCAATTACACCCACTGGTCATTTTACTGCCATACGTCACCTTAAAGGTGTCCATCATTCCTATCTAGGGGTTTTATACAATCCTGTTTACATAACAGATACGGGTATTGCAGTGCATGGTGAGCCAGAGGTGCCATATTATCCTGCAAGTCATGGCTGCATCCGTATACCTATGATAGACTCCGTGTGGTTTGAAAGTATTATTCCGTTAGGTTCCGATATTGATGTAGAAAATACATTTGCTGAAACAGGTAATTGTAATAACTAAACTTATATCTAACACAAAAGAGGTTGTTTTTTGTTGCTTGATTCTATTGTGCATCCTTGACTTTGATGTTGTATATTGTTAGAGGTTCATATCAGAGTCTAATGCGATCGTGGCGGAATTGGTAGACGCGCAGCGTTGAGGTCGCTGTGGGATAAAACCCGTGGAAGTTCAAATCTTCTCGATCGCACCACAAATAACACAATAAATAGAGACTGATTATACTTAATTATATAAACAGTTAATCTTTAATATTGAAACTAGCTCTATAAGTTTTTCTGAAGCCCTAAATTTGCTGTTCTTGCGTACACTTTGAACACACAAAATGGGAGTATTTGGTTTCACTAAATCCGAATTCACTCTCATTGAACAGTCACAGTTATAGACAAGTTTCGACGCTGCTAACTATATTTAATGGGACAATTGCTTAATCACCCAAGCAGCGTCTGAGTCACTTGGAAAAATAGGATAGTGAACTTTTACAACTACATTATTCCTAGCAATCATTGTCACATGCTCCATCGTCAATGGGTCTTGGAAGGTCTTCTGGCATTGTTTCGTAAATGTTCATTTTTACCTTCCTTTATTATTGGTGTTTTAAAAACAATTATACGTATGTTTTTTATTCCAGATTTATAATTTCTACTCAATCTGCTATCATAGAATTGCTTCATTTAAAATAAAAAATACATGCGTATTGTTGAACTTATGGTATCTTGGAGTTTTGTATACATTTTTATTCAACCACTGATCAATCTTCCTATATCCCATACCTGAATTATGCTTCTATTTAATAATTTTATAAAACAATTCAACGCATACTCATTTTAATTTGCAAAATTTATATAAAAAAGTTAAAATCGCACAATGTCAGAGGCAAACGCAAGAATCATTATAGATAGACTACTCAGAGAATCCGATTGGGTTCTACCTGGTTATGATGGTGTGGTTAATGTCGATACCGAAATGCTGAACCAGGCAGGTTTTGCAGACTATGTTCTCAAGGACAGTTCTGACTTTCCTCTTTGCATAATTGAAGCAAAGAAAAAACTGGTCTCCCCCTTAGAGGGCAAAGAGCAAGCACGAAGATATGCAGAATCACTCAATTGTCGGTTCGTTATCCTCTCCAATGGGGTTTCGCATTACTTTTGGGATATCGAACAAGGCAGTCCGACAGTAGTTGATATTTTCCCTTCACAGAAACAACTGGAACTAAGGAAAAACAACTTCAACCCACCTAGACAAGAAAAGGAAGAAATTGGGGTTGATTACATCGCACAGACTCAACTACCTAAGTTTGACCAAAATCCAGATTACCTTGATGAGAGAAAACGAGAAGATTTCCTTAGAAACAACAAACTCCGACTTCTTCGTGACTACCAACTAAAAGCAGTCAGAGCAGTTCAAAGCAGTATTTCAGAAGGGAAAGATAGGTTCTTGTTGGAGATGGCAACAGGAACAGGAAAGACCCTCATTTCATCAGCAATCATCAAGATGTTCTTGCGTCTTTACAAGGTGAAGAGAGTTTTATTTCTCGTTGACCGCATTGAGTTGGAAAGTCAGGCACAAAAGGAGTTTGATGAAGTCCTCAAGAATGATTTCAGAACTGTTGTTTGGAAAGAGAACCGATCTGATTGGACGAAGGCAGAGATTGTCGTCTCAACCGTTCAATCGTTTGTCAGTCGTAACAAATACCGAAAGGTCTTCAGTCCAGACCATTTTGACTTAGTTATTTCAGATGAAGCCCATCGTTCTCTTGGTGCGAGAAGTCGTAAAGTTTTTGAATACTTTATTGGGTTCAAACTAGGACTCACCGCAACTCCAAAAGACTATCTAAAATCTGTCAATATTGAGAATGTTTCGCAGACTGACCCTCGACAGTTAGAAAAACGACTTATGTTAGATACCTACACCACTTTTGGGTGTTACAATGGTGAACCAACATTCAAATACTCTTTGCAAGATGGTATTAAGGATGGTTACCTCATCAATCCTAAAGTGATTGATGCAAGGACAGAAATCACGACTGAACTTCTTTCTGAGCAAGGTTATGTGTTTCAAGGAGTCGATGATGATGGCAACGACTTTGAAGAGACATTTACTCGCAAGGATTTTGAGAAGAAGTTCTTTTCCGATAACACCAACACCATTTTTTGCGAAACCTTTCTGAAGCACGCAATGCAAGACCAGTACACAGGGGAAATTGGTAAAACTCTGATCTTTTGTGTCTCTCAAAATCATGCAAGAAATGTCACCCAGATTTTGAATGTTCTCGCAGATAGGTTCTTCCCAAAACAATACAGTTCTGACTTTGCAGTTCAAGTGACCTCAAATGTCCAAGACTCACAAAGAATGACGATTGATTTCAGAAACAACTCTCTCAACGGGCCGTCAAAGACTAACCCTTACTACCGAACATCAAAGACACGCATTTGTGTAACGGTTGGGATGATGACAACAGGATATGACTGCATTGACATTTTGAATATCTGCATGATGCGTCCTGTTTATTCACCAAGTGAATTTATCCAGATGAAGGGTCGTGGAACTCGCATATGTGATTTTTCACAATCGTGGATTACCAAGTCAAAGTCAGAGATTCCAGAGCATATCGAACCTCGAAAGAAACAGTTTCTTCTGTTCGATTTCTTTGGAAACTATGATTATTTTGAGAAGGACTTTAACTACGATAAAGTTCTCAAACTTCCCTCAAAACCCTCTGAACCGACAGAACCACCAGTAAACCCACCAAATATTGACGAGGTGGTTAGCACTGCACCAGACCCTTTGGCAGAGTTGAAGGAAATTCTCATCTCTGACCAAGGCATGAAGATCGATAGAAATTTCTATCGTTCTTTCAGAAATAAGGTCACAGAGGACGCAATTATCAAAGGTTTGGTATCACAGCAGAACTTTGATGAGGCAGAAACATACCTCAAAGACAAGTTTTTGGATAAACCACAAGAATTTTTCACCATCGACAAACTCAGAAAATCGTTAGGTTTAGACAGACGATTAACTGTTCCAGAACTCCTACTTCATGTTTTTGGTCACATTGAACACATCCCCTCTCAACGAGAGTGTCTGGATGAAGAGTTCGACAAATTAGACAAAGCACTCAAACCAGATGACGCAATCTATAGCAGTGCAAGAGAAGTCTTTGAAGCATACGCGGTAGATGATGATTTCAGAGATATTATCGATAGTGAACGATATGTAGAACTACACGTGCATCCATCTGGTGATGCGTTCAGAAAACTTCCTGATGAACTGAAGCAGGGCATCCCCTCATACATCAAACAGAATGTAAATTTAGAACGGTTAGAGAATGTTAGATAGTGTCACCAAGAAACGCATAGACGATTTACGAGATATCCTTGTTGGCAAAATCCCAACTCCACAAAGTCAAGTTGAGCAAATCACCACAGGACTGATATACAAGTTCATGTATGACATGGATGTAGAAGCAGTTGAGATGGGTGGTGTTCCATCGTTCTTCGTTGGTGATTATGAAAAATACTCTTGGAAGCACTTATTTGACCCCAAATTAGGGGGTGCGGATAAGGTGAAACTCTACAGTGATGCGATTGAAAATATGTATACCAATCCATCTGCACCGCAGTTGTTTAGGGAGATTTTCAAAAACTCATTCCTTCCCTTCAAAGACCCTTCAACACTCAATATGTTTTTGAAGGAGATAAACGAGTTCCACTATTCCCACTCAGAGAAGTTGGGGGATGCGTTTGAATATCTTCTCTCCTTTATGGGATCACAAGGTGATGCGGGGCAGTTCAGAACACCTCGCCACATCATCGACTTCATTGTTGAGATAGTTAACCCTCAGAAGAACGAAACCATCCTCGACCCCGCATGTGGCACAGCAGGTTTCTTGATTTCTTCTTATAAGCACATCCTGTCTCAGAATACTGACAAAAATTTGGGTGATAAACTCAATGCATCAGACCGCAAACGGGTCGGTAACAATCTTGTTGGGTATGACATTTCACCAGATATGACACGCATCTCTCTGGTGAATATGTATCTGCATCAATTTGCGAGTCCAAAAATTCATGAATATGACACTCTGTCATCTGAGGACAGATGGAATGAATATTATGATGTAATTCTTGCAAACCCACCATTCTTCTCACCAACTGGTGGCATCAAACCTCACACACGATTTGGGGTGCAATCAACACGGGCAGAGGTTCTTTTCGTTGATTACATCATGGAGCATCTCAAACCCGCAGGTCGTGCAGGCATCATTGTTCCAGAGGGCATCATTTTCCAGACAGGCAACGCATATAAAACCCTTAGAAAGAAACTAGTCGAGGATTGTTTGGTTGGGGTGATTTCTCTCCCAGCAGGTGTGTTTCAACCCTACTCTGGTGTAAAGACTTCAATTCTTATTTTGGATAAAAAACTTAATCAAAAATCTGAAAGTATTTTCTTTGCGAAAGTGGAAAATGATGGGTTCAGTCTCGGGCGCAAAGAACACCCATTGCAAAGAATGACCTGCACCCAGAATAAAGGATGAAATCTTAGGTTTCTGAGAAAGATCGAAACCGACATTCAAACCTTATCAGGAGGCTTTATTAATCATAAGGGTGGATTTTCATCATCCCCTTTATCTTGAGCAGGTTAAAATGTGAAATCCAGTTACTAAGGACAATCCAGAAATTCCATCATTAGTCTCTGAATTTATGCGGGTGTCACTTTTTCAAAAAAGAGATAACTTCAAAGAAGAAAACTGATACATCTTGTAAATTCCAACGACAAAGCAACCACAAATAGATGAATTGCTCGAACACCATGATGAGAAAAAATCTGGTAAAAGAACTTTGATAAATTTCTCTATCATTGTGTTCTATTTCGATAGCAAACAGTTTGGCACTGGTGGGACAGACCACTTTGTTGGGTCAGCACCTTCTGAAACATGTTTTGGTGCGTTTATGGGTGTCATAAGGGCAAAACAAGAGTTAGTGCATCCAAAGTATCTAAATGCAGTCCTAAATAGTGAAGCAGCAAAGCAGTTTTTGTCAACAAATTCAAGAATACAACGATATCTCGACCTGTCTTTTTCTACCCTAGGTGATTTCTCTTCCTCTTCCACATCGAAGTTCAACGTGAATTGTTGATGATTGAGGAGTATCAGTATTGATGGATCTAGAATAAGTTTGACGAGAACTACAAACCAACCATCGACATTGACCCTTCTTGGGAGATGATTCAGTTGGGAGAACTTGCATCATTGAAATATGGGTTAGGAGAAAGTGCAGAGGAGCAAGGCACTTACAGTTGAGTTAGGATTACAAGAATCATTAACAATTTGATTTCTTGAACGACTGATAAAAAGTATATCCATTAAATAACCAAGTGAATATGTTCTCACCAAAGGGGATGTGTTGATGGCACGAACTCAGAACAACTACGGCAAGTCTTTGTATTTTGAAGATGATGAACCATCTGTTTTTGCAGGTTACTTGATAAAGATTTCATTGATTGAAAAGGTTCTTCCAAAATTCTTTTGGATTTTCTCTCAGTCGAGCAACTTTGATTTTCAGAAAAAGCAATTGGTTGTAGGGGGTGGACAACCTCAATTCAATGCAAACACTTTGAAGAAAGTCATTGTTCCAGTTCCACCAATTGAAGACCAAGAAAGAATCATTAGTGAGGTAATCCTGCAGCAAAAAATCGTTGAAGGCAATTTTGACCTAATGGATTCTTTTCAAGCAAAAATCCAAGACAGGATTAGCAAAGTTTGGGGTGAATGAGGTTCAACACACCTCAAGGTGTCTCTATTGCATTTATAGATTGGCACATCGTTCACAGTTTTGAGGGGGAAGTTAATCAGTTGAATAAAAATCCACCCAAATCGTCTTACTGAAACCGCAGAAAGTAAGGGTTTCTACAGACCACAAATTGGAGGGGTAAAAACCCGCTTTCTTTCATCACTTAGACATTGCGTATCGTGATTGTAGCGTGGTTCTAGTTTTCCTATCCTCGGGAATGTCCTTCAAGGTGAGAAATTGGGTCGCAACTTTGATGTCGTAACAGTAATCAACATCCTCACATTTTATATTACGAAATCTACTCCACCGTTACAGATTTTGCTAAATTACGTGGCTGATCAACATCTGTACCCAACACAACCGCATTATAATAGGCAATTAATTGTAAAATAGGCAAATGTATAAAGACATTTGTCTTCGTTTTGGCATTTTGATTGAAAAAATAACATTATTAGTAAACTCGTCTTTAACATCCGTATCGCTTAAAAAAATAAGCTCGCATCCTCTGGAAACTGCCTCCGAGATATTAGACATTGTTTTTTCATAGGCAATTGATTGCGGAGCTATTGCAACAACAGGCGTTTCTTCATCTAATAAAGCCAAAGGGCCATGTTTTAATTCACCCGCAATATAGCCCTCAGCATGTATATAGGATATTTCTTTTAATTTGAGTGCTCCTTCCAAAGCTAACGGATATGCGATGTGTCTTCCTACAAATATAATATTGTCTTTCTTACTCATTTTCTTTGCAAAATTTGCAATATCACCTTCGTTCTGTAGTGCTTTATTTATTAAACGAGGCACAAGATAAAGCTCATCTATCAATTGCTCACTATATGATGGTGTAATAATATCTCTTAATACACCCATCTGTATTGCAAAAAGGGCTAAGGTCACAAGCTGACACATCATAGCTTTGGTTGAAGCAACGCCGATTTCTTGCCCAGCATATATTTCCAATACCGTATCGGCTTCTCGCATAATTGTTGATTGGGGTACATTGACAATTGTAAGTGTTTTTACACCATTTTCCTTAAATTTTCTCATCGCGGAAAGTGTATCTAATGTTTCCCCTGATTGCGATATAAACACGCCCACCATGTCTTTTTTAAATGGCATGTCCGTATATCTTAACTCAGAACCAACCTCAACAGAAACGGTAATTTTTGCATATTTTTCAAGCCAATATTTAGCTATAAGAGCTGCATAGTAGGCCGTACCACAACCGCATAATACAATATGTGATATGTCCTTTGGATTGAAGGAAAGTTCTGGTAAATTAATTTTTTTATCTGGCTGATAGATATATTTGCCAAGTACTTGATTAACTATTTCGGGTTGTTCATGTATTTCTTTTAACATGTAATGTCTATAATTACCCTTATCACTTGGCTTATGAAGATGTGATATAGCGTGATAATGTCTTGTAACACAATTATTGGCATTATCACATATCCGTATGTTATCTTTAGTAATAACGGCATAGTCGCCATCTTCTAGATAACATACATTTCTAGCCCTTAACTCCAAAGCCATTGCATCCGAAGCAATCATAACGCCGCCTTCCGCCTTACCTAAACAAAGTGGGCAACCTTGACGGGTAACATATATCGTATCAGGTTCATGGCTATAAATAAAAGCTAACGAATAATGTCCCTGAATACTTTTACGCAATTCAGAAAATGCACTTTCTATATCGTGCCCCTGTTCCAAACTTTTTGATAGAATCGCTGTAATAACTTCCGTATCTGTATCCGAGTAAAAAACATAACCTTGTTGTTTAAGATTATCTTTTAAATCGGCAAAATTTTCTATAATTCCATTATGAACCACTGCAATTGTTTCGCTAGTAATCGGGTGGCAATTACGTTCATTTGGCTTTCCATGCGTTGCCCAGCGTGTATGTGCAATACCTATATGTGACGATAAAGGATTATCACTAACGTTTGCTTCAAGCGCTCTTAACTTCCCTACGGCTCTACGATTGATTAACTGCCCTTCTTTACATATTGACAGACCGGCTGAATCATAGCCTCGATATTCTAATTTCTTAAGTCCTTCTAATAAAAAGGGAACAGCGTCTTCCTCATGAAGACCAACGTAACCAACAATACCACACATAATTGACCCACTACTCTATATTATTTATCTATTCTTTCTGGACGCACGATTACCAAAGTATTATCCTTAACATCTTTATCAACGACACTACCAGCACCAATTTTTACATTTTCACCTATTTTAACAGGTGCAATTAAACTCGTATTAGAGCCAATAAAACTATTTTTCTCAATTATCGTGGTAGATTTTTTTACTCCATCATAATTACACGTTATTGTCCCAGCTCCAATATTTGTATTCTGCCCTATCTGTGCATCTCCTAGATAAGTTAAATGATTAACTTTGGCACCACTTTGTATATGTACCTTCTTAGTTTCCACAAAATTACCTATATGCACATTATTTTCCAATTCTGTTCCCATACGCACACGTGCGTATGGTCCTATTACACACCCCTTCCCTATCTGCGCACCCTCAATATAAGAGAATGATCGTATAAGACAGTCATCCATAATATGAACGTTATTACCAAATGTCACATAAGGTTCAATTATCACCCCTTGCTCTATATGCGTATCAGCGCTAAAAAAAACAGTTTCGGGAGCTTTAAGCATAACACCATTTTGCAACATTTTTTTTCTTATTCGGTTTTGAAAAATTTTTTCACATACAACAAGATCTTCAATAGTATTGACCCCTAAAACCTCATCACGTACAACCATCAGCAAACGACTTTTATAAGAGCGTTCTACAGCAATATGCAATGCGTCAGTCAGATAATATTCCTGCTTGTTATTATTATTATCAATGGAGTTTATAAGTTCTGATAAAACATCAACTTTAAAACCCATAATACCAGAATTACATGCTTGAATTTTTTTTTCTTCTTCTGAAGCGTCTGCATATTCACATATTTTTATCGGATTTGACTCTTCATCACACAATATTTTTCCATAATTATTGGGCTTGTCAAGCGCAAAACCAAGTATGGCTAATTGTGTATCCCTGTCTAATGTACTGAGTACTTCATTTACAGTATGCGGTTGCAACAACGGAGTATCGGCATACAGCACAACAGCTTTTTGCATCACACCCTGTATTGCAGGAAGTGCGGCCTTAACTGCATCGGCTGTGCCTAATTGCTTTTTTTGTACAACAAAAACAGTGCCAGGATGTATTTTTCTTACTTCGTCCTGTAAAGATTGAGAATCTGATGAACACACGCAAATAATATTATTTATTTCTGCTTGCTTAACAGCAGTTATTACATGATTAATTAAACTTCTGCCTGCTAATTTCTGTAATACTTTTGGAGTATTTCCAGACATTCGACTACCTTTACCTGCCGCTAAAATAATAGCGACTGTATCTATATGCATGTATTTTACCCAATCATTATTGTAAATCAATCTATTATTTCTACTTTAAATACTAAACACTTGTTGAATAACGAAATCAACACAGAAACTAGCCTATTCAACCTAAAAAGTATTTAAGGTACAAAATTATGTATAATATTCGTATGTTTATACTCTTTTAACCATTAAAACACAGGATGTAAAGTAAGAATAGTCTTACCCTTTTATTTCAAAATAAAGGAAAATATCAGATCCCCTCCTTATCCCCTGTTAATATGTAACTTCATTCCTCTTTAAATGAGTAATATTTGACAGAATCAAAAAAGAAACCTACGCAAATAGTATATAAAAATGAACACCCATGTAAAAACCCATATGAACACCCATGTAAAAACCAGTCCACAATGATAGCTTAAGAAATAATAATAAGCGAGGAGATTTATGAAAAAAAATATATCCGCATTGGAAGAAGAAATAAAATTTAAACGCAAAAAGTTTGAGCATGAGATGCTAAAAGTTTGGCTTGGTTTAGTGTTTATTGCACTTACCGCATGGCTGTATTTTGTATTCTTAAAACCACAGATGGAAAATAATCATAAATCTGATATCTATGATAGTCTCATTAAAAAAACTAGCACAGCCTATTCAGAAAAGATCAATGATAGCCGTTACTACGATAACAGATTAGCAGAACTTAACACTATTATAGATAAATTAGTTTATGAGAGAGATATTCTTCTTAGTCAAGTTTCTGGAGATAATATTTCTGTTGATGATGACAATATTATTACAAGTAGTATACATGTAAACCCAAAGCGGATTACGCAATCCCAGTTGGAAAAAAAATATACTCAGCCAGAGATTGTTCAAAAAATTGTAGCCTTACAGGAACCCTCCGATAAAGCTGCGGATAGCTTTTCAGCAATTAAAACTAATGATATTGCATCAGTAAATAATATTGCTCACAAAAATATTACGCAAACTTATTATGGATTATTTTTAGGGACTCATCGTTCTGTAGCAAAATTGCGCAAAGAGTGGGAAAGAGTAAAAGAAATAAGAGAAATTAGTATTCTTAATCTCAATGCAACTTCCATTAAATCACCTGGGAATGATGATATTTCTCAACTTGTGCTTGGTCCCTTACGTAATGCACAGGACGCTATGGCTCTTTGCCGCGTTCTACGTAAGAAAAAATTTGAATGTCAATTTGGAAATTTTCCCAACAGCTGATATCTTTTTTATACTCTATAATATTTGCAATATAGATTCTACAACACAGTAACCAGAGTTATGTGTGTAAGAATATTTTACTATAATAATATAGCCTACAAGATAGTCACCGTAATGAAATATAGGGGATTATGAAAATGACCTATATACATACAAAATGACTTTCTGGCAAAATGACTTTCTGGCAAAATGACTTTCTGGCAAAATGACTTTCTGGTTGTAGAGTTATGCGTATTATCGTTACTATATTGAACAATCAATTATCAAGAAATCCTCTTAAACGACGCGAGCGACTAGGATGCTTGAGTTTTCGTAACGCTTTAGCTTCAATTTGTCTTATCCTTTCACGGGTAACTGCAAATTGATGCCCAACTTCTTCTAATGTATGATCAGTATTCATTCCAATGCCAAAACGCATTCTTAATACACGCTCTTCTCTTGCTGTTAAACTGGACAACACGCGTGTTGTTGTTTCTCTTAAATTAGACAACACAGCTGCATCAACTGGTAGTATTGTTTTTACATCTTCAATAAAATCACCTAACTGACTATCTTCCTCATCCCCGACTGGCGTTTCTAGGCTAACGGGTTCTTTTGATATTTTTAATACTTTACGTACCTTATCTAAAGGTAAATTAAGCTTTTCAGCTAGTTCCTCTGGTGTTGGTTCGCGTCCTATTTCATGCAAAATTTGTCGTGAGTTTCGTAAAATCTTATTAATTGTCTCTATCATATGGACTGGTATACGAATTGTTCGTGCCTGATCAGCAATAGAACGTGTAATAGATTGTCTTATCCACCATGTAGCATAAGTTGAAAACTTATATCCTCTCCTATATTCAAATTTATCAACAGCTTTCATAAGGCCAATATTTCCCTCTTGTATGAGGTCTAAAAATTGTAACCCTCTATTATTGTACTTTTTGGCAATCGAGATAACAAGTCGTAAATTTGCTTCTATCATTTCTTTCTTTGCCTGATTCCCTTCCTTCTCTCCTTTTTGCACAATATGTATTATACGTCGAAATTCATTTATATCCAAGCCAGTTTCGTAGGCAATTTTATGTATTTCTTCACGAAGCTCAGACACATAGCTTCCTTCATTTGCAACAAATTTATTCAAACGTTCATCGTTTGCCTCTGCCATATTACTCAGCCAATTTTTATCTAACTCATGTCCGCGATATAAGGCTATAAATTCACTACGAGCGATTTTATAACCATCAGCAATACGAAGAATTCGGCCTTCAAGACTAACTAATTTTTTGTTAAGAGAATATAATTGTTCTATCAGAGCTGCTATTCTATTAGCATTAAGCGACAAACTTTTTACATCCTCTATAATTTGTTTTTTTAACTCTACATGTTTTTTTTTCAATCCATCATTGGCAGTAAAATTTTTTTCCTTTTGTAGACCTCGCATTTTTTGATAATTATTAGCGATTTTATCAAAAATTTCTAAAACTCGTGGTTTTAATAAAGACTCCTTCTCCGATAGCGATACATCATCATGATCATCAAATTCATCCCCATACTCACTCTCTCCCTCGCTTTTAGCAGCAAAGCCCTCTCCATCATCAAGTTCGGAAGAAGCAAATTTTTTATCTTCTTTAGTTGATATTTCTACTTTTGCTTCAGTTTTCTGATTATCATGGATATGTGCCTTTTTCTCTATTGTCTCTTTGCTATCCATTGCATAATCATCATTATTGCTATATTCTGCGTCCTCATCATCTTCGCTTTTTGTGGTATCAAAATCACCGTAGCTTGCATCAAGATCAATAATATCTCGCAATAAAATTTTACCTTCATTGAGTTCTTCATGCCATATTGTGATGGCTCGAAAAGTGAGTGTACTTTCACATAATCCTGCTATCATTGCTTCACGTGCTGCTTCTATACGCTTAGCGATAGCAACCTCACCTTGTCTTGACAATAACTCTACGCTTCCCATTTCTCGTAGATATAACCGCACAGGGTCATCAGTTTTGTCATGCCTTTTATTGGTATTCTTGGCTTTTTCTAATGTCTTATTATTATCAAATGCCACTACATTTTTTTCGGTGACCTTAGTATCAATGAGGCCATCATCATCTTCTTCTGCAGGCAAAATACCTATATCGCTCAACGCTGTCATCAATTCTTCTAAGTTTTCAGCTATATAAGCATCATCTGGTAAGCAGTTATGCATATCTTCTAATGTTATAGAGCCTTTCTCTTCATTAATTTTAATTAAGGCATTTAAAGTTGATTCTAAGTTTTCGTTTAAAGTGCTTTTTTTAGTCGTCATATTGAACATCTCATTTTAGGGGGGCTTTTCTAATTTTAGCTGCGGAATGTTATGTGTTTTTCAGTTTCATGTAAGTTATATATAAGCGTTAAGTTTAAATTAATATAATTTATAAACATTTAACTCTGATTCGCGTTAGCATTCTTATAGTGATTCGTTAATATTAACCCGACTTGTTATGTATTAATGAATTCTTTTTTATGTGTTTTCATCAAATCTATCTCTTTTTTTAAGGCCTGTATTTCATTTAAGCTTTGTTCACTAAAATTCTTTGCAAATATGTCTTTTTCTTGTTGCAATTTTTCTAAGAGAGTTGATTTTCTGTGATAATTATACGCTAATGAATATGCTTCTTTAATATCTTTTATTTCCACTTCATCCTTCAAGGATGTTTTACCTTGAACTAAAAAAGAAATAGATTTTTTAAGTTGCTCTAAGAAAACACCATGCCCTTTTGTTTCTAAATATTTTTCTAAATTTTTACAATCAAGTGTATTGTTGGGAGAAATGTTAGCTAAAGCTTCAATAATATCATGCAGAATTTTTCTATACTCAGGTGTTGTAAATGTTAATTGTATCAATTGTTCAACATTTTCTTCTATCAGTTTAGGATGGTACAATAAATATGCAAGAAGTTTTGCTTCGTTATCTTTTACAAAGTGAATATTTTTTTTATTCCCCATCCCTCTTCTTTGCTGTGAGAACGATCTAAAGGGGGTATCTGTTGTAGAACGCGTTCTCCATAAACGAAAAAACCGTGTTTTAAAATCTTTTTGATAATGCTGCCTTACGAGAGGATTCTGTATTGTATTAATTAGATTATTAGTCTCCACTTCGCATTTTGCTCTATTTTCTGGTGTATCTAAATTATATTTTGCAACAAAATTATACCACACATAATTATCCAAGCTTTCTGCATTTTGTATTTTTTCTTCAAAAGCCTCGCGACCATAAAGCCTAACATAATCATCAGGATCTAGTGAATTTTCTAAAGATATAAATTGTATACTAAAACCAGGTTTTAACTCAGGAAAAATTTTTTCAATCATTCTTAAAACTGCTTTTTGCCCAGCTGTATCACCATCAAAACATAAAATAGGTTTATCATTATAGCGCCACATCAGATTGATTTGTTCTAAAGAAATTGCTGTCCCCAATGGAGCGACTGTCTCTTCAAATCCTGCCTGGCTAAGATTGATAACATCCATATAACCTTCTACGACGATAAGTCGCTTTTTTTTAAATATTGCCTCTTTAGCATTATTGAGATTATACAATGTATGACGTTTTTTAAATATAGGTGTTTCAGGAGAGTTAAGATATTTTGCTTTAGCAGTGGGAGAAAGTGCCCTTCCGCCAAAAGCTATACATCGTCCTTTAATATCAACAATAGGGAAAATTAACCTATTTCGAAATCTATCAAACCTTTTTTCACTTTGCTCATCGACTATAATAAGCCCCGCTTCTTGCATGATTGATTCTTCGACATCATGCTGTGCAAGATACCTTTTTAAATCGTGTTCCCCAGAAGTTGCAAAACCTAATTGGAAATCTTTTACAATTTGCGGTTTCAAACCACGTTGGTGTATATATTCATTAACAATAATATTTGATGTATCCTCTCTTTGGCGTACAAAAAAATTTTTTGCTAATTTCAAAACTTCATATATATTTTTTTGTTTGCTATGAGCTAATTCTCTATTTGTAGAATTTTTAGGCAAACTCACACCTGTTATCTCGGCAACATGTGTAACAGCCTCATGAAAACTCATACCTCTTGTTTCCATCAAGAATTGAAACACATCTCCCCCCCTATCCGACGAAAAACAGTGATAAAATTGTTTTTGGTCATTCACAAAAAAAGATGGCGTTTTCTCATTGTTAAAGGGCGACAAACCAACAAATTGCGAACCTCGCTTTGTTAATTTAACATAACGTCCGATAATTTCAGATAATCTAATTCTATTTTTAATATCGTCCAAAATTTGTTGAGGATATAACATAGTACATAAAATTAATTAAAGACCGAGTATTTGGTATTGCTATATAAAACAGAAGATACACAATTTAGTATAATATCTCAATTTTATTTACTCGGCAACGTCAATACCTTTTATTGTTCGTATAATTCCGATAACGAGTGCATAAACAATTGTTAGGCACAAACCGATTGTAACAAAATCGGAGGTATAAATAACCGGCACTGTTGGATCAATAATTCCAATATTATAGGCTTTTGTCGTATCATAAAGTGCAGTAGCAAACAACACAAACCAAATTGCTGTAACAAGCAAGTTAAATGGCCTATTTTTTATTACACGCCCTGGATGTATGAACTTTATTGGAACAAACACAAGGCAACTAAATATGACGATTATACCCAAAGCAATAGTTTGATTCATTGATAACAATAATATGTAAAAAATCACCACATTCCATAACACAGGAAAACCAGAAAAATAATGATCTTCAGTTTTACTTTTTGCATCTGCAAAACAATACAAGGAGGTAAAACAAATGACACTTGCAGCAAATAACGACCAGCCATCTGGCACTACATTACTAATATAAACAAAATAGGCAGGCACAAAAACGTATGTGATGTAGTCAATAACCACATCTAACACTTCTCCACTAAAACGCGGCAAAAACAACTTAACATTGGCTTTACGAGCAAAAAAACCATCCATTCCATCAATAAAAAGCGCACACCCCAACCATGCATACATCAATAAAAAATTACCTTCTCCCGCCGCAACAAGAGCCAGCATAGCAAAAACTGCACCTATAGCTGTAAAAATATGCACACATAGAGCACGAAACTGCTCAATCGGGAATTTGTACTCAGCCCGCTTCTGTAAAAAATTACGCATTTTATACAAAATCCAACAAAAAAATTAAATGTAATGTGATTTGTACTTATACGCGATTCATATTCTTAAGTCAACTGCTATTAAAGATGATATTATGCAACAAAAATACGAAATATTTACCTTATATAAATAATACTTAAATTATATTCTTGCGAAAATTGAGTATTAAATTAATAATTATAAAATAGCACGCATATGCCTAATAGTATTGACTACGGAAATAAAGCAATAGAATTTATTGAGCATTATAAACTTGATGCAGAACCTGATATTTATAAAATTATTTATGATTATTTTTCAGGTGAGAATCCTCTTCTCAATAGCCCTATTGATGAACGCATAAACAATGATAAACCAGTTACGGTAAGTTTCATAGATGACCTCAAACAAAGATATTATAACAATGACGATGACACGATTATTAGTGATGTTTCCGAGAAGGTTGGCAGTGAAATAGATGAAGTTACTCGAATACTGAGTGATTCTATAACATCCTTTGAAGGATATGAAAGTAACATACTAGAAGGGATCGAAGAATTAAAGGAAACTCAATCAGGTTCAGACATAACGAAGATTATCAAAAAGCTTGTTACATATAACGAAAAAATTGTTCTAAAAACAAGAGATATGGAAGACAATCTTAAAGAATCTAAAAAACAAATAGAAGATTTGAATGTCAAGCTAACCGATACTAAGAAACAAGCTTATACAGACGGACTTACACAAATTCCTAATCGCCTTCATTTTAATCAAGTGCTGGAACAAGAAGTAAAGGAAGCGCTTGAGAATAATGCTTCGCTCTGCTTAATTATAGGTGACATTGATTATTTTAAAAAATTTAATGACACATTTGGGCATCCCGTTGGTGATCAAGTATTGCGATTTGTTGCCTATATTCTTAAAAAATCGGTTAAGGGTAAAGATTTCTGTGCACGCTATGGGGGAGAAGAGTTTGTTATTTTACTACCCGATACAGAACTAAAAAATGCCATAAGTGTTGCAAATTCCATAAGAGAGACTATTCAACAAAAAGAGTTACGTAGAAAATCTACTAATGAAACCTTAGGGAATATAACTATGTCTATGGGTATTTCCCTACTTAAGCATGGTGAAAATGTGGAAGAATTCTTAGCACGCGCGGACGCATGTCTTTACCTTGCCAAAGATGCAGGAAGAAATAATGTTAAAACCGAAATAGATATGAATAATAATACGCAATTTGCGAGTTGATTTTAGTATTTTGGTCCTACAAATATAGTTGAAAACCATGTTATGAATCTTATGCCTAAACGTTACTTTTTATTTTGTTAATACACTGATCATTATTTGAATGTAATATAATTGGTGTAATATTTTATTTTAATTACTATTCATTATAATGCCACCTATAGTCACAAAAAAAAGTTTTTTTGATATTCTTTTTACATATCCCGCTATACTTATTTCCTCTATTGTAATAACTCTATTTGCTTACTTGAATTGGCAGAATAATGACGAATATTATATGTCTGAAGGAATGTTGTCTATTGAGTATGCACCAACAAATACCATAACTGAAAAAGAAAAAAATCTTTTCTTTGAAGCTTTGCAGGAACATATCTATGCAGAGAAATTTACTGATAATATTATTAACTCATTGAATCGTAATGTTGTTTTTCAATTAATCAAAGAATATCATAAACAAACACCTGTCGTTCAAACACATTTCACGCTAGCTGAAAGTCACAAATCATTCTTTAATGGCATAAAGAAATTACATCTTGATAAAAATAAATTTCATTATCAATTTCAAATGCGTAACCCAGATGTTACACGCGCCATCTCTTTAAAAATACAAAAAAGTGTTTTGGATTATATTGACCAATATAACCTTGTGCTTATGAAAAATAACACACACACACATGTGCAAAATAAACATGTTATCAATAGACATATCAGTGATTTAAAAAAAGATATCACAATATTAAATCAGTTGAAAAATCACGATAACTCAATTTCAAATCAACCTCTAAAAGAAGCTCAACAATACAAAGAAAGATATACTAACATAGAAAAATATATAAACAAAATTAGCAATATATATAAAAACAAAGGTCTAGCTGATATTGCTCACTTTCTTCAAAACGAAGAGTTAAGTTTTTATAACAACAAAATAAACAAATACGCAACCTTAATACAACAACAATATCAATACAGATTACCAAATCAGATGGTAATATTGGGTCTTCAAGCAAAAATTCAAGCTAATCAAGTAAAGGCACAAAAAGTTTTTGTAAATATTGTGGCAAATTTACAAAAAAAAACTGACGCATTAAAACAAAAATACACAGTTTTAAAAAAACAAGCCAGACTGATACAAAAAAAGCAAAATGATCCAGTATTCAAGAAACACCCTACTTTTAAAAAATTAAACAAAAAGCAAAAAAATGCATATATTGAAAAATTAAAAAATGATCTCCAAGCAAAAGAAAGTATACAAAAAACTTTAAGTAAAAAAAATGTAGACCTTAATCCAGCAGATGCCTATTCAACTATCAAAGCTTCTTGGCAAATAAATCCCAATAATATTGTAAAAATTTCACAAAATTTAACTTTAAAAGATGCTGTAATTATACTTTTCCTTACTATTGTTATGGGATTCATATTGAAGTATATTTTAAAAAAATATTTTTTATCCAATCCTGATAATATTGAAAAAAAATACCCCACAGCCATAAAAAAACAAGCAGAACCTCAAATTTTCTATTGGTCTATTCCCGAATATACCTACACGCATAACGATATTTCAACAAATTTAGCAGCTGAGGTTCTTATGCTGGCTAAATCGCATCCATTTAAGGCAGCCTTTTTAGATTTTTATTCCTATCTAGATAGACGCCCTCTAAAACCAGGACATGTACTTTTTATGGTTTCATACGGCTCTAATATGGGACTTACATTAATAGCAATCAATCTCGCACGCATCATTGCTAACAATAATGAAAAAGTATTACTCATTGAATTTACTCAATCACCAAATGGATTGAAAAACATACTTAACCTTACAAAAAAAAAGGGGTTAACCGATTTTCTAATTGAAGGAGCGAGTATAGAAAGTATAATCAACAAAGATCCTTTAACATCATTAAATATTATTCCGTATGGTAATAAAAACGTATCAATAAAAAAATTCCTGCCTAGCCAAATTATAAAAAATATGATCGCAAAATTAAAAAAATCTTATCAATATATTATTATTGACTCTGGTGTTACGTCAGGATTTGATTACGTCGCTGCAGCAAGTTTGTTATCTGATGATAATATTATTGTTGCAGATACACAAAAATACGATGAAAATAAAATACAGTTTTTAACAGAAGCGTTTTCAGCTCAGGTCAAATCAAAAAAACCCTTTATAGCACTAAATAGACGTATGGATCCAGATATTGCTTCGTAAACAATTAATCTTAATTTCAAAAATTGTTGTAATTAGGTATTATATAGCATAATATGAAGTATAGAATTTTGCATAGGCATAAGGAGACAAAATATGGCAGTCGGTTGGTGGCAGATAATTATAGTAGGCGTATTGGTCGTACTACTTTTTGGAAGAGGCAAGATTTCGGACTTAATGGGAGATGTCGCAAAAGGCATCAAAAGCTTTAAAAAAGGCATGCAAGATGATGTTATGGACGATAATACACATTTAGAACATAATAGTGCCGAAATAAAAATGGAAGATAGAAAGAAGGATAATTCAAAGGCGTAACCGTTTAATTTTCTATTGTAAAATTCAATAATATATAGGATGCGTATGTTTGATATTGGATGGTCAGAGATTCTTATTGTTGCCATTGTGGCAGTAGCCATATTGGGGCCAAAGGATTTTCTACAGATGATGCGCATGGTGGGTAAGTATCTAAATGCTGCCAAACGTACTGTCGCAGAGTTGCATCGCCATATTGATGATGTCGGTAGAGAAACTGAAATTGCTGAAATTAATGCCATGCGCACTGATTTCGAAAACGTTCAAAAAACAGTGCGAGAATCCGTTGATAATGTTTTCACTCCCGTATCCACTTCTCATACAACGGCAAACGAAAAGAAAACGGTTAGCAAAAATTCAAAAAACAACCCTTTGAAAAAAAAGACACAATCTACTAGGGAAAAAGATGCTCTTAGCCCGCCAAAGAAAAAATTAAAAAAAGAAATGAAGAACAAAATTTCTTAAAATATATCATCAGTGTGATTTTTTAACATGGATAATAGTGAGGTTGACAATAATAAACTAACACTCGTTGGGCACCTTACAGAGCTGCGTAAAAGATTACTATACTCAATTTTATCGCTTTTTATTGCTTTTGGTATTATTTTTTATTTTTCCGAAGACATATTCAATGTACTTATAGAACCTTATGAAAAACGTGGTGGTGAGATGATATTCACAGCCCCACAAGAATTCTTTTTTACCTTAATACGCTTATCCATTTTCGGGGCATTTTCTTTAACTTTTCCAATTATTGCCATTCAAATCTATATGTTTGTTGCGCCAGGTTTGTATCAAAATGAAAAAAAGGCCTTTTTACCTTTTTTAATTGCTACGCCTATTCTTTTTATAATGGGAGCGCTGCTTTTATACTTTATTGTTCTTCCCTTTGTACTTGATTTTTTTATGAGTATGGAACAAAATGGAGGAGATGGAAAAATACCCATTACATTACTTCCTAAAGTGAGTGAATATTTAAGTTTTATGATGACACTATTGTTCGCTTTTGGTTTAAGCTTTCAACTTCCTGTGTTAATCACATTACTAGCCCGTGCAGGTATTGTTACCCCCGCCCTGCTTCGTTCTAAAAGACGTTATGCCATTGTTTTAGCTTTTTTAATGGCAGCTATATTAACACCTCCTGATCCTGTAAGTCAGATTTCTCTAGCTTTGCCCACACTTTTGCTCTACGAGATTTCTATATTATGTAGCGTTCTCATAGAAAAGCAACGTAAGAAAAACCTTAGCACGGAACCCCTATAACAACAACATAACCTTAGTAAAATTTAACAAGCCAGAATAGTGAAGTTTCACCATGTATGATGTAAAGTTTATTACACAAAATAAAGAGATGTTTATTGAATTCATGCACAAAAGAGGCCTTAATATTGAGGTCTCGAAAATTAACACTCTTGATACAGAAAGACGCAAGCTAGTTGAAAAAATACAGTTAGCACAATCTAAACGAAACGATTATTCAAAGATAATGGGACAAAAAAATACTACCGGTTCCGAAATAGATATCGCAGCTCTTAAACAAAATGTTGCACAACAAAAGAATATTATTGAAACTGCACAAATATCTCTACAAGCCATTGAGGCCGAATTACACAAAATATTGGAAATTATACCTAACTTACCTATGGAGGATATTCCGTACGGGGAGAGTGAAGAGGATAATGTCGAAATTCGTAGAGTAGGTGATAATACAGAATTTAAATTTCCTGTGCGCCCACATTGGGAGCTTGGTGCTAATATGAAACTAATGGATTTCTCAACTGCAACAAAATTAGCAGGAACACGATTTGTATTACTTAAAGGTAATCTAGCTAAATTAGAAAGAGCAATAGCCAATTTTATGCTGGATCTTCATACGCAAGAATTTGGTTATCAAGAGATATCGCCGCCCTTACTTGTTAGTACGGACGTTATGTTTGGAACTGGTCAGCTACCCAAATTTGTCGATGATCAATTTAAAACTATTGATGACAAATGGTTAATTCCAACTGCTGAAGTACCTCTAACAAATATCGCCAGCCAAACTATCTTACAAGAAAGTGATCTTCCCTTGCGTTATACTGCTTTTACACCTTGCTTTAGAAGAGAAGCTGGGGCAGCAGGACGAGATACACGCGGAATGCTTCGCCAACATCAATTTTATAAAGTGGAATTAGTTTCCATAGTCCATCCTGACAATTCACAAATGGAGTTAGAAAGATTACTTAATTGTGCAGAAGAGGTATTAAAGCGCTTGGCTTTGCCATATAGAGTGATGCTATTATGCACAGGCGACATGGGTTTTTCTTCGCAAAAAACTTACGATATTGAGGCGTGGTTACCTTCCGAAGGAAAATATAGGGAAATATCCAGTTGCTCATTATGTGGAGATTTTCAAGCAAGACGAATGCAAGCAAAGTTTAAAAGCAATAGCCAAAATAAAGCCACGCAATTTGTTCACACGCTCAATGGCTCAGGTCTTGCTGTTGGACGTACAATGATTGCCATTATGGAAAATTATCAGCAATTTGATGGTAGTATTTTTATACCAGAGGTATTAAGACCCTATATGGGCGGTGCACAAAAAATTAATAAAGAAGGAGAATTAGAGAAATATCCCTAATCATACAATGATTATTGCAGACCATTCATAACATTATTTACATAGGTATTCTTAATCTGCTAAATTACCATTTGTTTCTATCCTTTGCTTCCTATCTTAGGTAGCTATAATATAATACCTTACTACTCTGCCTATTCATTCCTACTCTAACACTTCTTTATATTTCCCAATTAATTACCTGCTGAGCGCATTTTTAATGATGCAATAACTTCTTCTAGCCATCCCAATTTCTTTTCAGGAACAGATTTAAGAAGTAAATCAGTATAATCATCAAAAGGAGGAGCCAGCACTGTATCCTTGGGTCCAAATCGTACTATTTTACCTTTATACATAACAGCAATCGAATCTGCTATTGCACGAACTGTTGCAATATCATGCGTAATAAACAAATACGATACATCTCTTTTTTTCTGGATATCCATTAGTAAATTCAAAATTTCTTGCACAACTAACGGATCAAGTGCCGATGTCGGTTCATCACAAATAATGAATTTTGGATCCGCTGCTAAAGCCCTTGCTATACATACGCGCTGCTTTTGTCCACCTGAAAGCTCCGCTGGATAATAATCATAATAGCTACTTGGCAATTCAATTAAATCTAACAATTCTAAAACACGATTCTTCTTTTCTTCACCAGCGATATCAAAATAAAACTGTAATGGACGACCAATAATTTCTCCTATTTTGTGTCGTGGATTCATTGCAACATCAGCCATTTGAAATATCATTTGGACATTTCTTAAATCTTCTTTACTACGATTCTTAAAATCTGGTTTTAACTCCACGCCATCAAAAAATATACTCCCCATTTCAGGATTTAATAAGCCTGTAATAACCCTTGCTGTTGTAGATTTTCCTGATCCTGATTCACCTACAATCGCTAAAGTTTGTCCTTTTGGCACAAAAAAACTTACATCATCAAGAACTTTTACAGCGTTACTATAGGATGCCGTAACATTCTTTACCTCTAATAATGCGTTAGTTTGATCCTCTGCTTGTTTTTTTATTTTAGAACTAACGGAAACCAAAGCACTCGTATATTCTTGTGTTGGTGTATTAATAATAATGTCTGTACTTGCATATTCTACCATCTTTCCATAGCGTAGCACCATGATATCATCTGATATTTGCGCTACCACAGCCAGATCATGTGTAATATATATTGCTGCTGTATTTGTCACTTCAATCGCGTTTTTTATTGCTGCTAGCACATCAATTTGAGTTGTAACATCAAGCGCTGTAGTAGGTTCATCAAAAATAATCAATGACGGTTTAGAACACAAAGCCATAGCAGTCATGGCTCTTTGTAGCTGCCCACCTGAAACCTGGTGTGGAAATCTGTTACCAAAATTTTGAGGATCGGGTAAATCAAGTAGCGCAAATAATTCTATTGCTCTTTCTTTTGCCTCTTTAAATTCAAAAACTCCATGTAATAATGAAGTTTCAATAATTTGATCCATTAGTCGGTGTGCAGGATTAAAAGAGGCAGCGGCTGATTGTGCCACATAACAAATATTTTTACCCCTAATTTGATTAACGTCATTTTTGGGTAGAGTGATTATGTCCTTACCATCAAAATATATCTGCCCTGAATCAATATAAATACTCCTTCTACAATACCCCATCGTTGCAAGGCCAATTGTCGACTTTCCAGCACCAGACTCACCAATTAAACCAATAACTTTACCTCTTTCTAAATCAAAGGAAACATCTTTAACGATATCTTTCTTAAAAGGCTTTCCTTGCTGAGGGTAAATGGTGGCTTTAATACATAAATCTTTAACGCTTAACAAGATGTTGCTATTAGTCATAGTCACGTCCTCCCTTTACACTTGTAGTATAATTGAGTAACCAGTCAACAACAACATTAACTGACAAAGTCAAAATAGCGATAGCGGCCCCTGGAATAAGTGCCGAAGGAATGCCAAATAAAATACCATCTTTATTGTCTTTAACCATACCACCCCAATCGGCTTCAGGTGGTTGAATGCCTAAGCCCAAAAAACTAAGCGTTGACACAAATAACACAGCAAAGCCAAAACGCAATCCGAACTCAACAATAAGTGGTGTCAAGGCATTAGGAAGTATTTCTTTTAACATAATCCATATTTTACCTTCTCCCCTTAAGCGCGCTGCCTCCACATAATCCTGTACCATAATATCTATGGCTACGGCACGACTTAAGCGAAATACCCGTGTTGAATCGATAACCGCTATAACAAGTATTAAAATATACGTCTCTTGAGGTAAAGCTGCCAAAACAACCAAAGCAAAAATTAGTGTAGGTATCGCAAGAAGAGTATCGTACATACGACTAAGGAGATTATCAACACTCCCACCCACAGTTGCAGCAAAAAAAGCTAAAAGTGCACCAAAACTGAATGACAATAAACTTGCTAGAGCTGCAACAGATATCGTTGTCTGTGCGCCATATATCAGCCGCGACAGAATATCACGCCCTAAATTGTCAGTTCCTAACCAATGATCATAACTGGGTTCCTGCCATATATCTGCTACAACTTCTCTTTCTCCATAAGGAGCAATAAAATCTGCAAAAATTGCAACAAAGAAAAGTATACACAAATTGCAAATTCCTATACGTGCACTCCAAGGTATATTACGGAACATCTCTTTAGCTTTCATTTTGGATGCCTCAATCTTGGGTTAGAAATAATAGATATGAGATCAGCGAATGTATTAAAAACGATATAGACTAAAGCAAAAACCAAACCACAGGCTAACACTACAGGAATATCACGCACTGTTACGGCATCGACAAAATACTGGCCAAGCCCAGGGTAAACATAAATTACTTCTACAACGACAACACCAACAACCAAATACGCCATATTCAATGCAACAACATTAACAATAGGAGCAATAGCATTAGGTGCAGCATGTTTTAAAATAATTCTAAATGAAGTTAAACCTTTGAGTTCCGCCGTTTCTACATACGCAGATGATAAAACATTTAAAATTGCGGCACGTGTCATACGCATCATATGAGCCAACACAACCAACACGAGTGTTAAAACAGGTAATACTGTAATACTTAATTTTTCCCACAAACCCATGCCCTCGTATATAACCGCTGTTGATACAAACCAACCAAGTTCAACAGCAAAAAAATATATCAATATATAACCTATAAAAAATTCAGGTAACGAAATAGCAGTCAACGAGAAAAAATTTATTAATCTATCTGGCCACCGATTTTTATAAAAAACCGAGACCATACCCAATATAATAGATAGCGGAACTGAAATGATAGCCGCCAAAGATGCCAGCAATAATGTATTATTGAGACGCGAAAAAAGTTGCACAGAAACATCATTTTTGTTAGCCCATGAAAAACCAAAATCACCATGTATAACACCTAAAAACCAATCAATATAACGTTCATAGGCAGGGGCATTCAAATTGAATTCTCTTCGTATATTTTCTACGGCCTCCGGCGTTGCCGATTGCCCTAAGAAAGCCTGAGCAAAATCTCCAGGTAATAATTCGACCCCAAAAAATAGAAGTAAAGTTATAATAAAAACGGTCAGAATCCCAGCCAAGAAACGCCTTACCAAAATACCCAGTACACTATTTGCTTTAAAATTAAACATTGTTTTTTATACACACTTACCAAAACACGCAATATGATTAATTGGGTGTATTAGAATAACTGCCCTCCATTTTCTACACTCTTATCAGGAGACATAAGCACCACTTCATTTTGTTCATCAGGAACCCCTAGAACAAGTACTTCGGACATAAAAGGTCCTATTTGCCGTGGCTTGAAATTAACCACAGCAATAACCTGCTTGCCAATCAAACTATTCTGTTCATAATGTCGTGTGATTTGTGCTGACGATTTTTTAATTCCCAATTCTTTACCAAAATCAATTTTTAATTTATATGATGGCTTACGTGCTTCTGGGAATTCACTAACCTCAACTATGCTACCCACGCGGATATCAATACTCTCAAATACTCCAAACTCTACAAATGACATTATTCTACTTATCGCTTTTATACTTTTTTTCTTTTAGTGATAATATTCTCAACTACACTTGGGTCAGCTAATGTTGATATATCTCCCAAATTATTAAAATCATTCTCTGCAACCTTACGCAATATTCTTCGCATAATCTTCCCTGATCGTGTTTTGGGAAGCCCTGGCACGAATTGTATATGATCGGGCGTTGCTATGGGGCCAATATCTTTTCTTACCGAAGCAACAAGATCTTTTAACAAGAGCTCATTTTCCTCTACACCTAACATCAAAGTTACATAGGCGTATATTCCCTGCCCCTTGATAGAGTGAGGAAAACCCACCACGGCTGCTTCTGATACAGCATTATGTGCAACGAGTGCCGATTCAATCTCTGCGGTACCGAGCCTATGGCCAGATACATTAATAACATCATCAACACGACCTGTAATCCAGTAATACCCATCTGCGTCTCTACTACATCCGTCACCAGTAAAATATAACCCTTTATATGTAGAAAAATATGTTTGTACGAACCTTTCATGATCTCCATATACTGTACGCATCTGCCCAGGCCAACTATCGGTGATACATAAATTACCTGATGCCTCACCTTTTAATTCTTGACCCTGTGCATCGACTAATATCGGTTTAATACCAAAAAAAGGACGTGTTGCAGAACCTGGTTTTAATTTTGTTGCTGCTGGTAAAGCTGTGATCATAATGCCACCTGTTTCTGTTTGCCACCATGTATCAACAACAGGACACCGTGCTTGTCCTACAATGTGATAATACCATTCCCATGCTTCTGGATTAATTGGCTCGCCTACCGTTCCCAATACGCGCAACGATTTTCTACTTGTTCTTTTAACAAAATCATCTCCACTACCCATTAAAGCTCTAATAGCAGTCGGGGCTGTGTAAAATATGCTGACTTTATGCTTATCTACAATTTGCCAAAAACGCGATGCGTCTGGATAGTTAGGAACGCCCTCAAATACTAACGTTGTTGCTGCATTGGCTAGTGGCCCATAAACAATATAACTATGCCCTGTAATCCAACCGACATCCGCTGTACACCAATACACATCATCGTCTTGATAATCAAAAACATAACGATGCGTCATAGAGGCATAAACCAAGTACCCACCTGTTGTATGTAAAACGCCCTTAGGCTTGCCAGTCGAACCCGACGTATATAATATGAACAGAGGGTCCTCAGCAAACATAGGCTCAATCGCGCAATCGTCTGATACCTGTATATAAAGGTCATGATACCAAAAATCTCGGCCATCTTGCATCTGGACATCCACACCTGTATTTTTGATAACAAGCATTTTTTCATCCCCGACACATTTCCCTAAAGCTTCATCTACAGTATTCTTTAGAGGAATTTTCTTACCGCCGCGCACGGCTTCATCGCTGGTAATAACATATTTGGAATCACAATCAATAATACGCCCTGCTAGAGCTTCCGCTGAAAAACCTCCAAAAACTACTGAGTGAACGGCACCAATACGTGCACAGGCTAGCATAGAGTAAACAGCCTCAACTATCATCGGCATATAGATAGTAACCCTATCGCCTTTTTTTACACCAATTTCTTTGAGACAATTCGCGAACTTACACACCTCACGATATAACATGTTATACGTTATGTGCTTACTGTTATCAGGATTATCCCCTTCCCATATCAGGGCGGTTTTTTCACCGTGCTGGGGTAAATGTCTATCTACACAATTTTCACACACATTTAACACGCCATCCTCATACCAACGAATAGAAACATCTGGTGCGTAAGAGGTATTCTTTACACGTGTAAAATCCTTAATCCATGTGATCTTTTTACCTTGCTCTTCCCAAAATCCCTCAGGATCTTCAATACTTCTTTTATAGAGCCTTAAATATGTGTCATTATCAACGCTATCACTCCCCATATTTGAGCAATGCACATCATAAACTTTGGCATCTGTCATCCCTTACCCTTTGTCTCCCTATACCATGTACTCTTCAAACTAAATTAGCTTTTATGGCCCCTAATCCCCCTACAGCTATATTCACTATATACATTCTGTTGCACATTTCAAGAGCATTTTATGTCTTTGCCTGAATACTCACAAAACAATCCGACAAGGTAGAGATATTATTGTGCCAAACAATTAGCCATTGTACGAGCAATATGCATCATGAATCCCTCATAAGAGGTAATATTAGGCATATCTGAAAGCAAAGGATTAACACGCACGATATCTATATTATGTTTACCTTTTAGGATTCTACTCATTTTGTTTAACTTTGCGGATGGGTAATCATAAAACACACATTGAATATTTTCTTTTTGTGCTATTTTTTGCAATGTCTTTACATGCTTTATACTTAAAGGGGCGTTTTCCGTAACAAACACTACGCCTTTTAACTGAAGTGAATATTCCCTTTCAAAATATTGATAGGCATCATGTGAAACAAAAAAACCCTTATTACTCACCTGCTTTAATATAGTTTGTATTTTTTTGTGTGTTCTTTCTAAATTTTTGGAAAAAATTTTTGCTCTTTGTTGAAAAAAATTTTTATTCTTAACGTCTACTTCACCGAAAATTTTTGCCGCATAAAAAGCTATTTTTCTTACATTTTCTATACTAAGCCATATGTGGGGATCGTGGTAACCATGAGAATGGTCATCATGGGCTTCATGATCTTTGTGAGCATGTTCATCATCATGGGCTTCATGATCCTTGTGGGCATGTTCATCACAATCATGGGCTTCATTATCTTTGTGGGCATGTTCATCATCATGGGCCTCATGATCTTTGTGAGCATGTTCATCATCATGGGCTTCATTATCTTTATGGGCATGTTCATCATCATGGGCTTCATTATCTTTGTGAGCATGTTCATCATCATGGGCTTCATACTCACTATGATCTGTTGACTCTAACCAAAAATTTTTATCCCGATACCGCAAAAGTTTTATACCTTTGATATGTGCAATTTCTATTGTACGATCCATAAAATTGAGTTTACGCAGTGCATTCACAAAAGATGTCTCAAGATCATCCCCTACAACAAACACACGTGCTGCCTTGTTGATTTTTTTTACATCAGACGGTCTTAAGGTCATGTTGTGAACACTTAAATTTTGGCTAAGTAAATAATCTACTATAAGTTTTTCACCAGCAATTTCTTTTAAAATTAAATGTATAGGACGTATAGTTGTAAGGATTGTTTTCTTATCTGCATAGGCAAAAGTAGAAAATAATATATAAATAAACATACATAATACAGTTTTAGAAATATTTTTTATCATATATTCAAACACTATCCATAAACGCTTAGTTTATGACCTTTCATAAAGTTATTGTTTTACTTCGTAAAATTTCCAAAAAAAAAGTACGCAACCTATGTGAAGGTTACGTACTCTAAAGTCACTGCTATAATAGTTAAATCACAATATAAAATTGATTATTTCCCCTAACAAAAAACATATTAGTTGTCAAGCCATATATTAGAAAGGTGCATTTCAAGAGATTGATGCACTTTTGCACCTTTTACATTTTTTGTTGTGTGTTGGTATAATGAGCGCCAATATGGCTGGATAATAATTCCAGAATCTTGTAATATGTGTTCAATATCCTTCATCAATTCACGTCTTTTATCGGCGTCTGCAATCGAAAGGACTTTCTCTAGCTTTTTATCAAATTCCTTATTAGAATAACCCGTTTCATTCCATGCTTCCCCAGATTTATAGCCAAGTGCCAAAACTTGTACACCCAAGGGACGCATACTCCAATCCGTTGTAGAAAAAGGATATTTAGTCCAATCATTCCAAAATGCGGATCCAGGAATAACAGTACGCTTAACTTTAATACCTGCTTCTCTCATTTGAGCTGCTATTGCATCTGTTGTATTGCGCCTCCAATCATCATCTATAGATATTAACTCAAACTCATAATCTCCAAATCCTTCACTATCAAGCATGGCTTTAGCCTTCGCCATATCACGCGATTTTTTAGGTAGGGCATAATATTCAGGATGAATAGGACACACATGATGATTTTCTGCCAGCGTACCTGCATTTCCATAACCTATTTTTAATACTGTTTCATTATCAACGGCCATTTGTATAGCATTACGAACGTTCTTATTATCGTAAGGTTTATTGTTTACATTCATACGCGCTACGATGGTTGCCGCTGTTGTCACTGATGTTTTATGTAAACCTAAACCATCCAAAATATCAACTGTATCAGCAAGTGTTTCATAATTTATATTAATTTCTTCCGCTTCAAAAGCCGCAATCTCGGCGGCAGGATCTGTTCCATAATCGGTCCATTCAATAGCATCTAAATACGCCTCTCCTCTCCACCATTCTCCGTTTTTACGGCGCACGCATCTTGCTGAAACTCCAACTTCAAAGCTTTCTAGTTCAAACGGACCTGTGCCTATTGGAGATTTTGATAAATCTGCACCATTTTTATCAAAATCTCTATGCACAAGCAATGCTGGATAATCCGCAAAACCTGGAATTATAGTGATGTCTGGATAAGGTAAATTAAGTTCAACTGTATAATCATCTATCTTAACAATCCCTCCCTTAATAGCTTTATTTGTTTTGGTATCAACGAGAGAAGACATACGAGCTACCATAGAATTGCCTTCTACTGTTTTATCACACCAACGATTTAGATTATAAATGACATCATCAGCATTAAAAACATCCCCATTATTCCATGTTATGTCTTTTCGTACGTATAACGTGTATTTTTTAGCATCATCGCTGACTTCCCAATCTTCTAACAGCCACGGTTCAAAAGTGAAATCTGACGTGTATAAAACCAATGGTTCACAAAATTGACGTGCGATGTTAGCCATTTGAGCCCAGTCAAAAATACGTGGATCAACAACGGGTTTCAATAGCATTGATACCTTCAAAGTTCCTCCCTTTTTACCCACCGAATGTGCCATCGCTGGTTCCAATCCTATCATCTTATACGCAGCAACTGTAGACACTCCAAAAGCCGTTGTAAGTGCCAGAAATTCACGGCGATCTAACCGTCCTTCTGAAAATTCCTTTTGCCATTTTTTTATGTTTTTATGATATTTTTTTTCCATATTTATCCCTTTAATTAACGATCTCACTTGCTTTGACTTAACATTTGTGAATCTTTTATTATCATTACCCCTAATATAGATTATACATTATAACAACATACATTATAGCAACATACTTCCAACCTACTAGGATAATAAAGCTGAGTGTTGTATCAAAGTCAATAAAAATCTATATAATGGAAGTCATGTCTATATTAAGGCTCCTCATAGTCAAATTTATGTAATTGCAAAAAAGCACCAAATTGGTTTGTATAGCCTTCATTGATTTGACTTGCCTGTCTTTCATACGTTAACCCATATTTTACACTCTCCGTAACCATCCCTAGCGCAAAATTCATTTCTTTGACAAATTTTTGACTACTATCATAATGAACGCTTATATCTAAAGATAAGTGCTCTGTTAACGGATATTGTGTTGATGCTACTATTTCTCTATAATTTGCACCATCCTCTGAGTCATTTAGATGCAAATACCCTAAACTTAAATCTATTTTACCAATATAACTATTATAAATTATATACGACTCTTCTAGAGAAAACGACTTTTTAGATAATCTGAAATTTGAATTAATTGATCCCAAATATGACGCATACAAATTAGCTCCTATAATATAATCTGAAGATCTACCTTCTTGTGCTCCTATAGGATCAAACTTATCCTGCCCCCAAATTTTATAGTTTCTACCAAAGCGCAATAAAACTTTATCATATCCATTCTCCGTAATTTCTATATTTACACCATATACGATTTCTATAGAATCCCTGTCTTTATCATATCCGCTGTATTTATTTGCATCAAATATATTAGCTACTTGTAAAATAGGTATTGTGCTATCAACTGCCTGTATGTTTGTTTTTTTTCCTATATTATAGTTGCCTATCATTACTATACGTGGCTCTATCAGGAATTGTTTTATGCCTGTAGCGTTTTTATTTTCAACTATCAAAGGATATCTGTAATCGACATATCCCCCAGGTGCCATACTAAATGTTGCCTCAGACTGAGAATTGTTTGTTAAATCATTCTGCCTAGGGCTTATCAAATAAGAGTTGGTAATCCCCGATAACCCTAATTTCAATACATGTCCGCTATATATGTGCTGTGAAGTGTATTCAAGTTTAGTGCTCATGCGCATTACATCAGTATCTGGTATATCTGAAGCATCTGAAATATCAGTTCTAACAACATTCATCATATCAATATTAAAATATAAATCTTTATTTCGTTGCTTCGTTTTAAAATAATGTTCATAAACAAAGCGCGGCCTTATTGAAGATTGTGTTGGCCGTTCAAATTCTTGATATGTAAAAAAGTCAGTATAATATAAATTAGTATAATTTCTTTCATTAGCACTACGTACGTAAAAATTACGTTTAATGTTAGGCTTATTGAGTGTTGAGACATCTGCTGGCACATTGTAATCACTTACTATGTTTAAAACGCCACCAACTTGCCAATTTTCAGCAACTATAAAATTGACATCGGCATGAAGAAAAAAAGCCTCATTCTTTCTATCATCTCCTAAGGCTTGTCTTGTTTCATCTCTTTGAAAAAAAGCCGTTAAATTATAACTTTGCCTATTTTTTTTATAACTGTATTCAAGCTCAATGGCTGTTTTCTTTAAAATTTCATTGACCTCTGTATCTCTCGTAAGGATAGGAACAGAAAAATAAGGAGTGAGAGTAAGATCTTCATTATTGTTCACGTAATACTTATAAGGTATACCTAGCACTTTATTACCTTGTAAGGAAATAACCTTAGCCGTTTGCAAGGATTTCCTTCTTGACACACCTTTATTCGATTTTGGTAGATAAATAGTATATTCGCTCTCTCCTCCTACTTTTAAATCAAATATATAGAGATCGTTATCCATAATTTTTATGAATCCTTTATCTAGATCTAAAATACCCTTATGAGAATTGATATACCATTTAGCTTGCGTTCTACCATCGTCGCAAGTATGACATGGTAAGAACTTTATATGGTCTAAATGATGTATGTTATCTTTTATATGCCTAATTTCTTTGATTATAGCTGTACGATTATCGCTTAATGTTATTCTTACATTCTTAGCAAACTTAATCTGAAATTTACTATTAATCTTGATTTCATCTGTTTCTAAGAGCAAGTCTACACTATGATATTGAAGTTTTACACCGCCAGTAGCTGAAATTAGCTTTTTTGTATGGTCATATATTATTGAACCAGCTGATAGAGTTGCTATTGGGGAAGTCAGAACACTATTTGAGGTGAGTTTTAAAATTTTATTTTTCGTATCAACTTCGATTTCATCTGATACAAACTGTATATTGTCTTCTCCCCCCCTTATATTTTTTATATCTTCTGAAATCTGCGATGCTATTTGAGCGGATAAATCTGAATTTATTAAAAAAAATATAACTATTGTTTTACAAAAAAAAACAACGAATTGTAATGTGGTGTATGCGTGCATAGATATACTCGTTCATGCAAAATTAATGCAACAGTTTTAGTCTTATACTATAATGCGTAAGCAAATTTAATAAAAAAATACCATTTCAATCTCAAACTTGTATAAAAAAAATGCCCGAACACTATCATGATCGGGCATTTTTAACTATCTTATTATAGTTTATGCTTTAAGCCAACACCTCACGCCAGCGAAGCTATTAGACATTTCCTGAGCAGGATCAAGAACAAACCCATCAATTTTGCTTGATACAACGTCAACAAAATCATTAAACATAGGTACAATCGTTCCACCCTCGTCACGCACCATTTGTCCCATTTCTGTATAAATGGCTTTACGCTTACTAGCATTAAGCTCAGCTCTTGCCTCTACTAACCACTTATCAAATTTATCGTTTTTAAAGCGTGTATCGTTCCAGTCGGCTTTGGAGTAATAGGCAGTAGTATACATCTGATCTTGAGTTGCTCTTCCGCCCCAATAAGAAGCATGGAAAGGCATTTTGTTCCATACGTTAGACCAATAACCATCTGATGGCTCACGCTTAATTTCTATATCAATACCACATTTCTTTGCAGAATCTTGGAATAGAATAGCTGTTGGTTCAGCACCAGAAAAAGCAACATCCGATATTCTAAGTAATATCTTACCTGAATGACCCGATTTCTTATAATGATATTTTGCTTTGTCCATATCATAACTGCGCTGTTCTATAGAATCAGGGAAGAAACTATAGGCCGCGTTTATTGGGAAGTCATTTCCAACTGTACCATAACCACGCAGCACCTTATTAACTATGGCCTCTCTATCCATAGCATATTTCAACGCCATCCTTAGATCGTTATTAGTAAATGGCTCTGTATTACAGAACATGTTAAACACGTAATGACCGCGTCCCGATACATTTTTGATTTCCAGATTTTTATTTCTTTTTAACAAATCAACCGTCTTGGGATCAACACGATTAGCCATATGTACTCTTCCTGATTGTATGGCTGCAATACGTGCTGTACTATCGTTGATAACAAGTATTTCAGAACTATCAGCATGACCTATACTATCATTTCTATAATCTTTATTTTTGACAAATAAATAGCGCGTACCATGCTCGGCAACTTCCACTTTATATGGCCCTGTTCCTATTCCTGCATCAGGTTTATCAAAACCGCCATTAGGTTGAATTGCCAAATGGTAATCAGATAACAGCAATGGTAAATCAGCACTACCACTGTCCAAATTTACCACAACATAATCATCGCCATCTGCTTTGATTGACGAAATTGTCCTCATAATACCAAGAGCACCTGATTTAGATTTCTCATCCGAGTGACGCATAAGACTTGCTACAACATCCTTATTTGTCATTTCCTTTCCATTATGAAAGAGAACTCCCTTACGAATTTTGAAAACCCATTTCTTAGCACCATCCATAGCTTCCCATGACTCGGCTAAAACTGGCTGGGCACTACCGTCTGTTGGAGATTCCATAACAAGATTTTCCATCCAATGTCTTCCTGCTATGATAGGAACATTACTTGCGAAAGTTGCAGGATCTAAACTATCCGTTGCGGCTCCACCTTGTAGGGCGATTTTAATATGCCCACCTTTAATTGGTGTACTTGCATAAGCTTCCGACAGGTATCCTGGTGCCATAGCTAACAAGCCCATCGCTCCAGCAACATGCATAAAGCTCCTACGGCTCATCTTTCCCAAGACCGTATTTTTTGCAAGAGATTTTATTTTATATTCGTTTTCGTTCATTATATTCTCCCATCTTATTCTATGTGTTAATGATTAGTATGTTGTCAATAATTTAGTCTATAAAACTGATACTTATCTGCTAAGTTTTTAAAAAATCAATTTATATTAGAACTCTATCTCAACTCAAACAACAGTCTGCAGTAATTAACTTTTCTGAACAAACTACCTTCCCTAGTTAAAGAAGTTACAATTTTGCATGCAATTTGACCACCAAATTAATAATAAGCCTAACATGCTCTAATATAACTTCTCCCCTCCCAACAATTTTAAGGCCTCTCTTAATTTTAAGACCTCTCTTCATGAAGCAAGTACCGTGCGGAATAGCAATTTACAGCTATTTTGCGATATTAAAAGCAGCAAACACGACATAAAAATATTATACGTACTAACCTTTTTTTGTCAACTTCTTTTTTATATCGGGTGTGATAAGTCCTCCCGATATAACTAACTTTAAGGCTTCTTCTACACTAATGTCAACAATGGATACATCCTTTTTAGGAACAATAAGCATATAACCTGAGGTCGGATTAGGGGTTGTTGGCAAAAAAACATTATAATATTCATCCGATGGCAAATGGAAACTATGTTGTTTATCTGCTACGTTAGCAAGCGAATTATCTACTAAATTCATCATAAATTGACTGCTTTCCTTAGCAATAAATACAATAACATAAACCTCTTTACGCGGATATTCAATAAGGCCAACAAGCTGAAAAGAGGTTCCGTCCTTTGAAAAAATTGTTTCAACAATCTGCTTACTTCCAATATAAATACTCCTAATGAAAGGCATTTTTTTAACTAACTTCTCACTCAAACTTAAAATATTTTTTCCTAAAAAATTACTCGCTACAAAGCCAATAAATAGGATAATAATAAAAGTTATAACAACACCTATACCCGGGATTTTTATATTAAATGGTACTAAGGGTTGAAAAATATTATCAAACCATTTAATCAGTAGCCATGAAATATAACCTGTCATAAACAAAGGAACAGATACAATAATTCCAGCAAAGAAATTGCGCTTGATAGAATAAATAAAATTTTTCATAACATTCACTATTTTAAAGTTACAAGTTCTTCTGCAACAGTTGGATGCACAGCCAGTGTATTATCGAAATCATCCTTAGTAACGCCTAGCTTTATGGCAATTGCGACAACTTGTATAATCTCTGCAGAATACTTACCCAACATGTGACAACCTAATATTTTGTTATCTTTTGTACTCACAACCAACTTCATCAATACTTGACCTTGTGCTTCACTAAAGCCGTCTTTTAATGTCTTGAATTGTGTTTTATAAATTTTTATAGATCCATATTGTTTGCGTGCTTGCTCCTCTGTTAACCCGACCACTCCTATTTCTGGATTACTAAATACGGCCGTTGGTATGGAGCTATAATCTATATATGATTGTTTATCTGAAAACAATCTTTCTACAAGAAATTGCCCTTGACGAATTGCAACTGGAGTTAATTGTACATGATTAATCACATCCCCTATAGCATAAACATTATCAATGTTTGTTGCATTATTCTTATCTACAATAATAGCACCTGCGGCATCTGTTTTAATTCCCACTTCTTCTAATCCCAGATTATCAATGTTAGGCACTCTACCTGTGGCGAACATAGCTAAATCTGATACAATCTTACCTCCATTGGCTAAATGTGTTGTAACTTCTGTTGCGTGTGCGTGTCTTTCAAGTTTTGTAACATTATTTTGCAACTGAATATTGATACCTTGTGCCAGCATTGACTTTGTAAGCTCTTCAGTAATATCATAATCAAAATCTTTTAAGAGTCTTTGTCCTCTGTATACAAGATGCGTTGCTATACCTAATCCTTTTGCAATACAGGCGAACTCAACGGCAATATATCCTCCCCCAAAAATCGTTATACTTTTTGGTTTTTGATTTATCAGAAAAAATTCATTAGACGTTATGGCATAACTTGATCCCTCAACTTTGGGAACAAAGGGTTTGGCACCTGTAGCAATCAGTATATATTTTGTTGAAATTTCTTTTGATATATCCTCTAGCAAAACTGTGTTGGGTGAAGTAACTTTAGCATGTGTATTAAATATTGTTACACCAGAAGATTTTAGTAAATTTTCGTATATAGCTTCTAATTTTGCAATATATTTGTGCTTATTATTATAGAATGTTTCCATATTAAAATCACCAACATCACATTCCCAACCAAAATATTGTGCCTGTTGTAAATCTTTTTTATACTGGCTTGCGTAGCTCAGTAACTTCTTTGGAACACAGCCCCGAATAACGCATGTTCCACCCATACGATACGATTCGGCAAGAGCAACTTTTGCACCTAACTGTGCCGCCACACGTGCTGCGCGTACACCTCCCGAACCACCTCCAATAACACAAAGATCAAATTCTTCTGTTTGTATTTTATCTTTCTTTTTCATATTTTGTTACTTCACCCATTTTGTTGGCAACAAATACTGTATCTGCCATATTAACAAAAAAACCATTTTCAATAACACCTACAACAGTATCTAAGTCTGAAACTAATGATTGTACGTTAGGAAAAGAAGGGGCGCACACATCTGCAATATAATGCCCCCCATCAGTTACAAAAATATTATCCTCATCCATCTTACGTAATTTTATCTCGTTAATGGTAGTGTAGCGCTCAATGACCGACGCAATAGCTTGCATGGTATAATTATGGCCAAAGGGTTCAATTTCAACAGCCAACGGAAAACCAGATAATTGCGACCGCATTTTCGTTTCATCGGCAACAATAATAACATGTTTTGCTTTTCGTGCTAAAATTTTCTCACGCAAAAGAGCCCCTCCACCTCCTTTAATAAGATTAAACTGTTTATCAATAATATCTGCCCCATCAATAGCAACATCTACGTCATTACAATCAACAGGATTCTCTATTTTTATGTTGTTTTGTTCTGCTAAGCGAGTTGTTGCAATAGAGGCCGCAACAAATCGTAATTGCTTGTATTGTTTTTGTTTTAAAAAATCTGGCAGCTGATTAACTAAACTGTTAACAGTTGAACCACTTCCTAAAGCAACCGTCAACCCATCCTCAATAACTTGCAACGCAGCCAGCGCGACCTTCTTTTTGAGTGCATCCTGCGAAAAATTGTCACACATAAATATTTAAGACAATCCCCCTAGATAGATATATTTCATTTCTACAAATTCCTCAATCCCATGATGTGAGCCCTCACGCCCTAATCCCGATTCTTTTATGCCACCAAATGGTACGGTCTCACTTGATATTATGCCCGAATTAACACCAACAATACCATTCTCAAGTTGTTCTGCAACACGCATAATACGACCAACATCCCTAGCATAAAAATAACTTGCCAAACCATACGGAGTATCATTAGCTAATGAAATAACTTCCTCCTCCGTATGAAAGCGTGTTATTGGCGCAACGGGTCCAAACGTCTCTTCATAACTAAACGGCATATCTTTACTTACATTAGTTAGAATAGTTGGTTTATAAAAATACCCCTTTTCACTATCGCTACCACCGCCACCGAAATGAATTGTTGCCCCTTTGGCAACTGCTTCTTTAACATGTCGTTCAACTTTTTCAAATGCGGCTTTGTTAATCAAGGGACCAATAATAGTATTACTTTGCAATCCATTTCCTACAGTCATCTGTGAAATTTTTTGTGTAAACTTTTCAACAAACTTATCATAGACGGCATCATGAACATACACGCGATTAGCACAAACACATGTCTGTCCTGCATTACGAAATTTACTGGCAATCGCTCCCTCAACAGCTTTATCAATATCGGCATCATCAAAAATAATAAATGATGCATTACCTCCCAATTCTAAAGATACTTTTTTAACAGTATCAGCAGATTGCTTAAGGAGTAACTTTCCAACTGCTGTAGATCCCGTAAATGTTAACGCTCTAACAATTGGCGAACGAGTCAACGCCTCTCCAATTTGCTTTGCATCTCCTGTAATAACATTGATAACACCTTGGGGTATACCAGCTCTATCTGCAAGTTCTGCTAATGCAAAAGCACTTAAAGGAGTGTCTGGAGCAGGTTTGCATACGATTGTACAGCCAACAGCCAAAGCAGGGCATAATTTACGTGTAATCATTGCCGATGGAAAATTCCATGGCGTAATGGCTGCAACCACCCCAATAGGTTGCTTAATAACTATAACACGTGCATCGGCATGAGGTGACGGAATGGTTTCGCCTGTTACACGCTTTGCCTCTTCTGCATAAAATTCAACAAAAGAAGCGGCATAATCTATCTCACCTCGAGATTCTGCAAGAGGCTTACCTTGCTCCAACGTCATTAACAATGCGAGATCTTCTTTATGTTCAACTATAAGATTATACCATTTCTTTAAATAGCAAGAACGTTGTTTGGCTGTTAAACCTGACCATTGCGCCAAAGCCTTTTGTGCATAGTGAATAGCCAAATCTGTTTCTTTTGCGCCCATTGAAGGAACTTTTGCAATAACCTCCATAGTAGCAGGATTAATCACTTCTGTTTCTGGTTCACCTTCCCACTTGCCATTAAGATAACATAACGAACGCAAAATTTTTTTATCCGAAAAAGAATACATGATTTGACCTTAATTATTTATAACAATTTCTATTTTTAGATATGGCTGCTATATCTCTGTATTTTCTGCATTGGCCACACGACTTATCTACAGTGATAAAACATAAAAACACGTTGCTTATTGGTTATATAGTGGTTATTATGCATACACGTTTTTATCAGACCGATTAACCATCTGCTAGATTGGATTCCATATCATAACTTAACAGCTTCTATACTTATTTTCAACGTAAAATATGCCTCATACTCAGACTTTCTCAGAAATACAATCTCCTATCAAAACACACTATTCGCAGGCTATTTTGTTTGATCTTGATGGAACGTTAGTTGATAGCGCTCCTGACCTTGTTCAAGCGGGCTTATACAGCTTAAGAAAACACAATATCATTGATAAATCCCATCCCATTCATCATGATAACCAAATTTTTTCTTTTACAGGTGCAGGGAGTCGTTTTTTTATTGATAAAACCATTGATATGCTGGGTGCAAACGTCTCGGAAGAAACAAGGCAGCAGATGCAAAAAGATTTCATTGATTATTACTTTAAGCATATTGATGTCTATACAAAACCCTATGAAGGAGCCACTCAATTATTAGAAAAATTGAAGAAGGACGGCATGGGATTGGCTATTTGTACAAATAAAACCGAAATACTTACACATAATCTTTTACATCGTTTGCACCTTCACAACTATTTTGATGTGATTATAGGTGCAGATACCCTCAATAAACCGAAGCCTGCGCCAGATTGCGTATTATATTGTGGAGCTTATTTTGATATCCCTACACAGAATATGATTATGATTGGAGACAGTTATAAAGATATGGCAGCAGCTCACAAGGTGGGAGCTGGAAGAATTGCTGCCGCTTATGGATATTGTTACGATGATTTCTCACAATACAATGTATATGCACATATTGAAAAAATAGAAGATGCCTACAAAGCAATATGTCAATATTATCAAGACCTTAACACCTCTAACGCTTAGTCATTTTTAACAATCTATTCTTCTCAATTCCCCAATCTCTTTCCTTTTGAGTCTGCCTTTTATCATGCTGCTTTTTACCTTTTGCAGTTGCAGCAGATAGTTTTACAATACCCTTATTATTAAAATATAATTTCAAGGGAAGTATTGTGTAGCCCTGTCTTTCAACAAGCTGTCTTAATTTATTAATTTGTTTTCTGTGTAATAGTAGCTTACGTAATCGGCGTGGCTCATGCCCCTCTAATTTTGCTGCCTTTTCATAAATGGATATATAAGCATTAATAAGGTATAAATCCTGATCTTGCGTACTGATATAAGCCTCTTGTATATTGGTACGGTTAAGGCGAAGTGATTTCACCTCACTACCGAGTAAAACGATACCAACTTCAAAAACATCTTCAATAAAATAATGAAAGTGGGCTTTGCGGTTTTGCGCTATTACTGTAGCGTTTTGACCTGCTTGTTTTTTTGTCATCCGCTCTACATATTAAAGTGTATTGGCTATTTTTAACGCTTTCTTTATATCATTTGCAGTGTTCTCATTAACTGGCAACATTGGAAGACGTGCATGAGCCGTACATAAACCTAATAGGCTCGCTGCATATTTTATAGGTGCAGGACTTGTTTCCAAAAACAAACATCTGTGTAAGGGATAAAGTTGATCATTCAAATTCAATGCTTTGTCATATTGCCCGCCAAGACACGCTTCTATAAATGCCGCGTAGAGTTTTGGTACAACATTACTTGTAACCGATATACACCCATTACCGCCCTGGGCCATATAACCCAATATGCTTGCATCTTCACCTGATAACTGAATAAAATCCTTGCCTATTAACTCTCTGTGGCGACTGACTCTATCAACCTCACCGGTTGCATCCTTAACTCCAATAACATTCTTAAACTCGGCAATGCGTGCTAAAGTTTCTGGCATTATATCAACAACGCAACGTCCAGGAACATTATATACAATGATAGGTATAGAAATCGCTTCACTCACATGCTTAAAATGCTGAAACAGCCCTTCCTGCGTAGGCTTATTATAATAGGGTGCAATAACCAAAACTGCATCTGCGCCAGATTTTTCGGCATGTTTTGCAAGAATAATCGTTTCTGTTGTATTATTTGACCCCGCACCCGCAATAATTGGAACTCGACCCGCAGCCTCTTGAACTGTTATATCGACTATTTTGTTATGTTCATCATGCGATACAGTGGGCGACTCTCCAGTTGTGCCAACAGGAACAAGACCATTGACCCCTTGCCCTATCTGCCAATTAATATTTTGTTTTAAAATTGTGTAATCAATGTTCCCTTCTTTATCCATTGGTGTTAGCATCGCGGTTATTAAACCACCTATTCGTATAGACATTATTCTGCTTTCCTTTGTATTTTCGCTATATATAATTTATTCTACAATCAATTTCAGGGGCTGATAACATTCAACCCCTGAAGCTTTCGTTTTTCTAAATCAATATGCGCTTGTTTCGCTTCTTTTAAAGAATAAGTTGCATTAATTTGTACATCAATATGTTTATTTTTTATCATATCAAACACATCATTTGCATTATTGTGTAAGCTTTCCAGATCAGGAATATAATCTGCAAGCGTTGGACGTATTACAGAAAGTGATCCTCCTGCTGCTAAGCGTGAGAAATCAAAATTTGTAATTGCACCTGAAGCATTACCAAAACTTACAAGCAGGCCACGACGCGCCAAACTATCCAAGGACCACTGCAAAGAAGCCGCTCCTATACCATCATAGACAACAGGTACTCCTTTACCATCAGTTATTTCTTTAACTTTTTCAGCGACATTCTCACGATTATAATCAATCACATAATCAGCCCCTTTTGCCTTTACTAAATCACATTTTTTTTCTCCACCAACTGTGGCTATTACCTTCGTACCAACGGCCTTTGCCCAAGCAAGTGCAATAGAACCAACACCCCCAGCGGCGGCATGAAATACAATTGTCTCACCTGACTGTATTGAATAAATATCTTTAAATAAATATCGTACCGTCATTGCTTTTAGCATAAGGCTTGCAGCGACTTCATAGCTTATAAAATCTGGTAATTTAATAAGTTTTTGAGCGTTAACACAATGATATTCAGCATATGCACCAATTGGTCCACTCACATAGGCAACCCTATCTCCGACGTTAACATTATCAACACCTTGCCCTAATTCCTCAACAATGCCTGCCCCTTCTAATCCTAAACCTGTTGGAAGAGATACAGGATATAAACCAGTGCGATGATATGTATCTATGTAATTGAGGCCAATAGCCATATTCTTTATACAAACAGAGCCAACCGACGGCTTTGGTTTTTCACACTCTATATATGTAATAACTTCAGGGGAGCCTGTATTGTTAATTCTGATTGCTTTCATGATCAATTCTCTCACTTGTCAAGTGTACTACTCTAGACATTCTCTGCGCCATCTCCACATTATGTGTGGCGACAAGTACGGCCATTGTATCTTCTTTTACCAATTCTGTAAAGAGTTGAAATACGTTTTGTGATGTTTCTGGATCCAGATTCCCTGTTGGTTCATCAGCAATTACAAGACTTGGTGAATTTGCCAATGCACGTGCTATCGCGACACGTTGTTGCTCTCCGCCTGACAATTGCGATGGCCAATGCTTGATACGATGTGATAATTTGAGCGCATCTAATAATTTTAAAGCCCTTTTATGGGCTTGCAATTTATCTGTCTTAGCTATTTTCATAGGCATAAGAACATTTTCTAAAGCCGAAAAATTTTGTAGCAAATGATGTTGTTGGTAAACAAAGCCTATGGAATGTAGACGATGTTTTGTGCGCTCTTTTTCCGATATAATACTGCAATTACACGAATTAATATACACATCTCCACTAGTGGCCTTATCTAACAACCCTGCAATATGTAATAAACTTGATTTTCCACAACCTGATGGTCCCGTTAAAGCAACCATTTCACTTCTATATACTGACATATCGAAATCTTTCAATACGTCAATGACTTCTGTTCCTTGTTCATAACGGCAACAAATTTTTTTCAATTCCAAAACGGGTAAAGCAGTAGACATATTTCTATAATAGATACATTAATTATAACGTAATTGTTTTGCTGGATGCAAGCGACTCGCTTCCATGCTGGGGATGAGAGTAGCTAAAACAGTTAGAAAAAATGATACAACCACAATGAATACTGTTTCAACAACATTAACTTCAGCAACCATAGCATTTAAAAAGTAAACATCGGCTGGAAATAGTTCTGCCTGAAATAAATTTGATAATAGCTGTCTGATAATTTCTATATTTTCACATAAAAACAACCCTAAACCCAGCCCTGTTATTGTTCCTAAGGCTCCTATCATGCAACCCGATATAAGAAACATGCGTAGTACAGAACTTTTCTGTAATCCCATTGTTCTTAATATCGCAATTTCCGTACGTTTTTCTTTAACCAGCATCGTCATGCCTGAAACAATATTGAGTACAGCAATAACAATAATTAAAGACAATATTAAAAACATGACATTACGTTCAATTTGTAAAGCATTAAAAAGTGACACTTCGCTTTGACGCCAGTCCGAAATATGTACCGCCGCAGAGACTTGTGATTTAATATTTTCGTTATATTGCCCTACCTTATCTGCGTTTTTAGTTGTTACCTCAATACTAGAAACAGTGCTGTTTGTATCAAAAATTTCGTGAGCTTTTTCTAATGGTAAATATACCAAGCTATTGTCTATCTGCGCAATACCCGCTTGAAATATACCCGCAACTTTGAATTTTACAAGCTGTGGCAAAACACCAAAAGGCGTTGAATCACCCTCTGGAAAAAGCAAGCTCAACTCATCACCTGCTTTAACAAAAAGACTATTTGCAATACCTAAGCCAACCAAAATACCTTTATTATCTAGAAAATTTTGAAAATCTCCTTCAATAATATTATCATGTATTAAGGGCAATTTTGCTAAGCCTTTACCATCTGCACCTTTTACTAAAACGCCAAAAGATTTGTGTTTTCCTATTACTAATCCTTGCCTCTTTATAGTGGGAATTGCAAACAAAACGCCCTCTGCTCTTTCAATCTCTTTCCCTAATTTTTGATAACTCTTTTTTTGGGCGTTAACTTCAAATACCTCCATATGACCGTTAACACCTAATATACGATTAAAGAGTTCGCTTCTAAAGCCATTCATAACAGATAAGACAGTTATGAGTGTCGCCACACCAATTGCAATACCTAAAAATGATAAAATAGTTGTTATGGATACAAATTTTTGCTTACGTTGGGCAAGCATATAACGTAGAGCTAAACTAATTTCAAAATACAAACTTTTCATTCCACATTCTATCTTTTTATATTTTTTTTCATAAAGTCAACTATCGTATCAATAGGCACAAAAATTCTTTCTTCTTGTGCACGATGTTTAATTTCAAGTTGATTACTTGCTAATGATTTGGGACTAATAATAACTTGCCAAGTAATACCTATTAAATCCATATTGGCAAATTTAACCCCAGCACTTTCGGATGTATCATCATACAAAACATCTATATCTGCATTTTTAAGCTGTTCATATACCTGCTCGGCCTTTTGCGATGTTGCACTGTCCTTTACCTTAAGATTAATTATTACCACTTCAAAGGGTGATAATATATCTGGCCATATAATGCCCCTTTCATCATGAGACGATTCAATCACAGCCGCAACAAGTCGCGAAACTCCTATCCCATAAGACCCAGAGTGTAATGCCACTTTGCTTCCTTGTGCATCTCTCACATGGCATCCCAATGCTTCTGTATATTTTGTTCCAAAATAAAAAATATGCCCAACTTCTATCCCTCTTTCAATTATTTGATTTTCACTATCAACCTCACTATTAAAACGTGCCTGATCGTGTTTCTCATCAGTAGCGGCATAGTGTTTTGTCCATTGTGAAACGATCGGCTCTAAATCTTCTTCATAATCTATATTTTCAGGCAAACAAGCCGATTCTACTAAATGTCTATGGCAGTAGATCTGACTTTCTCCAGTTTTTGCTAGAATAACAAATTCATGGCTCATGTCACCACCAATAGGGCCGGTATCGGCGGCCATAGGAATAGCCTTTAATCCCATTCTTTCAAATGTCCTTAAATATGAGACGAAAATTTTGTTATAAGAATGACGTGCTGCTTGTTTTGACAAATCAAATGAATAGCCGTCTTTCATAAAAAATTCTCTTCCTCGCATGACGCCAAAACGTGGACGTAATTCATCGCGAAATTTCCACTGTATATGATAAAGATTGCGCGGCAAATCACGATAAGAAATTAAACCATCTCTAAAGATATCAGTAATCATTTCTTCATTTGTAGGCCCATACAACATTTCCCGTTCATGCCTATCGTGCAAACGCAACATTTCTTTGCCATAATTATCATAACGTCCGCTTTTCTTCCACAAATCAGCCGATTGTATAGTTGGCATCAACATTTCAATAGCCCCCATGCGATTTTGTTCTTCGCGTACAATCTTCTCTATTTTTCGCAAAACCTTATACCCCAATGGTAACCAAGTATAAATACCAGCACTCATTTGCCGTATCATGCCCGCCCTTAGCATATAACGATGCGAAACAATTTCTGCCTCTTTAGGATTTTCTTTTAGTGTCGGAATGAAATAGTGTGATAAACGCATCGCCTTACCTGTCTAGCTCCCTAATAGGGTATCTGTTATATGAACAATATTACGAAAATTAAAAAGATCGTATTCTAGCATGAATGTAATAATTCCAAAAGGCAAAAAGGCACAAATTGATGTATAAAAAAATCTTTTTTTGATCTGTGAATCAAAAGGTGCACTCTTTACACTACCCTGTTCCACTTCACCAGCCTCACCTTGCGTTCTTATGCCTATGGGTAAAATAATGAATAAGGTAATCCACCAACATATAAAATACAATGCCAAACTACTTACTATTTGTACCATTATTTCTGCTCCAATTCTATGAGTGTACCTTGAAAATCTTTAGGATGTAGAAAAAGTACCTCTTTACCATGGGCACCTATTTTAGGTGTTCCATCACCTAATATTCTAGCTCCCTTTTGCTTTAATTGTAAACTCGCATTAATAATATCATCAACCTCGTAACATATATGGTGAATGCCGCCCGAAGGATTTTTCTGCATAAATTTTGCTATCGGAGAATTATTATCTATAGCTTCTAATAATTCAATTTTTGTATTGGGTAGCTCAATGAAAACAACATACACACCATGCTCAGCCTCTTCACTTATATCGGAAACTTTTGCCCCTAATATATTTCTGTAATGTTGACTTGCTTGTTTTAAATCGGGAACAGCTATTGCTATATGGTTCAACCTTCCTATCATTTTTACCTCGCCTTTTGTTATTATGTTATTTATACAAGCTTATATCGGAAATAACAACATCACATGGTATTCTTTTTGAGCAAATTTTTTTCATCGTTTTTTTTATGAAGGATAATGTTGCTTTTTCTAAGCGCTGAATATCGTAAAACGTTTCATTATCGACATCTTGCCAAAAAAACATAATTCTTTCCTCTAATTCTTCAGCATTAATGATAGATTTAGAAATACCCCGTAAAAATAATTTAACAATGTCTATACTATCTGAATTTTTTATGGCAAATAGAGTAATATGACCTGTAAAACTTGTTTTTACTCTTGATTTAAAACATTCATCATTGTCTTTAATAAAGGTTCCTGAATCGTAAACATAAGCTTTTGCTGGGATCACATCTTCACATAATGGTGTACCATTATCACCCTTTGACCAACCAATAACTTGCCCTGTTGAAGGTGCAAAAGCTTCAATTTTGATAGTTTTTGCTAATTTTACCATTTCCTTTATATGCCGTCTTTCACCATGCATTGGAATTAGTAGACGGGGTTGTAAGAGTTGTAAAAATTTTTCTAATTGTTCTCTGTTGGCATGTCCTCCGGCATGTATTGGTAGGTCTTCACTGCCTAATACATGTGCATCCTTATCGGCGATTGCATTTTGCACTCTACTGATACTCAAAGCATTACCTGGTATAGCACGTGCCGAGTAAATAACAACATCATCAGGCTTAATTATGACATCTGGAATATTGTTAAATGCTAAGCGTGTAAGAGTTGAATTACCTTCGCCTTGACAACCGCTAATTAATATAACAGCGTTGTCCTTTTCTTCTGGTATTTTAAGAAAATCTTGAACTTCCCCATGAGGCCATAAAGCAAGAGAGCTCGCTGCTGTTATTGAGCGTTTTATTGATTGCCCCAAAACATAAAAGGGTCTATTACAAGCTTTAGCGGCGGCATATACAGATAAAAAACGCTGTATATTAGACGAAAAACATGTCACAAACACACGTTTTTTGGCTTTTGTAATTACAGATATTATATTTTGATATACTGTTTCTTCATCAATTTGTTTGTTTCGCGTAAGTACACCAGTGGAATCACACATTAATACATCTAGCGGATCTTGTAAGATTTTCTGTACATATGCTTCCATACCAACGTAATGCCCATCACTTTTCTCAAAACAAAAATCACTCGTATGAAGAATTGTTTTTCCCTTTGCTTTAATCAGTAGTGATATTGTTTGTGGAACAGAATGTGGAACCTCATATGCGGTAATACTCATACCATCAAGTTTTATAATTTCTTGATCCTTGATAGGTTGGATAACAATTTTTTTCAGCGCATAATCTTTACATTTTTCTTGCAATAACGCTTTTGTAAAATCTGTGGCATATATAGGAATATCACCAAAAATTTCTGTATACGCCAAAGCACCACTATGATCCTCATGTGCATGCGTAATAACAAGTGCTATAATATCTTTTTTTATGTCTTCTAAAAATTCAATTCCTACCGTTTTAAATTGAGCTCCAGGTTGTTTATCCAAAGAAAAACCTATACCAAAATCTACAACAAGCCATTTATAACCTGATTTATGACGTATCCCATACAGATACAAGTTCATTCCGATAACATCTACTCCAGCAAGTGCGCAGAAAACAAGATCGCTTTTCCAATCTTTCATATGCTTACCATTAACTGAAAAATCTATGTGTGCCATATATTTCTATCATTATTATACATCTATAAAACAAAAAGATCGCCTGAAAAAAATGTTTTTCTTTTTCCAGCCATATTTAATACAAGTGCACCATGACAATCAATCTCTTCAAATATGCCCGTATAAGAGACATCATCACTCATAAATTTTATTTCTTTACCTAATTGATAGGCTTTACTTAACCATTCTGAACGCAGTGGTGTAAAACCATTGCTAACAAGCTTATTCATATAGTGTTCTAAAGAAAATGCAAGCTGATTAACAAAAACATCTTTTGTTACATGGCTTACATACATTTGTAGATGCGTGCTTGCTGATGCCGATGGTGACGAACTAATATTAACACCTAAACCAATAATGACATATCCTCTATATACTTCTAATAAAATACCCGCACATTTTTTTTGGTAAAGCATAATATCGTTAGGCCATTTTAATTGAATATACTTTGTAAAATCAGCATCTTTATTTTGTTGTGCTATATGTTGTATAGTTTTACTAAGAGCTAAACCCGAAGCAAAACATATATGGGTTAGACTGTATTTTTGAACATCAATCTTAAAAAAGCATGACGTATATACATTTCCTTTCGGCGATTGCCATAGTCTATTTTGTCGTCCTCGTCCTTTTGATTGCTCATCTGCGACCACCCAATTATAGGGAGTGCGTAATATGGTATCAGGGGACAAGGAAATTAGTCTTTTAGCTTGCGCATTGGTTGAGTCAATAACGGGGTAATGAATATATGTGTGATTTTTTGCAAGAATGTTATTTATCACTTTTTTACAATCACTATATGTTAAAAAAAGACCTCAAACTCATACCAACAAAATCTTTTAAAAGCCATGGATATATAAAAAATGACACGACCAACAAAGCCGCTAGCGCACCAACATAATAATTTTCCCTTGCAGGCACAAGTAATTTTTGCTTGTATGAATCAAAATACATGATTTTAATAATACGCAAATAATAATACGCAGACACAACACTTGATAAAACTCCTATAATAGCCAAAGCGTACAACTCTGCTTTCATAGCAGAAAGAAAAATAAAATATTTACCAAAAAAACCCGCCAAAGGAGGAATACCAGCTAAGGAAAATAAAAGGATTGCAAAAACACCTGCCATAACAGGATGCGTCTGAGAATATCCCGCTAAATCTTCTATCTTTTCCGTCATCCCATCTGGAAGACACATGCATAAAACAACAGCAAAACTACCTATACTCGTTACAACATAAATAATCATATATATAAGTACAGCCTCCATACCTAATTCTGGCTGTGTCGCCGAAGCAACAATTCCGATCAAAATATATCCTATATGTCCTATTGAGCTATAGGCCAGCAAGCGTTTTATATTCGTTTGGCCAAGCGCTGCAAATGCCCCTAAAACCATTGAGGCAATACTCAATATCATAAGTATATTCAACCAAATATATGAAAATTCTGGCATGCTATCATGAACAATACGTAACAACATTATTACAGCAGATAATTTAGGTAACGTTGACAACAGAGCTGTAATAGGAGTAGAGGCCCCTTGGTAAACATCTGGAGTCCACATGTGAAAGGGGGCAGCTGATATTTTAAATGCAATACCCACAATAACAAACACAATACCAAACCCTGTAATATTGGACATGTCCTGTGGGTTCATTAATAAAGCAACGTCCTCAAATACCACAGATCCAGTAGTACCATAGATAAGTGAAATACCAAATAATAGAAAACCAGATGATAAAGCACCCAAAACAAAATATTTAAGACCCGATTCTGCTGATAAAGATGAATGCCTATTCATAGCAACTAATGTGTAAAGTGATAAAGATTGCAGCTCAAGCCCCAAATAAACCGATATAAAACTATTCGCAGATAGCATAATCATCATGCCCAATACGGCAAAAATGACTAATATATCAAATTCATACCCTATCTGTTTATCATCTTTATAGAAATTATGGCATAGAATTAAAAGGAAAATGGCACTCACAAGCAATACAATTTTAAGATGCGCCGAAAGAGAATCGTGTATGAAAGCTCTATTAAAAAGCTGCCCACTATCATCTGAAATAAAAATCAGAATACCTATAGCAACAATAAAAACAAGCAAAACGACTTTTTCTATCTTCTGTTTAATATTTTTGATATAGACCCCCGCAATAAGTAATATCATTGCAGCACAAGCCATAAATATCTCTGGAAAAATTAGGGTATAATCATTCATCATTTTGCTAACCATTTATACACATCAAAATTGCCAAACTTCTCTAAGAGAGATTCGTCAAAACCCAAAAGTATTGTTTCGGTACTTAATTCTGTTAAACTCAATACAAAATAAGGAAAAAAACCAAATAATATGATCAAGATAAGAAGAGGTGAAAAAATTAAACTCTCCCGCGTATTGATGTCTGACATAGCCTTTACCCTATCATTGACGGGCGTACCAAATGCCACACATCTATATAATCGTAAAGCATAGCCCGCACTTAAGATTATGCCAATAGCACTGATAAAAGCCAAAACCGCATTATATGAGAAAAGTCCCAGTAAAGCTAAAAATTCTCCCACAAAGCCACTTGTACCTGGCAAACCAACATTAGCCATAGTAAATATCATTAAAACAAACGCATAACGAGGCATATTATTGGCAAGTCCGCCAAAAGCATTGATATCACGCGTATGTAGCCTATCATAAATCACCCCCACACATAAAAACAATGCTGCCGAAACAAGACCGTGAGAAAACATCAAAAATAATGCCCCTTGTATTCCTTCATGAGTTAAGCTGAATATACCAATAGTTACAAACCCCATATGTGCAACTGATGAATATGCAATCAATTTCTTAATATCATCTTGTACATAAGCCACAGCCGAAGCATAAATAACCGCTATAACACTCAAAATAATAACAAAAAGTGAGAAATATTCACTGGCGATAGGAAACATCGGCAAAGAAAATCTTAAAAATCCGTAACCTCCCATTTTTAACAAGACTCCTGCTAAAATAACAGAACCTGCCGTTGGGGCTTCCACATGTGCATCAGGTAACCATGTATGTACTGGCCACATAGGCATCTTTACGGCAAAGGAGGCAAAAAACGCTAACCAGAGATATTTCTGCATATCCTCAGCAAAATCATATTCCTGCAGTGTAATAATATTTGTTGTCCCTGTTTCAAGATATATAACCAAAATAGCCAACAGCATAAACAAAGAGCCCAAAAGGGTATAAAGAAAAAATTTAATACTTGCATACACACGTCTTTCCCCACCCCATATACCTATTATAAGATACATTGGTATAAGACCACCTTCAAAAAATAAGTAAAACCATAGCAAGTCAAGCGTCGAAAAAACACCTATCATTAAACTTTCTAATATTAGAAATAAGATCATATATTCTTTTATACGCTTTGTAACAGAAGACCAACTTGCAAGGATACATAGTGGCATAAGTCCCGTCGTTAAGAGAATAAACAGAACTGATATACCATCAACTCCCATGCGAAAACGGATTCCAGAGCTCAACCATTGTGCATCGTAAATGTACTGATATTCTGCATTTGTTTGATCAAAATGCAGATACATAATTATTGACAATGCAAAAACTACTACTGTTATCCACAATGTTGTTGTTTTAAAATTTGTTTTGGCTTGTTCATCTGTATCATCAAAAGGAACCAATAATAAAAACAACACACCTAAAAGAGGTAGGAATGTGAGTATTGGCAGTATAGGCCATTCGTGTAAACTCATTTTAAAATGCTCCTATAACCAATAAACTTAATAGAATCGTCAGACCAAGCACCATAGCAAAGGCATAATGATAAATATAACCCGTTTGAATGCGTGCACAAAATCCACTTATTTTTGTCGCTAATGATGCAAGACCATCTGGCCCAAACTTATCAATCAAACCTTGGTCACCCTTCTTCCACAAAATATACCCCAAGCACCTATACGGTTTTACAATGATTTTTGAATATAGTTCATCAAAATACCATTTATGTAGTAAAAATCTATATATACTTCCATGCATCGTTGCCATATTATTAACCCAATTTGTATTAATAATGTAGGCATATATGGCTAAACTTAGCCCTAAAAATAACATCAAACTAGGGACTAATGGCACCCAATATGGTACGTTATGGATTTCATTTAAAACTGTGTTGTCTGGTTCTATGAATATCGCATCTAACCAAAACGAATCCCTGTAATCCCCTATAAAATATTTCTTAAAAAGTATACCCGAAAAAATTGAGCCTAAACCTAATAATAAAATAGGACCTATCATTGAAAAAGGACTCTCATGCACTTTATTAAACACAGATCGTTCGGCACGTATCCGACCATGAAAAGTCATAAAAAATAAGCGCCATGAATAAAATGATGTTAAAAAAGCCGAAAAAAGAATCAATGCAAATACATATTCACCTATATGTCCATCGGTAATAAATCCAAGCTCAATAATCGCATCTTTAGAGTAATATCCTGACAAAAATGGAAAACCCGTCAGAGCCAAAGTACCGATAAGCATACTTAACCATGTTAGGGGAATCAATTTATATAACCCTCCCATTTTACGCATATCCTGCTCCCCTGACATGGCGTGAATAACAGATCCTGCACCCAAAAAAAGCTGTGCTTTAAAAAACGCATGCGTGAAAAGATGAAATATTGCTGCTTTGTAAGCCCCTGCACCTAACGCAACGAACATATAACCAAGCTGTGAACAAGTTGAATAAGCAATAACTCTTTTTATATCATTTTGTGTTAAAGCGACAGTTGCAGCAAAAAAGGCTGTTGTTGCACCAATGATAATTATAAATTGTTGTGCGGTTATGGACAACTCAAACAAAGGGGAACACCGAGCAATAAGAAAAATTCCAGCTGTGACCATCGTTGCAGCATGAATAAGTGCTGAAACAGGTGTAGGACCTTCCATGGCATCTGGCAACCAAGTATGCAAAAACAACTGTGCCGATTTACCCATAGCACCCATAAAAAGCAATAAACAGATAAAGGTAAGGATATCCCAGTTATAACCAAAAAAAGTTATTGTTTTTGTATTCATAATATAGGGATCTGCAAAAACAATGTGAAAATCTAAACTGCCAAAAACCCAATAAATAGTACAAATCGCTAGTATAAAACCCAAATCTCCAATACGATTTACAACAAAAGCTTTTATAGCCGCATTGTTTGCAGAATCCTTATGATGCCAAAAACCAATCAATAAATATGATGCAAGACCAACTCCTTCCCAGCCAAAAAATAATTGCAAAAAATTGCCTGATGTAACAAGTACTAACATAGCAAATGTAAATAGCGACAGATACGCATAAAAACGTGGCTGACACTTATCCTCATGCATATAGCCAATAGAGTATACATGTACTAAAAAAGAAACCGTAGTAACAACAACAAGCATAATGATGGTTAAACGATCAACCCAGATCCCCCACTGCACAACCAAATTACCCGTATTAATCCATTCAAACAAAGAAACAAAAAAAGTTTCACCTTCAAATGTAAAAAAACATATCCACGCCAACACAGCTGAAAAACCAACCAGAAAACTTGCAACTGCGCCACATTTAGCAGGAGAAACGTTATTTCTTAACAAAATACCTGTAATAAAAGCACCAAAAATTGGCAATAAAACAATCAGACTATACATGTTGATATTCCTCCAAACATTGAGCTTGCACCTTTACTCATCCCTTCATCATCTTTATTTCATCTACTTCTATCGTACCGCGTGTTCTAAAGTAAACAACAAGTATAGCTAAGCCTATCGCTGCTTCCGCCGCCGCCACTGTAAGTATTAACAAAGTAAATACCTGCCCTACTAAGTCATTTAAAAATACAGAAAAAGTTACAAAATTAATGTTTACCGCTAAAAGTATAAGCTCAATACACATCAAAAGGATAATAACATTGCGCCTATTCAAAAAAACACCAACGATACCTAATGAAAAAACAATCGCAGAAACAACAAGAAAATATGTCGGATCAAGAGACATTATCACCCCTCCTAAAATATCGCATTATACTGTTTTGCATGTGTTTACCTGTATAAAGCAGATCATCTACATGCAAACATTTCAACATATATTTCGTTATCATAACATTCCCTTACCAGGCTCTATTTGTTTTACTTCAATAGACTGTTCAACAGTTCTAAGTGATTGCTTTGCTGGATCCTGACGCTTTACACCAGGACGGTGCCGTAGCGTTAACACAATTGCACTTATCATGGCAACTAACAATATAAGGCCAGCTATTTGAAAATAATAAATATACGTTGTATAAAGAACCCTACCTAAAGCAACCGTGTTATCGGCCTCTTCATGTACATAATTAGCAAAGGCCATAACATTAATATTTGCCTTATATCCCATTATCATTGCAGCTATTTCGATACATAAAATAGCACCTACAAGAAATCCAAATGGTAAATATTCTTGAAAATTCTTACGCATTTGTGCAAAGTTTATATCAAGCATCATAACCACAAAAAGAAATAACACAGCCACTGCTCCAACATACACAATCACTATAATCATAGCTATAAATTCTGCACCCAACAAAACAAACAGACCTGCTGAATTAAAGAATGCAAGAATTAAAAAAACAACCGAATGAACTGGATTGCGTGCTAAAACAACCATTGTTGATGAGGCTATCAACATAAAGGAAAAAAGACTAAAAAATAATTCAACAACAGTCATCATGGTTTCTCTATCATTATCTATATTTGGAATCTAAGTATATATTTTGAGCAATTTGTGCTTCCCATCTATCGCCATTATCCAAAAGTTTCTGCTTATCATAGAACAATTCCTTACGTGTTTCTGTTGCAAATTCAAAATTAGGTCCTTCAACGATAGCATCTACTGGACAGGCCTCTTGGCAAAAACCACAATAAATACATTTCGTCATATCAATATCATAACGAACTGTACGCCTTGTACCATCTGTTACTCTTTTTTCGGCTTCAATTGTGATCGCCTGTGCAGGACATATAGCCTCACATAATTTGCATGCAATACACCTTTCCTCTCCATTTGGATAACGTCTTAAGGCATGCTCTCCCCTAAAACGGGGCGACAATGCTCCCTTCTCAAAAGGATAATTGATAGTAGGTTTACTTGAAAAGAAATACTTCATTGCTAGAAAAAAAGCATTTATAAATTCAAGTAACAGTAGAGATTTTATTTTTAAATATAATCCATTCATTGGGAGGATCCTTTTGCTGTATTCTTCATGAGTATGTATTTACGTTTTATACCAATAGAGATTTAACTGATAGTCAAAAAATATACTCCTTTTATGTGATTTCATTGTTTTTTTCATTTACTTAAACTTACTCGGCTTTCTTGATATGTCATTTTAGAGATCTTTTTAACTTATTTGCTACTGCACACATATACATCGTTTACTTGAGTGTATGATTTGCATTTGTGTCATTCAAATAATCTTCCCCTTCTATCATATTATATTCTCTTTAAAAGCAACAATCAAAGCTGTAACAACGACTGCAAAAAGAGAAATTGGTAAAAACACCTTCCATCCCAAACGCATAAGTTGGTCATAACGATAACGCGGCACGATTGCTTTAACCATTGCAAATAAGAAAAAGAAAAAAACAACTTTTAGTATGAACCAAAAAATTCCATTTATTGCATTAAAAGGATATATATCAATAGGTGGCAACCACCCGCCAAAGAAAAATATTGTTATCATGGCACACATGAGTACAATATTTACATATTCACCAAGCATAAACATAAGATACGGTGTAGATGAATATTCCGACATAAATCCTGCAACGAGCTCCGATTCAGCCTCCGGCAAATCAAAAGGAGGGCGATTGGTTTCTGCCAAAGCAGAGATAAAAAAGATTACCATCATTGGAAATAGAGGCAACCAATACCAGCCAAAAATGCCATACGGTGTATCTTGTGCTCTTACTATATCACTGAGATTCAGTGATCCTGCAACAAGTAATACGGTAATAATAACAAACCCAATGGAAACCTCATAGGATACCATTTGTGCTGCAGAACGTAAGGCCCCTAAAAACGGATATTTTGAATTAGATGCCCAACCACCGATAATAACGCCATACACGCCTAAGGATGAAAGAGCAAATATATACAAAACCCCTACATTGATATCGGCAATAACAACACCTTCAGAAAGTGGTACCACTGCCCATGCACTCATCGCGAGTATACCCGTAACCAAGGGAGCCATAATAAACATCCCTCTATTTGCATGTGAGGGAATAATGACCTCTTTTAGAACAAATTTCAGCAAATCTGCAAAAGATTGTAGCAAACCAAAAGGCCCAACAACATTGGGTCCGCGACGCATCTGAACCGCAGCCCATACTTTTCTGTCCATATAAAGTAGAAAAGCCACAATAATGAGCAAACCTACCAACAACAGCAGGCTTTGTATCACTATCCATAAAACGAATAATCCATAAGCTATAAGTGTATCCATAACTAATATGGCTCCATCTGTATCTTTTCGTTTGTGTTATGATTTATTTTTTGCCTAATCTGTGCACATTCATGCATAACATCTGAATTACGAGCAATGATATTGCTTAGATAAAAATCTTCAGACTGCATAGAAAAAGGCGATAAAGGTATATCTGAAATCAATTTTTTATGCTGCTTTGCCCATGTTAGTAACGGCATTATATCTGCCTTTATAACCTCTGAATCATGTGCCAAGATAGGATATTCTTTAGCCATAACCGTATAGAGCTCACCGCGCGTATTAAAGGGCATATGAAAACCCATCTTATCAGCCAACGCGCGCATTACGCACCAATCTTCACGTGCCTGCCCCAATGGGAAAGAAGCTCTTTTAGCAGATAACACCCTTCCTTCCATATTAATATAAGTGGCAGATTTCTCTACATATGAAGCAACGGGTAAAATACAATCTGCTCTTTCGGCCCCCATACCGCCATGCGACCCCTGATAAATAACAAAGACATCTTCGTGAGCCTCAAAATCAGGATTATCATACCCCAATAAAAACACCGTATCAATTTTACCCTGCTTACAATTTTTGAGTATGTCATGTGTTCCCATACCTTTATCTTTGGGTAGGAATTCCACTTCAAACCCTCCTTGCAAAGCAATATCAGACGAAAGCAAATTAAAACCGCACCATTGTGCATCTTCCTCTTCTGATATGGCTCCACAGGCCATTGCTATCTCTACACTCGCTGCTAATATTGATTCTCCCTCTTTACCCACGCAGACGCTTTCATCGATTATAATCATCGGATGCGATGCCTTCTTAAGTTTCTTAAAAAAGCTATGTTTTTTACTGACAAAATCATTTAATATATTAGCCTCATTACCGAGATAGATGTATGGATATGTTAAGTCAATCTGCTGCCCTATAAGGGCAATATCAGCATTGTTATGAGAATATTGCTTCCTGAGCATAGCGTTCAAAACAGGTGCAGATGAACGAATATTACCACCGATAAGCAAAATACAATCGCTTTGATAAATGTTATCAAAACCCGTATTAAAACGACTCACCGCTTTTCCCTGCACGCGATTATCTATTACGCTTAGTGCTCTTCGGCAATCGCGATTATATATTTTTGCACAATCAAGTATTTGTTTAAGGGTATATATATCCTCAACAGCTGCTAAATCACCGACCAAAACACCGATCTTTTGCGGATCACTTGACAATTTCTTAGCAACCGTATCCAAAACAGTATAATAATCTTCTTCAACCATACGCCCATTTTTTCTTATATAGGATGTATCAAGCCTATTTTTTTTAAAAGCATCCCACACAAAGCGAGTTTTATCAGATATCCAATTATCTTCCAATATGTTATTGTCTCTTGGCAAAATACGCAGAACCTCTTTACCGCGCGTATCAACGCGGATGGGTAGCCCCATAGCGTCCATCACATCATATGTCTCGGTTTTTTGCAATTCCCATGGTCTTCCTTTGAATTGATATGGTCGGGAAGTTAACGCTCCAACGGGGCATAAATCTATCACATTTCCTGATAATTCGGAAGTCATGGATTTTTCTAGATATGTAGTAATTTCCATATCCTCACCACGCCCAATCGCTCCTAATTCTTCAACCCCAGCCACTTCGGCCGAAAAACGCACACAACGTGTGCAGTGAATACAGCGATTCATTATTGTTTTTACAAGCGGACCAATGTATTTATCTTCTACGGCTCTTTTACTGCCTTTAAAGCGACTTGCATCCATGCCATAGTTATAAGACTGATCTTGCAAATCACATTCCCCACCTTGATCACAAATAGGGCAATCAAGAGGATGATTAATCAAAAGAAACTCCATAACGCCTTCTCGCGCTTTTTGCACGTAGGTATTTTTTGTATGCACTACCATGCCATCCATAACTGGTGTTGCACAACTTGCAACTGGCTTTGGAGCTTTTTCAACCTGAACAAGACACATTCTGCAATTACCTGCTACAGAAAGTCCTTCATGATAGCAAAAACGCGGGATTTCTGCACCCGCTAGTTCACAGGCCTGCAAGAGATTAGTTCCTGCTTCAACTTCTATTTCCTTGCCATCAATGACTAATTTAAGCATTTCCTTACTTTTAAATACAATTATTTTAAACGCATATTAATTTTTATTATGCCTATGCTCGCAACACAAGACATCAACTCACGAAGAGGTTGTACACTCTATTTACATTTATTTGTAGTACTTTCTTGCATTGTTTTTTCTATACATTCAACATGTATTTCATATTTAATCATAAAAAATGTGTACGTATTCAAAAAAATAATTTTATTACCTTCATTATTTCGTACCATTTTCTATCATAGATATTGTTTTCCAAAAACAATTAACAGCACGTTAATTTTTTGTTTCTACTCACACATTAAAGCATATTTATTAATGCTTATTTTTTAAGCATGTGTGCAAAATATAAGCATATATTTTTCTTGCATTCTCATAAACTCTTTTCTAGAATTCTTCTTAGGTTGGAAGCTGTATCTAAAACAACCTGAGCTAAAATAACGTATTCATAGTTTTTCTGTGTAAACAAAGGTTAATCAAATGAAGAAAATAGAAGCTATTATTAAGCCTTTCAAACTTGATGAGGTAAAAGAAAATCTACACAATATCGGACTTCAAGGTATAACTGTGGTTGAAGCCAGAGGGTTTGGACGACAAAAAGGACATACCGAACTCTATAGAGGAGCAGAATATATTGTTGATTTCCTACCCAAAGTAAAATTGGAAATCGTTATTGAAGATGACAGAGTAGATGAAGCCATTGAAGTTATAAAAAAAGCTGCACACACTGGACGCATAGGAGATGGTAAAATTTTTGTTCTTAACGTAGAGCAAGCTGTTCGTATCCGTACAGGTGAAACAGGATCAGATGCCATATAAAATAACCCACTAAATATTAGACACTACATTAAAAAGGAGAAAAATCGTATGACTAAAGCCGAAGATATTAAAAAAAAATTAAGTGATGAAAATGTTGAATTTATTGATCTTCGTTTTACTGATCCAAGAGGAAAAATGCACCATATCACCTATGATTGTAATCGTTTAGGAGCAGATGAATTAGAAGAAGGTATTATGTTTGATGGCTCTTCAATTAATGGATGGAAAAGTATTAATGAGTCGGATATGCTGCTTAAACCTGATTTAAACAGCCTACATGCTGATCCTTTTTATGCTCAAAATACAGTGGCTTTGTTTTGTGATGTTCTGGAACCCGTAACAGAACAAGGATATAAAAGAGATCCGCGCTATATCGCACAAGCAGCGGAAATGTATGCTAAACAAACAGGTATAGCCGATACTATTTATTTTGGCCCCGAAGCTGAATTCTTTGTGTTTGACGATGTGCGTTTTTGCACGGATCCGTATAATACAGGATTTAAGCTTGATTCTATAGAATTACCGACAAACACAGATCGTGAATATGAAATGGGAAACCAAGGACATCGTCCCCGTATGAAGGGAGGATACTTTCCTGTAAATCCCGTTGATTCTGCACAAGATATGCGCTCAGAAATGGTAACGATGATGAATGAAATGGGTATTGAAGCCGATAAGCATCATCATGAAGTTGCTGCTGGACAACATGAGTTGGGTACTGCTTTTAATACACTAACAAAAATAGCCGATTATCTGCAAATTTACAAATATGTTGTTCATAATGTTGCCCACAATTATGGTAAATCAGCGACTTTTATGCCTAAGCCTGTTTATGGAGACAATGGTACTGGAATGCATTGTCATCAATCATTGTGGAAAGATGGCAAACCTCTTTTTGCAGGTGATAAATACGCCGACCTCTCTGAAACATGTTTGTATTATATTGGTGGCATTATAAAACATGCAAAAGCACTTAATGCATTTACAAATCCTTCAACAAATTCGTATAAACGCTTGGTACCAGGATTTGAGGCTCCCGTATTATTAGCATATTCCGCTCGCAATCGTTCGGCTTCTTGTCGTATTCCCTTCACAAGCTCCCCAAAGGCCAAAAGACTAGAAGTACGCTTCCCTGACCCAACTGCAAATCCTTATTTAGCTTTTTCAGCGATGCTCATGGCTGGTTTAGATGGAATTGAAAATAAAATCCATCCTGGTGATCCCATGGATAAAGATTTATATGATTTACCACCCGAAGAATTAAAAGATATTCCTACCGTTTGTGGATCTTTACGAGAAGCTTTAGACAGTGTTAATGCTGATAGGGATTTCTTGAAAAAAGGTGGAGTATTTACAGATGATTTTATTGACGCATACGTGGCTTTAAAAATGGAAGATGTTATTCGTTTTGAACACACTCCTCACCCTGTTGAGTTTGATATGTATTACTCTAGCTAATACGCATTCACTGTATCAGATATAAAAGAGTATAAACTCCCACCTTGCCTTTGAGAGTGGGAGTTTATATTGAGATTCATACATATCTATAAACGCATTCCATACATGCGTGATACTGTTAGTAATATTCTCATTTATTATCTTGGAAAAGAAATCATCACTAATAGACCACCTAAGTGAGAACTCTTATCTAAACGAATATCACCTCCATGTCCTAAGACAGCATCACGTGCAATTGATAAACCAAGTCCACTTCCAGAATAATCAAGATTCCGTGCTTTATCTAAACGAAAGAATGGTCTAAATACATCTTGATATGATTCCTCTGCTATACCTTCTCCATTATCCTCTATTTTGACAAATGCATAACTCTCATCTGCAGTGATTGTGATATGTATAATATCAGCATGACGTATGGCATTTGAAACAACATTCATGAGCGCACGCTTTATTGAAAGTGGGCGTATTTTTAATAGACATTGTTGCTCTTCAAATACATGAATTTCCTTTCCTGCAATTTGCATAAAATCTATGATCTCTTGCATAAAATACAATAAATTTGTTTCCTGTGTTTGTTCCTGTGTGTCTGAACGAATAAAATTAAGATAGCTTTCAATCATTTTTTGCATCACTTCCACATCACTTTCTAGGGCCTCACGAGAGTGCGTGTCTTTTAGCATGCTTATTTGCAAGCGAAAGCGCGTTACGATTGTTCTCAAATCATGACTAATACCAGCTAAAAAATTGCTACGTTCTTCTAGCTGTCTTTCAATACGCGTCTTCATTTTCATAAAAGCCGTAAAAGCCTGTCTAACTTCTGATGCGCCTCCTACTCGAAAATTGCTTGGAATTTTTTGTCCTCTTCCAAATTGATGCATGGCATTGGAAAGACTAACAATTGGCCTAATCTGATTACCAATAAGAAAACCAGCAATGATTAACAGGCATAAAGACAAAATAAAAATGAGTGTGACAAATGTAAATGTACTCGTTAAATCAATCCGCCCTTGTTGGGCTAATACACGAATATTGTATCCATTAGCAAGCCTTATACCTATTTCAATCCAATTGGAGGTACCAATGGTATTTATAAAATATGGAGATTTTATTTTTTTACTAATAATTGCGTTGATATCATCATCGATAACATCAAAAAAAATACCATTTATATTCTGCGAAGAGTGATTATCTTGTGCGTAAGACACTTGCACCTCAAGGGCTTCCGAGATAATTTTTACTAAATCATCGTATTTTTGGGGAGGATTTGACTCAAAAATAGCCACAACAAGAGATAGTTCCCTTACTAATTCTTGCGTTAATTGTTCGGTAATTTTATCCCTTTCATTTTGTAAAAAAACAAAAATAGTGAGCGACTGAATTAATAGAAACGGAAAAATGATAATAATTAAAGAACGTAGTAGCAATCCTTGTGGAAAAATTGCCTGCAAAATTTTGTTTACTAAATCATATATGTTAGTGAAAAATCGTATAATTTTACCTCATAATTTACCACACCCTACGTGACCTCTGTAGGTGCGCAGGGAGATGTTCTTTTAATATATTTATAATGTACCTAGCTTTAAAAACATTTTTCACAGATCTAGAATGTAATAAAAGCATAACCAGTTCCTCTTACAGTCTGCAAATATTGTGCACAACGGGAATTATTTTCTATTTTTTGCCTTAAGCGACTAACAGTTACATCTGCGGTTCTTTCGTTCACAGCTCCTAAAACTTCAGTTAAACGTTCACGGGTATGTGCAATGTTTGGGTTTTCAATAAAAAAATTGAGTAATTTTTTTTCAGCTTCATTTAAAAAAATAAATTTGTCATTACAATATAATGCTTGTGCATTGTTATCAAAATAAAAATCGCCAAAATGCACATTATACTCTCTTTGATTACGTTTTTGTGACCGCTCAAGAAGGTTTGCCGCACGCAACAATAATTCTTTTGGCTCAAACGGTTTGGGTAAATAATCTTGAGCACCGTTTTCTAAGCCTTCAATACGATTGTCGCTCTCTCCTTTTGCCGTTAACATAAGTACGGGTATATCACAATAATGGTCTGTATTTTGCTTCAAGCTTATCAGAAAATCCATACCACTTTCCTTTGGCATCATAACGTCCAATATAATTAAATCAAATACGAATAACTGCATTAATTGTCTTGCAGAATCCACAGATCCCACTGTGTGAATGTAATACCCATGACTCGTAAGATAATCTGCCAATAACTGCCTTAATCGCGAATCATCATCAACAGAAAGAATATGGTATTTTTTTTCTATCATGTGTGTAAACAAAAAATTATTCTCTATAACAATACTACCATGCCTTTTTTTTTTAGCAATAAATAACTTGAATAAATTGATCACAATCTATATATACGTTCAGAGAGGTTTTTGTTATGAGATTTGATCAACTTGATGGATATATTTGGTATAATGGTAGTATGGTTGCGGCCCCAGAAGCCAAACTGCATGTATTATCGCATGGTTTACATTATGCGAGTTTGGTTTTTGAAGGATTGCGCGCCTATGGTGGTAATATATTTAAGTTAGAGGAACATACGGCACGATTATTTAATTCTGCCCAATTACTTGATTTTACTATCCCATACAGTGAAGAAGTTATAAATGAATCCTGTCGTAAAGTATTGGAAGTACTTGGTGCGGACAATGCGTATATTCGACCTTTTGCATGGAGAGGATCTGAGCAAATGGAAATTGACGGCACACAAAACACTATCCATGTAGCGATTGCAGCATGGGAGTGGTCTAATTTATTCGGAGAAAAAAAACGCAATGGCATACGTCTAGACGTATCAGACTGGCGCAGACCCGATCCTAGAACAGCACCACATCAAAGCAAGGCAGCAGGTCTTTATATGATATGTACCCTAGCCAAACATCAGGCTAAACTAAAGGGGTATGATGACGCTCTTATGCTTGATTATAGAGGACTTATTGCTGAAGCAACAGGGGCAAATATCTTTTTTACAAAGGGCAATGAAGTGCATACACCTATCGCCGATTGCTTTTTAAATGGAATAACCAGAAAAACGATTATAGAACTCGTTACTAATAGACAAATGACCTTACAAGAAAGACCCATTCGCTTTGATGAGTTGGAAGAGTTTACAGGATGCTTTCTAACAGGAACCGCCGCAGAAGTGACTATTGTTAACGAGATAAGTCACTTTGTCTTTAGAGATAATAGTATAGCAAACATGCTTTTGGATGATTATGAAAAACATGTAAATATGCATCCAATTCAAAGTTGAGTACTAGCAATTGAAATGGGGGTATGGTGGGGGCACTGGGTGGTGCATTCTCTATATCTAGACGGCTGATTTTGGTCATACTATATTGATGGTTGTCCTTACAACAAAAAGGCAAAACCGCAACAGATCTTTTATAATTTTTTTTATAATTTAAAGGGAAAATGGTAGCTATTTTTATACAAACAAATATTACTTTGTTTATTATAGACTTCTACTGAAAACAGCTTATTAGCAGAAATACAGGCTGGATTTACTATACATATTATAGCCAGCCAATAGCAACTCTTGCCTCATCTGACATCAGGCTCGGATCCCAAGGAGGATCAAAAACAAGATTAACAACGACATCTTTGACATCTGCTACATCTCTAACCGCATTCTCAACCCATATCGGCATTTCCCCAGCAACAGGACATCCTGGTGCTGTTAAGGTCATATCAACAGTAACGCAGTAGTCATCTGCTAAATCAACACGATATATCAAACCAAGCTCATAAATATCAACTGGTATTTCTGGATCGTATACTGATTTTAAAGCATTAACAATGTCCTTCTTCATTCGAGCAATAACTTCTTCGCTCAATGCGCTTGGTGTTGACTCTTCTGATGTAATTGTCATATTAAAAAAATTCCTTTACTTTAATGAGTGCCTTGTGTAATTGCTCCACATCCTCTATTGAATTATATAATCCAAAAGATGCACGACAGGTTGACTGAACATTAAAATATTCGTGAAGCGGATCACAACAATGCTTTCCAGCACGAACAGCCACCCCATATTTATCTAAAACTGCACTAACATCATGTGCATGGATATCCTTTAATGCAAACGTAATAATAGCTCCCTTTTCTTTTGCAGTACCTATAATCCTCAAGCCTTTAATTTCCAATAACTTGTCTGTCGCGTATTGCAAAAGCTCTGCCTCATGCTGTGATATGTTTTCCATTCCTATGGAATTGATAAAATCTAAAGCTTCTCCTAAACCGACCGCTTGGGCAATCTGCGGTGTTCCCGCTTCAAATTTTTGCGGCAACCCACCGTATACAACGCTATCTAACCCAACAGATTCGATCATTTCCCCACCTCCCATGAAAGGCGGCATATCCTGCAAATGTTTTTCCTTTGCGTAACATACCCCTATCCCAGTAGGGCCATAAAGTTTATGCCCAGTACATACATAAAAATCGCAATCAATTTCTTGAACATTGATAGGCGTATGCACAGCGGCTTGAGAACCATCTAATAATACAGCCACACCATTTTTATGCGCAATATCAACAATGTCCTTAACAGGGTTGCAAGTTCCTAAAACGTTTGACATATGTGATATGGACACAAATTTTGTTTTATCTGAAAATGCATCTTCATAAGATTGCATGCATAAATTACCTTCATGATCAAGTGGAACCCATTTTATATTGACCCCTGATCGCTCACGCCAAAAATGCCACGGAACAATATTAGAATGATGCTCCATCAAACTTATAATAATTTCATCTCCTGCCTGAAAATGGAGTTTACCATAGCTTGCCGCAATCATATTAATAGCAGCTGTAGCGTTTGTTGTAAAAATCATTTCATGGGCATGCTGTGCCCCTATAAATTGTTGAACTTTCTTGCGTGCATCTTCATACGCATGTGTTGCCTTAACGCTCAATTCATGAATACCTCTATGCACATTAGCATATTGATAGCTATAAAATTCTTGCAATCTCTTAAGGACTGCATGAGGCTTTTGAGCCGAAGCAGCATTATCAAGATAGCAGAGCGGATTCCCATTAATCTTACTTTCCAAACACGGAAATTGTGCTCTAATACTATGAATATCGTAGTTTTTGTTCTTTGTTTGATTGTGAGATATCATATCATTTGAGTGTGGTTTCTAGAAAAACAGTCATGTAATGCTCCATAATACGTGCGAGATCATCGTTATTTATCGTATCAAAGCATTCCGATATGAATGCTTTGGCAAGTATTTTTTTAGCTGCAGTTTTTTGAATTCCGCGTGAGGCTAAATAAAAATATGCCTCCTCATCAAAGTCACTGATTGTCGCCCCATGACCACACACCACATCATCTGCATAAATTTCCAATTCAGGTTTTGTGTAATAACGACTTGTATCACTCAGGAGTATCGCATTAAACATTTCCTGAGAATCCGTTTTCTGGGCTCCTGGTGCAACATATATTTTGCCCTGTGTTACTGCGGAGGCTTTATCAGATAGTAACGCCTTTGCCATTGCACGGCTTGTGCCTTGCGTATTATTGTGCCTTATTTGAAAAGTCATATCATGATGTGCATTGTCATGTAAAATATAGGCAACCCCCATGTTGAGATGGGCGTCTTTTCCTAATAAGTTAATACAATGTTCATACCGTGCACTAGACTGCCCTGCACTCATACAATAATCATTCAATTTTGCATCTTGTGCTATTTCTAAATTATCCTTTACTATAAAGATTTGATCTTGAGGCATATCCACGATACGACAGCGCGAAAGCACTGCGGAAGAACTAATCCGTAAACGTTGCTGAATATAATAATGCACATCCTTGCTTTGTTGCTGTGTTTTCATTTCAATGAGAGATACTTTTGCCTTACCCGTTACAATAAAGAGATTGTTGATAAAAATACTTATATCATCCTTATTGCCATCATAAATAACACGTATCAGGGTATTGTGTGGCACCTGTTCATCAATTGTCACGACAACACCATGCGATAAAAACGCACGTGACAAACTAGATAAGGCATCATCCTGACACGCACCAAAAACATCACTAAAATGTTTGTGTGTGGGATCCTCAATAATATCCATGCATTTCTCTACACTCACCCCTGCAGGTAAGGTTTCTTGTTTGTCTACATAGCAGCCATTATAAAAAATTATATCAACCACGTCTGTTTCAGTAGGTCCTTGCAAATCCTCAGATAATTTGTCAATATTAACATCTGACGTATCAGCGAGATAAACACTATTTATGTGTTGTGGAAAACGGTGAATAATTTTTTTGAGTGACGTAAAACTCCAAGCTTCATCTTTTTTTGTTGGCAAACCTTTTGCGACAAAATCATCCATATATTTTTGACGTAACTCTGCGACCGCCTTATTGTCACTACCTGGTAACTTGCCTGCATTAGCTTGAAAATAGTTTGCAAACACAGAAGCAGGATCTAACGGTGACTTCATTGTATCAGACATACGCTTCATACCCCTGCTCTTCAAGTGTTAAGGCTAAATCTTTACCACCTGTTTTCTTGATTACTCCCTCGGATAAAACATGCACTTTATCAGGAACGATATAATTCAACAAACGCATATAATGGGTTATAATTAAGAATGACCTGTGCTCACTTCTAAGGGCATTAACGCCTTGCGAAACAATTTTCAAAGCATCAATATCCAAACCTGAATCTGTTTCATCCAAAACGGCTAATTTCGGCTCAAAAAGACTCATCTGTAAAATTTCAAAACGTTTCTTCTCTCCACCTGAAAATCCTTCATTCAAAGATCTGCGGAGCATATCTCTAGGCATAACAATATTGTCCGCTTCTTGATGTACACGCTTCATAAAATCTGGAATCAAAAGCTCTTCTTGTCCCCTTGCTCGTCTTACAGAATTGACCATTTCCTTTAGGAATGTCATTAAAGGAACTCCTGGAATTTCTACGGGATATTGAAAAGCTATAAACAAACCTGCATGGGCTCTTTCATGCACTTCCATTTCTGTTAAGTCATCATCATTAAATGCGATCTCTCCTTCTTCTATACAGTATCTTTCATTACCTGCTAACACATTGGCAAGTGTACTTTTGCCCGATCCATTAGGACCCATAATAGCATGTACTTCGCCTTTGTTAATTTCCAGATTTAAACCTTTTAATATTGGTTTTTTATCAACACTTACAACCAAATTTTTTATCTTTAACATTATCGTCCTTAGTCTATTATTACATACATTATATTTATCCGACACTTCCCTCAAGACTAATACCTACTAATTTTTGTGCCTCGACAGCGAATTCCATCGGCAGTTTTTGCAAAACTTCACGACAGAACCCACTTACAATTAGTGCCACAGCACTTTCTGCATCCATTCCTCTTTGTTGCAAGTAGAATAATTGATCCTCAGCAATTTTAGAAGTAGTCGCCTCATGTTCTAATGTAGATTTTGAGTTTGCATTATCTATATAAGGAACCGTATGTGCAGAACACAAATCACCTATAAGTAGAGAATCACATTGTGTATAATTGCGGGCGTTATTAGCTTTTCGATGCATCTTAACCAACCCCCTATAACAATTGCTTGAATGCCCTGCCGATATGCCCTTAGATATAATACGACTTTTCGTATTGGGAGCTAAATGAATCATTTTTGTACCCGAATCAATTTGCTGGTAACCGTTAGCTATCGCGATGGAATAAAATTCGCCTACGGTCCCTTCTGCCCTCAAAATACAACTAGGATATTTCCATGTAACAGCGGATCCTGTTTCAACTTGGGTCCATGAAATTTCGGCATTTTTCTCTCGACAGTCACCTCGTTTTGTTACAAAATTATATACGCCACCTTTACCTTCTAGATCACCTGGATACCAATTTTGCACTGTTGAATATTTAATTTTTGCCCCCTCAAGTGCCACTAATTCAACGACTGCTGCATGTAACTGATTCTCATCACGCATAGGGGCCGTACACCCTTCAAGATAACTCACATATGACCCTTTATCGGCAATGATAAGTGTTCGCTCAAACTGCCCTGTTTGTTTTTCATTAATACGAAAATAGGTTGATAATTCCATCGGACAACGAACGTTCTCAGGAATATATACAAAACTTCCATCTGTAAAAACTGCCGAATTCAATGTCGCAAAAAAATTATCATCTATCGGCACAACAGAACCCATATATTTTTTTACAAGTTCAGGATATTCTTGCAACGCTTCTGAAATAGAACAGAATATTACGCCAGATTTTTTTAATTCCTCTTTGAAAGTGGTAACAACCGAAACACTATCGAAAACAGCATCAACCGCAATGCGTGGTTGGCCATCCTTTACACCTGCAAGAATTTTTTGTTCAGATATAGGAATACCTAATTTTTCGTACGTACGTAACAATTCGGGATCGACTTCATCCAAACTCTTAGGAGCTTCCTTAAAACTTTTAGGAGCAGCATAATAGTATAAATCCTGAAAATCTATTGGTTGGTAATCAACCATAGCCCATTTCGGCTCTTCCATTTCCAGCCATTTTCTGTACGCCTTTAAGCGCCATTCTAACATGAATTCAGGCTCCTTTTTTTTAGCCGATATGTAGCGGATAATATCCTCACTAAGCCCCTTAGGTGCTTTTTCAGTTTCGACATCTGTTATAAAACCGTATTTATACTGATCTGGGGCGATTTTTTTTACAGTATCGATGGTTTCTTTAACTATCGGCATATCTATCCTTATTATCTGTGATCCAATTTTATATTTATGCTTTAAAAGACACTCTCATGCTAGCTTTTTTTAAAAAATATATTCTCTAATATCCCAAGAAAAATATCTATATCCTCTTTTCTATGCTCTGGCCCTAAACTTATACGCAGCGTACGACTAGCGACCTCTTGTGAGTATCCCATTGCTTTTAAAACATGTGAGCCTTTTGTAGAACCAGAACTACACGCCGCACCAATACTAACAGAAACGCCTCTGATATCAAGCAAAATTAATAATTCCATTGCATCATAATCTTTGAAGCAACACAAGATGGTGTTAGGAAGCCTATCTTGCCCCTGTGCAATAATATATATGTTTGAAAAACGTTTTGTCAATTCATTCTCTAAATACGTTCTGATTGTCAATACATGCGCAAAAGGTAAAATATATGTCGATAACTCTTTATCTTGGGTATTTTTTAAAACCGACATCCACGAAGCAATCGCCAAAATATTTTCTGTTCCAGCTCTGCGTCCATATTCATGCCCTCCTCCAACAATGAGTGGCGCAAAATGTATGTCTGGCTTTGTTACCAATGCCCCTACCCCTGTAAGCGCACCCATTTTATGTCCGCATAATGTCATTATATCACACCCGATATCTTTAAAATTGACATTTATCTTACCTAATGCCTGAGCTGCGTCGGTGTGTAACACACACTTATGTTTGTGTGCAATAATCGTCATTTGTTTTATGTTTTGCACAACCCCTGTTTCATTATTTGCTAACATAAGACTTACAAGGGTCCTACAATTTTTTTCTTTCAATAGATCATCCAGCTGTTGAGAATCATACTGCCCGTTTTGGTTGCAAGGTAAATAGGAAACGGCTACGCCCGAATTTTGTGCAGCCTGTAATACCGAAATATGTTCAGTTGTACCAACAACACAATGCGTAATTGATAGACTATCAAGCAGTTTTGTAAATACAGTTGTGTTGGCTTCTGTTCCGCCACTCATAAAGGTAATATCCGCCTCACTAGCGTTGATATAATTACCCAATAAGTCTCTTGTCTGCTCCATAATGCCTTTTGCGTGTTGTCCCTGTGCATGGACAGAAGACGGATTCATAGGCTTAGAAAGCCAGTGGACAACTTCAGAACCTACCTTCTGGCTCATCGGCGATGTCGCATTATGATCAAAGTATATTCTCTTCTCACGCATAGTAATGACAAAATTTTTGTAGATAATTTAATGTTTAGTATTATTAAGAATATCTGCCAACGTAAACTGATAAAAAACCTCATTCATTTTTTTATCAAGATTTATCCAGAGATTGTGTCCAAGACAATTACTGGCAGCATTTTCTTTTGCAAATTCAACCCACTTGCACGTACTTGTAGGTTTGCTAGTATCAAGTGCTTTTGCAATATCATAAATAGTTATTTTTTCATATTTCTTTTTAAGAACATACCCGCCATTAATTCCCCTATAACTTTCTACAAGCTCATATTTGCGTAGATGTCTGAATATTTGCTCTAAATAAGGTAAAGAGAGCCCTAATTTCTCAGCTAATTTTGGTAGTGATACGGGTTTTTCGTGATTGTTTTTAGCAATTTCTACCAGTGCAATAACTGCATATTGAAGATTTGTATGAAATTTCATATCTTTGCCTTTTCAAATTCCCGATATTTATCAGATCCACATGAATAAAAATACTTATTCCAATTTTTTAGATAGTAAAACAGTGGAGGTAATTTTCTAGTCAATATTAACCATGTATATCAACCATGTATTTTTTATATCTCTCTACTTATCTGCTACATGGCTCTTGTATAGCATATCTCATACAATATAGCGAAAAAAATTTACAAAAAACTTGTTTTTTTGTAATTTTTTTTATATAGTGTTTGCTATGTTTAAATTGCAATGGTGTAAAATTGCTTACACTCTCATTCTTATCTAACAATCTATGGTGCAACGCATGTTTAGATGGTGTAGTTTTTTTAGAAAAGGGAGGTTAAGCCTTGCAACGGAGCGTTTTAGATGCAGTTTAGTAAAATAATATGTAGATATAGGGTCTGGTAATAGAATGGAATTTAGTAAACTATAATCCAATTTCTCAGTATAGTTGTACATTTATTCTTTGTGATATTGAAGTGCTAATAAAAAGATAGTGATGATATCAAAACGACAAGAGTAATATTAAAAAATGAGAAGATTTATCAAGATACCTACATAGTTCTATTTACTTGGATCTGTTGTTTTCTTTGATTTGTAGTTTACCTATTTCTGTTATATTTTAAGTGCTACCTTAAAACATGGCCTGATTCTTGCTCTGCTTTTGTATGCTGAATTGCCTACGGGTCTTAGCACATGCAATATGCATACTAAACGTTACAATTATAGTTACGTTGATTACAAAAAAACACACTTCTATTGAGCATTGTTTTTTTGTTACTAAAAATCGCAGCAGATGGAGCCATAATGGAAACACATTTCTATGAGGGTTTCAGACTGTTAATAAATAACATTAAGGGAGGTATTATATGCCTGAAATCACTTTTAAAGGATTAGCAGGACGTCTTGAGGGACGCTATCACAATGTTGCAGATCCCAAAGCACCAACAGCTCTTATTCTGCACCCACACCCGCAATTTGGCGGAACAATGAATAATGCCGTTGTATACCATATGTATTATGCATTTTATGCGATGGGTTTCACTGTTTTACGTTTTAACTTTAGAGGCACAGGCAATAGCCAAGGCAGTTTTGATAATGGTAATGGCGAACTCAGTGATGCAGCATCTGGATTAAATTGGTTACAAAGTAATTTTCCAGAAAGCCGTTCGTGTTGGATTGCTGGCTCTTCTTTTGGTTCTTGGATAGCCATGCATTTACTCATGAGACGACCAGAAATAAGACGATTTGTTTGTGCTGGCTTACCTACTGCATTGTATGATTTTAATTTTTTAACCCCTTGCCCATGCTCAGGACTTATAGTCAATGGTGAAAATGATAGTTTTGCACCCTATGAAGGAACCGAAGAATTGGTAACAAAGCTGCGAAGTAAAAAGGGTATTGATGTTAAACATGTACGCGTGCCAGAAACTGATCACTTCTTTGAAAGTAATATGCGTGGGTTTATCAAAGATATTAGGCAATATATTGCTGGTGAAAGCGGTAAGGCTGATTTTGAACAACCCAAAAAAGGTCGTAAATCACAAGCCAATGCAGTGCAAATTGCCTAAATATATCCGTATTTACTGTTTATAGAGCATCTTAGTCCATAACCTAGAGGTTTTTTGCATTACGGTGCAAGTGATGGGCTGAATTTGGTAGTGTTTTTTTTAGGGAATAATGCCGTTGATTTGCCTCCAGATACAGGTGCCTTTACCCCAGTTGTAAGAGGAAAAGTAAGTGGTGCATTGGTCACATGCCGTGCACCTAAATATGCAAAAGCATGGGCTTCTAAAGCATCATTATCAAGGCCAATAGCATCTATTCCGATAACATTCGTATAGACATAGGCGTGTTTTATACGCTCAAAAATAAATCTATTATATACACCCCCGCCACTCACAACAATAAAATCAGGCTTAAAGCCAAAATAGGCGATTGACGTGATAATACAATCAGCTGTTAAAGCCGACAAGCTTGCCACACAATCCAAAGGCTTAAGTTTAAGAAAATTATCAACAGAGAAACTATATCTATCAAGTGATTTAGGGGGAGGACATGAAAAATATGGAAGCTTTAAAAACTCTTTTATTAAGTCATCATGCACACATCCTTGAAAAGCAAGTGTACCATCTTTATCATATTGACAATGAAATTTCTGTTTTACATAATCGTCAATAAAAGCGTTTCCTGGTCCACAATCTGCCGCAAAAAGACATTTTTCTATATCCCCATTTATATTGGATATTGCGCTCATATTTGATACACCTCCAATATTAATAAAATGCCCTTTATTATAACGAGGAGATAGATATTTTTGCGCTAAAGCATAATGAAAAACTGGAACTAGAGGAGCACCCTGACCGTGATGTGCAATATCATTTAAACGCATATCATAAATTACATCTATGCCAATTTGTTTCGCAAGCAAATCCGCAATACCAAGTTGTAATGTCAAACCGATAGCAGGATTATGATATACTGTCTGACCGTGAAAAACGACGTAATCAATATCTTCCGATTTTATGGAATAGTTTTTTAAAAATGATAGCACAGCCTCTATATGTTTGCGTGTAATGTCTAAAGAAAAATCACGATATTCATTCTCTATTTTTGAACGGCAATGGGGTTTAGTCTCGGCTAAGTGGCGGGATATTTTTAAACCTTCTAATCGTATATTAGGTGGATACGCGTATGTATGTGATGGCCCAAAATCAATTTCTTTGTGTCCGTCTGTTTTTAAAAGAGCAACGTCAACACCATCCATTGATGTTCCGCTCATCAGGCCAATAATATTAAAACAAGTATTCATATAGATTTGTAGCATATTTACTTAAAAATAGTATTAAATTTAAATACTCTTTTAAATTCTTTTTTTTACTGTCACGTTTATCATTATAATTCTTACATAAATACAATTGGATGAACAATTTTTACTCATTTTCATATTGTCTCCTTCTTCTTATTGTGTGTATAGCGATTGCTATACCGACTTCAGCAAAGACACAATCATCCTCACAGTCAGTAAAGCAATCTGCTGTTCAAAATGTCGTTATAGGGGGGGAAACTTATGTCAATCCTACACAGACTAAAGACACCCATAATACATACCCTCCCAATACGTATGTGACAAAAAAAACACGCACAAAACTTTCTTTACAAGGCGAGGCAAAAGCAGCATATTTTTATACCGATCTTACTGGTAATAGCCAACAGGCTCGTATGATTGAACAAAATACTCTTAAAAATTCGTTGAAATGGCATGCCGCTTTAACAGCTAGTGCCTTACATGAAACACAGAATGGCTTAACGTTCGGGGCCCGTTTAGTTATGCAAGGTTATACAAATACAAACGCCCAATTTGAAAAACATTATTTATTTTTATCTAGTAAATATGGCCGACTTATCATAGGAGGACAAGCTCCCGTATCAGAATTATTATCTTTCAATGGTCCCCTTATCGGTGCTTCAATAAATCTTGATAATCGTATATGGGAATATTATCCATTTGACGATGATTTGGAAGAAACACTACCAAGTATAAGTGAAAACGCTAATAAAATAAGCTATATAACCCCTTCAATCGGTTTTTTTGGAAACAATGCTGATATACGATTAGGGGTATCCTATACCCCGAGCTCTAGTCCTGGTCCAGGATACCCAACGACACAATCAGCAGGACAATCTATTCCTATTCGTGGGCAGGATGTTGACCAACTTCTATCCCTAGGCTTTAAAGGAAAATTTTATTTTATTGACATTGGTGGGGGTATGGAAAAAGGAAGCAATATTACAAATATAGAACAACGCACACAAAACATTGGTGCCCAAATTAATCTATCATCACTCACTGTAGGTGGGCGTATTTCTTCCTTTGATCCTGACACAGCCATTCCCAATAACAATATAGATGCCTATAATGTAACAGGAAAAATTCGTTTAGGAAATTTTTCCATTAGTGGGGGGTATTTTGAATCCAAGCAATTTATCTCTGCAAATGTGATCTCAAATATCCGCAGACGGATGGGAGGCGGGATTAGCTATTCATTACTGAAAGGAGCCGAAATAGGGGCAAGTCTAATAAGACAAGAGAATTTACTTAATGATACAACACATGTTAATAACAACACCATCAATATATTTATCATAGATATGGCCGCACGATTTTAAAATCTATACGAAACATTGCCTACAATCTATACTATAGTCATTTCCATTGTTTTGTCGGCTCTATAAGTACGCAAGACATTTTCAAAATCCTTAGGTAATATCTTTATGAAATAGTGTATGTGCTGTACAAAATCATCAAGAATTGTCTTTGCCTTTGTTGATCCTGTTCGCGTATAATGTTGTGTAAGTAAACAATGTATACGCTCTGCGTCTTTATCTAAAAAGCTTGTTTTAGCAAATAAGTCATCCGATGCTGTATGTGCAATTTCTGTTTGGCTAAATTGTTCTGCTAAACATATATCTTTCAGAGAAATAAAACGCACCATGTCAAGATTACAATAAGGCATTACATCTTTGTCCTTTGCATAAATATAAGCAATACCGCCACTCATACCTGCGGCAAAATTATGTTGTATGTCACCTAATACCATAACTACTCCTCCTGTCATATACTCGCAACAATGTCCCCCGACACCTTCAACAACAGCAATGGCCCCTGAATTACGTACGGCAAAGCGCTCACCTGCGGTTCCTGCTATATTGACTTGTCCTGCAATCGCGCCATATAGCGAAGCATTACCCGCAAGGACAGGAGGAATAATATTCTCTCTATATAATTCTGGATGCGATACGATAACTTTTCCACCACATAACCCTTTTCCTAAATAATCGTTAGCTTCTCCTGTAAGATGTAGCGTTACGCCATGTGCTAAAAAAGCTGCAAAACTTTGTCCCGCAATTCCTGTAAAATTGATTGTGATAGTATCTTGTTGCAACCCCTTATAACCATGCATCTTAGCGATATGACCCGATAGCATGGCGCCAACACTTCTATCCTTATTGCGAATAAGATAATTTTTTTCGAATCCTACACCATTAACCACTGCCTCGGTACAATCTGTAATGATTTGTTTATCTAAGATTTGTGCAATAATATCATCTTGTTTTTCATTATTGTAAAATGCTGTATCAAAAGGATTATTGGCTTTTGCGAATACTGATTCAAGATCAATATACTGCGCTCGCTTATCTTGTATATCCTCCTTTTTGTAAAGAAATTCAGTTGCACCTATAAGATCGTTGAAATTAGCGATTCCCATAGAAGCCATATAGGTCCTCACTTCTTCGGCAACAAAAAAGAAATAATTGATCACATGCTCTGGTTTACCATTAAATCTTTTACGTAATTCAGGATCTTGCGTTGCTATTCCAACAGGGCAAATATTAAGATGACATTTTCTCATCATCAAACACCCCGTTGCGATCAATGGTGCAGTAGCGAACCCCATTTCATCGGCCCCGAGTAAAGCCGCTATAATAACATCTCTACCCGTTTTCATTCCACCATCAACCTGAACACACACACGTCCTCTTAAGCCGTTTTGAACCAACGCTTGTTGTGTTTCGGCAAGATGTAATTCCCAAGGCATACCAGCATGTTTTATAGAGGATAATGGACTTGCACCTGTTCCACCTTCATACCCTGATATCGTAATGTGGTCGGCATATCCCTTTGCCACACCAGCAGCAACAGTTCCAACACCATCTATAGCAACAAGCTTGACGCTTATGGCAGCCGTAGGGTTAATATTTTTCAAATCAAAAATCAATTGTGCGAGATCCTCGATTGAATATATATCATGATGGGGCGGTGGTGAAATCAACGTAACACCTGGAGTTGAATGTCTGACCTCAGCAATAATTTCATCAATTTTAAAACCTGGCAACTGCCCACCTTCGCCTGGTTTTGCTCCTTGAGCAATTTTTATTTGCAAAATATCCGCATTCACCAAATATTCGTTCGTGACACCAAAACGCCCACTTGCTATTTGTTTAATCGCCGAACATCTATTACGACTATCGTGACGACTTTTAAGTCTTTCTACCTCTTCTCCTCCTTCACCTGTATTTGATTTAGCACCGAGTGAATTCATTGCAATAGCAAGTGTTTCATGGGCCTCTCGACTAATTGAACCAAAAGACATGGCACCTGTAGAAAATCTTTTAACAATTTCAGAAGCTGGTTCAACGCACTCACATGCAATGGGTTGTCGACCTAATTCTTGTGCTGATTTTATACCCATTAATCCGCGCAAATTAAGAATAACCTCATTTTGTTTATTCATTTCATCCGCAAAATCTTGATACTTTTGCTGAACATTCGTTCGTACTGCGTGTTGTAAATTGGCGATTGTATCAAGCGACCAAGCGTGCTTTTCTCCTTTTAACCGCTGTGCATACTCTCCTCCGACATCAATTAAAAAAGAACCATTATGTTGTTGCTCAACATCGTTAGATTGCCTAAAATGCTCACGCAGCTGCTTTTCTATATGCGATAAAGGAAGCCCTCCCAAGGCATTGGCCGTATACGGAAACCATTTTTTTGTAAAATCATAATCAAGACCAACAATATCAAAAATTTTTGCTCCACAATAGGATTGAAATGTTGAAATACCCATCTTAGACATGACTTTCAATATGCCCTTATTAATAGCTTTACGATAATTGTGTAAACTGGCCTCTCTATCACTTGCCGAATTAATCATCTTGTCATATTGTTGAATAGTGGCATATGCTCCATAGGGATAGATAGCCTCACAACCAAACCCTGCTAATGTACAAAAATGATGCACCTCACGCGGTTCACCACTTTCTACGACAATGCTTGTTTTTTGTCGCAACCCTTGTTTTATAAGATGTTCATGTACCGCTGATACACATAAGAGTATTGGCAAAGGAAGCCTCCCTTGCGCAAACCCTTCTTTATCTGATAAAATCAATATGCTCGCTCCTTGACGCACACGCTCTTCACATGTGGTACAGAGGTTTTCTAATGCATTATCAAAGCATGAATTATCTTGTTGCTCTATTGTTGTGTCTATTGTTTGGGCATGGATTCCACTTTGCCCGTTATTGATATATGCGTGTATAAAATGCATTTCATCGGGTAAAATTATTGGACTTGATAATTCCAGTGTTTTTGCATGTTGCCAATTTTTATTGGCAAATAAAGGTGTTTTTTCTCCGATAATACTGACTAAAGACATGACAATAGTTTCGCGTATTGGATCAATCGGTGGATTTGTTACTTGAGCAAATTTTTGCTTAAAGAAATGTGCCAATAATTTAGGGGTTTGTGCAAATATCGCGAGTGGTGTATCTGTTCCCATAGCACCTGTGGGTTCTTCGGCATTGTGTGCCATAGGCAAAAGAATACGCTTGATGTCTTCTTGTGTGTACATATAAAATCTCAGCATAACCTGTTGCTTTTCTATATGTATAGCGTCATATTGTGTCTTGACACCCTCTACACTTGCTCTTTGGGTTTTATCGTGCATATGGGTTTTATCGTGCACATGGGTTTTATCGTGCATAAGAGATTCTAAGGAAACACGATGCTGTTTAAGTAAATTTGTGTAATCTTTTTGTGCCAGAATATCCTTTTTAATATCGGCATCTACTATGACGGTTTTTTTATCTAAATCTACCATAAGAACTTGTCCTGGCTTTACGCGTTCAGATATCTTAATATTGTCGCTATCAATATCCAGTGTTCCACTTTCAGATGCTAAAATGAGATAGCCATCTTTTGTCAATTTATATCTTGCTGGGCGTAAACCATTACGATCTATGCGGCAACAAATGCGCTTTCCATCTGTAGCAACAAGTGCGGCTGGGCCATCCCATGGCTCCATAATAGCGGCATTATAACGATAAAAATTTTTCAATTCTGTATCTATAATCGTATTATTTTCCCACGGTTCTGGCACAAGTAACATCATAGCTTCGGCAATGTCATACCCCCCCAGTAAGGCAAATTCTAACACATTATCTAAAATTGCCGAATCAGATTGCGTATGATCAGAAGTGGGTAAGAGTGTATCAATTTCCTTGCCATACAAATCATTTACAAGCGATCTCTCGCGTGCACGCATCCAGTTTATATTTCCCTTGATGGTATTAATCTCTCCGTTATGACACAATCGTCTATAGGGATGTGCTAAACGCCAACTAGGCAACGTATTGGTAGAATAACGCTGATGCATTATTGCAAAAGCACTTTTTGTTTCTTCATTGGCCAGATCATGAAAATATTTTTCTAAATTACACCCTAAAATAATCCCTTTATAAACAATGGTTTGACAGGAAAAAGTGCACACATAATAGTCTTTTAATTCTTGTTTGCTGCATGTTTTTTCTAATAATTTTTTAATTTCATGCCTTAAAATAAGTAAATCTCTTTCATAGTGTCTTTCATCTTGGATGTAACGAGGACGATTGACTATCAACTGTATATGACGCGGTTGTGTTGGCTTAACACTATATCCTAAATACGAATCATCAACGGGCACGTCTCGCCAATCTATAATTGTATACCCACGTTCCTCAGTTTTTTGTGCTATATACGATTGTAGTTTTGAAAAAATTGTATGATTTGTTGGCATAAATAATTGGGCAACCGCATAATTTTGTGGTTGGGGTAGATTGATATTTTTTTTTGCAAGATATGTTTGTAAGAGCGTATGCGGAATCTGCATTAATATTCCAGATCCATCACCAGATTGGGGATCTGCACCCACAGCACCGCGATGCTCTAAATTACGTAATATTTGCAAACCTTTTTGAATAATAGCATGTTCTTGTTGGGCATTTATGCGTATAATGGTCCCAATACCACAAGCATCACGCATGTGCATTTCGTTAACCAATAATCTTTTATTTTCATTTTTACACAATTTTTTTTTGTGAATCTTCATACGCGCCTCCACTTTCTAACTTAACATATCGTATAAAAGTGTTAGTTTTTTCTATTTTATTGTTATTGCGGATATCTTTGCTTAAAGTCAACAGAACATATTGATATCACTATATAATGTTCTTGCTTACATAACACGATAATGCCTTTATTACAGTATCTATAAAACAAACGGTATTCATACTATTATAGTTGTATTATAAATTTCAAGTTTTTTTCACACCACTTCATAAATATATATAAAGTGTAATAAACACATTATAAACACAATTGCATAAATAATAATATGTGTTTATTTGTTATTGATAAACACAATATAATATTGTAAAAATACTGATTTATAATATTGAAAAATTAGTAATTGATATCATATATAGAAAGGATTTAAAATGAAAAAAATAACAACATGTCTTGCTATCGCAGGTGCCATTGGTGCACTTACTGCTCTTGCTCCTGTAGAATATGCCAAAGCTGCTAGCAAAGAAAAGTGCTATGGTGTGTCCATGGCTGGTCAAAATGATTGTAAATCAAGTGCAGAAGGAAGCACCTGTTCTGGTTCTTCTACAATTGATTATGATGGACTCGCATGGAAACTTGTTCCAAAAGGTGATTGTGAATCAATGGATACTCCATACGGAAAAGGTAGTCTTAAGCCAATTGAGAACCGTCCTCCTAAAAATAGCTAAGCCATTATGATATGAGGTAATATACATAATATATTACCTCATATTAATCCTCTTTATGTATCTTTTCTAAGAGGTTTTTTTCAGATAATATTACAGTTTGCTTACGTAACATTTAAGGGATGGTTGCAATGTTAAGTTACCAAGAAAATACACTACCTCACAAAACGGGGGTTGGATTTAAAACCGTTCATCTGGAAGATATTCCTGCTACACATAAACATATCTGCTGGTACGAAATTCATCCAGAAAATTACATGGTAGAGGGTGGATATATGTTACACGCTCTTGAAAGAATACGTGAAAATTATCCCATTTCTATGCATGGAGTTGGGTTATCCATTGGTGCAAATAAACCTCTTGATAAAGAGCATCTTCAACGCTTTAAACGTCTTATTGATCGCTTTCAGCCTTCTCTTATTTCAGAGCATCTTGCTTGGTCCAGTCATGAAGAAGTCTTCTTAAACGATCTCTTACCCTTGCCATACAATAATGATACCTTGAAAATCGTTTCTGATCATATCTCAGAAATGCAAGATACATTAGGTCGTACAATGCTGCTAGAAAATCCCTCAACCTATTTGACTTATAAAAATTCTGATATGGAAGAAACTGAATTCTTAAAAACTCTAGCCCAAAAGACGGGGTGTGGACTTTTATTGGATGTCAACAATGTGTATGTATCGGCACATAATAATGGATATGACGCTTATCACTATATCGATAATTTCCCGCACACATATATCGGAGAGATTCATCTCGGTGGGCATCACATTGATACCGTTGACAAGGAGGATATTATTATTGACAGCCATAGTGATAAAGTTGCCGATGAAGTATGGAAATTATTTGATTATACAATGCAACAAATTGGTACAAGACCTGTACTTGTTGAATGGGATGGCAATATACCAGAATTCTCTGAACTTGAAAAAGAAGCCGAAAGAGCAACATCTATTATGATGAAAAGTCAGCTTATTAATGCTTAACAGATGAAATGATCTTCTCTAATGACTTTTCTTGTGAATGGAACATAAATATGTCCTCGTCTATCAATGTAAAACAGCAGCAAACGGATTTTTATAAGGCACTTATGAATCCGCTTTTACCTATAGTACAAACGGTTCAAACACATGGAGGGCTGTGTTTAGAAAAACGATTTGCTATTTATCGTAATAATGTCTTTGTAGGTATGATGGATAACTTATCTAGTATCTACATACTTACGCAAAAGATACTTAAAACTGAGCAATTTTCTTTTCTGCTTAAAGCATTTATACGTAAACACCCGCCTCGTCATCCAATTATGCTTTTATATGGAGAGGAATTCCCTGATTTTTTAGCTCAACAAGAGGGGATGCATCCTTTTATTGTTAATATTGCCTATATGGAATGGTGTGTAAGGCAGTCGCAACACGCTCGTGATGCCACGCCTATAAGCGTTCACGATCTACAAAACTACTCAGTACAACAACAGTTAAACATGCGTTTTCAACTTCATCCGTCTGTACATATCATATCATCTGCTTGGAATTTATTTGCCTATAGTGACTATACCGAATTTCCTGATGATTTTATACACACTTTACCAGAAGGAACTTCTAAAACCTATACAATCGTTATTACACGTCCTCAATTAGCTGTATCTGTTTTATCGTTGGCAGAGGATGAGGGAGCATTCTTAAAAGCTCTTACAAAAAATTTGACATTCGGACAAGCATATGAAAAAATAGCCGCAGATTACCCTGAATTTAATCTTGTAAACACTTTGTCTCTTCTCGTTACCAAAGGTGTTTTTAGTCAAGTTATAATTGAGGAATAAACAATAAGAAAAACAACGAAGAGATGATTATGGAAGCAATACTAAGATGCTTGGGGTTTGCAAATAGTTTTATAAGAGAATTTACACCCTTGTTTTTTTTACAATTAGGTGCGCGTTTTTTTTTAGCAGCGGTTTTCTTTTTATCTGGACGCACTAAGGTTGAACCAGGTACATTACTTAGCGTCAGTGAGAATACCGTGTTCTTATTTGAACATGAATATAATTTACCTTTTATTTCACCCGTTATTGCTGCTTATCTAGCAACCTATGCAGAAAATATTTTATCTGTGTTAGTTTTTTTCGGTTTATTTACGCGTTTATCCGCGTTTGCACTTCTGGTAATGACGCTTGTTATTCAAATTTTTGTCTATCCTGAAGCTTACGTCACGCATTTAGGATGGGTAGTATCTTGTTTAGTACTGACATATCATGGCGGTGGAGCTTTATCAGTAGATAAGAGGCTCCTTCCCTATTATCTTCACTGATAATAGTATTATATGTTTTAGCATGTACGATCAAAAACAGAATATGATTGATGTCAATGATGTTGCTGGTGCTGCTAATCTGTATAATGATATTCGCAGTGATGGACGGTGTATATATTTTTTGACAAGAGTTACTATCCCTCAAAAAAGACAAACGATAATTCAATATTGTCCTCAAAAAGATATATATCAGGAAATATTACCACATCATTATAATGCCCAATCTTCTTTACATAATTATGGAGGGGGCAGTTTTAATGTAGATATGCATGGTGGTGTGTATTTTATCAATAGTCATGATGGGCAAATTTACTATCGTAATGCAGAATCAAAAACAATTATATGCGTATCAAACGATCCTTCACGACGATTTGCTGATATTGTTATAACGCCTGATTGTCGTATAATTTTTGCATGCGGAGAAACACATCATCCCCCTCATACGTCAACATTATTGTGTTTTATAAAAAATGAACATTCCCAATGGCAAATGTGTGTCTTTTGTGACGAAGAGGATTTTTATGCTAGTCCGCGCCTTTCTCCTGATGGAAATTCTATAGTATGGCTTGTGTGGAATGAAGGAGATATGCCTTGGGAAGGAGCGCGATTAATATACGCTTTAATTGACCACCCAAATCAGTCAAAAATCCCTAAGATTTCTCATAAAACATGCCTATTAAATGCAGCCTGCTACAATCCGCAATGGGCAGATGCCCATCATGTTTATGTTGTGCATGATAACGGTTATACTGGACACATTGTCTGTGTTAATGTTCACAATACATCAACACAAATAGTCACAAGCGATGAGTATGATGGTTTAGAAGCAATGTGGGGTTTAGAAATGCGTAATTTCTGTGTCTGCAAAGACGGATCTATAATCGCTTATATGTGCAAGAACGCCGACAATCATCTGCTGTGTATTCAACCTAACAACCACAATTGGATTGTGACCCCTCTAACGCATACCTTTAGTGATATACAGCTATTATGCCCTGTTGGCGATAAATTCTGTGCCTTAGTAACCAATGAAACATTCCCAGCAACACCGTATATACTATCATATAATGATAATTATACAATTAACTCAAAAAAATTATCTTGTCCCGTACACGCACAGGCTTTGATCAACAATGCATCTGCTTGTGTATCACAAGCCCAACACATAAGCATCCCAATAGCCGATTATCCTCCTTGTCATGCTTTATTGTATTTACCTTCACGCACTCCCTGCCCCGTTATTTTTTCTTTTCATGGTGGTCCAGCTGGACGCGCACATAGAGGATATAAGGCTAAGACACAATACTGGTTACAAAGGGGCGTTGGTTTTTTGGATATTGATTACTACGGTAGTACAGGATATGGACGTAGATATAGAGAAAAACTTTATGGACAATGGGGATTAATTGAAAATGTAATTGCCAATGCCTTTGCCGAATACCTCATATCTAAAAGAATCACTGAAGGTCAAAAAATGGCTTTATATGGATCTAGCGCAGGTGGCTACAGTGCTTTATCAATTATAACACACACATCCCTCTTTCAAGCTGCCGTAATCGCTTATGGAATAGCGGATATGGCAAAATTATATGCACACTCCGACCGTTTTGAAAAGAATTACTTATTAAAATTGCTAGGCGCTACAGAATCAACAAAAGACAATATATTATATTCGGCCTCACCTATTCACAAGGCTTCAAAAATAACTACACCAGTCTTACTATTACAAGGCGAAAATGATCCCATCGTACCCAAAGAACAAACTTTCAGCATGTACAAAACGCTTCAGGAAAATTCGGTTGAGACAGTTTATGTAGAATTAGAAGGTGAAAAACATGGATTTAAGCAACAAGAAAATATTAAAAAAGCTCTTGAAGCTGAGCATAATTTTTATCACCGCTTTTTAGGTTACCCCTTAAATCCTGCATAATAGATAATCTTACGTTATTCTAAGGAACTGACCATTGAATATCTTTGGATAAAATCCCTTCAAATTCATCCATTGATAGGTTTGTGTAAGGGATCTCCTTACCAATGACCTCATTATAATCTTCCATATCTTCTTTTTCATATAACACGCCAATGGCAACAGGAAAGCCTTGCTTGTGCATCATTGACAAAAACATCGCCTTTTGCCAATCATTTTTATCATGACAGGTTGCAATTTTATCTATATCTAGCGTATCCGCTGTCACAATACAAAATTTTCCTTTTTCTGTATCAAACTGTAAGGCCTTATCCTTTGCCTCTCCAAATATCATAGGTTCACCATGCTCAAGTATAATAACATTATCTGCCGCTTTTTTCTTATCTGTGATGTCTTGCCATACTTTATCGTTAAAAATGACACAATTTTGATAAATTTCTACTAAACTTGCTCCTTTATGTTTTTGGGAGCACAGTAAAATTTTACCTAGATGTTCTTGTGCAATATCTATTGAGCGTGCAGCAAAGCCTATTCCTGCAGCAAGTGCTAATTGCATGGCATTAAAATCATTTTCAGTTGACCCTAATGGACTCGAGGGAGTACGGGTTCCTTTAATTGATGTGGGCGAATATTGACCTTTTGTTAAACCATACACAGCATTATTAATGAGTAAAAAATTAATATCAATATTGCGTCTAAAAGCGTGTAAAAGATGATTAGTACCAATAGATAGAAAATCACCATCACCTCCAATGCCCCATACATCTAATTCAGGATTAGCAAGCTTTACGCCTGTTGCAATAGATGCCGCACGACCATGAATAGTATGAAATCCATAACTATTAATGTAATATGGCATACGTGCAGCACAACCAATACCCGACACACATACAACATCATGTACAGGCTTATTTGTAGCAGATAAAGCTTTGCAAAAAGCCTTTAATATAGCAAAATCACCACATCCAGGACACCAACGTACAGGTGTTTTCGCTGCAAAATCCTGCGTATTGATTGTTTGATTTGTGGAAACACTCATAAATCACCTTTTATATTTTCTACACAATGTATAATATCCTTAACTGTGATACGGGTTCCTGTTGTTTTGGTACAAGAATGTAAATCAATTAAAAACATACCTCGTAGCAAATGGGCTAATTGGCCACTATTCGCCTCAACCACAATAATTTTTTTAAATCCTAACATGAGTTTGTATAAATTTTCTGGTAATGGTGAAAGACTAAAAAGACATAAATGCGTAACATCTATATGCCTATCTTGTAAATTGCGAACAGCTTCATCGGTTGCGCCAAAACTGGATCCCCAACTCATAAGCAATATATCTCCCTTTATGTTACCCGAACATGTTTTAGCTAAAGGTAAATCATTGGCAGCTAACCGTACTTTTTCTGCACGTAATTGTGTCATAGATTTATGGTTTTCAGGATCATACGAAATAGTGGTACCATCAATATGCCTTTCTAAGCCTCCTGTGACATACATAGTATCAGGATCTGAGGGCTTGTTCCATGGCATAGCTAGAGTTTGCTGATCTCTTTTTCTAATGCGCTTACGTGTTGGATGAAGATTCTGTAAATCAATTTCTTTTAACGTTTTAACATCTGGAACCTTCCATGGCTGCATAGAATTAGCAAGATGCGCATCAGCTAAAATAATTACTGGCAGCATATATTTAATTGCGATCTGACTTGCTGTTCTTACGACTTCAAAACATTCTTCTACTGTAGCAGGAGCAAGAACAACGCAAGGGGCTTCTCCATGACGCCCATAAAGAGCAATATTAAGATCACTTTGCGACGTTTTGGTAGGCATGCCCGTAGAAGGACCAGAACGTTGTATATCAAACACAATCAGCGGCATCTCAGCTGCAATAGCTAATCCTAATCCCTCTGCCATCAGGCTTAATCCAGGTCCCGATGTTGCTGTTATACCTAATGCACCCGCAAAAGAAGATCCTATCGCCATTGTTATCGCGGCAATCTCATCTTCAACCTGAAAAACCTGTATGCCTTTTCCTTTTAACGCCGAAAGCTTATGCAGCATTAAAGAAGCTGGCGTAATAGGATAAGAATAGAAAAGCAATTTTAACTGTGTGCTTGCCGCTACGCTCATAAGACCATATACTATTGTATCAATTCCATTTACACTCTTATATGCTCCTTTTTCTAATGGATTATGACTTTTTTTTTGCATGGGATAATATGAAATATCGAAAGTTTCACCATAAGCATACCCAGCTTGAAAGATCGTTTTATTAAGTGTGCATAATTCTTTGTTATAAGAAAATTTCTTGTTAATTGCTTCGATCAACTTCTTTTCGTCGTTTTGAAAAAGAAAAAAGCTAACCCCCAAAGCCCAATAATTACGGGCTTTAAGAATGTCTTTTCTTGATGCACCCAGATTTTCGGCTGCACGCAAGACGTGTGTTGTCATTGTAACTTCAATTAGCTGATATTTTTTAATATCGGTTTGTAAAATAGGATTACTTGTATAACCTACTTTCTGCCACTCTCTTTCTTTAAAACTATCAACATCGACAAACAAAATTCCCCCTTGCTTAAGGGTTGATAAATTTGTTTTTAAAGCAGCGGGATTAAAGGCAAAAAGTACATCAACCTCCTCACCTGCGGTATTAATTTTCTTCTGACCAAAGTGAATTTGGAATGCTGATACACCAAATTCTGTTCCTGCTGGCGCGCGTATTTCGGCAGGAAAATCTGCAAGTGTATAAAAATCATGTCCCGATTGAGCCGTAATTGAAGCGAATTCTGTTCCGAGTAATTGAATGCCATCTCCTGAATTACCACAAAACCTTACAACGGCAGAATGTGAATAATCATGTATAGACATCTCGCTTGCCTTACTAATTCGCGTTTTCATAACATTGTCTCTTAATAACAATAGCTAAGCAAGATATACATATCACTGCTTCTCGTCCGATTTTTGTACAGGCAATTCATCTACCCACCTTACAATTGACGAAAAAACTTTTGTCATGGTTTTACGCATAGCATTTAACAATTCTTTGTCATTGAGTTCTGCCAATTCGTATTTGGCTTCAAAATTTTTAGTGACGACATATTCTCTATCGGAAATACGAGACACTATAGTATCTACAGCAAAAACAAAGTAATAGACTCCTTTTTTGTCTTCTTTGTCTTCTTTGTCTTCTTTATTTTGTAATGTGCTATCCGTTAATATCTGAAAATCTGTTATTTTAGACTTCATAAACATGTCAAAAGGCAGCGCATCTAATGTACTTACGACAACATCTGCAACATCTGCATTTACAAAAGCCTCCTTAATTCTATAGTTGAACAGCTGGCCAACAGATTCACTTAACCTGAACGGATAACTTGACAAGCGTCCATTTTTTTCTCGTATAACAATATAATCAGTTTTTAATATTGAGCGTATTTGTGCAGGTTCTAAAGCAAGAACGAGTGATTTTTTATTTTTGGATTTTTCGTATGTAATATCGGCGCCTACATCATACACATTGCCCTCTAATTCTTTATTTGGAATAAATGAGCAATTATTCATAAGCAGAAAAAAAAGCAATAAAAACAGTGTTTTGTGCATCATAAAGGACATATCATATTTTCTTATCACTTAGCGTTCATGTTGGGGTAACTGCATAATACCATCGCTTCCTTGCAAAATAAATCCCGATGGATTTTGCTCAATCAATGCCATAATACGCGAAACATTTTGAACAACACCGCGGGTGTCTTTCGTAAGTAACTCTGCTTGCACTAAAAGATTTGACAGGCCTTGCACCACTGTATCGGCCTTATTATCAAAATTTTTACCTAGCCCATTAATAATGGTTACAGTTTGAGAAAATTGCTCCAAAATATTACGAACATCACGCGACAATAAATTAACATTCACCAAAGTACCATTAATATACTTTTCATTAAAGGCGATAATATTATTGAGTGTTACGATTGTTTCTTCTGTTCTTCCAAGAATACTACTGATTTTGTCGATGACTGTATTAAAATTATTTTTTTGTAAACTCAATAAAGGATAGCTACGATTGCGTGCTTTTACAATATTAGCTGCGCTAAGAGATTGGGTTGATATATTTAACTCCGACCTTCCAGAAAACCCCTTAGAAACCAATGCAACATAAGAAGATTGATTGACAATAACACGCGTATCAACACTTATTTCTATATATATCGCTGTGGGATCAAACTGATCTAAACCTATATAGCTAACCTGCCCTACCTTAATGCCATTATATTTTACACTCCCTCCTGTCCTAAGCCCTTCAATACTTCCTCTAAAAACAATCCCGTATTTTTTCTTATCCGTTTGATCTACGTTTAGAATAGTATCCGCAACGAAAAAAAGCGTTGACGCGATTGCCAATAAAGCAAAAATACCTATTAAAAAATAATTAAATTTGGTCTCCATAAAAATTCTCAATAATTTTAACACTTATTAGCGTATGATATTATCCTCTTTGTTTTACTAACTGGTATTGAACTCTTACTTGATTCTGACTCAATTATAATCTAAATATCAAATGATATGAATGTCGATGCTATACAATTCTTTGACCTCCCATCTCTTTTAACAGAGGCATACTAGATTTTTTTTTAATTTACTGCTGTACTCCTAATTTATTAACAAAGTAGGTTTTAATCCATTCATGATCGTTTCTTTCTACGGCATCAACAGTATCTGCAACAATAATCTCCCCATCAAATAATACAGCAACCCTATCGGCGACCCCCCTCAGCGTATCAAGATCATGTGTAACCATGAATATAGTCAAATTGAGTGCTTTTTGCAAATATTTAATCAAACTATTAAACTTGACGATTGAAATAGGGTCTAATCCTGCGGTAGGTTCGTCTAAAAACAGTATCTGCGGCTCTGCAGACAATGCGCGTGCTAGGGCCACCCTTTTACGCATTCCACCTGATAATTCTGCAGGATATTTATGCATATCTTCCACATCGAGCCCTAATTGCAACATTCTCACTTTTGCCATCTTTTTTACGATATTATCCGTAAGATGCGGTATGCGTCTTAGGGGAACGCAAATATTCTCATAGACATTTAACGAGGAAAACAACGCCCCATCTTGAAACAAAACTCCATAAAATTTTTCATCCCACGCATGTCCATTCGTAACATACGTAATGTTCCCTTTGGATGGTTTGTGTAATTGCAATATATTGCGTAACAAAAAAGATTTTCCTACACCAGAAGCCCCTATCAAACACAGTAATTCCCCCTTGTATACATCCAAATTGACTGATCGATGGATAATATGTTTATCAATTTTCGTTTCTACATCGCGTAAATTAATAATAACATCGCGATTATTTGATACATATGTATCACGATAACTATACTTAAATTGTTGCATTATTTATTACCAACTTTCAGATATCTACATTAAAAATTGTTACGAAAATATGTTTAATAATTGATATACGAAAAGAAGAACGCAAATACCGCATTGATTATCAGAATGGCCAAAATAGATTTTACAACGGCATGTGTTGTATTTTTTCCTAATGATGAAGCCGTTGATTGAACACGTAATCCATGCATGCAACCAATTAATGCCATCCAAAAACCGATAAAAGGTGCTTTAATTATACCTATTAGAAATATCTTTATCGTAGCTGCCTCTTTTAATAGACTATAAAAGAAATCAAAACTAAAGTCTAACATAACATAGCATACGATTGCTGTTGCAAATAGAGCAACAACACTCATAATCACCGTTAAGATCGGCATGACTATTACTAAGGCAATAATACGCGGTATAACAAGTAATATAACGGGATCAAGATTAAGCACGCGCATCGCATCAATCTCTTGTTGTGTTTTCATCAGGCCAATTTCTGATGTGTAGGCACTAACAGTCCTTCCCGCTAGGGTTATAGCAACCATTAACACACCTAGATCACGCAAAACAATAATCGCCACACCATTAACAACAAAATCTTGTCCTCCATAGCGCGAAAGTTGGTAAATCATTTGTTGGGTTAAAATCATGCCAATAAGCATACCAATAACAGAAATAATCACTAAAGCCCGTGCTCCTGCTTCTTCAATATGTCTTAATATAGCCGTTAAAGGGATCTTGTGTTTTTTGCCAAACATCAGCACACTCGCCAGCAATACATGGCCGCAAAAAGTTGTAATAAGCCATAAATCTATATATATTCTGTAAAAAGGGTCTATGCATTGTCTGAACGAAAATGCCCTTTTTGGTGGATTTGATTGCGTATACATGTATGAGAACATATTTTTTATAAGATCCTCATATTTTTCGGGAACATTATCTAGGCTAACAGCGTTATCATCATATTTGACGCCATATCGCTCCATCAGCTGTGCAAAACCCAATATACCATAGCTATCCAAATCAGATATTCCAGAAAAATCAAAATGTATTTTGGGGTGCTCTTTTTCTATTTGTTTTTTCAGACGATGCATCTTTATTTCTTTTTCGATCTCCCCAATCGTAGAAATATTCCATATACCTTTTAAGGTAACAATGTGCGCTTGGTGTATGTTTGTTTTATATGTAAAAAATGTCATAATAACTCTTGCATTTTTGCATGGATCAGATAGCATGATCGGGTGCATGATAGCACCTTATGTTACCTTTAATCAAGTTTTACATTTAATCAAGTTTTACATTGAGGAACAGTATTTATGGAGGGCTTATCTACCAATAATTTTACGGTCGGACTCGTACAGATGTGTACTGGTAACGACCTGATCCATAATATTAACCAAGCTGAAGAGTACATACATACAGCCGTTGAAAAAGGGGCTCAATTCGTCATGACGCCCGAACAAACGTCGCTTATGGAGCTTTCTAATGATTTACTTTTAGCCAAAACAACTGTACAAGAAGAAGATATTGCTTTGCAAAGATTTTCTGCTATCGCTAAGAATCTAAATATTTACTTGCTTATTGGGTCTTTAGCTATACGCAATCCGAGTAATACCAAACTCTATAATCGTAGTTTTCTGTTAGGTCCAGACGGGCATATCATAACTCATTATGATAAACTCCATATGTTTGATATTCAACTTGAAAATGGAGAATCGTATAAGGAATCGCAAAAATATCAAGCGGGACAAAAAGCTGCCATAGCCGATTTACCATGGGGAATACTTGGTATGACAATATGTTATGATTTACGATTTCCGCACCTATATAGACAATTAGCTCAAAAAGGTGCGCAATATATAAGTATCCCATCCGCATTCACACAGACCACAGGCAGAGCACATTGGGAAATTCTCTTACGCGCACGTGCTATAGAAAATGGTTGCTATATTTTCGCCCCCGCCCAGTCAGGCATACATGACAATAAACGACAAACATATGGCCATAGCATGATTGTTTCGCCTTGGGGAGATATTGTTGCACAAGCCCAACCACATGAAAACGTTATTGTTGCCTCCATAGACACACAATTTTGTCAACATGTACGTAAACAAATACCATCGTTACAGCATGATAACATATTCACTTTTTAATACTTTTTTGTTCAATACCCCCATTTAGCAGGCGTTTGTTAGATGATTCGGGCATGGATAATTGAGGCTTTGAAGGGTTTGAGGACTACAAACGATACACGTAAATAGATTTATCCAACAATTTCATATAGCAAACGGCTATCTATATTACCCCCAGATATCAGTATAACGATGTTTGTATACTTCTCTTTTAAAGATGACGATAAAAGACACGCCAAAGCTGCGCCGCCACCTGGTTCTATGACAAGTTTGAGATCATAAAAGGCTTTTTTAACGGCATTTTTAATGGCTTCATCATCCACTGTAGCAAATTTAGACGCATATTGCCTATTAATTGTGTAAGGCAATTCTCCTGATGTTTTTGCCATCAAGGCATCACATATAGACATGTGCGATGGGGCCAAACTTGTTATTGCTTGTTGCTCAATACTTATCGCCATAGAATCATAGCCCTCTGGCTCAACAACATATATATCGGCCTGCGGATAGCACGATTTAATAGCTATACTTATACCACTAGCCAACCCTCCTCCACTAGCAGGAACAATAACACAATCTATCGTTGCATGCATTGTTTTTATATCTGCAACAATTTCTAGCCCAGCCGTACCTTGTCCTGCTATAACATCAGGATCGTCAAAAGGATGAACAAAGATCCCTTGTTTTTTTTGACATATCTCTTTGGCAATATCTTCACGTATTTCTGTCAACCGATCATATAAAACAATCTCGGCACCATACGCACGTGTTTTCTCAATTTTTATAGTAGGAGCATCGTGCGGCATGACTATCGTTGCTGAAAATCCAAGTACGGTTGATGCATAGGCAATAGCCTGCGCATGATTACCTGAAGAACAAGCGACAATAGAAACAGATGATGGCGTAACGTGTCTTTTGTCTAATTGCTCTTTTATGCATAATAATTTATTCATGGCACCACGCAGTTTAAAGGATCCCGTTTTTTGTACCGATTCGAGTTTTAGAAATATACGGCTATGTAATTCTTCATCTAGCTGCGTCTGCCTTAATAGAGGGGTCGTTACAATATGGTTCTGAATACGCTTATGCGCTTTTTTAATATCATGATAGGTTGGTATGTACATAAAGCCCTATCTTATATGTAAAGAAAAATTATTGTAAACACCATTAAAATACCCATAAGCACGTTTAATAAAACAATTTTCGTACCCATAATATCGCCGATTATTTTCCCGATAAACATCCATGTGAAAACAGATGGTATAGCTGTTAAAACAGCCATAATATAAATTATAAATGCCTGTGAAATGATATCAATCTGAGACTGTAAATAAGTAGTGCTCACGGCAACAGCAATAAGCCATAATTTAGGATTAACCAGCTGAAAAATTGCCGCACCATAAAAACGCATCGGTTTAACTTCCATGTTCTGTTTTGCCAATTTATAATCGCCTTGGCTGACAGTATCGTAGGTGTGCTTTTGGTACTGCTTTTTATATTCAAGATAGGCATTATAAAAAATTTTTAAACTAAAATAAGTAATAATTATAAAACCGATAATCTTCATATAAATTTGCAAATCTGGTATAATAGATTGTACACTGCCTAAAGATAATGCAACTAAGAAAAAACCCAACGGTGCAGCAAACACAACGCCGCACGCATGTGGTAGGGTCTTTTTCCATGAAAATACCGCAACCGAAGTGGCTAACATAGAATTATTAGGCCCTGGTGTCATTGACGCGATAAATAAAAAGCTCCACATACTCCACAAGGGCAGTATATAGATAGATGTAAAATTAATCATACAGTATATCCAAATGCAGAATCCTTTTAAAAAAACATATATTCACGCTATTTTCTTTCACAATCAGAGTCAATATTTATTATGCCTTTTCATCTAATGTCTATTCAGAAAGTAATGATGCAAGAGCTTGATTTGACTATACAATCTTGCGAACTTATCTATACAAATGCCTTACTCAACATTTATAAATGCTGGGACACACAAGGAAAATGTTATGCAGTCAAGCATCTTTTAGAAGGCGTTACTTCCAAAACGCTAGAGACAGAAGCACGTATGCTGGCAGACTTAAAAAAATCAGGAATAAGCTGTATACCACTTATTTTTTATAATAGCTCCTCCCTATTAATTATGGAGTGGATTGAAAATAAATCGGATATCTTTACCCTATCTCACCAAAAACAGCTTGCCTCTATACTTTCACACATGCATTCACTAACACACACGCATTATGGATATTTTTATGATAACACTATAGGTATTCTTCCTCAATCAAATACATTCCACGAGCAATGGTGTGATTTTTTTTGTCAGTCACGAATCATAACTCCTGCTTATGAGGCCTTACATAGACGTAAAATTTCCACTGATTTATGCAAGCGTCTTGTAAATTTTGCACATAACATGATACCACAGCTTCTTGTTGAGCCTAAGCATGCTAGTCTTATTCATGGTGATGTGTGGCGTGGGAATATTCTGTGCTCGCACACGCACATACGTGCTATTATTGATCCTGCCTTATATTTTGCACATTACGAAATGGAAATAGCATATTGTGAAATGCTTGGGTTAGTAAATAGCGATTTTTATACAAATTATACAAAAAAATTTCCCTTGGATGATGATTTTTTTCATATTCGCTGTCCTATTTATCAAATATACCCACAATTAGTACATGCTATGATGTGGTCTGAGAGTTATTTACACCCTATAGACAATATTTTAAAAATATACGGCTATTAAGCGTATTATTAAGATGTCGTTTACTTTCCTTTTTCGTTTCTAAATTTTTATTGTATTACCAAACATGATACATAAAGTTTTTTTTATAATTTTACTGTAACGATACTGTTATCCCATTGTTATTTGGTAATTAACACTTGCAAAACTTCTAAAAATCATTATAAGCTTCAGCTACGAGTTGAGATATCGTGCATACTTGCATAAGTCACTAACCAACATATAGGCCCAAAGACAAATAGATTAGGTCATAAAGACAAATAGATTAAGTCATAAAGAACAATAGATTAAGTCACAAAGGCCAATAGATAAGTTACTGACTAATGAATGAAAAGCACAGAATTATTGACGTTACCCTCACAATAGGCCAGCTATACATACACAATTGCTAGCAAGCCAAAACAGAAATAATTTAAAAAATATTGAAATTAAACGCATAGCATGGCAATATACAGTATTGTGGAATTTTGGAGTTGATTATGAATGAAAGTGTTCTAAGCGTAACAAATAGAGAACGAATAGGCAAAGGCGGCGCACGTGCTGCACGCAGAGAAGGAAAAATTCCTGCAATCGTTTATGGAGATGGCCAACAAGAAGAATGTATAAATGTACAATATAAGGATATTACGTTAGAGATAAACAAAGGACGTTTATCAAGCCGTACAATATTACTTGATAATGATGGAAACAAACAACGTGTTATTACAAGGGCTATCCAAAAAGATCCCGTCAGTGATAGTTTTATTCATATTGATTTCTTGCGCCTTAGTAAAGGTGCTAAGATTGAAGTTGAAATTCCTGTCGTATTTATTAATCATGCCGAATCAGGTGGTCTTAAAAGAGGTGGAACACTGAATATTGTAAGACATGCTGTCGAACTTAGTTGTCCTGTTGATGCAATTCCCTCTGATATCGTCATTGATTTGACAGGTTTGGAACTCGGCGATTCTGTTCATATTGAAAACGTAAAACTACCCGAAAATTGTACGCCGACTATTACAGATAGAAATTTCACGATTGCAACAATAGCCGCTCCTTCTGGTATGGAAGATGGTAGCTCCGCAGAAGGTGGTGAAGAAGATGGCGATGAACAAAGTGAATAGATTTTTTATTATTGTCTAGACTAGATACGCCTTTAATTCTTTTTACAACGCCAATGATGTAAACACATCTTATATGTATGTTGTTTGCATGCTTGATACTGTGCTTGCAAATGTATTAATATAGTTCTACTTTGTCTTTCTTCGTATTGAGCAATTTTACTATAACAAAATGTCTGTATTTAAATATATCATTGCAGGTTTAGGTAATCCAACAGAGCAATATCGTAACAATCGACACAATGTCGGGTTTATGTGTGTGGATACAATTGCACACATTCATGCATTTCCCGATTGGAAAAAAAAACACTCTGCTTTAATTACTATGGGCACTATAGGCAATAATCCTTGTCTTCTTGCCAAACCGCAAAATTATATGAATAATTCGGGTTACGCCTTAAAACAAATTATGCATTACTATAAAATCGATGTAAATAACCTACTCGTCGTTTATGATGAGCTTGATTTATCATTAGGGCAATTTCGCTATAAGCAAGGTGGTGGACTTGCGGGACATAATGGTTTGAAATCTATTGCCCAACATATCGGCACTGAATTCAAACGATTACGCTTAGGTATTGGGCATCCTGGTGATAAAAACAAGGTGAGTCATTATGTTCTTAGCGACTTTTCCAAACAAGAGCAGGTTACCATGATGTCTTTACTTGACTCTATTGCAAATAATATACAAAACTATTACAGTGAATCTCCACAGGATTTTATCCAGAAATTACATCTTGCCAATAAGGTAGACATGGCGTAATGGCCATTATGGTTTTATTATAAGGAATACACAGGTTTATTATGGGGTTTAATTGTGGTATAATAGGTCTTCCAAATGTCGGGAAGTCAACATTTTTCAACGCCTTGATGCAAAAAAATGTGGCACAAGCAGCTAATTTTCCTTTCTGTACAATAAAGCCCAATGTTGGTGATATTATCGTACCAGATGAAAGATTACAAAAAATTACCTCAATTGCACATTCTCAGAACACTATTCCAACCAAGGTGAGTTTTACAGACATTGCTGGACTCGTAAAAGGGGCTTCTAAGGGAGAGGGTATGGGCAATCAATTTTTATCTCATATTCGACAGGTTGATGTTATCTTTCATGTCGTTCGCTGCTTTGAAGATAATGATATTACCCATGTGGATGGAGCTATTAATCCCATCGCTGACGCCGATATCATCAATACAGAACTCATGCTTGCCGATTTGGAAAGTTTAGAAAGACGCCTTAGTACTTTGGAAAAGAAAATCAAACAAAAGGATGCGGAAGCTATTGCTTTTCACGAAGCCGTGCAATTGGCTTACTCAATGCTAAAAATAGGTTGTCCCGCAAGAATGTGTGAGGTACCTCCTAATCTACAATATGCGTTTGATCAATTACAACTCCTGACAGCTAAAGATGTTGTGTATTTATGTAACGTTGATGAACATTCTATGCAAAACGGTAATCCAATAGAAAAACACTTTATAGAAAAAATTCATTCTGAAAACGCATCATGTTTGCGTATGTGCGCAAAAATGGAAGAGGAACTCATTGGATTAGATGCGAATGAGCAGCAGGAATATTTAGAAAGCTATGGCATAAATGAAACGAGTCTTACGCGTATTATTAAGACAGGTTATCAAAAGTTAGGACTTCTTACCTATTATACCGCAGGTGAGAAAGAAGCACGGGCTTGGACTATTACACACGATACTTTGGCACCACAGGCAGCTGGAAAAATACATACCGATTTTGAAAAAGGATTTATTAGAGCCGAAGTTATTGATTATGAATCATATTTAATTCATAATGGCGAGGCAGGAGCTAAGCAAGCTGGTAAAATGCGCCTAGAAGGAAAAGAATACATTGTAAAAGATGGTGATATTATGCATTTTCGTTTTGCAGTTTAGTTGCTTTACACCTGCTAAAATCGTGCTATTTAGCTAAACAACACGACCGCGTTATACACATCCATACAAAAGAATAATCACAGTAAACTTAAGACAATATAAGGGTGCCATCTGCAATGTAGGTATCGATTACTGTATCTGAAATACCTTCAAATGCTATCTCCACAGTTCCAAAACCACTTCTTGCTATGCTTAAAACGCCATTGCTATTACCGTCAAGCGACGTTGTAACAAAATTTTCTATTATTGAATCCGCTGAATTTGCAGTTATATTATTGGAATCATAACCAAGACCAATTAAAAGATTACTGATGTCTATTTTATCACCTTGTGATACATTGAAATCTCTTATCGTATCGCTACCTGCATTATCATATAAATAATAGAATGTATCGGCGCCTGCACCACCTGTCAGCACATCATTACCTCTGCCACCATAGAGTTTATCATCTCCATTACCGCCAGTGATTGTATCATTTCCAGCAAGTCCATGAAAAGTTGTTGATACATTGTTATCTTTTGCCACAATGTTTTCACTAACATTAGAATGATTATTTCCATAAACATACGAATTATTATCTATTCTGATACCCCCATTACTAATTATCCAACTATAGCCGCCAAAACTACTGTCATCTGTTAGCTTGGCATATGCTGTTGCGTTGGAATAGGTTTTTGCATCTGCGCCAAATGTAACTCCAATGTTAATTTGTGTTTCACCCGCCACGGTGTTAAGTGTTGACCAACCGAGTAAAAGCTTGTCATAATTTTCTGGGTTCTGGGTTATCGTTACTCCTCTAGATGTAGCAAGAGTAGTATCAACAGACAGCATATTTTCAGCAAATTGCAAAGAGCTGATATTCCAATCGCCTATATCTTGATTAAAAAGCAAAGCATTATTAAACATGTTTGTCATATCTGTTACTTTGCTAACATTCCAGCTACCTATATCTTGATTAAAGTCACTCGCATAATTAAACATGTTTGTCATATCAGTAACGTTAGCAACGTTCCAGTTACCTATAGCACGATCGAATTTTAAAGCATTATCAAACATTGAACCCATATCAGTAACGTTAGCAACGTTCCAGTTACCGATATCTTGATTAAAAGCACTCGCATTACTAAACATTGAACTCATATCATTAACGTTAATAACGTTCCAGCTACCTATAGCACGATCGAATTTTAAAGCTGATTGAAACATTGAACTCATATCATTAACGTTAATAACGTTCCAGTTACCGATATCATAATTGAAGTTTGAGGCGAAGCTGAACATTTGTGACATATTTTGTACATTTCTTACATTCCACCCGCCTATATTCTGGTTAAAATCCGTGCTCCCTCCAAACATACCACTCATATTCTGGACACTGACAACATTCCACCCGCCTATATTCTGGTTAAAATCCGTGCTTCCTCCAAACATACCACTCATATTCTGGACATTTCTTACATTCCACCCCCCTATATCCTGATTAAATTGTGAATTTAATCGAAACATATAACTCATATCAGTTACAGAAATCACATTCCAGCCACCTATATATTTATTAAAAATAGAATATTCAAACATATAACTCATATCAGTTACATTGCTGACATTCCAACCACCTATATCTTGATTGAAATTTTGTGAACCTCCAAACATATTACTCATATCGGTTACAGAAATCACATTCCAACCACCTATATCTTGATTGAAATTTTGTGAACCTCCAAACATATCACTCATATTTGTTACAGAAACCACATTCCAGCCACCTATATCTTGATTGAAAAGAGTAGCTCTTTGAAACATGGCCTGCATGTTATTGACATTGCTGACATCCCAATCACCGATATCCTGATTAAAAGCACCCGCACCATAAAACATGTAACTCATATCGACTACTTGGTTCACATTCCAATTCCCGATATCCTGATTAAAAGCATTCGCATTATAAAACATGTAACTCATGTTCTCAGCCTTTGATACATCCATTATTCTGATGTCTGGAATATTAGTAGTATCTCTGTACAAAGAGAATAAATTAGCGCTCACGGGGTCAAGTGTGGCCTCTAGTTCTTCTCTCGTAATAGTTGCATTATTCGGATAGTTTTCGTTAAGAATAGCGTCTTGATACCTGCTAAGAAGAAACTCATTCACACCTGTTGTAATGAGCATTAACTGATCCGCATTAATATCCGTAATAGTTCCAGATACACCTGTCTTGATATTGCGTATTTTTGTTAATACTGCGTCAAGGGATGTATATTCAGATATTGTTACATAAACAAAACTAGACTTGTTCATACTACTTGAAGTTGAATACAATACAATTTTATACATATTATCTGCCGCATTTTGGCTATTATAAATAACGTTACCAATATATTGCAGTTCATTATTACTAACTCTAAATAAGCTCGTATGATTAGTTTCTCCAGCAATAGGCTCAATCCGATAACTAATAGGATTTTGATCATCGTCGGTGGTTGCTAAAGAAGCAAGAATATATGGATCAATCGAAAAATTTATACTATTTGGTACGGTTCTATGTAACGAACGTCCAATTGTATTTTCAATGAAATTGTTTGTACCATCCGTAATATCGTCAGCAAGGTTATTATCATTATTATTATCAGCTGAATCTAAAGTTGAGATATCTTGTGTACTTTGACACGCATACAGTAAAGTTAACATCAACCACAAATGATACGGTGTTGATATAGAACGTAATCTATGCTTACCTATTGATAATGATAATAAAAACTTCACCTTTTTTACTATCTGAAAAGTGTTAAACATATAATATATTTGACTAATTTTTATCTTAATATTTTATTAAATTGCACGTAAAGAAATATAGAAAAACTAACGCAAATACTATAACGAATATACTATAGCAAATATACTATGACAAATACCATTCCAACTTAATGAGAGCAAATACCATTCCAACTTAGTGGGACGTAAATTTTTATAGAAATAACGATACTTTAATGCACATAGCATTTCTGCTTTACGCTTATAAAACACATTTATAATAATATCAAAATAATATTAATTAGTACCAAATAACTTTAGTAAAAATCTAAAAGCTTTGTAATGATACATAAAACATGCTAGATATAATCAATATGCATGTATAGTATTATTTTGGATATTCGTATGGTAATTAAAAAAACCTCCCCTGAAAGCCTATATAATTCATCTCTACAACCAGAGACACAACTTGTATATGCAGGTAGACAACCTCATACACAATATGGATTTATAAATTGTCCTATCTATAAAGGGTCTACAGTTTTATTTGATAGCTATACAACCCTAAAAACACATAATCAACCCTATACCTATGGCACTCATGGATGCCCAACAACAAACACCCTAACACAAACACTTTGCCTACTTGATGAAGCTGCAGGAGCCGAATTACAACCATCTGGTTTAACCTCAATTACCCTTGCTATACTGAGTTTTTGTTATGCACAAGCGCATATACTTATTGTGGATAGTGCGTATGAGCCAACACGTACATTCTGTGAAAATTTCCTTGTAAAAATGGGAATTATTGTAGAATATTACGACCCTCTTATAGGGGCTGATATTGCATCATTAATCCGTCCGCAAACCTGCCTTGTTTTTGCTGAAACTCCAGGATCCAATAGTTTTGAAATTCAGGATATAGATCTTCTGTCACAAGCAGTTAAAAAAGTTAATCCCAACACAATTATTATCGTTGACAATACATGGAGTAGTTCTGTCTATTTTAAACCTCTTAAACATGGTGCCGATGTTGTTGTACATGCTCTTACAAAATATGCTAGCGGTGGTTCCGATATATTGATGGGGGCAGTTACTGCTAATGAAAAATGTTTTCCTTCTATACAAAAAACACAAAGTAATTTAGGTTTGTGTGTGGCTCCAGCTGATGCACATGATATACAGAAATCTATGCGCAGCCTTATTCATCGATTACGTTTATATGAAACAAGTGCATTTGAAATTGCACATTGGTTAGAAAAACACCCCCAAGTAGAGCGCGTTTTACATCCAGGATTGAAATCACATCCTCAACATGAACTGTTTATAAGGGATTTTACAGGTAGCAGTGGTTTGTTTAGTTTCGTGTGTAAAGAACGCTTAACAGAAACTCAAATTGGTCTATTTTGTGATCATCTCAATTTTTTTGGCATGGGATATTCTTGGGGAGGGTTTGAAAGTCTTATTTTACCTGTTGACATGATGCGTATTCGTAGCGTTACGGCAGAAAAATGGCGTTCTAAAGGTACGGTTTTTCGCTTGAATATTGGCTTGGAATCGACTAGGGATTTAATTACAGATCTTGAAGCGGCCTTCAAGAGGATCCAACACCCTTTAGCAGAATCTAACACCCTTCAAAAGAATTCAATAAAAGATAGATAAAAAATTGACACGAAACTATAAAAAACGATCCCAAAAAGCTCATTCGCTAGGCTCCATTTTACTAAAAATTGAACGCATATTATAAATGGCAATGCAGATTGTTGATGTCAATACACAAATAATGTAAAGAAATGATATGAAAAAAAATAAGATATATGAAGGTAAGGCCAAAATTCTTTACGAAGGTCCTGATTATTCAACTCTCATACAACATTTTAAGGATGATGCAACCGCATTTAACAATCAAAAACACTCTGTCTTTAAAGGAAAGGGAGTACTCAATAGCCGCATTAGTGAATTTATATATGAAAAACTCGCTCTCAATGGCATACAAACACATTTTATAAAGCAACTCAACATGAAAGAACAGCTTATCCGTAAGCTGGATATTATACCCGTTGAATTCGTAGTACGCCAAATTGTTGCGGGTTCACTTGCTAAACGATTAGGATTAGAAAAAGGAAAACGCTTGGCACGCCCTATCGTTGAATTTTACTATAAGGATGATACATTGGGAGATCCGCTTATATCCGAAGAGCATATAGCCGTATTTGAATGGTTGACATCGGCAGAACTTGAGGAAATTATCAATATATGTTTTCGTGTTAATGATTTCTTATCTGGTCTGTTTTTAGGAGTAAATATTATTTTGGTAGACTTTAAACTAGAATTTGGACGTCTTGCATTGGAAAACGATACCCATGATCTAATTCTAGCCGATGAAATTAGCCCTGACACCTGTCGTTTGTGGGATTTACAAACAAAACAGGCCTTTGATAAAGACCTCTTTCGTCACGACACGGGTGATTTATTGAATGGTTATCGTGAAGTGGCTAATCGTTTAGGAATTCTAGAAAAAGAAATACAATCTTCAGAAGGTGTACATGAATTTCGAACTAGGATTTAATTCTGTACCCATTTATTATTAACAATTTTTGTATAAAAATCTTATGAAAGCACATATTACTATTACTCTCAAACCTGGTATTCTTGATCCTCAAGCAAAGACAGCACACGCTTCTTTACAATCTCTAGGTTGGACAAATGTCATATCTTTACAACATAAAAAGCAATTTATCCTTGAATGTGATACGTTGGACAAAGATGAATTATATAAAGATGTTGATAAAATGTGCCTAAAATTATTAGTAAATACAGTTATGGAAGATTATCACATTGATATAATAGAGTAATTGTTATGAATGTTGCTATCATTGTTTTTCCAGGTTCCAACTGCGATAATGACTTAAAACGTGCGGTGAAGAAGGTATTTGCCATAGAACCCACTATGGTATGGCACAGCGAGGGAGAGTTACCACCAGATACACGGTTAGTCTTTTTACCTGGTGGGTTTTCTTATGGTGATTATATACGCTCAGGAGCAATTGCCGCCAATTCCCCCATCATGCGTGATGTCTATCAAAAGGCCTTAGCACAAAAAATATATCTTATAGGGATTTGCAATGGCTTTCAAATACTTGTTGAATCACAACTTCTGCCAGGTGTTCTTATTCGTAATATATCCCTAACATTTCGTGCTAAAGAAGTGACTTTGGATATCAATAATAAAAACACACCATATAGTCGTTTTTTTCCTAATGAACGCTGCATATTACCCGTTGCCCATATGGATGGAAACTATTATGCAGACCCCGAAACACTCAGACAATTAAATGATAACCAGCAAATTATATTTCAATACGCAATGGAAGATAATCCAAACGGATCGCTTAATAACATCGCGGGAATAATGAATGAAGCAGGCAATGTTTTTGGTATGATGCCACACCCCGAAAGAGCTGTAGGAAAGCAGTTTAATAATCAGCAGGGTGTTCATTTTTTTGAATCATTACGTGAATTTGTAGCCTAATAATTAATTATGAATAGCTCTAATAACACAGAATTAATGCTTAATTGTCCTTTCAGCACCGCTGATATAAAGGCAACAGGATTAACTTTACAAGAATATCAACGCATTCTTGAACATTTAGGGCGCCATCCTTCACATACTGAATTGGGTATTTTTTCTGCTATGTGGAGTGAACATTGTTCCTATAAATCATCTCGTCACTGGCTTAAAATGTTACCAAGTACAGGTGACGTTGTCATTAGCGGACCAGGTGAGAATGCTGGAATTGTTGATATCGGTGATGGACAGGCTATTGTTTTTAAAATAGAAAGTCATAATCATCCCTCATTTATTGAACCTTATCACGGAGCCGCTACAGGTGTCGGTGGTATTATGCGTGATATTTTTACAATGGGTGCACGTCCCATTGCGAACCTGAATGCCCTACGCTTTGGCCAAGCCGACCACAAAAAAACAGCTTGGCTTTTTAAAGGTGTTGTATCAGGGATTGGAGGATATGGGAATTGTGTTGGCGTTCCAACAGTCGGAGGAGAGATAGAGTTTAATTCTTGCTATAATGGTAATATTCTCGTTAATGCCATGTGCGTAGGCTTAGTGAAAACAGATAAAATATTTAAATCAGCGGCTAAAGGGGCTGGACATACTATATTATATGCAGGTTCACATACAGGTCGTGATGGTATTCACGGAGCAACAATGGCTTCTGCATCATTTGATGGTTCTGTTGATGATCTCAAACCAACCGTACAAGTTGGCGATCCTTTTATGGAAAAGAAACTCCTAGAAGCCTGTTTAGAGCTTATGCAGCATGATAGTATTATAGCTATTCAGGATATGGGGGCAGCAGGTTTAACGTCATCTTCCGTTGAAATGGCACATAAGGGAAATAGCGGAATGGAGCTTAATTTAGATAATCTCCCCTGCCGCCATCCCGATATGTCTGCTTATGAAATTATGCTCTCTGAGAGCCAAGAAAGAATGCTGATTGTACTTAAATCGGGCTCGGAAGAAAAAGCCAAAGAAATTTTTGATAAATGGGAAGTAAAAACAGCTATCATCGGTACAACAACACAAACAGGCAGACTTGTAATCACGCACCGCAATGAAATTGTTGCTGATTTACCTGTTCTTCCATTAGCCGATGATGCCCCTCTTTATATACGTAAGACTAAACCCGCAGAGGAAAAATCTACTCCCCTTCCTGTATCATATAACACGCAGTGGCAATATTCGCTCCAGCAGATACTTTTAAAAATGCTTCGCCATCCTAATTTATGTACGCGTCGTGCCGCTTATGAGCAATATGATTCCACAGTCATGGCTAATACAATGCGCAAATCAGGTGGTGATGCCGCTATCATACAAATTGACGAAGGACCTAAAGCCATTGCTATTTGTTGCGATTCACAACCGCGCTTCTGCCATAAAAATCCCTATGAAGGCGGTAAAATATCTATTGCAGAATGTTGGCGCAATTTAATTACCTGTGGCGCAAAACCCCTAGCATTCACAAATTGTCTTAATTTTGGAAATCCCGAAAATCCAACCGTTATGCATAGTTTCGTTGAGATCATACGCGGAATGAAAGATGCGGCTTTAGCTCTTGATTTCCCTGTTGTTTCTGGCAATGTCTCTTTGTACAATGAAACAGACGGCATCTCTATTAATCCTACACCTACGATAGGCGGTGTTGGTTTAATCAATGATAATACCAAAATTGCACATAATCATTTTATGCACGAAGACCAGATTATAGCCCTCATAGGTACGCCTCCTGTGCGTTTGGGACAATCGCACTATTGCGATATTATACACCATAATATTATGGGAGATACACCAACTATCAACCTTGAAGATGAAAGAAATAATGGTGATTTTATTAGAAAGCTTATACATGATAATCTATGTAATAGTGTGCATGATGTATCAGATGGCGGTCTGGCTATCGCTTTAGCTGAAATGTGTATGCCAAATCTTATTGGAGCTAAGATAGAATTACCCGACACCTATCGTACCCCTTCTTTTTTGTTTGCCGAAGATCCCTCGCGCTATATTATAAGCTTTAGCAGCGATGATCAAGCCGCTATCACATCTCTTGCACAAAAGCAGAACATACCGCTTCTAATATTAGGAGTAACAACGGGTACAACTTTGCATATTCATGATTTATGTGATATTAAATGTGATAAACTACGCGAAGCTCACGATAATCCTGAATACAGTTTTCTTACGCCCCTTAACCCTTTTAAAGCCCCTTTATAACATAATGTATCTATATGCCAACTGAAGCCATTGAAATAGAAAATTTAATTACAAAAAATATTCCCGACAGTATCGTTACAATCAAGGATTTGGCTGGCGATGGCAACCATTATTCAATACATGTCATTTCACCAAGCTTTTCGGGTCAATCAAGGGTAGCTCAACATAAGATGGTCTATGCTGCTTTGGAAGGATTAATGGATAAAACACTTCATGCATTACAAATATCAACGGCTTGTGAATAAAGTCATAACCACGAAAAGGAGTATAATTAATGAACGATGTGGCTGAAAAAATAAAAAGTGAACTCGATGAAAATAATGTGGTTTTGTTTATGAAAGGAACACCTGATTTCCCTCAATGTGGTTTTTCTTCAGTAGCTGTCCAAATTTTGCAATATCTTGGCGTTGATTTTAAATCTATCAATATATTATTAGATGACGCGATGAGAGAGGGAATTAAAGCATATGCGCAATGGCCAACTATTCCGCAACTTTATGTCAATAAAGAATTTGTTGGCGGTTGTGACATTATACGTGAAATGTTTGAAGCTGGAGAATTACAAGAATTCTTTAACGAACAAGGTATCGCTACCAGCATACAAAACAACGTGTCCTGATTAATATATCATGGATATTTGGTGTACGCATATCGCTAATGATAGTGTTAAAAATTGCCATACCTATTCTAGGCTTCATACCTAAGGCATTTTTCCATGCGTATATGATAGCCTAACTCAAATTTATATTGAGCCTAGCGCCTAATACTCAAATTTATATCTAGCCTAGTTCCTAATACTCAGGTTTATACTTAGCCTAGCAAGGAAACAATGTCGTTGAAGGTCACGAATACCATAAGGATTAATAATAGTGACATACCAACCGTCATAAAACTTTGCTGCACCTTAGAACTTAAAGGTTTTCCTCTAATTGCCTCAATGATATAAAATAACAGATGGCCTCCATCCAATATGGGCAAAGGAAGTAAATTTATAATACCTATACTTATTGACAGCATCGCCACAAGCTGAAGTAAGGGCAATAAGCCATATTGTGCAACCTCGCCTGATATTTGTGCAATGCGCACTGGCCCCCCGAGTTGGGACGTATCCTGCCTGCCAACAATCATTTCCGAAGCAAAATGTACAGTCTGCTTCATCATATAGTAGGTTTCTGATAAAGCCTTGCTACTTGCTCCAAAAAAGCCATACTGCTTATGCGTGTAATCTTGCGTAGTAGGCTTACTTATGATACCCAAACGTCCAATACGTAAAATATTACCATTTTCATCTTTCTTTTCTACAATCTCTGGAGTGGCGACTATTGGTAAGATATCTCCTTCACGTTTAACAGTGAAATATAACTTCTTTCCTGCACTTATGATTGTGACTTTACTAATATCCTTAAAGCTTTCAACTGGCTGTTCATTAAGTGTTTTAATAACATCACCTATTTGAAAACCAGCTTTTTGTGCGGCACTATTGGGTACGATATCATCAATTCGCGGCAACGAAACACGCTCACCCAAAAATAGTATAAAAAATAAAAAAATAAGAAATGTTAGTACAAAATTTGCCAACGGTCCTGCAAAAACAATGATCGATCGTGCCCAAAGACTTTTTCTAACAAAAGCATGTTCTTCAAAAAACGCATCTTCACTAACGGGTTCAGATTGAGTCATGCCGCTTGGATCGGCATCTCCTAGCATTTTTACATATCCACCTAGTGGAACAAGGCTAAACTTCCAGCGTGTACCTTTTTTGTCTGTATAACCGAACAATTCCTTGCCAAAGCCTACCGAAAATTCTTCTACTTGCACGCCAAAAAAACGAGCCGCAAGAAAATGCCCCAATTCATGAATAAATACAATGATAGTAAGAATAAACAAAAACGGCCAGATATACCCAAATATACCTATGATTGATGTGATTAAGTCCATGTGATATTACCTTTACATTTTGTTATTATCTTAATATATCCTACACATTAACAGTGTCTTATTGCTCTTTAATATTGCTGAAGTAACTTATTTGTACGCATTTTAGAGTAAGTATCAATATCTAATACTGATTCTATAGACTGGCAATCATTGACAGTAAATTGTGCTGCTATTATGTCCGTAATCTTTTCATTAATTTTATAAATATCATGGAAACCTATTTTTAGATCTAAAAATGCATGCGTTGTTATTTCATTTGCAGCATTGGCAACAATAACAGCATGACGCCCCTGCTCTATAGCATTAAACATTAATTTAGGTGAAGGAAAGCATGTATAATCGACCTGTTCAAAATGCAATTCTCCAATTTCAGCCAGATCTAAACGTGGGAGTTGATGCTCCTCAACGCATTGAGGGTAATGCAGACAATAAGCTATAGGAATACGCATATCTGGATAATTTAAACCAGCTTTTATATTTCCGTTACAATAATACAGCATCGCATGGACAACAGATTGCTTATGTACAAGTATATCCAATTTCTTGGGACTAACATTAAAAAAATAGGCCGCTTCAACAATCTCTAATCCTTTATTCATCAATGTAGCCGAATCCAGCGATATTTTTGCTCCCATTGACCAATTTGGATGTCTACATGCCTGTGCGGGCGTAACATTGCTAAGATCTTCATAATTGTGTCCATAGAAAGGACCTCCCGATGCTGTCAGAATAATTTTTTCAATCCAATTATCTGGTAACATATCAGTCTGCATTAATTGAAAAAGGCTATTATGTTCAGAATCTATCGGCAATATCTGTGTTTGATATTTATTTGCTTCTTGTTTAATTATTGGCCAAGCTGTGATAAGTGCCTCTTTACTAGCTAGTAATAAATAATTACAAAAAGGAATAGCCTCCATAAGGACACCCAAACCTGATATTCCAGAAATAGCTGCAACGGTTCTATCAACAGGTATGTGTGCAACCTCTTTTAATCCTTTTTGCCCTGCAAAAACCTGAATATCGCTATGATTACAAGCTTCTTTTAGCTGATTATAATAATCTTCATTTGCTATTGCAACGTATTTTGGACGATATTGCTGTGCAAGGGAAATGAGCAACTCAATATTATTACCCCCTGTTATAGCCTCAACTTCAAAACGTTCTGGATGCATGGCAATAACATCTAAGGCATTCTTACCTATAGAACCAGTCGCACCCAAAATTGTTATTTTTTCTTTTTCCATGACTTGTTATTGTATAGTATCAATTCCATAAATACAGAGATAACACATTCGTTATCTGTAAAATTCCAGCGATTATAAAAACACCCATTACACCATCTAAACGATCTAAGATACCACCATGTCCTGGAATAATATGGCCACTATCCTTCTTGTTGGCATATCTTTTGAGACCTGATTCTAGTAAATCAAACATTTGTGCTAATATGGCCATAACAGTAATAAAAATTATTGTCATAAAACCTAAATCGATAACATTAAAATAAAGACCAAAAGGTATAGATAAGAGGTTTGCTCCAACAATACCTACAAACAAACCATTCCATGTTTTGCCAGGAGATATGTGGGGAGCTAGTTTTTTTCTTCCCCATAATTTACCTCCAAAATAGGCAAACACGTCCATACCCATAACAATAAAAAATAAAAATACACTTTTATAAAAACCATTCTCTGTATCCAGCCTTATGACAATAAAACTAGATAAAAAAGCACTGATCAATAATAAAGAGAGAAATTCAAACCACAGTTTTTTTTGTTTCCATTTATACAATACAAACCCTAGCCATACAATAAACACTATGCCAATACCTAAAACGATCTCATCATAAAAAAATATAACCGTGCTTATAGCAATAATACTGCCCAAAGCGTAAGCCAAAAAAACGGACGAATAATGTTTTTCCCGAATCAAACACTGAGTCTCATAGGCCATAAGCAAAGTGAGTAACCATAAGAAAAAGATAAACACGCCACCGCCAATAAAAAGCACATACCCGCCAATACCCAACATAATGAGAGCAGAAACTATGCGCTTAAAAAGCTCGCTTTGCTTAAATATATAATGCAAATTAATTCCTTGTATACAAATGGCTAATTATTAAACATCTCCAAAACGTCGCCTTCTTTCATAAAAAACTGCAATCGCTTTTTCTAAGTAATCTTTTTTGTAGTCGGGCCACAAAAAATCATCACTCACATATTCGCTGTAAGCCGTTTGCCAAAGTAAGAAGTTACTTAATCTCATTTCTCCTGAAGAACGCCATATAAAATCTGGATCTGGGCATTGTGACGAAGGTATATACAAATTATTTGCTATATCCTCTTCTTCAATGTCTGCAATATCTAATCCTTTTGTTTGTCTCTCTTTAACTATCCGTTTAAAACAATCCACGACCTCTGCTCTTCCGCCATAATTAAGAGCAACATGCACATGAATAATAGGATTTTCAATATTTCGTTTTTCCGCCTCATTTATAATTCTAATAACTTCTTTGTCTAACCCCTCACGTCTACCAATAAAACTAATAGCAATTTTATCTTTATGTAATCCATCTAGCTTGTTTTTAAGATGCTGTTTAAGTAAATTCATCAAGAAATCAACCTCTTTAGCAGGACGTTTCCAATTTTCCGTACTAAACGCATAATATGTAACATGCGGTATATTGAGTTCTATCAAATCATAGATACTATTCAAAACGGCTTTGGCACCTTGATTATGCCCTTGCGTTCTAATCTTACCGTGTCTTTGTGCCCAACGACCATTTCCATCAGGTATAATAGCTATATGTTTAATTTGGTGAAACATATTAATAGGTATATTGTGATATTATTTCTATATAGCCATTACCTCTTTTTCTTTATCTGAAAGAGCTGTATCAACAATTTTAATATACTTATCTGTTATGTCTTGCAACTTAGCACCCTGTTTATGCTGCTCATCCTGACCAATTTGCTTAGCTTTCTCAAGGTTTTTTAAGGTGTCCATGCCTTCCTTTCGAATATTACGTACCACTATCCGAGCCTGTTCAGCATATTTACCACAAACTTTTACAAGTTCTACACGCCTTTCCTCGCTTAAAGGCGGCACAGGAATACGCAATGAAGTCCCTTCAACAATGGGGTTAAGTCCAAGCCCACTTTCCTGAATAGCCTTAATAACTGGATTGACTAATTCCTTATCCCAAATCTGAACAGACAGCATACGCGAATCTATAATACTGATTGTAGCCAGCTGCGATAAAGGGGTAAGACTTCCATATGCAAGAACTTTCAACGGTTCTACCATTGCAGTACTTGCCCTTCCCGTACGCAATCCTGTAAATTCAGATTTTAGCGTATCTATAGTCATCTTCATTTTTTGTTCTAAATTATCTAATGTAAATTCCATTTTATGTATCCCCTCATAATTTCCTTCCATACTATGTAAACAACAAACCTATTTTGATATACTTATTAATTTGATATACTTATTAAAGTGTGTTTTTGCTTTCCACTTAAAAGAGGTATTAAGCTATCACATTCTTTGAGCGAAAAAACTATTAGCGGCAAATTATTTTCCATTGCCAATGATATAGCAGTCATATCCATAACATGTAATCTTTGGGTAAGAACATCATTATACGTAATGTGTTCATATCTAAGTGCGTCATCATATATGTGAGGGTCCTTACTATACACTCCATCAACTTTTGTCGCCTTTAAAACACACTCACACTGTAATTCAATAGCTCTCAATACTGCGGCTGAATCGGTTGTAAAATACGGGTTACCAGTCCCTGCTACACATATAACTATTGTACCCGCAGATAAATCAGCCCGTGCTTTTTCAACAGAAAATTGCTGACAAAAGGGATGTAACGCAGTTGCTGAATACACACAAGCAGCATGTCCATTTTTTTCAATAACGCTCTTTATGGCAATGCCATTAATAACCGTAGCAAGCATTCCCATATGGTCCCCTGCCAAACGTTCTATGCCCTCAGACAATGCCTTTATGCCACGAAAAATATTACCCCCTCCAACAACAATTGTAACCTCTACACCCTCTTTAGCAATTTGTATAAGACGTGTTACGATATCTTGTAATGTTTTTTTATCAATACCATTTCCTTGTTCCCCTGCTAGCATTTCGCCCGATAATTTAATCAAAACTTTTTTATACAACAGAGACATACTATTTCCTAAATTCGCTAAAAACCTATTTTACTAAAAAATAAGGCCTTAGTTACCCGATGCCATAGCATTAACTTCATCAGAGAAACTTGTTTCATCCTTTTCAATGCCTTCACCTAAGAAGAAGCGTTCAAAGCCTTCAATAACAAGATTGCCACTTTCCTTTAACACATGTTCAACTGTTTTTTTTCCATCAACTACATGAACTTGCAGGGGAAGTACGGATTGTTCATAAAATTTTCTTAACTGCCCTTCAATAAGTTTTTCAATCACATGTTCAGGTTTACCAGAATTCTGTGCCTGTTCCATATAAATAGCTTTTTCTTTTTGGATAATATCATCAGCAATATCCTCTTTACGCATAGCTAAAGGCTGCGCTGCTGCTATATGCATAGCCAAACTTTTAGCCTGCGTTTCACACGCTTCTTTATTATCGCCTTTTAAGGCACATAAAATACCTATACGTCCTATCCCTTCGGCGATTGCATTATGCAGATAACTTGCCAAAACACCCTCTTGTGTATGCATATAGACACTGCGACGCAAAGTGATGTTTTCTCCAATTACAGAAATTAATTCGGTTATTTTTTCTTCTACTGTGATAGATTGGTCAGCATATTGTGATTTCAAAATAGCTTCCTTGTTGCCTTTGCAAGTAATGCCGATAAGCGTGACATGTTTTACTAACTCCTGAAATTTTTCATTACGAGCTACAAAATCGGTTTCAGAATTTATCTCAACAAGACATCCTTCATTATCTATTACCGCAACTCCAACGAGTCCTTCAGCGGCAACTCTTTGAGATTTTTTAGCGGCCTTAAGCAAGCCTTTTTTTCTTAACCAATCTATTGATGCTTCCATATCACCACTATTTTCGGCCAGTGCATTTTTACAATCCATCATACCTGCGCCAGTGGCTTGGCGTAATTGTTTAATATCATTCACTGAAAAAGAAGACATAATTCCATTTCCTTTACTATTGTCATTGTTGTGTCGCAGCCGATAGGCACATTGTTTAACACCATACACACTTAATTTTTGCTCAATTATTTATGCTTTTTATGCGTATCAGCTGCGTCTGTATTCTATTCATCACCTTCCCGAAGAGGTGTCTGCTTATTGTTTATCGTTATCAATATCAGTTTCCGCTTTTGTCTCTTGAGCGTTGCTATCTGCTTTTGTCTCTTGAGCATCGCTATCTGCTTTTGTCTCTTGAGCGTCGCTATCTGCAACTTTGACGCCCTCTTCCTGCTCAACTTGCTTGTTAGCTTTTATATCATCTTTCATCTGCTGCACTGTTGCATCATGCTGTGCATTATCAATTTCCTCTTCAACGGAACTCAGACGATGATTTCTATTAAAGCCTTCAAAAACGGCTTCAGCTACGAGATCACAATACAAATTAATGGCACGCAACGCATCATCATTACCAGGAATAGGATAATCAACACTATTCGGATCACAATTGGAGTCAACAACTCCCACGATAGGTATACGTAACTTTCTGGCCTCTGCAAGGGCATTTTTTTCTTTATTAGTATCAATAACAAAAAGCAAATCAGGAGGCTTGCCCATATCCTTAATTCCCCCTACAGCATTTTGTAATCTGTTCATTTCTCTTTTTAGGGTTAAGGATTCTCTTTTTGTTAAGCCACTATAGCCTTTTTCAATATTGGCCTCTAATTCTTTTAATCTATTAATCGCAATTAATATTGTTTGCCAATTTGTCAATGTGCCACCAAACCATCTTTTATTGATATAAAATTGTGCACATCTTTCGGCAGTTTCTGCAATTGTCTTAGCTGCTTGCCTTTTTGTACCAACAAACAAAATGCTACCTCCATTTGCGACAACATCACTGATACATTTCAATGCTTTATTTAACATAGGGATTGTTTGCGTTATATCAATAATGTGGGTATCTTGTTTTACGCCAAACAAATAGGGTTGCATTTGTGGGTTCCACACATGCTTTTTATGGCCAAAATGTACGCCAGCATGCAGTAATTGTTCTATAGTTATTTTGGGTATAGACATATATTCTCCATAATTTTCCGGTTATTCCTCTGCGAAATGATGATTTTGATATCTTCACCTAAGTTAAAAATAGCAAAACACCGGACAGTATTTACAAACGCATATATATCGTGAGTTCGCAATAATCATTGGGCTAATTCTTATATATCCATCTATCGTATAATGCGAGTAGATGACAAAGAATGAGATGAGAAACTCAATCTAGCATACGTAGATACTAATTTTCGCATGTGTTTTAGTACCATATACATGGAATAGTAAGATAATGCAAGAATAGATTACTTCTTGTTACGCCCTCTTAAAAAAGCAGGTATTTCCAATTCCGTCTGCCTGTTGTAAGAATAATCTTGTTGACGTCCTAAATAAGATTTTTTGCTGCTCTCATCTTGTTGATTAGTCGGATTTTCTAATTGAGATGATAAATGCTCTTGGTTGTTATCGTAATAGCGTGTTTCAGTTTCCCCACGAGAATTTCCTTCATTATCTTTTGATGCATTATCTTTTGATGCATTATCTGATGATTCAGCTGGGCTTTGTGTTTCCTTGCTATCATCTTGGCTATCCGTAAAAAAATTGATTATCTTACTACGCATTTCTTTTACTGGACTTAATTGTGATGTTTCAGCATTGCTTACAGTGTTATTAGCAGCTGTATCAGCCTTTTCATCTACTGATATATGTGATGTTTCATAACGTCTATCTCTCTGGTCTGTTTCTGTTTTGCTAGATGGTGCTGTCTTTAATTCACCAGGAGACAATCGTCTTACACGAATACCTTCTTTTAAAGGCGGAACGTGCGAATCTTCTGTTACTTTATGCGTGGTAGCATATCCTTCCTTCACTTCTTCTTGTTTATCATTCATAAATGAGTGTGTAAACATAGCGGATTCTTGAAAGGAGGATTCTTGAAAGGCGGATTCTTGGAAGTTTGATGCGTCTTCCTCTGGATCGGAGCTTTCACTTTTTGCTTCGCTTTTCGCTTCAGTGTGCAAATCTGCTTGCAATTCTGTTTGCGCAGTAAAGGCAGGTTTTTGATCTGTTTGCACGTTTTGATGTATCTGTACTTTTTTCGACACTGAAGTGTAGTTACTTTTGTCACCATTGCTTTTAGCACACACGCCAGTAGCAACGATAGAAACACTCAACGCCCCTTCTAAACTATCATCAAATATTGCACCGAAAATAATATTTGCGTCTTCATCAACCTGTTCTTTTATCGTTGATGCCGCTTCTTCAATTTCAAATAAGGTGAGATCATCGCTACCACCTGTGATGCTTAGTAATACGCCTTTTGCACCTGCTATCGACACACCATCTAGTAGCGGATTAGCAATCGCTGCTAATGTTGCTTCTCGTGCTCTTCCTTCTCCTGATGCTACTCCTTGTCCCATCATTGCGCGCCCATTACCAGCCATTATCGCATTGACATCAGCAAAATCCAGATTAATGAGACCATCACGAATCATTAAATTTGTAATACCAGCTACTCCCGAATTAAGCACTTCGTCTGCCATTGCAAAAGCCTGTGATAATGTCGTACGCTCTGTTGCGAGTGCGAAAAGATTTTGATTAGGAATAACAAGAATCGTATCCACATGATTCTCTAACATTTCTATACCAGCCTCTGCTACCCCCATGCGCTTTTTGCCTTCAAATGCAAACGGCTTGGAAACAACTGCTACAGTCAAAATACCCTTTTGCCTTGCAGCTTGAGCAATAATAGGGGCCGCTCCTGTGCCTGTACCACCTCCCATACCAGCCGTGATGAAAATCATATTATAGCCATCTAGCATATTGCTAATTTCTTCTATAGATTCCTCTGCTGCCAAAGAGCCCGTATTTGGATTTGAGCCTGCTCCTAAACCTTTTGTTATTTCTCTACCTAAATGTAAAACGTTCGTAGCTTTAACTCTGGATAAGGCCTGTGCATCTGTATTAGCGGCATAAAAATCAACTCCCTCAAGCCTCTTATCAATCATGTTATCTACAGCATTACCACCTGCACCACCGACTCCAATAACGGCTATGCGTGGGGTTGTATGATCTGGAAAATTTATGTTTATAGACATAGTTTTGTCACGCCATCTCTTTTATTAAATATTGCTCATTTCACATACATATACTCAGGCTACTCTTAACTATAACACACCCTGTATTTGCTATGTTTGATTCGGTTTAAATTATGTTATAGTTTACATATAAATACATGCTATTTTTTAATCTAGGACAAGTTATCCATTTGATATACATATCCCAATTCTATGTTATGTAACATTCCAGCAAGAATAATATGATCACTATCATCTACTTTAAGACCTCCCAAAATGCGTTTTGATGCTATATCGCGAATCTTCACAGTTGGATAAACAGCATGTATAGGAACCTGTAATACATTCTTAAACACCTCTTGAAAACCTAACACCCTTAACACTGCACCACTTATACCCACGCAAGTAAAACGTTCCAAAAAATCATCATATCCCAAATGCAACAAATTACGTCGTATCTCGCTTGCGAATTTATGCATAGCATCTGATAACATTGCAATACAATGGGTGGGCTTCTTGATCGTTTTTTCACCGATCGCAAGTGCTTGCTTATCTGCAAACAACATAGATTTTATCACCTCTTCACCATCTGGAAATTGTTCTGTTATACTATCCATAACAGTTTCAAGTCCTATGGCAATTTGGTTACTAAATCGTAAACGGCTATTTGTAATCTCAATAATTTGTGTTGTCTGTTTATTAATATGTAGACACATAAAGGGTGTTGCTTTTTTATTGGGTAGATGCACTGAATGTGCATATGCATATTCGTATATACCATAATAGACGTTTTTAAAATTCAATTGATACACAAGTGAGTTGAGCTGTTGCTTGATGCATTGAGGTAACTCAAAAAAACTACAATAGCTTTGCAATACAATTCCTTTTTGATTGTATGGAGGGGATAGAAAAAAATTACCGTCCACAGTATAATGGCAATCTAATGGCACGCAATGTGTATCAGCTATGTTTTTAAGATACACTGCATATTGCTCTTCAAGCTCGCTTATATCACTTGATCTAACATGTGCGTGATCGAGGTTTTTTTCGACAACACATGTTTGCGTTTTAGTCATAGCCAGTGCTGCAGAAAAATAAATAGTATCAACCTCTAGGTTTGCCTGTTTTTCTGCCATACCAATAACTTGCTCTATAGCCCGTGCTAGCTTGTGTGTATGTGTTATGCGTCCTTTATCAAAACCTGATATTGGTGTTCTTGCCAAGGCTTTTATGGCATATGGTAATGTGTGTATAAATGTGTGCGTATGTCTTTTTTGTGGAGCGATTTTTTCGACTATAAGTGCACTGATACAATCATCATTAACAATGACGACACATATAAGTGGATTATCCAAGCCAATTATCATTATACGATGTTCTCAATTCTTAGAATGTGTCATGAAGTAAAAAACGCTCTCGGGGTTTAATGGTGACTCTGCCATCGATACGCATATCAACTCTAGCAATTCTATGGTTTAAAATCTTTTTATCTTTGTCTAGCTTGTGTAGAATATCTAATGCATTACCATAATTATGTTCTGGTAATTTTATAACAACACCATTATCTAAAGTTAGGTCCCAACGTCGCTTTCCAACAAACATAATTTTCTGTGCATGAGCGTAAATATAAGGTATACGCCGAATTTTCTGAATAAATTCAGGAGCATGTTGCATAACCTCATCTCCTTCAACAAGTAATAAATGTCGATTATGTTGCGCAACCATATCATACAAAATCTCACCATTATTGGCTAGAACAAAATCATTTCCCTTTTCATCGCGATAGATGGCCAGCGGCTTAGCTTCCTCGATAGAAACTATCAATTGTCCTGGAAAAACCCAACGTATTTCAGCATGTCTAATTCCAGATATACGCATAAGACGGGCATAGGCTTTTTCCAAATCATAATCTGTGATACGATTGCTTTTGGGCAGTTGCAATGCTTTATAAATAGAGTTTTTCTTTACATATTTTACTCCTTTAATATGCACATCGTTTATAGCCAATCCCACAGAGCGCATAAATAACTGTGTTGAGCTTTGCATAAATTGTGTAACATAATCACCATAATGCTGTTGTATTGGTTTTGCTAAAGGCACACTCAAAGCAAAGATTCCTACAACTAGGCTCACAAGAAGGCGCTTTATATTGAGACTTCCCTTAGAATCACAAAAAAATGTATATAAGGATCCCTGCAACCACAAACCATCCGATGGTTGTTTGCGAGATGTTTTTCTTTTATTTTGCCTTGCAGGCTGTTTCTTTATAGGCATATATATTAACGATTTATAGACGCATCATTGACAATCCATTGCACAAGGTCCTCAAACGACATGCCCTTTTGCTGTGCCATTTCAGGTAGCAGTGAAGTGGATGTCATACCTGGCTGCGTATTCACCTCAAGGCAATATATACCCATATCACTCTGTGAATTGGGGTTATAACGAAAATCCACTCGGGTGACACCTTTACATCCCAAAGAACAATGTGCAATTTCTGCCATCTTCTGTACATTTTGGTAAATATTTGGTGAAATTTCTGCAGGAATAATATGTTTTGAACCACCTTTTTTATATTTTGCCCCGTAATCATAAAAACTTCCATCTTTCGAAACAATATCAATGACATCAAGGGCTTTATTTCCAATAATACCACATGTTAATTCTAAACCATCGATATAGGGTTCAATCATCCATTCATCACCCCATTGAGGATTAGCCATAATATGATCATACCAATTTAAATTCGTTTCATTATCAACAATAAATACACCCAAACTAGAGCCTTGTGAAACAGGTTTGATAACATAGGGGAGATGATACATATGCTCCCTTTTTAAATCTCTTTTGTTTACATAAAGGTGAGGCACTACGCAAACACCCGCATCTTTCATGACTATTTTAGCATGTATCTTATGAAATGCTAAAACGGATGCCGTTACACCAGAATGTGTATAAGGTATGCGCAAAGATTCGAGTATCGCTTGCACAATACCGTCTTCGCCACAACTTCCATGCAAGACATTAAATGCACATATACACTTTTCTTGTCTAAGAGGAGCAAGACTATTTATAATATCAGCATTTATATCAATGGCTACAACATGGTAACCTAATTTTTCCAGAGCCTCTATACAAGCCGCACCAGAAGCAAGGCTGACCTCCCTTTCGGAAGATGTACCACCCATCAAAACTGCAATATTTTCTTTTTGCATTTTTATTATTTGTATTACATTACATTCGCACTACAATAAGACTATAATACATTTATATGGACAAGATATTAACAACGCCCTATGCGTTTAATTTCCCATTCCAATTCTATGCCACTATGTGCAAAGACGCGTTTGCGTACTTCCTCCCCCAACATCTCCAGATCTGTTGCGGTCGCCTCATTATAATTAATCATAAAATTGCAATGGAGTTCAGACATTTTGGCTCCCCCTACACTTAACCCACGACACCCAGCTGCTTCAATCAGTTTCCATGCGCTGTGTTGGGGAGGGTTTTTAAATGTACTGCCGCCTGTTTTTTCTTTAATCGGCTGAGTTTCTTCTCGTTTATCCATATAAGTTTGCATTTCTTTTTCTAGTGACAATCTATCACCCTGCCCTTTGCCCTGAAAAATTCCACCTACAAAAACCATATCGGATGTATAAATCTTACAATGTCGATAACTATATCCTAGATCCTGCACAGATATTGTATGCACACTACCATCACATTTTACATAACGCGCAGTTTTCAAAACATGTTTGGTTTCCTGCCCATAAGCCCCTGCATTCATGACGAGGGCACCGCCGACAGATCCTGGTATCCCCCTGTAAAATTGTAAGCCGCCAATACTGTGCTCAGTAGCGTATTTGGCAAGTCGTGCAACAGGCACAGAAGCTCCCACATCAATACACCCTTGTGGCGTATGTGAAATTGTTCCAAACCCTCTGCCTAAACGAATAACAACACCCTCAATACCGTTTTCTCGAATAATTACATTTGAGGCCAAACCTATCAATGTCACGGGTATATCACGGGGAATATGATGCAAAAAATATACTAAATCTGCCTCATTCTCGGGCAAAAACAACCAATCAGCTTTACCCCCGCAACGAAACCAACTATATTTTTTCAGTGATATCTGACGCTGTAAGCGCGTGCCATAATTTGGAAAAATTGTATGTAAATCATACATGAAAAACACTATCCATAAAAGCAATAAACTTTCTTTGATTACATCTGTAATTGTGCAGGTAAGTCATACGCAAATTTTGTAATGGAACCCGCACCTAAAAATATAATAACATCATCCTCTTGCAAGCGCGATAAGACAAAGGGTGCAATATCTTTATCACTATCAACAGCCATAACATCTTGCTTACCGTTATTTTTAATCGCTTGTGCTAAAATCCGATGATCATATCCATCAATGGCTTTTTCTCCTGCATTATAAACAGGCAGTATACAAATTGAATCTGCACTATCAAAACAGCGTGCAAAATCATCAAAGAACCCTGCTAAGCGTGTATAACGATGCGGTTGCATTATTGCTATAATGCGTCCTTGCGTATTGTGTATAAGTTTACGACCTGCCTCTAATACGGCTTTTATTTCAACTGGATGATGGCCATAATCATCATAAATTGTGGCTCCACGCACCGATCCAACATAGGTAAATCTTCTGAAAACACCCTCAAATTGGGCTAATGCTTTCTTTATGACATCACCCTCAATACCAATCTTCAGTGCAACAGCAATAGCTGCCGTTGCATTTAAAGCATTATGCACGCCATGCATCGGGAAAAAAATATTTTCAATTATTTGAGGCTCCATAAATTTTTCTTGACGCTTAATACTAAAGGTCAATCCGTGTAAATTTTCTGTTAGATCATAAATGCAAAAATTGGCTTCGGACGAAAAACCGTAAGTCACAATATTTTTATTAACAAATTTATCACGTATCTCTTTTACGGCAGCATGATCAATACACATAACAGCAAAACCATAAAAAGGAATATGTTTAATAAAATTAATATATTCATTCTTATATTGCTCAAAGCTGGGGTAATGATCAACATGCTCATAATCAATATTCGTGACGATAGCAATATCAACTGGCAAATGTGTAAAACTTCCATCTGACTCATCGGCTTCGGCGACTAACCACTCACTTTGTCCTACACGTGTGTTACTTCCAAACGAATTAATAATCCCGCCATTGATAACCGTTGGGTCGTATTGCGCCCCTTCCAATATAGATCCTACAATAGAGGTTGTCGTTGTCTTTCCATGTGTTCCAGCAATAGCAATACCCGATTTAAAACGCATAAGCTCTGCAAGCATTTCAGCACGTCGTATAACAGGAACCCCAATACGTACAGCTTCTTGATACTCAATATTATCTTCTGTTACTGCGGAAGAAAAAACAACAAGTCGCACAGCTTGTATATTTTCTGCTACATGTTGTGGGAATATTGTAATACCCATTTTAATCATGCGCTCTGTATTTGCATTAGAGCCTGTGTCACTCCCTTGAACTTGATATCCTAATGCGTGCAATACCATAGCTATACCACTCATTCCAATACCCCCTATACCAATGAAATGAATACAACCTATATTTTTAGAAAGCTTCATATTATTCTTTATCTCCCTTTTTTATATTTTATCATCATTACTCTATGCGTTTTCATTATGTAGTAAATTCACTACATGCTGGGCAATTTTTTGGCTTGGATTATGTGTTTTTATGGTGTGTAAATGAGATGACATACATTCTCGTTTTGTATGATTTTGAAGAAGATCAAGCATAACATCATATAATTCATCAGCATTTTTTTCTTCTATAAGATGGGCGCCTCCCTTATCCATTAGATATTTGGCGTTATGATATTGATCATTTTCAATAGATGCTGCAAAAGGAATTAAAATAGAAGGGCGGTTTAATTCTATAATTTCAGCTACCGAACTGGCACCTGAGCGCGAAATGATAAGTGTAGCATGACACATCTGATAGGCTATATCACTAATAAAGTGATGTATATCGGCGGTAATCTGACATTCCTGATAAAAAGCCCTTAATCTATCTAAATCATGCGTATGTGCATTCTGTACAATATGGAGTGATTGTTTAATATCTGGGGGCATTTTTGCTAATAATGGCGGAATGGTTTGAGTGAAGAATTGCGCACCTTGACTTCCGCCTACAATGAGCAAACGATTTTTTTTCTGTGATTTTTCATGCCGTTTTATTGTATAAAATTCTTTTCGCAAAGGATTTCCATACGTACAAACAATGTCTTTAGCTATTCGTGGCAAACGCCTACAGGGCTCCATAGACAAAAACACACGCCATGCTCCTTTTGCAATTAAACGATTGACCTTACCCATCGTTGCATTTTGTTCATGTACGGCTATTTTCGTACGCAATACCCAAGCCGCTAATGCTGGCGGTAAACTTGGATATCCTCCAAATACAAAAACCAAATCGGGTCGATGTTTGAGTATCAGAAAAAAACTGACAATAAAACCAATCGTAATATTATAGGCTGTTTTTGCCAAAGCAATCGGATTTCTTGCTGATATTGTCGCAGCTTTCAAAATATGTATAGAAATAGTATCGTGATTATGCAAAAATTTCTTTGCTCGTTCATCAATCAAAAAATGACATTTAGCCTGATACATCTCCATAAATGTATGGCTAAGAGATACTGCAGGATACACATGGCCGCCTGTACCCCCTGTTGCCATGAAGATTGTCAATGGTTTTTTTGTCATTTTATTTTTCTATACCCATATTAGCCACAGATTGCAAATGTGTGAATGCAACAGGATCATACTTAATATATTTTTTTCGTCTTGTAATACGTAAAACAATTCCTAACATAATGCTCAAGGCCAACATAGACGACCCTCCATAAGACACAATTGGCAATGTCATACCTTTGGTAGGTACAATAACTAAATTCACAGCCATGTGTATCAGGGTCTGACCACAGAATAAAAGCAAAAAACCGCCTAAGTAAAACTTGATAAATAAGTCTTTTGCTTCATACGTATAATAAAAAATTCTTGTCGCAAACACAATAAATAATGTCACAATACATAAGCTAAAAATAATACCAAATTCTTCAATCGCAATAGTCAGTATGAAGTCGCTATAGGAATCGGGTAAATAATATTTGTAAATCCCTTCGCCCGCACCTCGACCTAGCCAGCCGCCATTAAGAATAGCCTGCAATGCTATATCTGTTTGTTCTGGGCGCGTTTGACTTATATAATTAACTTCAAAAAAGCTAAATTGCTCTATAAAAAGATTAACACGATAGTTAACATGGGGAAATTGAACATAAATATAATACACACACAAACCTAAGCAAGCCACCATAAATGATAACCACGAAACAGCAAGACCCGAAACAAAAATCATGGCAAGGCTAACACCTAAAATTACTACAACCTGACCAATATCAGGTTGTAATATGACCAGCACACTATAGAGTACTATAATGCCACATAATATTACATACGAAAAAAAGGATTGGTATATTTTAGCATGCGCTAATAGATACGCCATACAAAAAATAAAAACGGGCTTAAAAAATTCCGATGGTTGCAAAGTTACAAAACCTATATTGAGCCAACGCTTAGAACCTTTAATCGTATCACCTACTGCAAAAACGAGTATGAGCATGATAAAGACAATAGGCAATAAAGTAAACATCGCATAGCGTATCCAAGTCAGAGGAATCAAAGAAAAAATACATATAATTCCAAGAGAAAGGCTGATATATAGAAGTTGTCGAGGCAATAATATAAAACTACTCACATCATTTTTATTAGCCAAAAAACTTGAGGCCGCAAGTCCCAAAACAAAACTTAAGACAAAAAACAGCACGATTATTGCCAATACAAATTTATCTATCTCACGCCACCACTGACCAATAGCTGATATATCATTACGAAAAATAAGCATCTTTTCTAACCTGTGAGGCGCATTACATATTCTTTAAAACTCTCTCCCCTTTGAACAAAATTGGCATATTGATCAAAGGAAGCACATGCAGGCGATAGTAAAACAACTGGCATTTCTGGCAATATGTTTGTATCAGACGTATGTGTGTGCTGTTCTATCCAATGGCAAGCATCTTGATAAGCCTGTTTAACGGCCGTTTCCATATCGCGTGTTATTGCATGTGATAACTGATATTCTTTACAGGTATCCGAAAAATCATCCGCCGCCTCACCTATCAGATACGCTTTGACGATATGGTTAAAATACGAATGTAAATTTTCAATTCCACCTTGTTTGGCAATCCCACCTGCAATCCAAAAAATTACGGGGTAGCTAGCCAATGCATATTGCGTTGATTCAGAATTCGTTGCCTTGCTATCATTAACAAAAGTAACATGATTATGCGTACATACCTTCTCCATACGATGCGGCAAGCCTAGAAAACTGTGTAGAGCAGAGACAATTATATCATTACATATACCCATTTTCTTACATATTTGCACAACACAAGCAGCGTTTTGCCAATTATGACGCCCCCGCAATGTAGGTAATTTATCAAGACGCACAATAGGTTGCTCTTTGTTATCAGAACTGCGGATTACTAAATCTCCCTCTTTAACTATAACACCATTATGTATATCGGATTGCGCATCATACGATACAGCATAAACATCATATTCATCTGTCAAAAGCCTATGGTAAAAATCATAACAAGGTTTCGTATCCACACCAATAACACCATACCCATTCTTTTGTAGATGCTTAAGAAGTAACGCATATTTGGTGTCGCGATATTGCTCAAAACTTCCATGCCTGTCAATATGATCAACTGTAATATTCAGCAAGGCCACAATATCAAATTGTGAATCCGCATCTAGCAAATCAATTTGATATGAAGACATTTCTATGACATAAATTATACCCTCTTCAAGGGTATCAAGTGCAAATACAGGAAAACCGATATTCCCTAACATAACGGCCTTATGTCCTGCTTGATGCAAACAATGCGTCAATAATGCCGTTGTGGTTGATTTTCCATTGGTACCTGTAATACCTATCACTTTGCTATTTTTTTGAGCTGCTTTCAGAACTTGTAAAAATAGAGCAATGTCACACACAATAGGAACATTGTTCTCGCGGGCCTTTATGACTATCTGATGTGGGCTTGGAAAATGAAGAGCAATACCTGGCGATAAAACAAGTATATCTATTTGAGAAAAGTCGCATTGTGCAACCCCCATCCAACGCAAACCTTTATCCCTAGCAAGTGATTTTTTATTCTCATTATCATCGCCAACACTCACATCCGCTGCATTTTGAATAAGAAATTCTGCAACAGCACATCCCGAAATCCCCAAGCCAAATACATGTATTCTTTTTTTTTTAAATAGTGACGTCTCAATCATTTCATCGAATCTTTAAACTTGCCAAACCTATAAACGCTAATACAATAGAAATAATCCAAAAACGAATAACAATTGTTGCTTCCGACCATCCTTTTTTTTCAAAATGATGGTGGATCGGTGCCATAGCAAAAACGCGCTTTCCTGTAAGTTTAAATGAAATAACCTGAATAAAAACAGATAATGTCTCTATAACGAACAGCCCTCCAACTATAGCAAGCACAATCTCATGATGGATAATAACGGCCATACTTCCTAAAATTGCCCCTAAAGACAAAGAACCCGTATCACCCATAAAAATTTGTGCTGGTGGAGCATTATACCATAAAAAACCTAAGCCAGCCCCCACCAAAGCCCCTGCAAAAACAGAAATTTCACCTGCACCAGGAACAAAAATAAGTTGTAAATATTGGGCAAAAATAAAATTGCCTGCCAAATATGAAATTAATCCTAAACAACACGCAACAATCATAACAGGAACTATTGCCAACCCATCCAGCCCATCTGTTAGATTAACAGAATTCGCCGAACCTACTATGACAAGAGATGAAAATATAATAAAAAAACCGCCCAAAGGAATAACCAAATCTTTTAAAAAAGGAAAATAGATACTCCCATCCAGTTTGCCATAGGTTGCAAAAGCAATAAAAACAGAAACACAAAAAGCAAACATAAATTCTGAAATAAGCCGTATTTTACCCGTTATGCCATTTGAATTCTTACTTTTTACCTTAACATAATCATCTAACAATCCAACAGCACCGAAACTAAAGCCAACAAATAACAATAACTGGATCAGTATATTATTTAAGTCGGTCCATAAAAACACTGAAAACATCATTGCTCCTAGGATCATAATTCCGCCCATAGTCGGGGTATTTTTTTTTGTTTTCAAGTGACTTTGTGGACCATCTTCTCTGATGGGTTGCCCTTGTTCGTTCCACGATTTAAGGCAGTTAATAAACCAAGGCCCAAACATAAGGACTATTATCAAAGAGGTCATTATCGCTCCACCCGCTCGAAAGGTGATATAACGAAAAACATTCAATAAAGGAAATAAATCTGCATATTCATGAAGATGGTATAACATATCGCAACCTAATCTATTCTATTAATCTTTACTATATAGCGCTTTGGCAATATGATGCACACCGCTTCCATTTGATCCCTTTATGAAAATATAATCACCATTGTCAATGTAATTATCCAATTCCACTAAAATTTCCTTCCAATCATTGCTAAAACAGCCCTGATTTTCTGTTTCTATCATCTGCCACAAACTCAGCATATGTTGTCCTACTAAAAACACTTTGTGAGGGTTACAATCATTTATAATCTTGCTAAGTCCTACATGATATCTTTTACTATCTTTTCCTAACTCCAGCATTTCTCCCAAGACAAGAACGCGTCTTTTTGCACGAACTGCCAATCTGTTGAAATGCTGTAATCCATTATGCATCGACACAGGGCTGGCATTATAGCTATCATCCATAATTGTAAATTGCTTTTCATTACGGACAATGTTTTTAATATTCCCTCTTCCTTCCAAAGTTTTAAAACGCGCCAAGACTTCAATCGCTTTTTCAATACTAGCCCCCGTCAGATATACAACGGCAATAGCCGCGAGTGCACTATTCACTAAATATCTAGCAGTTGTTGGAAGATATAGACTATACTGCTCACCCATAATTGCAATATCTAAAGAAAGGGATTCAGCATTTTCTCCCACATCTAGGATGCGCACTTCGTCAAAACTCGAACTGCCATACCGAAAAAAACCACCTATATGAGACTTAATGACTTGCTCACGAATTAAAGGTATATACTCATTATTGCCATTAACGACAGCAAATCCTTGATCTTTCATTCCCAAAAACAATGTTGTTTTTTCTAAAGCAAGATCATTCATTGATTTAAAATTTCCTATATGCACGGGTTCGATGCAGGTCAAAACAGCAATATCTGGCGCTACGAGTTGCGCCAGCGGTTCTATTTCTCCAGGATGGTTAGTACCAATTTCAAAAACAGCATAATCACACATAGTGGGCATATTCACAAGTGTTAGCGGCACCCCTATATGGTTATTGTACGATGATGGCGCTGCATGAACACGTCCTGAGGGTAACAAAAGTTGACGTATCATCTCCTTTGTCGTTGTCTTTCCCAAACTTCCTGTGATAGCAATAACATTCGCACGCGTTCTTTGACGTGCATATTGTGCAAGCTGTTTGAGAGCGGCTAAGGTATCATCAACAATGTAAAGAGACGCTTTTTTTTTGGGATAATCACTGGCATATTGCCTTGATACAACTGCCATGCAAGCCCCTGCTTGTATAGCGTGATCAACAAAATCATGCCCATCAAAACGCTCTCCTTCAATGGCCCAAAAAACATCATTTTTTTGTATGGTCCGACTATCAATTGATATGCCCATAATCGCGCCTGTGGGCTTACCTATACATTCTCCTTTTACGGCTTGTTTGAATTCATTTATTGTATAAAGTGCGTTCATATATGTATTGTCGTATAATTATCTCGTTTACACTGTAAAGAAAAGATAAAAGTAAACACTTAATGAGATGTAAAAGAAAAGCTATTATTGTGGATTATCTATCCTATTTTGTATGATTTTATAATCATCGAAGGGATATGTAATAGTGTGAATGATTTGTCCTGTTTCATGCCCTTTACCTGCTACAAGCAAAATATCATCTGTATCTAATGCTGCCATCGCTTTTTCTATAGCCACTTTGCGGTCTCCATATTCTATAGCTCTATCTCCTGATGCCTGTAAAATCTCGGCTCTTATGTGTGCGGCTTCTTCATTACGTGGATTATCATCTGTTACATATATGACATCACAATATTTTTGTGCGATGCTTCCCATAAGAGGTCTTTTGCTTTTATCTCTATCTCCCCCACAGCCAAAAACAATATGCAAGCGATTTTTACAATACTTACGCAAAACTTTTAAAACTGTCTCAAGTGCATCTGGCGTATGGGCATAATCAATGAAAACACGTGCCGCATTATAGGTGCCTATACAATCAAAACGTCCCCTTGCCCCCTTTAGAGAAGGGATATATGACACAATCTCTTGAAAACTCATCTCTTTAAGAGCCAGTAAGCATGCTATTGTTATTAAAATATTCTGTCGTTGAAAATCACCGATGAGCGGAATAAATACTTCCTCTTGCTCTGCTTTTCCTTCATCGGGAACATAGTGCACGCGTAGATGTTGCCCTAAATCACTATCTTTAATTTGCGTTGCATACACATTTCCGCCTTCACCCACACGCAAGCATGCCAACCCTGCTTGATTTAAACTATCAACAAGACATTTCCCATACGCGTCATCTATATTCACTATGGCTGTTCCTGATTTTTTATGCATGAGCTCTAAAAATAAACGCGATTTAGCTGCAAAATAATGGGCCATGCTCGGATGATAATCACTATGTTCAAGTGTTAAATTTGTAAAAGCAGCCACATCAAAGGATAAGCCATCCAAGCGATATTGATCTAATGCATGGCTAGAGGCCTCAATAACAAGATATTCACACTCTTGCTGTTTAAAAAGTGTACAATATTTATGGATGCTCACAGTATCTGGCGTTGTCAGCTTTGCTGGACAAACGGTATCGGCATAACGAATATCTATTGTGCCAATGCGGGCACATCGTTTTTCATGTGCGGTGAGTATTGCATATATAAAACTATTGATTGATGTTTTGCCATTTGTTCCTGTAATGGCAATATTTTTTTTTAGACCCGCTCCGTAAAATTGACGACATATATAAGCAAGACAATGTCTTGGATTATCAACACCGACACAGGCAATATTATTTTCACGTACTATATCTTGTATGTGTGGCGATATAGAATTTTTTTGGGCAATAATAGCACAGGCCCCCTTTTTTATAGCTTGCTCGATAAATGCATGACCATCTAGCGCATATCCTAGCAATGCAACAAATACATGTGCCGATTTGATCTGCCGACTATCAGCGCTTATATCTTTAATGGTGGGATTAGATTGATGTATATATGTACACTCATAGCCTTTCATTATATCGTGCAGTAACATTGATCTCACTCTTCCTTTTCATCTAATACAGGTAATCATCGTTAGGCATACGCTTGCGAGCATAGGAAATCAGTCCTTTTGTAACGGCTAAACGATCAATAATTTGTGCACTTAAAGGGGCTGCATTATAATATGAGGATGTCTTACGCGGGTCCTTTGTGGTGCTTTTAGGTTCATCTAACATGACAAAAAGTAAGTATTGCGGTTTCTCAAGCGGAAAAACACTAATAAAACTTGTAAGCACTTTTTTATCTGAGTATTTTCCTGCGATAGCTTTTTTAGCCGTTCCTGTCTTACCCCCTACATTGAGTGCAATATTTTTTAACGCAATACCCGTACCTTGCGTAACATTGAGTGACAAAAGAGCGTATAATGACTCTATGGTTGTATCTTTAAGTTTGAGGATTCTTTTCTTAGGTGCGACATTGTGTGAATTAGAGCCCGTAGATTTAATCAATGTCGGCTCAACAGCATAACCACCATTGAGCAAAACAGCAACCGAACTTATGTAACGTAAAGGCGATAGTGCAATACCATATCCAAATGCACTACTCGTAGAACTGACATCATTCCACATTTTAGGTATTTGCGTTTTAACGCTACCTGGAAATTGCTGAAAATCTGTTTTTAACAGATGTGCTTCTTTAAGAAATGCGAGATGCTCCTCAAAACCGACTTCTTGCACAATTTGCGAGGAAACGATATTATTGGATGTAATAAAGCCTTCTGCAAGAGATAAACTATTTTTGTGTGTTTTATTCGATTTTTTTACAACAAATCCGTTAACTGTTAGGGGCTGCGAAATATCAAAAAACGATTCCAATGGGCGTTCACTATATTCTAGAAACAAAGCATAGGTAAATGGCTTAATTGTTGAACCCAACTCATAACGTGATCGGCTAATGCGATTAACCGTAGTCGAATTAAGAGCCATGACAGGATGATTAGGATCGAAATCAGGTAAAGAGGCTAGAGCCAAAATTTCACCATTGTGCATATTCATCATTATCGCAGCGCCACCTATTGCTTGATAGCGTTTGATAGCTTCGCGTAATTGCTTTTCAATAAAATAATTGATCTGACCATCTATTGTTAAATACACACTCTCTTTGGGTATGTTATCATATTCAGAGGATAGCCTTCTTAAGGTATCAATATACAATTCAATACCGTCTTGGCCTTTATTATTGATGTTTGTATAACCCAATACATGCGAAAGCATATGACCATTAGGATACACACGTTTAATTTCATCTTTAAAAGCAAGCCAAGGAAAACCTAAATTATAAACCTGTTCCTTTTGCTTTTGCGTAATGCCTCTTTTCAACCAAACAAACTTACTATCACTATATAATTTTCTTCGCAGTACATCTCTGTCAAGAGAGGGAAATATGTGCATGAGCTCATCTTCTATCTCACCAGGATTGGGTATTTTATAGGGAGTAGCGTATAAGGAAGGGGCATATAAATCATGTGCAAGTAATTGTCCATTACGATCGTAAACATTAGGACGCTGTATCTGTTCAACGCGATCTTTTACCTGCTTTCTTAAAACAGATTGTATAACATCTGGTTGCTTAAAATCGTCACTATTGACCCCTAAAAATAATAACCGTGTGATAATTAATGCATACAAAAATAGAACACAACCAAACAGCACACATAAGCGCATATTATAATGCGGATTGTCCTTTATAAAACTTTCTTGAAGCTTCTTAAGGTGTTTGAGATTATGGTAAAAAACATATTTTTTCATAATCATATTCATTATATAACGAATTGCGCATTTTTTAGCGATTGTCCAGATTATTTATTAAATCTGCAATAGTTTCCATTTCTGCAAATTGTAGATAATCAACAGTATTATTTTCAGGCAAATCATCTACTGTTACAAATTGTTCGGGTTTTGATACTGTAAGATTAGTCATTTCCTGCGCAATGAACTCCAAGCGATCAGCGCGCGTATGAATTGCCAGCTCTATTGTCAATTGATTATGTTTTTTATCTAACGCTACAGCATGTTTTTTGAGTTGCCGTAACGTATCATATTGTTGGTTTACAATCATTTTTGACGTATACACACCATATAGAACAACAAAAAAACTGACAATTAGACAAAGGTTTAATAACCGTAGAAAAACTGTAAAAACTGACATACTAACTACTCTGCACATTATTATATTAATATTAAACTGACAATTTAAATATAATATGACAAATAGTGTTCAAAGAATCTTAATTTTCTTAAAAAAATTTTTCTCGATCTTTAGACATAAAAAAAACACTTCACAATAATGAAGTGTTTTTTTATTTTATACTGTAAATATCTATTAAAACGCCATTTTTACACCTACTTGTGCATTATGTTCAGCTATACTGTGTTTGTGTATTGTTTGTACAGCTTGGCCAGATAATGTAAACTCAGCATCCTGTGCAAGAACAAAACGATACCCCACATCTAAAGAGAAATTATCGGATAACCCATAAGTTATACCAGTGCCTACCATATAGGTAAACACATTAGCTGTTTGTGGATTATAAAAAAACGCGTTATTATTCACATGATCGCTTTTCATAAAGGACATACCTAATCCTGCACCCAGATATGGCTTAACAGCACTTCCTATATCAAAATCCAAATAACCATTAGCCATAATGCGTAATGTATTGAGATTGCCTGTTATAGTACCATATGTTTCACCTCTTAATATATATGTTCCTTCTAATTCTGCTCGGATGTTAGAACTCACTTTGTAACCGACAAGAAGACCGCCATAGAAGCCAACATCGGCTGCCTTTTGTGCGGCTACATCGGCCTGACCTGTGACTGAGGTAACAACCTCTTTACTAGCAAGGAAATTCCCTCCCCCTACGAGACCCGCATAAAAATAGTTATTTCTTTCTCTAGAAAACTGTCCCTGCCTCTGCCCCTGAGCTGCAGAGGGATTATAACCATAATCGCTGGACACATAATTAAGATTTTTATATTGTCCCGTTTTGCTTTTGCTATAATTATTTGATGGGGTATAGGTTAAATCACCCGCTAACACATTTGGAGCAGATAGATACACAAATGAACATACACTTACTAAACATAAAGTACCCTTAATACACAATATCCGAAAAATATACTCTATACTTAATTTTTTAAAACACATAAACTAATACCTTATTACAATTTTACTATTACTGTACTAAAAATGTATCATACAATTATTACCTTAAAAATATATTAAATTTTTATGTATTAATTGTATCCGTAACGGTGCAAAAACAAGTACTCATGCACATATAGTATATCAGGCTCTTATTACGCCCATAATGTGATAATATTTACGAAATAGAGCGGGTTCACCTACTAAGGCAGATAACTCACATAGTAATAAGAGGACAATAGCAAAACCAGGTGTTACAAGCAGATCGCTTCTTCCATTATGGCTTACTTCACGATCAATTTTATTAAGAAAATATTCCGTTTTTTCTAATAACGAAGCCTTAACTTCTTGCACAGAATTAACATCCGAAATTTCTTCAAATATAGATTCCTGATTGTCCTGAGGAGCCTCTTCTTTAAGTTCTTGGTTTGTTGCCATACTGATGAACTCAAGATAATAACACACATCATTCAATGCCGTTTTGGTTAGACTATCATTAAAACCGTGTCTGAGTGTTACCTTAAGATAGTATAAGCAATCTGTTGCCAAACACCGTAAATAGGTGATATTATTATAGGCCCGTTCTTTTATATTTTTTTCTACCTCAAATATGTTGGTATCGTTTTCATGCTCGTCCTGCGTGGGATTAATGGCATCTTGATGGGATAAAGTGAATTGTGATGCGGGTCGTAAATCTGGATCTTGCGGCACAGTAACATTGCCCACAATAATTGCATTTGCCAAAATTTCTTTGGTAAAGCCATAACTTTTACTAAAATCGACATTTTCAAGACGTGTGCCAGAAAAATCCATATTACTTACATTCGCATCTGTAAAATTACAATTGATTATAGTCGCATTTACAATCGCTGTATTTAAAAAATCACTTCCACTAAAATTGACATTATTGAACTCTATACGTTTCATAGAGGCATCACGCATATTGCACGATATAAATTGACTACCAAAACAACTCAATTTTCTAATATTGCAATCGGAAAAAATAACACGTTCAAAGGTTGAATTTGTAATCGTTAAAAACCTTAAATTACATTGCGATAATTGTGCATTTTTTGTTGTAATTTCTTGAAAACTTGAATTTTCAAAATCGCATTTTTGACAATCAATACCCTCCATAGATGTTTGTATGATCAGCGTTTTTTTCATAACAGTTCTATGCGCTCTTGCATTATCAAGAAATGATTTTGTAATACGCCCATGCGAAAAATCACTCAAGCTGATGTCACATAATTGAAAATCTGTTTGATCAATCGATGAGCTTCTAAAATCACCTTCGCTTAAATCTCTTTGTTGAGATTTAATATTAAATAACTCTGCGCCCATAAAATCAAGTGAAGGCTTGTGGATCCGCCTCCACTCATTCCAATCGAAGAAAGGATTTGATAAACGTTCTAATTGAGCTCTGTCTGTCATACTAAACACCGCATATTATATATTCATAATGTTTTGTAAGGTGGCTTGCCTTATAGAATGTGATGCGTGCAAAATTAAGTGAAAATCATTTTTCACGCACACTCATAGATCTATTCAATTAACTCAAACAAGCCTACAATAAAATACCTAAATTTACCTTAAAATACCGAATATATAATCATATTCAATTTACAAGGACGATTTAAATCATTTTCTCAGGACGCACCACTGCATCAAATTGTTCGGCATCCACATATCCCAAACGTAACGCCTCAACTTTTAATGTCGTACTATTCTTATGGGCGGTTTTTGCAACTTCGGCGGCTTTATCATAACCTATAACAGGTGCTAATGCGGTAACAAGCATAAGTGAACGTTGTAAATTATGTTCAATTTGCGCATGATTTGCTGTAATTCCTTCAACGCAATGAACAGTAAAGCTTTTTATGGAATCAGCCATTAAGCGTATCATATGCAGCACATTAAAAATCATTAAGGGCTTGTATACGTTCAATTCAAAATGTCCTTGACTGCCTGCAATAGTAACGGCGTTATTTAACCCCATTATCTGCACGCACACCATTGTTGTGGCTTCACATTGTGTTGGATTAACCTTACCTGGCATAATGGAAGACCCAGGCTCATTTTCTGGCAAGCAAATTTCTGCCAACCCAGCTCGTGGTCCCGAACCTAACATGCGAATATCATTGGCAATTTTAAATAGACTTACAGCCATACCATTAAGTGCGCCTGCTGTCTCAACAATTGCATCATGTGCCGCCAAAGCTTCAAATTTATTATCTGCGGTATAAAAATCTAACCCTGTATATTGGGCAATATTTGCAGCAACCTGCTCAGCAAAATCAGTATGTGTGTTAATACCAGTACCAACGGCGGTTCCTCCCTGTGCCAAAGCTTTAAGACTGTGTGAGGCGTGTTTTATACGCATCGTACCCAATTCCACCTGTTTGGCATACCCCGAAAATTCCTGCCCCAGAGTAAGGGGGGTAGCATCTTGGAAATGTGTCCGTCCAATTTTAATAATGTCCTGAAAATCAGATACTTTTTTTTCTAAAATCATAGAAAATTGCCTTAATGCTGGCATAAGCAAAGTCTCGATTTGTTGCAGGGCAGCAATATGCATAGCTGTTGGAAATGTATCATTAGACGACTGCCCCATGTTGCAATGATCGTTAGGATGAACTGGGTTTTTGCTTCCCATCTCACCTCCTAATATTTCTATTGCTCGATTGGAAAGGACTTCATTTATATTCATATTACTTTGCGTACCTGAACCCGTTTGCCACACAACGAGTGGAAAGTGATCATCTAATTTTCCATCAATAACCTCTTGAGCTGCCTGCATAATAGCATCAGCAATCTTTTTGTCTAACTTGCCTAGATTATAATTTGTTTTGGCCGCACAATGTTTAATAATCGCAAGAGCCTTAATTAAAGGACGTGGCATAATATCGTTACCGATATCAAAATTGTGTAGTGAGCGTTGTGTCTGTGCTCCCCAATATCTATCTGCTGGAACCTGTACCTCCCCGATTGCATCTGTTTCTTTTCGTGTATGCATATTATATCCTTCATGCTTTAATGGTAACCATACATTTATCGGTATGATTTGTTTCAATATGTGATTAACGTGCGTATTACAATGTCTGAATTACGGCTTGTGAAATTGACTAATATCGATAATATCTGCTTCTTTATTATCTGCATTATCAGATTTCTTGACTTTTTTTGTTAATGTATCTTTTTCTTTTTTTGTTGATGTTTCCTTTGTCTTATTCTTGAACGCATTATTTATACTCTTATCAGTATTTTTTTGTTTAAAAGGTTCAATTATAATAGCTTCATCACTGTGCTTATTTTCGGAAAGATAATTATCCTTTTCGGCACTATCTTGCTTAATATTCTCTGGAAATTGCAGTAAAAACTGAACCGAATGATCTGCGATTGTATGGATTGACTGATACGGGATACACAATTCTTCAAAAATCCCTTTGAAACTTAATTGTACAGAAAAATAATTATCATCAACATGTAAATTTTTGTATCGATTTTGTAAGATAACAGACATAAGCTCAGGATAAATGCCCCGTATCGATTCGGGCATAACGACATTCGCAGCACGCGTATCAAATGTTATATACAAATGACTTTCTTCTGTAAATCCATTTTCATTCACATTGTGTAACATTGATTTTACAATGCTAACAAAATGCTGCGATAAAAAATTTTTATACGCTGTAGAATCCATATCAACTTGCTAGTGTAATAATTTTCTTATATCCGATATATACTTACCATATTTACTCATAAAAAATACAGACAAATAACACTTAATAACAGATAGTCAAATATATATATGTTTTTTTTAAAAACGCTCAAAATAATGCATAGAGATGGTGTGCACTGTTTTATTATAACTCATAATAGGCACTACAATCCTTATTGACAGCCCTTATTAACGCCCCTTATTGACGCCCCTTAAGTGAGAGTCGGGTCCTTTTGAAACAAAATAGATCGTGTTAATGCGGATAATCTATGTAATTGTTGATTATCGGCATTAAAATTCTCCTTTGATAACCATTGTTGGTATACGTCTTTTAAACGTGGCCATTCCTTATCAATCATAGCAAACCACGCTGTATCTCGATTTCTATTTTTGAAAACAGCCGCCTGACGAAAAATACCTTCATAGCTAAATCCCAAACGCTGAGCAGCCATACGTGATTTTGCGTTAAGCGCATTGCATTTCCATTCATAGCGTCTATACCCCAAAGAAAATATGTAAGACATCATAAGATACATAGCCTCAGTGGCGCCAATACTGTTTCTTAAAACAGGTGAAAAATGAATATGTCCAACTTCTATACTGGCTGCTTGTGTGTTGATATTCAAATAGCTGGCAACGCCGATAGGCTGGTTTTTATGCTTATCCATAATAGCAAAAAACATAGGATCATCTTTGTGACATTGTTGCGCAAGCCATTGTTCATAATCCTGCAAACGTAAGAAGGGTCCATAGGGCATATATAACCACGAATCGGCATCTTCTTGTGTGTGTGAACATGCAAATAAAGCTTCTGCGTGACGTGTTTGTAATGGTGTTATGTATATATATTGCCCCTGCATTGTAATCCATTGCGGGCGCTGTGGCTCGTGCCATGTTTCTATATACTCTCCTACAGGTAATTGAATTTTGGCATCATTCATTTTATCTCTATATACTGCTGCTACATCTGTAAATAGTGCATTGTTGACATATCACATTGTCCATATATCAGATTGTCGACATATCATATTGTTGACATACCATATTGTTGACATACCATATTGTTGACATATCATATTGTCCACATATCATATTATTGACATATCAAAAGGGGCGTTCTGTTGACAGGTGCCCCACCCCCCGCCTGACTCACGCATGTCGAATCAGGAGTTTAGGCGAAACTATCGCACTGCTTAAGCAGCGAGACGCGTTTCTGCGTAGTTGTCATTTGCAACTATTAATTCAGCCCGATAACGGCGGTACAATGCCGAGCAAAAACATATTCTTTACACCTTCGTCGATCCTATTTCGCCCCCATAACTTACATCTGCTTATACCCTAACCATCAGGTTTATACAGAAATGATCGCATCATTATAGTATCTACAAGCTAGGCAAGATGTCATACACAATCATCTTTGTTTGTATACTTGTATCCCTTAATACTCGCCTTTACCCTTAATACTTGTATCTCTTAACACTTGTATCTCTTAACACTTGTATCTCTTAACACTTGTATCCCCTAACACTTGTATCCCCTAACACTTGGCTTTACACAATGTTCGCGTTTTAGGTTTGCGGGTTTTATAGCTATATACAATGCGTCAATATGGTGGAGGCGTCGGGTACTGCCCCCGAGTCCGATAGGGTTATTACAATAGCCATTTATTGCCATAGTCATCCAAGATTTACACCTCAGACACACTCCCATAATAACACATACAAAACATATTTGCAAAAAAATAATGCCATTTTCATCTTGCATATCGAACTGTGTACAAACATATCTATCCATTGAAAAAAATGTTAAAAGATGCATCTTATTATACATTAACATCACGCGATGGAAAAGTTTAATCACATTGTAAAACAAGCCTATTATGCAATCATATCTTGATTTACTAGACACTGTACTCACTCATGGAATTCAAAGAGAGGATAGGACAAAAACAGGAACCTATAGTCTTTTTGGCGAACAGATTCGTATTGATTTGCGTAAGGGGTTTCCACTTCTTACAACAAAAAAATTACATTTACATTCAATCATACATGAACTGCTTTGGTTTTTAAAAGGACACACAGATATTAGTTATCTTAAAGAGCATAAGGTGCGGATATGGAATGAGTGGGCCGATGAAAACGGTCAACTGGGCCCTATTTATGGTAAGCAATGGCGTCAATGGCCCCGTGAAGATGCTACGCCTATTGACCAAATCGCCTTGCTTATTGAGAACATAAAACAGGATCCATATTCTAGACGGCATATTATTTCGGCATGGAATGTCGCACAATTACAGGATATGGCTTTAATGCCCTGTCATTGTTTTTTTCAATTCTATGTATCACAAGGACATTTATCTTGTCATTTGTATCAACGTAGTGCAGATATTTTTCTGGGCGTTCCTTTTAATATTGCTTCCTATGCCCTACTCACGCATTTTATTGCCCAATGTACCAATTTAAGCTGTGCAGAACTCATCATTAGCTTTGGGGATCTGCATTTATATACAAATCATCTTGAGCAAGCACGTATGCAGCTTACAAGAATTCCACGCCATTTACCCGATTTATATCTTGACCCCACCATAATGGATATTGATGCCTTTAGAGCTGAGCATATTCGTATGGATAATTATGCTCCCCACCCTGTTATTAAAGCTCCAATCGCTGTTTGATATGACATTTACTAAAACACCTCCCATTAGTCTTATTGTTGCTATGGATAAAAATGGCGTTATTGGCAATAAAGGGAAACTACCGTGGAGACTTAAAAACGATTTGCGATACTTTAAAGAAAAAACATTGCATAAAGCTGTTATTATGGGGCGAAAAACAGCCTTAAGCATAAGGGCTCCTCTTCCTAAACGGTGTAATATTGTCGTTACACGTAATCCACATTTTTATCTTGAGGGAATGTATACAGTGTCATGTCTGGATCAAGCCATTGAAAAGGCCATAGCTGCCTGCCCTGATGCTGAAGATATTATGATTATCGGCGGGGCACAATTATACCATTGTGCCATTAATCGCGTTGAACGCTTGTATATAACACATATTGAAGAAGAATTTGAAGGTGACACCTATTTTTCTACTGATTTAGAAAGGGATTGGAAGATAGTTGATAGAACAATCATTGAAAAATCTTCTGTTCATCAATACCGACACAGTTTTTGTATGTATGAGAGATCAATAGTCGAACCTCTTAAATAGCTCAACAAACTATGCCAACGCTTATCGTGTAACGGCCTTCTTTGTGGTGATAGCCTTATAGTGACAGCGTTATTTTATATCCGCAACATCACATAAAAAGTTACGAGGAAACACATTGATATGGCTCAAAAGATGCCGCAAGATTCAACCTGCTTGTCATAGTTTCAAGACGCCCTACAGATTTCAAGTAGCTCCACAGATTTAAGACGCCATACAAGTTTCAAGTGGCTCCACAGATTTCATCCAGCATCCCTACAAGATTCAACCTGCTTGTCATAGTTTCAAGACGCCCTACAAGTTTCAAGTAGCTCCACAGATTTCATCCAGCACCCCCACAGATTTCAATTCGCCCTACAGCACTGCACAGGCGGCCTTCACTTGCTATACGCCCCCCTTAAACACTCCTTCAATTCCTTATATCTATTAAACTAATTAGAATTAAAACGTCCTATATTGGAAAAAATTTGTTGTAAAATATTTATATCACCACCGCTCTTATGTGTCGTTTCAGTTGTATGGTCAACAATGACCCCATCTTTAATGCCATAATGTGCCACTCTTACAACCTTATCATTTTTATCACTAAAATACAGGGCGATTACTTGCCTATCTATCTCTTTTTCTCCAAACGGCACACGTTTTTCAAAGGTGCTTGATATATAATAAAACGCCTTACCACCTAAATCTGAAACCAAAGAAGGCGATCCTAAAAATTCCCGTGCCTCTTGGCTTGTCATCCCCTTATTCACTTGTTCTATCATAGGGGGCGATATTTTATAACCACGGTGATAAGTTTCACGCGCACACCCCGTTACGATAAAAACCATACACATACATAATAGGCAAAACCTTATATTGATGCTCTTAATACGCACATTTCTGCCCCTAATAAAAGACACAAATTTTGCCCCTATAGACACTCCTCCATTTACCTGTTCCATAAAAACAACCCCACTTTATTTCATCAACCCCACTTTATTTCATCCCCACATTATTTCATAATGTGTACAATTTTATAACCCGCATAACGTTAAGGCAGATTTACTACACATCATGTCCTGAGTATACATTATCGTACTAAAGTATAAATATCGTACTAAAGTATGAATCCAACAAAGTACAATAAGGAAATTGTACACTCCGCTCAATCAAGACATGAAGCTAACCTAAACAAAATACAGACTACACACTTTACTTTCTAGAATGATTCCTATAAGAATACACTGATTATTTTTTAAGAAAAATCTTCGCCTCGATTTGCTCTAGTTCATTTTTGCTCTAGTTCACCACAGTATGTGTTTACTTTTGAATATGAACTTGCTTTAAGCTTGTTTTTATTCATTATTCATATAATTTGGGTAAGGTATTATGTAACTAAAATATTATGATAAATCATGCTCTTACACACATTTATTCAGAATTTTCATCACAGAAAACAGAATAAAATACTCATTCAAAAATATTATACACAGATTTTATTGGCTTCTCGCAACCTCTTCTTCTTTGACACCGTACAGATAGAAGATGTTACGCAAAAACGTCTTGAATTATTGATCTTACATATGTGTTTAGCGACAATTCAGGTGCGTCAATTACCGCATGGAAATGACATCGCGCAAGATTTATTTGACTTGTTTCTTATGGATATGGATATTAATTTACGCGAAATGGGAGTGGGTGACCTTGCCGTTCCTAAAAAGATGAAAGAGATCGGAAAGTTATTTTACGCAAACCTCAAACATTGCGACGATACATTGTTTACAATGCATGATACACATTTTGAAGAGCATTTTTGTCAACAGCTTGCACCTCAAGAGCACGCAAACCTCACACAATATCTAACAGAATGTAAACAGATAATAATGCAAAACGCTACCACCGATATAAACAATTTCCCACGATTCCCCCAACGCTAGGGCAGAAATATCATTTTTTTATACCACACTCTACAGGCATTTTTATCAGGCACCCTATATGCATTATTCTTCTTTACCCCAAACGGAATTATATAGACCTATTTCGTTACATGCGTGTAGCCGTACACATAAACCATACACAGTAAAAGCCACCCAGAAAGAATGTACGGAACTTGCAAAACGCTTACAAATTGCCTGTATGAATCATTTTTCCTTCACTTATACAGTAAATATCAATACACTTGAAAAATATATTGTTATGGGTTACATTAATGCCAAAATTGAACAAGAGTGTGTTGTAACATCTTATCTCGTTTCTCAAAAAATACACTCACAGTTTAAGGAAATGTATAGTATTGATGATGTAGCAAAACACAAAGATACACACGCATACCAAAAGAGTGTACACGACAATAGAGGCCAATTTAAAGCAAACGACATACAATATCTAAGCAATGATATGCTTGACATAGGCGAGGTTGCAACACAGTTCTTAGCTTTGGAAATTGATCTTTATCCGCGTGCCGATGATAGGGTGTGCCATCAAGTATTGAAGGATTTTTATAAACAGAATGATATGCAAAAAGATAATGACGGAGATCAAACACACATGCAATCAGCCTTTAACCAACTCAAAAAATTAACGCAGCAGAACTGAATATGCCTCACAATAAAACGCGTATTGCTATTGACTGTATGGGGGGTGATCATGGGATTTGTACAACCATAGCTGGTGTTTGTCAAGCCGCAAAAGAGAAGCCTGAAGTTTTTTTTCTTTTATTTGGTGATAAAAATAGCATAGTCAATGAATTGCAAAAATATGATTTAGCGACTGATAGATATAGTATCCATCATAAAGATATGGCCATTTCTATGCAGGAAAAGCCAGCCAATGCCGTACGAAAAGGAGTCAAGGAAAGTAGCATGGCGGGAGCCATTAAAGCGGTCGCAGATAAGCAAGCCGATATTACCGTGTCGGCAGGCAATACAGGGGCTCTTGTTGCCTTAACTAAGGTCATTCTCAAAACAATCCACGATATTGATCGTCCGATTATCGCATCCTTATGGCCGACTTACGAAAAGGATAAAGACTTCAATATCATGATGGACGCAGGGGCGAATATCCATGCCAGTGAAAAACAAATGCTTGATATGTGCGTACTTGGTGAGGCTTTTCAAAAAGTTATTGGGTGTAAAAATATACCGCGGGTGGGTATCTTGAATATCGGTGCCGAAGACATTAAAGGACATCCAACGGAAAGAAACATTCATACCCTACTTATGGAAAATGATATCCTTGATTCCTATTGTGGCTTTATGGAACCTAACAAAATTTATGGTGATATGTGTGATGTTTTTATTACCAATGGATATATCGGTAATATGATTATTAAAACCGCCGAAGGAACAGCATCAGGCTTGCAATCTATTGTTACGAATAGAATCGCGGATAATGTATTAAACAAAGTAACTGCAATGCTTGCCCTTCCCTTTTTGCTTCGCGTTAAAAACATATTTAATCCAGACCTCTATAATGGGGGTATAATCATAGGAGCGAATGGGTTAGTTATTAAAAGTCATGGACATTCAACGCCCAAAGGTTTCTATTATAGCATATTGCGTGCTACAAAATTTCATGACAATAAGCTCATGGAAACGATAGATATGCAAATGGAAAAAAAGAAGAATATCATTCACCATATTCTTACAAAAAAGAAGCCCTCAAAAACTAAAGCATAAGAAAGCACAAGACTATCTTCATACTTTTACGCACTATCTTCATACTTTTATGCACTATCTTCATACTTTTACGCGGGGCATATAAATCGTAGGAAATAGCTGCATGTCCTTATAGAATCTACACTTTTTCCTTACTATTTTGCTTCCTTACTATTTTGCCTCACTTCCTTGAGCGTTAAAAAGCTAGGTTTATAGTTGATTCCATTGTTTTAAAATGGCATGCATCATAGATGCTGTGCATCCACTACCCCGCAACATATATTCTATTACTTTTCAAATTGATGCTAAAATCCAGTATGTTTGCCTCACATATATTTTGCGTTAAAGCGGATGCTCTAGCATGTTGAGATGAAGAGCCTTACCCTCATAGGGATGCGCCCTTGCCACCTCCTCATCAAGCTCAACTCCTAAACCCGCTTCTTTTGGAGGAATCACATATCCATTTTCCCATGTGATGGGTTTTTTAAGAATTTGTGTATGAAACCCTTCCCATCTCTGAATACTCTCTAGAATAAGAAAATTAGGTGTACATGTGGCAAGTTGTATATTCGCAGCCCCTTCAATAGGACCACAATATAAATGTGGCGCTATTTGACAGTAATGCACCTCGGCAATACTGGCTATTTTCTTTGCTTCCAGCAATCCTCCAGCCCTTGAAATAGCCATTTGAATTATAGAAGCCGCTTTATGTTGCATAACGCGGGCAAATTCATATTTTGTAGTTAATCTTTCCCCTGTTGCTATAGGAATTGTTGTCTGGCTAGCAATTTTTGCCATTTCTTCAGGCATTTCTGCACCTGTGGGTTCTTCTAGCCATAATGGATCATAGGCTTCAATACGTTTTGCTAGGCGTAAAGCTGCACTTGGTGTCATTTGTCCATGTGTTCCAAAAAGCAGATCGCAACGCGTGCCGACAGCTTCGCGAATATCTTTTACAAACGCTTCACTTCTTTCCAAAGATTCTAAAGATAATTGACGGGGATCATACACAGTATAGGGACCAACAGGATCAAATTTAACGGCTGTAAAGCCCATATCGGCATATTCTAATGCCCTTTCTGCTGCCAAGTGACTTTTGACATAAATATCTTCATTCTCGCCCTCTCTGGGATATAGATACGTATAGCTTCGCAATTTTTCATGAACTTTTCCACCTAGCAAGGCATGCACAGGTTTATCGGTAGCCTTACCTATAATATCCCAACAGGCTATCTCTATACCACTTATAACACCCATCATAGACACATCTGGTCGCAGACTATAACCACTTCCGTAAATGCGTCGCCACAAGGCCTCTATATCAAAAGGCGAGTGACCGACAACCATACGCTCGCACACATCCTCAAACATCTTTTTAACAATGTGTGGATGAAAAGGTACCGAATAGATTTCTCCATATCCGACAATACCACAGCTTGTAACAAGTTTTACAAACACAAAATACTTACCCCCATAACTAGGTGGTGGATTGCCTACGACAAAGGCTTCAAAATGTTCTATCTTCATATAATTTGTTCAACCTTACTCAATTAAATATAGCAATAATATTATTACCTCTATCTGGCAAAGAAGTATATAGGATAAAACCCAATACACAAGAAATAGTTGACACACCATCTTCATATAATTGAGGCACAATTATATAAAATGCATCCACTTATTTGCATCTGCCAGATGTAAATATGTATAGTATCCTTAAACAATAAAAAGAAAAATTTTTTATATATTCCATAGATTTTTTCCTCAACAAAATTCTCAATATATGTAAGAAAACGCATATAAATCAAAAGGTTAGCATTACCCATCGTAAAGGGAGATATAAAAACCGCGTAATCATAAAAAAGTTAGCTAAATCAAATGCTTACACAATTATCTCCATCTTGCAGAAAAATTTCTTATAGAATTAATTTTTCTGTATGTATATTCTGTTCTACACAAAAATAAACCTTTATAATCAATATGTTATGTAATTTTCTTTGAACATAATATGATACATATAACCTCACTTGTTAAAGTGATAACTCAATTTTTATATACACATTATAAGAAAGCTATTGACAACATGATTTTTTTTATCCAATAGTACAAATTGGTACTGATAAACAGTTAGAAGACTGTCAGTTTAAAAGGGAATATGGTAATCCAGACTGTGATGAAAGGGGAAATGCCATAGCCGTTCCCGCGACTGTAGGTGTTCGTAAGACGTCAATAGCGTCTTGATAAGTTTACAAGATTATACCACTTAGATGTTTTTATATCTGGCTTCAAGGTGTGAGTAGGGAATTAGTATAAAGCCGCACACACTAGATAGAAGTCATACAATGGGCTTATGTGTTCAATTAAAAAAGCATTTTGGGAAGGTTTGTAAACTAGGAACATGAGCCAGGAGACCTGCCAAAAAACAGCCTTATGCTGGAAACTACTAGAATACCAGTACATAGTTTACGTACAGTTTCATGCATAAGGAGAAGTTTAATTGAGAGCGTAAAGAAGACGGGAGATTCTTATTTATGCATAAAGTAAGAAGGCTTAAAAAGGTGAATAAACGCATAGGAAAAAATAGATTGAAGTAGAAACAGGAAAGAAAGGGAAAGGTAGAATAAGGTTAGGAGAAGGCTCGGGAAAGGCTAGAAAAGGAAGGCCTAGAAATAAGGCTAGAGAAGGAAAGCTAGAAAAGAAAGGCCTAGAAAATAAGTACAATATATACTCATTTAATTGTCTTCATTTAATTGCCTGCCACCCACTTTAAACCTCACATTATGTACCAAATTTTTCTTCAACTCATATTTCTATCTATGTAGTTTTTTACCATACTCATTATATATCTCCCAATTTAAACAGCATCTCATGCTAACAAGCATGCCGTTGAGTGCAATAACAAAACAAAATGTAAGGAGAAAAACATGAATAAACATTTCTTTTGTACCCATAACTTTATTAACTTTCTGATAGCATTTGTTATAATTTGTGTAACATTGCAACCCGATATAGCTTTCGCTCATCATCCAATGGGAGGCATGATACCCGATACATTATGGCATGGTTTTTTATCAGGATTAGCACATCCTGTTATTGAAATAGATCATCTTGCCTTTATCATAGGTGCTAGTATGCTTACATTATTCGCAGTTGGATATCGTTTTCTGTTGCCTGCATGCCTTATTGGGGGTATGATGCTTGGGATCTTGATACATTTCAGTGGCTATACACCTCCCTTTATTGAAAGCTTTATTATTCTTTCTATCGTGATTGTTGGTGTTATTGTGATGTTAGGTAGACGCCTATCTTCTGTTTTTTTAGCAAGCGGAATTGCTTTTGCTGGAATGTTTCATGGTTACGCCTATGCGGAAACTGTCATAGGTGCCGAGACAGGTGTCATTATGTCTTATATTGTTGGATTAAGTATCATTCAATATGTTGTCTGCCTTCTTCCAGTTGTGTTTTACTTCGGATTAAAGCAAATTACTGAACTTAACTATTCAGATAAGAATTATGGTCGTGTACCTTTTGTCATGGGGACGTTTATTATCCTTATTGCAGCTTACGAAATCTCACATTCTATCATGGGCAATGTTTCTATATAGCTACAGCAAGTGTGAGCCTTATATTGCCAATTTTGTATATTGTTAGACATGTCAAACACTTTAATAATAGGTGGCGCTTCTTCTGGAAAGAGTGTATTTGCAGAAAATTATGCACACGAACGCTCTCAATGTCCCTTATATGTGGCTACTATGCAAAAACATATAGGATCAAAACCAGATGAGGAATTGCAAGAGAGGATCAGAAAACATCAGAGACGAAGGGGGGATAATTGGAACCTTATTGAGGAACCCATTGATATAGCACATACGATACAATCCTATCATCATCAACATGACGCTATTTTGGTTGATTGCTTAACATTATGGATAACAAACCTATTGTTAGCAAACCACTCCCCTACTCACTGGTTCCAAGAATTAGAATCAGCGCTTTTAACACAACGTGATTGTAACATTATTCTTGTAAGCAATGAATTAGGACAAGGTACCATACCAATGGACAAAGACACGCGATTATTTAGACAATATCAGGGTGAACTCAATCAACGTCTTGGCCGCGTTTGTGAAACCGTTTATTTCATTACAGCAGGCATAGCATCAACATTAAAATCACACACGGACATATCATGATATCGCCAATTCCTTGTACGGTTATTACGGGCTTCTTAGGGGCAGGAAAAACTACTGTTATACAGCATTTACTCAATAATGTGCAGAATAAAAAACTTGCTTTGATTATTAATGAATTTGGCGAACTTGGTATTGATGGGCAGTTGATTGAAGATAATTGTGCGGATACGTGCTGTGAAGAAGAAATAATTGAATTAGCTAATGGTTGCATTTGCTGTACAGTGGGTGAGGATTTTGTACCCGCAATGGAAAAATTAATCAATTTAGATACACCTCCCGACCATATTATCATTGAAACTTCTGGTCTTGCTTTGCCACAACCGCTAATACGTGCATTTTTATGGCCTGATATACAAGGGCGAGCGCATATAGATGCCGTCATTATGGTTGCTGATACACCTGCGTTAATTGAAGGACGCTTTGCACAAAACGAAAAGCAGATTGATGATATACGTAAACAAGATGAAATGCTTGATCATGAAACACCCTTAGGTGAGCTTTTTTATGATCAGCTCATTAGTGCAGATATCGTCATTCTTAATAAAGCGGATTGTGTCAATGATTCACAAATCAAGCGCATCAAAACGCAACTTGATAACAAGGTCGGCCGATCATTACGCTATTACGAAACACAATATGGCCGTTGTAATCCCTCTCTTTTATTGGGTTTAGAACTTGGTAGCCAATTTGATATATCCAATCGCCTATCATTGCATGAACAGCATCATGACACTGCCCATCACCACAGTGATCACCCAGACCCTAATAACACCCATAACGCTAATAGCCATGATGATGAGCATGAGCATGAGCATGATCATGATCATAATGCCTTTGATAGTATTGTTATCCCCATGAATACGCCTATTCTTGATAAAAACATGTTTCTTAATAATCTCAAGAAACTATTGGATAATCCACATATATATAGAGTTAAGGGATTTATTAAAATCAATAACATCGCACGCCCTCTTATCATTCAAGCAGCAGGCAAAAGGTTAGAAAGTTATTTCGCTGCAGATAATTTAGATATAAAGAAAACCCATTACGGGTTGGTTTTTATTGGTACCGCTAATCATCTGACACATGATGCTATTGCCACACAACTCATGCCCCTATAATATATGCATATCTTATCTGGACAGCAATTTTCAACGCAGGATGAACAAGAGATCATTGATTTAAATCATCCACCTGCAGATATTGTTGTGATGTCTTTTGCCGATACAGAACTCAGTTTATTAGATGCCTGTATGCAATCTAGTGATATACCCTACACTTTACGACTTGTTAATTTAGCGATGCTTTCGCATCCTATGTCGGTTGATATGTATTGTGAGAAAACGCTTAGCAATGTACGCTGTGTCGTTGTAAGAGTTTTAGGGGGAACCTCCTATTGGAAGTACGGCCTTGATAGTCTTTCTCGCTTAGCCCATGAAAATAACTTTACACTCATTGCCTTATCGGGAGATGACAAATGGGACAGCATATTAGCCTCTTATAGCAATATACCCTCACATATCCAACATCAGCTACATGCCTATTTTATTGAAAGTGGGAAAGAGAATATCACGTTATTTTTACAGCATATTGTGGCAATTATCAATGGTACCGAATTTAAAAAAAGTGCTAAACCGTTGATACGTGCGGGATATTATCATCCACATCACGGCATCACCTCACTTGATAATTTTTGTCACAACGAATTAGCAAGACCAACAATATATATTATTTTTTATCGCGCTTTATTGCAAAGTGGTATGTTAAAACCCATTGATGAGATATTCATGCGTTTTCAGTCACACGGCATTACTGCTCTTCCTATTTTTATTACAAGCTTAAAGGAACAACATAGTAAAGCCGCCATCTATGCCGCAATTCAAAACCTACCCGCAGATGCAATTATCAATACAACGGCCTTTGCAGCCTCAAAACCAGGAAGTCAGCAACAGGATAATATTTTAGCTCAAGCCAAAGTTGCTATTTTTCAGGTGATCATTTCACAAAGTAGCTTAACAGAGTGGTCCGAATCCTTACGTGGATTAAATATCCGCGACCTCGCGATGCACGTCGTGTTGCCCGAATTAGACGGCCGCATAAGCACAACCATTATTTCCTTTAAAGAAAGACACCCCCCTTCAAAACACACAAATTATCAAACGATTGATTACGTCCCGCATCATGAAAATATAGATACAGTCTGTAAGCTTATATACAAGCACATAGCTTTAAAACGTAAAGTCAATGCCGATAAGAAAATAGTGTGTATTTTGCCTAATTACCCTAATCGCGATGGACGTCTAGCCAATGGCGTCGGATTAGATACTCCGCAAAGTGCAGTAGAAATCCTCACTTACCTCCATGCACAAGGATATGTACATCAGCATGATTTTACAAATGGTAACGCATTAATCAGGGCATTACAAGAAGTTCCCACTAATGCACACCCCCAAAGACCTGCACACCATTATTTCCCCCTAGAATACTATCAGCAGGCTTTTGCTAAACTACCTCAAACTATACAAGATGCCGTAATTGAACGATGGAAAACGCCTGAAGAAGATCCCTTCTTTTGTGCATCTCATTCAGCCTTTGGACTGCCTATCATAGGGGAAAGTAACATCTACATTGCCATACAACCCTCCAGAGGTTATCATATAGATATAGAAGGAACATACCATGATTCTGCACTTATTCCTCCTCATAATTATTTTGCCTTCTATTTTTATATACGTGAAAATTTAATGTGTGACGCTGTTATCCATCTTGGAAAACATGGCAATCTTGAATGGCTTCCTGGTAAAGCTTTGGCATTAAGCAATAGCTGTTATCCAGAGATGCTTTTAGGTGCTACACCGCATTTTTATCCTTTTATAGTCAATGATCCAGGCGAAGGGAGTCAGGCTAAAAGACGTAATCATGCTGTCATTATTGACCACCTTACGCCTCCCCTTACGCAGGCCGGCAGTTATGGTATGTTGCAAAAGCTCGAACATATGATAGATGAATATCATCAAGCATTAAGCTTTAATGATAAAAGAGCAATCACTCTAAAGGAATCGATTTTAGAGTTTATCAATACAACACAATTAGATGATGATTTCGCCTTACAACAACAGCAAGATGACACTCAGATTCTTATGGAGATAGATAAAAGAATATGTGATATCAAAGAGCTACAGATACGAGACGGATTACATATTTTTGGGCGCCCTCCTCCCATTGATCTTCAAGCTGATTTTGTTCTTGCTTTGCTGCGTAATGACCGCCCTCAACAAGAAGGCAAACATAACATGTCACTTATAAAAGCCATTACAAAAGACGCAAATTGCACGTGTTTTATTCCTTTTGAGACCCCATCCGAAACCCCCATCTATGATGCTATCCATCCCCTCATTCAAGGAAAAGCTTCTGCTCCTCTACGCCATGCAGGAAAACTTCTTGATGCGATTGAGCAACTCGCCCTTGATTTTTTACAAGACAAAGAAAGCGTTCCTGATCAGTGGCTATATACACATGCCGTCCTTCAAGCACATAAAGAAACATTATTTTCTTTGCTCAATGCCAGCACAAAAAATGAATTAGAATCTTTACGCGATGGATTAAACGGTCAATATGTATATCCTGGACCTTCTGGTGCTCCCAGTAGAGGACGCTTGGACGTACTGCCAACAGGACGTAATTTCTACTCTATTGACACGCGTATAGTCCCAACACAAGCTGCCTACACACTCGGCTTTAAATCGGCCCAACTCCTCTTACAACGACATGTGCAGGAACATGGAACCTATCCTAAAACATTGGGGTTATCTGTTTGGGGAACGGCTAATATGCGCACAGGAGGTGATGATTTAGCCCAAGCCATCGCCTTACTCGGTGTGCGGCCAGTTCGTGATGAACAAACAGCTCGTGTTACAGGATTTGATATTATTCCTGTCAGCACGCTTGGTAGACCGCGAGTCGATGTCACATTGCGTGTTTCTGGTTTTTTTCGTGATGCCTTTCCAGATCAAATTGCCTATTTTGATAAAATTGTTCAAGCCATCGCACAACTAGATGAAGATCCACATGACAATCCCCTTCGCTACAATATCATTCAAGCCGCAAAGGAATTACAAAAACACACCAAATTAACAGAAGATGAAGCCTTTAGACAAGCAAGTTATCGCATTTTTAGCACCAAGCCAGGTAGTTACGGAGCAGGTTTACAGGTCCTTATGGATAATGCAGCTTGGGATAATGAACGTCAATTAGTTGATAACTGGATAGAATGGGGGGGATATGCCTATGGTGATCATATTTATGGTAGCGAAGCTAAGGAGCATTTCTCTAATCGAATCAAAGATTTACAAGTCGTTGTTCACAATCAAGATAACAGAGAGCATGACATTTTTGATTCCGATGATTATTATCAATTTCAAGGCGGAATGGTTATGGCAAAAACTGCCTTATCAGGTGAAAAACCAACTGTTTATCATAATGATCACAGCAAACCCGAACACCCAACCATAAAAACGCTGGAAGAAGAAGTCACACGTGTTATACATGGTCGTGTATTGAATCCAAAATGGATAAAAGGGGTTATGCGTCACGGTTATAAAGGCGCCTTTGAAATTGCTTCCACAATAGATTATATATATGCTTATGCTGTTACAACCAAAACAGTCAAAAACCATCATTTTGATAAAATTTATCAAACCTATATTCTTGATCCTAAAATACAAAAGTTTTTTGAAGAGAATAATCCTCATGCCCTCTCAGAAATTGCCAACACGCTCTTACAGGCACAACACAAAGAGTACTGGAAAAGTTTAAGTAATACAGCAAGTAAAAAACTGGAATTATTAACAAATATGGATTACAATCCTACAGTGTGATTAACCATTAAAGAGTTACCTATGCAAGATACTATTGATGATGCAAAAGATATAAAAAATACTGCGCATGATACCGAAAATTCCTCTACACAGAAAAATAGCGAGAGGCATAATTACAAAATGCGACGTAAAAAAGAAGTACGTGACAGAATATTGGCAACAAAGACCATTGAAAAAGGTTTGCTCATTGTACATACTGGTAAGGGAAAAGGTAAATCAACAGCTGCTTTTGGTATTATCTTTCGAACAATCGGCAACGGCGAAAAGGCAGCCGTCGTTCAATATGTAAAGGGAGCATGGCAAACAGGCGAGAAGAAAATCCTGCAAGATCATTTTAGCGATCACGTTGCTTTCTATGCTATGGGTGAGGGTTTTACGTGGGAAACACAAGATCGTGATAGAGATATTGCTGCTGCAGAAAAAGCATGGGAAAAATCTAAACAATTAATAATTGACCCCTCATATAAAGTCGTTTTATTAGATGAATTAAATATCGTTCTGCGTTATGGTTATTTGGATAATAATACTGTTCTTGATTTTATTGCCAAGAATCGTGCCCAAGATAGACATCTTATTATTACGGGACGTAATGCCTCGCCAGAATTAATAGAAATGGCCGACCTCGTTACAGAAATGGAAATGATAAAGCATCCATTTCGATCGGGGATAAAAGCCCAACCCTGTATAGAATTTTGATACTACTTTATAAACCTTCTACATAGCTATACCTGCACAATGACTTCTGAAGACGCTATCAATATTTATAATTTAACCAAAATATTTAATACGCAATATGCTATTAATAATATTTCACTCAATATTCCTAGAGGTGTTATTACAGGTATTTTAGGCGGCAATGGTGCAGGAAAAACAACCCTACTTAGTATGATACTAGGCTTACTGCTACCAACCTCTGGCAAAATATATATCTTTGGCCATGATATCGCTACTGAAAGACATAAAATCCTACATCGTATTAATTTTGAAAGTCCTTATGTTGATATGCCTTTGCGCTTGAGCGTTAAAGAAAATTTGTTAACATATGCAAGACTTTACAACGTTCCTAATAAAAAACAATGCATAGAAGAATTGTGTGAAGCTTTTCATCTTACCGATTTTATCAACCGTCCTTTGAGTGAGCTGTCATCTGGGCAACGCACACGCACCAATATAGCAAAATCTCTTATCAACAAACCAGAATTGCTTCTCTTAGATGAACCCACAGCATCACTCGATCCCAGCACAGGTGCTTGGATACGTGATAGATTGATGTCATATTGCAAAGATTATAATGCAGCTATCCTATTTACATCACATAATATGCTAGAAGTTGAACGCATCTGCGACCACTTATATATTATGAAAAAAGGAAATATTATTGATAAAGGAACCCCTCAAGACATTATACAAAAATATGATAGCCAAAACCTTGAAGAGGTATTCCTTCTAATTGATAAAGGGCAAGAAAGCAGCCCATATCGTCACTAGCAAGCCCCTCAATACTCTTCGTTTTTTGATACTTAGCAAATATGTACTTCATGTTTACATTTATCGCCTATTGTGCTTCCTTGTCTTTTATTCACTAGCTAGCTTGCAGCAAGCATATGTCTTTATAAACAAGATCATCATATCTGCCTTTATTCTAGATCCTCTACACTCGCCTTACTTACATCTTTTATAATATCGGCTATAAAAACTGTAATTATTGTAAATAATTAGGCAGTTATCATGAACACAAACGCGTATTTCCAGGATCAAAAGGCGACTCCGCTACAACTCTACATGCGACATGCGTACCAATAACATTTAGCTTTAGCTCTGTGCCTATTTTAGCTAATTCCTCATGCCGCACAAATCCTAAAGCAAGACTTTTCTTAACTCTCCTGCCATAGCCCCCCGTTGTAACCCTGCCGACAATTTCATTGTTGGAATATATCGCTTCCGAACCCACAGGATCCATATCACCACTATCAACTTCTAAAGTAACGAAATGCCATTTTTTTCCTTCTTCTTTTTGTTTACTTAGCGCTTCCTTTCCAACAAAATCATATTTCTTTTTCATACGAACAAAACGATCCATTGACGATTCAAGAGCCGTCAATTCAACAGAAAGTTCTTTGCCTATATTTCTATACGATTTTTCTAAAGCCATTGAAAACATTGCCCGCATACCCATCATACCCATATCAAATTCTTTACCTGCTTCTTCCAGCAAATCAAAAATATAATTTTGCATTTCAATAGGGTGATGAATTTCCCATCCTAACTCCCCAACAAAATTAACACGTAACGCGTAAACAGGTGCCATACCTAACAAAATTGGCTTTCCCGAGAGCCACGGAAAATGATCATTACCTAAATCTGTATCTGTAAGTTTTTGTAGCAAGGCCCGAGAATTTGGACCCGAAATAACAAAAACCCCATATTTCGTAGTTACATTTTCTAGTGACACGCTATTATCTTGTGGGAGTTGTTTTTTGAGGTAATCTAGATCGTACATTTCTTGAGCTCCAGCACTAACGAGATAAAAACTGTTAGCCCCTGTACGTAAAACCGTAAATTCACTGCGCACACCACCTTTAGGTTTAAGCGCATGCGATAAATTAATGCGCCCTTTTTTGGGCATTTTATTAGCAATTAACCCTTCAAGCCATTGTTGTGCACCAACACCACTTACAATATTTTTTGAAAAACCCGACATATCAATCATGGATACGCTGTTATGCATACGCATTACTTCTGCACTCACATGCTCAAAATAATTACTTCTTCTAAAGCTCCAATCATCTACGGCTTTGACGCCATCTGGAGCAAACCAATTAGCTCTTTCCCATCCATACACTTGTCCAAATACAGCACCCCTTTCTTTCAATCTATCGTAGCAAGGGGTGGTACGAAATGGTCTAGCTGCAGGTCTTTCCTCATCAGGGAAATGCGTAACGAAAACATGTGCGTAACATTCTTCATTTTTTAAGCGTGCATATTCTTTTGTTGCCCAAGGTCCAAAACGACGTGTATCAACAGCCAGCGTATCAATACTGGCTTCACCTTCTGTAATCATTTCTGTTAAATACTTGCCAGCTCCTCCTGCAGCGGTAATGCCAAAACTAAAACCCTCTGCAACATAGAAATTCCTGATATTTGGTGCGGGCCCAATCAAAGGATTACCATCAGGCGTATAACAAATTGGCCCATTGACGCAATCTTTCACACCTCCTTTTTCAAAGCATGGTACGCGACGTATAGCGGCTTCAATATGGGGTTCTAAACGATCTAAATCTGGTGGGAGTAATTCTTGCCCAAATCCTTTAGGGACACCATCGACACCCCAACATGGAGCACCTTTTTCGTAAGGCCCCAAAATCAACCCTTGCCTTTCTTCTCGCATATAGTACGAGGCATCACTCTCTCTTAACACAGGAAGTTCTGGTAAATTATGTTTATGTCTTTCAACCAATTCAGGAATTTCATCCGTTACTATAAATTGATGCTCAACGGGAATTGCAGGAATATCTAAACCCACTTTTGCAAGTGTTTGTCGGGCGTAATTACCAGAAGCACTCACAATTTTTTCACATCTTATATCTCCGTTGTTTGTTCTAATGAGCCACTCCCCATCTGCTAGTTGCTCAATTTCTATAGCTTCAGTTTTTTGATAAATCTGTGCTCCCGCATCCTTCGCGGCCTTAGCGAAAGCTTGGGTTAGATCAACAGGAGCTATATGCCCATCTTGCGAATGAAATATAGCGCCATATAAATCATCCGTTTTTGCTAAGGGCCACAATTTTTTGACTTCATCTGGTGTCAGGGTCTGCACATCAACGCCTATGGTTGCGGCTGTACTTGCATAGGATAAATACTCATCCATACGCGTCTTATTATTGGCAAGGCGAAGATTACCAACCTGATGAAAACTTACAGATTGTCCTGTTTCTTTTTCTAAAGCTGGATATAAATCAACTGAATATTTATGGATTTGTCCTACTGCATAGCTCATATTAAAAAGTGGGAGTAAACCTGCTGCGTGCCAAGTAGAACCTGCAGTTAACTGATCTCTTTCTAACAAAACAACATCATTCCAACCTGCTTTAGTAAGGTGGTATAATATGCTAGTTCCGACAACTCCCCCCCCTATAATTACAACTCTTGCTTGCGATTTCATTATATCCTCTCCATTACTGCATTATCTATCATTCTTGTCACCTCATTGATTTACTGCGATTATTCTTATATTTAACTTTCTTATTTAACTTTCTAATCCCCCATATATTCATCCACGCTCGCAGTGTTGAAAATACTGGTTTTCTATTTTTTAATTAAATTTTTTGCGACAATGCCTATTGGCGATGCGACATAATCATAATTTTTCTTATTATTGCTTATACATATCAACCGTTTTAGCTAATTCTTCATCGTACCACCAAATTGCTGGAAAACCATAGCCAAATTGTGGTTTATTATGCGAACGTGCAAATTTATTCCACCGTGCATATCTATCTGGTCCATAATATTGGGGTATGATATAGTAATTCCATAAAAGCAATCGGTCTAAAGATTTTGATAAATATGTCAACTCATCATAAGTATCTGCTACAATGATCCGCTTAATTACAGCATCTATTGCAGATGATTGTATGCCAGCTAAATTCTGACTTCCTTCTTGATTTGCAGCTTCTGATGAAAATATATTTGTAAGCTCATTACCAGGTGACAGGCTTAATCGCCACCCACTTACAATGACATCAAAATCAAATTTCTTTATACGCTCAAGATACTCGTTAACATCTGAAGTACGTCTTATATTAACCTGCATACCGAGTCTTCTTAAATTTTCGATATAGGGTAATACAAGTCTAGCCAAATCTTGAAACATCAAAAACTCTATTTTCAGTTGCTCTCCTGTCTCTTTATTGACTCGCTTACCGTCTCTAACTACCCAGCCTGCTTCTTTTAATAACATAGCAGCTTGACGCAAATTTTTACGAAAATCTATCTGTGTTTTATTGACGGGAAGATAAAAAACATCATTAAAAACTTCGTTTGGAACATCCTGAGGATATTGCTTTTGCAATTCTCTTAAAAATGTAGCTTCCCTCGGATGGGGTTTTTCACGAGCAGCTAAAACGGAACTTTCAAAAAAACTATTCAAGCGCTTATACGCACCATGAAAGATTTTTTTGTTAAGATGCTCAAAATTGAATGCCAAATTAAGTGCTTTTCTGACATTTATATGCGTAAATTTTGACCGCCGTAAATTCATAACAAATGCCTGCATACGTTTAGGCGTAGGGGCCATAAATGTTTCTTTAAGAATATGTCCTTTTTCTACGGGATCAATATTATAGGCTTTTACCCAATTTTTAGAAATATATTCATGTCTAAAATCATAACGCCCCCCTTTAAAGGCCTCCAATGCAACGGTTTCGTCCAAGAAGCCTGTATATTCTATAATTTGTATGTTATTCTGCCCCTTATTGACAGGTAAATCCTTTGCCCAATAATCGTCGTTTAGTGTGTAAATAATGCGGCTGGGCTGATCGCGTTTTGCAATAATGTATGGCCCGCTAGCAACTGGTATTTCCAATGTTTGCTTGCTGAAATCACGCAATTTACCTTTTTCATCTTTAGCTGTCCAATAATGTTTGGGTAAAATGGGTAACTGCCCTAAACCATAGCGTAGTTCCTTATTATATGGTTTTTTAAAATAAAATCTTACGGCATCATCGGCTATTTTTTTTCCGTGTGATATGTCTCTATAGTAATTTTTATAAGCTGGATGCGATTTTTTTAATATATCAAAACTAAAAATAACATCTTCTGGCTTAATGGGCACTCCATCATGAAAATGTGCCTGTTTACGCAAATAAAACGTAACATAACTATTATCTTCGGGATATGATAAACTATGCGCAACAAGACCATATTGCGTATGCGGTTCATCCAGACTCGCTTTCATTAGTGAGTCATACATTAAGCTCAATCCAGCGGCTGAACTTCCTTGTATATTATAGGGATTAAGTGTATCAAAATTACCCAAATTAAACATACGCAATCGGCCTGTTTTGGGTGCATTGGGATTAACATAATCAAAATGTTTAAAATCACGTGCATATTTTGGTTTGCCCCACAAGGCATTTGCATGATGCTTTTTATTCCCATCCTCTGCTGAAACATAGCTATAATGCCCTATTATCATTCCAACAGACACCATTGCTATCATGACATAGTTTACTAATGTGTGTGTATATAAATTTTCTATTGATAGTTTTTTCATTATGAAACCGATTTTTAGGTATTACATTAATATTTCATCTTACATTTTACCCTACACTTACTCAGAATATACTAAGCATACATGCCATACCTTGCCACATGCTAGGGGTCCTGCGATCAAGAAAAAATAGATTTATTGTGGCAGGAACCTACACAGGATATATGCTAAGCTTTATGAATAGCGTAGATAAATCACTAATTGACTTGATAAATATTTTATACCACATTATTGTCAATAATATCAAAGAAAAATGGTTTTTTGTAATTAAAGATATGGATACACTACAATTTTCACCACTGAATGTGATTGTTTACTTCATAGCTGCATATATGATTGGCTCTATTCCTGTAGGTTTGTTAATAAGTAAAATTATGCGACTTACCGACCCTCGCCAAATGGGTTCGGGTAATGTGGGTGCCACAAACATATTGCGTACAGGTTCTAAAAAAGCGGCTTTTTTTACTTTCATGGGCGATCTATTGAAAGGTTATATTCCTGTTTTATATGTCACACAATTTGATGAAATATATACTTACTACGCCCTATTTGCGGTTTGTCTTGGTGTTATTGTAGGGCATATATTTTCTATCTATCTTTCTTTTCGCGGGGGTAAAGGTGTTGCAAGTTTTGTAGGTGTTTTATTGGCTTTATCCTTACCTGCTGGTTTATTTTTCATTTGTAGCTGGCTATTAGTTGCTTGGTTAACGCGCTATTCTTCCATGAGCTCTATTGTTGCTGTGGGTCTTAGCCCTGTAGCCATTTTTTATCTGGATAATAGTGATAACGCACTCGTCATTCTAACGCTGAGTTGTGTTATTATCCTTAAACATGCAACGAATATTAAACGTCTTGTAAATAGAACGGAACCGAAAATTGGCTCACAATAATAAACCAAATTCATACCAACCCCCTTTATGGAATAATCCACGTAAAGCCCGTATTCAATTTAATGATGAACAAAGATTACATTGGCTTCAACTCAGTCGTAGTTTTAATGTCGGACCTATATTATTTCGTAAGCTTATCAATCGATTTAGTAATGCACAAAAGGCACTTGAGGCGTTATCTGATATTGTTGCCTATGATAAAAGCAAGAAAGCCGTTCAGCTTTATCCCAAACATAAGGCCGAAAAAGAAATGGAAGATATTATTAAAGCGGGAGCACGATTAGTATGTCTTGGCGAGCTCGGTTATCCTCCATTATTAGAACATATTGATGCCCCTCCTCCTGTTTTAACACTCAAGGGAGATGTTCAACTTGTTCATAAACCAACGATTTCTGTTGTGGGTACGCGTCGTGTAAGTGCCGCTGGCATCAAATTTTCAACACAGTTAGCCAAAGGGATGTCAGATCAAGGTTATGTAACGGTTTCGGGTATGGCAAGGGGTATTGATAGCGTCGTGCATAAGGCTTCTCTTGAAGGGGGCACCATTGCAATTCTTGCTGGTGGCGTTGATGTTGTTTATCCGCCAGAAAATAAAAATCTCTATGATGAAATTTCTGCCAATGGATTGATAGTTTCTGAGCTACCTATAGGGACACAAGCCCAACATACACATTTTCCAAGGCGCAATCGTATTATCGCTGGTATATCACCAGGTACACTTGTTGTTGAGGCCGCCTTACGATCGGGATCACTCATAACCGCCCAATATGCTTTGGATTTTAATAGAGAAATATTTGCCGTTCCAGGATTTCCTCTAGATCCTCGCTCTGCAGGTGTCAATAAACTTATCAAAGAAGGTGCACATCCTGTTACTGAAATTAGTGATATTCTAACAATTTTAAACCCTCTTATGCATAATCAGGAACATTATTTTGATTATTCTCTTTACGATTATTATCATGACGATAACGTAGAACCTATTGAGTATAATGCAACACCAGTACCACATAATACGCTATATAAAGAAACAGCTGCACAATTTGTTGACGATCATGCTATGCTCAAACAGGCCAATGAAGAAAAAAACAACCACCAAGAAATACACGAACACCTAGCTGAAAACACAGCAATGACTATCATAGGAAACCTTCTTACCGTTACCCCCATAGACATTGACAGCCTTGTACATGTGTCTCATTTACCAATAGCGACTGTTCAAAGTACGCTAGTAGAATTAGAATTATTGGGTATTGCAAAAGCGTGTGATGGAAATAGATTTTGTAAAATAATCAACGAATAGGCATTTTTGTAATCTCACAAACCAACACAATTTGTTCCCCAAATGCACCATCACATAACGACACAAACACCAATAGGCATATAGATTAACATAGTCACAACCATCACTTGCTTTTTAATATCGCCTAGTATAGGCTCAACTTTTTTGCTTGTTAGGTAATTTATTTTTTTCTTTTATTGCTTCATCATAGGCCATCTGTAACAAATAGTTTAAAAAACGCCCATTATGATTTTGTGTTAATTTAATAAGGCTTAATAAAAGACCCGAGACATATTCATTTTCATAATGTCTGGACAATTCCTGACTATTATGTAACATACGAGATTGTTGTTTTTGAATTTCATTCATCTTACTTCCTCCTGCGCATATCGCTAATTTTCTATTACAAAAGCATTAAAAACAATCTTTAATTGATATTAAATTTAATTACAATTAAAGATTGTATATGATATTTTGTCAAGAAAAAAATGAATTTTACTTGTTTTATTAATTATTAATCATTATTTATCCTATTAATTCAGTGATAAAAATTAAAGGCATTTCATACTGTAGTAAAAACAATTATGACACATTTAATGATAGTGGAATCACCTGCTAAAGCCAAAACCATCAATAAATATTTAGGAACACAATATGATGTGGTGGCTTCTTATGGACATGTTCGAGATTTACCTGCCAAAAACGGCTCTGTTGATCCAGAAAACAATTTTGCTATGATATGGGAAAGTGATCCAAAAGCAAAAAAACGTATTGCAGAGATAGCCGATAAGTTAAAAAAGGCAGATACACTCATCCTCGCTACCGATCCAGATAGAGAAGGAGAAGCCATTTCATGGCATATTATAGATAGTCTTAACAAGAAGGGTGCGTTAAAAAATAAGAAAATTCAACGTGTTGTCTTTAATGCTATAACCAAAAATGCCATATTAAAAGCCGTTACAGAACCACGAAATATTAATCAAGATTTAGTGGATGCCTATTTGGCAAGACGCGGACTTGACTATCTTGTTGGCTTTACATTATCACCCATTTTGTGGCGAAAACTACCAGGCATGCGTTCAGCTGGAAGAGTTCAATCTGTATCTTTACGGCTCATCTGTGCACGTGAAAATGAAATTAAAAAATTCGTTTCGCAAGAATATTGGCAAATTGTAACGCAGCTCAAAGCTTCGCAAGGACAATTTGAAGCACGTTTGCACGCAATTGACGGTAAAGCTATACAGCGATTGGGAATTACAACGCAAGAACAAGCCGAAGATTTAAAAAAGCAACTTGAACACAGTCAATTTACAGTTGAATCTATTGAAAAAAAAGATGTCAAAAAGCAACCCTCCCCCCCCTTCACGACATCAACCCTACAACAAGAAGCATCGCGCAAGTTACACTTTTCGTCTGCAAAAACAATGCAAATTTCTCAAAAATTATATGAAGGAAAAAGTATCGACGGAAACATACAAGGCCTCATTACCTATATGCGTACAGATGGCATACACATGGCACCAGAAGCACTTAATGCCTGTATTGATACCATAAAAAATCAATTTGGGCCTGATTACCTTCCTGCTAAGCCACGTTACTATAAAACAAAGGCTAAAAATAGCCAAGAAGCACATGAAGCGATAAGACCTACGCAATTTTTATTTAAACCCCAAGATATATCAAAATATTTAGATAAAGATGAATATGCTCTGTATAATCTGATATGGAAACGCACGCTCGGCTCTCAGATGGCCGATGCAATTTATGCCCGTACGCAGGTTAATATCAAGGCTCATAAATCCGATTCTCACGATCTTGGGCTGCGTGCGAATGGTAACATTCTAAAATTTGATGGTTTCTTAAAATTATATGGTGAATCTCATGATGCGGATGAGAAAGATAGTGCCGCACCGCCCTCTTCTGGTGAAAAATCGAATGATAAAAGACTTCCTGCCATTGATGATAATGAAAACTGCACCCATATTAGCACCCAATCATCACAACATTTTACCGAACCCCAAGCACGTTATACAGAAGCAACACTGATAAAAAAACTTGAAGAATTAGGTATAGGCAGACCTTCAACCTACGCTGCCATTCTATCTATTTTACAAACGCGTGGTTATATGATTGTTGATAAGAAGCAACTTGTTCCTGCATATAAGGGATTAATCGTTACTGCTTTTTTAGAAAATCATTTTGGTAAATATGTTGAATATGATTTTACAGCCAATCTTGAGGAAAGCCTTGATCGCATATCGGATGGAAAACTTAACTGGCAAAAAGTTATGCAGGAATTCTGGACCGCCTTTTATGCTCATACCGAGAGCATTAAGGATTTACGCATTACGCAAACCATTGATGAATTAAATGATATGCTCGCGGATTATGTTTTTAAAAAAGATGAAGAGGGAAATATCGTACGCAACTGCCCCTTATGTCGTCAAGCTGATTTGAGTATAAAATTGAGCCGTCATGGCACCTTTATTGGCTGTACACGTTATCCAGATTGCAACTATACCCGCACATTAGGTGATGCTAAAAATACCGACACAAATGACACAGAAGAAGCTCTGCAGCCTCAGATGCAAATATTAGGCACCTGCCCCGAAACACAAGCCAATATTAGCCTTAAAACAGGGCGTTACGGTCCCTACATTGAACGCGACAAAGTCAAAAGTGAGAAAAAACCTAAACGCGTAGGCATACCAAAAGAATGGCCTGCTGCAGATATTACTATTGAAAAGGCCTTACAATTATTGTCGTTACCCCGTCTTGTGGGATTGCACCCCGAAACACACAAAGAAATTACAGCTGATCTAGGGCGTTATGGACCTTATCTTTCTTGCGATGGATTAAATTGTACGTTACCAAGCGTCGCAGATGTTCTTGATATAGGACTCAACAGAGCTGTTGATATGCTACATAACAAAAAAAATGCCCCTAAGGGTTCTTCCAAGAATAGTCGTGAAAAAAAATCTAACATATTAAGACATCTTGGAAAACATACTGAAACAGGGATTGATATCAATATCCTAGATGGCCGTTATGGGCCATATATTAAATATGAAAAGCTAAATGTCACATTAGGTAGCCAATTATCTCCTGATACAATAACGTTAGAAGAGGCCATAAAGCGTATAGATGAGAAAAATCAAAAAAAATAAAAACTATGTCAGTTAGGTATTTATGCCAACCACTTCTATAACATCTGTATGAAAAATTGCTCCCAAAAAACAGTTTCGATTGTAAAAATTATAGCCATAGATTCATATGGAAAAATATATGGAACCCCTGTTGATAATTCTCAGAACACAGATGCAAGCGGTGCAGATATTCATATTAAAATCCGTGGCGATATAACGCATCCCCCACAATTAAACGATACGGTGCTTGTATCCTTTGCAAAGGATAAACGCAAAAAACATCCCCAAACAGCACACTACATACGCACTTTAAAATCAATAGAAACAACGCATTACGGTGTTATTGTTTTATATAATAATACATTATGTTTGCATACGCTGCGTTACAAATCTAATAAATATATATCATTAGATGAGACAGAAAAAAAGAAAGTGTCTTTAGGTGATTACGTGCGTTACAAAACACATCGCTCTTACAACACACGTAAAAATGCCTCTGCTTTAAGACACAGACGTCATGATTCCCACCACTCTCAAAAAGCAATAATCCTAGATGTTATCGGTTGCGTTGATAGTGCCAATCAGTATGACGTTATTGCAACGCAACACCATAATTTGCGAACCCATTTTAGCACAGAAATACAGCAACATTGCCATAGGTTGCACGATATTAAAAGTGATGTACATGATGATATGATTTCTGTTCCTTTTGTTACGATTGATCCAGAAGATGCGAAAGATCATGATGATGCTGTTTATTGCAAACCGTTGGATGGTGGCGGTTTTACAATATTCGTTGCTATTGCGGATGTGAGTTTTTATGTCAAATCTCATGATATTGTTGATCGTGAGGCTTGTTTACGAGGAAATTCTGTTTATTTTCCCAATCGTGTTATTCCAATGCTACCAGAATTACTATCAAATGATTTATGCTCTCTCAAAAAAGGGAAATCTAAATATGTTTTGCTATGCATAATGACAATCAACCATCAGGGGCAGATTACAGATTACAGCTTCAAACGTAGCCGTGTTACGATTAAAGAAAATTTTAGCTACGAACAAGCCTATACAATTTTGCAAAAACACCATAAAAAAGCCCTTACTCCCCTATCACAAAACATACAAACATCACATCTAAACTATGATATTGAGCTGTGTCATTTATTTCAGGCCTATAGCAGTATAAAAAACTCCCCTCAAAAAAATGAAGCGCTCCAAATAAAAAGTAACGAAAAAAAAATTATATTTCATACCGATGGAACCGTACATGATATCGTACCTACCCCCAACCTCGTAACACATGAAATGATTGAAACCTTTATGATTGCGGCAAATGTGTGCGCTAGTGAACATTTAAGCAAAGCTGGATACACATGCCTGCATCGGGTTCATGATATGCCTTCGGCATCAAAATTTTGTGATTTCAAAGATAAACTTAAACAATGTGATATAAAATTTTCTGTTTCCAGTCCCAAGCCTTGCGATTACAATAAACTTTTACAATCAGAACATAATATACCACATGATATCTTATCACAAATGGTCATGGCGTCACAATCTAAGGCCTTTTACAGTGCCAAGAATATTGGTCATTACGGCTTGCAACTCACACATTACACACATTTCACATCCCCCATTCGACGCTATGTTGATATTACCATTCATAGACTTCTCATTGAAAATCTTGAAAATCATACCATGATGTCACATTCTCAAGAAGATATAAAGCAATTAGCCACCCATTTATCCTTAATGGAAACTAGTGCCGTGCAGGCTGAACGTGATACTATGGCGCGTTTAACTGCAAGTTATTATCTTGATAAAATTGATACACAATATGCTGCATATATTGTTGCCACGACGACAGCAGGGCTTTTTGTTCGACTTCCCGATACAGATAGAGAGGCTTTCATCCCTAAACGCACACTTCCTATTGGTTCTCACCATAAGGCACATACAAATAGAAAAAAAACACAGCGAAACAGACATAATAAGCGTGTAAATTTTACAATCGGACAAAGTATTAATGTTAAAATTAAAGAAGTTGATCCCCTTACAGGTTCTGTTTTATGTCATATTGTATAAGTAAATACGCCCTACTCACTAAAGTTAAAGACATTATATCTTGTTATGCTCAATACTATACTTGGAAAAAAACATTTTATGTATCAGCACCCCCGTCCAGCTTCAAGCGTATTGATTCTTGACTACGACCATAAACCCACTAGGGTATTAATGGGATTACGTCAGCACACGCATATCTTTCTACCTAATACCTATGTCTTTCCAGGAGGACGCATTGATAAAAGTGATTCACGATTAAAGCATTTCATGCCCCATCAGGACCAAACTTTAGATCTCCTTCAACGCACAACACATAAACGGCATGCCTCTTTATACAAGCAAGCTTTCGGACTTGCTTGTATACGCGAAACCTTAGAAGAAACAGGATATTTTATTGGGCAATTTACGCAATACAGACCCCGTATATCTTCTCAGTGGAAAAATTTTTTTCAAGCAGGTATGTGTCCTGATCTTAGTATTTTACACTATATCGCACGTGCGGTTACGCCCACAGGTAAACCACGTCGATACGATACATGCTTTTTTGCCGTTGATGCTAAGCATATACACACAACTCACCATCCATCACACATAGATGATGAATTTGTAAATATCTGCTGGTTGACTTGGGAAGAGGCTATAAATAGTCGTATATCTTCCATCACAAAACACCTCTTACACGATGTATCGTCACTTTTTGATAGTCGCGATAATCTCTGTCAGACTAGTCATATTCCTTTTTATCATCAAAGAGGCAAACAATATATTCGCGATATACTCTAACCCGATTTAACGGCACATTTATAGTTTTTTATTTTTCGATGGAAAGAGACGTAAAGCCTTCAAACTACAATCACCATCTCTAGCAATAATAAAGTGATCATGAACAATAATATCCATCGTATTGGCCATTTCAATGATCTTATGTGTCATTGTAACATCATTCTGCGATGGGCTTGGGTCTCCGCTTGGATGATTATGTACAAGTATAATACCGCTGGCAGATAACTGCACAGCTCGTTTGATTATTTCCCTAGGAAAAACAGGCGTTTGCGTAATTGTTCCTTGTTGCATTTTTTCCGACTTAATAAGTTGAACTTTTTTATTGAGAAATAATACCCAAAAATTCTCTATATCTTGATGAACAAGTAATTGTCGGCAATAATTTCTTAACTCACTGGTATTCGATAAAGTTATGCGCCGTTCAAATTTTTCTTCCGCCACTTGTTGCATAACAGCAGCGCAAATAGAAAAATGCTGAACGATTGCCTCGCCAACTCCCGCAACGTTTAGTAGATCTTCTTCTTTAGCGGCAATCATCTCACTTATTGTTCCAAAGCGCTTAAGAAGAAGCTTTGCGAGGGGTTTTGTATCTCTTCTTGGTACAACACTAAATAAAAACAGTTCGAGTAATTCATAATCACTCAGTGCTGTTCTACCGCCCTTAATAAATCGTTGTTTCAGGCGCTGCCTATGTCCATGTCTTGGATTATCATCCTGATCTTTGGTTTCATTCATATTTTTAAGAGCGGTTCTCATCATAAAAAAATATATAACAATAAGCTAACATAGTATTTACACCTTACTTGCTTTTCAAACGTGATAGTGTAAAAACTTCATACCCATCTTTTGTAACACCGATTGTATGCTCATATTGTGCTGAAAGCGATTTATCGCGTGTAACGGCTGTCCAACCATCGGCGAGCATTCTCACAGCTGGCTTACCTATATTAATCATCGGTTCAATTGTAAACAACATACCTTCTCTTAATTCATAACCCGTTTTCTTCTTACCAAAATGTAATATATTCGGACAATCATGAAATAAACGCCCAATACCATGTCCACAAAAATCAGTCACGACACTTAATCCTTTTGCTTCAACGAATCGTTGTATTGCCTCACCAATATCACCCGTCCAATTACCTGGTTTTACTTGCTCTATGCCAATCCATAAAGCTTCGTGGGTTATATCTATAAGCCTTTGTGCTTGACGAAGAATCTTACCAACCGTGTACATTCGACTTGAATCGCCATACCACCCATTCTTAACAAATGTCACATCAATATTAACGATATTCCCCTCTTGCAAAATTTTTGATGATGACGGAATACCATGACATATAACGTGATTAACTGATGTGCATACGGATTTTGGAAATCCTTTATAATTTAATGGTGCACAAATAAGATTATGCTTATTTGCATAATCAACTATAAAATCATCAATATCTTGTGTCGTCATACCAGGTTGTATAATATCACCTACCAGATCCAAAGCTTCTGCCGTATGACGTCCAACTTCATGCATGCAGGTGAACCCGTACTCATTATAAATTTTTATATCTCCTGTATTTGCTAAAGGAGATTTATTTGCATCTACGTAACGCATATCTCTTTTTTTTGTTATTTCATCAAGTCTAACACACGCTTGACATCTTCGTGCATAATATCATATCAGTGTAACACAGTAAATAAATAAGGACACAGATATGTTAATTACTGCCGCTATTATCCTTATCGGTGATGAAATACTTTCAGGACGTACGCAGGATAAGAATGTTCAACATATCGCCAACAAGCTGGCATTAATAGGTATACGCTTGTTAGAAGTTCGCATTATAGGCGATGATATAGATGTCATAAGTCAAACAGTTAATGCATTGCGTAAGCAATATAGCTATGTCTTTACAACGGGGGGCATTGGTGCAACGCATGATGATATTACGACCGATGCCATTGCCAAAGCGTTTGGATGTAATGTCATTATAAACGAGCACGCATATAAGATTCTCGAAGCATATTATGCACACAAGCAAATTGACTTTAATGAAACCCGCCAACGTATGGCCCGTATACCTGAAGGGGCGCAACTTATTGCCAATTCTGTCTCTGCTGCTCCTGGTTATTATTTAGACAATGTCTATATAATGGCTGGTATCCCTTCTATTATGCAAGCTATGTTAGAAAATGTATTACCTACTCTGCGTCAAGGTTCTTTTGTATACAGCGAAACACTGTATGTTCCTATTGGAGAAGGTGAAATAGCTGAAGCGTTAGCATCTTACCAGATAAAATTTCCTAATATTTCCATTGGAAGTTACCCTTTTTTCGAAAACCATGGAGGCTTTGGAGTCAATATTGTCTTAAGAAGTGAAAATAAAATTATATTAGGGATTGCCAAAAAAGAAATTCAAGAGTATCTTATGGGTAGGCATGAGCAATAGCTTGCAAATTCCTCTGCGGGTGTGGCGGAATTGGTAGACGCAAGGGACTTAAAATCCCTCGGGTTAATAACCCGTGCCGGTTCGAGTCCGGCCACCCGCACCAATGCATATTCAGCAACATTTTTGTAATGCTTGATTATAGTTACTTTCCAGCCATATAAAAGACTTTCCTCATTTTTAGCTAAAATGATATTTTGCCAAATCTTGCCATTTCTGTTATATGCGCGTGACAAATTTGTGACATAACTGTGACAAGGGGAAATATGCCTTCTATTAGAAAAAGAGGTAAGAGGTGGAATGTTCAAATAAGGATCAAAGGACACCCACCCGAATCACATACGCAAGAAAATAGTTTTAACAGATGAATTATCTATTTTTTCAATAACGCCTTTATCACTTGAGCCGCTTGTGTTTAAAAATGAAGCTATTGACAAATAAAATGCTTGCTTACGATAAATATTATCTTCTTCTTTTCCAAATCATTCTTATATTTCGATACATTATTTTGAATTACATTAGCTTGCTGATGTGAAATTGTAATGTGAGGTAATACAATATCGTTTGCATCACCTTTTATATTAAGTATTATGGCCTCAGTATTATCACGAGCTGCTTGATTAACAAAATCATTTATATTGTCGCAGTTCTTTTTTGTATATTTTTGTACAGGTGGTATTTTATTCTGATTACGGAAATTACTATCTTCCTTAATGATTTAATTCCTAACTGTTTTGCTATTAATAGTTTCAGTAAGAACAGAATTTACATTCAAGCAGTTCTACAACGTAGAGTACGCCATCAAAAACTTTGTCAAAAGTGATCTGATTGGACAGAGCATGAAAAAACAGAAATGAATAAATTTATAATGCTAGATATGAAACAAGCAAGCACGTAACAATAATCAAAATAATTAATTTATTTGAACTTTAGGTGCATCAAAACTTTTAAGTTTTTCATAAAGCCAAATATCGTCCTTGTACCATTCTTTCAATATTTTTATGGACTCAACAGAAAGATCTTCTTTCTTATACATTGTCATTATGCCTTCCTTATACCTCCTCTTACTCGCAGTTGTGTTTAATTTAGGTAAATCGGGAAAAACTTCGCTAATTCTATCGTAAGGTATAATTTCCTTCACTTTGACTTTGAGCCCTAAAGGGCTAATATACATTATTTGATGTGAAAAATGTGTATGAGTTGAAAGGGTATTTGTTAAATATTTAGGATTTTGAACATAATCGTTAATATTCTCACCAAATTCTTCCGGACAAGGCGATATAGAAATCAAATGATTGTAAGCAGAAATAAATCTGTCTATAGGATCCCTTACTACTGTAATACAAACAGCATCTTTTGGGATCTTTTTTCCAGTTTTTATTTCAATAACATTTAAAGGATGATGACTATTTCCAAAATTCCCTAATATGTGCTTACTTATGGCCGTACCTGCAGTTTTTGGTATATGTAAAATAAAATATTTTAACCGATAAGAAGTTTCTGCAAATACTGCTTCATAATTTTTTTCAAAAAATTTATTCTCCTCTTCAAGAAAATGCCCTTCGTCTTTTGTAAAAACTTTTTTTGAACGGTCGGTACTAGCTCCTCCGAATAATTTAGTTTGAATATATTTGAATACTGACAGGATTTTTTTTAAAGCTATATAAGGTAGAAAAATAATTACAACCAACCAACGCCTACGAGTAAAAAGCATATATATAAAACTTTTATATATTCTCGCTCTAAAACCATACTGACGAAAAAGAAAAAAACTTTTTTTTCTTATCTCAAATGAAGATATACTCATATCTAACTACCTAGACATAGTAGGCTACAAAATTTACTATAAACAATCTTTTGATAGGCAGTTTCGTAAAAAATATACATTAGTGTATTAAAGCTTGTGATGAATTTCTACATTTATAAAAAGCTGTATATAATATTAAGCTAATAAATACAATATTCTTTAGATAAATTCATACTATAAAAGAGCTATTGACTGTAATTATATAAGATTATATACTATCTTTGCCCTAGCTAAAGAAATATTTAATGTTAGTATATAAATATGCGACATTTTACAGACTATACAAACAGTAAATCTATGTCCACTTCTAAATTAAAGAAATCATCTGGTATACAGGAAAAATTTTCTGGCAGAGTCCATAACAAAACAGGTAAGCGTAAAAATCTTTCCTTACAATATAGTTTTTGGATGGTGTTACCTGCCTTATACGCATGTGGTGGAGGTGGTGGTACTTTCTTTGATATAAATAATAATAATGGTAGTACTGAAACACTCACACTTGCGCGTTCACTCCATTTTACAATTGCTAACGGTGGTGGTTCTGCATCTAATGCTCATACCTTAGGCACGTTTGATACAACAGATAGTTCGGGTGCTACGATTACATACACATTAGAAGCTTTAACAGGGGGAGCAGATAATACCTCTTTATTTAGTCTCAATAATAATGTGTTAGAGTTTATAGGTAGCATTACGTATGATGCCTCATCTGCAGTTGATAATATGTATGGAATTGTCTTACGTGCCACGAGTGCTAATTATAGTGAAAGCAGTACGATTTATGTTACGGTTTCTTCTGCATCTTCTGCACAGGCTGCGTTAGATAAGATACTAACCATTACTAACGATGATTATAGCAGCATCAGCTCTGATGAATTAAAGTTAGTGGGTTCTGGTGTGAATGATACTCTTCTGTCGAGATATCGTGATGCTCTGGCTGCTGAGACTGACCCGTTAACAGAAGCCAAAATACAGGAAATCATTGATACCGTGAGTGCGAATTTAGCTCAATTGTTTGCTAACGGTAATGTTATTCCAGCTAATGTTGGTAGGCTTGATGTTTCTAAGGCGACTAACATGGTGGCTATGTTCAATTCAGCCTCCTCTTTCAATCATGACATAGGGGGGTGGGATGTTAGTAAAGTTACGAGTATGGTGGCTATGTTTGATTCAGCCACTGCTTTTGATCAAGATATAGGAAGCTGGGATGTCAGTAGCGTGACAGATATGAGTTTTATGTTCAATTTAGCCTCCTCTTTCAATCATGACATAGGCAGATGGGATGTTGGTAATGTGACTGATATGAGTTTTATGTTTTCTGGTGCTTCGTCTTTCAATCATGATATAGGGGGGTGGGATGTTCGTAATGTAGAAACTATGAATCAGATGTTTTCTGGTGCTTCGTCTTTCAATCATGATATAGGGAGGTGGGATGTTAGTAATGTGACTAATATGCGTTTTATGTTTTCTCAAGCCAGTCTTTTCAATCATGATATAGGGCAATGGAATATCAGTTCTTTAACAGATGCTACTAACATGTTTAATGGTACCTCTATGAGTAGTGAGAATTATGATGCATTATTGTTGGGTTGGTCCACACTTAATAGCGTGGCGGGGGAAACAACAATTAACACGGGCGTAACATTCGGAGCAGATGGAAGGAGCTACACACATGCCACAGCACATGCTCGTTTCACCGATGCGACCGCAGATGGTGGATATGGCTGGACGATAACAGGTGACACACGTGTCACTGGTGATGCCTATGTGTATGGCACCGCCGCCGCCAATACCCTCACCGCCAATAATAACGCTATCGCAACAACTTTCCATGGTTTAGCAGGTAATGATACAATTACGGGTGGTACCGCCAATGATCAGATTTACGGTGGCAGAGGCAATGATACTCTTACTGGTGGCGCGGGTGCTGATACATTCTATTATCTATACGATAATGCGGGCAGTGATACGATACGTGATTTCTCTAAATCACAAGGCGATAAAATAGACATCAGCAATCTTTTAATTGACTTAGGTTATGACGCAAATAACGTAACCGATGATGTTAGTGATTCAAATATTCTAAACTTCGCTACAACGTCTATTAACAGTAGTAGCAATGGCGTTGTAACTATAACAGGTGCTGATTTTGAAAGCGTATATATAACATTTGAGGGTATTTCAAGTACAACCATTTTAAATAGCTATATATTCGACGGCACATTCATCTTGAGTTGATAAAAGCATCATTATAAGATACTCAAGAAAACACTTTACAGTTTCATATCATTAAGCTAATTATAGTAATTGAGGAAGGTTTATATTAGATCAAACCTAATGTTAAGCCGCAGTAGCTCAGGGGTAGAGCACACCCTTGGTAAATCTTGCCCTACAGAAGGGAAACTTTTTGTGTGTACCGCTCAAATTCGGGGAAAGCTTCAGATATGATAAAATTTATCTTATTTATGCCAATCCCGAGCCAAGCCTATAGTATACTTTATTTAAGTATGGTATATGGAAGGTGTAGAGACCAGACGGGCGGCACCTGTGAAATATTTTAGACACGCATCTTTAGGTGCTATTATATTTCTGGTGAAGGGATGGTCCGATTTTTCAATTAATGTGTGGATGCATTGCTACATATTAAGTTATGAAAATAACAAGAAAAATGAAGGGTGGGGTCGGAGGTTCAATTCCTCTCTGCGGCACCATTTTATTCTTTCATTATACTCAGTAGATTTTTATATAGCCTGTTTGCCCTTCTTAATAGGGTTTATAGAGACTAGTCCTTGTTATGATGTCAATACACCTTAAAACCACTACATCGTGACAGATGTATTAGTGAAAATGAAGGTAAAACACTTGCATGAGGTCAAATCCTGAAATAGGTTGGCGTAAATTTTTTGCATAATTTCATTATTTTATCAGCTTAGACGTATTGTGAGTGGGAGTTTTGTAATCCAGCGCTGTGTGAGGCCTGATATTGTTGTACGCATTAATGACACGATTAACGGCATTTTGCATATTCGTTCAATTATCAAAGATTTGCAGCAAATTGAAAATGTTATGTAAAGCAAAGTGAAGTAAGGATGGGTAAAAGTCAGGTAGAAAGATGAGTATAGTATTGCTTTAGTGTGTATCATTTATTTTTTATTATATTTTGTAAAAGTATGAGATTTTCTCTGACCCTTTGAGTAATTGGATGGTCTTTGCCTAAGCTTTTCTCTGTTATTTCTAAGGCTTCTTGATAGAGAGGCTCTGCTTTGTCATATAAGCCCTGAGTTTGATATAGTCCTGCCAGATTATTAAGCGAGTTGGCGTAAGATGGATGGTCTTTGCCTAAGCTTTTCTCTTTTATTTCTAAGGCTTCTTGATAGAGAGGCTCCGCTTTGTCATACAAGCCCTGATCTTTGTACAGTGCTGCCAGATTATTAAGCATAGTGGCGTAAGATGGATGGTCTTTGCCTAAGCTTTTCTCTGTTATTTCTAAGGCTTCTTTAAAAAGAGGCTCTGCTTTGTCATACAAGCCCTGAGCTTTGTACAGTGTGCCCAAATTATTAAGAAAAGCTACGTAAAGGGGATGATTTTCCCCTAAGGCTTTTTTTCTTATCTCTAAGGCTTCTTTTAAAGTAGCTTCTGCTTTGTCATATAAGCCCTGATCTCTATATAGCTCTGCCAAATTATTAAGTAAAGCGACGTAATCGTGATGGGATTTGCCTAAGCTTGTCTCTATTATTTCTAAGGCTTCTTGATAAAGGGGCTCCGCTTTGTCATATAAGCCCTGATCTCTATATAGCTCTGCCAAATTATTAAGCAAGGTGGCGTAATTGGGATGATCTTTTCCTGAGCTTTTTTGTATTATTTCTAGAGCCTTTACAAAAAACGATTCGGCCTCGCCATACTTTCTTTGATATACGTACAAATATGCGGAATTATTGAGATAATATATATTATTCATGTAAGATGTAGAGGGAATTTTCTTACTATACTCCAACATATGCTTTAGTGCGGTGTCAAGTAAACCCACAATAAATAAAGAATGTGCATACATTCCCGATAGAAAAATACGAAGATCGACACATTCTGCTGGAGTATCATCCAAAGCCTGCTTAAACATTTGCACTGTACTAGAAGCGGTCTTTGGACTATCTAATTGTATTATTTTCCTACTTGCTTCTTGTATTGATTTTTTTATTTCATTTAAATCATTCTTATGAACACCTGCTAATGAAATTGCATCCTTAAACATATCTTCAAGAACGTTCTCACCCATATAATAGCTACTCAAAAGAGGCGAAAATGAAATGTCTGTTGCTGTCTTCTTCTCTTTTGTTATACCGTGTTTTTTTACATATTCTATGACGGATCTCATAGGTTGAATAACTTTTCTTATACCACTAGATAGAGGTTCAACACTCTCCTTAACCCAGCCCGATACATTAAAACTTAAATCTTCAATAGTCGCTTTGAAAGATTTTATAAGTTCACCTGCACTTCTTACTGTACGTCCAAGCTGGGAAAAATCAATAAAATCTTTATTTATAACATTAATTGCGGTTCTAATATCAAATTGTGTGTGCGTTATAAAAAAACTAAGAATGTTGAATTGAATGATTTTTGAATGGTCTTTTCGGTTGGACTCATCCATACTCTCTAATTGAGACGAAATTTTAGCAAGTTGCTCGTCTATCGTATTAAACTGTTTTTCAAATAGCGTTTTTGGTATAAGGGTTTCTTCTGGTAATTTATAAGAAGATTTGTTGTTTTGCGGATAATTCGCATCTTCGGCACTTCGTAGAACCTCCATACCTAAATTACGTATCTCAATAATATTGGTTCTGGTTGTTGTTGTGCTGTTTAACCCTCTATCTCTTTTAGGTATCAAGGTGCCGCATAAAGCAACATAGATTTCAAAACCCTCTATTAGCAAAGAGCGTGGTTTGCTTGCAACAATTCTTCCGCCGCTGATACAAGTGATTAAATTGTCTGCAACGGGATCATTTACACCCGCACTTTCTTGTTCTGCAGCATTCAACTCTTCAATAAATTTTTCTAAAGCGCTTTTAACGACTTCATCATGTTGAATAAAATTCTCGGAGTTAATCTGTGTCATAAATCACCCCTTTTTAACTGTAATAAAAGTCTCTCTATTCCTTTAGCAATGTCGTTATACCCTCTATCATGGGGGTTCCAGCTAGTAACAGGTACAGCATCCGTAGGCAAAGCCTTTAGATTCGCTATACTTTCAACAGCGCCCCATGAACAATCTCTCAATATTATAGGCACAACTATAGCGGTTTTATTATTATGCCTCCTGACAGCTTCTTTTATTTCTACACCCCATATATATTTAGAGAAAATAGCGTCCGCAGATATACATAAAAGAAATAAATAAGCTTCATCCATAGCCTTTTTAATTTCCGCATCAATTTCAGAACCAGCTTGGATTTCATAATCATGCCAACATTGAATAAGCCCATTACGTTCAAGTGGCTTTAAAAATGTTAATAATTTATCTTTTTGTTTTGTATCGCTATGAGAGTACGAAATAAATGCCTTCATAAAAATGCTTTATTTAAATAATAATTTAAATGTGCTACACATAATATAAGTATAATTAAACATATACTAATAGTATATAGCAATATTATGCATACTATATCCACAATATTTACTACATATTATAGCCGCATTTAGTATATTACATAGCATTCAAGGCTGGTGGCTTTTTTAAACTTGATTATACAGCTATCATTATTCTAACAGATATTCACAATCATATCGCAGATATTATGTAACTGCTTGTATACACCGTATATAATGCGCACAGTAGATTACCTATTCATAACCACATAAAAATGATGGCCATTGCACACATAACAATCCACTATATAACAAGAATGAATTACACAAAATGATACACATTAAAATAAGCAGACTCTATGAATAACCTTCGCTTATAAAGGTTTAGGCTTATCTATTACTGTTTCAAAAGGATGTAAAAAACAATGGTGGAGGGAGTAGGATTCGAACCTACGTAGGCATAGCCAACGGGTTTACAGCCCGTCCCCTTTAGCCACTCGGGCATCCCTCCATCGTATAATTCCAATTACGCAAACATCTCAAAAAAATAAGGCCTCTGCATGCTTTATTTACTAATAATCTATTTGCTTCCATATTGAAGAAATTTCCTTATAATACACACAGATAAAAAAGGCAAACCTAAATTACATATCACTGTATCGTATAAAGAAGATAATATGATAAAATTAAAAAAAAATAACGTTAAGAAGATTGATAAATTCAAACAAAACAAAAGCGATAACCGCATTCAGATTTATGGAATTCATGCCGTTAAAGCCGCTCTTGAACAAAGTACAACACAAAATGCAACTTTATACTTAACAGCAAATGCAAAAAGAAAATTATCAGCAACTTTGCAAAACACGCATTCAATAGAAATTATTGATTGTATACCAAAGAAATTAACACAGATTCTAGGAGCACAGGCAGTACATCAAGGAGTGTTGTTATACACTAAAAGACCTCCCAAAATGGAGTTACAAGACGTACTTAACAGTCAACTAATACTCCTACTCGACCAAATAACAGATCCACATAACGCTGGAGCCATTTTGCGTACAGCGAATGTTTTTGGTGTTGACGCCGTCATAGCGCCGCATAGAAATATATCAGCTCAAAATAGCTTTTTTATCAAGGCCACCAGTGGTGCCTATATATACACACCTTTTATTACTGTCGTAAATCTAGGAAAAACTATTGAACAACTCAAAGAAAGAGATTTCCTATGTATCGGTTTAAGTGAAGAAGCCCAAGATGATATCCATAAAATAACTCTTCCACAAGAAAAACGACTCGCCGTTATAGTAGGAGCCGAAGGAAAAGGAATAAGGCCAAGCATTAAGCAAAGATGTGATGTTCTTGTAAAAATAAAAAGTTACGGTGATATACAAACTCTTAACGCATCTTGTGCCACAAGCATTGCATTGCACAGTATCAAAAATAAGTCACTTGGTAACGAATAACCCTAAAATACAGAGGTAATAGACGAGTGGAAAAGACAGGGGTTCATTTTTAAATGAAACCACGTAATTTCATGTGAAATTACTTTTTTGATTTTGCCTTAACTTCACTATTGTCAACAACTAATTTATAATCATCATCCTCTTTAAGCAAATCATCATCTATATCAGAAAATTCAGAAAATTCAGAAAATCCATCACTAATATCGTCAAGGTTTTTTGCGACATTTGATTGTGGTTGTATAGAAGCATTACTTAATGGATTCTCAGAGTTCTTACTCTGCCCATCAAAGAAAGCTCCTGTCTCTATAGCCAACGATTCGTGTAAAACATTACCTTCAACATGACTGCCAGAAGCTAATACAACTTTTACACCGCGTATTTGACCAATCACCCGCCCTCTAATAACTATGTCTTCTGCAATAATTTCGCCACTAACAGTAGCCTGATCCCCAATAACCACTGAAGATGCTCTGATATCGCCTTCTAATGCCCCCTCAATTTGCACGGTGCCTCCTGAAACTATATTGCCATTAACAACCATATCAACACTAATTATAGATGGTCCCGTCCGTGTGCTTTTCTTTGATAAATCAACTCTATCTTCACTATTAGATTTTTTCTTGAACATGTTTTCCCGCTTTCAAAAATTTCATTGGATTTAAAGGATTATTATTTCGTCTTACCTCGTAATGTAAATGCGGCCCCGTGCTACGCCCAGTACTACCAACTTTACCTATAACTTGATTTGCTTTTATACGCTGCCCTTTTCTTACATGAACCTTACTAAGATGTGCATACCGTGTTTTTAAGCCATTACCATGGTCAATTTCAACCATTAACCCATAAGAACCTGCATATTTTGCTCTTTTAACAACACCACTTGCTGATGCATACACAGGGGTGCCTGTTTTTGCAGCAAAATCTAGCCCCGCATGCATTGCGCGTACTTTTCTAAAGGGATCAACCCGAAAGCCGAAAGAACTTGATATTCTATGTTTTTGTATAATAGGTTTTCTAACTGGTATTCTCAATGAATATAACCGAAGTAATTTTAAAATTTCTACCTTTTCTTTAAAAGATAAAACAAGATTGTCAAAAGCTAACTCTGACTCAAAAACGTTTGATTCATCGGCGTAAAATGTATTAGAATCTGAATTTACATTCATAAGATAAGGACCTCCTAAAGCTCGCCTATCTGCCTTAACAAATTCTTGTGCCTGTTTTTTTATTTGAGAAACCTTAGTTAAAAACCCTGTCTCCTTGTAGGTTTTTTCGTAATCTTTAATAATATCATTTACACGTACGAGGAGGTTATCCATCATGGCAATTTGATTTTGACCAATCATAACAAATTTATCTGTTATGATATCTGCCAAATTAATAATCTTTCCATCTATGCTGGTTCTATAGATATTTGGTATAAGGTTATCGCTATATTCAACGACTTCTTTTCTTATGTAACGTGGCAAAAATTGAGTTTTGTTTTCCTTATTGTATATTTTGATAACATTATCGTTAAATTGTTCAACAGATTGCTCTATTTCACCTGCTATATTCAAAATATCTTGGTTAGGTGTATCGCCGTTCTGAGGTACGGCATCCCTATCAATCATCCCATTTGTTCTTAGTAAGTTAACAAATTCTGAATGCCTACTCTCTACAATTTCATAGATTTGTGTGAGGTCAACAATTTGCTCAGAATACAGCGACTGCTTTGTACGTAATTTTTTATTGAGTGTTTTAATGCGATTACTTAGGGTTTTGAGCCTTACCTCGTAATTCTCTCGCATAACAGAATATCGTTCATTGGTATCAATGATAATCTGATTTTTACTGAATAGATTAAAAGTTATATACGCACCACTAGACAAGATAATTAATACCAAAAAAGCAAAAAGCACTTGCACATAAGACCTCAGTGGCAAGTAGCTGACCTTGCCATCGGTACGCATATAAATTTGTCTTTCTCTGAACAAGGCTTTCCAAAACCTTTTCAGCATAGAATCATCTTCTGTATTCATTATCATAGGTTTGGACATATTCTATCTACAACAACTCTCAACATAATAATCACGACTATTCTAAATAATTCACTAAAAAATTCAACACATTCTTTTTTACATGTATCTTTTAAATCTGAACATATTAGTTCTCCATCGTAAACAGTTCCAATAAACTTTGCAAGAATTTAAGTTTCTTTTTTTCTTTTTTAAAGTTAAAAATTCAATTCTTTTATCAAAACTGCGTGATTAGCGTAATGACATACTGTTATTATCCTGTGTACATTTTACTGTGTTAATATGATTTGCTTAATTATTTTACACATGTAAAATAATCTTACATATATTCAATACAACACTTATTTGTGAATACTCGTCCATTGAATTATGTAAGATTGTACCGCATATCTACTCTTTAAATCTCCACTAAAAACTTTTTTATACTTTGTTCTCAATTGAGTGCAATTTTTATTGTTATTCAATTTACTACCTATATACAAATATACATAATTTTTCTATAATAACCTGTATTTGTTCTGCATAGTGATCATTCAAAATTGAAAAACTATACTAAGTATAATATATACAGATTAAAACAATCTTAATACTTTCTTAATTATCTACACAATACAGAGTTTTTTTATTGTCTGTTGTTTTTAATTTACGTATCAATTCAGTAGACGGTATGAAAGCATTTTTGTGTAGTCATAGCTCCCTCTAGCTTATCATATGTCTACTATGTTTATATGATTAAATACCCCTACCAAAATTTTTGAAGTGATAATAACATAAAGAAGTCTAAAAATGAATACAGGCAAAAACAATAATCAAGCTGCACAAACAGTAACACGCTTTGCTCCTTCTCCAACAGGTTTTTTGCATATAGGCGGTGTACGCACAGCCTTATTCAACTGGTTATATGCGCACCATAATAAAGGCAAAATGTTGTTACGTATAGAAGACACCGACCGTGTGCGCTCGCAAGAAGAAGCGGTTGAAGCCATTATTCAAGGCATGCAATGGCTAGGCCTGCAATGGGATGGAGAGATTGTATATCAACATAAAAATATACACAGACATCTTGCCGTTGCACACCAATTACTAGATAAAGGTTATGCCTACAAATGCTATTGTACTGAAGAAGAACTAGATAAGATACGATTAGCAAATAAACAATCACCCCATGCAATACCTATCAAAAGTCCATGGCGAGAGAAAAACACGCCTATTCCCAGCGATCGCAAGCCATGCATACGCTTTAAATCTCCTCTTGAAGGAACTACACATATAGATGACACAATTCAAGGTGATGTAACTATTCCCAACAGAACATTGGAAGATCTGATACTTGTCCGCAGCAATGATACACCAACCTATATGTTGAGCGTTGTTGTTGATGATCACGACATGCAGATTTCACATGTCATACGTGGAGATGATCATCTTACAAATACGGCTAAGCAAATTCTTCTTTACCAAGCCCTCAATTGGTCTATACCTCGCTTTTCGCATATTCCTTTAATACACGGACAAGATGGACAAAAATTGTCAAAGAGGCATGCCGCTCTGGATATTAATGCGTATAAAGATATGGGTTATCTTCCTGATGCTTTATGTAATTATCTTGTACGTCTAGGATGGTCGCATGGTGATAAGGAGTATTTTACAAAGCAAGACATGATTGATCTTTTTACGTTGGAAAATGTCGGTAAAGCTCCAGCACGAATGGATATGGACAAACTCAATGCAACAAATAGTGTACATTTAAAATCAATGTCTGATGAAATGTTGTTCAATACTGTAATGGATTTTGCCTATCATACAGGCAACAAAGCTTTTCATGACATAACACATGCACAAAAAGAAGCAATAATATTTCTACTACCAGAAATACGAAAGCGCAGTCATACTCTTGCTGAAATAATCTCTATATCACATTTTTTATGTGATGATAAAAAATGTGCCATAACCGATGAAACACGCAGCTTTTACACATCAGAAAATAAAAACTTGCTTAACTCACTTGCACGTTCATTAGAATCAATATCCGATTGGCAAGTACATACACTTAAATCCTGTTTCCAAACTTTTATTACAGATAATAATCTTTCACTCCCCTTAGTTGCTAAGCCGATGCGGGTTGCTCTTACAGGTATGTCGGGAGCGCTTAGCATTTATGACATTTGTTTTGCACTTGGGAAAGAAGAAACATTACGGCGCCTTTACCAATGGTAAAATATTATTCTAACCTCACTATATGCCTAGTATAACACCCGAATTACTACTTTATGCCTATCAAAATGCCATTTTTCCAATGGCTGATGATGCAGACGATTCTCATTTGAGTTGGTACAAACCTGAGCAACGAGGTGTATTCATTCTTGAGAAAAAAAATTTTAGAATCTCCAAAAGTTTACAAAAAAAAATGCGCAACAAGGATATTTATGTAGAAATTGATACCAATTTTCATACCGTCGTTGAAGCTTGTGCGAATCCAGAAAAATTTAATGGGCCCACCCGTAAGAATACATGGATAAATCAAGTGCTTAAAGGGGTGTATGAAGAACTCTTTACCATGAAATATGCCCATAGCATAGAAGTATACATGGATAAAACTCTCGCCGGTGGTCTTTTTGGAGTTGCTATTCAAGGATGTTTTTTTGGTGAGAGCATGTTCTCTGTTCGAACAGACGCGAGTAAAATTGCTCTTTATTTTTTACTCGCTAAATTAATTGAAGCGGATTTTACCATTTTAGACGCCCAATTTCCAACAGCACATCTAACGTCTCTTGGATTAGAAACACTCAATGCTGAAACCTATCAAACCTATCTTTATGCTGGTTTACAAAAAAACGTATGTTTTTCACAGGGAACCAATTATTCTTGCGCTGAACTTGTACAGTTTTTTAGCCATATATCATAAACTGGATGCTCAAACGCGTTGATATATGGTTTATCAGCAAATTGCCAGCCTGCATATATACGCTTATATTTTTTACGCAAAGGTCCTGCATCATAAATTTCTAACAAAGCTGAAATTTTTTGACGTTCATCATTACTACGACTGTAGCATTTATGCGTAAAAATTTTGAATGATTTGTATGAAGTAATTTCGCCAACAGGAATTTCTAAAACCTCCAATTCAGCAGTAATTTTATTTAATATCGTTAACACAATATATCTATTATCAACTCTTTTGGCTACACTCGTATCGATATAAGACAAGATCATGCCCAATGACACCAATGTAATACATAAAATCTTTATACCAAATTTCGAATTCATGTGATATTTCTGCTTCAGATTTTCATAACATTATTTATTCGCAACTGCTCTAACGCGTAATCTTACATAATCTGCAATCCAGTTTCCCTGAATATCACAAAGAGAAGGTTTTAGTAAGGCGACGACTTCATCAACTACAGAATCACGAATTTTTTCAGGAAAATGAGTAAAGAAACTACTCATAAGTTCCATAATAATTTTTTTCATTCCTACTTTTATAGGAGTTTGACGTAAATATATCTGACTTTTTTCTACTGTAAATCCTGCCTGTTCAAGCATATTCGTATATTCCTGTTCTGTAGGAAAAAAAAACATGTCGGCCTTACTGATATCACCCGTATATTTATCTGCAACCCCACGCAAAGCTGTCATAATAGCTGCGATATTACCATGTCCACCGAATTCAACAACAAATCTACCCTTTGATTTGAGTGCAGCATACACACCATCTATAACAGCCTTTGCATCTTGCATCCAGTGCAAAGCTGCATTTGAAAACACCGCATCAAATTGATTCGTATAATCAAGTTTCTGTGCATCGTGCAAGCGTGTATGTGTAATGTTATGACGTGCTTTTTCTAACAAATTCTCACTACTATCAAGACCAGTTACACAAGCTCCTACTTTCTCAATTTCAGCAGTCAACACCCCATCACCGCAACCTATATCAAGTATCACCTCACCTTTTTGTGGATCCAACCACTTGAAAATTTCCATTCCATAATCAGAAACATAGCGTAGATTCTTATCATAAGCTGCCGCCGACCAGATTTGTTCATTCATAATATAAAAGTCTCCAAACCTTTTTTAATCAGGGTCTCCACGCCTCATAATCGGCCCCACTTTTTTGTCTACGCATTCTTGAAAAACCCAAACTACCAGAGGGTTTATAGGCCAAATCAGTACCCGTTAGATTGGGTAAATGTGGTTTTTGCCATTGATTCTTTTTGATGTCTTGTGCCGTTGGGACTATATCTGTTACCTGATGTAACCATGAATGCCATAAGGCTGGCACCAATGAAGGCTCTGCAATGCCCTTATAGATAACCCAACGTTTTTTTACGTTCTTCTTATGCTGAAAATACATATTACCATATATATCTTCGCCAACCATTTCACCACGTATTTTCGTGTACATTGCTGTGGCAAAGGTTTGACTATTCCACCATGTAAAAACGGTCAAAAGAAAAGCTTTCATTTTATGTCCTTTACTATTTGATTATTTCCCATAAATCATATTAATAATAATCACAAGATGTTTTGTATGGCATATACTATAATACATACAAATAATAAACAACGCATATCGTCAGCTTATATCCTATTGACATAATAGTCATTATATCAAACCTATCCACTCCCATCAACCCGTAAAATTAACATTCCATGAAATATATGCCAACACCCTCTTATACTTTCTAAAGCAAAGAGAATAACACGCACATGTCTTAAAAAACTAAATATAAAGTGAATCGTCACCCTTTAACGACAAGGCATCTTCTTTATTATTTTTTGCAAATGTTCTATATTGTGCGTAAGTTCCTGGCACAAAAAAACCTTCTTGCTCTCTATAGGGAATATTACAACTAGCAACAGCTTTAAGTCTTTTAAGCATTTGCAATGGTGAAATTGGCTTAGCCAATATTTCGTCTGCCCCAGTCATAAGAATTTCTTTGATAATTGCTTCGGAAGGTGTCAGCGTAACAACGATAACTGGTGTAAGAGCAACCACACTCATAGAATGATGTCTCAAGCGCATCAAAAATTTTCTTCCACTGACAGGTTCCATAAACCAATCAAGAATAATAATATCAGTCTCGCTTGCCTTAACATGCTCAAAGGCTTCATTTGCAGAACTGAAGCAATATATTTTTTTAACCTTCAATTCAAGAAATATAACCTTTAATATCTCTAATGTATTCTTGTTATCATCAATAATGGTTACTTTCAGATCCCGTACATCTTTATCATAAGCGCCATTGAGCATATAATATCATAGTCCCTTTTTTTATTATTATTTATTTTAATCTAACTCTTAATCGTATATTGTGTATTATTTGATACCATAACCATCATACCCCACAAAATTTCAACAACCATCTAACAGTACATTCTAAAGGTTATTATTAACTTAAAGCTACAAATGATACACTCTAAAAATGGGTCATACAAAACACCCAACTTATACAATAAACCAAGTATTGCTGTAAAATATGTCAACGCTATGTAAATTAAATGTTAAAAAACTGTGCTTCTTATTGAAAATAATGTTGGGACTTTGTAATATAATATACATATTAGCATGACATTCTGTATGGCCCTTAATTCTCAGGTGTTTTTCACTCTTTTGAAAATAACTTAGAATGCTAAGGCAGTCTTTTATCTGAATATATGTTAATTATGAATACCAATATAATTATTGCTCAATGTAATGTCTCGGGAGAAGTTTGTGCATAGGCATACCATACACCGAGCTAGACATTAACAAAAAAAATATTTACACGTCTGATGATGCATATCTATTGGCATAGAACACATTGCAAACACATGCGTTACAATAATAGAAAAACAAAATTAAAAATAAATATGTGATTAGCTATTGATTCATCTTTGATACAATAAGAATCATAATTACAAGAAGATTACTAAGATGAAACAATTAAATATTCGGAAAACGTCACAATTACTAAAACACCTAATAGACACATTTGTTAAACATCCCCAAACTAGCTAGGATATAATATGCGTATAGAAAGACATTACACAAAAAGGGATATGTCACCTTATGACAGACTGACACTCAGAAAAACTGTTAGTGAGATTAGGGATATTTCAGGAAAAGTGTTATTTAGCCAAGAAAATGTTCAGGTTCCAGAACAATGGAGCCAAATAGCTGCCGATATTATCGCTCAAAAATATTTTCGTAAATCAGGTGTTCCCAGCATACTTAAAACTGTCGCTGAGGATAACGTTCCTCAATGGTTACAAAGGCGTACTGCCGATAAGACAGCGTTAGCAAAATTACCTGAAGAAGAGCGCTATACAGGCGAACACAGTGCAACACAGGTTTTTGATAGATTAGCTGGAACTTTTACATATTGGGGATGGAAAAATAGCTATTTTGACTCGGAAGAAGACGCAAAAACCTTCTATGATGAAATACGTTTTATGCTCGCAATGCAAATGGTGGCTCCAAACAGTCCTCAATGGTTTAACACTGGTTTAAACTGGGCTTATGGCATTGATGGCCCCGCTCAGGGACATCATTATTTTGATCCCGAAACAAATAAGCTCACACGCTCTAAGTCAGCTTACGAAAGACCACAACCGCATGCTTGTTTTATCCAAAATGTCAATGATGATCTCGTTAACGAAAATGGTATTATGGATTTATGGGTAAGAGAAGCGCGACTATTTAAATATGGTTCGGGAACTGGTAGTAATTTCTCTGCTCTACGTGGTGAAAAAGAACCTCTGTCGGGGGGAGGAAAATCGTCTGGCTTACTCAGCTTCCTTAAGATAGGTGATAGGGCCGCAGGTGCTATCAAATCAGGCGGAACGACAAGGCGAGCGGCAAAAATGGTTATTGTTGATGCCGACCATCCCGATATTGAGGAATTTATTAATTGGAAAACAATTGAAGAAAAAAAAGTTATATCACTTGTTATCGGCTCTAAATCGGCTGAAAAACATCTGAACCTTATTATGAAAGCGTGTGTCAACTGTGAAGGTGATGGCGGAAGCTGTTTTGAGATTGCAGATAATCCTGCTCTTAAAAGAGAGGTCATAAAAGCACGTAAAAATTTTGTTCCTGATAGTTATATTCAACGCGTTATCCAACTTGCAAAACAGGGATATGTAGGTATTGAGTTTGAAACCTACACATCTGATTGGGACTCCGAAGCATATGCCTCCGTTTCAGGACAGAACTCCAACAACTCAATCCGTGTTACAGATGATTTCATGAGAGCCGTGGAAAATGATTCTGAATGGAATCTATACGCACGAACAAATGGTGCCGTAACAAAAACAATGCGTGCACGCGATCTGTGGAATCAAATTAGCTTTAATGCATGGGCTTCTGCTGATCCTGGTATACAATATCATACAACTATCAATGACTGGCATACCTGCCCTAATAGTGGTGATATAAAGGCATCAAATCCATGTTCAGAATATATGTTTCTGGATGATACTGCCTGTAATCTTGCTTCTCTCAATTTATTAAAATTCGTTGACGATGAAGGAAATTTTGATGTTGTTGCTTTTGAACATGCCGTTCGCTTGTGGACTATTGTACTTGAAATATCAGTGACAATGGCACAATTTCCATCCCCTAACATAGCATTACGTTCATATCAATTTAGAACCTTAGGCCTAGGATATGCTAATTTAGGTGGTTTACTGATGTCCAATGCAATCGGTTATGATAGTGAAGAGGCACGTAATATTGCAGCAGCTATATCATCATTGATGAGTGGGACAGCCTATACCGTTTCTGCCGAAATGGCCAAAGAATTAGGAAGCTTTGAAGAGTATGATAAAAATGCTATGCCTATGTTACGGGTTATATCCAACCATAGACGTGCAACACAGGGGTTTAAAGATGGATATGAAAAAATATTAACAAATCCTGTTCCTTTAAACCATGACGCGTGTATAGATAAAAAAATTGTTACACACGCTCTTAGTGCATGGGATAAAGCCTACAAATATGGACAAAAATATGGTTTTCGTAATGCACAGGTAACGGCAATCGCTCCTACTGGCACAATTGGACTTGTTATGGACTGCGATACAACTGGCATAGAACCAGATTTTTCTTTAATTAAATACAAAAAACTTGCTGGGGGTGGATACTTTAAAATTATTAATCAAAGCGTTATAAAAGCTTTACAAAAACTTAAATACAAACAAAATGAAATCTCTGATATTATCAATTATGTCGTAGGTTTACAAACTCTCCAACAAGCCCCTGAAATTAATCATAAAACACTTAGGGACAAAGGGTTTAGCGATGAGATTATTGAAAAAATTGAAACAATGTTGGCTACAGCCTTTGATATTCGTTTCATTTTTAATACCAACAATATCGGGTATGATTTTTGTATCAATACGCTAAAGATACAGGAAGATGACATTACCAAACATGAAGGCAACATATTAAAAACCTTAGGATTTAGTGAGGAACAGCTAGAAAAAGCAAATGCTTATTGTTGTGGAACTATGACAATTGAAGGGGCACCTCATATTAAAGACGAACATCTGCATATATTTGATTGTGCCAATCAATGTGGTAAAAATGGGAAAAGGGTTTTATCAACAAATAGTCACATTTTAATGATGGCAAGTTGTCAGCCCTATATCTCTGGTGCCATTTCAAAAACTATTAATATGCCTAACTCTGCAACAATAGAAGAATGTGCAGAAGCCTATAATTTGTCTTGGCGTTTAGGACTTAAGGCTAATGCACTTTATAGAGATGGATCAAAACTGTCTCAACCCTTAAGTTCTGATTTATTTGGAGAGGTGAGCTATATAGAAGAAGAAGACGAACAAGATGAGGTAACAAAAACTGCCAACACTATTCACAAAAAACATACTGTTGAAAAAATAGAAGAAGTCGCAAAAGAAATGGCAGGGCGGTTTATGCGTCATCAAGCACGCAATAAACTTCCAGATAGGCGTAAAGGGTATACACAAAAGGCCATAGTTGGTGGGCATAAAGTGTATTTGCGTACTGGAGAGTATGATGATGGTGGTATTGGTGAAATTTTTATTGACATGCACAAAGAAGGAGCCGCCTTTAGAAGTCTCATGAACAATTTTGCAATTGCTATATCTTTGGGATTGCAATATGGAGTTCCTCTAGAAGAGTATGTGGAAGCTTTTATCTTTACACGCTTTGAACCATCGGGGATTGTTAAGGGTAATGATATTATTAAGAATGCAACCTCAATATTAGATTATGTATTTAGAGAGCTTGCTGTTTCTTATCTAGGACGAACGGATTTAGGACATGTGGATCCCAATACTATAGGAAATGACGTTATAGGAGCTGGTTTATCTGAAAGCTCTATTACTGATAAATCTTCCGACAACATTATTAGCCATGGGTTGTTAAGAACCAACCCAAGTAAATTAAGAGAGGTTAAATCCCTTCTTGAAGAGACACAAATTGTTAGTACTGCTGCTGCTATGGGCGACGTGACAACAACAATGGCTTCAATGCCAGTTAATAACACACAAGCAAGTAGAATTAGTCAATCCGACCTAGCCCGTAAACAGGGATATGTAGGTGATTCATGTGTTGAGTGTGGTAATTTCTCTCTAGTCAGAAATGGCACATGTTTGAAATGCTTAACATGCGGAACCACAACAGGCTGTAGTTAGTTGTATATATAAAATATTGAATAGATTGTTCTAGAAAAAAACGTGATAGTGCAATTCTAGTGTATAGTTAGAATATTGGCTGCAAAAATTTCTATCTGCTGTCACTATCCATGCTTTTGTACTACTTTTTATTACTCAATTCTTAATACTTATCTAAGTTAAAGATAAGCTATTTGGTTAGCAATATTGATATATAATACATCAATTTTTTCTACCAAAATGCGTTACTTGAGATAATCTATTTTTTCTTAAAAAAATAACATTACTATCTTTTTTATTAACTTCCACAGGATTGTGTTCGTTTTTCCATATATATTGCATACTATGAATTTTGGTCACCTTGCCAATGTGATCTACATTACATGTAATTTGCCCTAAAATGACACGACCCGATTGACTAATCATAGGCAATAATAATAAATCTATGAGATTGCCGTGACTATCCTCAACCGTTAGCAATGAGGCACATACTTTACTACTAACAACCGCCATAATGGTTTCGATATCTTTTTTAATATGAGCTGGTAAGTTTTGGGTAAAGGACAGTACCGATACATCTAAATTAAATAGTAATTGTGCATTTTTTCTAGCCGAACGATAATTAAAATGGTCCTCTCTATCAGTCTTTACATGTGCTACTGTAAAAAGATTTTCTGCCCAGTTTTCTAATTTTTTACTTTTATTGTGTGACAAAAATTCAAGACATTTGCTATATGCAACATCAAAGGCATTATCATTCCATATTTTAAGTAGAATATTGTTTCTGTTATATGACATTGTACTCTCCTGCTTGCTTGATTTAAAATAATACATATTTTAAATCAGATGAAGCAAAAGACGTGCCAAATTAAAGACGTAAAAGTATCGCAGATCTTTTTAAATTAGAAATCTTTAAATTTAAGTGGGGATATGATTGTAATATGCAACGAAGATATCAATACGCTGAATATTTATCAATACGCTCTTCAATAACATGCCTAAAATGCTTAACCAAGCCCTGAATAGGCCATGCTGCAGCATCACCTAAAGCACAAATTGTATGTCCTTCAATTTTCTTGGAAATATCAATTAACTTATCGATATCGCTTTTTTGTGCCTGCCCCTTAACAAAATCTTCCATGATTCTCCACATCCACCCTGTGCCTTCTCTACAAGGTGTACATTGTCCACAACTCTCATGTTTATAAAAATACGACAAACGCGCTATGGCTTTGATGATATCGGTAGATTTATCCATCACAATTACAGCAGCTGTTCCAAGTCCTGTTTGTAAATTTTTTAATGTATCAAAATCCATTGTTAAATTATTACATAGCTCTGCAGGTAATAAGGGTACAGAAGAACCTCCTGGTATAACGGCAAGCAGATTATCCCATCCCCCTCTTACACCACCAGCATATGTCTCAATCAACTCCCTCAACTCAATTCCCATCTCTTCTTCAACATTACAGGGTGTATTGACGTGTCCAGATATACAAAACAACTTAGTTCCTGTATTGTTTGGTCTCCCTAAATTACTAAACCACTCACTGCCTCTTCGTACTATTTCTGGCACAACGGCTATTGACTCCACATTATTGACCGTTGTCGGGCATCCATATAAACCTACATTTGCAGGAAAAGGAGGTTTAATACGTGGCATTCCTTTTTTACCTTCTAAGCTCTCCAACAGAGCCGATTCTTCACCACAAATATAAGCCCCTGCTCCGTGATGAACAACGATATCAAAATCCCAACCAGATTTACAGGCATTCTTACCTATTAACCCATCCGCATAAGCCTCATCGATTGCTGCCTGCAAGCTTTCTCTTTCACGTATAAACTCACCACGAATATATATAAAGCAAGTATGTGCACTCATGGCAAAAGAAGCCAACAAGCACCCTTCTATAAGACGGTGCGGTTCATGCCTAAGAATATCTCTATCTTTACATGTACCAGGCTCAGACTCATCGGCATTGACAACAAGGTAATGTGGGCGACCATCGCTTTCTTTTGGCATAAAAGACCATTTTAATCCCGTTGGAAATCCCGCTCCTCCTCTGCCTCTTAGGCCTGAATCTTTAACAATATTTATTATTTCTTCACGCCCTAACTGGAGTAATTGCTTGGTTTTATCCCAATTTCCTCTTTTTTTAGCTTCTTTAATTCCTGCTTCTTCAAAGCCATAAATGTTGGTAAAAATTTTATCTTGCTGCTGTAACATATGGTATACGTATCCCTACATATTAAGAAGAATGTTTATAGCCTTGTGGAGCTGAATTTACTCTATTAATGACACTACCAGTCTTCAAAGGGCGACCATCTTTTAAATCGAGTAATATTTTTTCTAACGCCTCAGCTGTCAAATCCTCTACAAAATCGCTATTAAATTGAATGACTGGAGCGTTGACACAAGCTCCCAAACATTCAACCTCAACCCAACTCAACAAGCCATTTTCTGTTACTTGCATTTGGTCGCCAATATGTTTTTTACATACTTCTTTTAAATCTTCAGCCCCTCTGAGCATACATGGTGTTGTGCCACACAATTGCAGGTGATATTTTCCTACAGGCTGGAGATTAAACATAGTATAAAATGTTACAATTTCGAAAACCCTAATATAAGGCATATCAAGAAAATTTGCGACGCAGCGTATGGCTGGTTCTGAAACCCACCCGCTGTTTTGCTCTTGAACCTTCCATAACAAAGGGATAACCGCACTTTCCTGCCGTCCTTTCGGATATTTTTTAATAAGATCCTTTGCCCACTTTTTATTTTCAGTACTAAGTTCAAAGCTCTCAGGCTGTACCTTTGCAAGACGCCGTATACTCATAAATTTTTACATCCTAGCTTATATGATGCTCCTCACTAATTTCCACATCCCAGCTTATATGATATTTCTCACTTTTTGCTTGTACACATATTCACAACATATATGCAAGCCTTTCCTACGAAGTTGCATAATTATGTCTCAATAACTTTTCTAAGACAAAGAATTACAAAAAGTCTGTATTTTTTGGCACGCCAGCATCAAATTCTCTTCTGATTCTGCGTATGACAACCGAAAATATGGAGACAACCCAAAAGCAGCTCCAAAAACGAGACCTACTGCCTCGCTTTCCAAAAGGCCCATAACAAAATCTTCATCTGAAGTAATAACTGAACCTTTAGGTGTCTTTTTACCAATAACCCCTTGACAATCGGCATAAATATAAAACGCTCCACTTGGCACACCACAGTGTAAACCTGGAATATTGTTGAGCATTGAAACAACTAGATCTCGCCTCTTCCTAAATAAAGCTACATTATCTATTAAAAACTCTTGATCTCCTTGTAAGGCAGCAATTGTTGCATATTGGCTGACTGCTGTAACATTTGAGGTTGATTGAGATTGAACTTTTGTCATAGCTTTAATTAGCTCACTATTACCTCCGCAATAGCCTACTCTCCATCCTGTCATTGCGTAAGCCTTGGACACCCCGTTTACCGTAAGGACCCTGTCTTTAAGGCTAGGTTCAATACCTGCTATTGTTGCAAAGGGAGAATCATCAAAAACAATATGCTCATAAATATCATCAGTCATAATGTGAACATGTGTATACTTTAAAAGGACTTTGCTAATAGCCTGAAGTTCTTCTTTAGAATATACAGCACCTGTGGGATTTGATGGAGAGTTCAGAATCAACCATTTTGTTTTTTGAGTAATAGCTTTTTCTAATTCCTTAGGGGTTATTTTAAAGCCACTTTCTGCGGTGGTATTAATAAAAACAGATCTTCCTCCCACTAGATTGACCATTTGTGGGTAACTGACCCAATATGGAGCTGGAATAATAACTTCATCCTCTGGATTAAGTGTGGCGACAAAGGCATTGTATAAAACCTGCTTTCCGCCTGTAGATACCATGACTTCTGATAAATCGTAATGTATATGATTGTCTCTAGAGAATTTTTCTAAAATAGCCTGTTTGAGCGGCACTATACCATCCACTGCGGTATATTTATTGGCACCTTTTTTAATTGCTTCTATAGCGGCTTTTAAAATATGTTCTGGTGGAGCAAAATCAGGTTCCCCCGCACTTAACGATATAACCTCATGCCCTTTTTCTTTAAGTTCCCTTGCCTTTTGTGACATCAATATCGTAGCTGAGGGCTTGATACGTTTAAGTGCTTCTGAAATCATTACAGTTCCATTTTACTGTTTAGCTTTACCATTGTATTTTCACAATTAGTGAGATTTTTTTTAACATGTGCGGCTAAATATCCATATAAGGTCTACAGAATTACATAACAACCTAACCTATCTATTATAGAGATGCTTATACATCTTCTATACTAGTTTGCTTTCATTACGTCCTTATATTTTTGCTAATTTCCTTTAGGATTGATTCCTTAAATTTCTATGCAGATTTCTATAAAAATTCAACACAACAAATTTGGCACGCCCTAGGGGGATCGAACCCCTGTTTCCAGGATGAAAACCTGATGTCCTGACCACTAGACGAAGGGCGCACACCGCTTAGAATTACCAATTGACACGAACACACATGGCAAATGATTAATCCGTATAGTCTTTTACATTATTTCTATCCTTTTGAAAAGAAGAAAAAAAATTAATTTACTATAATATCTTCTATATGAAACACACATTTTTCTTTGTTTTTCCACACATCCTTTTCTAATGTACCTATGACAGATAATTTTTGTTCATTCGGTTGCATCAAAGCGTGTTCAACTTGCGTACCAACGCTATTAAATGATATCGCCTTGATCATTGATGCATTATCCTGACCTATATAACACGAGATATGTCTTTTCCCGACTATTTTTGCATATGCAAAATATACATCTCTTAGCATAATAAGGGGATGTGGGTTATCTTTACCGAAAGGTTCCATAACCGTAAATGCTTCGTATAAATCAACAGTCAATGCCTGCAGACTCAAGATAACATCAAAATATCTCTGTGTTTGTAATTCTTGTTTTACATTTTTGTCCGCTTTAATTTTACTACAAATCATATTCTTAAAGGAAATATAATGACTCTTATTCAAGGTAAAGCCGCCAGCCATACTATGCCCTCCTCCAGAAATAAGTAGCCCCATTCTTTTAGCCTCACCTAGCAATACGCCTACATCACAATTTTCAACTGAACGTACCGACCCCACGCCAATACCGTTTTCTTGCCAACTTGTTATAAAGCACGGCACATTATGTCTTCGGCTGAAATAAGAAGCTACCGTCCCTATTACCCCTTTGTGCCAATTCATCTGGTCTAAAAAAAGGCATTCTTGATGGGGTTGCGAAAAGAGTAATTGTGCACTTGCTTCGTCAACTATCGAATTGTAAGTTTTTTGTCGTAATGTATTGTACTCTACAAGTTTAGATAAGCCACTATGAATAGGTGTATTATTTCTGTTACATAGAAAATCCAATGCATGTATTGCACTCGCCATTCTACCTGCGGCATTTAATAAAGGAGCAATTTTAAAACCTATATCTCGTGTTGTAACGCCACGATTCTCAACATGTATTGCGTCAAGCATGTGAGCTAAAGAAGGATTATTCCGCATATCTAGAACTTTTAATCCTGCTTTTACGAAAGCTCTATTCAAACCTGTCAAAGGAACAATATCGGCTATCGTAGCAAGGCAGACAAAGTCTAAATACTGCCTTATATCTGGAATTTTTACTTCCTTATCTATATGATGTTTTTGCTTATGTGCAAAATTCAACGCGGCAAGAAAAACAAAAACAAGCCCAGCAGCGCATAAATTTTCTAAACCACTATTGTCATCTGGACGTTTAGGATTAATAAAAGCATCGGCCTCATTGTTAACTGAAATAATATGATGATCTATAACAATAATCTGCAATCCTTTTTCCTGTGCATAAGCAATGAGCTCAATATCGTTAGAACCACAATCAACAACAATAAGTAGATCTGCTTTACGTGCCACAAAATAATCTATAGCATCCTTATTTAAGCCGTAACCCTCATACACCCTATCAGGAATATAGACGAGAGGATCATCCATACCAATATTAGAAAAATAAGATAAAAGTAAAGCCATAGACGCGACACCATCAACGTCATAATCTCCAAATATACCTATTTTATGATTATTTTCATAGGCATCCCAAACAAGATTTGCTGCATGAACACTATCTTGTATTTCCGCAATTGGAGGCATTAAATGTTTAATTTTAGGATTCAGGTAAGCATCTATAGTATCAAGGCACAGATCTTGACGAGAAGCGAGTATTGTTGAAAGAATGTGAGATACACCATAGCGATGCATAATAGCATTAACTTTATTGGCATCTGTTTTTTTATAACACCATAAACTGCCGTTCACTACCCCCATTACACTGTCAATCTGCTCATAATGTGGTGGCTCTAAATTATCATCTAACACAATAACGTTACTCCTTTTACACAGTCATTAATTGCTGTTTGCGGTGTTAACAAATCAGCCCATACAAGAGCCTAAAACATAGAAAATAATTTATAATTTTTTGAGCTTACTTACCTATTTTTCAGCATACACTAGCAATATAGTTGTATTTTTTATCCATACGCTACTGTAGTAATTTCCCGTGCAAGCTTTGGATGGCTTGATAGGATGAGGCTATGCGTTTTTATCTGATTGGATTCGCTTATAACGCCTTTGAGTAAGGTTCCATCAGTAACACCAGTTGCACAAAAAATAATTTCACCCCGTGCCAAATCGGACAGAAATAGTTTTTTATCAAAATCCTTTCTTCCCATAGCTGATGCCCTTTCTTTTTGCTCCTGCTTATCTGTTATTAAACGTGCTTGCATCTGTCCTTGTTGGCATACCATCGCCGCTGCAGCAAGTACGCCTTCAGGCGCTCCACCAATACCCATATAAACGTCAATACCGCTTTTCTCAGGTGATATTGTGTGCACTACACCCGCTATATCACCGTCTTCAATAAGACACACCGTAGCACCGACCTGCCTCAAATCTTCAATTAACTTCCCATGCCTTTCTCGTTTAAGTACACACACGCGAATAGCCGAAATACTACATTTCTTGTATTGTGCCAGAGCTTGAATATTATCACGCACAGAAGCATCAATATCAACAATATTATCAGGGTACCCGCCGCCAATAGCAATTTTATCCATATATACATCAGGCGCATTCAAAAAATGTCCTTTTTGTGCAAAAGCAATAACCGCTAAAGCGTTGTTTTTATAATGCGCACAAAGTGTTGTACCTTCTAACGGATCTAAAGCAATATCAACTTCTAACCCTTCGCCTGTACCTACTTTTTCACCTATATAAAGCATTGGTGCTTCGTCTCTTTCGCCTTCACCTATGACGACTTCACCTCTAATATTTAAGGTATTTAAAGCACTTCGCATAGCTTCAACGGCGGCTTGATCGGCGGCGTGATTATCGCCTTTACCGCGTAAAGGCGCACACGCTATCGCGGCCTTTTCCGAAACCGTGATGGCTTGCTGAAATAACTTACTAAAATTATCAATTGGCATATCTTATTATCTTGTTGCTAAATTGTTTCAAGCAAAGGTGCTGCGTTGAGCATTACGGATTCCCCACAACCACACGCACCTACCTGATTAGGATTAGAAAATATAAAGCCCGATGAAAAATCACTATCTTGATAATCCATTTTTGTACCAATTAAAAATAACAAAGCACCACGATCAATAAATAGTAAAACACTCTCATGCCTTATCACTTCATCGCTTTGTAATTGCTCTATTGCATATTCCATCTTATACTTCATACCAGAACACCCACCTTTTTCAAGACTAATGCGCAACGCAATACTGTCAGGATGTGCACTGTTCATCATATATTTAATACGTTCTATTGCAGCGTCTGAGAGATCAATAATTTTTTGCATATTTATGTCATCACTGAATTAATATTATCCTACAACATAGTATATAATCGTTTTATTAAAAAAATTCAAAAAAATTATTCCTATCATTACACATTAACTAGCAGGCATCATATCTTGTATAAAATTACGTAAGCGTAAAATAAGCTCCCAACCAATTTTTTAACATTCCTCTTATAAAAAAATTTATAGAAATGGCAGCACATGTAATCACAATTATAGCAATATAATCCATTTTATAAAATTTCTTTTTCACCCCGAATTATGAGCTAACAAAGACAAGCGTTTCCATAGTCTATACACACCAAGAATGTTCATACACCAAAATTCTGTTTAGCTACTATTACAAAATTACATTCAAACAGATACTAACTCGCTCATTTCTTTACTAAAGTGTAAAACAAATATCACATGTCTTGTGACGAGAGTTACGGTTCATACAATTATTATGTGTGCTTGAGCGGTTTCAAATTATATTTAGTCATTAAGTTTTGGTATAGCTCCTCATTAAAATGTGATGAAACACCCTCTTTCAAAATTTTATTTTTTTCTTCCAAGATCGTATTCATAAGTTCTGGCTTGCCAAACTCTGCCCATTCTTTAGGACTAAATCGTTCGCAAAAATTCGGATATACATATTCACTTTGCATAAGACCCAGTGTTTGTTCATGTCCAAGATAATGACCTGGCCCGTGCATACATACCTGTTCCATTGTATCTAAAGAGAGTGTACTCTCATCAACTTCAATACCTCTTAATAAGCGCAAACATTGACCCAACATATCATTATCAACAATTAAGCTTTCTAAACAAAAACCCAACAAGGAAGCCTGCATACCTGCGGCCTCATATACCATATTGCATCCAGCCAAACCTGCTGCTAAAGCCGTTGTACCTCTTTCATAACCAGCTTGTATATCTGGTAATTTTGCATCTGTCATACCTGCTGGTGCTCCTGTAGGCAAATCATAATGTTGTACCATTTGCGTACATGCGGCTGACAATAAGCCTTGCTCTGCGGAACCTGCCGACATTGATCCTGTTCGTAAGTCAGATACAAAAGGCCATGTTCCCATAATCGCTTGTGCTCCTGGAACAACCGCATTCACATAAACCAATCCTGCCAATGTTTCTGCTACTGCTTGTACTATAGCACCCGCCAATGCCGCTGGAGCCGTAGCACCTGCTTGTCCTGCCGAAAGTAAGAGAATAGGCATTCCTGCCTTGACAACAACCTCTAACACATCACACGAATCTTCTGCAAATCTCAATGGAGGAACAACAAAGCAATTTGTATTGCTGGCAAATGGTCTTTCACGCCATTTTTTTTCACCTCCAGCAATTTCAAATAACATATTCAACGTTTTTTGAGCTCCCCTTGCCGTATTGAAACTTACTCCTATATGTTTTGATGTACCCATCGCACTTGCATAAGCAGTATGCATATCAAGACTATCCATATCATCAACATCACAAACCGTTAAGGGGCGTTGAAAAAAATGAATATTATCAAGTTTATCAACCAGACGTGCCGCATCATATAAATCTTGCGTTGTTGCATCCCTATATTTTCGACTAACTAGATCAATGACTTGTGTTGCCGCTCCTGCGGTACCAAAATGCACATTTTTTCCTGATAGATTAATGTCATGTTTTGGATTTTGAGCATATAATGGAAAATTACGTGCTGCGTTTGCTATGGTATCTTCAATAAGTGAACGAGGAAAACGCAATCGTTTGTCATCGCCATATATCGCACCGACTTTAGTACAATATTCAATGCATCCCTTTGTTGCGTTAGCTAAACCGATCTTTTCTAAACAAACGAGTATTTTCTCATGAATCATTAAAATATTCTCATCTGTCAATACTTTATATCTGCCACCAGAAATACCTGGTCTGATTGGCTTTGTTGCTTCATCAAGCGGCTTTGCACGTAGTGCCTTACGCGATTCTCTTCCCCCCATTCTTCTACTCGTTTGAGACATAATAACTACCCTTTTATGTTGAACCCTATTTATTTAAAAAATTTATCCCTACCTATTGTTTTAGTATATTCTCTTTGGTTAGGCACGCATAGCAAGAGATTGTGGATCATAAAACGCTTTTGTTGTTGCCTTTGCTTTAACTCTTTCTCCTGCAACTTCTATTTCATAATTAGCGTTTGCACATTGCATTGCTGTTTCTCCTTCTTGTATTGCTACATACCCCATTGCTATGGCTGCACCAAGATAATGACCATAATTTGCTGAGGAGGTATATCCTACAATAACATCATCGCGCCATATAGGTTCGTGATGATAAAGCAATGGCTCACTATCTTCTAACATGAATTGCAAGAGTTGTTTTTTCAAACCATGCTCTTTTTTCTCTATGATTGCCTGTTTTCCTATAAAAGCTCCGAATTGTGTATGTGGCTTTTTCATACTGACTGCAAAACCTAATCCAGCTTCCAGAACATGATCCTCATCCGTAATGTCATGACCAAAATGGCGATAAGCCTTTTCCAAGCGACATGAATCTAGGACATGCATACCACATAAGGTAATTTTTCTACAATTATCTCCTTGCATAAGGATATCAAAAAGTCGTACTGCCATATCACTTGGCACATATAGCTCCCACCCTAACTCCCCAACATAGGAGATACGATGTGCCCTTACTGTTACATCATCAATATCAATATTTTTTGCACGCCCAAAAGCAAAATCCTTATGTGCAAGACTTTGATAGGTTAAATTTTGTAATATTTCACGCGATTTTGGTCCCATCATACATATAACGGCCTCTGCTGACGTTACATCTGTAATAACAACATGTGCATCGCTAGGCAAATGCCTTCGTAGCCATGTTATATCACGCTGTGCACTGGCCGCTGCCGTAACAACAAGAAAGGCATCGTTTTTAAGACGTGTAACGGTGAGATCAGCTTCTATACCTCCCCGATTGTTAAGCCATTGTGTATAAACAACACGATTTACTCGTACATCTACATTAGCAGCACAAATATATTGCATAAAATCTAAGGCATCTCTACCTTCAACACGAAATTTTGCAAAAGAAGTCATATCAAACATTCCACATGATTGGCGCACAGCCATATGTTCTGCCTTAGCATAGTCAAACCAATTCTGTCTTTTCCAACTATAGTGATATTTAGCCTCCTCCCCTTTTGCCATTGCTTCTTGAGGCAAAAACCAGTTAGCTCTCTCCCAACCCGCTGTTTCTCCAAAACAAGCCCCTGCTTTTGCCAACCTATCATGTAAGGGTGAGCGGCGTATTCCTCTTCTTGTTACATATTGCCTATACGGATAGTGGTGGTCATAGAGTAAGCCCAATGATTCTTCGGCACGTTCCCTTACATAGTAGCGATTACCCTGAAATGGTAACATACGCCGAATATCAACATCCCATAAATCAAAAGGTGGTTCTCCAGCATCCATCCACTCAGCGAGTGCTTTTCCTGCACCGCCGGCAGACTGTATCCCTATAGAGTTAAACCCAGCCGCAACATAAAAATTACGTAATTCTGGAGCCTCTCCCAGCAAATATCTATTGTCTGGTGTAAAACTTTCAGGCCCATTAAAAAATGTATGGATTCCTGCTTTTTCAAGTAATGGAAAGCGATTAATGGCTTGTTCTAAAATGGGCTCAAAATGTTCAAAATCATCTGGTAACTGATCAAAGCAAAAGGATTCAGGAATACCTTCAAATCCCCAAGCCTTAGCGTTTCGCTCAAAGGCACCCAAAAGAATTTTTCCTGCATCTTCTTTATAGTAAGCACATTCATCAGGCACGCGTAACACGGGTGAATTAGGATTTAGCTCCGCAATGGGCTCTGTTACTATATAAAAATGCTCACAGGCATGAAGGGGAACATTGACACCAGCCATTTTTCCTACATCATAAGCCCACATACCCGCACAATTTACCACATATTCACTTTCAATGGTTTGTCCTGCAACTCTAACTCCCGTAACTTGACCGTTTTGATGCGTAATACCTTCAATAGGTGTGTTTTCAAAAATGCGAACACCCAAGGCACGTGCTGCTTTAGCAAGAGCTTGCGTAACATTTGCTGGATCTATCTGTCCATCTTTAGGAATAAAAACGCCGCCTACAACACCATCAATATTAATATGCGGATGAATTTCTAGACATTCTTTAGGGCTTAATCGGTGAACCTCTAAATCACATATTTTTGCCATAGAATATCCCCTACTTAGCTCTTCATACCGATCCTCGTTTAGAGCCAAGGACAAAGAACCATTTTGTTTATATCCCATATTAATGTCTGTTTCGACCTCAAGTCGGCTATATAAATCTGTTGTATATTTGGCTAATGATGTTAAATTCATGGAACTACGCAATTGTCCGACCAATCCCGCCGCATGCCAAGTTGTTCCACAGGTAAGCTGCTTACGTTCTAGCAAAATTATATCTTTCCACCCTATCTTAGCAAGATGATACGCAACGGAACACCCCACTACTCCCCCTCCAATAACAACCGCTTTTGCGCTATTTGGTAATAAAACCGCCATAAACCTATCCTTTTAAAAAGATTTAAGTATTCTCTTGCTTTTAGATCATATCATTAACCATTAATATCATAATAATATACAACGTAAAGTACAATAACAATTATATATTCAAAATATTATAAATCCATAATAACTGGAACATGATCGGAGGGTTTATTCCAACCACGCACTTCTGTTGCAATATGAAAATTCTTAACCTTATCGGCTAATTTCTGTGATACCCAAATGTGATCAAGACGCCTCCCTCTATTGGAAGCTAGCCAATCGCGAGCACGATAACTCCACCAAGTGTATAATTTCTTCTCAGGTGAAAACCATACCCGTGCAATATCAACAAAAGAAAATGCATTATACAACTTATTGAGACGCGAGACCTCGGCTTCAGTATGGCTAACGACATGTAAAAGCTGTTTATGTGACCACACATCATTGGCTAACGGGGCAATATTTAAATCGCCAACTAGTATAATTTCACTTCCACTGCGATCGGAAGAAAAATAATCATGCATTTCATCAACAAAATCTAATTTATGCTTGAATTTTGGATTGCTTTTTGGGTCTGGGACATCACCGCCTGCTGGGACATAAAAATTGTGTAATGTTATAGTTTTTTCATAGACATGCAGATCAATTTTAATATGCCTAGCATCCTTCTGCCCACAGAAAAAAAGCGTATTTTCATTTGTAAATGGAATTTTTGATAAAATTGCAACACCATTATAAGCCTTCTGACAATGACTGGCAATATAAGGAAAACCAAACTCCTCAAGTTGCTGCAATGGAAAATGTGCCGCATCTGCTTTCAGCTCCTGTAAACATATAATATCGGGATTGTAAGCTTTATTAATTTGCTCCAATAGTGGTAATCGTAAACGAACCGAATTTATATTCCATGTCATAATGCGCATTTATTTATATCCCTTAATCATTGTTGCCAACATCTTTTTTTTGCCTTAATTGTCTATAAAGCAAAAGCCAGCTGATAGTAATAATAATAAAGGAAGCACACAGCAAAAGTGTTGCAAGCGCATTTATTTCTGGGCTCAGACCTAAACGAACTTTAGAAAAAACAACCATAGGCAATGTACTTGCTCCAGGACCTGAAACAAAACTTGCAATAATTAAATCATCAAATGACAAAATAAATGCAATCATAAATCCAGCTAATAGCGCAGGTATTGTTTGGGGGAGTGTAATACGCCAAAAAACTGTCCATGGATAAGCCCCTAAATCAAGAGCGGCCTCCTCTATGGAGCGATCTATTATTGATAGACGTGCCTGTACAATAATTGTTACATAGGCCACACATAAAGTTACATGAGCGATAACAATTGTCATTATTCCTCTTTGATCTGGCCAACCTAATACATTCTTTGTAGAAACAAATAAGAGTAAAAGAGATAATCCTAATATAACCTCTGGAATAACTAATGGGGCAGACACCAAGCCAGAAAAAAGCAAACGACCACGAAATCGGCGAAATCTATCTAAAGCATAGGCGGCCATAACACCTAAGAAAACTGATACAGAGGCCGTAATAAGGGCAACTTTTAAACTTACCCAAGTGGCTTCAAGTATCTGCCGATTATGCCAAAGCTCGACATACCACTGCAACGAAAAACCTTGCCAAACAGTGACTCTGTCTGACATATTAAAACTATAAAATACAAGAATAACGATGGGTGTATACAGGAATATATAACCTGTCGTTAGCATCATCGGTAAAAATGTAAAAAATCCTCTTTTCATCTTCCTCAACTTATCTTGTAAACATTATTTTACCACTGTCTGTTACGTGCATAATACCATTGTGCAAAAATAATTGGTATGATGACGCATATCATAATAAGCACCGCGATAGCCGAAGCCATAGGCCAACTACGTATATTAAAAAATTCCTGCCATAGCATACGCCCTATCATCAGGTTTGAAGGCCCACCAAGCAATTCTGGAATAACAAATTCGCCTACAGCAGGTATAAAAACTAGCATGAAACCTGCGATAATACCAGGCATTGATAAAGGCAACATAATGTACCAAAAAACAGATAAGGGACGTGCTCCTAAATCACTGGCCGCTTCTAATAAAGACTTATCCATTTTTTCTAATACCCCATAAATAGGCAAAACCATAAAAGGAAAGTAACTATACACAATACCTATATAAACCGCAAAATCAGTATAGAGCAATTGGACTGGCTGATCTATCACTCCTAAAAATAAAAGCATCTGATTTATCAATCCTTGCCCTTGCAATAAAACTTTCCACGCATACACTCTAATTAGAAACGATGTCCAAAAAGGCATAATTATTAAAAATAAAAGGAAATTACGATACTGCTCTTTGCTTCGTGCAATTGCAAGCGCAATAGGATAGGCGAGTATAAGAGCCAGAAAAGCTGAAAAAAATGCAATTTTAATTGATCCTAGTATAGCCTTAACATAAATATCTTCTTCAAAAAATAAACGATAACTATCAAGCGTTGCTAGTAGTTGGATTTTATATCCATCAACAAAAACCCATAAATCTCTGTAGGGAGGGCTTGCAATTATTTCTTCAGCAAAAGAAATTTTGAAAATAAAAGCAAAAGGTATGAGGAGAAACAAAATTAACCATGCATAAGGCAATATTATGATATATCTCATGGAATTAATTTTTTTTATCATAGACACACTCAATTTATCTTCTCCCTACTCCCATTACCGCAACCACTTACAACCATTTCAATACGATAATTAATTACGTAATGCAAACAATGCTTATGCTCAAGCGTATAAGGTAATTACATTTTGCGCAGGAATTTTTACTATGACCTCCTCTTCATAATCAAAGCGGTGCTGTGAATCTATATTCTCATTCACTAAAGATACCTTCAGCTTAGTTGCGCCTGTAAGTTGAACAATATAATGTGAAACATTACCCGTATACGCCATATCAAGAATCTTAGCGTTATACATGTTCGTCTCTTGTTTTTTCTTACTACTTTGCTTATACATTTTTATTTTTTCGGGACGAATAGCCGCAGCCAAAGGGTGTTGGCCGTGATGCTCCTCAGCATTGAGTTTAACTTGCAAAGGTGCCGACAAATCTTCACAATGCAACACATACATATCTTTTTTTTGCTTTTCATATGATTGGCATGAAACAACATTTACAGAACCAATAAAATCTGCCACAAAGCGCGATTTTGGCATTTCATAAATAACACGAGGTTTATCAATCTGTTCCAATTTTCCTTTGTTCATGATGCCCATACGTGTACTCAAAACCATGGCCTCTTCTTGATCATGTGTAACCACTATGAACGTCAGACCTAGTTTTTCTTGCAAATCCATTAATTCAAATTGCGTTGATTCACGTAATTTTTTGTCCAAAGCAGCCAAAGGTTCATCAAGGAGCAATATTTTAGGTTCTTTAACAAGCGCACGAGCCAAAGCAACACGCTGTCTTTGTCCACCTGATAATTGATGCGGTTTACGTTGACTTAAATCTTCTAATGCTGCCAATTTTAAAAAACGCATGGTACGTTCTTTTACTTCATGTTTGGCTACACTTTCTTGCTTCAAGCCAAAGGCTACATTGTCAAAAACATTCATATGTGGAAATAGTGCGTATGATTGAAACATCATGTTAACAGGACGTCGATAGGGAGGCACATCCGTAATGTCTTGCCCATTGAGAATAATACGCCCCTCATCAGGAATATCCAGCCCCGCAATCACGCGTAACAAAGTTGATTTACCACAACCAGATGCTCCAAGAAGTGCAAAGAATTCACCTTTTTCTATTGACAGATTGAAATCATCTACGGCCTTTACAGTTCCAAAAGACTTTGAAATATGTTCTAATTGTAAAAAATCCGAAACCATAAATATCTACACCTTATTGCACTCGCTATAAAAAGCACTCCTTACTGTATTGGCTTGCAAACCATTCACCCACTTACAGTTATAAAGTTTCAATACATTACAGGCAGGAAAACGTAGTATATTCCTCTACGATTTGCCTGCCTGTTAATACACACAGCAGATTACTGTGCTTTCATGCGACTCCATACTTTATTACGTGCTCTTGCCCTCTTCTTGGTATCAGGAGGCGTTGTAAAGAGACGATTATAGGTTGCTTCATCTGGATAAATTGCGAGGTTATTTTTAATTTCATCATCCACATATTGTAATGATCCAGGATTTGGATTAGCATAAGATACGTAATTTGTGATATCACCAATAACTTGCTCACGCAAAACGAAATCAATAAATTTATGTGCTTGGTCTACATTCTTTGCATCTTTGGGTATACCAAAAACATCAAACCAAATAATCGTTCCTTCTTTGGGAATAACATATTCTATCTCTACACCTTCTGCGGCATCATCGGAAGCAAGATACACATCACCAGACCAACCTAATGCCAGACATATTTCCCCATTAGCCAAATCATCAATATAACTAGAGGAATGATAGTACTTAACATAAGGACGAATTGAGCTCAATAAATCCTCAGCTTGTGCCAACTGATCTGGATTATCAGAATTAGGCGAAAAACCTAAATAATTCAACACTATTGGAACGACCTCATTTTGTGCATCCAAAATAGAAACGCCGCAATCTTTGAATTTTGATATAATTTCTGGCTTAAAGAGTAAATCCCAGCTATTTAAAGGGGCGTTCGGCAAGCGCTCTTTAATTTTTTTGACATTATATCCTATCCCATTTGTTCCCCATAAATAAGGTACTGCGTACTGATTATTAGCATCACCAGCATCATGCAATCTTTTTAAAATCTTTGGATCAAGATTACCATAATTAGACAGTTTTGATTTATCTATCTTCTGATAAACATCACTGTTAATTTGATTAATCATATATGATAGGGTCGGTACGACAATATCATATCCTGTCGATCCAGCCAACAACTTAGCTTCCAAAACATCGTTAGAATCATACACGTCATAAACAGTCTTAATACCTGTTTCTTTTTCAAAATCGTCTAATGTATTCTCGGCAATATAATCAGACCAATTATATATATTCAAATTCTCTGCATATGCATTTGTCGTTGTTAAAAGTAGTACACTAATAACAGAGAAAAATAGTTTTTTTAGCATTATCCTACTCCACCGTTATTTATTTTATATTATCCATTTGATAGATGTATAACACATCTAAGCCATACTAAACGAATAAATAAATAATTGCAAATATTTCCTAAGAGCAAGAGTAGGGATAAATATTTTACAATATTAACTGTAGTAAAACAGAATTTTGGTATATCCTACATCACTTGCTATTAATTTGTGTACATGTATTAATTAATAAAAGGCTTATTAATTACAATTTATATATTACCATGTCTGATAATGTTTCTAATAATATCTTATGTAATACAGATGATTGTATGATCAATGTGCCAGCAAATGCTACATTATCCTCTTTTATTGAATCATTTTCATGTACAGAATTCAAAAAAAATTTATACAATACCCCATCGACCGTTTCGTTTTTATATTCTTTGTCATTTTATTCACCTTATCTAACACAAATGATGACAAAATATGCGTCTTTTCTTTTTCGGCTCTTACAAGATGATCCCATTAAAAATATTAAAGATTGTATAACCAAAATACGCTCAGCCAACCCCCATAACCTTAGTGAAAAAGAGCTGCGTCATTTGTTACGCACTTACAAAGCACGTGTAAGTTTAGGATTAGCAATTCTTGAGATTACAGGTCATATTACTTCTGAAAAAGCATGCCTTTATCTCTCAGATTTTGCCGATAATTGTGTTAGACTTGTTACAAATTGGCTGTTTATCTATCATTTCGGTGTTACCACTATGCACCGTAACGGAAATTCTCACAACAGCGGCTATTTTATTTTGGCGCTGGGTAAATTAGGAGGAAAAGAGCTTAATTATTCAAGTGATATAGACCTCGTCATCTTCTATGAGCCCGAGCAATTGGCACTTTATGTAGATCGCTCTATATCAAATCATACAAATCATACAATTGACCATCATACATATTATAAAAAGATCATAAAATTAACGCGTCATTGTGTTGATATCTTGGAAATGAAGGATGAAGATGGGTATGTATTTCGAGTGGATCTACGCTTACGCCCTGATCCAGGAGCCACACAAATCGTTATTTCTTCACACGCAGCCATGCATTATTATGAGGCACAAGGTCAAAATTGGGAACGCTCTGCCTACATTAAAGCGCGCCCTATAGCTGGTGATATAAAAACCGCACAAAAATTTTTAAAAGAACTATACCCTTTTATATGGAGAAAAAATATTGATTTTAGCGTGCTTGATGATATTCATAGCATGAAAAAAAAAATTCATACCTTTAAAAACAATACACTGCACGATTCCGACAATAATCTACTCGGTGCAAACATCAAACTTTTTCGTGGAGGAATTAGGGATATAGAATTCTTTGTATCAGCACATCAACTCATTCTTGGCGCCCACAATGAATCATTACGTAATCGTGCAACATGTATAAGTTTGCAGCATCTGCTCACTCTCAATCGTATTAGTCAAACTTGTTATAATCAATTAACAAAGGCGTATTGGTTTTTTCGTTCTATAGAGCATCGTATACAAATGGTGAACGATCTCCAAACACATGAAATTCCTAAAAATCCAGACTTAGCTCTTAAATTAGCGCAGTTTTGTGGATATAATCATATAGAGGATTTTTTTAAAAAAATCTATCTTCACCAACACAATGTACATAATCATTATCAAAAATTTTTTGATAATGTACCACATTCGCAAGATGCTACATATACGGATTACTTTTTTTTAGGTGATAATGCCGAATATGCATTGTCACAATGGTTTTCTGATAACAATTTTCATGCCCCCCAAAAATCCGCTTTGATTGTTCAAAATTGGCTCATAGGGCGCTATACTTGTGTGCGTCATGTGCGTTCACGTGAAAGTCTGTACAAAGTATTCATTCTTATCCTTGAAGCTTTTTCTCAATCAGGGCATCCAGATGAAGCGCTTATTGCCTTTGATAAATTTTTACGCCACTTACCTGGGGGGATGCAAATATTTTCATTAATGCGAGCAAATCCAAATCTGATTCAACTCATATGTCTGATTGTAAGTTTGTCAAGCGAAATAACACAACATCTTAGTAAATACCCCAATAGTCTTGATAATCTTATTTATAATACAAATCCTACACCTGAAAAAACATACCATGACTACACAAAACAATTGCAGGATTTTATACAAGCCCATAAAGACGTTTTAAATACCTATGAAGATATTCTCAATTTTTTGCGTCAATATTGCAATCAAGAAAAATGTCGTATTGCAATCGATTTTTTAAATTGCACAATTAACGCACTCACGGCCGCTAACCGATTTGCTTATCTTGCCCAAACGATTTGTGAACAAATGTTCACTTTTTGCTACACGCATTTCAAAGAAAAATATGGGCATATTGATAAGTCTGAAATAACCATTATTCTTATGGGAGGAGCTGGACAAAATACACTCCACTTTCAATCTGACCTAGATATTATCATGGTATATGATTGCAATAAACAAAGCTTCGCAAAAGGATCCTCACAACTTTCTGCAAGTGCTTATTTTATGCGCTTAACACAACATTTTATTTCAGCCCTTAATGTGCAAACTCAGGAAGGGAAACTCTATGATATTGATATGCGCCTACGTCCTTCTGGCTCTGCTGGAACGCTGGCTGTTCACTATGACAGCTTCGTAAGTTATCACCAAAATGATGCTTGGGATTGGGAAAACCTTACCTTGTTAAAGGCCAATATTATAGGTGAAAATTCTTTATCACATAAAATACGTCACGTCATTGAAACATTAACTCACCCCCCTCTTAAAGACTCTCAGCAGTTTATGCATAATGTCACAATTATTCGCCGTAAAATTTATGAAATGTATGGAAGTTCCGATGTATTGGATGTCAAACATAGTCAAGGCGGTCTCATGGATCTTGATTTTTGCTTATCATATCTAAAGCGTCAATATTTATCACTCTATCCCGATTTACAAAAATACCATATGAACGAATTGATTGTGGAAATGCAAAAAAAAGATATCTTAACAGCAACAATCTCTGAAAAAATACGCAATATTATCAAAGATTTTCTTACCATACAGCAAATACGGGCCTTAACAGATAAATGCATAACACCTCACACACTTTCACCAGCACTACAAGACATGATATATAAAAGCACACATACTAAAAATATGAAACATTTGCTACACACTATACGCAAGCATAAATTAGACATTGAAGCATTTTGTACAAATATATATAAAGATTTCTATAGCCTAAGCGCACACAAATAATATTTTAACGCACATAACATACATATAAGAGTAAGGCAGTACGCATGACAGATATCTATACAAGTTTCACACAAAACTTTCCTAACATACAGGAAATTGACTATGTTTTCATAGATATGTCAGGAAAAATTAAGGGTAAACGCTCTCCAATTTCTAGTCTAAAAAAAATTCATACACACGGAATTAATATACCACAAACTGTATATTTAATTGATGTCACAGGCACACAAACAGAAGCGGGGGGGTATGGTTTTGACGATGGGGATCCAGATGCAATAGCCTATCCCCTTATTGAAACATTAGGTTGTACGCCATCTAAATGCACGACGGATCGTGCACAATTGCTTATGCATATTAATCACAGCTACGCAAAAACGGGGCATATTGATTGCTTTTTTGAACCGCGCCTTATTTTAAAACAACAAATAGATAAATTAAAAAGTTTAGGGCTTATACCCTGTGTTGCTTACGAATTAGAATTTAATCTGCTTAAACCGCAAAATGGTGAAAATGGTGTTCCAATACCAATCATGCATTCCAACCCCGCCAATATATACTTTAATGGCGTGTATGATTTATCATCCTTAGACTTAATTGAGCGCTTTATACAAGATGTAAATAAATATGCTAAAAGCCAAAATCTTGATATTGACAGTGCCGTTACTGAATATGCTCCAGGTCAATATGAAATTAATTTAAATCATCAAGATGATTGTCTGAAAGCAGCCGATAATGCCGCTTTACTGCGCAATCTTATTAACAAAACGGCTTATTGTCATGATATGGTGGCAACTTTTATGCCTAAACCTTTTAAAGAATTTTCTGGCAATGGCATGCATCTTCATGTGAGTTTAAAAAATACTAAGGGAGAGAATGTCTTTGCTGCTGGTGAAAATCTTACCGAAAATACTTACATGCGCCATGTATTAGGGGGTATGCAAAATTTAATGGCAGACTCTATGGCGTTTTTTAGTCCCCATGCTAATGCATTTCGTAGGTATGCAAAAAATATGTTTGTGCCGCTTAATACGTTATGGGCAGAAAATAATCGCTCTGCTGCTTTACGGATTCCCATTTCAACAGTCGCGAACCGTCGTATAGAGCATCGTTGTGCAAGTGCTGATGCTAATCCCTACCTCGTTGGCGCAGCTATCCTTGCTGCAATCTATCATGGCATTACACATGAAATAGAACCTACCCCTGTGTCAAAAGGTAATTTATCGTGTAATCGTAATCCCCAAATTCCTACATCTATATATAGTGCTTTGGAACGTCTGCAAAATTCTACGCATAGCAAAGTCGCTTATGGTGAAGATTTCATTAATACCTATGTTGCTCACAAAACTGCTGAGAATGAACATTTTTTAAGTTACATCACACCGTTAGAGTATAGTTTCTTTTTATAGATTGCGTAACTCTTAGATTCAACATAGCGTAGGTTTTGCAACAAGCTTATAAAGTTCCTGATTGATTTTCATAGCGCTGCATCATATCTGGCAAAAATATAATACACTCCCTACCCGTTGCGTTTGCTACGAAAGTGCCCTGTAAACGAGCAAGACATTGTGTGCCAAATTTAAAAAATACATTCTTATCGGCAGATGTCTCTTCAGAGAAAGCTCCCTCAATTAATATCTTAATAACTATACCTGTCTGTTTTTCATCAATCTTAATATGCAATGTATTGTTCTGATCGAGTTTATAACACATACCACGTATCATATAACGTAGTATTTTCTCTAACATTTCTCTCATTGTTCGAATGGGTTTTGTTTTGTGTATATGTGTATCGTCAACTATCACATTGTATTTTTGATAGAAATCCTGGTCGCTATGTACAATATCTTTAATAATAGCACTAACATTAGTTGAACCAAAAACATTGGCCTCTTCTATATCATCTTGCTGCAAACGGATAAGTTCTGTTAAAATGACAAACATATCAAGCATATCATTGGCAGATTGCTCAATGAAACTGGCATATTGACCATAATCATGATGACCTAAAGGACCCAACATTTGTTCTTTCATCATTTGTGCATACCCAACAATCGTATTTAAAGGATTCCGCACTTCGTGTCCAAAATAGCGGACCATACTTAATGCTTCTGACAAACTATCTTTAAAGGCATCATTACTGTTCAATTCTACGGCGTTATGTCTAATTTTGCTCTTAGCATTTTCATGCGATGCCAAACTTTGTACATTTGTTGGCTCTGTAAATTGCACTTCATCTTGCGGTTGTTGAAGTAATTGCCCGATCTCTATTTGTCTTAAGGTTTTTGAAGAATTCTCCGCTACATGACTAGCTTCATCTATATTTGCTTTAAAATCTTCTGTTCTTTCTAAGACCCCAGATAAAATTAGATCCGCTTTATTCACAAATTTCAAATTCATTAAAACCGTAATATAATGACCTTTTTCGTGTTCAATGCGCATGACTTCATTATGAATATCAACTCCCTTCAACGCGGTTGAAAAAAAGATATTATTGACTCTATCAACATCATCTTTGTGAATTTTATTAAGAAAACCAGCCAAGCTTGACTGTGTATAGGGTTTAACAAAACCTAGCATCTCCACAAGATGTGGAACAAATGTAATTATTCCCCGCCTTAAATCTACTTTAAAAATATTTTTCTTCTTCGCATGTGTTTTTCCAAATAAATCGGAAATTTCTAAATTAGCATTACGATCATTTTTAATATTGCGTTTACCTAGAAAAAAACTTAAGCACAACGCCCCCAACATAAGGCATCCCGCAACGACAAAATACACCCCTTTATTATAAGCAAAGCGAATAATATTAGAGTGCTCTGTCATAACAACAATATTTTTATTCTCATCTAAAGTATGTATGCTTATGTTAAAATGTGATCCATTGTTATCAGTTACATAAACCATCTCTGTAGATTTATCCTTCATGTTATTGATTATAGAAGGAAAAATATATGCATCATCTGTTATAGGGTTATGCCTAGTAATAATTCTTCCCTGCTTATCTATCACATACATAGAACGCGAAGTATCGATAAACCCCTCTAATAGACTAGCTTTCACGGCCTGCACAATAATGGCGTCAGGTAGAGGTGTATTGATATGCAACTCAACATTACTCGATAAAGAGCTGTTTTTCCTTATGCTATCGCGTAGGAGCTGTGTCTCAAAATTCTGTTTTTTTGCATCCAGTGTGACATAAGCTGTTTGATACCTATCTATGGTTATGAATGAAATGGCAAGTACAAAGGCAATCGCTGAAAGTAAAAAAATCGTCATGATCCGACGAAACAAATCTTTTTGCGTAAGACTCTGCCTTGCTTTACCTACAAACTCTTGAATAGAAATGTTTTGTTTCTTTGTATACATCTTAGCTGTTTCTGGATACACAGTCGATCGTAATAACGATATTTTATACAAATATGCAAATACCTTAACTACTGATTGCTTTATGTTGTCAATAACACGCATATACGACTTTTTATTCCTTCTTTCCTACCTGTTAACCGCGATCACTCAATTCTAATTATCCCAAAAATATCTTAATGCTCGCATAACATTTCTGCTTTTACTTTATTTTTTGTTTTTGTTGCTCACTAACGCCGAAATGATATATCGCTAATCTGTTATATTTTTCATACTATCTTTATTGTATGCTTACTGAATTGTGCTCATTGATTCGTAATTTTAGTGATTTGTCAAAATATTTTTTAGATATTTTTTTTGCTAACATATTATAAAATCTAAATTATTTTATTTTTGAATCTAAAATCAGTGACTTACATAAATTTGATATTCTATAATTTTTAGTGGAAAAATTATAGAATGAACGTAATTTTTGTTTTTTTAAGAATTATCATTTAAAATCATTCTTTATAACCGTATTATTTGTTGTTGATTTATCCATCTATGCATGCAATTAAATTATATGTGCAGATGGCGTATACAAAAAAGTTTGTTGGCGGCTGAATTAGTCACTTGTCAAAAGCTGTGGTATTTTGTATGTAAATAATGTATACAAATTAATTTCTTGGAATGATAGTAATTACGACAAAATTGCGTGTTATAAGGTCAAATCATAACTCAAATTCAAGTCATAACAAAAATATAGAATGGAATAAGTAGAATGGATTCTTTTGAATTAAATAAGATTGCTGGCGGAATTTTGCTTGCACTTCTTGTTGTGCTAGGTACGAGCATGTTATCTGAGATAATCTTTGATGTGGAAAAGCCTGAAAAACCTGGCTATGAGGTTGAAGTAAGCGAAGACACAACAAAAAAAAGCAATGATGCAAAAAAGGATGTTCTCACTCCCATACTACCTATTCTTCAGAACGCAAATATAGAGGCAGGGGGTAAAATATTTAAAGCAAAATGTTCCTCTTGCCACACGAATACAGCAGGAGGAGCCAATTTAGTTGGTCCTAATTTGTACAATATTGTTGGTAAGAAAGTTGCTTATTCCGAAAATTATAAATACTCTAAAATCCTCAAAAAATACAATAGTGAAGGCGTCAATTGGGATTACGAAAATCTTAATGCTTTCCTACGAAAGCCCAAAGCCTATGCTAAAGGTACAAAAATGGGATTTGTTGGCATAAAAAAAGATAGTCAACGTGCCGATGTTATCATTTATCTACGTAGCCTAAGTGAAAATCCCGTACCACTTAATTAAATTGATTGAACCTCATAGAGTTTCAGCATTATCTAAAAAGGAAATATCATGGCAGATATTGCAACTATCATCAGTGGTAAAAAACACGCTGCCACTATAATAGAAAAGATGGCCAATGCCATAAAGCATATTCAAGAAAAACATCAATTCACACCGGGGCTCGCTGTGGTAATCGTTGGAGAGGATCCAGCCAGTAAAGTTTACGTAAATAGTAAAGCCAAAAGAGCACGGGAAATTGGCATGAATTCATTCAAGCACAGGTTGCCTGAGGATACTTCCGAACAGGATTTATTGATGCTTATAGAAAAACTCAATAATGATGCCTCTGTACACGGTATACTTGTTCAACTTCCTTTACCCAAACATATTAACGAACATAAAGTCATTAATGCTATTAGTCTTGCTAAGGATGTTGATGGATTTTCTTCTCTTAATGCTGGGAATCTTCTTATCGGGCAAAAGGCTTTTATACCCTGCACACCCTTGGGCTGTTTATTATTATTACAGGAATATTTTGGAGATTTGAGTGGCAAGGACGCAGTTGTTATAGGCCGTTCTAATATTGTGGGAAAACCTATGGCACTACTTTTGTTACATGCCCATTGTACTGTAAGTATACTTCATAGTCGCACACAGGATATTGAATCCGCTTGTCAAAGAGCTGATATCATAGTTGCGGCTGTCGGCAAACCTCACTTTGTTAAAGCCAACTGGGTTAAGAAAGGAGCTGTTGTTATTGACGTGGGAATTAACCGTATTGAAGACAGTCATGGAAATAAAAAACTTGTTGGCGATGTTGATTTTGACCCCGTATCTAAGAAATCTGCTGCAATAACTCCCGTTCCTGGTGGAGTGGGGCCAATGACTATAGCCTGTCTGTTACGTAATACAATACAAGCGGCTTGTCAAATACACAATATACCGACTCCAGAAATCGATTGAACTAAATTTTGAATTAAGACAAAAAAATGGTTGAACTGGAATGTATAGCTGCTTAAATTAATAGCATACAGACCTTTTAAGAAATTGTAAGATGTGTTAAACTTTCACTTTAAGGTATGTTTGCAGGTGAGTTGGCATATTTCTTGTATTGTCTCCTATAATAAAGATAAGATATATAGGAGTATGATTTATGTCTACCAAAAAATTCCCATACCGAGAAGCAACTCATAATATTGTGTATGATTCTGAGAAATTGGGCAAATTGCTTATTAATTCAGCAAATTTTACAAATATTTTTAATAATAGTATTGCACTTATTTCGGACACAGCAAATTATCTTGACACAGAGGGGCGTGTTGAATCACGTAAAATGTCACGGGAACATGCCGTTACATATGCACGAGAAAGCATGCTTCTAACCTCTAAACTTATTCAACTTGTTTCTTGGCTATTGCTCAACAAATCTGTTGGCAATAATGAAATTCCTTTAGCAGAGGCTTATATGAGCGAAAACAAAATCCAGCTTAATGCATGGAGTAAATATTGTCTTGAGAATATTCGTACCTTGCCTGAAAAAATGCAAGACCTTATATTGCGTTCTGAAATTATTTATCAAAACGTCAAAAGGATGGATGATATATTGATGAAATACGCGAAACAGCTGACTACGGAAACAGAACAAAAAACTAATCGTATTGCGAGTGATATAGAAAAATTACGTAACATATTCTCGCACCACTAAGGAGATATTCATTAAGTATACGCGTCTTACGTAACAACATATCTACACTTCCTAAACCCTTTATTATAAAACTTTTTAAACAAGTCAAAGGTAATATAATAGGCACAAATAGATCCCGTAATATCTTTACAGATGCGATCAAGCGATCATCGGGTAACTATTAGGATTTAAGAAACCCTTTATATTTGTTTTGGAAGCGGCTTAATTTACCACTACGATCTGTCAAACGTTGACCTCCACCAGTCCACGCAGGATGAGTAGTTGTATCAATATCCAACTTTAGAACTCCGCCATTTTTCTTATAAGTGGAAAATGTTTGAAATTCAGTACCATCAACCATAACTACGGTAATCGGATTATATTCTGGATGTATATCTTTTTTCATGATTCTATGCTTCTTTTACTGACACATGTATTATAGGATAAGAAATAAAAAAAATCTGTTGTACACTATTATTGTTATTTCTTGTAAAAGTCAAATATTTTTGATAGGCAAGACACTTCATAAATTATAAAAGTAGGTAAAATAGAAAAACCGTGTATAATCCAGCATTCAATACAATCAAGATCTATTCGTCCAAAAAAATTTGGGGAATGTTGTTGAGGAGTAACCGTTTATTTTTATGGCTTAGTCTTTTTTTTTTACTACTTACCAATATTTCTACACTTTCGCTCCCCTATCTATTAAGACGTTTTGTAGATAATTCTTCACTCGCACTCAATACGGACAATAATGCAGAGATATTCGTTCCTCTATTAATTGTTAGTGTTGTACTGTCCTTTGCAAGTGGTATGCGTACGTTCTGCATTGAAATTTTTTGTACACACGCAATTAAAAGCCTTAGAATGCTCATTTTTAAGCATATACTGACGGTAAACCCACAAATTGTTGATAATAGACATTCTGGCGATATCTTAAGTGTCATGACTAATGAAATGGAGAGTATTAAAACATTAATCTATACTATTTTTTCATCAGGTTTACGGAATGTAACAATTGCCGTGTGTTCTACCTGTGTTATGATCTATACAAACCCATTATTATCAGCATATGCATTCTTATTTTTTCCAATCGTTATAGTATGTGCCATATATCTTGGTAAGCAAGTTAGAAAAAGAGTCAATCATACAGATATACAAAAAGCGTTCTTAAATACACATACAGCAGAAATTATACAATCTATAAAACTTGTTAATGCTTTTTCTCGAGAAAAATATGAAATAAATCAACAAAAAGAGCTTATTAACTCGTTTGTAAAAACACATGTTAAAAAATCTTTTTTTTCGTCTTTATTTATTTTTATTGCTATGTTCTCCGTGCTTGTTTTTGTCGTAACCATTCTATGGTTAGGGACGCTACAAACAGAAAAAGGTATCTTAACAAGCGGAGAGTTAACACAATTTGCTGGATATGCATTTATTAATGCTCTTGTTTTGTCAAGCGTCACCTCAAATTGGAGCGATTTTCAAAATTTACGCGGACATATGATACGAGTTGTTGATATTCTTAACACTTCATCACCCATTAGAATGAATACGAATAGCTCTAAGGAATTAGCGATCAATGATTTTACTTCGCTTACTTTCTCCAATGTATGTTTTGATTATTCGCAAGCTTCTCGGCCAACACTTACAAATATCGATATCACAATTCAAAAAGGTCAAAAGGTCGCTATAGTGGGTCCATCTGGCTCTGGTAAATCAACTCTTTTTAAATTATTGCTACGTTTTTATGATCCAAACCACGGTACGATTATGATAAATGGTCAAGATATTCGTCATCTTAATATACATAATTTAAGGGATCACTTTGCTTACTTACCTCAAGAGAGTACTATTTTTTCTCGTAATATTGCAGAAAATATTGGTTATGCTTTATCAGACTGTGACACAAATAAACAAACAAATACAGCTATAGATAAAAAAATCATCACAGCGGCAAAAATTGCTAATATTCACTCTTTTATAGATAAATTGCCTCATAAATATCATACACTTTGCGGTGAAAAAGCGTCAAATATTTCGGGAGGCGAAAAGCAACGCCTTGCGATAGCAAGAACGCTTTTAACACAAGCACCATGTTTGCTGCTTGATGAACCCACTAATTCCCTTGACAGTCACAATGAAAATCTTATTCGTGATGCGGTTGATACCCTCATAAAAGATCGTACAGCAATCATCATTGCCCACCGGCTTAATACAGTTAAAAACGCCGATAGCATTTATGTCATTGAAGACGGACATATTGTAGCACAAGGACGACACGAAGTTCTTATGAAAAATTGTTCTTTATATAACCAACTCATCACAAAACAATTTACATAAAATAAAAAATTTTGTACTATGGATTTATTATGGAGGCATCATTAGGTTTTAAGTGCATTTTATGAGCAATAACATCAACAATAAAAAAAATTGGAAAGAAAGCTTGAGTCCATTAGCTTATGAAATAACACGTAATCAGGCAACAGAAAAGCCGTTTACTGGCCCCTATTTAAACGAAAAGAGAGATGGTGTTTATTCCTGTATTTGTTGTGATCAAGAGTTGTTTTCCTCACGAGATAAATACGATTCTAAAACGGGCTGGCCTAGTTTTTTTAATGTTATACGAAGCGGTCAATTAAATGAAAAAACGGATTATTTGAATGGATATGCACGTACTGAGATTGTATGTAGCCGGTGCGATGCCCATATTGGGCATGTTTTTCAAGATGGTCCACCCCCTACTAATCTTAGATATTGTACGAATGGAAATGCACTCAATTTTACATATGAAGCTGAAATACCTCCCACAAACACATAATCTAAAAATTAATTTTTAAGCTGTGTACATCTTTTATAGAAATATAATAATTAAATACTAATGTAAAATAAGGAAAAAAAATGTCGTTTACTCTCCCTGATCTTGATTATAGCTATGATGCGCTTGCGCCTTTTATGTCTGCTGAAACATTAGAATTTCATCATGATAAACACCATAAAGCCTATGTTGATAATGGTAATAAATTACTTGCTGGTAGTGGTTTGGAAAATGAAACATTAGAGGATATTATCAAAAAATCTTATGGTAAACCAGAACTCACTGGCTTATTTAACAATGCAGCACAGCATTATAATCACATACATTTTTGGAAATGGATGAAGAAAGATAGTGTTATGCCTGACATTTTAGCAAATGCATTAAAAAAACAATTTGGTAGCGTGGATAATTTTTTAAGCGAATTTGTTCAAGCAGGTGTCACGCAGTTTGGATCGGGTTGGGCTTGGCTTGCTGTAAAAGACGGGGAACTAAGGATCATGAAGACTCCAAATGGTGAGAACCCACTGATTCACAACGCAATACCCATTCTAGGCTGTGATGTTTGGGAACATAGTTACTATATTGATTACCGTAACGCTCGTCCTGTATATTTACAAAAATTTACAGAAAATCTGATTAATTGGGAATATGTTGCACAATTATATGAAGCGATATAATCAATACTTACCTATAGCGACTTATTATTGGATATTTTCTTGTGACTTTTGATGAATGGCATAATCTGGTTGCACGTAATCTTAAAAAGGATAGTGTAGAAGAAGCATTGCGTTTTACAACCCGTGCAGGCGTTGATAGTAAAGCTCTTCATATTCCTGCAGATACAACACAGATAAAAAGTTATGCTATTCATTCTGAGATGACGTCATCTCCGGCACATTTTACTGCCATACATATTCACAACTTACAATATGGTGTAGCGTGCGAGCTCTTCACCACCCATTGGCAAAATGGACAGCGCTTTTTTACCATTGAAAATTGTAGCACAACTATAGAAACCTATGATTTTGATACACTCTTCGGTAGTAATGATATTTCCGAATGTTCAATACGATTGCGGGGTTACAACATATTTTCCTTAGTAGAGAGTTTTTTAAAATTCTGTAAGACACGTAAATATAGACCTAAAAATTTTTACCTTGATATCCCTATCACTCAGTCTCAGAGTAACAAGGCTATATTCTTATCTTACCTTAACTCTGAGAATATGGATGGTGTAATGTGCTGCCAAACTTCTGCTTATGATAGCTCATCATCCATAAGTGAGATAGCACTGATTCTAGCACAAGCTGTTGATTACTTTAGACTCCTTGAAGAACAGGGGTGTGATGTACAAACACACCTAAAAAAAATAACATGTATATTGTCGCATGATGAGGATTTCTATAATAATATAGCAAAAACAAGAGCATTACGGTTCTTATGGCAATTCATTCTCAATAATTGCAATCTACACAACACACATGATCCAACACATATAGTGAGTGATCACACAATAGCAACGCAATATAGTGCATCGAACGATATTTTGCGTCTAACAAGTATGTGTATGACATCTCTTCTTAGTAACGTAAAGAGTTTTGAACTAAACTTTTCTACGCCCACCACAGATAGTAAGGAAGCTTCCTTAAAAAATCAAAACGAACATGACGCGCATAAGCAACGCTTGTTACACACCATACCACTCATCGCATATCACGAAGCGCATATTGGTAAAGTTTCCGATCCGCTGGCGGGGAGCTATTTGATAGAAAATTACACACAATCCATTATAGAAAAAGCCTATACAGATTTTCAATTGATTGAAGAAAAAAAGGGTTATAGGCATTTTATTGATAACTTCCAAAATGAATAATTATGGCAATACCTGATTTTAGCACAGTCAAGCTTTCTTTACAGCAACAAAGTGTACCGGCGACACCTTCGCAAAATGCCACTGTACAAACTGCTGAAGGTATCAATATTAAAAATTACTACACATATGAGGACAAAGCACAAAGTGGCTATACACATAGCTTTCCAGGCTTATCTCCTTTTATACGTGGCCCCTACCCTACCATGTATTTTACACGTCCTTGGACAATACGACAATATGCAGGGTTCTCAACGGCAGAAGCGTCAAATGCATTTTACAGACGCAACTTAGCTGCTGGTCAGAAAGGTTTATCTGTAGCTTTTGATCTGCCTACGCATCGCGGCTATGATAGTGATAATGAGCGTGTTAAAAGTGATGTTGGTATGGCGGGAGTGGCAATAGATTCCATTTATGACATGCAGATTTTATTTGATCAAATACCTTTAGATAAAATGAGTGTCAGCATGACAATGAACGGTGCCGTATTACCAATTATGGCTCTGTATATTGTAGCCGCTGAACAACAGGGGGTACCACCAGAAAAACTTACCGGCACAATTCAAAATGATATTCTTAAAGAATTTATGGTACGCAATACCTATATATTTCCGCCTCAATTTTCTATGCGTATTATTTCCGATATTTTTGCCTATATATCACAAAATATGCCTTCTTATAACATGGTTTCTATCTCTGGATACCATATGCAAGAGGCGGGTGCCTCTTTAGATCTTGAGCTTGCTTATACCCTAGCTGATGGACTGGAATATATACGTACGGGGCTTAAATCGGGATTAGATATTGATGATTTTGCTCCACGTTTATCTTTTTTCTGGGCAATTGGTATGAATTTCTTTATGGAAATAGCCAAAATGCGTGCAGCGCGCTTATTATGGTCGCAGTTAGTAAGTCGCTTTTCTCCTCGGGATCCACGTAGTTTATGCTTACGTGCCCATTGTCAAACTTCTGGCTGGAGTTTAGCAGCACAAGATGTGTACAATAACATTCCTCGCACTATGATAGAAGCTATCGCTGCAATTACTGGACAAACGCAATCATTGCATACAAATGCTTTTGATGAAGCACTCGCCTTACCTACCGAATTTTCTGCACAGATTGCAAGAGACACACAACTTTATTTGCAGAATAATAGTAATATGACGCAATTTATAGATCCATGGGGAGGTAGCTATTGTATAGAAACACTTACACAGCAAATAGCCGCACAAGCCCAAAAAAATATAGACGAAGTAGAAAAATTAGGGGGCATGACAAAGGCAATTGAACGCCAAATTCCTCAACAACGTATTGAAGAGGCTGCAATATTAAGGCAAGCACATATCGACTCAAATCAGCATAAAATCATTGGGGTAAATTGTCATACTCCTATTACTGATAATACCCCCACAGACATACTCAAGATCAACAATGAAAAAGTTTTGCAAACGCAAATTGAAAAATTAAAAAAATTACGTAAAGAGAGAAATGCAGACGACATAGAATACGTACTTAATAAGATATATAAAGCCAGTAAAGAGAACAAAGGTAACCTATTAGAGTTATGCATCGAGGCTGCACGCAAAAAAGCGACTGTAGGAGAAATGACGCAGGCTATGCAAAAAGCACAAAAAAGACATGTCAATTATGCTCAAACACGCTCGGGAATTTATAAGCTAGGGCTAAAAGACGATGATAATGTTGTGCAGGATATCAACTGGCTTCAAGAAGTGTTTTATACAAAACACAAACGCAAACCGCGTATTTTAGTAGCAAAAATAGGGCAAGATGGTCATGACAGAGGACAAAAAGCGGTTTCTAGCGCACTGATTGATTTAGGTTTTAATGTTGTCATGGGGCAGCTTTTTCTAACACCTCAAGAGGTCGTTGAAAATGCACTGAAAAACGATGTGGATATTATCGGTATTAGCAGTTTAGCAGGTGGTCATATTGCGCATGCCAAACACGTACAAAATTGCTTAAAAGAATTAAATGTTACAAATATATATGTGGTAATAGGAGGTATTATTCCTCCACAAGATTTTCAAACCTTATACGACATGGATATAACTGCTATCATGCCTTCTGGCACGCCTATCACGCGATCGGCACAGCTTATGTTACGTAAGATTCTTCATCATAACATTACGTAAGAAATTATTTAAGATTTCTTATGCTTGCAATTCTTCTAAAAGAAGTTGGCGCGATAACTTCCCTACAGCTGTGCGCGGTAAAGGAGCCTTGCGTGAAATTATCTTTCTAGGCACTTCATAATCACTCAAATGCCTTTTTAAAAAATTATTCCACGTAATATTATCCATTGTAAAGCCATCTCTATATTTTACATATGCATGTACGGCTTGCCCTCTTAAAGGGTCTTTTACACCTACAACAAGGACCTCCTCCACACTCTCATGTTTATAGAATACCTGCTCTACTTGACTAGGAAATACATTAAAACCTGAAGTAATAATAAGATCTTTGGCACGATCTACAATCACAAGATACCCTTTTTCATTCTTAGTAACAATATCTCCCGTGTGTAGCCATCCTTCACGTAAAATATTTTTTGTTTCTTTTGGGTTTTTCCAATAAGCAAGCATAACTTGTGGAGCCTTGATGACAAGTTCACCAACATCTTTATTGTGTGTAGATCCGTCTAAAGGAACTATCTTATAATTAACACCTTTGAATGGTAGACCAATTGTTCCCTCCATTGGAGCGCTTAGTGGATTAAGACATAAGACAGGTGCTTCTGTTAATCCATAGCCCTGTATGATAGTTTTTTTATATAAGGTATAAAATTTTCTTGCAATATGGTTTTCAAGGGGAGCCCCACCCGAAACGATAAATCTCATAGATTCTATAGCCTTATGGGCTTTTTTTGGCATACGATTAAGTGCTGCGTATACCGATGGCACGCCAGTCATCACAGTGACTTTATTTTTTATGCAACCTGTAATAATAAGTTCATAATCTAATTTTGGAATTATTACGATTCTAGCAGCAATACTAACAGGCAAAAGCATATTGGCCATAAGAGCGAATATATGAAAGAATGGTAATACACCCAAAAAAACTTCTTTTCCCATACGAAGAACCTGTGTATGGTCTATAATTTGCTTTGTGTTTTCAAGTAGTGTATGATGGGTGTGTACAACAGCTTTAGGAACTCCTGTTGTTCCGCCTGAGAATTGCATAACAGCAATATCCTGGCCTTTTACATCCTGTGGAATGTGATAAGGAGTATGGTTTTTTAGTAATTGACTTAGACTATAAACAAAGGGTAGCTGATGTGGTATGGTTGCAAAATGCGATCTTCTTATTATGCGGGCAAAAAACTGCTTCATTACAGGTAAATTTGCTGCAAAGGGTGCAATAATATAATGTTCAACGACATTTTTATTAATTAGAGGAGATACTTTTTCATAAATACTGTTGATGTTGCTGGTGATCATTACTTTTGTTTGCGTTTGCTTTAACATGCTTTCTATATTATCAGTAGAAGCTAAGCAACTAATATTAACAACAATAGCCCCTGCATATAAAATCCCATAAAAACAAATAAATGAGTCCACACAATTCGGCAAGACTATAGCAACTCTATCTCCTTTTTTAATTCCGAGTGAAACAAGTGACGCTGCAAAAATTAAAGATTGCTCTCGTAATTCTTTATATGTAACCTTTTTACCTAAAAAATCCAAAGCACATTTTGACGGATTATTTAGTGCCGCCTTATCTAATTCATTATATATAATATGCGCTTCCAAAACCGTACGCCCTACATTTTATTGGCTATAGCTGTATCCATAAATCAACTTTAATGAGCATAAATAGATATTTCTTGAAATACGCATCACTGAGGTTTTTAATATCTATATATAATATTATGGTTCCCTCAACCCCTTTCTTATAACGTCTTGTATGGGTTCAATTAAGTATTCTAAAGTTGTTCTTTGTCCGCCAAAAACAAATATTTCAACTGGCATTCCTGGCAAAATCTCTGCCCCTTCCAATTTTGCTATTTCTCCTTCAGCAAAAATTATGCGTGCAAGATAATATTGCATACCTGTATTTTTATCCTCATTAACATCTGCAGAAACCCACTCTACTTCGCCACTTAACTCAGGTACTTCACGTTGATTATAACCTGATAAAATAGCACGAACTCGAGCCCCCGCATAAACATGTTCAATATCTATTGCGTTAATTCGTGCTTCAACTACCAAAGTGTCATCAACGGGGATAATTTCCATAAGTGCTTCACCTGGTGGAATAACACCACCAATCGTTGAAAAACGAAAATTCAAAACCGTACCATCTGTAGGAGCTTTTATAAGCGTTCGATCTAAAATATCATCTAATAAGATTAAACTATCTTCGTATTCAAAGACTTTATCTTGTGTTTCCGCTATTTCTGCACTTAATTCTTCCTCAAAATCACTTCTTACTTGAATAATTTTTTGTCTTGTTTCATTAACAGCAATTTTTGTACTTGCAATTTCGGCCTGTATACGTGACACTTCACCATCCAAACGACTTAGCTCTATTTGCTTAGAGGTTTTTGCCCGTTTATCAATTCTCTGTTTAGCCTCTAGTTTTTCATAATTTTCAATCTCATCAATAGCAAAATCTCTTTGCTCACTTAAGGCTTTTAAAGAGCCACGCAAGCCTACTATTTTATCATTAAGTTGTAAGATTCGTTGTTGCAAAATTTCATTTTGTATATCTAAGTTATTTTTACGTGCTTCAAACAAATTACTCTGCACACTAATTAACTCCTGAATATTAGGTGACATTTTACGCTCTACTAGACGTTTGTCAAAACGAATATAATCAGCTAACGCCCGCTCCGCCTCCATGCGATTAAGATACGCTAATGATGATAATAAACGACTTTCTGCTTGGTTTTTACGTGAGCGCGCTTGCGTATCATCTAAAACAACCAATACATCCCCTGCCTTCACTTCAGAGCTTTCTTTAACATTCATCTTTTTGATAATACCACCTTCAAGATGTTGAATAACTCTACGCTTCGTATCAACAACAATACTACCACTTGCGATTATTCCTTCATCCAACTTTGCAAAAGTCAGCCATAAAGATGAAACTATCACGAAGAAAAGTGTAAAAAAAAGAGATATTTTTAAATATTTATCATTTAAAATAACTTCCCTAAATACAGAACCACGTGTATGCGATATTGATTGCATATCACTCTGCTGTATATCCAACCTTTCATCGTTTTCCGTATTTTCCACTTTATTATTCATAAACTAGAGTTGAACCTTTTCCATCAGCGTTATTTTTACGTAAAGCTATCTTTGCTGAACCATCTGATTGGATAAGAAGAATCTTATCGGCCATCTCTAAAAGCATCTTATCATGTTCAACAATAACAACAATCATGCCTTTTTCCTTGAATCGTTTTAAAGCTTGTTTTAATTCTAAACGCCCCAATTCATCCAAATTTGCTGTGGGTTCATCCATAACGACCAAGACAGGTGAATTATATACCGCTCTAGCCAACGCAACACGCTGCTTTTGCCCACCTGATAAGAAACTACCTGCTGGACCTACATTTGTGGCATAATTTTTAGGTAATTTTAATATCATATCATGAACGCCAGAGATCCTAGCGGCATCTAAAATTTTTTCCTCACTTAATTCATCAAAGCGGCAAATATTTTCGGCAACATTTCCATCAAAAAGAGAAACATCTTGTGGTACATAGCCAACATAAGAACCACGATCCTCCGATACCCAATTATGAATATCAATCCCCCCTAAGCGTACAAAACCAGACCGCAGCTCCCATACGCCTACAATTAACTGTGCAAGTGTTGATTTACCTACTCCACTGGCCCCAGCAATACATAAAATTTCACCTGCATCAACAACAAAATTAATATTGTTAAGCATAGATTGCATGACGCCCGGAGGAGAACCATGTAAACCTTCTACACTCAATATAGATTTAGGACGTGGTAAATTAATACTTTTCTCTTTTTCAGGAAAACTATTGGCGAGTGACCGTATGCGATGATACGCAGCACGCGTAGAAACAAAATTACGCCACGAACCAATAAGCATTTCCAGCGGTGCTAAACCTCTTCCCATTATTATAGAGCCGGCAATAATAGAACCAGGGGTTATTACTTTTTTAAGGGCCAAATACCCTCCCATACCTAAAATTGCAATTTGCAAACCTAACCTTACTCCTTTGGTAATACTGCTAATCATGCCTACAGCTTTCATTCCTTCAGCATTTTGCTCAACTGCTGGTGCATGGGCTGTCATCCATCTTTTGTTAACGCTACCCATCATACCCATTGCTTCTAAAGCCGCCGCATTGCGCAATCCCGTTTCGATAAAATGATTAGCAAGCGCTGTAACGCGCCCCGAATTTTTAAATTTTGACTGTGATATATAATCGCTCAAAATACCCAAAAAAATTATAATCAATGCACCTACAACAGCAATAATCCCTAAATAAGGATGGATGATAAACAATAATATGATATAAAATGGCACCCATGGTATATCAAACAATGTAAGCGATACATTAGCTCCCATAAAATTACGCAAAGCGTCTACATCACGTAAAGGCTGCGTACCTAAATTCGCTCGCCCTTTTGACTGGTCGCCCATCATAACTCCTGAAAACAATTCTTTGCGAAAGATAATACCAAGCACGTCACGCGACACTCTCTTATCCAAGTATACGCTGAAATTATTGAGTATTCTATTACGAGATGCTTCAAGCATAACATATTCGATCAGAACAAAAGCGGCTATTGCAGAAATAAGAATCAGCGTTTCAACAGAGCCAGAAGTCATGACTCTGTCGTAAATTTGTAGCATATATATAGGCGAAATAAGAACCAATAAGTTAACAAAAAAACTAATAAAAAATACCAGCAGCAATACATTACGCCCTGCACGTAAGGTATCTAATACATAATCCTTTTCAGTCTGCTCGCCTTGTTCCTTTGCACTAGCAGCATTATTGTAATTTTGCAAATCCAATACCCCTTAGCAGTTTACTACCTTTTACTATTTGTTCATATTCTGTATAAATTAAGCTCTTATACACATCATAATACCGTGCTTTTGCCTCAAGAAAATTAGCTAAATTTTGTAAATCTGCCGATAAAACTTGTTCTAATTTCTCTATACGCTCCAAACTACTTTCCGTTGCCTGGTTAAGTAATTCTATTTCTCTCAAACCATTTTTATAATCAAACCATGTAGCCACGACTTCCTCTAGTGCAACTTTCTCATCAAATGTTTGATTATACTCATTTGCCTCTATCTCGGCATCAATTTTACTATTTCTATTTGTGCTTAAACCGCCCCTGTGGATTGGCAGGCTAAGACGAAAACCAAAATAGACATTATCTCTATCACTACCAGAAGACACGCCATACTGATAGCGTGTATACATATCTATGGATGGTAAATCAACTCCTTTTTGTTTTTCCAATTCCTGATTCTGTCTTTCATAATCTAGTTTTAATGAACTCAGAGACGGTGAAAAAGCCCTAGCTAACACAATCGTCTCCTCCTCACTATCTGGCAGGCGTTGCATATATGATTCTATCGTATCTCTATCAAGTTGTGTTGCAGTTATGCCTGTGATGCGCTTAAACTGTACGTGCGATTTAGCAATTTCATTTTCTGCCTTAATTTTATCAACTTTTGCTTGAGCAATATAGGAGTTAATTAAGTCAAGTTGATGTTCATCTTTAACACCTGCCACAACTTCATTTTCAATCGCCTCATACTGGTCTTTTAGATCCTTTTCTCTCTCTAATTCTATTTCTAAGAGTCTTTCATTAAGTAAGATGCGTGTATAAACAATTGCTGTTTCATCAAAAATTTGTTGTTTCAAAACATTAATTAAATTTTTTACATAATCCCTATTTTTCTTACTTGCCTTAACAAGATCATTATAATAACCGAACTTATAAAGTGGTTGATTGAACGTTAATTCAAATGTTCGCGTCCTTATATTATCTTCTGAAACAATATCATAATTACTTGCTCCTTCAAATTTAGGATGCCTCTCTGAATAGGCCTCTTCAACACCAAACTTAGAGGCTTTAAAGCGGGAAATTGCAGAATTTAAGCGTTTATCCGTTTCTAAAGCTCCTAAATAAGCTTGTTCAAAACTTTGTGCATTACTAGAGGTAGCCGATATTAAAGTATTAAGTATTACTCCAATAAAGCTAAGTATTATAATAGTTTTTTTATATCTTTTTAATAACATGGTAATATCAAAAATTATGTATTTATATATGTGTACAATATATTGACTAAAATAACAACATCAAACGATCAAATACTTTGTAAGTATTTAAATTAATACTACTATTTAATAGTTTTAAAAACTAGTTGTCAATATATATATTAACCTTTATTTATATATATTAACCTTTATTTTGGGCACATGTATTTCTATAAATTAAGGTATGTAAACAGAACATTAATAACTAACGATTTCTTAACGAAAAGTTAATAAACCTAAAACAATATTTTATTACGTATTTCTTGACACCATTTTTTATTACAACTACATATCGCCTATACATTACGCTTGGAATTTTTGTGATTGTGATATTCTCTTTTTGCTATATAAGATCCGCATAATATAAGTATGCCAACGCCTATAAACATATTATCTTTAGGCCAATCCGAGAAGATAAAATACCCCAGTAGTAAAGCAGATATCATTTCTGAATAGCCAAACGGAGCTAAAATAACAGCTTTTGTTAAACTATTGGCGCGGATAATAAGATAATGCCCAATACAAGCAATCAAACCAATACAAAGCATCAATATAGCTTGCGTAAGGTCTGGCGTACTCCAATAAAATGGCACCACGGGAGTTGTCACAGCAGCACCAAAAAAAGCTGTGAAAGCGAGCATCAATATATCTGGCGCTGTACCTGATAATTTTCTTGTAAATAGCACGTAAAGTCCATAAAACGCACCTGCTAAAATTGCCATAATTGTACCAAAGTTAAAACCCCCTGCCTGTGGTTCTACAATAATAAGAACTCCTACAAAACCTATGACAGTAGCACTCCATCTATGTATACCTACTTTCTCACCCAAGATAAAGGGAGCTAAAATTGTAATAATTATAGGATAAATAAAAACTAAAGCTATGCTATCAGCTAAAGGTGCATACTTTATTGCTGCAAAAAAGAAACAAGTTGATAAAAATAAGAAAAAACCACGTAAAACATGCAGCATAAAATCTTTAAATGCGAACAATCCTTTTATACCCTGAGTATAAAAAATATACGGAAGTAAAAGAATAAAATGAAAAAAATAACGTGCCCATACAATCTGCAAAAGCGGTAAGCTTAAAGAAAGATACTTAGCAATCGTATCCAACATGGGAACAATTTGCATAGCAAAAACCAACAACAAAATACCTTTTATTGGATTACCATCATCATGCTTGCCTTGTAATAAAGCTCCTGTTTTAGACGCACTATATAAGTTTTTCATGTGATCCTAGCATTTCATCACAGCAGTGATATCCAAAGAATTAAAAATAGACTCTATATTAAAGGAGTATAAAAATAAAGCCATAACTTGCTAGCAACTAAAGTTCAATAGGTAAGTAAATGACAAATGTGTACCTAGTTCAATAACATGCCAGCAAAATTTATATATTAGGTATTATAAAACGGTATGAAAAATAATGACAGGTTTTACCTTTTTGGGTTGCGTGGCAATTTTTCCTTGCTTTAACAGATACATATATACTTAAAGCTTTAGGACCTAATATACTTAAAGCTTTAGGACCTAAATTATGTAAGGCCCCATACTCTTTGTTAGGTGTTTGCTCTGAGTGATTCTCATAAATGCCACCGACACCAAGACGATAATCTGCACTTAACAAAGCAAAAATAACTATACAAGCAGCTGATATAAAAAAAGTTACTGTTAAACGCACTGCAAACCTTATGTTATACATTATACTTATTTGTAGTAAATCGTATTTGCCCCTAAAGACTATCTCAGATAAAATGATCTATCTACACAGAACCAATTAAACACAAAATTATGTCAAAAAATATCTATATGATACTACTCAATACTATAAGAGGCGCATATCACACAGCATAGCTTACACTTCTCTTGTGCATGTCAACACTGAGCAGATACAAACGGTTACAAACGGTGTATGCCTATTACACAAAACACATTCAATTACTGAATTAAGTGAACATGCCTATTAACTCGATTAAGCCGAACGATATAATTTTGTCATTACAAACTCACGATGTCCTAATGCTTCTGCCGCGGTCAAGCGTCCCTTTGCTGTGCGCGTAATCATACTAATTAAGGCATCTCCTGCTTGATCAATCGTCATTTCACGTCTTAATACACCCGATACATCTAAATCTACATGCTCTGACATTGTTCGTACCGTACGTGGATTGCCTGTAATTTTAATTACTGGAACGATGGGATTGCCAACGACATTTCCTTGTCCAGTGGGAAAAGTATGGATCACGTAACCAGCTGCCGCCATAAGTGTAACACACTCTGCAGCTGCCGAAGAGGTATCCATAAAATACAAGCCATTTCCTGCTTCAGGTGCCTCTGCTGGCTTTAATACATCAATATATGTAGATGTACGACCTATTTTTTCTAAATTTCCTAAGGCTTTTTCCTCAATAGTAGACAAGCCTCCATAAATATTACCTTTTGTAGGTTGGCTATCTGATAGATCTGATGTTTTATGGGCCTCTATTACATCATCGGAATAAGCTTGCCATGTTTGCATAAATTTATCGGCTGCTTGTTGATTTGCAGCACGTTTTGCACAAATATGCTCGGCCCCTGTTATTTCAGAAGTCTCACCGAAACACCCATAGATGCCTAGAGGAAGCAATTTATCATACATATTACCTACAGTAGGACAGGATGACAATCCCGTTGTTGTATCTGATTCGCCGCATTTCGTTGAAATCCATAAATCTGTAATAGAACATTCTTGCCTTTCCAGCTCAGTGGCTTCTTGTAACAAATCTTTTGCTGCCCTACTAGCCGCAGCTATTGTTGCGATGTCTCCATTTTGCTCAATAGAAAAACTTTTAACGGGCTTTCCTGTTTTAGCTATACCATCAGCGATAATTTGGGTCCACTCAGGTTCTATACCAATCACAACAACAGCCGCAACATTAGGATTAGATCCTATACCTATCATTGTACGAAAGTGTAATTCTAAATCTTCACCAAATTGCAAACGTCCATACGCATGCGGTAAGGCCATTACCCCTTTAATATTTGAAGCAACTGCTTCTACAGCCGCATTAGATATATCATCCACGGGTAATATAACAACGTGGTTACGTATACCTACACGTCCATTTTCTCTACGCCAAGCCATAATTTTTTGTGCATTCATACTCATATATTTCCTACTGTACCTTATATGTCAAATTTTGTTTTTTACTAACTATATCAATAATACAATTATCTATTTCTACCATCTTTTTGTTTTAAGATTATGTACATGTACATGAAATCCTTTTTTAACATCTTCAACTATCTTGCCGATATCCTCACCATATTTTATAACGGTATCACCAACTTTCATATCTTTGAGAGCAACCTTGTGCCCAATAGGCACATCTTGATATACTGTCATAATACTGTCTGTATTATCTTGTGTGCAGACACACAGCATCTCTGTGCGATCTTTTAAACCTTCAACAACAACTACGCCGACATTATCGTCAGTGTTGTGTACTAATAGATGAGGTTCTTTCATATTCTATTCCTCTTACTGTTATCATTTTAATATTAAACTGTAACCATACTAAACATTTATGAATACAGAGCATCTTTCATATACTGGCCTTGCATACACCCCCTTCCTCATAAGCTTGAGGAGTCTATATAGTGAGTGACTGTCTCTACCTGACCAATTTTTTATACGTTATTCCAAATCCTCCTTTCTTGGAGCCACAAAAACTTGTCCAGGATAAATCAAATTAGGATTCTTGATATTATTCTTGTTAGCTTCGTATATTACTGTATAACGTATACCTTTTCCATAAATTCTTCTTGCTATATTCCACAAATTATCACCTCTGACTATTTGAACAACGACATCTTGTTGTTTCTTTTTCTCAAAGGACACTTCCAACCGATCAATCACCTGAGCATTTTCATCTACCTCATCTAAACGCAGCTTATGTGTTCCAACTTCTAGTGCATCAACAACTTTACTGGCCTCAAAAGTTCCATCTTGTTTTGCAATAAAATCGAGCAGAAAGATATTATTAATATAAAGGCGCAACAAAGAGGCCGCTCTTGCTGTACCAGAAATAAACATTTTTTTCTCTTCTTCCAAATAATCAAATACCTGAATCTGCAACACATGTCTTTGATTATTTGGTTTTGGTTCTGCTTTTTTTTCTTCTATTTTGGGCTGAATTGTTTCAGCGAGTTTCGTTTGTTTATCTGTCTCAGCCTCCTTAGTCTCAGATTGTTGAAGAATTTCTGTCACTTCATTTTTTTTCTGAGCAATAACGAGTGGTTTTCTTTCCTTTTCTGGAATAATAACCGTAACTGTTTGAGGTGAATTGACTTGCGTAAGTCCATCTGCACTAACACCTATAAGGCCTATGACAATAGCCCCTGGCTTACCCTCATTCAAAGGTGCTTCGCTTACATAAAGCCATTCTCCTTTATCGTCAATGGCTTCAACCGCAACTTCGTTATTGTCCGCAAGGATCTTAACAAAACTGCCTCGTTCGCCTCTTCCTGCAATAACGGCATCACCATCCTGTTCTATGCGTGCAATATCAATTGTTGGTGGTAAGAGTGTATTTTTTTTTGTCTCTTCTAACACAGGTTCTTTTTTAATAGGTATCACGGCAACAGCTGTCTTGTCGTCCTTTTGTGAGACCGTTTTTACGTTTTCTGCATCTGCATTTTGTTTCGTACTTTGTTTTTTTGTATTGTCTAAAGTATTTTGCCTTTTCACACTCTCTTGCAATGGCTTACCA
>JAPKNN010000002.1:0-276633 GCA_040266715.1 Paracoccaceae bacterium
TTGCATTTAGATCTTTAAGCTTTAGCTCAGCAATCTCTCGTATTTTGTCAATGCTCACTTGACCAGCAATTTCACGACCAGGCAGTCCTCCGCCCTTGTGGATTGAAGCCGCCTTACATAGCAAATAGCTTGCAGGTGGCGTTTTTACAACAAAAGTAAAGGATTTATCTGCATATATGGTAATAACGGTAGGCACTGGAGAACCTTTTTCCATTCCTTCCGTTGCTGTATTAAAGGTATCTGTAAATTCTTTTATATTAAGCCCTCTCTGACCTAGAGCAGGCCCCAATGGAGGTGAAGGTGTTGCACTACCTGCAGGCGGTGTTACCTTAAGATAACCCGTGATCTCTTTTGATTTCTTCTTAGGCGGCGCCATAACTTCCAATCCTCACTATTAATTATATACTTTCATACTTATCTGCATTGATTCATTGATATCGCCTCGGGGATTGTTATATTACTCCCAAAGAAAATTCAACCTATTTTTTCTACTTGACTAAAATCAAGACTAACTGGCGTTTCTCTACCAAATATTGAAACGGATACTTTAAGACGATTGCGTTCTGAATCAACCTCATCAATATAACCGCTAAACGTAACAAAAGGACCGTCCGAAACTCGTACATGCTCACCTACATTAAACTCCATTTCAGATCTTTGTTCTACAGCATCCTGGTTAACTTGATTTGTAATCCTATCAACTTCAACTTGAGAAATAGGACAAGGCCTACTGGCCGTTCCTTGCATTCCTAAAAAACCTAAAACTTTCGGGGCCTTCTTAATTAAATGAAACAATTGATCACTCATATCGGCCTTAATAAGAATATAACCTGGAAATAATTTCTTCTTTACCTTAACCCGCTTACCTCCATGGATTTCATTAACATCTTGAGAAGGAATAAGCATCTCTTCAATACGCCCTTCTAAGGCAGTCTTACTCGCTAGCTCCTGAATACCTTCTACAGCTTTCTTTTCCAAGTTAGAATGCGACTGCACTATGTACCAGTTCATTTTACCCATAGTTTATTCCACGCCTGCATATTTAATTTAGATACCCAACAAAAAATTAACGCCCAAAGATATAAGTTTATCTATTACAATAAAAAAAATAGCTGCAATAAAAACCATGATAAATACAAGTGCCGATGTCACTAATACTTCCTTACGTGTTGGCCACGAAATTCTTGCCACTTCACGCTTCACTTGAGAAAAAAAATGCAACGGATTATTCTTTATCATTAATCACCTACCCTTAAAACTATCTCAATCCTTTAAACTATCTCAATCCTTTAAACTTAATCTCAATATTGGCCTTTAATTTGCTCTTACAATATTTGCTTCACTTAAAAACAGAATACCTACACAACTCAAAACACCCTTAATACTCCGTACATTAAGCTCGTTAAGTACGACTATTTCATTACACATATCAACATTTTACAACTTTGATATTTATTGCCATCGCTCTTACCGATCATTGAATATTAATATTTTAATATTTCCAACAACCCCAAATTATCCGAACTTAGTGACTTTTCTTTGTGATTTTTCATTTAATCATAAAGACAAAAAAAACACCAGACCTCCACCATACGCAACTTAATACAAAAATTGGCAGGAGTGGAGGGACTCGAACCCGCAACCCCCGGTTTTGGAGACCGGTGCTCTACCAATTGAGCTACACTCCTAGACACTCATAACATATCTATTTTACTTAGCATTGGCAGAACAAACCATCCCGTCCATTATTACTCGATAATCTTACTAACAACACCAGCACCAACTGTACGGCCGCCCTCACGAATAGCAAAGCGTAATTTTTCTTCCATTGCGATAGGACAAATCAATTGAACCACCATTTTAACATTATCACCAGGCATCACCATCTGCACACCTTCGGGCAACTCAACAACTCCCGTAACATCTGTTGTACGGAAATAAAATTGCGGCCTGTAATTTGTAAAGAACGGCGTATGACGTCCGCCCTCATCCTTTGAAAGAATATATACTTCTGCTTCAAATTTTGTATGAGGGTTAACAGAACCTGGTTTACAAATAACCTGTCCACGTTCAATATCTTCTCTTTTGATACCACGTAAAAGAATACCCACATTATCACCAGCCTCACCTTGATCTAGCAACTTACGGAACATCTCAACACCTGTACAAGTTGTCTTTGTTTTTCCCTCGCGTATGCCCAAAATTTCAACTTCTTCTCCAACATTAACGATACCTCTTTCAACTCTTCCTGTGGCCACAGTACCGCGACCAGAAATTGAAAAGACATCCTCAACAGGCATAAGAAAAGGCTTATCCTTAGGACGATCTGGAACAGGAATATAGGAGTCCACAGCTTCCATCAGCTTAATGATGCTATTTTTACCTATTTCATCATTAGAATCTTCAATAGTAGCTAAAGCTGAACCTCTGACTATAGGAATATCATCACCAGGAAAATCATACGAGCTCAATAACTCACGTATTTCCATTTCAACAAGCTCTAACAATTCTTCATCATCAACCTGATCTACTTTATTCATGTAAACAACCAGAGCAGGAACACCAACCTGACGTGCTAACAATATATGTTCACGAGTTTGCGGCATAGGACCATCTGAAGCAGACACAACCAATATGGCACCATCCATTTGAGCCGCTCCAGTTATCATGTTTTTGACGTAATCGGCATGGCCTGGACAATCAACATGCGCGTAATGACGCCCTTCTGTTTCATATTCCACATGTGCCGTAGAAATTGTAATACCACGTGCTTTTTCTTCTGGAGCTTTATCAATTTCATCATAGGCTGAGTAATTCGCTCTACCTAATTCTGCCATTGTTTTTGTTATCGCAGCTGTTAGTGTTGTTTTTCCGTGATCAACGTGACCGATTGTACCAACGTTAACATGGGGTTTTGATCTATCAAATTTTTCTTTTGCCATTCCCGGCCTCTCCTTAATTTTCCTTAACAGTTTTCAGAATATTTATTGATTATTTTTTTCAAAATTATGTCATAATCTATAATTGTTTATATTTTAACTACCACCTGCACCCTCTTATTCCATCTCAAAAACACATTATTTCGCTACATTAACCAAATTTAACTTACCATTAAAGTATAATAGAACAATATAGCGACTTTAGAAAGGCAAGATTAGGTCTTTATTAATTATATATTTAAATTAATTATATATTTAACCCTTTTGTGCCTTTGTTGTATGTAAACCTTTGCGTTACTCTTTTGTTCTTCTATTTAGCCTTTGCTATCTTTAATATGCCGTATACCTTAATTCATTACCGATACTTACTTATTAATGACTACTTATTATTAATGACTGTTTTTTTGACAATCTTGTCTTAACAATACCCACATAATTCACATACGACACTCACCCCTCCATCTTCTGCGCCTCAATTCTTGAATTCACTTCCTTCAGAATATTGACTCTTTAGAGTTTGATACGTGTGCATTTTTTAAACAAAACACCGCGCGACAAGGAGTAGCATTTCACACAAGAAAAACAACTCTCACCACCCAAATCAAACCAACCGCACGCACTACTAACAGAACATGACAAGGAATTCAACAAAAAAAACGTATTTACTAAAAATAAAAGTAATTACCCGACCAGAATTGTACCTCAATTTGCTCGAGCTTATAGTTTAACCACTATTCTTAAATCGCTTTTTTTACCTGATTTTACTTTTTATCTAACACACCTATTTTTATTCGCCTTTGCGTCTATAGAATCTACTTCAACCAAGTGCTTTTAATTCTCTAATAGCTCATCGCAGTAAAGGTAATAAAAAATAATGCTCCGATAACCTTTACTAATAAAATAGAACGCCGAACAATGCAAGTAGAATTATGCTTATCCGATACTTTTTCTAGCGACTAAATTTTTTATACTTTACTTGTGCAGGCACCAGCGTATTTACACCCAAACGCCTATACAAATCTTCTTCATAAGATTGATAATTACCTTCAAACCACTCAAAATGACTTTCATTCTCAAAAGCAAGTATATGCGTGCAAATCCTATCTAAGAACCATCTATCATGACTAATTATAAAGGCACAACCAGCATAGTTAAGCAAGGCATCTTCCAAAGCACGTAGAGTATCAATATCTAAATCATTGGTTGGTTCATCAAGTAATAAGACATTTGCACCACTTTTGAGAATTTTAGCCATATGGACTCTGTTTCTTTCTCCTCCAGATAAATTACCAATTTTCTTTTGCTGTTCAGTACCTTTAAAATTGAAGCCACTGACATAAGCACGACTATTGCGACTAACTTTACCTAATTGAACAATTTCCGCCCCTTCACTAATTTCTTCCCACACTGTTTTACTATCATCCAGTGCATGCCGTGATTGATCAACATATCCGAGCTGTACAGACGGGCCCATACTGATTTCACCTGAAGTTGGCTCTTCCTGTTGCGTTATCATTCTGAATAAAGTTGTTTTACCCACACCATTAGGACCGATAACACCTACAATCGCTCCTCTTGGCAAACGAAAAGATAGATCTTCAATTAGCAATCTATCATCAAAAGCTTTACTAATATTTTTAAATTCAATCACATTTTCCCCCAGTCTTTCGGCGGTGGGTATGATAATCTGGGCTTGGCTATATTCTTCTTTACGCTCCATAAGAAGCAAATCATCATAAGAGCGTAACCTTGCGCGTGATTTAGACTGACGCCCTTTGGGACTCTGTTTAACCCATTCTAACTCGGCATTAATATGCTTATCAAGTTTTTCATTTTTATTGTGGTCGGCAATGAGGCGTTTTTGTTTCTGTTCGAGCCATTGCGTATAATTACCTTCAAAGGGATATCCTTCCCCTCTATCAAGTTCAAGAATCCAATTCACGATATTATCCAGAAAATAACGGTCATGCGTTACCAAAATCACAGTATGCGGATATTCTTGTAAATATTTTTCTAACCATGCCACAGATTCGGCATCCAAATGATTTGTAGGTTCATCCAAAAGTAATAGCTCTGGTTCTTCCAGTAGCAAGCGACACAAAGCAATGCGACGCTTCTCACCTCCAGACAAATGCGTAACAGCACTATCAGCTTGCGGACACCGTAATGCCTGCATCGCCATTTCAAGTTGCGAATCAATATCCCACGCATTAGAGGCTTCAATTTTATCTTGTAGATCGGCTTGTTCTTGCTCAATCTGCTTACCCTCCTCTTCGGAAGCTTCGGCCAGTCGGGTCCAATTATCGTTATAGGTTTGTAGCCATTGTTTTTTTTCGGCTACACCCTCACAAATATTTTCATAAACGGTCTTCGTATCATCCAGCACAGGTTCTTGTGGCAGATAGCCAATTTTAACACCTTTAGCTGCCCACGCTTCCCCTTGAAATTCCTTATCAACACCAGCCATAATTCGTAAGAGACTAGATTTACCAGAACCGTTAACACCAATAATACCTATCTTTACACCGGGTAAAAAAGACAACCTCAAATTCTTTATAACTGTCTTACCACCTGGATAATTTTTTGTTAAACCATCTGTTACATAAACATACTGCACTGCCATTATGCACGTCCTTTAATTAATAATATACGTATTTTTTTGTTTGTTTCTTTGCGTGTCGCTTAAAGTTATCTTTTTTATACAATTTGCTTCAATACACGACATCATCTGCGATTTTACTCATTTCCTTACCATTTTCTTAGATTCCTCAAGAATTTTCTTGTTAGGCTTGCCTGCGTGCTTTTTCCTTAAACTCCTCACATACTTTTTGCAAAGCTTGTGGGTATATTTCATGCTCGATCTTTAACACGCGTTCACTGAGTTTTTCAAAGGTATCATGTGTGTGCACATCAACAGCTTTTTGTACAATAATTTTCCCTTCATCTACACGTTCATCAACATAATGAACGGTTGCTCCTGTTTTGTCTACCCCTGCATCTATCGCTTGTTGCACGGCGTTCAAACCCTTAAATCGCGGCAGCAGAGAAGGATGAATATTTAAACATACACCCGAGAAGGTATGTAAAAAATACCGACTGAGTATACGCATAAATCCTGCACAACATAGTATGTGTATATTCTGCTCATACAAGCAATCGAGTAAAGCAACTTCAAAATTTCTTCTACGTGGATATTTAGACGTATCAAAAACATAGACTGGATATCCCTTTTCACGGGCAATTTCTATTCCTTTAGCCTGTGCTTTATTACTGATAATACATGCAATATCTGCAAGAGAATCATCTTTACTTGCTGCCTCTAAAAGGGCCTCCATATTACTCCCTCTACCTGATATTAAAATAGCAACACGTATACGCTCTTCTTGCAGTGTTTTAGGAGATGTCCTCACGCTCCTCATAACATTTTCACCTTCATAACACTCATATCTGCCCATTATATAATTTTCACACCCTTCTGTCCATCATGGTTGCTTTCAATGTGCCCCAATATGTGGACGCGTTCACCCTGATCTTGCAATATTTTTTTGACATTATCACAATGCTCTTTCCCAACAACAAGGACCATACCGATTCCACAGTTAAATGTATGCCACATATCATGGGTTGTGAGGTTTCCTAACTCTTGTATATATACAAAAATATCGCTAGATGGTAAAGCACGTGCCTCTAATACAACTTGTAAATGGTTAGGAACAACGCGCGGAATATTCTCATAAAATCCTCCCCCCGTAATATGAGCAATCGCTTTTATGAAAGGTTCCTGACAAATTTGTAATATGGAATTCACATAAATGCGTGTCGGTTCGAGTAAGGCATCACCTAAAGTTGCATGGGTATCTGTTGACCATTTTTGTTCAAGATCTACTGCGTTATCGGCAATAATTTTTTGTATCAATGAAAATCCATTCGCATGAAAGCCAGAAGATTCAAGACCTAAAACGCAATCGCCTATTTGCAAATCATGACGCGGCAAACGGTTGTTTTTTTCTACCGCTCCGACGACAAAACCAGCTAAATCATAATCACCAACAGCATAATGACCTGGCATCTCTGCCATTTCGCCCCCTATTAAGGCCGCCTGTGACTGTTGACATCCATCAGCTATTCCTGCAATAACGGTTTCTACAACCTCTTCTTCAAGCTTAGATGAGGAAAAATAATCCATAAAAAACAAAGGTGTAGCTCCGTGTACAATAATGTCATTGACGCACATAGCAACTAAATCTATACCTATGCCATAATGCTTATTTAAACGGGTTGCAAGTCTTAACTTTGTGCCTACACCATCCGTAGAAGATACTAAAATAGGATCTTTCCATTGACCACTACGCATAAGATCAAACATCCCAGCGAATTCGCCGATCTGATTCATGCTCCCCGATCTTTGGGTTTTATTGCAACTTTCCTTAATACGATCAACTATACGTGCTGCTTTTTGGGTATCTACACCAGCCTCTGCATAGGCCTGACTTTTTAGCATATTATTCATCTACACACCGTTGTTGGTATCTCTTTTACTATTATTGCCATTCAATATGCCCGCTTATTACAATATGCCTGCTTATTATCGTCTCCTTTTGCGCCTCTTTATGCATTTGCTTTCCTGCTCTTAAGCCTCAACTCAACTTAACAAATAGATTCAAACTGCAGTATTGCAGGCAGACAATTTACCTTACGCTTTAACACAATGAATCGGCATTAGCAAATACTTAAAACACAGGTCCACTGGCTTAATTTCACTCTATAAGTCAATTTTATAGTGATTGTAAATGGGCCTATTTTTATTAAATGTGTCTATTCTTATTATTGACGCTTTTTATTATTGACGCTTTTCTTCACACTCTCTTTATCTTTTAGGTAAATTTAGGTAAATTTAGGATATTTAGGATATTTAGGATATAAAGAAATAGCTATACATTACAATGTAAGTTTTTTTAACACATTTATTTTAATTTTAACACATTTATCCTGTATAGATTATTTTTTTGTTGCTAGTTACAAAGATTTTATTAACGTCATAAAATTATAATCGACCATAAAAATTTTTAAAAGATGATGCATACTACAAAAATAATACAAACTCTTAAATCACATAGTTTTTTTTATGTAATGATGGTTGGCATCTTGCATGTCTTGCTTGTTGGTTTCGCACCCAAAGCACTCGCAAATAGTGTATATGCCGTTGTTAATGATCACATTATTTCTAAATACGATGTTGAACAAAGAACCCGCATTATAGCTACTAGCAGTCCTTTTAGTGATATAGAGCAAATTAAAAAAATTGCCCAACAAGAACTCATTACAGAGGCTATCAAAATCAGCGATGCAAAAAAAAATAAAATGTATGTAACCAATGAGCAGCTCAATGAGATTGTAGATAATATTGCTAAAAAAAACAATGTTACGACAAAGCAATTTATTCAAAATTTACTGGATAATGATATTGACGTTCAAGCTCTCAAAAATAAATTTAAAGCCCAAATACTGTGGGGTAAACACATAAATAATAAATATAAAGACGCCATTGCTTTAAATACAGAGCAGGTCATTGATAAAATTAAACCAGATCAGAAACACACTTTTACCATTTATAAGTTTCGCCAAATCGTTTTTCTACTAACCAAAAATTCTTCGGAAGAACACAAACGTGTAACCCATAACAAGGCTAAAGAATTAGCGCAAAACCCCGTAGATTGTGCAACCTTAGATGCTCAAATTCCTTCAGAAAGTGCAATACGAATCTCCCCCACAATCAGTGCCAAAAATACAGAACTTGATACGAAATTACTAACAATCATACAAAATGCAACTCCTAACAATTTAACAAAGCCAATAAAAACAAAAGAGGGGTATGCAATGGTTCTTCTATGTTCTAAAGAAACAAAGAAAGATGTGCCTAAGGCTTTGCTAGAACAATATAAACTCTCTTTTCTGAATACGAAACTTGAACATTTATCTACAAGATACTTTCAGAAATTAAGAAAATCGGCTATTATTGAATACCGTGATAAAAATTGATCCTCTTTTCATAATAGATAATTCCTGTGTCTCATAATAGATAATTCCTGTGTCCCGTGTTAAACCTCACCTTATAGCTGTTACAATGGGCGATCCCAACGGTGTGGGACCAGAATTAGTTATAAAAGCATGGCAACGTAGGAAATCGGAAAATCTTCCTCCTTTTTTTTATATTGCCGATCCTATTATTATTCAAGAAGTTGATCGCATCCAAAACGAAACGACTCCCTTTAAGGTTATTCAAAAACCTCAAGACACATATAATGTTTTTGATCAAGCCCTCCCCTTATTATCTCCGTTTAAACTCTCTGAAAAACCACAAATCGGCGTTTCGACGACCATTCATGCCCCAGCCGTTATACAAAGCTTGAAAATCGCAACACAATATGCCCTAAACAAAGACATAGATGCTATTGTTACAGCCCCTCTCAATAAAAAAAATGTGTCTTCATCAAAAAATTTCTTTCAAGGGCAAACAGAATTTTTTGCTCAAGAAATTCATCGATTATCTGGACAAAAATATGATCCCATTATGATGCTCGCAAGCGATACATTTCGTTGCGTTTTAATAACAACTCATCTCCCGCTAAAAGATGTTTCTGCACATTTATCACAAGAGACAATTATCCGTACAATCCTCATTACTATAGCAGATTTGCAAAAGTATTTTTGTATTTCCTCAGCACGGTTAGCCATATGCGGCCTTAATCCCCACGCAGGTGAAGAAGGGCTTTTGGGAGATGAAGAAAAACTGATTATTAACCCTGCAATTAATACTATTAGAAACGACATGAAACATGCACATACTCAATTGCAAATGGACGCCTTATACAATGCTCCTCCCTCACTTCATTGTCTCTTAGAAAAAGTCAAAATGCTTGATTTCTCATTATCAAATGCCCTTCCTTCGGACAGTATTTTTCATGCAGAAAGTCGCGATATGTATGATTGTTTTGTGGCGATGTATCACGATCAAGCACTCATACCAATAAAAATGGCTAATTTTTATAATGCGGTAAATATAACACTTGGCCTACCTATTATACGTACGTCACCTGATCATGGCACGGCATATTCCATCGCAGGTCATCAAAAAGCTTCTCCCTCAAGTATGATAGCTGCCATAAAACAAGCTGGACAAATATGTATGAATACAAAAAAAAACAATGATACATAATTTCGTCCCCGTATCTCATATTATTCAACAGTTTAATCTTTCACCCAACAAAACATTGGGACAAAATTATTTGTGTGATGAAAATATTTTGCAAGATATTGCATCTATAAACGGTTCGTTACGGGGGTATTCTGCTATAGAAATCGGATGTGGACCAGGGGGCTTAAGTCAAATGCTTCTCAATAATGATGTCAAACATCTACACATCATTGAAAAAGATAGACGCTTCATCAAAGCATCGCAAGGTTGGATTACCCCTTTTCTAGATAGAGTTAAAATTGAGCATGCCGATATATTGCAAATAGAATTCACACAATTAGTTTTAGTGCATCCCACAGTCTTAATAACTAATCTTCCCTATAATATTACGTCTGATTTTTTACTCAAAGCTATTACGCATAACACCCGTATACCTGATAAAAAATTTACACATATGACAATGTTATTGCAAAAAGAAGTCGTGCAACGATTACAAGGTATTCCTGGACAAAAAAATTACGGTCGCATGAGTGTATTAACACAATTAACGCATGAAATCGTTGAACATTTTGATATCCCTGCACATAAGTTTTTTCCACCTCCAAAAATTGTTTCCACTTTGGTTAGCCTTTTTCCTAGAAATCTGAAAACTACTTTTCCTCTTACTGCCATTGAAAAAATAACACAGGTATTTTTTAATAATAGACGCAAAAAAATAGGGTACAGTATGAAAAAATTATTTGTAGATTGCCAAGTTATTAGCAACAAATTATGCCTAGACCTCAACCTGAGGCCAGAAGATTTATCACCCCAAAATTATCTGGATCTTGCTTTACTATATTGCCAACACAATCATCACAAAGCTAAAAATACACAAGCCTAAAAAGGGGGCACTTAAATTATACATACCCCCCACAAATAAATAGAAATTTTGCTATTTTACGTATCACGTTTTGCAAAAAAACTTACAGAGGCACGTAAAAACATATTAATATCACCATTGAGCACTGCATCAGGGGAAGAATGTTCAACTTGTGTACGTAAATCTTTGACCATTTGATAAGGCTGCAAAACATATGAACGAATTTGATGCCCCCATCCAATATCTGTTTTTTTATCAGCATTTTTCTCATTTTCTGCTAGTTTTTTTTGCACATTATACTCATATAAACGTGCACGTAGCATCTTCCAAGCTGTTGCACGATTTTTATGTTGCGATCGCTCCTTCTGACACTGCACAACAATACCCGTTTCAATATGTGTAATACGCACTGCGCTATCGGTGGTATTGACATGTTGCCCTCCCGCACCACTTGAACGATAGGTATCCACACGCACCTCATCATCTTGAATCTCAATATCAACGGCATCATCAACAACAGGATACACCCAGACAGAAGCAAAACTCGTATGTCGCCTTGCATTAGAATCAAAAGGCGATATGCGGACAAGTCTATGGACTCCTGATTCTCTTTTTAACCATCCATACGCATTATGTCCTTTAATCTCAAGACTAACAGATTTAATCCCTGCTTCCTCACCTTGATGTAATTGCATAATATCAAGCTGATAATTATTCTCGGCAGCCCAGCGTGTATACATGCGCATGAGCATAGAACACCAATCTTGACTCTCTGTACCACCTGCCCCTGCTTGTATTTCCATATATGTATCATTTTCGTCGGTATCGCCTGACAAAACAACCTCAATGGATTTTTCAGTAATTTTTTTCTCAAGATTTTTTAAACTAGTTACCGTATCTTCTAACACATCGGTATCGCCTTCGGCCTGAGCAAGATCGTACATGTCTATAGTATCTTGTAATTCACTTTCTGCATTATTGAGAATTTCAAGCTTGCTAACAAGATTTTGTCTTTTACTTAATAAACTGCTAGCTCTTTTTGGGTCTTCCCACAATCCAGGATCTTCAATCATTTTTTCTAAATCTTGGATTTCGTCTTGCGTTGCTATCGGGTCAAACATACCCCCGTAACATAACGAGTGCTTCTTTTATTGCATCAACAATTTTCTGCGTCTGAAAGTCCATATTTCTTATCCTGTTTCTATAAAATATTACTGTACATATGACAAACATCCTCCTGTTAGATAAAACAATTATCAGATATTCGTCCCTATTCTTTGTTTATACATAAGTTTGCCAAATTATTAATAAAGTGGACTTTGTCCAGGTAATAAATCATCTTCAGATTTCTCATATTGCTGAACAACCCCCTCTTGCCCTTGTGTATAAACTACGGAATTTTTTCTTTTTGGTGGTCGCGTATTAGGTTTAAACGCCTCTAAAATAGTATTTTTATCATTCAAACTTGCAATACTTCCTGTCTTGGCATTAATGCGAAAAAAATTAAGCCCAGATGGAACTGTAAAAGGTAATGGTTCACGACCTTTATAATATTGCTGCATAAAGTCTTTAAATACAGGGGCAGCAAATTTACCTCCTGTTGCATCTTTACCCATATGTCTTGGTTTATCAAAACCAATAAATACACCTACAGTTATTTCTGGTGAAAAACCAATAAACCACGAATCGCGTTCATCATTAGTTGTACCCGTTTTACCTGCCAAAACAAGGTTTAATTCACTAATAATTTTTGCTGTTCCTCTTTTAACAACTCCTTCCAACATAGAAATCATCTGATAGGAAGAAAAAGAATCAACAACACGCTCTCTTGTATCAATCAAATCTGGCTCATCGGGTAAATTGTTTGTATCAATCCGTCCTTTAACCTTACAATTTACACATTCATACAATCCTTGCTTATATATAATTTTTCCGCGCCTGTCCTGAATTCTATTAATAAGGTTGGCTTTAACACGTTTTCCACCATTGGCAATCATAGCAAAACCAGCTGTAATACGATCCAAAGTCGTTTCAACTGTTCCTAATGCTATTGATGGCACGGCTAAGGCATCATCAAAAACATCAAATCTTTGGCCATATTCTACTACATTGCGTAAACCTATTTCCTGTGCAAGACGTACTGTCATAACATTACGCGAACGTTCTATACCTAAGCGCAAGGTAGAGGGACCATAGAAAATATTACCAAAATTCTTCGGTCGCCATAAATCATTATTACCTGTTTGTTCAATAACAAAAGGGGCATCTAATATAAGACTTGAAGGCGTATAACCATTTTCTAATGCGGCAAGATAAACGAATGGTTTAAATATCGAACCTGGTTGCCTTCTCGCTTGCATCGCCCTATTGAACTCGCTAATGTCATAGCTAAACCCGCCTACCATTGCATAAACTTGTCCTGTATGCTGGTTCATAACAATAAGACCACCATTAACATCGGGAATGTGACGTAGAGAATATGTATTATCTGATATTTTTTTAACAAACACAACATCTCCAACATTTAATAAATCGGCAACATTCTGAATTTTTATTTGTTTACGTTGCGATATTTTTCTATCAATCTGAACGCCATATCTCTTGATATCGTCCAATGTGATACTTCCTGTTGAAAACTCCATATCCTGCGATGCATTTCTATCAGCAATACCAATAAAAGATCGTTTTCTATTGTTCCTAAGAACAACCGCGACTTTCCACGGAGATACATCTGAAGGAACAACAATTTTTGCTAATTCCTGTTGCCAATTCATAAGCATATCCTCTTGAATATGGCTATGTGGACCTGGCCACCCTAACGTAACATCATATTTATATAAATTCTCTCGCAACACTCTCCTTGCCATGATTTGAAGCTCTGGTACAAGAGAAGTGTGAATAGACAAGCCCGCTTCATAGAGAATTTTCTCCCCATATTCTTGAAATAATTTTCTTCTTACTCCTTCCGAAAAATATTCACCTGCAAAAACATCTGCCTTAAGTGAGAACAGATTTGTGTCTAGCTTCTTAGAAATAGCATTTTTATATTCCTCATACGTAATATATTTATTTTCGTACATTTCCCGCAACACCCAATTTCGTCTAGCGATAGCTCTTTTTACATTTCTTTTCGGATGATAATTGTTGGGACCTTTTGGTAAAGCAGCAAGATATGCTACCTGATGCAATTCTAACTCTTCTAAAGATTTTCCAAAATAGTCTACAGAAGCTGCGGCTATACCATAAGCCCCCATGCCAAAATATATTTTATTCAGATAGAGTTCTAAAATATAGTATTTAGAAAAAGTACTTTCTATACGATATGACAGCAATAGCTCTTTCAATTTTCGGGTAAATGTACGTTCACTTGACAGCAAAAAATTCTTAGATACTTGTTGTGTAATAGTAGATGCACCTGATAATTTCCGACCTGTACCCTCAATAATTGTACGTGCATTACGAATAGTTGCCTTTACTATTCCTAAATAATCAATCCCCCCATGAGCAAAGAAATTTTTATCTTCCGCCGACACGAAAGCATAAATAATTTTATCTGGAATATTGGCTATAGGTAAATATAATCTTTTTTCCCGAGAGAATTCAGCAATAAGAGAGCCATCATTAGCATAAACGCGTGAAACTACTGGAGGGCTATAATCACGTAATGTTTGTACGCTTGGCAATGATTTGTTAGATATTTCATGGCTAAGAAAAACTAATCCTGCGACACTGCCTATTACTCCAACTAAAAACGCTATAAAAATAAATTTAATAAAAAAAATTATTATTTTAAAAATCTTAATCATTTAAAAAATCCTTTTTTCCACATACCTGCCAGTCTATTACATAAAGGCACATATAGGAAATGTTATGACGATATATGTTTGCCACATTTATTACTGCTTATAAAAAGCGACTTGTTTTTCAAAATATTTTTCTAATGCCATCGTAATGCCTTTCATCATTTTTTCTTGTGCTGTTTGTGATGTAATGCGTGATACATCACTTTTGGTTGATAAATACCCCAATTCAATCAAAACAGAAGGAACATCAGGTGCTTTTAAAACATAAAACCCTGCTGATCGTTTTGGATTTTGATTAAGTTCTGCTTTTTCCTTAAGTGAATTAATAAGGGCTAGTGCGAGTTCTTCGGAGTATATTTTTGTTTCACGTTGTGCCAGATCTATTAATATGCTTTTCACCTGTTTACTTGTTGTTTTAAGATCAAGTCCAGCGATAACATCAGCACTATTTTCTTTTCTAGCCAAAGCTGCGGCTTGACTATCGGATGCTTTTTCTGAGAGTGTATAAACAGTCATGCCTTTGATATTGCTATCTTTTTCTTCCACAGAATCGGCATGAACAGAAATAAAGATATCGGCCTTATGCTTTCTGGCAAAAGTAACACGATCCCTAAGACTTATGAAAATATCTTTATCCCTTGTGAGGAGTACTTCATATTTTCCTGTGTTGATTAGATTTTTGCCTAATTTTTTAACAAAATCAAGCACAATTTCCTTTTCCAACATCCCTTCTGGACTAACCGCACCTGGATCAATTCCTCCATGTCCTGCATCAATAACCACAATTGGTTTTTTATATAGCTTTTCGCTACGTTTTTTAAGGAGTTCTATAATCTCTTTGTCTTGTTCTTGCATAATTTGGCGCGATTTTTTTCCATTCAAGGCATGTTTTTCATCCATTTCCTGATGCGGTATTGCTTTAATATCGACCACCAACCTAGCAGGCTTGTCTTTTGTCGGTTTAAGAACGAAGGCTTTATCAATCTTAACGGCCTTTTTGGCATCTATAACAATACGTGAGCGCCCATCAGAGAAAAGACCATAACGAAATCTTTTAATTAACCCCCTACCTTTGTTACTATACCCTAATGGAAAATTAAACTGCACTTCAGGCAAGTCAATAACGACGCGATACGGATCAATAAGCACAAATGCATTAAATTTAACAACACGTGATAATTCGACCACAAAACGTGTTGTTTTTATATCGCCACCCAAACGTGCTTTTTGAGCAACCGCCTCCTCAGTTTTTTGGGGCGTGGTTAGGTTTTTATCCTTAGCCATAAGTATTTGTGGTTGGCAAAAAATTATGCATAAAAGAATATATACCTGTATACATTTATGATGAGTAATTATAGCCATATTCAATTTGTCTTAATACCATACATACTATTTCCATACAAGATGCCTATAATTACAAACATAAAAGTGATGAAAATAAACATGAAAAACATAATTCTTAAAGTTTTAAACAGGTTTGTGCCTCATTTAATATCGTTTCATAAGGTGTGACAATAATATTCCCTGCTTGCGTTGCTGATTCTCCGTTCCATTGCGTAGCTAACGCCCCTGCTCCCTTTATAATAGGTAATAGAGGAACAATATCATAACGTTCGAGGTTTGCCTCAACAACGATATCAATATAACCCATAGCAGCCATTATAAAAGCAAAACAATCTGACCCATATAACGTCGCTTTAGTACGTGCGCTCAATTGTGCAAAAGCACGTGCTTCATGCTCTAAGAAGGCATCTGGCGAATATGTCATTACAATACAATTATCTAAAGTGGGAGATGCCTTTGCAGGAATATTAATCTGCCGCTTAACTTTTTTATGGTGCCAAAAAGCAGTAGTTCCATCACCGTAATATACTTCCTCAGTAAAAGGCTGAACGGCCATACCTAAAATAGGTTCGCCCTCATATAAAAGACCTACAAGAGTGGCCCATCCTGTAAGCCCTGTCATAAAATATCGCGTTCCATCTATCGGATCAATAATCCAACGCCATGGCGAAGAAGAATTCGTTAGACCATATTCTTCACCTTCAATACCATGATCTGGAAATCGTGTTTCTATCTGCTTACGCAAATATTGCTCTACTGCTTTATCTGCCTCTGTAACAGGATCATAGGCATAAACAGTATTGCTTTTTTCAGCAATTTTAAAATCCCCACGAAAATACGGCAAACTTTGCTTTGACGCGTCTACAACCTCGTTCAACATAAACGATAGATATGTTTCAATTGACATTTGTAAGTCCTTAATTTCTTGTTCACTTCCTATTACAGGCCTAATCATCAAGATACAATGGCTATAATAGCCTATAATGATGCATATGTGCCAGATTATAAATAATTATCAACATTTCATATACCACATCACACGCATAATACACTGAAATCTAAAAAACATATTGTGCACACACTGTTTCAATACAAAAATGACTAAAGTGGATTATGTTAGTTTATCTTATGCATATAAATGGATTGAAAAATATATTGTATATAATACAAAATTGTTATACTTGTGCTCATCACAGCTCATATAATCCTCCATTAAATCTTAGCAAAAAAAGTTGTCCATATTATGCGAAAATTCACAAAACCTTACTTATTTCTGTTGGTTATGTTTTGCGTGTTAATATATGTTTTCAGCCAGTATTTTAGAAACTCTATTTCTATCATAGCACCCAATTTACGCTCCGAATTTTTATTAGAACCCCAACAAATTGCTTTTCTGGCTCTGATATTTTTTTTAACATTCACAATCGTACAGCTTCCTCTAGGACTTATCATTGATAGATTTGGACCCCGCAAGAGTATAGGTGTATGTATAATTATTACAACTATAGGCAGTGTAATTTTTAGCCAAGCGCACAATTTTGATAATTTAGTTCTCGGGCGTGCGTTAATGGGATTAGGCTGTTCCAGTTTTTTTATGGCCCCGCTAGTTCTATTTACTCAATATTTTTCAACCACACAATTTAGTTCTCTTACAACAATTCAACTGAGTTTTGGCAATCTGGGAGCATGGCTATCCACTGCACCACTAGGATATGCCGTACAAAAATATGGCTGGCCGAATACCTTTTTGTTTTCTTCAATAGCAATGTTTTGTATTGGCATGCTGGCGGTTATGATTATACGCGATAAACCCATTATACCTAAACAATCCAATTTATCTACACCGACGACTTCGTTTTTTACCGATTTAAAAACGCAAATAAGTGGATTCAAAGATGTCATAAAAATACGTAGTTTCTGGCCAATCTTGATAATGCATTTTTGCCATTATGGTCCCCTTGCAATGATGAATGCTTTATGGGCGGGCCCATTTTTAAGCGATGTACATAATCTGAATGTAGCTGAAAGAGGTGAAATATTGGGCTATGCCGGTGTAACATTGGTTATAAGTTTCTTTGTATGGAATCGTATTGAATTACTATTAAAGCAACGTAAAATTGTTGTCATTTTTGCAACTATATTATCCATTATAAGCCTAACAATATTATCCTTATATAATGATATCAGTATCTCACTGACAACCTTTCTTATCGGAGTTTTTTATTTTTCAATGGGACACACACCCTGTTTAATTACACATGGACGTACAATGATTCCCAGCCATATCATCGGACGCGGCATCACCACTTTTAATATGGGTATTATGGGAGGAGTTTTATTTTTTCAGTGGTTTACTGGTTTCATTATTAGCCTCGTTGATAATGTGCCGCACAAGACTTCTTTTAGCATCAGTTTTCAGGCTTACCAATACGCTTTTTTATCCACCGTTGCCCTTATGATTGTAGGATTAATTATCTATCTATTTAGCCAAGAAAAATCTTTTGTTGAAACGGAAAAATAAAATTTTTAAGAAAAATTTTTCACAAAAATTTTTTTGCTATTTTTTTTACGCTTTTTTTATTAAAACGAAATTTCCATAATCTCAAAAACGCGTGTTCCACCTGGTGTTGTAACTTCAACAACCTCCCCGACTTCTTTTCCAATCATAGCCCGTGCAATCGGTGAGTTAATTGAAATACTCCCCTCATTAACACTTGCCTCCAACTCTCCAACAATACGATAATTCACTTCTTGTTCCGTAGCATCATCAATCAATTTAATATGAGCACCAAAAATAACCTTTTCGCTACTCAAGGAAGTCGTATCAATAACTTCTGCTCTTCCCAATTTATCTTCTAACTCACTAATACGTGCTTCATTATGCCCTTGCAGCTCTTTTGCAGCATGGTATTCGGCATTTTCAGACAAATCACCATGTGCACGTGCTTCGGCAATAGCCTTGATAATACGTGGTCTTTCAACAGATTTAAGATTACGTAATTCTTCTTGAAAACGCTCATACCCTGAAGGTGTTATCGGAATTTTTTGCATCATATCCCCTATGTGTAGCACTCAAAATAAGCATGAAACATAACAGAAAACATGCATGAAGACAATCAGTAAATACGTTCTTGTAAAGAAACCACTTGTAAATCCTTATATCTGAGTGCGTCAATAGATTTAACTACACTATTAATACCATTAGCCGTTGTATAATAGGGAGTGTTAGTTACAAGCGCAGCCCGTCTAATTGACTGGCTCTGTTTGCGCTGCTCTGGATTTCCTGGTGTATTTAAAACAAGGCAAAATGTCTGATCATATATCATATCTACGCAATTAGGATTACCCTGATAGACTTTTCTGGTTCTTTCACACGCGATATTATTTTGCTCTAACCAATTTGCTGTTCCTTGCGTTGAGGTAAATGTGAATCCCAGCTTATCTAAAAGTTTCATGGCTTCTAAAATATCTGGTTTGCTTTCATTACTTACAGAAAGAAAAACATTTCCCTTTTTGGGTAAAGTTATGCCTGCGGCCATTTGGCTCTTAGCAAAGGCTAAGCCGAAATTATCATCTATACCCATAACTTCACCTGTTGAACGCATCTCTGGACCTAATACTGTATCTACGCCAGGAAATTTTGAGAAGGGAAACACCGATTCTTTTACGCATATATGCTGTACCATTTTGGAGGGTAACTTACATTGCGATAATTTCCCACCAGTCATTACAAAACTTGCATAATCAACCAAATGCACACCTGTTGCCTTTGCCACAAAGGGAATTGTACGACTTGCACGCGGATTGACTTCTAAAATATAGATATCACCATCTTTAATCGCATATTGTACATTCATAAACCCTTTTACATTGAGTATTTCTGCTAATTTTTTTGTATATTGTTTAATCTGATCGGTAATTTCAGTACTTAATGAAACAGTTGGCAAACAACACGCACTATCGCCAGAATGGATGCCAGCTTCTTCTATATGTTCCATAATTCCACAAACATACACAGTATCGCCGTCATAAATTGCATCAACATCTAATTCTAGGGCTTTATCCAAATATTTATCAATCAATACAGGCGTCTTACCAGAAACCTCGACTGCTTGTGTAATATATTGCATCAATTGTTCTTCACTATAAACAATTTCCATTGCCCGCCCTCCCAATACGAATGAAGGACGAATAACAATCGGATACCCAATCTCTTGACTAATCTCTTTAGCTTGTTGCGTATTTGTTGCAATTCCGTTACGTGGTTGTTTAAGATTGTTTCTTTCTAACAAAAGTTTAAAATGCTCGCGATCTTCGGCAAGTTGAATTGATTTAAAGGAAGTTCCCAAAATAGGAATACCAGCGGCTTCAATATACTCTGATAATTGTAACGGCGTTTGTCCTCCAAATTGCGTTACGACTCCTAATAAATTGCCTTCCCGTTTTTCATTACGGATAATATGTAAGACATCTTCTGCTGTAAGCGGTTCAAAATATAAACGATCTGAAGCGTCGTAATCAGTTGAAACGGTTTCAGGATTACAATTAATCATGATCGTTTCATACCCATTTTTTCTAAAAGCCATAGCGGCTCTGACACAGCAATAATCAAATTCTATTCCCTGCCCTATCCTGTTTGGCCCTCCACCTAAAATGATAATTTTTTGTTTTTGGCTTGGTTGCGATTCGCATTGTGAAATGGGTACCAATGGATCCACATGCTCTACGGGTGATTCGTAACTTCCATACATATAAGCTGTACTTGTAGGAAATTCGGCAGCACATGTATCAATACGCCGATAAAAAGGAATGACATTGAATTCCAAGCATATTTTCTCTATTTCTTCTTGAGATTTATTCACAAGCTTAGCTAATCGTGCATTGGAAAAACCCATCATTTTTATATATCTCAAACCATCTGCAGTGTGAGGAAGGCCTCTTTCTAACAATGTTTTTTCCACCGCGATAATATCTGCAATACGTTCAATAAACCAAGTATCAATTTTTGTAAGTGAATAAATTTCATCAACAGAAACGCCAAAACGCAAAGCTTGTGCAACTAACAACAAACGATCAGGGCGCGGTTTTTTTAACTCATTCTTACATTTTTCTAAATTCTGCAAAGAGAATTCTATGTCTTTTTCTTCAAATCCAGTAAGGCCTGTTTCTATAGAGCGCAAAGCTTTTTGTATGGATTCATGAAAACTACGCCCAATTGCCATAGCCTCACCGACTGATTTCATTGTTGTTGACAATAAACTATCAGTGTCCACAAATTTTTCGAATGTAAAGCGTGGTATTTTTGTAACAATGTAATCTATAGTGGGTTCAAAAGCACACGGCGTTAAGCCGCCTGTTATCTCGTTACTCAATTCATCAAGTGTATACCCCACCGCAAGACGCGCAGCAACCTTAGCAATCGGAAAGCCAGTTGCCTTAGACGCAAGTGCCGATGAGCGCGAAACTCTTGGATTCATTTCAATAACAACCATGCGCCCATCTGCAGGATTCACCGCAAATTGCACATTGGAACCACCCGTCTCAACACCAATCTTACGCAAAACCGCTATTGATGCATCCCTCATTATCTGATACTCTTTATCGGTTAAAGTCATAGCAGGACAAACCGTAATAGAATCACCCGTATGAACCCCCATAGGATCAATATTTTCTATGGAACAAATAATAATAGCATTATCATTTTTATCGCGTACCACCTCCATTTCATATTCTTTCCACCCCAGTACCGATTCTTCAACGAGCACTTCATTGACGGGTGAGGCATCCAACGCTTCACGAATTTTTATATGATAGGCCTCTTGTGTATAAGCAATACCACCACCCAATCCTCCCAACGTGTAAGAAGGGCGTATAATAGCTGGTAGTCCTGATACCTGAAGAGCTTTTTCAATATCTTTATCTCCTTTAACAACATAGGCTCTAGGTGTCTCTAAACCAATCTCTTGCATAGCAATTTTAAATGCCTCTCTGTTTTCAGCCTTTTCTATGGCTTCAGCTTGTGCACCTATAAGCTCAACATTATATTTTTTGAGAATCCCTTCATTATATAACTGCATAGAGACATTAAGAGCCGTTTGCCCTCCCATAGTCGGAAGCAGGGCATCGGGTGACTCCTTTTGAAGAATTTTCTCAACTATCTCTGCTGTAATGGGCTCGATATATGTCTTATCTGCGAGTGCTGGATCCGTCATTATCGTTGCAGGGTTCGAATTTAATAATATCGTCCGATACCCTTCTTTTCTTAAAACTAAGGCCGCCTGCGTACCCGAATAATCAAATTCACAGGCCTGCCCTATAATAATGGGGCCTGCACCGATAATTAAAATTGATTTTATATCTGTTCTTTTGCCCATAGAGGTAATATATCTATTTAAAAAATCAACTTATCGCTCGTGATAGATTTGACGTAATTTTACATCTTTGTACATCTTCAACAAATTCAGTAAAAAAGTCACTTGTGTCATGTGGTCCTGGAGACGCTTCGGGATGATATTGGACGCTATAAATGGGTTTGTCCTTAACGCGTAATCCACAATTTGTCTTATCAAAAAGAGAATAATGTGTTTCAATAATTGTTTCTGGTTTTGTTTCCATATCAACACAAAAACCATGATTCATCGAGCAAATTTTAACATTGTCCGCTTCGGTATTGTAGACGGGATGATTAACGCCATGATGTCCATGACGCATTTTTTTTGTTTTCATACCCAAAGTAAGAGCCAATAGCTGATGTCCCAAACACACACCATATACAGGTTTATGGGTATTGATCAATGCACAAATAGTATCTTTTGCATAGCGAATTGTCTCATTAGGATCACCAGGACCGTTACTCAAAATATATCCATCGGCATCATGTGCAAGAATTGTCTGTATATCAGACTGTGCTGGCATAACAGTAACACAAATATAAGCGTAGGAAGAAAGCATGGCTATAATATTTAACTTAGCTCCAAAATCAATAACGACAATATGTAAATTGTCACTTTTTTCTTTTATACTGAGTTGATTTTTTCTATGAGCTATATATTGCGAAGCAAAATCAGTCTTTTTATTATCATAAGTGGGTGATGTATAGGCTTGCTGTGTCATCACTTTATGCGTTAACTCTTGCCCTTGCATATAAGGAAGAAGCGATGCTTTTTCTAATAAAACTGGTAAACATGATCTATCATAACTCTCGCTATGATATAAAAATGCATTTAGCATACCTTTATTGCGAATATGTGCAGCAAGAAAACGGGTATCAATACCATATATAGCAACTATTTCGTGTTTCTTAAGCCATGCATCCCATGGCATATCACCTCTAAAATTTGCTGTATTCGTTGGTTTGTTGCGCATAACGATTCCTTTGGCAAAAGGTACGTTATCATACTTAGTCCTATCTTCTGACCTATCAAAAATGTTTTCAACATCTACAGAATTTGCCCCCACATTACCAATATGCGGCGCTGTAAAACAAATAATTTGCCCTGCATAAGACAGATCTGTTACAACTTCTTGATAACCTGTCATAGCGGTATTAAAACAAATTTCCCCACCTATTTCTCCAAAGGTTCCACACCCATAACCCTCAAAAAAAAAGCCATCACTCAATACGAGAACAGCATTTTTACGCGGCTGAAATTCTTGCATAGTATTTTGAATATCACGTATATTACTCATTGAATGACTACAATATTACCATATTTATACAAACAACAATTGCCTAACTACGTACGATATACTTACTCAACAATTCTGACGAACAGGTAGCACCCGTATTATGCATGTGCATCACATCTAGCAGAGCAATCGCAAGTTCACCTTAATTAATGCAAAAACACAATCAAACAATTATCATCTCACAACGAAGACAAAACTATGTCTAACAAATGCAAGTCATTTGGTCAATACAATATTCAGATGAATACAATCCTTTCCACGTCTTCCTTATTTAATGACTCTCTAGTGCCCCTCTTTTCAAAAATATACATAATATATGTTGCACTCTTCAACATATTTTATTATACGTAACCGCAATATTTTATTGTAAAATTTGTATATTCTTTAAACACTGTTTTCTATACTCGAAAACACACACAAACGAACCGACAAATAGATATATATATCTAAAAAAACAATCGTTATCATAGCTCTATGGAGAAATTTATGGCTTTAAAGGATACAATCAAAGACTTACTGAACGATGCCTTGAAAAATAGGAATAAAAAAGAAATTAGCTCATTGCGCCTCATCCTTGCCGCCATAAAAGATAGAGAAATTAGCAATAGAGAAAAAAATGGTGAACAGGCTTTAGAAGATAGTGAAATATTAGATATTTTATCAAAAATGCGACAACAACGTGTAGAGTCATTACGCATGTATGAACAGGCGGGGCGTGTTGATCTTGCTACCACAGAGCAAGATGAACTCAATGTTATCGCACGCTTTATGCCAGAACAATTTAATGCCGAACAAACACAGCAAGTATGTTGTGAACTTATCAATGAACTTAATATTACAAGTCTAAAGGATATGGGACGCATTATGGGTAAGCTTAAATCTAGCTATGGTTATCGCATTGATTATGGACGTGCTGGCTCAATAGTAAAAGAATTATTGCAAAACAAGGTGTAAATAGCTATTAAGTATAAACAATTATATTGTACCCATTGAATAAATGATTCAAAAATGAAGAGTACTTGCATTCTGTAAGATTTTGTATATAAACAATCATATACATACTTGCATTATCGGGCGGTTAGCTCAGCTGGTAGAGCGCCACGTTTACACCGTGGATGTCGGGAGTTCGAGCCTCTCACCGCCCACCATCACTTGATCATTACATATATATTTGTATAATGAGTCAATCTCATATCCCTCATTTCTTATCCACATAAGAGAGGATATATGTAAATTTACAGCACGTAGAATCACCATATATACAATGTATCCACTTATTTATTAAAAACATATTTTGTGTGTTTTAATGATCTGATATCTTTCCCGTAAATACTACCTTAAGTAGAAATGACCTAACTCCTCAGTACGTAAATGCTGCACGCACAGCTATTTCTTATACAGCGTCAAAAATACTGTGATAAATTAAAAAAAAAACATAAATCTCATTGCAAATATCAACGAATACATTGAATAATACTGCATAGAGTAACTTACGGAGGTAAAAGTGGACAGTGAAATAAAAAAACAGAGTCATAAAGAACTCAGTATCAGTGACGTTAATAATAGTGAAATATTTGAGATACCAGGAACTATTAAATGGTTTGATTTTACAAAAGGATACGGGTTTATTCTAGCAAATGACGTGCGTTTGCCAGATATACTTGTACATGTTTCTGATTTTGAAAAAGCTGGGTACGATACAATTTATAAGGGAGCTGAAGTCGTATGTGAAGTTCTAAAAAAAATGAGAGGACTTCAAGTGCATCGTATTATAAGTTTGGACAATAGTAACGCTGTTACAGATGATCCCGAAAATACTCAAAAACCTGTTATGCCCATTGTAGAAAAAATCAGCGATTTTCAACCTGCTACTGTTAAATGGTTTGATAAGGAAAAGGGATATGGATTTTTAAGTATAGAGAATGTAGAAGGCGATATTTTTATCCATGTTGAAGTGTTACAAGCCTGCGGAAAAATAGATCTTGCTCAAGGACAAAAAGTTTTTGTCTGCTATGGTGACGGTGAAAAAGGTCTCATTGCTACAAAAATACATAGTGAAGTATGGATGTTGCCAAATTAATACGAATAATAAACGTTACTAAGGTTCAGGTGCAAAAGAAAAATATATAACCTAATATGTTGGTTACTTATTTTCTATTGCACTATTGCATAAGCTTATTTATCTCATACTACAAATACTAGACCGCTATAATTAATTATAAGTCTATTCAGTGGCAGAATTAAACTTGCAGTAAATTATATTTTTACAATAAATATGCTACATTTACGGTGAAGCTTTGTTGCTTAATTGTGCTTTAAGCATAGTATTTGTAACATCCGTAACTTTTCAAGATTTTTACTTATATTATGTTACGCTGGTGTTAAACTTACGCACTACTACAATAAATAACACTGCATTTCTATGCTTTGCTTGTACTACAATACAAAGAAGCAAGCAGATACTTTCGCAAATGCTTGCCTTAATACTATGTTTGTAATAGTTATCTTTAACGCTTGGAAAATTGAAAGCTTTTGCGAGCTTTGGCTTTTCCATATTTTTTACGCTCTACTACACGTGCATCACGTGTAAGAAAACCAGCAGCCTTTAATGGCTTACGTAATTCTGGGTCATAGTTAACCAAAGCTTTTGAAATACCATGCTTGATAGCTCCTGCTTGTCCTGAGAACCCTCCTCCTTTAACGGTACATTTCACATCATACTGATCATCTCTTTCCGTAACCTTAAAGGGTTGTTCAATTATCATTTTTAGAACAGGACGACCAAAATATTCATCTTGCTCCTTATTGTTAATAATAATTTTTCCTTTTCCAGGACTTACCCAAACCCGTGCGATAGCGTTTTTTCTTTTCCCTGTCGCGTATGCGCGTCCTTGAGCATCTAATTTTTGTATATACGTAACGGTATCATTTAGCGTTGGTTTTTCTTCATCAAGTATTTGATCATTTAATACTCCCACTTCGCTGTCTTGACCTTCAGTAACATTATGGATTTCTTCAGTCACTTTCCTTCTCCTGCATGCAGGCCTTCTAATTCGCTAGGTTTACATTTTTTCTATTTAGAGTACTTACGTCTATAAATTCAGGCTTTTGTGCTTCATGCGGATGTGTATCCGCTGCATATATATGTAAATTTTTTAATTGTTTACGTGTAAGTGGTCCACCTGGCATCATGCGTGTAATCGACTTTTCCAAAACTCTTTCTGGAAACTTTCCTTGTAGAATCTGATTTGCTTGTACAGATTTGATACCACCAGGATGGCCAGTATGTCTATAATAAGTTTTATTTTCATATTTTCGTCCTGTAAAGCGGACTTTTGCGGCATTAATAACAATAATATTATCCCCACAATCCATATGCGGTGTAAATGTAGCTTTATGCTTACCACGGAGCCACCTTGCAACCAGTGCAGATAAACGTCCTGGAACTAAATCCTTCGCATCAATCAGATACCATTTTTTACTTATGTTTGAAGGTTTTGCCACAAAGGTTTTCATAATAACTCTTATCTCTTCTATACTTTAATATTCATTCACAGGCAATCACTGGACTTAATTTTTAAACGTTTCCATAACTAATCTTACAGTCATAGCAACATTTATCTTCGACTTCATCCAAATACTACCATTTCTTGACTATGGTGCCTTACCTAGTTTAGCCATTTTAGAAAAGCACAGCATGCTCACCTAAAGAAGCACAGCATACTAAACCCGTTGCCATTCACCATTCGTCATTCGTCCAAATAGGATACACCTACAACAATCTCCAAATTTCAAAGCAACGGTAATCTGCTTTTATATACCAGCAATCCACCCTTTTTCATTCTGAATCCTAATATCTTCAGAGTAAAATCCGATCAAATAGGCGATTAATACATACTTGATAAGTTTGAAGGGGTCAAGTGTTTTTTAATGATGTTCTTCAAAAACATCTTTAATAGCTTTCGCAGCATGCATCATTTTAGCAGGTTCATAAATTGCCGCTAATCTAATATAATTGTTGTTAGCCTTTTTACCTTTTTTATCAAAGTGATTTGTCATCAAAACGCCAGGTAAAACACTCACACCATAATTTTTCCACAAAAATTGTGTGAATTTCTTACCATCCATTTTACAATTAAACCAGTTAAAAAAACTGGCTTCAGATCGAGTAAACGTATCCATGCCTTGAAAAACTGTATTAAATACATTCAAAGCCTCCCTATAAAATTGCCGTGCTATTTCTACATGTTCCTCATCTTGCCAGAGATATTGTGCAACTCTATCGTTAGGACCTGGTAATTGTGTTCCTACATACCCTCTTATAAGTGACAAAATTTGTAGAGTTTTTTCTCCTGTTACAATAAAGCCACTACGTAAACCAGGCACCCCAGATCTTTTAGACAATGAGTTAACGACAATTATACTATCTATTGCTTGCGGATCCTCATCAGCTACTTCTAATACACCACAGGGAGGTGTATCAACATAAATCTCGGAATAACACTCATCGCTAATCAATTTAAAATCGTACATTTGAGCTAATTCAAGACATTTCTTCAAATCGTCCTTTGGGAAAACAATTCCCGTAGGATTGTTAGGTGTACACAAAACCATCCCTACGCAGCGCTGCCAATCCTCTGGCTTAACAGCTGTGAGATCAGCGATAAATTCATCCCGATGTGTGACACTTAACGTCATGATATCTAAATTTTGTGCTAAGGCCGCACCAAAATAAACATGGTATGCAGGACTCGGTAAAATAATGAGTGGTTTTTGATTAGTTTTGAGTTTCGACTCTTTTATCAATTTAGCTGCCATTACAGCTTGTATTATAGCTTCTTTAGAACCTGTAGAGCATAGAACATTTTTCTGCCCCTCTATATTTAATTTCTGTAACGCGTATCGTTTATTAATCCACAGTGCAATTATATGACGTAATTCCTGACTTCCATTTACAGGAGGATATCGAGACCATAATGAAGAATGTGCATCAATTATGCTCTTAACCTTCTCGGGTTGTGGTGTTTTGGGCTCACCAACATGCAGCAATACGTGTTTATCTTTTTCTATAGAGGTTTCACCAAGTATTGAAGCTAACTGATGGTATGGATAGTCACTTAAATAATAAAGGGTGTCATGAGAAATAAGATTAGACATTACAAAACAAAATCCTGATTTTACTTATATTATTAATAACATGCTTACAATGGCAACACATGATACAAATATAACATCTCCATTCATGGTGATATATCTCATAATTAATGCGTTCAATCAAATTCAACTGGCACAAAACGCGTTTGCTTTTCTAGATCCTCTACCAGTAGCAACACATATTTGCGATCGTCTTTTCTTGCTTTGTTAATAATTTCACGTGCTTGAGAAGTAAGTGTAACTTTCTTACCTTCAATTTCTTTGATAAGAAACCCGCTACGAATACCTTGATCATAAGCACTACTAGTCTGATCAAGTTTGACAACAAAAAGCCCTTTAGCATCAAGATCAATAGAATATTGTTCTTTCAAACGCTTATTAATTTCCAATAACTCCATGTTAAGGATATTTTCGGGTTTCGTTTTGGTTTTCTTTTTAACTTTCTTGCTTTTTGTTATACCTTCTGCATCTTCTAATCTACCAAGCGTAACTCTGATGGACTTAATTTTACCATCTCTCCAAACCACTACCTCAACATTTTTGTTAACGGGTGTTTCAGCAACAATAATTGGCAGGTCTCTTACACTATTTATCGGTTTGTTATTAAATTCCAGTATCACATCACCTGCTTTAAATTGAGCGGCTTCTGCTGGACTATCTTCCATAACATTTGCTACCAAAGCCCCTTTTTTCTCTTTAAGTTTAAAGCTTTCCTTTATACCTTCTGTCACTTCTTGAATACGTACGCCCAGCCATCCGCGTCTTGTTTCACCATATTTAACGAGTTGGTCAACAATTTTTTTGACAGTTAGCGACGGAATAGCAAAGCCAATACCAACCGAGCCACCCGAAGGTGAGAAAATTGCCGTATTAACGCCAATAACCTTACCATGCATATCAAACAAGGGGCCTCCTGAATTTCCACGATTAATAGAAGCATCGGTTTGGATATAATCATCATAAGGTCCCGAATTAATATCGCGATTACGTGCCGAAACAATGCCTAGCGTCACCGTTCCCCCAAGACCAAAAGGGTTACCAATAGCCATTGCCCAATCACCAACACGCAACTTGTCAGAATCACCAAATTGAAGCGTTTCTAAAGCTTCCTTCGGTTCAATTTTTAAGACAGCTATATCTGTTTTTTTATCTCTGCCAACAATTTCCGCTTCATAAGCCTGTCCGTCATGAAACTTAACGATAATCTCATCCGAATCATCAATGACATGATTATTTGTAACAATCAAACCATCCTTAGAAATCACAAATCCAGAACCTAAGGATTGTACAGAGCGTTTTCTAGGCTTACCACCGCCATCATTATCAAAATTAAAAAAATCCTTGAATAATTCTCTAAAGGGGGAACCTTTTGGTAAATTTGGCAAAGGAACGGATTGAGAAACGTCCACTGTTTGCTTTGTAGAAATATTCACTACCGATTTTTGTAATTTATCGGCAAGATCAGCAACCGATTCGGGCCCCTTTGCATAAGCTGAAAAAACCAGAATGTGATAACTTATTGCTAAAAAAGCTACCATCTTTAAAAAAGAAAAAACATTACATATATCACATTTATGTTTCATGCCTTGCATAGATACAACTCCCAATATATTTTAATCTCAATACAATCCCTATGAATACAAACATTTGAATACAAACATTGTTATTACGTAAACCAATCTGTCTGTTACCTAGTGTCTAGATATAGGACACCAAAACTGTGACAATTTTATGACGCCTTAATTTCACACCGTTTCTATATAACGACTCTAATCAATAACCTTACCTTAACAGAAGGGATTATTTGCCTCCTGTACTAATTATTATAGCATTTTGTGTATTCATACATTGTTACCTAATTTATTATACTTCACCTAATCATTGTGTTTTTTGTTGATTGAAATATTTAAAGAAATCACTTTCAGGTGAAAGAAAAAAACGTGTATTATTATCAATAAAGCTATTGCTATACGCTTGCATAGAACGATAGAAAGCAAAGAATTCAGGATCTTTGCCATAGGCTTTTGCAAAGATATTGTTTCTTTCTGCATCACCCTGCCCGCGTAATTGCTCGGATTTCTTCTTTGCATCAGCTATAATGATTGTGACCTCTCTATCTGCGCGACTGCGTATACCTTGTGCAGCCTCTGCACCTTGCGCACGATATTCGGCAGCCTCTCTTTGTCTTTCTGTCTGCATACGCCTATATATAGCTTCACTATTGGCCTGTGGCAAATCTGCTGATCGAATTTTAACATCAATAACTTCTATACCAAATTTATTTGCCTCTTGATTAACTTGCAATGTAATCTCACTCATTAACTCAGGGCGTTTATCACGTACAATATCTAAGAAATTGGAATTTGCCAAAACACGACGCACACTTGAATTCAACACGATTGAAAGACGCTGTTGTGCCTGAAAACTATTACGCACCGTTTGATAAAATCGTAAAGCATTAATAATGCGATAGCGTGAGAACGCATCGACAACTAGCCTTTTCTGATCGGATGCCTGTACTTCTTGAGTTGGTGAATCTAAATCTAACAATCTCTTATCAAAATAGACAACATTTTGAATAAAAGGTAGCTTAACCTTTAACCCAGATTGTGAAATAACCTTTTTAGGGTTACCAAATTGCAGTACAATAGCTTGTTCTGTCTGGTGTACAATAAAGAACATCTGTGTTGCAGCAAAAATAGCTACCCCCATGAACACAACAAGCGTAATAACAATAATATTTTTTTTCATTTTTCTATCTTTCAGTCGCAATCTTTATATTGATAAATTGCACATCATACTCAAGTATATTGGCAATTATTAACATTTACCCTCCACTAAGAGGTCACACATAAACCTCTCGTTACTTCTTCAGTGTATCCAAAGGTAAATATGGGACAACTCCTTGTTTTCCTTGTGAATCAATGATTATCTTCTCTCTTCCTTTAAGAAGATTCTCCATTGTTTCCAAATAAATACGCTGTCTTGTGACATCGGGTGCTTTTATATACTCTTCATACACATCACTAAAACGATCCGCCATACCTTCGGCTTCTGAAACGATTTGACTCTTATAAGCCTCTGCGGCCTGTATAATCTTTTGCGCTTCACCGCGTGCCTCAGGAATAACTTTATTTGAATACGAATCGGCTTCATTTTGCAAACGTTCCTGATCTGCTTTTGCTGCCTGTACATCACGAAACGCATCAATAACCTGTGAGGGTGGATCCACCTTATCCATTTGTACTTTCTGAATTTCTATCCCCGCGGTATAACTTTCAAGAGCTTGTTGCATAATTTCTTGAACAGCTATTTCTATCTCATTTCTTTCAGTGGTCAGTATGGGTTGTAGTTTACGCCTACCAATAACCTCGCGCATAGACGATTCGGCTACAGCTTTTATGGTGCCTACAGGATTTTGAACATTGAAAAGATAATTTGCTGCATCTTTGATGACCCAAAATATTGTAAAATCAATATCAACAATATTTTCATCACCAGTAAGCATGAGGCTTTCTTGCGGTTGATCAATAACACGTTCCATATCTGTTTTGATATAGCCGACCTGCGTTTCATTAACGATTGTTACTTTGGGCGTATATACGCTTTCAATCGGATATGGTAAATGATAATTCAAGCCAGGACCAGTCCGTTCAACGAACGACCCGAAACGCAATACGATACCCTGCTCATCGGGTAAGACTCTATAAAAACCGCTCACGAGCCAAAGCAGAATAACTACTACCAAAAGCAAGATACCGCCTGTGGCGTTAAAGTTAAAACCGTCTGGCCATATCTCTTTTACTTTTTTAGATACGAGGTCATCTATTCCTTCATTATTGCCATGCGGACGACGTGGACCTCCACCATTATTATTACGTCCTGTCCCATTTCCCCACGGGCTCCCACCATTATCATCATTTCCCCAAGGCATGTATTCTCCTGTGCTTTACACTATTAATTTTTAATTTTTTAATTTTTTAATTTTTTAATTTTCTTATTTCTATTCTTTTACACTTGATACCGTAGAAATATCTATAGTACCCTGTGTAGATACGTACACAATATATAGCATTACCCACATCTTTTCAAGTCATCATCTCTGGTCAGCCCTATACACATCTCTTATGTATCAGTCTAATACACAAGTTTCAAGCATATGTAACGATTTTTTTTGATCTGTCACAGCCAATTGAAAAATATCTTGTAATTGTTGGCGTATTAATTTCACACCTTTACGACCTTTATATAGATTAAATATCGGTTTTAATAAGCTCCGTAAAGGAACATCATGTGCCAACTCTTTATGTATGTAAGTCAGGTAACTTGACACAATCTGTTTTAAATCTAAAGGTTTTTTTGAGCGGTCAAAGAAATTTGTATCGACATATGCTAAACGCAACATATCATTAAATGCGGCCCTACCTATCATCACACCATCCACTAACGACAAATGGTGTCCAATTGCATCACAATCAATTCCCCCATTGATAACTATGGTCAGATGTGGAAAAACCTTTTTCACTCTATAAACAAAATCATAATTTAATGGCGGAACGCTCCGATTCTGCTTCGGATCCAAGCCATCCAGATACGCTTTGCGGGCATGTATAATAATTTTTTGTATACCCAATTCACTCAGCATCTCCACAAAGGGATAAAAAAATACTTCTCCTTCACACGCATCAACCCCAATACGACATTTGACGGTTATAGGTTTGTCGGTATTGTCTTGCATAGCTTTTAAACACAGGCGAGCACGCTCTTTATCTTTCATCAGTGCTGCACCAAAACATCCCGACTGCACCCGTTGGCTTGGACACCCCATATTGAAATTAATTTCCCTATACATACTATCTAATGGCAAACTTCTTATAGCCTGTCCTAAAAGAGCTGGATCTGCCCCTCCTATTTGTAATATAAGTGGGTCTTCACACTCATTGTAGGATAACAATGATGCCCGATTGCGATTATAAACAATGGCCTGAGCCGTTATCATTTCTGTATATAACACTGTGTATTGTGTCATAAGACGGATTAAAAAACGCGCATGTCTATTTGTGTATCCCATCATCGGAGCCACAGAAATTCTTTCTTCGCATCTTGCATTAGAAATTTGCATAGTGTAGTTTCGTCTTACTTACGTGGATTAGATGCATGCTTTAAAATGAATATATACCTATGACAACACAAAAAAAAATTAAAAACAATCATAAAATTGTAAAACTTATAGATTACACGCCTGCACCTTACCTTATTACTGATACATTTCTTGATTTTCATTTGTCTCCTAGTAATACGCTTGTTCATGCCGAGTTGCATATAGTTCCCAATACCCATCGTGACACGGTTTGCGATACGCTTGATACGCTTGAGTTTGATGGCGAAAAGTTAGCTTTACAGGCAATATATATTGACGACATAGCTTTAGACGCATCACTTTATGAAGTTACCGAGAAAACCTTAGTGATTAAAAATCCTCCTACAACACAGTTTAAACTCAAAACAATATGCACTATTAACCCTGAAAAAAACACAGAACTCAATGGGTTATACTTATCGAACACCCTTTATTGCACGCAATGTGAGGCAGAGGGGTTTCGTCGCATCACATATTTCTTTGATAGACCTGATGTGCTTTCGCGTTTTCATGTGCGCATCCAAACCCATACACAGGCCCCTTTTAGGCTTTCTAACGGTAATTGCATCGCCGAAGGTATTGATACCAAAACAGGTTTGTATTTCACACAATGGGAAAATCCCTACCCTATGCCCTGTTATTTATTTGCTTTAGTGGCTGGCGATTTTGATGTGTTAGAGGATTCCTATACAACTTGCGAAGATCGTGTTGTCGCACTCAAAATATTCGTAGAAAAAGGTAAAAAAGAGCGGGCCATTTTTGCCATGAAAGCCCTCAAACGGGCAATGGAATGGGATGAGCGTGTATATGGCTTTGCCTACGATTTAGAGGTTTTTATGCTGGTTGCCATTAGTGATTTTAACATGGGTGCAATGGAAAATAAAGGGCTCAATATATTCAATGACAAATATTTATTGGCAGATCCACATCATGCTACAGATGATGATTATCAAAATATTGAACGGATCATCGCTCATGAATATTTTCATAATTGGACAGGCAATCGTATTACCTGCCGTGACTGGTTTCAACTTTGCCTAAAAGAAGGGCTTACAGTGTTTCGTGAACAACAATATTGTGCCGATCAGTTTTCAGATGTCAATGAACGCATTAAAGCTATTCATTTTTTACATTGCAAACAATTTATTGACGATGCGGGTCCTCTTGCTCACCCTGTCCGACCTGAAAGTTATATGGAAATCAATAATTTTTATAATGCAACTGTCTATGAAAAAGGAGCCGAGCTATTTCGTATGCTTTTTACCTATCTTGGTGAAAATGCTTATTACAAGGGCATATCTCAATTTTTTAAGGACCATGATGGTCATGCTGCTTGCATCGAAGATATTTTGGAGAGTTTTGCCATAGCAAACCCAGATTATCGTAATTTTCTCACTATTGATTTTCTACGGTGGTATAATCAAGCAGGTACGCCTGAAATTAAAGTTGAAACTCATTATGACGCCGATGAAAAAAAATATAGTATACAATTATCACAATCCCTGCCCTCCAACACACATAACAAAAAATTGATACGTAAAGAATTACCTGTGCCCCTGCGCTATGGTTTATTGGATTCTCAAGGCCATGATATTGCATTATCTCATACACATATTCAGCCCATATCAGGGTGCAAAGTTACGCGTGATATCCTATTACTTGAGGCACAGCATGCTACTATTCACTTCCACAATATTGATGAAAAGCCTATACTTTCAATTTTACGTGATTTTTCTGCACCCGTTAAAATATCACACGAACAATCCGAAATGGAGCTCGCCCATATTATTAGGCATGATAGCGATACCATTAATAGATGGCGCGCCATACAACAATTATATTGGCAAGACATCGAGCAGCTACTCAATAATCATAAAACAGATTTCTATACGCTTAGCCCTGTTTTAAATGAATCAATAGAGTATGTTATCAACTGTCTTGATTTCGCACCGCATGTTAAACACGCCCTATTAACGCCCCCTCATTACAGTGAAATTTCACTTAAATGCGCTAAAGATATTGATCCCAAAAGAATATTTAATGCGTTGCATGCTGTACAAAAAAGCATCAGCAGTGATTATAGTGAAAAAATTATAGAGCATTACAACATATGCACACAACAGCTTTCTCAAGAGCTCTATGAAGCAACACCTAAGAATGCCGAATTACGTGCTTATAAAAATTTTCTATTATGCTTATATGGTCAATCAGAACCACAAAAATGTGAACATATCAGTTATGATCAGTTTCAAATGGCACATAATCTTACAGATCGACTCGGTGCTGTGCGTGCCGTTAACAATATAGACAGTTCAATGCGCACAACTTTATTAGATCAATTAATTGATAATGTATCTCACAAAATTGACGATTTATTACTTGATAAATACCTCCTAATGCATGCAACTTCACAATTACACGATTGCATTTACAGTGTACAAGGTCTTATAACAAGTCAATATTTTGATACCCAAAACCCGAATAGAATTTTTGCCCTTTTAGGAGGGTTTGCTTTTTCAAACCCACTACGGTTTCATGATGACAATGGTAAGGCGTATCGCTTTCTTTCCAAACAAATCATTAAAATAGACCAATTTAATCCACAAATTGCATCTCGCCTTATGTCTGCCTTTTCCTGCGTATCAACGTTAAAAAAATCGCTACGCCATAAAATGTTACCAGAGATTGAAAAAATTATTACACATAGAGATATATCAAGCAACACACTGGAAATTGCACAAAAAATACTTTCGTCCTCATCGCGATAAAAAATGCCATTTTACATTGATGCAAGCTTGATTTTTATGTTTAAAATCGTATAGTTATAGTATGTGTTAAAGATAAGCATTCAATATACTCAGAATATACTTAAAAAAATCGCACATGAAATTTTTCTAACCATAGAATAGTTTTATAATTGTAAAATAAAGTCAAACCTTATGATATCTACAGTCACAAAGATCGCCTTTCAAGGTATTCCTGGTGCCTATTCACAAATAGCCTGTCATCAATACGCCCCTCAATCGCAAGCGATTCCATGTAATACATTTTATAACGCTTTTTCTCTTTTACGCAAAAAAGATGTGACATTGGCCATCATCCCAATTCGCAACTCTATTGCAGGACGCGTACCTGACATACATATGCTATTACCCAATGAAGACATTTTCATTGTAGATGAATATTTTTTAAAAATTGACTTATGCTTACTGGCGCCTAAGGGCACAACAATAGAAGATATTGATTCGGTATACAGTCATCCTGTTGCTTTACGACAATGTCAAAAATTTTTGATACAAAACAAACTCACATCGGTAGAATACACAGATACCGCAGCAGCAGCTCGTATGATACATACCAATGTCGAAAAAAATCATCGTATGGCTTCTGTTTCATCAGCTCTATGTGCCTCACTTTACGATTTGGATATCATCGCTTCACATGTGCAAGATTATGACACGAATATCACACGTTTTATTGTGCTATCGAATCAAAAAAATATCCCACCGCGTTTAGACAATAAGCGCTATATCTCTGCTTTCTTTTTTCATGTTAATAACACTCCTGCATCGCTGTATAAAGCTTTAGGAGGATTTGCAACTAATGGCGTCAATATACTATCTTTAGAATCATATCAGATGGAGAATTTTCGAACTGCACAATTTTATGCCGAAGTCGATGCACACAGTGATGATGATGGGTTTAAACAAGCTATCGCAGAACTAAAATTCTACACAGATAAAATAAAAATTATTGGCGTATTTGAACAAGATACCTCTATACGCGGTCAGTAAATTTATACATTCACCCCTCTCATTAAGAGCGCAATATGCCCCTTGCAATATTATGTACAAAACACGGAAATGCTCAGGATTTAGTGGTAGATACTGTAGAAGAAATCCCTTTACAGAGTGATCAATTACGAATCTGCGTTAAATCTGTTGGCCTAAATTTTTTCGATACATTGATTATCCAAAATAAATATCAGCAAAAACCCGATCTGCCTTTTTCGCCTGGAGGTGAAATTGCGGGTATCGTTATAGAAGTCGGTAAAGAGGTTAAAGATTTTAAGACAGGCGATAGAATTGCCGCCTATTGTGGTTATGGCGGCTGTCGTGAGCAGGTTATTTTACCCGCCAAGCAGGCTATCATTCTACCCAAAGATATTGATTACTCTATCGCAGCTTCTATGCTCATTACCTACGGAACAGCGTATCTAGGACTTATACACCGTGCACATCTACAGCCCAATGAAAAGCTCTGTGTTTTAGGAGCAGCTGGTGGGGTGGGGACAGCCACAATGGATGTCGCAAAAGCCATAGGATCTTATGTTATCGCCACAGCATCCACTCAAGAAAAAATAACCTATTGCCATCAACGCGGTGCTAATATTTGCCTTGATTATGCCGATAACATGTTTAAACACAAACTTAAAGAACAAGCAGCAGAATCAGGTATTGACGTCATTTTTGATAATATAGGCGGGCCTAAAAGCATTGACGCAATGTCATCACTCAAATGGGGAGGACGATTTTTAGTGGTCGGATTCGCAGCAGGAGAAATTACACAACTCAAGCTTAATAGAGTGTTATTAAAAAATATTGATGTTTTAGGCGTTAATTTCGGTCTCTATGTAGAATGTTTTACACAAGCTTATAAACAAGATATGCAGACACTTTATAAATGGGTTGTTGAGAAAAAAATTCACCCCATCATCACGCATACTACGTCACTTGAAAATACACCTTCTTTCATTGAGCGTATTGCTTGTAGAAATCTTACAGGTAAAGCCGTTATTGAACTTAATAGAAATTAAAAAACCCTATATACAATCTTCATCATGTAAACGACCAATACCATAAACTTTAAATTATATTTTGGAGAAACTATTTTATAATTAAATAAAAAAGGAAAAAAAATGAGTGTATGGAAAATACTGAGAATAGCATACAATTCGCAAATTAAATTTACTAAATGCATTTGACAATACAAAAATTTTGGCTATTTAATATAATATGAGTGTAGATAATAAAACCTCTGTCTTATTTGTATGTCTGGGAAATATTTGTCGTTCTCCTATGGCTCAGGGTATATTCACCCACTTAGTTTATGAACACAATAGACAAGATGCGTTTTATATTGATTCTGCTGGTACAGGAAGTTGGCATATTGGCCACCCTCCTGACAAGCGTGCACAACAAGTTTGCACCAAAAACGGCGTCAATATTTCAAAACTTCAAGCACGTAAAATTCATAAAATGGATCTCTTTCATTACGACTATGTTTTAGCTATGGATGAAAGAAATATGCGTGATATTAAACGCTATTATGCCGATACTCCTGAGCAGGCAAACAAAGTCTCTCTTATACTCAATTACTACTATGACGAGCCTATCAAAAATGTACCCGATCCATATTACGGTGCGCATGATGGATTTGAATATGTTTTTGATATCTTATATAAATCCTGTGTAAATCTTCTTGAAACACTCGATAAAAAATAATACCATTAGCCGCTAAACGAATTAAACACAATAATATACATAGCAATTAAATAGGAGAAATATACATGGATGACACTTTCAAAGCCTTGGTAATAAACAAAGACGAAGATAAAATTACAGCTAATTTTAATACTCTTACACAAGATGATCTTATGGATGGCGATGTGGAGGTGGATATCCATTACTCAACCCTAAATTATAAAGACGGGCTCTCTATTACTGGAAAAAGACAAATAGCTCGCGTAATGCCCTTGATAGCTGGCATTGACTTTTCAGGAATCGTTACTAAATCTACGAATCCCGACTTTCAACCCGGTGATAAAGTCGTTCTCAATGGTTATGGCATAGGTGAAACCCATCATGGAGGATATGCGCAGAAGGCTCGTGTAAAAGCCGAATGGCTTATTAAATTGCCTGATGATATGGATCTTGAAACTGCTATGGGAATAGGAACTGCAGGATATACGGCAATGCTCTCGCTTATGGCCCTGCAAAATCATGGTGTGACACCGCAAGATGGTCCTATACTTGTAAGTGGTGCTAAAGGGGGCGTAGGTAGTACGGCTATAGCTCTTTTAGCGCATAATGATTTTGAAGTCATTGCGCTTACACGTGACCTCCAACATGTTGACTATCTTAAAAATCTTGGTGCCTCCGAAGTGATGACCTCAGAACAATTTTCACAAAAACCCCCAATGCTTGGTAAAACCCTTTACGCTGGCGGAATTGATTGTGTGGGGAGTAGTATTCTTGCTAATATGCTAACACAAACAAAATATAATGGTGCCGTGACATCATGTGGGCTTGCTATGGGAGCCGAAATACCTATAACTGTCGCACCTTTCATTTTTAGAAATGTTGCATTACTCGGTATCGATTCAGTCCAAACACCTAAGCATAAAAGAGTGACCGCATGGCAACGGCTTAACTCTGAATTATCACTTGAGAAACTATCAAGTATGACGTTCCTTGCAAATTTTGACGAATTACCTAAACTCGCTGAAGACATTATGGCAGGCACATTACGAGGTAGAGCCATAATCAAAATTAAGTCATAAATATACAAGGATGTGTACCCACTTTGTTGATTTTTTTTGTAGTCATAATTAATAAGTCGTATTTTCTAAAATTGTGTCGCTTATGCATTTTTTAAATCATTTTTACTATTCTAGTATCCGCTAAGTAATGTGAGGTAATTGTATTAATTAGTAGAATATTCTCATTTACGGTGGTATTACATGTAATTATACTTAGAAAATAAAGGAAGATCCTATGAGCGAAGATGAAATTGACGATCTAGACCTAAATAGCCTGTCTGATGAAGACCTCGTTCTTCAAATGCATGACGATTTATATGACGGGTTAAAGGAGGAAATTGAAGAAGGGGTTCACATTCTGTTATCGCGTAAGTGGGAACCTTATCGCGTTCTAACTGAGGCTCTCGTTGAAGGAATGCGCATAGTCGGGATTGATTTTCGTGATGGTATTTTGTTTGTACCAGAAGTTTTGCTCTCAGCAAATGCCATGAAAGCAGGGATGAGCATTCTTAGACCGTTATTAATCGAAACGGGCGCCCCTCCAGTAGGCAAAATGGTTATTGGAACAGTCAAAGGTGATATTCACGATATCGGTAAGAATCTCGTGGGCATGATGATGGAAGGTGCAGGTTTTGAAGTTATTGATATTGGCATTAATAATCCAGTAGAGAATTATCTGGAAGCCATAGAAAAACATAAACCCGATATAGTTGGTATGTCTGCTCTACTAACAACAACAATGCCTTATATGAAGGTTGTTATTGATACACTTAAAGAAAAGGGAATGAGAGAAGATTATGTAGTTCTCGTAGGTGGTGCCCCACTAAACGAAGAATTTTCACAGGCAATCGGTGCGGACGCATATTGTCGTGATGCCGCTGTCGCAGTAGAAACCGCCAAAGAATATATGAAGCGTAAACATAATCAAATGACAGCATAATCAATAAGGTAAAAGCTATATAACCCGCCACTTGAAATATTTTTAACCATACAATTGTGTCATAGACGTTTTGTGATAGTGTAAAATAAAAATAATCTTAACCTATGCATGTTAAGTAAAAGCAGTGGGTGGTGAAAAGCCTGTATCTAATTTGGTAAATATACTGCATATGGTGGGATGTTCTAAAATATGAGCATTATGACAAATTCTTGCAACAAGAATAAAACGCTTATTATTGCATGCGGAGCATTAGCCAATGAAATTTTGGCAATTAAAAAGTTAAACACGCTAGACCATATAGATTTACAATGCTTGCCCGCCATATTACATAATACACCCAAAGACATACCCGATGCTGTCGCAAAAAAAATTGATGAATTTGAAAATGTATATGATACAATATATGTTGCGTATGGTGATTGTGGGACAGGTGGCTTACTTGATAACGTTTTATCAAAAAAGAATATCCAGCGCATAGAGGGAGCACATTGTTACGCTTTTTTTTCAGGAAATGAATATTTCCTTAAAGCCTCAGAAGAAGAAATAACAGCATTTTATCTTACTGATTTCTTAGTTCGCTTTTTTGATTCATTTTTTTGGAAATCTATGGGATTGGACAAACATCCCCAATTACGCGATATGTATTTCGCTCACTATGAAAAAGTAGTTTACCTTGCACAAACAGATGATACAGAATTACAAAGACTTGCCCAAGAGGCCGCCGCAAAAATTGGCCTGGAATATGAGTATCGCTATACTGGATATGGTGACCTTGAAACCTTTGTCAAAAAAACTATCTAAGTATATTTATTTCTTGCAATCCTGTGTGGTTTTGCTAGACACCCTAAATGAAAAGTAAAAATGGTAAAATATAGGGAATAATACATGACACGTCTTATTTTTATTGATCCACAAGGACAGCGCCACGAAATTGAAGCACAAAACGGAACAACCATTATGGAAAATGCCGTCAAAAATAATATCAGTGGTATTGACGCAGACTGTGGTGGAGCTTGTGCCTGTGCAACATGTCATGTATATGTTGATGAAAATTTTCTAAAGCATCTAGAACCCGCCGAAGAAATGGAACAAGATATGCTTGACTTTGCAAATGATTTAAAGGAAAATAGCCGCTTGAGTTGTCAAATAGAAGTTTCAGATAAGCTTGATGGCATTATACTCGTTGTTCCTCAAGAACAATAAAGTGTTTTAAACATAACGCATAAGAAAATAAATACGTATAGCCACAATACAAAATTTTACAATACAGATAGGAATTTATGATGCATTCAATACATTATACACATACAATAATTGAAAAATATTTACCTACAAACGCATTAATGCGTATTTCTACTAAGATTATGCTTGTTATGCTTGGTACCGCTTTATTAACATTGTCTGCAAAAATTAATGTGCCTATGTATCCTGTGCCGATGACCATGCAAACTCTTGTTGTAATTTTGATAGGCTTTATATTAGGGCCTATATATGGCGTAAGTACAGTCGCATTATATTTATTGCAAGGTGCATTAGGTCTTCCTGTTTTTGCTGGTACCCCTGAAAAGGGTATAGGGCTTGCCTATATGGTTGGACCAACAGGAGGATATTTATTTGGTTTTTTAATTGCGGCATTATTCGCAGCTTACATGCAATCAATATTCACAACCACTAGAATAATCACAAGTGCTGTTATTATGTTGATTGGTCATTGTATCATTTACCTTTTTGGTCTCATATATTTGGGAAGCTTCATTGGTTATAGCGAGAAAGTATTTGTATTTGGTATGATGCCATTTATTTTAGGCGATATTACAAAGATAGCCTTAGGTGCACTGCTTATACCCAAACTAATGCGCGTAACAAAAACACACGCACAACAGTAATCCACTTAAGATTTATCCACTTTAATGGATGATTATACCAGACGCTAATAAAATTGAGCGCATAGCTCTCTTTTACATAGCTCTCTTTTACATAGATAGTGCTATAAACTTATGTGTTTAATCGCGCTCATCGTATAAACTAACATCATCAGTTATTTGATAATAATCGGCTTTGTAACGACAGAATATATGGCTTTTAATGGGTATTTTTGGGGCATCATCTAATACTCCCATACTTATTGAGCACCCGTCTTTTTCTTTGTTTTTATAAAACATAGTAGCGCCACAAACATTGCAAAAACCCCTTTTTGCATAACTACTTGAATCATACCATGATAAGGTATCTTGTTTAATCATGACGATATATTCATCACGTACAACTCTCGTTGCTGCCATAAAATGGCCTGTAATTTTTCGACATTGTATGCAGTGACACATAACAATCTCATCTAATTGTCCTTTAATATAAAACTGCGTTCCTTGACATAAACAGCTTCCTTTATATTGTTCTGTTTGTGTTGTGTTGTTCATTTTCTTCCCCCCCTTTATTCAATATATATCAGCATTAGTTTTCTGGCTTTTTTTCTAATTCCTGTCGCCGTTTTTGCATAAATTCATTCAAGCTTTCATCAATACTTTGATCTAAATCAGGTGCAACATATTCCTCTAACAACTTCCTACAATAAGAGTTAGCTCTTTGCGCACTATCCTTTTCTCCTTCTTCCTTCCATTGCTCATACGAATTATAATCCGATACAGAAGAACGATAAAAAGCCGTTTCAAAATTATTTTGTGTATGATTACAACCCAGAAAGTGTTGCCCTGGTCCTACCTCTCTGAGGGCATCCAAAGCAATACTATTTTCACTGAGATCAATACCTTGCGAAAACTTTTGTATAGCACCTAATTGATCAACATCTAACACAAATTTTTCATATGAGGAAACGAGCCCACCTTCAAGCCATCCCGCTGAATGTAGCATGAAATTAACTCCTGCCATAAAGGCGGGGGTAAGAGTTTGAGATGTTTCATAGGCTGCTTGTGCATCTGGCAATTTTGAGCTGCATAAAGCCCCTCCTGAACGAAACGGTACATTTAGTTTACGAGCAATTTGTGCCGCGCCATATAGAATTAATGCTGGTTCTGGCATGCCGAATGTGGGTGCTCCAGATTGCATGGATATTGAACTTGCAAACGTTCCAAAAATTGCAGGGGCTCCTTTGCGGCATAATTGCGTAAGGGCAAGACCTACACTCGCTTCGGCTAAAATCTGCGTCAATGTTCCTGCAACTGTCACAGGCGACATCGCACCCGCTAAAATAAATGGAGAAACAATGCATGACTGATTTGAACGAGCATAAACTTTTAAAGCCCCTAACATCATTGCATCATATGTAAGTGGTGAGTTAACATTAATCAACGAAGTTGTAACGCAGTTATTCTGCACAAAATCTTCACCAAAGACAAGCGCAGCCATTTTGAGTGTATCTTCTGCTCTTTCATAATGTGTAACGGACCCCATAAAAGGTTTATCAGAATAACGAATATGACTATACACCATATCTAAATGCCGTTGATTAACAGCGACATCTACAGGTTCACAAACCGTTCCACCCGAATGATGCATGACAGGACTCACATAAGCCAATTTGACAAAGTTTCTGAAATCTTCAATCGTCGCATAGCGTCTCTTACCCTCAAGATCACGCACAAAGGGTGGGCCATAAACAGGAGCAAAAACTGTGTTTTTTCCTCCAATTACAACATTTCTTTCTGGATTACGTGCATATTGAGTGTAACTTGATGGAATAGTTTCCATAAGTTTTCGACATAATCCTACAGGAAAATGTATACGTGTTCCTTTTACATCAGCTCCAGCTTCCTTAAATAAAGCAAGCGTTTCGGGGTCATCCATAATCTCAATGCCAATTTCCTCCAAAACTGTATCGGCCGCTGCCTCTATTGTTGCCAAACCTTCTTCGTTAAGCACTTCATATATGGGAACGTTTCGTGAAATAAAAGGCATATGCTCTTCTTTTACACTATGTCTAAGCACTCTTCTTCCTGCAGCCCCTCCTACTCTACTTTTTCTTTTTTCGCTTCTTGTTTCCGACTTATCAACTCGTGTATTCATTTTTTGTTCCTACCATTACGCCATTCACGTGTGACCGAATTATTATATTGGGTTTATACATTATGGAATTTATTGGTTTTTGAAAATATTTTTTAAAAAAAAACGTCAGTAAAAGCAACAAAGCGACATCCACCTATTTATTACTCACATTAATGACGTTTTTTGATAAATTCTGTCGTAATGTTTAAACTCTATTCCCTAACATCGCTATAAAATTTTTACAGTTATAAAGTAATAAATGTAAGAAACGTTTCGAAACTGCGAGAATAAAATTATGCCAGAATATATAATTGTAAGTTGGAGAGACATTCCAGCACAAATAATTGTTCAATCAGGACGCAAGAAAGAAAAACGGAAATTGAGTGAACGCTTTGAAAAGGCAATTGATGCATGTGCAATGCGAATAGACGCAAAGGATACAGATACATATCTAGCACAGTGGCGTAAATCCGCTCCTATTTCTTGTGATTGTAATGACATAAAAGAACATGCTGATCTATTATTGGCACAATGGGAAAAAAATTACGATATACAAAAGCTTAAAGACCTTATTAATAATGAAGGCTTTTGCAAAGAATAATACAATAACACACATAAACTAGGTATAATATGACAAAAACTGTCGTTAGCTCTAACAAAAAAACAATTATCATAGGTTTTGATCATCCTTTTTGCGTAATTGGTGAACGCATCAATCCAACAGGACGTAAAAAATTAGCTAAGGCCATGCGTAATGATGATTACACTATGGTTCAAGCAGACGCATTGGCACAAGTCAATGCAGGTGCAACTATGCTTGACGTAAATGCTGGTATACCTTTGGCTGATGAACCAGCCATTTTGGCAAAAACAGTTCAAATTGTACAAGAATTGGTTGATGTACCTCTATCCATAGATTCGTCTATCATAGCTGCATTAGAAGCAGGTTTATCAGTTTACAAAGGGCGTCCGCTTGTTAATTCAGTAACAGGCGAAGATGAATCTTTGGAAAAAGTATTACCTTTAATAAAGAAATATGATGCTGCTGTTGTTGCTATATCAAATGATGAGACGGGAATTTCTGAGGATCCCGATGTCCGTTTTGAGGTTGCCAAAAAAATTGTAGAAAGAGCACAAGATTATGGGATAGATCCCTGCGATGTTGTGGTTGATCCCTTAGTTATGCCTATCGGCGCAATGGCAACAGCAGGTCGCCAAGTATTTCAGTTGGTACGTAGACTTCGTGAGGATTTGAAGGTCAATACAACCTGCGGAGCTTCCAATATTTCTTTTGGATTACCTAACAGACATGCAATTAACGCACAATTTTTATCTATGGCAGCCGCTTCAGGTATGACTTCGGCTATTTTAAACCCTTTACATGAAGAAGAAATGGTTGCTATACGCGCTGCCAATGTTCTTAACGGCATTGATAAGAATTGTTCACGTTGGATATCACAATACAGCCCCACTAAAATCATTGAAAAATCACGTGCAAGAAGAGAAAGAACGGGGAGGCGAGCGTCTAGAAGATAGTCTATCAAACTCCTTTTTATATAATTTATAACAGTGTAGGTTTTATGGCAATAGATAAGATGGCTATGGATACAAAAGAGTCCCAAATTGTGTTTCTTCCTTCAGGGAAAAGAGGTGTATTTGCTAATGGTACAACAATATTAAGTGCTGCTCGCAGTCTTGGTGTTGACCTTGATTCTGTTTGTGGTGGAAGAGGTATATGTGGACGCTGTCAGATTGAAATAACCCAAGGTCAATTCGCAAAGTTTGGTATTTCATCGCTGACAGCAAACGCAAGTGCCTTTAGTAAAGTAGAACAACGATACAAAGACAAACGCAACCTAAAACCTAATAGACGTCTTGGCTGCTCTACAAAAATTCTTAACGATCTAGTTATTGATGTTCCTAGTGAAAGTCAATTACACCGTCAAATCATACGTAAAGAGCTAACATTACGGGATATTAATTTAGCCGTTGCTACACGCCTTTACATGCTAGAAGTTGAAAAACCAGACATGAATAATCCTTCTAGCCATATTGAACGCATTTACAAAGCTTTGTATGAACAGTGGGATGTCACTGTACACCATTGTGATTTACATATTATGCAGAATATTAGTGACGTCCTCATAAAAGGGAAAGGCAACATTACCGTCGCCGTCAACGATCCCTGCCCTGATAATTTGCCTCGTGAAAACCATAGCAAATACGGTCCCAAAACTATTATTGCCGCATGGAGTGATTATCATGAAAGCGCTTATGGCCTCGCTATTGACATAGGTTCTACAACAATCGCAGCGCATTTATGCGATTTATCAAACGGTAATATTCTCTCTTCAGGTGGCATTATGAATCCCCAAATACGCTTTGGAGAAGATCTTATGAGTCGTGTATCCTTTGTGATGATGAATGAAGGCGGGGAAAAGGAATTAACAGAAGCGGTTAGAAGTGCAGTTAATCAGTTAGCTATTGATATTACCCATAAAATTGGAGGAGATGTAAACAACATTCTTGAAGTGTGTATTGTAGGAAATCCAATTATGCATCATCTCTTTTTAGGTATAAATCCCGTAGAGTTAGGCGTTGCACCCTTTGCAATGACCACAGGGCTTGAAGTAAATTGCTTGGCACGGGATGTTGATTTGCATTTTAACACGGGTGCACGCTTCTTTGCTTTACCTTGTATCGCAGGGCATGTTGGTGCCGATGCCGCTGCAGCAACATTATGCGAAGTTCCTTACAAATCCGATGAGGTCCGGCTCATTGTCGACATAGGAACAAATGCAGAAATAATTTTGGGTAATAAAACGAAATTATTGGCTGCAAGTTCGCCGACTGGACCAGCTTTTGAAGGGGCCCAAATAAGCTGCGGACAACGTGCCGCCGCTGGTGCCATTGAGAGAATTCGCATAGATAAAGATACTTTGGAAGCTCGTTTTAAAGTCATTGGCTGTGATTTATGGTCAGACGAAGAAGGCTTTGAAGAGGAGGTAAGCACGGTAGGCGTAACAGGAATCTGTGGTTCTGCTATCATTGAAGTTATTGGAGAGATGTTTCTTGCTGGTATCATTAACGAAGATGGGCTTATGAATGCCAGCTACATTGATAAAACGTGGCGTATAGTACAAGAAGAACGTACCTATAATTATATTGTATATCAAGGAAAACAGGAGATTGTTGTTAAGCAAAGTGATATCCGTGCCATACAATTAGCAAAAGCCGCATTATATGCTGGAGCTAAGCTACTTATGGATAAAATGGGTGTTCCTAAAGTTGATAGCATAACACTGGCTGGAGCATTCGGAAGTCATATTGATAAAAAATATGCCATGCTTTTAGGACTTATACCAGATTGTGCCGAAGATGCCGTTCGTGCTGTCGGCAACGCAGCAGGGACGGGAGCTGTAACAGCCCTACTTGATAAAAACTCCCGTTATGAAATTACAGAAATTATACACACAATAGAAAAAATTGAAACTGCCGTTGAAGCTGATTTTCAAACATATTTTATTGATGCTATGTCTATCCCTAATAAAAAAGATGAAACACCACATCTTAAAGAGATTTTTACTCTTCCTGAAAAAGAAGCTTTCTCTTCTGAGGGAACTGTACACAAAGCAAGACGCCGAAAAAAACGATAATATGTATAGAGACCGTTTGAAATATGAATGGTTTTACTTCTCGCTTTTTTTATGTTAATATTCTTCGTGTCGTATTGCTTAAGATTTCATAAACAAAGGATGTACTATGAAAGAGACTGGAAAAACTTTACTAAATGATCTGTTCAATTTGGGAGATCAGGCAACGCAAATAGGGTATAATCTTAAAAATGAAACAAAAGATTATATAAAAGGTAAGGTTGAATCGCTTATTAGTGAAATGGACTTAGTTACCCGCGAAGAAATGGAAGCTTGGAACGAACGCTTCGTGAAATTGGAGGAAGAAAATAGCGAACTCAAAAAGAAACTAACTAAGTTAGAAAAGAAGACTCCCAAAAAAGAAACTAACTAAGTTAGAAAAAAAGACTCCCAAAAAATAAACTAACTAAGTTAGAAAAGAAGACTCCCAAAAAATAAACGCTATAACAGTATAATGTAAACTAAAGAGCAATCTTCTCAAGATAGCCGTTTATTGCACACCTCCCTTGATATAATTCCTAATACCACGCGCCCATAATGCAATCGTTTGATAACAGATTTAGCATCGGTGCTGCTATTAAGATATGAGTTAGTTTTTTATCGCACACTACGATCTACACAATGAATGTCAGGCACATGTGTGAGTAGCAGGCATGGTATGAGTAGCAGGCACATGGCGTAAGTAGCAGGCATGGTATGAGTAGCAGGCACATGGCGTAAGTAGCAGGCATGGTATGAGTAGCAGGCATGGTATGAGTAGCAGGCACATGGGGTGGCAGGCACATGTGTAAGTAGCATGTCTTTAATATCAAAAAAAAAAACGGTATGCATGAACATACCGTTTTTTTCAATAATATTATTAAACTCTTACCCCATGTGAGCAAACATAGCCAACATCATGAGAGCAACAATATTCGTAATTTTAATCATTGGATTCACTGCGGGTCCCGCTGTATCTTTATAGGGATCACCAACAGTATCACCAGTAATGGCAGCCTTATGGGCCTCAGAACCCTTACCACCATAATTTCCGTCTTCAATATACTTTTTAGCATTATCCCAAGCTCCACCGCCTGAAGTCATTGAAATTGCAACGAATAAACCCGTAATAATAACACCGAGTAACATTGCTCCCAATGCCGAGAAAGCAGCTGATTTATCGGCTACTAAAAGCACAACTACAAAAACAAACACTGGGGAAAGCACAGGTAATAAAGAGGGTATAATCATCTCTTTAATGGCTTCCTTTGTAAGTAAGTCAACGGCTCTGCTATAATCGGGTTTTTGATCACCTTTCATAATACCAGGTCTTTCTTTAAATTGACGTCTAACTTCTTCAACAATTTTACCACCAGCACGACCTACAGCCGTCATAGCCATTGCACTAAACAAATAAGGTAACAATCCACCAAAGAACAAACCTACTACAACGTAAGGATTAGATAATGAAAAGTCTAATTCAATACCCCTAAAGTAAGTGTATGTGTCACTATTTGCAATAAAATACTTAAGATCTTCTGTATAGGCTGCAAAGAGTACCAACGCACCTAATCCTGCTGAACCAATAGCATACCCTTTTGTTACAGCTTTTGTTGTATTGCCGACGGCGTCCAACGCGTCTGTTGTATTACGCACATCTTCTGGCAGTTCTGCCATCTCTGCGATACCACCCGCATTATCTGTTACTGGACCAAACGCATCTAGGGCAACAACCATACCTGCCAATGACAACATTGTCGTAACGGAAATAGCAATACCAAAAAGCCCTGCAAGCTTATAGGAGATGATAATACCAGCTATAATAATAAATGTCGGCAAAGCTGTAGATTGTAGAGATATTGCCAAACCTTGAATGACATTGGTACCGTGACCAGTCTCGGAAGCCTTGGCGATACTTCTTACAGGATGGTAATCAACACCCGTATAATATTCTGTAACCCAAATAATCAATCCTGTAATGACTAATCCTGACACCCCACACATATACAAATCCATACCTGTAAATGCAGTTTGGTTTTTCGTTACGATTATAGTCTCCATTCCACCAAATAATGCGCTTGTTAAAGGCCAAAGAGCGATTAAGGACAAAATAGATGTGACAATAAATCCCTTATATAGAGCTCCCATAATCGTACCACCTTCTGACATTTTAACAAAGAATGTTCCAATAATAGAGGCAATAATACAGCTTGCTCCTATCGCCATTGGATATAGCATAATTGCTGTTAAATGTTCACTTCCTAAAAAGAATATAGATCCTAACACCATAGTGGCAACTATGGTAACGGCATAAGTTTCAAACAAATCGGCTGCCATACCTGCACAATCACCAACATTATCACCTACATTATCGGCGATTGTTGCGGGATTACGGGGATCATCTTCTGGAATACCAGCTTCAATTTTACCAACAAGGTCACCACCAACATCGGCACCCTTCGTAAAAATACCGCCTCCTAAACGAGCAAAAATAGAAATCAAAGATGCCCCAAAACCTAATGCAACCAAAGAATCAACAACAGTACGTGAAGATTCCTCATATCCCATAAAATCAACAAGTAACATGTAATAAACTGAGACACCAAAAAGTGCAGATCCTGCAACCATCAAGCCTGTTATCGCTCCTGATTTAAAGGCAATTTTTAATCCCGCATCAAGACTCGTACGCGACGCCTGTGTTGTACGTACATTGGCCCTAACAGATACCAACATTCCAGTATATCCAGCTGCTGCCGATAAGATTGCACCTATTGCAAAACCATTCGCAACATAAACGCCTAAAGTAAGTACTATAAAAGAATATATAACTACCCCCACTATTGCGATTGTTTTATACTGTCTATTCAGATAGGCTTTTGCACCTTGACTAATGGCCTCAGCGATTTCCAACATTTTGCCATCCCCTGCAGGAGAGCTTAGGACTGATCTAATCATTATAATGCTGTATACAGCACCAATGATTGAGGACATTATTATTAACCATATTAAATTTTCTAACATTTCTATTTTCCTATAATACTATTATATTGCATCTACGCAAATGATAAACAAAAAGCAAAGCATAGTGCCTTCCACAAAGGCAATATGCTATATATATAGCCTATTTCCATAATCTGCTTACATAACGTCATAACGCGCTAATCTACCTAAAACATATATTCTATGATAGGTATTAAATACTTGTCCAAAGCATTTCTGTATAAATGCAAGGGCAAATCACACCATAAATAGTAAAATATCTGCGTTTTGGCAAGTAGTATTAGACAGTAAGCAAAAAAATTTAAAAAAATAACTGCAAATAACACTATCTTAATATTGTATCAAAATCACATCGAGCCTATTTTAAGCAGTTTATATACGTGATTATACAAATTATTACGTACATAAATGCTACTAAAAAAGAGACAGCATAATCTATGTTTAGGAGCGCACATAAAGATTTGCCTATACATAATTGACTCGTTATAGTGGAACAATATTAATTATCATTATTATGTATAAAGGTTTAAACTATGAAGAAGATAATTACCTTACTTATTACGGTTGCTTTTTTATTTCCAACATTAGCTTACGCCCACGGCGGTGGTTGTCGCAAAAGCTCACCTCCAGGACAATGTTGTCATAAAAATCATTCTACTGGTGTAGTTCATTGTCACTTTAAAAATAATAATTAAATATATAAGCTTTTATTTGAATACTTCATCTTGAAGTATTCCATATATCTTAATAATACACTATTCTAACAAATAGCTCTTATTGGAAAGGGAATAACATTATCTGGTTCATCAGAATAATAAACCCTGACGCATTGACGTCCACTTTTCTTTGCTTTGTATAATGCTTTATCCGCTCTTTCTATAAGAGAATAAAAGCTTGTATCTGTTTCCGACAACTCAGATATCCCTGCACTAAAAGTTACCTTCAGATCCCGCTCCAAACAATTTACACCATTTGTTTTAAATTGCGATAATATATTATTAATGATGGTCTGTCCCTTTCGCATGCTGGTGTTAGGCATAACAAGAGCAAATTCTTCTCCACCATATCGACAAAAAACATTCTTTACTTCTAAATTATCTAATATTCTTTCAACAAATACTTTTAAAACCTCATCCCCTACAATATGTCCGTATGTATCGTTGATATTTTTAAAATGATCAATATCAAATAATGCAAGAGACAAATTTTCATTGTTTTGCTTTGCATCTTCTATAGATCTATTAATGGAGTTAACAAAGTAATACCTGTTGTATATCCCTGTCAAAGCATCCGTACTAGCCATGCGTGCAGATTCGTTAAAATTGCATAACAACATTTCAAAATAACGCTTATAGCGTATTTGCGTGGCTATACGTAATTCAGTTTCAGCAGGCCCAATGTTTTTTGAAAACGCGTCACTTACACCAATATCCAGAAGTTGTTTTAACAGAACCGTTTCCGTTTTTTTATTTCTCTCATCGCATAAAACCATGAGTGGTATATTACGGCCATGATCCGAAACCATGTAATGAGCGCAAAATTGACAAGGTTCATATGAAAAAGAAGAAAAATCAACAATGGCGAGATCGTAACTATTTTTACTGATATTGTAATAAAAAGATTCTTTTGTATCAAAAAAATCAAAAATATGCTTACCAGAAAACTTAAATGCATCTATAAGACTATAATCCTTACCTAGCAAGGCTATGCTTGCTCTTTCAGATGGATATAGACTTGGGGCTAATTGAGACGAAAAATTACTTTCCTTTAGCGATATATTGCGAATAATATCAATGCTCATTTTTTGGTTGAGTAATGACTTAACACGAACAGACAAGCATTTAGGATCAACAGGTTTAATTAAAAAATCATCTATCCCACAAACGAGGGCTTGCCTTTTATAATCCTGTGCCTCTAATGCCGTCACCATAATAATTGGAATATCCCAATATTGGGGATCTATCTTTATACGACTTGCAAAATCAAACCCATTCTCGTTAGGCATAACCGCATCAAGTATGATAAGATGAGGTTTGGTGTCCGCCATTTTTTCAAGAGCTTCTTTTGTATTTACGGCTCCATCAACGATATAATAATGTGATCGCAAATAAGACGAGATCAATATAACATTTGTAGGGTCATCATCAATGACCAAAATACGTGCACTCATGAAATTAATTACTACTACTGAAACTATACTAACTTAAAACTTATTTGGTCAGTTTGGCGTATATATATTAAAAAAAAGTAAGTGAATAGAAATATTATGCTTTCTCATCACATATTCTAATGCTTTATACGCTTATCAAGATGTTTTCTAATTACGCTTAAAAAAGGTACGATAGAAATTGGTTTCAAAATATATTCATCTACACCACTTTCCCGAATTTCTTTTTCATCCTCTTTAAGCCCAAACGCCGTAACTGCCAAAATAGGGATATGTCTTAATGATGCATCTGACTTAATTAACTTTGTTACCTCAGTGCCTGGAAGCTCTGGCAACTGAATATCCATTAAGATAATATCTGGCCTATAAATCCTTGTCATATCAAGGGCTTCAATACCATTACTGGCCATAATGGTTTCATAACCATTCGCATTAAGCAGCGAACACAACATATTTCTGTTGAGTTCATTATCCTCTACAATAAGAACTTTATCTGCCATAGTATACTCTTTTACATAAATTAATCTTTACTCAAATGTATTTATAGCATAGAGAAGTAACTAAGATTTTAATATACAAAGATTTATTTAACACCTACATAACGGCACTGAAATTTAGCGCAATCATAAAATTATTGGATATCATGATACATAATCAACAAATAGTTAGTGATGAATACGCACAACAGCAAGAGCAATTAATAAGATGTTTAAAAAAAAGTTGCCCCCACTTGCAAGTAACAATCAATCCTAATATTTTTGAATCTAAAAAACCTTTTATTGTCAGCGATGTTGATGACGTTATTTTGGATTTTCTTAATCCATTTGTTGTTTTCATGCAGAGCTGGAATTGTAAGTATGTGCCTAATGGATACGATTTATATAAGAATTTTTATTTTGATAATGAAGAAGACAAACCACTAGACACAATGACTTTAACGACACTTTTACATGCTTTTTTTGCAAAATATGTGTATAATTTAGCTCTACTTGGTGATGCCAAAGAATATATAAACATCCTATCCCAAGATTATCATATTATATTTCTGACATTATTGCCGCCTGAATATCATGATATTCGTAGACGCAATCTTTCGAATTTAGGCTTATCCCATACGCTTTTGTCTATAAGGAATAACAAAGGTCCTGTGGTCAAAGCTATAAATGATTTTTTTGCCAATCGTGTACATTATTTTGTAGATGACAAACCTTCAAATTTGAGTAATGTAAGCCTTTATAACCCAGATGTAAAAACCGTCCACTTCGTAAAACAAATGTATGAAAAGATCATTCTAGAAAAATTAAACAAGCATTTTGGTACTATTACGGTGAACAATTGGCAAAACTTTATGGATGATATAAAAAAATGACTCTCGATTGTCTATAGATCGTTTGCATAAAAAACATTATACCACCATCTTTTGAAATTGCTAAAAATTATTGCACATTCCTTCATCGTCATAGCGCAATTTATGCACATCTGCTACCAATTCAAATTGTTTATTACGAAACGTAATCTTCCATATAACACCATCTGATGCAACGTCGTAAATGATATCATAGTAAGGTGTGTACTGCGAATTGGATGGTATAAAAAAACTAGAATGCATTTTCCAATGCGTCAAATTACGATTATTATCCTTACCATTTTCAATAATCTTTTTTTCGCCCTGATATCCATTCTTTTCTTCTATAATCGTAGTTACTCTATAATATTGATCAATATTTTCTGAGGCATCATAATAATTGTCTACGACCATTTTTTTGTTTTCTTGCGCTCCCTTTATCAATTTATACAAATGGGACATAGGAAAAGAAAACCCTTTGCTAAATGTAATATCTTTTACTGTCGGTTTATCAGATAAGATGTGAGTTTTTTGAGATCCGATCTTCTTGGCATGGCCTTTTACTTCCTCTACGAGGCTATCATTGACATGTGTATTATAAGAAAAATAAAAAACATCTCCTTTTATTGATTCCCACATTGTCTGCTTGACAGTTTCTTGCACTACATAATCATCGTAATTATCATGGCTATAATAGCGTATTGCTGTTTCACTAATGGTTGAATATCCATGACAAGCCTTACCTCCCGTCAAAGAATATGACAAATGTCCAATTCCACCTGCTATTTCACCGCTTCCAAACCCCTCTTTTACCATTACATTTACTGTATAGAAAGCCTGATGATTAGCAAACTCTGCGCGTAAAGGCTGAATATCTAACCCGACAGCACCCAAAGCAAACAAAATGTATAAACGTATAAACAAATGCACACATACCTCTTATAAAATTCTTTGTTATCAATATGACTGACATTAGCAATAAAATCCAACATTAGCAGATATATTTCTATGCTTACACCAATTACTTATTAGAAAGTGCACATAAAATATACAAAAGATAATCTTCATTTACGTAAAGCATCTTTACAAAATCTATTTCATCTTATATCATTGGGAAAGGTGTGGTAGATCTTGTTGCTAATAAGTCGCTTCAAACGCTAACATATCATCCTGCATAGTATACGACAAAGAGTTAAAGTCGCAAGTATAATAATGCGTTTTAAAAGCCAAAACTATAATTTATAAATAATACGGAGTACAAATCATACGATGGATATAGATAAAATATTGAAAGATAAAAATATAGTATTACCTGAGGCAAAAGCCCCGTTGGCAAATTATGTACCATGGAAAATCGTTGATAATTGCATTTATATATCTGGGCAAGTTGCAATGACTGCGTCTGGTGAAATGATAACTGGTATTGTAAGTCCACAGGAAAATATGGACAATGCTTTGGCTGGAGCACGGGCTTGTGCCTATAATATTATCGCGCAAATTAAACAGGCCGTAGATGGTGATTGGACCAAAATTGATAGCATATTGAAACTAGGTGGGTTTGTTGCAAGTTCTGCTGATTTCACACAGCATCCAGAAATTATCAATGAGGCCTCTAACATTATGACAGAGGTTTTCGGTGAAAAAGGAAAGCATGTGCGCTATGCCGTAGGTGTAGCAAGTTTACCCAGAAATTCTATCGTAGAGATTGAAGCCGTAATACAATTAAAGAAACCCTAGTTTTAATCTGTAATTTAAAGATAGTTTATGTTTAAGATAGGGCTTCATAGTGACATACGATAAAAACAATATTTTTAACAAAATTATTCACAAGGAAATACCAGCTCATATAATATATGAAGATGAACACAGCTTAGCATTTATGGATATTATGCCACAAGTGCCAGGACATGTCCTTGTTATATGTAAAGAATGTGCAACAAATTTGGAAGATGTGTCTACTCATGCTTTATCACATCTTATACATACAGTTAAAATGTTGGCACCAATCGTTGCAAAGTCAATGGGAAAAGCGGGGTTTCAAATCCGTCAATATAATGGAAAACAAGCAGGACAAACAGTCTTTCACTTACATTTTCATATTATTCCGCTTAATGATCAGGAAACCTTAAAAGGGCATGCTGCCGTCATTGAGGATGATATAATTCTTAAACAACAAGCCACTCACATAAAAGCGGCCCTCCAATAATAGCACTTACATATATATGCCACTATGCTCAATGATTACAAACTTAAACTTAAAGATATAATCGCTACACAATCGTTTTCAACTGGAGATGCTATAACACTTGCCTCTGGAAAAAGTAGTCATTTTTATTTTAATATGAAATTTACTACACTTGATCCCTTCGGTAGTTTTTATATATCGCATCTTATTCTTGATTTTCTACAACAAAAAAATATCCGCTATTTTGGTGGACTTGAAGTAGGAGCCATTCCAATGGCTGCTTCCGTAAGTGCACTCAGTGCCGAAACAAAACACCCAATACAGGCATTTTTTATTAGAAAAAAGGAAAAGCAACATGGTGAGAGTGTTGCGATTGAAGGTATTCGCGATAGTCATATCTTGAAGGATGTCCCCGTAATAGTGGCAGAAGATGTCACAACAACAGGGCATTCTGCAATGCAAGCTGTTCATGCCTTGCAAAGCGTTGGTGCCAAAGTCGAAACAGTTTTAACAATCATTGATAGACAAGAAGGAGCTATAGAATTTTTTGCTGAACAGAATATAACGTTACACGCCCTGTTTAAAGCCGATGAATTTATGCCCCCAAAATTGTAAAATGCTTAAAATTACCTATATAGATACACATATTGTAGAAATAACGCTTAGCCAAGCTCACAAAAGGAATGCCTTGAGCTTGGAAATGCTACACAAACTAAATGCTAAATTTATAGAATTAACGCAAGATCAACAATGTCGCTGTATCTTGCTTAAGGCAGAAGGGCCTACATTTAGCGCTGGACACGATTTAAAAGAAATAAATGCAATGAGGGAAAAAGCAGATGGAGGAAAAGCTTTTTTTAATGATATTTTTCAAACATGTACAAAGTTAATGTTAACGATTACACATTCTCCGATTCCAGTCATTGCTTGTGTTAATGGTATCGCTACAGCAGCAGGATGTCAATTAGTAGCCACATGTGATCTTGCCTTTGCTACCCCTCATGCACAATTCGCTACACCTGGTGTGAATATAGGATTATTCTGCTCAACGCCGATGGTTGCGTTATCACGCTGTGTTGGTACAAAAAAAGCTATGGAAATGCTTCTTACTGGCGATCTATATACAGCGCAAGATGCACTCCAATCGGGATTGATTAATGCTATATACCCAGAAAAGCAATTCGATAAGGCCGTTATGGATCTTGCAAAAAAAATTGTACAAAAACCATACCATACTATAAAAACTGGTAAAATTGCTTTTTACAAGCAAATTGACATGCCCCTTCAAGATGCCTATACTTATACAGGACAGGTTATGTTGGAAAATCTCATGCATAAAGACGCTATTGAAGGAATTCAGAATTTTGTTGATAAAAAAACAAAAAATACGTAAGGACTTTTAGAAATATTATAAACAATAGCTTGTCATTATAATACTATATTGTCATACTAGGGAAAAATACAAATACGGAGCGTAGCGCAGCCTGGTAGCGCACTTGACTGGGGGTCAAGGGGTCGTGGGTTCGAATCCCGCCGCTCCGACCATCACCATGTCGCGGTCTATAAAATTTTAGCATAGTATTTTGGCCTATCATTTACCTCGCTAGCGGCTGAATACTTTAATTGTTAGGCAATACATATTGGAATTGTGCTATGGATTTATTCAGCTGGATATTACTATTTGCTTCAGCTATGATATGGAGCTTGTCATTCCTGATATTTAAGATACTTTTGGTCAATTTTGAACCTGAGACACTTGTATTCTATAGAATTATTTTTGGTTTTATGGCTATAGTAATAATACGCGCGCTATGGAAACAACCCTCTTTCAATACACACAATTTCTACTATTGGATTGCCCTTGCGATTTGTAATACAGTTATACCTTTTTATTTCATTGCCAATGCCATGCATTATGTTGATACAGGCACAGCGTCAATTTTCAATGCTTTTACACCTTTTTCAGCGCTCATTTTAGCACATTTTTTTACCTATGATGAAAAAATTAAGGTCCGTAAATTATTAGGCCTTCTTATTGCCACTATTGGAATTATCATAGTTGCAAATGTTACATATTTTAGCCTTGCGAACAATAACCTTATGGGTGGAATTTTAATACTTATAGCATGTTTTTTTTACGGCGTTTCCGCTATTATCGTTAGAAAAATGCCCTATGATACCCCAGTGAATACAACTTTTATGATGTTATTATGCGGTTCCATTATGCTTGCTCCTTTTGGCACTTCAAGTTCGGATTTTGTAAAATTATTCAATATAGAAATTTTTCTTTCCTATTTTGTGATTGGTTCGCTTGGAACGGGTTCTGTTTTTGTTTTATTTTATCTTCTTGTAAAGCGTGCAGGAGCCACAAATGCAACGCTTACAACACTTGCAACGCCAGCTTTCACGATGCTTTTGGGTACATTTATCTTGTACGAGCCGTTTGAGTTTACTGATTTTTTAGGTATGTCCTTGATTGGTATGGGTATTTTACTGGTAAATGGAAAAATTATTTCTAAAATACATACTTAGATTTGCGCTCATTATTAATATTATTACTATTGGTAAAACTTAATTGATTAAGGTGTCACATTATATCATGTTTGAAAATTTCTACAATTACTACACTGTATATATGACTATTTTTTTGATTGCCTTTTTTTTATTGTATATAGTCTTAATTCCTATTTTGTCTCAAACATCGTATAAGAAAACTGCTGCGCTTGGTATCGTTTTTGTGTCTTTATCCTCTGTGTTGACCTACTCCTTTTTGGGTAATCCCATAACTTTTTGGCTATTCTCACAAGATACACACAAACCAAATCTAGCAGATTACACACCCGAGGCCTTACTTAGACAACTCGAAGAGCGTGTGTTTCTATTCCCCAACGATATTGAAGCCCTTAAATATTCCTTTGATCTTTATTTAGAAACACACAAATATAATCAGGCTATTGCTAGCATTAAAAAAATTATTTCCCTTCAAGGTTATAATGATAATCTCCTTTCCCAATTTGGTATGGCTATCGTCTTACAAAATAACGGTGTTATCACACCAAATGCCGAAACAAAATTTATGCAATCTTTATCTTATAATAAAGCAAACATTCAATCTCTTTACTATTTAGGATTATCGGCCTTGCAAAAAAAACAAGATGATACTACCGCCAAACGATGGAAAGATCTATTTCAAGAATTTTCATATGGCTACACGACACCCTTAAATCAAATCGATAAAGAGATTACACGTAACATTGTTCTTATACTGAAAGATACAATAAAAAAAAGAACTATAAAAAAATCTTTATGGCTTGTTTTCGCCGATGGTGTATTGTTAAACAAAGAAAAGGATATAATGGATCAGATACACATACTTGCTCAAAATGAGTTCATTGATGATCCTGATTTTCTTTCTATTATCATGAAAAAAATTTCCTATTAATGCCTTTATCACTATTTACCATATACTTATGATACAGATAACACAAAAACAAAAAAAAGTTCTTTTTCTATTCGTACCCCTTTTTTTAATAGCGGGATCTTTATATATAATTCTTTCAACCCTACAGAATAATATCGTCTATTTCAAAACGCCCACAGAAATCTTAGACGAGTTTACAACTTACCCAAAAAACACACGTCTAAGAATTGGGGGGCTTGTTAAAAAAAATACATTACAGCGTGAATCAAATACACAGATTAATTTTATTTTAACAGATTTTAAAAATTCATTATCCATCACTTATAAGGGAATATTACCCGATTTATTTAGACAGGGGCAATGTGTTATTGTTGAAGGCATGTTTTATGAAACTACCACTTTTTATGCAGAGCGTATATTAGCCAAGCATGATGAAAATTATGTTCCTAGAGAATTACAAGAAAGTCTTAAAGAGCAAAATCAAATACAATATTATGCAAATTGTCAAACAGGTTAATATTTATCACCATGATTGCTGAACTAGGCCATTTTTCACTCATTCTTAGTTTTATCTGCTGTATATTAGCTGTATGCATTGCACAAATTGGTCTTATTTATGGACACCCCCATCTACAAACTATAGCGCCGCGTATAAGTCTTATAAATTGTTTTTTACTGCTTTTTTCGTTCGCATGCCTCATATATTCCTATATCTCTTCCGATTTTTCCGTCATCAATGTTTGGCAGAATTCGCATGACACAAAACCATTGATGTATAAAATTTCAGGAGCGTGGAGTAATCATGAAGGGTCTTTGTTATTGTGGCTATCAATTTTTGGCGTTATTAATTATCTTATTGGTTATCATACCTCTCAATCACACTTACCCTACACAATAAAAATACAAACGCTTATCATTCAACATATATTAATGGGTGGTTTTATAATCTTTGTGTTACTCACTTCCAACCCTTTTGGTCGTATTTTACCCGTGCCTCTTGAGGGACGTGGATTAAATCCCATATTGCAAGATCCTGCACTTGCTATACACCCTCCCCTTTTATATATAGGATACGTTCTTACGTCTGTGAATTTTTCTATTGCTCTTTCCTATTTACTTTGGAACAACACTAATATTAATTTGGGCCTCTGCATACGTAATTGGACTATATGTGCATGGTTTTTCTTGACTTTAGGCATTTCTATGGGGTCTTGGTGGGCCTATTATGAATTAGGATGGGGAGGGTTTTGGTTTTGGGATCCAGTTGAGAATGCCTCGTTAATGCCATGGTTAGTCATGACTGCACTTTTACACAGTGTTATGGTCGCAGAAAAACGTGATACGCTAAAAGCATGGACAACCACATTATCTATTTTAGGTTTTCTTTTGAGTTTACTTGGTACATTCTTGGTTCGCTCAGGTATACTTACATCAGTACACGCCTTTAGTGTTGATCCTGAAAGAGGTATTTTTATTCTTGCTCTTATATCTTTCTATAGCTTAGCAGCTTTATTGATATTATCATTGCGTATACACACTCTTAAATCGGTTTATATTTTTTCTCCGCTTAGCAAGGAAGGTGCGATTATTATCAATAATTATTTCATGCTGCTATTTCTTAGTATTATCACTTTAGGTACATTATATCCCTTGTTTGCAGAGGTTTTTTCAGGAATACGTATATCCGTTGGTGCTCCGTTTTTTAATCTGGCATTCATACCTTTTGTCATTCCATTACTTATTCTTATGCCTTTGGCTCCTCTACTGAATTGGAGAAAAGCTAATTTCCATATACTTCTTCAAAAAGTTATTTTCCTTATTGCTGCGTGTCTATTTGTCTTTTTACTTCTTATAATTTTTACCCAAGCGAATGCCATACCCATATCATTGGGATTAACACTAGGATTGTGGTTAATTGGAGGATCTTTGATTGCAATTAAGAAAAAAATATTTCCTCTGCAGAAATTTTTTCTTAATCCATGGCAACATTTATCACAATTAGGCGGAATCATTGCACATATTGGAGTGGGTATATTAAGTATTGGAATTGTTTGTACAAGCTTTATGAGCCAAGAAAAAATTGTAACCCTCACACCAAATTCATCTGTACCTCTTTCTGGCTATACAGTACAATTTAAAACGATGAAAAATCAAAAAATAGCGAATTACCTTGAGGAAGCAGCTTTTTTTAATATTCTTGATGATCAAAATAATGTAATTGCCGAGTTAATGGCTTCAAAAAGATTATACGATAAACCCAAAATCATTACTACAGAAGCGGCTTTTATGACTTCATTTTGGGGTAATTATTATATAACTCTACATGAAAAAGTTGCAGATAATGCATATAATTTTAGATTATACTATCACGCTTTTGTCAATTTTATATGGCTTGGTTCTGTCATTATGGCGTGTGGTGGTATTATGACCCTTTTAAGACGTAAAAAACATGTTCATACCAATGCCCCAAATATTTAAATATCCATTCTTATACGCTTGCATAATTATTTGCCTTAGCGTTTATGCAACTAGTGTATCGGCGATTAAACCCTCAGAGATATTAAGCGATCCTATCTTAGAAGAACGCGCCCGCTCCTTATCGGTAAATTTCCGTTGTCTTGTTTGCCAAAATCAATCTATTGACGACTCAGAGGCCGAACTCGCACAGGATTTACGCCTCATCATACGCACCAAATTACAAGAAGGATATTCAGATAGCGAAATAACAGCTTATCTTGTAGAGCGTTACGGTGAGTTTATCTTGCTTAAACCAGCAGTAAACCAGCATACAATAATGCTATGGCTCTCTCCTTTTGTATTTGCCACACTTGGAGGGGTATTGCTTTTTTTATGGTACAGAAGAAGAAATAAATATTAATGCAATATCTGGCTCAAGAACAGCTTCGTGCGTTCGTGTACAGGATTATTAAAGAACTCCTCAGGGGAGTTTTGTTCAATAATTTGCCCTTGATCCATGAAAACAACACTATTTCCAACCTGTCTTGCAAAACCCATTTCATGCGTTACACACATCATAGTCATTCCACTTTGGGCCAAGTCAACCATAACTTCAAGCACTTCCTTAATCATTTCTGGATCCAGTGCGCTGGTTGGCTCATCAAAAAGCATAATTGTGGGTTGCATACACAAAGCACGTGCGATAGCTACACGTTGCTGTTGTCCCCCCGATAATTGCCCTGGGTATTTATTCGCTTGTTCAGGAATTTTCACTCTTTCTAAAAGCGACATTGCAACATCGTTAGCTTCTGCAACAGGCATTTTACGTACCCAAATAGGTGCAAGGGTACAATTTTCTAATACTGTCAAATGTGGAAATAAATTAAAATGCTGAAATACCATTCCCACTTCTTTTCGAATAAGTTCAATTTTTTTTACATCATCAACAAGATCAACACCATCAACTGTTAAACGTCCCGACTGAAATACTTCTAAACGATTAATACAACGTATGAGCGTTGACTTACCCGAACCCGAAGGACCAGCAATAACTATAATTTCACCTTTTTTTACGTTCAAATTTATATCACGTAATACATGAAATTTTCCAAACCATTTATTAAGATTATCTATCTCAATGAGATTAGATGCTGAATTTTTAACCATAATATCTCCCTATCTTCCGGTGGTATCAAGCTTTTCTTCCAAATACATAGAGTATCTTGACATTGAATAACAAAACATCCAATAAACTATTGCTGCAAAGGCATAGGCCGTAATTGACTGTTGTGGTACAGACCATTTAGGATCTGAAAAAGTACTTTGTATCATACCTAAAAAGTCGTACAAACCAACAATAAGTACTAAAGTTGTATCTTTAAATAATGCAATAAAACTATTCACAATACCTGGTATAACCAATTTTAAAGCCTGAGGCATAATAATAAATACCATCATCTTAAAGAAATTCATACCGAGCGATTGTGAGGCTTCATATTGCCCTTTAGGTATAGCTTGCAATCCTCCTCTTACAACTTCTGCAATATAGGCTGCTGAGAATAACATCACCCCTATAAGAACGCGTAACAATTTATCAAACTCTACATCCTTCGGTAAAAAGTACTGCAACATATTACTTGCCATAAACAACACCGTTATAAGAGGCACACCACGCCAAAATTCAATAAAAATTATTGATACCAAACGTACTAATACCTTTTCAGAACGACGTCCCAAAGCAAGAACAACGCCTATAGGCATAGAAGCAAAAATACCTATATATGCTATCACAAGAGTTACTAACAATCCTCCCCAATACTCTGTCTCAACCTTAACAAAGCCAAAACTTCCTCCATGCAACAAAATAAATGCAAAAATCGGATACACTACAAAAACAAATATGATAAATAAGGAAGTAAAATGCTGCTTTAAAAATTTAGTCCCATAAGAGTAGATTAATGCCAGCGCTATAATCATCACTAAGCCCACAGCACCCGTTATATCAACGCGCCAGCGTAGCTCAACTGGATAAAACCCGTATATCAGCAGCTTAAATTTTGCAAAAATATAGGCCCAACATGCTCCACTTGTATCCAGACAATCTTCTCTAGACGAGCCTATAAAAACAGCTGAAGTTACACCCCACTCAAATAAAAGTAAAACAAGGCGTATGCCAAAATACAAAAAAATTAAACTCAATACTATATCAATAGCCGAGCTAAAGAAATTAGACCGAACCCAACCCACAAACCCTACAGTGCTCGCGGGTGGAGACTTCTCAGCTATCAAACTATCTCTTACGAAATGATAATCCGTATCAGCCATCTAACAAACCTTTTCCATAGACATATTTTTTACCTCTCCACCAAAGCCATTTTTTTGTTATAAATATTCATTAAGAACGATGTTAATAGGCTTAGGAATAAATATACCAACATTGTCATAAATATTATTTCAATGGCTCTTCCTGTTTGGTTTAAAACCGTGCCAGCAAAAGCCGCTACCAAATCTTGATAGGCTATCGCCGTAGACAAAGAAGAGTTCTTTGTTAAATTTAAATATTGATTTGTCAGAGGTGGTACAACAACACGCAACGCTTGAGGTATAATAATAAGCCTAAGAAGTTCTATCCTTGAAAATCCTAAGGAATAAGCCGCTTCTGTTTGACCATAATTCACAGCTAGGATACCACTACGCACAATCTCTGCTATATAAGCCGCTGTGTAAATTGAAAGTGCAGCTACTATAGCAAATAAAGAACGTACAATCCTGACACCTCCAACAAAGTTAAAACCTTTAAGTTCTGGCCTTACAAGTGACATAGGGCTGCCAGCCAAGAAATATACTACTAAAGGAAGAAAAATTATAATGCAAGTTCCTACAATAAAGGAAGGAAAACGTTTGCCCGTTAAATTTTGTCTTGTTTTTGCCCAACGCCCTAAGAAAAAAGCCCCCACTAAAGAGAGTATCAAAGTTAAAAGAACATAACCAGCACCATCATCCAAAACCAACTTAGGAACGTCAACGCCTCTATTGTTGATGTATATCATATCAAAGAAATTGATACTTTTTTTAATGGGTGGAAAAAAGGAAAAAACAGCAAAATACCAAAAGAAAATGTGCAACAATAATGGGATGTTGCGCATAACCTCAACGTAATAGAGGGCAATTTTAGAAACCAATAAATTTTTTGATAATCTTGCAATCCCGATAACAAAACCAAGTATGGATGCAATAAAAATACCCAAAATAGCAACGAGGATAGTATTTAGCACACCAATGACAAAAATACCACCATACGTCACCGTCTCATCATGTGATATGAGACTAAAATTTAACTTAAATCCAGCGGCCTCACTTAGAAAGCCAAAACCAAAATTCTTATTTTGACTGGCCAAATTTTCTGATACATTAACAAGGGCACTATATACCAAAAACACTAGCAGGAGAAACAAAATAATCTGTGCTAACAAAGATCGGATTTTCGGATTATTTATATAATTGTTCATTTTTAACAAACGTAACGCCAAGTAAAACCGTATAAAACTAAAAAATATTTTCGTTCACTACCTGTAAGCGCAAATGCCTCTCAAGGGGGCGGTATATGATTTATATACCGCCTTTATGAGAGTATTTCCATTAACGAACAGGAGGTCCGTATTGAAGACCACCTTTTGTCCAAAGAGCATTCTTGCCACGTTGAATAGCCAAAGGCGTTTCTGGACCTACATTGCGATTAAAGGTTTCTTCATAGTTACCAACCATTTTAATGATGTTGTATGCCCAATCATTAGAAAGTCCTAACTTTGAACCAAATTCACCTATTGAACCAAGCAAACGTCCAATTCCTGGATTTTTATCGTTCTTCATTTCATCAACATTAGAACTATTAATGCCCATTTCCTCTGCGTTAAGCATTGCGAAATGTGTCCATTTTGCGATATTAAGCCATCCATCATCACCTTGACGCACAACAGGACCCAAAGGTTCTTTAGAGATAATTTCAGGTAAAACCATATGATCAGCTGGATTTGTCAATTTCAAACGTTGTGCATATAAGCCTGATTGATCTGTTGTATACACATCGCAACGACCTTCATCATAAGCGTTAACAACCTCATCGGCTTTTTCAAACACAACAGGCTCATAAGACATATTATTTGCACGGAAATAATCAGCCATATTCAATTCTGTTGTCGTTCCTGTGTTTGTGCACACACTGGCCCCATCAAGATCCAAAGCACTTTTTACACCTGAATCCTTACGCACCATAAAACCTTGTCCATCATAGTAATTAACAACGCTAAAGTTAAGGCCTAATTGTGTATCACGGCTCATTGTCCATGTTGTATTACGCGATAACACATCAATTTCACCAGAACTTAATGCTGTAAATCTTTCTTTTGCTGAAAGAGGTGTAAATTTTACCTTCATTGCATCACCGAAAACGGCTGCTGCCATTGCACGGCAAAAATCAACGTCAATACCCGTCCATTCGCCTTGATCGTTAGTGTTAGAAAACCCAGGCAAACCTTGGCTTACACCACACTGAATAAAGCCTTTTGACTTAACATCGCTTAGCGTATCTGCATATGCTGCAGTGGAGAAAAGCGATACAAGCGCAATAGCACTTACAAGTGTTTTTCCTATCATAGTAAATTCTCCTAAATTACATTTTACATTTGTTTATTTATTATATTATATTATATTGCTGTATGTTTCTGGTACAGTTAACTCAAAGTAGGTACAAAACACTATCTGCACTGCACTTAAATTTTTCTGATGTAACTCTTAACCAGAAACAACAATTGATTATAGTATAAAAAATTTTTTATTGCAATAGCTACTAATAGGTTTTCTATTGAATGTAATCCGATATAAGCCACTTTAATAGCTATTAGGTACAAAATACCGTATTATTCATGGCTAAAAACATGAAAGCACGTAACACATTAACTAGCCTCAACTATTTCTACCATATTGGCATAATATCGCATTAATATCATCTTTCTTTTCATGATCACTTACTAATGCGTATACATAGGCCTGTGTTAAATAAAAGCATGCTCTATCAACATCGCGTTGCATCAAGAAAAATTCTGATGCAATCTGGTAGCCTTCTACCAATCGTGCATAATCATCTGTTTCATGAGCGTATAAAAGAGTATCGTCAATGTGTTTTTGAGAAGAGGCAATCATTGGATATACTCACTATAGATCATTCGCTACACTCGCGAGACAACCCAGCGATGGAAAAAATGTGTTGCATTATCCATTGCTGGTGAAAATTTACCTCCATCAAATAATGGCCCGTACCGCCCTCTTTGCATACCTTCAACAACGAATATATCTTCTTCAAAAATATCTTTCCACAACTTACAATTTGCCTTCCTTTTTTCTTTCCATTCATCTGAAACCATCTCTTCACTGGCATAATATATATCAATATGCTCACATGTTTTACTTTCTGATATTGGCTGTAGAACAATACTAAAAACATGATCTTTATGCACACCAAATAATACATTAGGATACAAAGCGATATATTCAGCTGCTTTATCCCATTGTGATGAAAGTGCAGGAAAAATGTCGAATTTTTTTCCGTCCTCACCTACTGTAGGTTGATAAAAATGAGTCCCCTGCCCAGAAAAACGATGCCCTTCTTCATCTATGATATCGTAATGATCTTCTAAACGTGAATAGCTATTCAGGCCAGGATGTACCCATGGTAGATGATAACTCTCACAATAATTTTCAACAGCTAATTTCCAATTACAATCAATATTTAGCGTAAAAGAGCTATCTTGCTCAGCATAATAAAGAGGGCGTTGAAACTCATGCCATTTCTTTTTCAACGATCCTATATATTCTTCAAAATCAGGAGCATCGCCAGATATATTCACAAAAACAACCCCCATATACTCTTGGCATCTAAAACTAAACAGGCCTAGATCTTCCTTACACATATCTTCATGTACATTCTTACCTGGTCCACCAACATGAGGTGAAATACGTAATTCACCAGATAGTGAATAACACCAAGAATGATACGGACATCTAACAATACCGTTAGTTTTAGTAGGCTCATCAACAAGTATCATGCCTCTATGACGGCATGTATTTTGAAAAACACGAATGACATCATCTTTATCACGCACAACCAACAATGGTAAGTCAAAGAAAGTGATGGGGTATACTGCACCTGGTACACTTAACTTATGTCGTGAACAAACAGCAAACCATCCTTTAAAGAAAAAATTTTCTTTCTCATAAGCAAATACTTCTTGGCTAGTGTAAAAATCATTTGGTAAGCCCCTGGCTTTGTTGATAGTTTGCCTAACATTTGCAAGTGTATCTTTAATAATGTGTTTCATTTTTCTTTTTCCTACAAAATCATAGAATCTTCATACGTAACATATCGTGTTTAATAAGAAGACAAACTAAATGAGCTAAGAATACTCACTTAAACTGTAAAAAATTTAAGAAAAATTACCATCAAAAAAACGACAAAAGAAAGTATTTTTTACGACTCCATGTATATTTTCTAATGTAATACACACTATACTAAAATTCTTATTGTAAAAAAATAGTGACATCATGTATGCAAAATACCTCATTGCATCATGTTTTATTACTTAGACAAATCAATGTGAGAGGCTAAATTTACTTGGTTTGATTGAGACAAATGCGAAGATACGGTTTTACCTTCCTCTATCATATGTGTCATTATTCTTTTTGTTAATGGAGAGCAATACACATGATCACTACTAAAATTATAGTAACTTTCATTAAATTTTTGAATCATATTTTCATGCATATCTTCATTGTCACTATATGCAGAAAGCATAGCAAACATTTGTACACGCCATACCATGCCTGTGCTTTTTGTGCAAAGTGCTTCTATATGGTGCAAAGCCCCCAAAATTTCAGAAATACGTATAACGTTAGAATTTTTTATGGATTTTGTTATAAAATAAGTTTTCTCCACTTTTCCTATATCATTCATGTCTTGCGGACCGACAGATGTAGCAAAGGCTTGTGTTGCAAAAAAAAGGCTTACTGTAATAATAATTGTATGAATTGTAGCACGTAACATAATGAACTCCCTATTTTACTAGGAAAGTTCAAGAATCGTGCCATAAAAATATAGTGCTATACACACGTATGTGTATAGATTTGAAACATCATTGTTCTAAAATGAAGCAATCGCGGTCTATATCTTATACAGATGTGTATACATCACATAGGAATATTTATACATTTGAATGTGCAGATGCACGAAAATCATAAGCTGATCTTTTTTGACTCAATGATTTCAATTGCCCACAAGCCGCCATGATATCCTGCCCCCTTGGGCGCCTTACAGGACTGGCATAACCAGCACGATTAATAATCTTGGCAAATGCTTCTATACGTTCATCGGTTGAGCAATGATATTGTGAACCTGGCCAATAATTAAAAGGAATAAGATTAATTTTCGCTGGTATCCCACTAATTAAATTAATTAAAGCATATGCATCTTTATCGCTATCGTTAACATCCTTAAGCATGACATACTCAAAAGTAATGCGACGCGAATTACTTAATTTCGGATATCGCTTACAAGCATCTAGTAATTGTTCAATAGGGTATTTCCGATTAATAGGTACGATATCATCGCGTAAATCATTACGCGTTGCGTGTAGAGATATTGCTAACATAACCCCCATTTCACGTCCACATGCCTCAATCATAGGCACAACACCCGAAGTTGATAATGTTATACGCCTTGATGAAAAGGATAAACCTGTTTCTGAATTCAGTATTTTAATAGCTTCTTTAACATTATCAAAATTATATAAGGGTTCCCCCATACCCATAAAAACAATATTTGTTATTTTCCTCGTACCACTACCATGCCAATCCCCAATACAATCGCGAGCAACAAGCATTTGAAAAACAATTTCTTGTGCCGTTAAATTACGTACTAATGGCTGTGTACCCGTATGACAAAATTTACAGTTAAGCGTACAACCGATTTGTGTTGAAACACATAATGTCCCCCTATCCTCCTCTGGAATGAACACAGTCTCAACCTCGGGTGGCGTTTTATCTCTCTCATTCTTATCTAAGCGCATCAACCATTTACGCGTCCCATCTTTCGATAATTGATCCTTAACGATCATAGGGCGTTTAAGGCTACATTTTTCTTCCAACAGGTTTCTTAGCTCTTTCGATATATTACTCATATCGCTAAAATCTGTGCATCCTCTGTTGTATATCCATGTCCATAGCTGGTTCACGCGCATGTTGAGTTGTTTATGTGTTACCCCCAAACAAAGCAGATGATTTTCTATAGCTTCTTTTCCACATCCTGCTAAATTAATTTTACTCATATAAAATTTCTACCTTTTTATGCGTTTCATAGACTTATGCGTTTCATAGACTTATACGTTTCATAGACAATTGAAAAAATATTATGAAGAACTCATGCCCTTACCTCAGAAAGGAAATGAAATATGCAACAGTAATAAACTTATTTTATATTATGTTGTAGATATAGGCAAGCAGCAAAACATAAAAAGCCGATGGAGAACAATTTATTGACTGCTAGCTAAAACAAGATCCTTTAAAAGCTTTGCTGTTATACGTCCATCAACAATGTCGCCATTTTCTTTCTGGAATAAACGTATAGCTCTTACTGTTTTATCGCCTTTTATACCATCAATTATACCCACATTATATCCTAGACTAAAAAGTAACATTTGTATGTCCTTAACAGTCTGTCTTGTGTCTTTGGATACCGTTTTGTTTTTAAGAACGGAAGGAGGTTTTCTTGTTACAATTTCAATTTTATTTGCATAATCTAAAGGCTCCTTAGGCGTATACTCGCCAATCAAGCGACCTGCCTTATTCAAACCTTCACTACTTAACTGCCTTGCTATTATATCTCTTTTAGAGGCAGCTTCAGCATCTGCCTTTGATGCCGCTATGGCATACCATACATACGCTTGAACGATATCACGTTTTACACCTAGCCCTTTTTCGTACAATATGGCCAAATTATATTGACTGTCTTTAAATCCAAATTCGGCTGCTTTTTGAAACCAATAAGAAGCCTTTAAAAAATCAACTTCTCTATGCTCAGTTTGCTGGGTAAGGAGCACCCCTAGATTGTGCATGGCATAAACATTACCCTGCTTGGCAGCTTTTTCATATAATTGTAATGCCTTTTCAATATCTGTTTCAACAATATCCCCTTTTTCGTAAATCAAAGCAAGCCTGTATTGTGCGGGGGGTAATCCCGCTTCAGCAGCCTTTGCAAAATAGTGTAAGACCTTATATCGATGATTATAATCATCTTCAACGTTAGTCAAAAAATTTTCGGCCAAGGCATATTGTGCATTTAAATCCCCATTTTCAGCACGCAATGTAAGCTCTTGCATAGAAGACGAAAAATTTTTATCTATAGCAATGGCCTCTTTAGGTGTTTCTTCAAAAATACGTCTTGTTTTTTTAGGTTTTTTCCTTTCTAAAAATGAACCGCCGCCTGAAACCCCATGCGGAACTAGGGTCGTTGCGGCACTATCGGAAGTAGGTAATATATTGGTACTTTTTAAATTTTTACTATATGTAGGAGCCTCTGTATCTGATGATCGCATGTTAATTGAGGAGGTAACAATATTATCAAGATTATTATCTGCATAGTTTGATACAATAATATTACTATCAATAAGGTCATTCTTAACATAGCTATAAAAGCTGTAACTACTAAAGGCGAAAACACAAAATATAGCCAATGTCTTGGTGGAATTTTTCGTAAATCTTGATTTAATCATTCCTAATATGCTAGATATTTTTGAATTCGTTTTTGGTTGTTCAACTTCCGCAGCAATTTGTGTTCTTATGGAACCACGATCAGGTATCCCACCTCTACCCCAAGCAATTGCTGAATTATTATTATTATTAGGTGCTTGCTGATTCATTGAAGGTGCTACTGTCTGGTTTGCAACCCTTGCTTGATTAGCGTATGATGGAGCTGCAGCAGGTGAAATTGCAGGTGAAGGTTGTGTAAAACCTTGAGGAGCTTGTTTAGGGGATGAAAAAAATTCTTGACTTGCATCAACTGGCTTAGGGTTCTCATTCAACTTATCAACAACCCTTTCAATCGTTTTTTGCATCATATCCAAAAGCTGATTATTACGCTGTTCACTTTCTGTGAGTTCACTTTTTAAAGCATCTATTTGTTGTGTAATATCTGTGTTTCTTACGTTTGCACTTTGCTGGAAATTACCATCTCCTTCTGTAAAATTATCAAATAATATTTTTTCTTTTAACTGTTCTATACCAGCATTTAAATTTGAAATTTGATTACGTAAATCTTCAATTTCTCTTGCACGATTTTGCTGTGGCTGAATGTTTTTTTCTAATTCAGAAAATTTTCTTTCAATCGCATTGACCAAATGATCTTGATTTTGCTTCTCACTAATTTTCTTCAATTCCTGATTCAGCGAATCAATTCTTTCTTCCACCTTTTTAGATAATTTCAAGGTGTTTTGTGGCGCATAGATGTGATCAAAATTCGATATAAAATTGTGATTCTGCTTTCCTTTATCAGATACATTTAAACGATCTGCTGCTGGGGTTCCATTAATTTGCGTTGGATATCTATTTTTACGTTTTCTTCGGCTTTCGTAAAAGGTATCTTTTAATTCATCTATATCTTTTTGCTTAAGGTCTTTTTGTGCAAAACTTTTATCAATCTGCTGTGTTATTTCTTCTTCTAAAGTCAGCGGTTTGATTCTGGATGTATTTAATTTTACACTATTTATATTATCAGCAAGATTTGTATAATCAGCACCATTTGATGATAGCCCTACATTTCTATGTATGTGTAAATTTTCTAGCTCTTCAAATTTCTTATCTCCCAGCCCATCCTTTTGAAGGCGTGAATTAAATTTCTTTTTTTCTTTTTCTAGCTCCTTAAATTTATCTTGTAACAAACACATTTTCTCCGACGTGTCCTTGTCCTTATCTTCTATATGTAAAACAACTTCACGTAATGCGTTTTCTAAAAATTGTATATGCTGATCTACCCCGCCTTGCCACTGTGGAAAAATTTCTTGTTTTTCTATCATATCAGATGAATTCGACAATGTTTCTTCCGTCTTTGTATATGTATTGTCAGTGTTTTCATGCCTATCTGGTGAAAATTTTTCACTCGGCATCAACTGGGACGAAAATGAATGAGGCTTTAGTGTTTTATTGTGTAATTCTGTTTCTGAATTCAATTTTTCAGTATAATTTTCATGTGTTGATTGTTGCTGTTCTGTATATTGCGATCCTTTATGCAATACTTCTTCGTTTACCTCGTTTGAAGTATTTTCAATCGTATTCGCTGTCAAGCGTTTGCTATGCTTATCACTATTTTCAAAAGGAGTCATTTTACTGACAAATCATCTACACAATCTACAACACCAGAAAAGCGAACAAATCTTAATAAGATACTTTCTTACCACGTTATGTGATAAGAACACCTAATATCTACTTTAAAATATCATTTTACGCATTCCCATACATATTTAGAGCATAACAATTTTATAATTAATATTTAGTAAAACCGTATAAAACATTTGTCGATATGAAAAACACATTACTAAAAAAATGATACAAATTTACAACTGCCATTTCACCAGCTTCTATATGCGTTGCGACTACAAGCGGTTGTTTAAAGAAACCCAATAAGCACATTTTTGTGTTTCTTATAGCGCTTGCCAGCACGCATACATCTCATATTCTATCAGAAATGGTGATCCCGACAGGATTCGAACCTGTGCACCAAGTTTAGGAAACTTGCGCTCTATCCAACTGAGCTACGGGACCAATATTTTGTATGTTAGTAAGCTCCACAAAATACAATGTAGAAACATATTTCAAATATAATGTCTTTTATTCTATATAAAAAGTAATACTGCCATAATATGATTGTAGAATTAACTTCTAAATCTTATTCTGTCAAATTATTATCCAATCAATTTGCAAAAATCAGGCGTATATTATTAAAGGATACAACATTATGATTCTGCTCCTTATCAGATACAGAGCTAAAAACATATATACGCAGTTCCTCCACTATGATCATCAAGGCGTTACCTAATGATCGTCAAGGCGTTACCTAAAAAAGAAAATGGAATTGGAGATAGATGATTTCAATTAATCTGTATTTTTTAGCTATAATACTACATAAGCCAAAACAGAGGCATTAAGATTCCCTACAGGTATACAGTACATAAAAAACATCGACACAGGCTATAAAGTATATAAAAAGTATCCCGTCAATTACTTTACCTCTATAATCGCAAGGATCTAATAGGTTACTTCTTTACCTCTCTCCATATTTTTCTTGTAGCAAATAGTAAAAGTCCTACTAAAAACAATAGAAAAACCATAACTTGAAAACCTATACGCTTTCTTGCTTCCATAGTTGGTTCTGCTGCCCAAGTCAGAAAATATGTTACATCTTTAGAATATTGTTGCACAGTTTGTGCCGTACCATCAGTATATTCAACAATATCATCCGATAATGGTGGGGCCATTGCCAACGCACCTCCTGGATAATCAGCATTGTTATCAGAATATGCTTTATTATAATATTGTCCCTCTGCTATTTCAATTCCCTGAGGTGCATCGGCATATCCTGTTAACAGCGAATATATGTAATCTGCTCCATACTTACGCGCCTTTACAATTACCGACAAATCAGGTGGCATGGCACCATTATTTGATGCTTTTGCTACATTTTCATTAGCATAAGGTGAGGGAAATTTATCACGTGGCTCCCCTGGCCTTTCTGATATTTCACCATCTGCATCGGGTTCCCCACTAACCATATACTCCGCAGCTAGTGCCTTAACTTGAGCTTCTGAAAAACTTGGTCCACCTGGTTGAGATAGGTTTCTAAAACTGAGTAAAGACATTGAATGGCAAGAAGCACACACATTTTTATATACTTTATATCCTCTTTGTAAAGCCCCCCTGTCAAAAGTACCAAAGGGTCCCGAGAAAGACCAATCTATTTTTTTGATGTCAAGAACATCATCTGCGGCCAGCAAAGGAGATGGGGCTGCAAAAGAAAACAATAAACAGCACAAAGCCATGACTTTAGCCATTTTATCTCCCCATAACAAAAGGATTTTTTTAATTATCATAACAACACTCATTGCCTTTATAATTACTATTTCAGTTTTCATTTACGATTGTTTCTACTTCTTTTTTCCTTACCGATACTGCAATACTCTCTGGTAAAGGTAGCGTCGTCTCCGTCCAGCCTAGTATAGGAAGTATGAGTAGGAAGTGTAGGTAGTAATAAATCGTTCCTAAACGTCCCAAAATCACATATATACCTTCGGGAGGCTGTGCTCCTAAATAACCAAGCATCAAACAATTTGCAATGAAGACCCAGAACATAAATCTAAACACGGGTCTAAATCGTGCCGAACGCACTCTAGAAGTATCAAGCCATGGTAACAAGAACAATAAAAATATAGCTCCAAACATAACAATAACACCACCCAATTTATCGGGAACTGCACGTAATATAGCATAAAAAGGCAACAGATACCATTCTGGTACAATATGTGCTGGCGTTACGAGTGGATTAGCTTTGATATAATTATCAGTATGTCCCAATACGTTAGGATAGTAAAAAACAAAAATGGCGAAAAAAATGATAAAACACACAACAGCAAAACTGTCTTTTAATGTGTAATATGGATGGAAAGGTACCGTATCGTCTTTAGATTTAACAGATATGCCAGCAGGATTATTATTACCTGGTATATGCAAAGCCCATATATGCAGAATAACAACACCAGCGATCATGAAGGGAAATAAGTAATGCAAGCTAAAAAACCTATTCAATGTTGGATTTCCAACTGAAAAACCACCCCAAAGCCATTCTGTAATTCCTTCTCCTATAAAAGGTACGGCACCAAATAATTTTGTAATAACTGTAGCTCCCCAAAAGCTCATTTGTCCCCAAGGTAGCATATACCCAAAAAAAGCGGTTGCCATCATTAAAAGATATATAATACATCCCAATATCCACAATACTTCCCTTGGGTCTTTGTAAGATCCATAATACATACCACGGGCCATATGAACGTAAACAGCTATAAAAAACATGGATGCCCCATTTGCATGTATATAGCGTATCATAAAACCATAATTCACATCACGCATAATGTGCTCAACACTCTCAAAAGCCAAATCAACATGAGGCGTGTAGTGCATTGCCAAAACGATTCCTGTAACTATCTGCACAACAAGGCAAACAGCCAAAATACCTCCAAATGTCCATAAATAATTAAGATTTTTGGGCGTAGGGTAGTCAATTATATTGTCATGCATCAAGCGCATAAGGGGTAGACGAGCATCCATCCACTTAGAAAAGTCACTTTTAGGTACATAAGTTGAGTGGCCAGACATAAGATATCCTTTCCAAATATTTAGACTTTCTTGCCAATACGTATCAACGTATTGCTTAAAAATTCGTAGTCAGGTACGGGTAAATTTGTAGGCGCAGGTCCTCGAACAACCCTTCCCGATACATCAAAGCGCGAACCATGACACGGGCAATTCCACCCACCATCTGTACTAGCATTGCCAACAGGAACACACCCTAAATGCGTGCAACTACCCTCTACGATCAACCATTGGGCCTTTTGTACACGATTTTCATCGGATTGCGGATCAATCATATCTTGTACTGCAGCACTACGTGCATTATCAATTTCTTCTTGTGTTCTATGCCTTATAAAAATCGGTCTTCCACGCCATTGAACCGTTATAGACTGCCCGCGTTCAATAGAAGATATGTCAATATCAACAGAACTCAATGCTTTGACAGAATCATCAGGATTCATTTGATGTATAAAAGGCCATGCTACAGCTGCCGCACCAACGGCTGCAAAACTTGTAGTGGCTATATATAAAAAATCTCGTCTATTCGTTTTATTATCACTCATCTTATTTGCGCTCTTGGCTATCATCTTTCACTTCCATTGTCACAAAATGCACGACTGCATCCATTTTTGCAAACACATTACTTCTCAACCACATTAAATATATGTCTACGATCTTATTAGTTCACCTCATTTACACATACTCAGCTGTGTTTCAAAACAACTATCCTCAAACAACTATCCTCAAACAACTATCCTCAAACAACTATCCATAGTTTTCATAGTGTTCATAGTTTTCATACCGTCGCTTATAATATGGCTATATGTAAAAAAGCTTAACACATTTAAACTTTTTTGCTTGTACAATATCCTTCTTCAGGAATCCAGTGTAATTTTAAGATACAGATTTTTTTTTCACTATATTTTTGTTTATTTCCTTCTCCAAATTAAAATGGACAGTAAAAAAATGATTATTTTTTTGTTCACTTATTTTATTATCGCTTGTATATATCATAATCGACAATAATATTCACTCTTCACACATTTATCCATATATAGTGTATGCCGCCATCAAGTTTACAAATTGCACTTTTTCAACCTGATATTGCCCAAAACACAGGGGCAATAATGCGTTTATGCGCAGTTTGGAACCTTGCACTGCATATCATTGAACCCATGGGCTTTACGTTAAATGACCCCCGTTTTCGCCGTACTGTAATGGATTATATACAATCGGTAAATATGACGCGGCATGTTAATTTCTCCGAATTTACAACTTATGTACATCAATATAACAAGCGTCTTGTGCTTTTATCGACTCATGCACACACAGTTTATACGCAGTTTGATTTTTCAGATGATGATATTTTGTTATTTGGTAGAGAGACGGCTGGCGTAACAAGTGAGGTTTATGATAATTGTTCGTGTCACTTGCGTATTCCGATGCATCCAGACGCCCGTTCGCTCAATGTCGCTATGAGTTGTGCGATAGTGAGTTCTGAAGCGTTACGACAATCGGGTTATTTTAACGAAATGTCTGTTTAATCTCATGCAACTAACCAAACACCAACAAAAATGCTATACTTGTTTTAAAAATTTGCAGAAAATTATATGCAAAGGCTTAGAAGAGATAGAACAAGAAGCCTTAGCCTCTAAGGGTCTTTCCAAAAATCTTGCTCCCATGAGTGAGATAGATAACCCAAGTGAGATAGATAACCCAAGTGAGACAGATAACCCACATTTTATATTAACTCCTTGGTTGCGCTCACCACTACGCGATGATAGTCAAGGTGGCGGCACTATGGGGCTACTCAAAGGACGCGTTTTTGAAAAGGCGGGCGTTCATTTTTCCTGTGTCTATGGGGAGTTATCTCCAGAGTTCAAAGATAAAATAAAAGGAACGCAGGATAGTTCGCATTTTTTTGCAACAGGCATATCATTAATAATTCATCCCTACCATCCTCATGTTCCAGCTATTCATATGAATACACGCTATATTGTAACGTCACAAAGCTGGTTTGGGGGCGGTATTGATTTGAATCCTATGCTCGCACCATATCGCAGTCAAACGCATGAAGATACGCAATATTTTCATAATTATTTACAGAGTTTATGTGCGAATCATACAATTACTGATTATAAAACCTACAAAAATTGGTGTGATGAATATTTTTGGGTTAAACACAGGCATGAACCCCGTGGTATAGGAGGTATTTTTTTCGACCATCACAATAGCGGTGATTTTGATGCGGATTTTGCTTTTGTAAAAGAAATCGGACACAGTTTTCTTGATATATATACACCCTTAATTCATAAAAACCTCACTAAATCTTTTTCACCTGCGGATAAAAAGGAACAACTTAAACAACGCGGTCGTTACACTGAGTTTAACTTACTCTATGATAAGGGTACAACTTTCGGCTTACAGACTGGTGGGAATGTTGAGGCTATTTTATCAAGCTTACCTCCCATAGCTACATGGTAACGAGTAAAACATAATCTAATGCTTGGTAAATGAAGGGATGATAGCAAAATGTTATCCTTGTTTATATTGTTATCGCTCTATCTCCTATTAAGTGTTTCGCTATCAATACAAAATTAACTATAATAAGTCATTTCTGTAACATGATTTGTCAGTTAATATAGTGAAACATAATGTACAGTAAAACACAGGTTAGTGCCAAAGAACCACTCACACATACACCCTATAATACCTATCACGATCACTCCTCTTTTGGGAATTTAGTTCCCTATACACAAGATGCGTATACAACACTTTTTTTAGGTGATAATACAGAGGTGATGAATCAATTACCTAAACATCACGTTGACATGGTCTTTGCAGATCCTCCATATAATCTTCAATTAGGCGGTGATCTCTATAGGCCTAACCATTCCAAAGTTGATGCTGTTACAGATGATTGGGATCAATTTGATAGTTTTGAAGCCTATGATAGGTTTACGCGTAACTGGTTAAAGGCCGTTAGACGTATCCTAAAGCCCGATGGAACAGTTTGGATTATAGGTTCCTACCACAATATATTCCGCATCGGTACGATTCTCCAAGATCTTGGCTTTTGGATACTTAATGATATCGTTTGGATAAAAAACAACCCCATGCCTAACTTTAAAGGCACACGTTTTACTAATGCACATGAAACAATGATATGGGCAAGCCGCAACCCAAAAAGCAAATATCATTTCTCGTATGATAGCCTTAAAGTTTTCAATGAAGACAAGCAAATGCGTTCAGATTGGTACATACCCATTTGCAGTGGTAAGGAAAGATTACGTGATGAAGCAAAAGAAAAAATTCATCCAACACAAAAACCAAAACAGCTTTTATATCGAATTTTACATGCAAGCAGTAAAAAAAATGATCTCATACTTGATCCTTTCTTGGGTTCAGGAACAACAGGTGCCGTTGCCAAAGAATTACGAAGACGTTTTATAGGTATTGACAACTGCGAAAAGTATGTATCAGCCTCTTGCCAACGAATAAAGCAAACACAAGCCTTATCTTACTCCGCTTTAGAAGCGTATAGAAATATAAAAAAAACTCAACCCCGTATCCCTTTTGGAAGTCTTGTTGAAAATAAATTACTACATAGTGGCACACATATTTACGATAAGCATGAGCAACATGCTGCTATCATTCAAAGCGATTCGTCACTCAACTACAATGGGTATAAAGGATCTATTCATAAAGTAGGGGCTTATATTAACAATCAGCAATCCTGTAATGGGTGGGCCTTTTGGTATTATAAAAATGATCGCAATGAATTAAAGCCAATAGAAGAACTTCGTGAAAAAATGCGTCACAATTTGTTATGTTCTAGCTAAAGACCCTATATTAGGTAATCGGGTTAACCTTATAATAACGAAGCATTGCGTTTATTAATTTGTAGATCATCCGAATCTTGTAATGAGTCAACACCTCCCTCACGGCGGATAATCGCACCACATTGCGTTAATTTTTTCTCAAGATCTTCGAATCCTCTATCAAGATGATAGATGTCGTGTATCCGACTATGTCCTTTTGCTACTAACGCCGCAATAATTAAAGACTTAGAAGCCCTTAAATCGGTAGCCTTAACTTGTGCACCTACATAATTATTGACACCATCAACAATAGCAGTATTTTGGTCTATTGTTTGTATTTCAGCTCCAAAACGCAGTAATTCCGGCACATGCATAAAACGATTTTCATAAATCGTTTCATGAATTGTAGATCGACCTTGCGCGAGGCCCATCAAAGTCATAAACTGAGCCTGCAAATCAGTTGGAAATCCTGGATACACTTCTGTCTTAATATCAACCGCACGCAAAGATTTTGCTATATCCCGCTCAATCTTTATAGTATTGCCTTCAACCTCAATATCCACCCCTGCCTCTTCCAGCTTTCTTAGAGGCGTATCAAGGTGCTGTGCTTCGGCATTGTGCAAACATACCCTTACTCCTGTTGCCGCAAACAATATGGCATAGCTACCCGTCTCAATTCTATCAGGTGGAACAGAAAAACGTACACCATGTAATTTTTTTACCCCTTTAATAATAAGATTCTTGGTTCCTATACCTGAAATCTGTGCTCCCATAGCAACAAGGCATTGAGCTACTGCTGTTACTTCTGGTTCGCATGCGGCATTATGTATTTCCGTTATTCCTTGTGCAAGAACTGCTGCAATAATGGCACAATGTGTTGCTCCTACAGATGCTTTCTTAAAAACAATCTTATTGCCTTTAAGGCCATTCTCAGTAGATACAAGAACATATCCTTGGTGTTTGCGTACTTTTCCACCTAGAGCTTTAATTGAATCGAGTATATAATCTATTGGTCGCTGTCCTAAATTGCATCCGCCTGGCATAGCGACCTTAGCGGTTCCTAGACGTGAAACAAGCGCGGATATAACCCAAAAACTAGCACGCATCTTTGATACAAGACTGTAATCTGCTTCATCACTGACAAGCTTTGTAAAACGTAAGTGCATCGTATATCCTTGTCTTGCACCGCGTTTTTCTTCAATCTTAATATCTCCCCCCAAATAACTCAGCAGACGTCTCAATGTACTCACATCAGCTAAAAGTGGAACATTATCAAACACACATTCCTCATCTGTAAGCATGGGCAATAGCATAAGCGGCAAGCACGCATTCTTAGATCCACTTATATTAATTTCTCCACTTAATGGGCGCCCCCCACTTGCAAAAATTGTCTCACCGATAGTCATTTCTAGCCTTTTTACTCTTACCTAAGCTCTTTTACTTGTCATAGACAAACAAGAATGTTCAGTGAATACTGAATAATATTATTTTATCCCTCTAACCTAGCAAGAATTTTGCTATATACTTAAGCTATTCTAGATATTTATTTTTCAACTATTCTAGATATTTATTTTTCTATATTCGCTTCAAATGGCCGAACACTGCACCACTACCATAATGGGTATAAATATTAAATTTGTTTTTATAACTAAAAATAAATTCCTACAATTTTAGCCTACTCAATTTTCTCTATCTTCTCAAGCCTTAATTATTTTTACACATTTTATTTTATTAAGTATCTTATACGCATATGAGGCCTTGAAAAAGACGTATACCTACGAAGCATGTCAGCAGCTACTGCTTAGACGATAACAAGGTATTTATTTGTACGGCAACACCACCTATTTGTTCATCTTGATGCTCTACATTACTGTTCACCAACACGTGCCCTTTAGCAAAGGGTTTATCGTTTGCAAGAACGAGCAGCTCATCTTGTGATTTTTTATCCAGTTCAATTATCGCTCCTCTACCCAGACGTAGAAACTGATGCATAGGCATCGTAGCAGATCCAACGTGAACAGAGAGTGTGATATCAATTGCTTCTAATGCTTTCGTATCCATATCAATCTTTCAATCATAACCAAGGTATTTATACAATTTTCCTGTAACAAGGTTGAAATGTTTTAGTTAATATTGAGTAAATTACTTTACATTGCTAAAGACAAAATGTATGTTTGACCTTATGGGTAATTTTTCTAAAATACCTAGTAATTTTTTTACATTGTCCACATTTCTCGTAAACTTTACACCGATATTTATTTATGTCTTCATATATACAAAAAATCTTTTACATTTTTATTTCATTGCTAGTTGCTAGCTGTGCGTCAAAACCAGATGATCTTTCAACATTTGTCTACAGAGACACAAACAAGCCTTTAACACATAAAAATGTTGAGCATATCGTTGTTTTTGGCGACTCTATATCCGATAGAGGAAATTTGTTCTCAGTATTAAATTTTAGTTTTAATTTCAGTGATTTTCGTTTGCAAAGCCCACCTGCAGCACCTTACGGACTTGCTTTCTCAAACAAACGTCTTATTCCTGAAAGGCTTGCGGAATATTTTAATGTTGATTTGATCCCTTTTTATTTTACACGCTTAAATGAAAACAAGGAACTTATATTGGCTAATCAAGAAGCGGGGGGACCTGTAGCAAAAAGCGCAAATAGTCATCAATTAGCAATGGCTTTACTCAAACCGCATACAAATTTTAATCACCCAATCAACCAAGAAACATCGGATTATCTTTCTAAGCGTATGAAGTATATGGATACGTTACCTGTAACGGGCCCTTCACGTATCGCCACTAACTTTTCTGTAGTTGCTTCTGGAGCACTAGATGATTCTCAATCATTGTCCGCCCTGTTCCTTAATACAGTGAGTCTCAACAAGCAGGTAGACACATTTATGCGATCTGGTTTAGATATAAATACTGATAAAACACTTTTTTATATTTTTTCGGGGAGTAATGATATATTAAGGGTTGCTGTTGAGGATACCACTCTACAGGCTGCTAAAGAAAGAATTTCATACGCAGTGTCTCAAGTAATAAAGGCTGCACGAAGAATTCGTCAGGTAAACGGTAGGCGCATATTGTTAATTGCTCCACCTGTTTTAAGCGAGATACCATATGTCCAAGAGGTACAGGATCCTAAAAAGCGAAAAAAACTTATTGAAAGAACGAAGGCATTATCAAAACATTTTGGAGACTTGTTAGAACAAGAATACAAAAAGAATTTTTCTCCAAAACATGTTGCCTTTCTTGGCTCTTTAGACATAGAAGGATTGTTGAAACAATGGCCTGCAAACAGAAGACATGCAGCATGTACACGCGATATCGCTGGCAGTCGTTTCATCAAACCTCATTTTGTTGATGGTACAATTGAATTTGAAAGCAAATACGTCAATGGATGTACCCAAGAGAGGTTAGAGGCTGGTGAATTTCCATTCTTTGATGAAATTCATCCCTCAGCTGCGCTTGTTGAAAAACTTAAAGATATTGTCATCCGATTCCTACAAAATTCTGAAATTCTGAAATAAGGTCTAGGTTACCACAATTTTGCTGAGGGGTTACTAAAAAGTGCGATATGCATAAAACTTGGTACGTACCCCTTTATGCATAGATAAATAAGTATGCATACGGAGATAAGTATGCATAAGTAAGTAAATGGGCAGAGGAAACAGAAAAAATAAAATTGTTGGGTATGCAAGAGGAACAGGATTAGGACTATACAATGTCCTCAAAATCCATAATTATGCTTCCATGTGCTAGCTTATCACCGACATTATAATGGATTTTCTTTACCTTCACTTTTTGTACCGATCGTAAAATATTCTCCATCTTCATAGCTTCAATTGTACAGATTTGTTCCCCCGCCTGAAGCTCTTGCCCCTCTTTTACAAGCATATTTAAGACAACCCCAGGCATTGGACAAACAAGTGCCATATGATGACTTTTCTCAACTTTACGTGGCATTAATTGTGCGCATTTGGCCTCATTTTGTGTATACACCCAAATCTGCTTTTCGGCTCCCATATGGGATAGAGCATAACAATCTCCCTGCTTAACAGAAACTAAAAAATTAACCCACTTACCATTAATTTTGCCTTTCCAAACCCAATCACCTGGTTTCCAATGCGTTTCTACAACAATACTGTTATCCTTTCCCTTCGCATTCATATCGGTAAAATTAATGAACTTTGGCGAGACAGAATTATCCACTTCAAGGGTTATTTCACGATCATCTTCAAAACGACAGACGCGCACAGAATTAAAAAAAACATCACTAATACGACCGCTTATTTTTGCACGCTTTGAATTATATACATAATCAATATGGGTAGCAACGATTGCGAACATTCTGTATTCTTGGTCGCTTAATGTGACCTCTGTAAAGGCATTTGGATATTCTTTATGTACAAAATGCGTTGTATAATTACCTTCTATAAAGTTCTTATTGCGCATTATAGAAGATAAAAAACTAAGATTATGCTCTACTCCTTTAATGCAATACGTATTTAAAGCCTCTGCCATATTTGATATGGCACTTTCTCTATCTGCCGCATGCACACAAAGTTTTGCTATCATGGGGTCATAATATATAGAAATCTCTGATCCTTCCTTAATACCCGTGTCAATTCGCATAGTAACATCACTATTCGCTTCATGGTAAGGCTGCTGATAATATTTAATACGTCCTATCGAGGGTAAAAAATTGTTTCGAGGATTCTCTGAATACACCCTTGCCTCTATGGCTGCTCCTTGTAAACGCAAATTCTCCTGTTTAATTGATAAAGGTTCTCCACTTGCTATAGAGATCATATGTTCAACAATATCAATACCCGTTACCAACTCCGTTACAGGATGCTCAACCTGTAAACGCGTATTCATTTCTAAAAAATAAAAACTTTTATCTGCACCTACGACAAATTCAACCGTACCAGCACTATCGTAATTAACGGCTTGAGAAAGTTTGATTGACTGTTTTACCATCTCTTGCCTGGTTTTATCATCAATAAAAGGGCTGGGCGTTTCTTCAATTACCTTTTGATTGCGCCTTTGTATAGAGCATTCTCTTTCAAACAAATGAATAACATTTCCATGTTTATCACCTAAAACCTGAATTTCAATGTGATGCGGATCTTGGATATATTTCTCAATAAATACTCTTTCATCTCCAAAGCTAGACTTAGCCTCGGAAACTGCCGATGTTAATCCCTCTTCAAGCTCGGCTTCACTATGTGCGATACGCATACCCTTTCCACCACCGCCAGCTGACGCCTTAATCATAACAGGATAGCCGATTTCTTGTGCTATGTGACTTGCTTGCTTAATATCGGTAATTTCTCCTAGAAAACCAGGTATAGTACTAACCCCCACCTGACTGGCGTATTTTTTTGACTCAATCTTATCTCCCATTATCTTTATGGCCTCAGCATTGGGGCCTATAAATACAATGCCTTCCTTTTGCAACGCACTACAAAATTGGGCATTCTCTGACAAAAAACCGTATCCAGGATGGATAGCTTCTGCACCACTTTGCTTTGCTATTGCAATAATTTTTTCACTTGCTAAATACGACTCACTTGCCTGTGATGGACCGATATAATAGGCTTCATCTGCCATACTGACATGCATAGATTGTGCATCTGCATCAGAATAAACAGCGACAGTTTGAATACCCATTTTTTTAGCCGTACGTATAATCCTACAGGCTATTTCGCCTCTATTTGCAATAAGAATTTTTGAAAACATTGTTTACCTACTCAATAATTAACATGGTTTATAATGAATTTCAGATAATCATAAAGGAATATTATCATGCCTTCTCCAAGGCAAATTTTCTGACTTATTTTCTAATTTTTTGAGTGCCTGAATAATTTTTTTACGCGTTTCGTGAGGCATAATAACAGCATCAATATAACCTTTTTCTGCCGCAATATAGGGGGTACAGAACTGCTCTTCATAATTATGAATATGTTCTTGTGTTTTTGATGTATCATGTATATCTGAACGAAAAATAATTTCAACGGCTCCTTTAGCTCCCATGACAGCGATCTCAGCTGTTGGCCATGCATAATTGATATCACCTCCAGTATGTTTTGAAGACATAACAACATACGCCCCACCATAGGCTTTTCGGGTAATAACCGTAACCTTTGGCACACTTGCTTGAGCATAGGCAAATAATAATTTAGCCCCATGTTTTATCAAACCACCCGATTCTTGCTCTACTCCTGGCAAAAAACCTGGAACATCAACAAATGTAACCAGTGGAATATTAAAACAATTACAAAAACGCACAAAACGTGCGGCCTTACGACTGGCATCCGAATCAAGAACACCCGCTAAAACTGTAGGTTGATTTGCCACAACACCCACCGTTTTCCCTGCAAGCCTGATAAAACATGTGATAATATTAGCAGCAAAGTTTTCTTGTATTTCATACACATAACGCTCATCTGCAATTTTTTCTATCAACTCTTTCATATCATAAGCCACCGTACTATTTGCTGGCACAAGACTATCTAAAGACTCATCATGCTTATCTATGGTATCATAAAACTCAAAGCTTGGTACGGATTGCCTGTTATTTGATGGTAAGAGATCAATTAAGTGCCTCACAGATAACAGAGCCTCAACATCATTAGCAAAAGCTTTATCTGCAACAGATGAGCGTGTTGTATGCACCTTAGCTCCGCCTAACTCTTCAGCTGTTACAACTTCATTTGTTACAGTTTTAACAACATCGGGACCCGTTACAAACATGTGTGAACTATCTTGAACCATAAATATTAAATCTGTCATAGCAGGTGAATACACATCACCCCCTGCACAAGGACCCATAATAACTGATATTTGAGGAATAACACCAGACGCTTGCACATTACGTAAAAAAACCTCCCCATATCCTCCTAAAGCGGCCACGCCTTCTTGAATACGTGCTCCTCCTGCATCAAAAAGGCCTATAATTGGTGCTCCTGTTTTAAGGGCCAAATCCTGTATTTTTGTTATCTTCCTTGCATGTGCTTCAGATAACGAACCTCCGAAAACAGTGAAGTCTTTTGCAAAAACATAGACAAGCCTTCCGTTAATCGTTCCTGCGCCTGTCACTACGCCATCACCCAACACAACATTCTTATCCATACCAAAGCTTTTGCTGGTATGCGTCACTAACATATCAAATTCTTCAAAAGACCCCTCGTCAACAATCAATGACAAGCGTTCTCTTGCTGTGAGCTTGCCTTTAGTGTGTTGTTTTTTAATACGCTCTTCTCCGCCGCCTAACAACGCTTTTCTTTGCTTTTCTTGAAGCTGTGCTATCTTGTCTTTATCCATTGTGAATTCAAACCTTTATACCATCACCATTAACACATATCTTTAAAAACAATGTACAAAATACTCACGCATAATTCAACATACAAAATGCGCATGCAGCCATAAAATCACGTTTATCATTAATATATTTTATATGTGCTTCTTCATCATGCCCCCAAATATCACGATAAAAAAGATAATCTAACTGGGATAATTCCCATATTTTTTCATTATCTAGATTTTTATTATACAAAACATTAAATGATAATATCAGTGATCCTGTTGATTGCGTCATTTGATTAAAAGCAAACCTCACTTCTGGCGACAGCTTCTTTATTTCATTACGCAAAACCATCAAGGTCACATCCGATTGTTTTATAGAGCGAATACCCATTGTTGTCAAAAAGTGAATATTAAATTTTTTCTCAACATATTGTAGTACAGGTTGCCATAATTTTATCTGTCTTTCATGTAACTCATTTGGGAATTCTGCAAAATAGTAAAGCTCATCAAAATGAGCATATTTTTCAAGGGAATCGATTATAGCTTCGTTACTATCTTGTGATATATCTGTAAACCCCATCATAAGACGCGTTATAGGCATATTGGCGATACGAACTGTATCTTTTTGCTCCTCCCATTCTTGTTTTATCATGGTAGCGAGTGCATGAGATTTTATATTGAGGTGTTTTTTTTGAGGACTTTTTAGTATGTTATTATCAAGAGAAATACAATACCCTTCACGCTCTTGTTCAACTGTAACAGTTTCATAAAAACGTTTTATTAATTGTGTCACGCGCTTACTGTTCAAATAAAATTACTTTTTTCTACTCTTTACTTGTCGTAACAATTTAATTCATAATCTTCAATAAATTTTTTAAAATAATCTGGGAAATCAATCTCAAAAACCATTTTTTGATACGTATAGGGATGTAAAAATTGAATCCGTTTTGCTACAAGATACATATATTTTGTTTGTATATAGGCACTATTATTAGACTCTAATCCATAATGCTTATCTCCTATTATTGGACATTTACTATAACTGAGATGTTTGCGTATCTGATGTTTACGGCCTGTTTTTGGCAAAAGCTTAAAAAGTGATATTTTCTTTTCCGCATGTGTAGATGATGCTATTATCTCATAATATGTTTGGGTAAAAAGTTTTTTTTTCTGAACGTGCGAAGTATCTTTTGTGTTGTCCTTAGAAAAACGCTTACTATTTTTTTCTAACGGTTCAAATGACATTTCAAAAACTCCCTTTGCATTGTTAAGACTGGCATAAGTAATCGCATAATAATGCTTTTCAATCCGTTGACAATGAAATTCCTGTGATAATTTTGCCGCAATAAAAGAATTTTTAGCAAGCACCATAACACCAGCGGTATCTTTATCCAATCTATGCACCAAATGAGGGCGTGGTATATTACAGGCTGCGGCATAATCTTTGAATAAATCATCAATGTTTTGCCTATCAATCTTGCTACCACCCTGCACTGCCAAGCCAGCAGGTTTGTTAATAACTATTATATGTTCGTCTTGGTATATTATGATAGTTTGCAACCAATTTTTTTTTGCCGCTTGCATTACAACGGGAGATTCCTGTTCGACCAAAACCAGCTGAGGGATAAGAAAAGGAGGTATACGAATTTTCTCATTATATGCTATTTTCCTGCCCAATTTAACACGTGCAGAATTGACTCGTACCTGCCCTGTTCGTAACAGCTTACGCACTTGTTGTATATTGAGATGAGGGAGCTTTTCTATAATAAATTGCTCAATTTTTTTTCCATGACTAGAATAGTCAACAACAATAATATTAAGTGCTTGTTTAAGCATACCAGATTTTTTTTTACACAAGTTCAGAAACTTTTGTTAAGACAATCTTGACTTCAGAAATATAAATGATTTTTTCTGCTCTCAATGCACTTTATTTAAACAAATTTAGTACTTACTTGCTTTTTTGTGCCATGTAGACATCAATAAGGTCTATGATTTCAGCTGTAAATCGTTTTTCATTGCTATCTTTAAAGCTAGCAAATAATTCCTTCATTCTCTTAAGATTAGATAATTCTGTATTTCTTAATCCATTAAGTATAAAATAATTGAGATTGTCATCAATGGCATTTGCCAGTTCTTTACCGCACAGTTTTTTCATATTCGTCAAATATGCTTGTCTCGGATTATAATCTTCTCCTGAAAATAATTGTTGTGCTGTAGACATAGGAATTGCAGACATATAAGGTTGTATCATAGGATTAAAAGCGATACCTGCTGTGTCATACACCAAATCATACGACCGTCCCGTAAGCCCCATAACAAGTAAAAAATCTTTTTTATATGCCATATCATTAACAGGATAATTATCCCAAATAAAAGGTTTTCTACCAAAAATTTCTGCTACTTGTTGCAGTTCTGTGCGTGTATATCCATCACTTACGATGTGCCTTCCTGTCCAAAAAATATCAAATTGAGCATCGATATGAGAAAATTGTTCAAAATATTGCGGTGGTATTTCACCTAAAACCCTTTGTAAAATCGCGTCATACGAATAATATGTAGGTACTGTTATATATCGTTGGGCCGAAGATATTGACGCGATATAATGCGCTATATCAACCTGATTGCTCCCTAAATCTTCACTTATATCTTCTTTGTTTAAATCATCAAAAAAAATGCCTAATATATCTAAATTCAATGCATTCAGTTGACGCATTTTTACACTAAGCTTTTGTTTTGCTTCTTCGTCTAGGACATTCAAACCATACGGACTAAAACCTATACCAAAAGCAATACCTTGCTCTTTAAAACTTTGCCGAACCCGTGCGAGGCTCTCGCATTGTTCCTGAGAAAAAGGCTCAAACCATTTTTCCCTAAGATAAGCTTCAGCTTTTGGGGCATATATAAAAAAAGAGTGTCCGTACTCACGGCAGAAAAGCGCATAATCACACAACACCTTTTCAGACCATAAAGTTCCGTAGTAACCATCAATTATACCGTATACGAAATCTTTTTCAATCATTTTACTTGTGGCCTATTATATCCGCCTTTTATATCCGTCTTTATATGTTTGTATAGAAATATTGTAAAATAAAGATCTTTAAGACCACTACACAATAGCCGTAAAAACCTATATAGATTTGTAAGAAACTATAACTATATTGACTTTACCATTGAATTTACCATTGACTTTACCCATCCAAATCCTAAGGCCACGTATCCAACACACGTGACCTAGAATTCTGCTACAATTTTAGCCCCCATCGCAAAGTCAAGTTTTTACAACACGAATAGCGACTTAAGTTAGTTTTACAAAAGTAATTCTTTACAGCTTCTTTTTTGCTCCGCAGTAGCCAACTCGCCTGTACCACCAGTGACTCTTAATATATAATGCTCACTTGAGTACACAGTTTGAGCACCGTCTTTCTTCTCTTCTTCTACCGCTTCAAATGATCCGTTAGAAAAATAAAAAACAAGACCTTTCAAACTTAGGTCTCTAACCAAATCAACTATTAAATTTTCACAATCATAGGCAAAAACAACATCACCTAGTAAACATGTACTCATATCTTCGGCATTTTTAATAACTCCACCGAGTCTTTCGCACAATCTTCCATCTATACTCGAACCTTCTACTCTATATACACCACCTGCTTCTTTGTCATGTATATGAGCTGAATTTTCTGCTGAATGACTTCCTGCCTGTGCTGAAAAGGATATAATAGACATGCTCATCAAGCATAGTGTAAGGGATATTAATTTTTTCATCTTCTTTCCTATTTTAATTTAAGTATTATTTTTAATTTAAGTATTATTATACAAAATAAACAATTTATATTTTAAAATAACTTGCCAACAAAATGTTTAATAAATTTTCTGTCTTTCACAGCAACATATTCCTGCCGTTTGTGCTGATGACAAAATAATAAATATCTGCAATCAACGGGCATCATTTTATTGCATATTGTCAGCATGCACGTTATAAATTTCGCAAAAATTAAAGTACATTTTACTGAATGTCAATATTTATTCTTATGTCTCCATCTACTATTTTGATAATTGCAATTATACGATTTAAGGAATATTATTGATTAATCACACGACTTATATTAATACCGCTTATGATCAACAAGTAACGACAATGAGGACTTTGATGGATACCGCATTTGCTATAAAATTCTTCGGCACTTTTTTTGCTATTATGAACCCCTTTTTGACCCTACCTTTTTTTATGAGCATGACAGCGGATAATACAAGTAAAGAACAGCGTTATATGGCATGTTATATCGCTTTTTACAGTTTTATAATATGCATAGCTTCTGCTATTATTGGCACACAAATTTTATCTTTTTTTGAAATTAAGATTGCACATTTTCGTGTTGCTGGCGGCCTTGTTTTACTAGGCATTGCATTTTCAATGGTTAATGGTTCAAAAACAGAAGGGCACGATGAAGACTCTAAAAAACAACCTACAGTCAAACGCCTGTCACGTGACGATATTTTTTACCCGATGATTTTTCCTATGACTATAGGTCCCGCCACTCTGTTTGTTGATTTGAATTTGCTAATAAATAATCCGTCCGATCGTTTGTGGCAGGTAAACAATAGTAATCGCTTGTGGGCGTATGTTATAATTGCTTGATGCGTATCTTTTGTCACTATTTTTATACATTTCCTTACTCTGAACTATCTTATTTTCTTTTTATCGTCTGATATAGTAATATGCTTTATCAACTTTTTTTGTGTTAATGTATAATCAGAATTTATCCATATTTTCTTTAAATATCTTAGTGTATGGCCAATTTCTCTACCTTGTTTAAAGCCATTTTGAAGTAAATCCTGTCCTGTTACAGGAAAAATAAACACTTGTTGCCTTTCTACTTGCGCTACATATTTCTTGTAACGTGCACACTCTTCACCTAAAACCGCACAGGCTGAAAGAACAATATCTTTAGCTTCTTTTGCTTCAAATTCCGAAACAAGATGGAGCAAATCGTTCCTACTTTGTAAGATATCGCAATTAGCTTTTCCGTACGCAAATAGATTCATACGTTTTTTTTCTTTTTGCGATAAAACATTCTGCTCATTATAGTGCCGATAATCAGCATAGGATCTGTGTTGATAAAACAACATCCACAACCTAAAAAGGATGTCTCCTTGATTTCTTACAAAGTAAGGATTATTAAAAACTGCATTACTAAAACTATCAAATCCATAGGCATAAAGCAAGCGTAAATCATAGATTTCCCACAATATCTCTTGCAAGCGTTGTGAAGAAGCACCAAGCATTATGCGCAACTCATGGCATACTCTTTCGCGAGATACCTCAGATATGTGTTTTTGTAATGATTGTATGGCATTAAGTGTTTTTTGGTCGAGGGGGCCTTGACTATAAAGACACGCAAAGCGAAAATAACGAAAAGCTCTGAGATAATCTTCCTGAATTCTTGTATATGCATCTCCGATAAACCGAATAATTCTATTCTGACAATCCGTAAATCCATTGCCTAAATAATCATATACATTACCATTTTTATCTGCGTAAAGTGCGTTCATGCTAAAGTCACGCCTTTGCGCATCCATAAGCCAAGAAGTTCCAAATTGGACAACAGAATGACGCCCATTAGTAGATATATCACGGCGTAACGTTGTCACTTCGTAAACGGTTTTGTTTTTACCTATAATATGTATCGTCCCATGTTTTTTTCCAACTGTATAAGTCGAAAATTTATGCTGATGGGCTATTCTTATTGTTTCATCTGGAAGGGCATTTGTTGCAAAATCTATTTCCCGAACTGGATAGCCCATAATGCTATTGCGTATCGCTCCACCTACTATTTTGAGTTCAACACCCGATTGATAGAAAATATCAAATAAATAATGTAACTCTTCTTGCCTAAACCATTTTTCGTTAGCAACAGAACAGCATATGTGTACATTATGGGGAACCATCGGTATAGTTACGCGTAGCTGGCGCGTTATGTTTATCTGCTTTGCCAGCTCCTTCTGATAAAGCAAAGGCAATCATTAAACCCGCAGCAATTCCAATAATTATAAGGGCTATGGGTAAAGGAATATTCCTTTTTCTTAACTGTGAATTCACAGTATCTAAATGTTTCTCAGCCCGTTGTATTTTTTTATCGACTTTATCTATAAGAAGTAGCCTTAATGAACTGGATACAAGCAAAAAAACTATCATAAACAGTAAAGCAAAAAACAAAAAGGCAGTATACATTATAGATCCATTTAATTCTAATTAACAACTGCCATATTAATTTCATTACAGTTGGCAAAACAATTCCCCCAGTTAACCCTACTAAGAATACGTTAATAATATGCTATAAGTCGCGAATTTTTTGTAAAAACTCTGCATCCACATCAACACCATGCACCATACTTTTAGCACGATTTACCTTCCTGTTATAGCCAGGTAATCTTACTCCTTCTTGTGTATCTATGGCATGACATAATCTATCAATTTGTGATGCAAACGCATTTGTTTCTATACAATTGGGATTAATCGCCATAAAAAACTGCCCTGTCTTTGGAGGCCCCCCAACATCTCCCGCAAAAGGTGCAGCCTCAATACCTAAATGTGCTCCAGCAAGTGCCGCCGCAAAAACTTCTACCATCAACCCTATATTAAACCCTTTATACTCCCCACTAGGTACCATTGTTCCCAATAATCCTGCTTCAGGGTCAGTTGTAGGATTTCCCTCTTTATCCAACACCCACCCTAATGGAACAGTTTCTCCCCTTTTCGCCCGCTTTACGACTTCCGATTTTGCAACAACACTAGCACTTTGATCAATACAAAATGCCACATCACCATCCTTACCTGGAACAGATAATGAAAACGGATTCGTACCAATTACTTTTTTATTTCCTCCAAAAGGAGCAACAGAGGCAGGGGCGTTCGTAAAGCCTAATCCAACATATCCTTGCTCTGCTATGCGTTGCGTATGATAGCCCAAAACACCACAATTATAAGAATTTCTAATGGCTATGGCCGCCATACCATTTTCTTTTACATTTGCAAGCATATGCAAAAAACCAACATCTATTGCACTGTGAGCAAAGCCACATTGGGCATCAACACACCCCATTACACCACTAACATGAGTATAATCAGGTTCGGCCTCTCCAACAACTTTACCACATTGTAAATGCAAACAATAAATAGGCAGATATAAAAGCCCGTGGGATGCAATGCCTTCAGCCTCTGCAATTGATATTGCACGTGCAAGCGGTGCTGCCTGCTTTTCACTCGCACCAGCCTTTAAGAGTTTCTTATAACTTAGCGTTTCAATCTCGCTAACAGAGATATTTTCTTTAACCATAAGCGTATTTTTAAAATTTATTGACTTAATATCTTGTGTTAGTATAGCATATTGATAGTATAAAGCAATATGCATAAAGATAGCAACATGCTATAAAAAATAGTGGAAAGGTATAGAAATGAGCGAAACATTTGGAAATTTTATCAATAACCAGTGGGTAACCAGCGATACAATTATTACCAATATTAATCCATCAGATACAACGGATATTATTGGCCAATACGCTCAGGCCAATGACGCCCAACTTAATGAATGTATTGAAAGTGCCCGCAAAGCACTGCCAGCACTAAGATCCTTTCCCTTAGAAGCCCGTAGTAACGCACTCAACATGATCGGAAAAGAACTCATGGAACGTGCCGAAGAGTTAGGAAAACTACTGAGTCGTGAAGAAGGAAAGCCTTTACCAGAAGGTAAAGGTGAAGTATATAGAGCTGGTCAATTTTTTTGCTATTATGCAGGAGAAGTTTTACGTCAACTTGGAGAAAATGCTGATTCTGTAAGACCGCAGGTTGAAATTGATATTCGTAGAGAACCAATGGGGGTTGTTGCTGTAATATCTCCATGGAATTTTCCTACGGCAACAGCAAGTTGGAAAATAGCTCCCGCCCTAGCTTTTGGCAATGCGGTTATATGGAAGCCTGCAAATCTTACACCTGCCTCAGCTTACATGCTTACTGATATTATCCAACGCAGTGGCCTTGCGCAAAACGCCTTACAGTTAGTTATGGGAAGTGGTTCTCATTTAGGGCACCAATTAGTATCCGACAAGCGTATAGATGCCGTTAGTTTTACAGGATCTTACGAAGTCGGTGTTAGCATTGCACAGGCCGCAAGTGCAAATTTAACTAAATTTCAGCTTGAGCTAGGTTCTAAGAATGCACTTATGGTCCTAGAGGATGCCGATATTGATAGTGCCGTCAGCGCTGCTGTTGTAGGAGGATATTCAGGAACAGGACAGAAATGCACCGCCTCCTCTCGCCTCGTTATACACAAAAAAATATATGATGCGTTTTTGGATAAGTTAACGACCGCACTGAGTCAGCTAACCGTTGGAAATGCGCTTGATCCCAATACAAAGATGGGGCCAGTTGTTAGCAAATCCCAACTTGATCACAATATGCAATGGGTAGAAAAAGCACAAAATGAAGGAGCAAATCTTGTATATGGTGGGAAAACCCTAACCTGTAAAGATGAGGGATACTATATGGCTCCTACCCTATTTACAGACACACATAATAAAATGACTTGTAATCGCGAGGAGATATTTGCCCCTCTATGTACAATACAGACCATAGACACATATGAGGAAGGCTTGCATATCGTCAACGATACAGATTATGGATTAGTTGCAGGCTTGTTCACACGCTCTCTTGCCAAAGCAACACATTTCAGAAGATCTGTTGAAACAGGTTGTGTGACTATTAATTTACCAACAGCTGGGACAGATTATCATGTGCCTTTTGGTGGGAGAAAAAATTCAAGTTTTGGTTCGCGTGAACAAGGTAAGGCCGCACACGAATTTTATACACAAGTTAAGACATCATATATTCATTCACAATTTTAAATATGGCAGCGCATCCCCACCTTATCATTGATGGTTTACAATATTGTCGTTGGAGTAAAGATATTTTTCAACAGATGAATGCAGGCGGTGTAAGTGCTGTTCATGTAACTATAGCATATCACGAAAATTTTCGAGAAACGGTTTTGGCCATTGAACAATGGAATAGATGGTTTGAAGATTATGCTGATTATATTTTTCTTGGTAAGTCAGGAGCCGACATTCAACGGGCGCGCGATAGTGGAAAAACAGCTATATTTTTTGGTTTTCAAAATCCTTCTCCTATAGAAGATGATATTGGCCTCGTTGAGATTTGTTTTTGTCTTGGTGCACGGTTTATGCAACTCAGCTATAATAATCAGTCTTTTCTAGCAAGTGGTTGTTATGAAAGTGTAGATACAGGAATAACCCGCTTTGGCAAACAAGTCATTAAAGAAATGAACCGATTAGGATTTGTTATTGATATGAGCCATAGTGGTGACAAATCAACACTACAAGCTATTGATTTATCTGCTAAACCCATTGTTATTTCACACGCCAACCCCCACTGGTGGCATGAAGCTTTACGTAATAAATCGCATGATATCTTAAAAGCTCTTAGTGATAGTAAAGGGTTAATGGGTTTTTCACTTTATCCGCATCACTTAAAAAATGGCAGTCAATGTAATATTAATGATTTTGTTGATATGATTAAAAAATGTGCTGAATGTTATGGTATAGATTATATCGCACTCGGCACTGATTTGTGCCAAGATCAGCCCGATGACATCGTTAAATGGATGCGTAATGGTCGCTGGGCAAAAGATATTGATTATGGTGAAGGATCAAAAGACAATGCGGGATTTCCAGATAATCCCATTTGGTTCCGCAACAATTTGAATTTTATAACAATACGCAAGGCTCTCCTCGATAATGGATTTACACAAGAGGAAGTGCACCGCATTATGGGAGGAAACTGGCTGAGATTTATCAATGAAGCATTTTGAATTACGTCCTGCATGTGAAGTCATGAAACTTAGTCATCTTGGTTGCTTACATCCAACCCGATTGAGTTTTGCACGGCGTATGATACGCAAACTACAACATTATAAACCATCTATACAACAACATACATTTTCTCTTGATGAAAATGGATTTGGTTATGCCGTTTATACTATTGACATCGATAAACATTATTATTCGCTTATTGCTTTTGTAAGCCAAATTGATGACGAGGAGCGCACAGATAGAGTTATCGCAGAAAAATGGGATACAACTTTTACACTATATGACGGCATTCCTACAGACAATGATATAAAACGTTTGGAAACTAATGTAACTCTCCAAGAAAAAGGACGATACACAGAAAAAGAGCTTATTCTTAGCAGAGCCAACAAATCTTTGCGTGTCTTTTATCACGTTATAGAGAGACTGTCACAAGGACAGCAACCCGATAGAGATATTATTCAAAATATCGGTTATTTACTTCGGACAACAGCCGTCTATGGCAATGGTAAGTTTGGTATAGCAGATAGAAACTATACAAAAGATAGAGCTTTTTTCCATGCCCCCTTTCAATTAGAATTATTAACGGTTTGGTTGATACGTCATTTTAGTTTTAAACTCGTAGAACATATTGCTTTTTCTAAAAATCCTTCCCAATTTGTTCCCCTTTCACCAGACACAAAACGATTCTTAGGTATAGGAAACTCAACAGGTTTAGGCATGGCACCTTTTCTTATTAACCATCCTCTATTACTTAATAATTGGATAATGGCTAAAGAAAAAGCACTTCTTATCATTCGTCAGCAAAATAATACAACGGATACAAAATATACAGAATTTTGCTTTCTCCTTAGCAAGGCCCAGCAACATATTGCACAATGGAATGTTGATGACGAAAGGCAAAAAAGACGTATTCATACACTCAAAGATGAAATAGCAGATTTAACACAAAAAATTGTAACTTTATCTCCCAAACAACCGTATTTCTGGAATACAATCTATGAGAAAACTTTAGATTCTTCCCAAGAATGCCAAGAGCTTGTCATCGCATTACTCTTTGAAATTCATCCTGAATTAATAGACGATTTAACAGAGGAAATGGGACATGATATACAAACCGATTTTGATGCCTCTATGGACATTGGAACCCTAAAAACTTTAATAGAAAAACACTATAGTTTCGCTCTTCATATAAATTTTTGCAAAAAAGAAAATATACAATACTTTTGGTATGTTTCTGAAGAAAAATTAGAACCGCGATTAGGTAGAAGATATGTAGATCAAGGAAAAGATTTAGAATTGCCACTTGATATCGCTAGGCAAGTTAATGATTTATATTCTGATTTATGCCACGAAAAACATACGCAAGAGCCAATTGTCTATTTCTTACAAAAATTTCCTCAATATAGAGCTGTCATTGAGCGTGTTCAAAACATGCATCGTTATCCCTATGCTGAGATACACGAAAATATTATTGGCCATAACTGTGTTCCTCTTGATATGCTTCGTGCAAAACTATCTTTCTTCGGTGCTTCTAAATTTGATCCAAAATCTAATAAATGGACACGTGTCGTATTATTTCAAGGAGCACCACTCGTTGATGACATACATACATATAACGAGAAAAATTCCTTCTTGGCTGTTTTGTAAAAGATAATTTTTTCAATATTATGATCAATTTCTCTCAAAACGAACTGATCTCAACGATTACCAAAGCTTTTGTTGGTGCTCAATTTCCCAGAAGTCATGGAATCCAAATTGCAAAAACTATTCTTTATTGTCGGACCACTATAGATCAAAAAAAAATTTGGAACGATTTATTATCTGCTTTATATAATGGCTTTACAAAACTCAATATTCCGCATCAAGAAAAGAACTCACTTTGTTATACACATTTCTGTTCCGCCAGTGATGTAATACATTTATGTGATCTCTTAGAATGTTTTAAACATATTACACATGTTAAAATTATCAATCACACACATTTTTATGTTTTGCTTGTAGTTTTACAATATTTTTGCATGCGAAACTCTTATTCTATTACTATCTCCGATAACACGACCACATACGCCTCTATTACTATGGAGGATATTCTTCTGTACCATTTACCTCACCATTCGCATGAAATTGAATTATTTCTTACAATGGTTGTAACATCACATAAAAGCACCTCCAGCTACCAGCGTATTGATATAGAAGAAAATATAGTACAAGAGCTCCAAAAATTTGTACAAAAAACCTATGTTCCGACGAATGAAACTTCCCGTACGGAAGGGGCAGGATCTCAGATAAATGATAATGAATGACAACACCATCAGTTTATGCGCGGATTAACGTAAATATGTATGCCATCAGCATAGCTAAATGCATACAATTATATTGTAAAGACATACTATTTTAGTGCTTCCTAATAATATTAGAGATTTTTATAGTGTCGTTTAAATATGAACTGAAACTTAGATATGATTAAGAATGATGGGATTGCTGATACGTAAAATTATCAATGCACAATGTGTGGTAAAACTTATTCAAAAAATGATACGTATAAACGTACAGTGCGGAACAACACTCGAAAAATACTAAAGTTATTAAGCTATTTAGCGTTTTAACCTATTATTACTACTATCACTTTATTAAGAGGCGACATTGCTCCTTACTCCTGCTTGAGAGGCATGGCGAGGAACTAATGATTTTACTAAATCTTTCATATGTAACTTACCAACCATCTTTCCATTTCGTACAACGCGATATAAAAGGTTTGTTTCGCCATCCGACTTTGAAATAACACTCTCCAACGTATCATCCTCTTCAATGTCGCTTTCAAATTTACTTTTCCCCTTTTCATTTGTCTTCGTCATAACCGATCGCACTCTGAGAACGCGAGCACGATTGATATCGCTTACAAAATCTTCTATGTACGGATCGTTAGGATACAATAAAATATGTTGCGGCTCGTCTTGCTGCACAACATAACCATCCTTCAAAATAACCAAATGGTCTGCAATTTTCAATGCTTCATCAAGATCATGGGTGATAAATATAATTGTTTTACGCAAATCCTTCTGTAGTTCAAGAAGTAAATCTTGCATATCAGTACGAATAAGTGGATCCAATGCTGAAAAAGCCTCATCCATAAGCATAACATCGGAATTAGAAGTGAGTGCTCTGGCAAGACCAACTCTTTGTTGCATACCTCCAGACAATTGATGAGGATAATGATATTCAAATCCTTTTAAACCCACTCTTTCAATCCATTTCATTGCCTCTTCATGACAATGCTTAACACTATCTCCCCTAATTGAAGGCGCCAAAGCTGCATTATCTAAAACATTGCGATGCGGCAGCAATGCAAATTTTTGAAACACCATTGACATACCAGACTGCCGAAGTTTTCTTAACTCTATCCCATCCATTTTCATAACATCGGTATCATCTATAAGTATCTTACCCGAGGTTGGTTCAATAAGACGGTTTAAATGGCGAATAAGAGTTGATTTACCCGAACCAGAGAGCCCCATGATCACAGTAATATCACCCTCTTTCATATCAATATCAATATTGCGTAATCCTAAAATATGTCCATGTTCTTCTAACAAGCTTTCCTTACTCATACCATCAATGGCAAACTGTAAAACAGAGGCAGGATCATGACCAAAAATTTTATATAAACTTTTTATAGATATTTTCGTTTTCTTTGACATGATTTACTTTCTCTATCGTATACATTTACGTTTATTACTGCGATGAAGTGTTTATTTGCTTAAGTGCAGCCTTAGAAACGCGGTCTAAAAGTACCGCAATAAGTACGATACAAAAGCCAGAAACAAGACCAACACCCAATTCTAAATTTCGAATTCCACGCAATACCAAAACACCTAGACCAGGAGCCGAAACCAAAGAGGCAATTACTACCATAGCCAACGCCATCATAATAGTTTGGTTAATTCCCGCCATAATGTTGGGTAAAGCAAGCGGTATTTCAACTCTTACTAACTTTTGCGATGGTTTCATACCAAACGCGTTAGCAGCCTCCAAGACGTCCTTGTCCACAAGACGAATACCTAAATCTGTCAAACGAATGACGGGAACAATGGCGTATAAAATAATGGCAATTCCATACAATTTTGATTCTGTAACAGAAAACAAAAAGATAAGTGGTATGAGATAAACAAAAGTAGGCAAAGTTTGCAACATATCCAATATAGGTATTGCACTGGCCTGTACACGATCACTTTTGCTCATGAGTATGCCAATCGGTATGCCAAAAATGACACTCAACATAGTACATACAAAAATAACCGAAAGTGTTTGGATTGCAAACGAATAATGATCAATAAAAGCTAAGAACACGAAAACTGTTAAAACAAACAAGCTTAACTTTATACTTTTTGATATATATTGTACTAGCAACAAAAACAAGGGAATAAGAATCCACCATGGTGTATTAACAAGTACATATAAACTGCCATCCAATATCCAACTTAGTGGCTGTGTTAAGGGATCGAGAACAATTTTTAAGTAATCCTTGATATATAAAAAGCCATTTTCAATACCTTTAACCATATCCCTTGTTCGGGGTATTGTATTACAAGCCTCATGCAGATTATCAAGAGAAGGAAAAGGTATATCCCACCACGCTCTATCAGGAACTTGTTCTCCCTTGGCTTTTGCAAGAAGTTGATCAAGTGATAAAATCTCTTTCTTAGTCGCTACATCGCCACACCATTGCCTAAGACCAAGACTATCAAATATTTCTTTATATCCCATGAAGGTAACTCATATATAACTTATACTCAAATGATAAATACACAAAGACCACGCAAAGCACCTCTACCATGTAGAAGCGCTTTGCTGATCATTTTACTTATAAAATTCCCGATAGTTTTTTCTTTGCATCTTCACTGAGCCATTTAGACCATACATCCTTATGATTTTTTAGGAAATATGTTGCGGCCTCATCAGGTGATGCACTATTTTCCTCATGCCATGCGAGTACAGAACTTAACACTCCATTAGGGACCGTAAAGCGTGAAAGAAATTCTACAGCTTCAGGTTCGCGATTAACGAGATCAACGGTAACAGTATTCAACACAGGCGCACTTGGGAAGTCTGATTTGCCTGGAGTAGCACAATCTTGTTTTTGATTACAGCTATGTATTGTTCCATCCACTTTACCCAGACTTACTTTTTGCATTGGGTATTTACCTAACACTGCTGTGGGGCCCCAATAGTATCCAAACCATGCCTTTTTATCCGTGTATGCTGTTGCAATGGAGGTTGCAAGCGTTTCACCTGAACCATGATCAAATACCTCAATACCGTTACCCTTGAGATCAAATGCAACTTTAAGATTATCATTAGCAACACGACATCCCCAACCTACAGGACAGTTATGGAAACGTGCTCCAACAACCTTCGCATTAGCAAGAACACCTTCTATAGTTGCTAATTCTGGATGTTTATCAGCAAGATATTGTGGAACCCACCAACCTTCTTGTCCACCATCAGCAAAAACATTAGATACAGTCTTCACTTTGCCAGCTTTTTCTAATTCTAGATATTTTGGTGTAGAATTAACCCATAGTTCAATTAAAACATCTGGCTTTCCTGTTTCAGCTACAGAAGCAACAGAAGGAACTGTTGATGTTGGAATTTTTTTTACCTTACACCCGTAACCATTTTCCAAAAGAAATTTTGCTACGGAGGTCAAAATCGTACCCGAAGCCCAATTCATTTCGCCTATTGTAATTTCACCACAATCGGCACGTGCGGCAGAAGTCATCATTATCATACCCGCAAAAACAGATACAGCTGACAAAAAAATCTTTTTCATTTCTTCTCCTTTATTATTATTATTATTGACTTTTTCCTTTTATTTTTTCATTAAAGACTACCATAAAATGATAAGTTACACGTCATAAAACGACGTTTATAACCATTTAACGACACAATCTATAAAAAAAACGAATTACTTTTACCATTTTGGCTTACTAGCATCAATAGATTTATCACCTTAATTTTTTTCGAAAACTTCTTTTGAAGGCTGTATAGGAAAGAAGAGATCATCGCTCCATACGCCGAAATACAGTTCATTTTTATATGTATACTCCTTTCCAATTGCAACCAGATCATAGAAAACCGATCTACTAACAAGAGCCTCTAATCCATCTCGAACATGCACATACGGCTTCATGCCGCCATTATTTTCTTGTTCTTGAAAACGTAAATAATGCTGTTTATTGACTATAATTTTCTCACCGACATTCGTTATAAATCCGATTTGTTTAATTCCATTTGCTTCGCTTATTTCCATGGCAATAACTACAAAAGGAGCATCATCAACTACTATACCAACTTTTTCAACAGGAGTAACCAGATAGTAGCGTCCATCGGTTTCTCTTTTTAATATTCGTGAAAATAGTCTAACCAGAGATTGCCTTCCTATAGGCGTTTTCATATAATACCATGAACCATCACTAGCGATACGCATATCAATATCGCCACAAAATTCAGGGTTCCACTTATGCACTGGCAATGGTTCTTGCATATTACCATCAACATTCTTAAGTGTCTTTTCAAGGCCACTTAGAAATCCGACATTATGTTCTGTTTTTTGTGACATAAATTGTGTTCATATTTTTTTATTTTACCCTTGAAACCTTGTATTGTTCCATTACACAGTAATCTATAGCATAGACGTTCTGGGTTCGTTTCACCTGGCAATTCTATGTATCCATCAGGTACTTTTTGAAAATTACATCTGCGGTAGTAATCAATATCGCCTACTAACAACACAATATTATACTCCATATATGTGGCTATTTCAATAGTATGTTCTACTAAAGCACGGGCAAATCCCTGATTTTGATATGGTGGCAAAACCGCAATGGGACCAAGTAAAAGTTCAATTTTATGATTTAGGATAATTTCCCAATAGCGGATAGTTGCAACAATCTTTCCCTTATACACTCCCACGTAACACAATGATTCCACAGGCTCAATATCTTGCCTAAACAAGTAGGAAGATTTTTGAAACCGTTGCTTGCCAAAAACACAGTCGCATATAAATTCAACAGCCGTGAAATTATTTTTTTCTTGTTTAAGTATTTGAAAATTCTGCATCCTATCCTCATTCTACTTTGAGGATACACAGATTGGACGTGTTATCCTCTCATTTTTTCATTGTGCTATTCCGTAATGCTCTTGTATAAGCTCGGGTAGCGTTCATTCCATTTACGTATAATCTATGTATACGTCGGCGAAAAAATGAATCTAAAATAAAATGATGATTGGGCATAAAGATAATAAAATATTGATCAGCCTTACTAAACGACATTTGAAAACAGACAGTACAATAGCTTACATTTTTTGTCAACACTACGAATTGCAGATATGTCCATTTACAATATCAGCAACCTCACTTCAGTTTTGCTGATATACAATTTTATTCTTAACGTTAAGAAGTATCCACCATTTCCAATGACATCTTTACAGATCATCATGCATATCTTTTATGTATAAATGAAAAAATATTTATATGACAGCCAATACATACTTTTATTCGTCAACATCAACCATATAGTTTAATCCCAAACGTCCACCGTCTACATAAATCGTTTCACCCGTAATATAAGACGCCTCAGCACTCGCTAAAAAACTCACTACAGAAGCCACTTCGTGCGGTTCTGCGATGCGCCTCAAAGGAGTCCTAAGAAGTATGTCACGTCTTTTTTCTGCAGAGCTGTTGACCTTGCGCATCATTTTCGTCATGACACTACCAGGCCCAACTGCATTAACGCGAATACCATATCGGGATAAATCTAAGGCCATTGAGCGCGTTAATTGTAAAACGGCTCCTTTTGAAATACAATAGGCAGGTTGATTTTCAACAGAAACAAGAGCATTTATAGATGAAAGATTGACAATACACCCTTCGGGCTTACCTTCTTCTATTTGCTTTATCATTTGTCTTGCAACGGCCTGTCCCATTAGAAAATATCCTTTTAAATTAATGTCTAAAACGGATTGAAAATCTTCTTCTGTTAACTCAAGAAAGCCCGCCGCATGTACAATCGCAGCATTATTTACAAGGATATCAATCACCTTATATTTATCAATAGCTGTTATAACAAGATTATTAATGTCTAACTTATTGGCTACATCACATACAACAAATTCAAGACTATCGCTATCAAGATCCTTAACTACAGTGTTACCTGCTTCTTCATCTTTATCTGCAATCACAACTTTTGCACCTTGAGCAAGAAATTTTTCAACTATAGCCAAGCCTATACCACTTGCTCCCCCAGTAACAATCGCAACTTTATTTCTGAAAACAGCCATACATACTCCTAATTCACCTGATAACAATTCACCTTAATTACACCTGTTTTCCCAGATCTTTATACCCACATTGTTGTAATCTCTCTATAATTTCAGTAATAATGGAGGGATCATCAATTGTTGCTGGCATGCTCCAATCTTGGCCATCTAAAATCTTACGTAACGTACCGCGTAAAATCTTCCCCGAACGGGTTTTAGGTAATCTAGGAATAAAAACAACTTGTTTAAAAGCAGCAACTGGTCCTATATCCTGACGGACTTTATAAATTATAGCCTTTGCCACTTCCTCATCCGAACTTTTTACATGGGCATTAAGAACAACAAAACCAATCGGTAATTGTCCTTTTAAATCATCTTTAATGCCAAGTACAGCACATTCTGCTACGTCTTTTTGACTTGCGACAACATCCTCCATACCTCCAGTAGACAATCTGTGCCCAGCCACATTAATAATATCATCTGTACGTGACATAACATACACATAACCGTCTTCATCCTTGTAACCGGCATCTGAAGTAGAGTAGTACCCCTTAAACTCGGATATATACGCAGACTTATACCCTCTTGTGTCTTGCCATAAAGTTTGTAAACAGCACGGAGGAAGGGGTAAACGCACACATATTGTTCCAATTTCTCCAGCCGATTTCTCCTGATTGTTTTCATCTAATATCTGGATATCATATCCTGGCATAGCGACACCAGCTGAACCGTATTTAATAGGTAATTTTTCTATTCCTAAAGGATTGGCAGCTATTGACCAACCTGTCTCAGTTTGCCACCAATGATCTATAACTGGTACATTCAAAGCATTTTCTGCCCATTTAATCGTTTCGGTGTCAGCACGCTCACCTGCCAGAAACAAGGCTCTAAAATGTGATAGATCATATTTTTTAAGATAATGCAGCGTGTAATCTTCTTTTTTTATCGCTCTAAATGCTGTTGGAGCCGTAAACAAAGACACAACTTTATGTTCACTAATAACACGCCAAAAAGCTCCTGCATCTGGTGTTCCAACTGGCTTACCCTCATATACAAGTGTAGTTGCCCCTTGTAAAAGTGGTGCGTAGACAATATAAGAATGACCTACAATCCAGCCTACATCTGAAGCCGACCAAAACACCTCTCCTGGTGCAATGTCGTAGATATGAGACATCGTCCATTTCAAAGCCACCATATGCCCACCATTTTCACGCACAATGCCTTTAGGTTTTCCAGTTGTGCCTGAAGTATATAAAATATAAAGCGGATCACTAGCTTGTACTCTTGCGCAATCCGTATGCCTATTATTACGCTTTATCTCCTTCATACACTCTTCCCAATCATAATCCCGTCCCTCTTTAAGCGAAGAAATGTGCATGCTACGTTGGAGGATAATATTTTTTTGAGGTTTATGTGTCGATAAATTAATTGCCTCATCTAATAATGGTTTATATGGCACAATGCGATTCACTTCAATTCCACAAGAAGCCGATATAATAAGTTTAGGTTTAGCATCATCTATGCGTGTTGCCAGCTCTTTGGAAGCAAACCCACCGAAAACAACAGAGTGAACAGCGCCGATTCTTGCACACGCAAGCATAGCGATTATAGTTTCAGGAACCATTGGCATATAAATGATAACACAATCACCTTTTTGTACTCCCAAATCTAACAACATAGTTGCAGCGTAAGAGGTCAAATCCTGCATCTCTTGATACGTTATTTTCAACTGTGTCGCTGTTACAGGACTATCATAAATAATGGCCGCTTGTTGCCCTCTACCATTTTTTACGTGCCTATCAATGCAATTATAACACGTATTACACACACCATCAGCAAACCATGAGGGGCTATCTTCCTCATTGCTATATATTTTTTTAGGCTCTACATACCAGTCAATCTCTTGTGCGGTTTCTTGCCAAAAACCTACTGGATCTATTTTCCATTTATTGTAAATATCATTATAATTTCCCATACATTATCCCTTTTTGATACTTTTATGCATCACATGCTTATATAGTTATTAACAACATTACTGCTATAATCTAATAGAAATACAAGGAATAATAATAGAATGAAACACTTAAAACAATACGTAACCCATATTATTTTATAAAATTTTGTATATTAGGTAATTTTTTAACGCAATGAAGAACAGAAGATACCTGCCTTTATAATAAACACACTCTATAATAAACACACTCGCCAATCAAAGCTATCTGGTTTCAAGAGAGGCGTGTTATCAACATTACCCCCTTTTACTGATCTACTTATGTCAATACTTACATAAGCAAAGCAATTTACGAGTGCAATGGCTGAGAAAAAGTGTCCAACGCTGCCTCTTTAAGAGCCTCAGAAAGAGTTGGATGAGCATGTATTGTGCGTGCGAGATCTTCCGAAGAGCCAGCAAATTCTAACAGAAGTGTAGCCTCTGCAATTAACTCCCCTGCATTTGCTCCTATTATATGCACCCCCAAAACTCTATCGGATGCAGCACAGCTAAGCACTTTAACAAATCCTTCTGTATGTCCCACAGCTTTTGCGCGTCCATTGGCTATAAAGTTAAATTTTCCTTTTTTATAATCAATTTTTGCTTCTTTCAACTCTTCTTCTGTTTTACCTACACTTGCGATTTCTGGTGCTGTATAAACAACTGATGGAATACGATCATAATGTATACTACCCGATTGTCCTGCCAAGATCTCGGCAACAATTACCCCATCTTCTTCTGCTTTATGCGCAAGCATTGGTCCTGCTATAGCATCACCGATAGCATAAATACCCTTAATATTTGTTGCATACGTATTATCAGTGACAATTTGGCCAGTTTTTGTCATTTCAATATGTAACTCTTCTAATCCAAGACCTTCTGTGTAAGGTCTTCTTCCTATAGCGATAAGCGCGTAATCTGCTTCAATAGGAATAATATCTCCACCTGAAGCAGCCTCAACATTAACAACTAAGCCCGTGTCATGACTCTTAATGGAAGTAACCTTATGCCCAAGCCTAAACTCAAACCCCTGTTTTTTTAATATGCGCTGAAAATTATTAGCAATTTCCTCATCCATACCCGCTAGTATACGCGGTAAAAATTCAATGCATGTAACTTTTGTTCCCAACCTACTCCAAACAGAGCTTAATTCAAGACCAATAACTCCAGCCCCAACAACAACCAGATGACGTGGCACCTCTGATAACTCAAGTGCACCCGTTGATGAAAGAATCCTCTTTTCATCAATTTCAACACCTGCTAAAGGGGAAACTTCAGATCCTGTAGCAATAACAATTGATTGTGCATGCACTGTCTGCACTTTTTTATCCCCTGAGCTAATGCTTATCTCAGAAGGCGAAATAATTTTCGCATGCCCCTGAAATGTATCGACACCATATTTTTTAAATAAAAAACTAATCCCTTTTGCATTATCCTCAATAACGCCGTTTTTAAATTTCATCATCTGGCCAATATCATGGCTTATTTTAGGTGCCACAATACCCATCTTATCAAAATCACAAACAGCTTGGTTATACAACTCACTAATATGCAAAAGAGCCTTTGATGGAATGCAACCGACATTTAAACATGTTCCGCCATATGTTGCTCTTTTTTCTACAATAGCGACCTTTGCACCCAATTGTGCGGCCTTAATTGCACACACATAACCGCCAGGTCCTGCCCCTATAACAACCAAATCAAACATGTTTGCGCTATCCATACCGCCTCCTTTAACACCTATCCAACATATAGGATTTTTATATTTTTTATATTACAAAATGCAACGCCCCTGATACATATTTTTTACGTTATATATCAAGAATAAGGCGTTGTGGATCTTCTATGGCTTGCTTCACGCGAACCAAAAACGTTACCGCCTCCTTACCATCAACAATACGGTGATCATACGATAATGCTAAATACATCATTGACCGAATTTCTATTTTTCCATCAATAACGACGGGGCGTTGTTCAGTGCGATGCATACCCAATATTCCTGATTGAGGCGCATTCAAAATTGGCGTTGATAGTAATGAACCATATACCCCGCCATTAGAAATAGTAAATGTTCCACCAGTCATATCCTCTATACCCAGTCTACCCTCACGTGCTTTTTGCCCATACTGATAAATTTCTTTTTCAATTTCTGAAATTGTCTTATTATCAGCACCACGCACAACGGGAACCACCAACCCTTTGTCTGTACCTACAGCAATACCTATATTATAATAATTTTTATAAACAATCTCGTCATTATCAATTTCTGCATTAATTTCAGGAATTTCCTTAAGTGCGGCAATGACTGCTTTTGCAAAGAGTCCCATAAATCCGAGTTTAACACCATGCTTCTTCTCAAAAGTTTCTTTATATTCCTTACGAAGAGCAATGATATTGGTCATGTCAACATCGTTAAAAGTTGTTAAAATAGCGGCCGTATTCTGTGCTGCCTTCAAACGTCTCGATATTGTGCTACGCAATTTAGACATTCTAACACGCTCTATTTTATTCTCATCATCTCCCTCTTTTATATAAGATATGCGCGTTTCTTGCATACTGGCGGGATCGGTAGATTGTGCTTGTTTTGAGGCCTCATTATGTTGTAAATGCATAACATCGGCTTTAAGCAAACGACCGTCTTTACCACTCCCTGCTACGGATGCCACCTCTAGGTTATTATCAGCAACAATTTTTCGCACTGCAGGAGAATGTTCTTGATGTGCCTGCACCGTTTCTTGCATTGTGCTCAGATTAGCACGTTGATTTCCAAATGTGCCGTTCTTTTGTGTCTGTTCCAGTGAAGCATTTACCATTGTGGGCTGCGCATGATCTTGCGCTGCATCGTCAATGATACATAGCACAGCATCAAGGCCAACAGTAGTGCCCTCACTTACTTTTATCTCCCTGATCACCCCTGCTACCGAAGACGGCACTTCCAAAGACACCTTATCCGTTTCAAGTTCTACCAAGTTTTCATCTATACTAACAGTATCGCCAACCTTTTTCATCCACTGTGCAACGGTTGCCTCTGTTACTGATTCACCAAGAGTTGGCACACGTATTTCCTTAGTCATTTTATCCTCATATTGCTAATGTATCATTTTTCTCATATCTATCGCACAGCCTCAACATTAATCCTTGCACCGTATCAGTATCATGCAAAAACCTGTTCCATAAAGCTATCAATTTCACTTAAATGTTTTTTCATTAAACCTGTTGCCGTTGCAGCAAACTCATCCCTTCCTGCATAAAGAGGTATTCTTTGTTCTTTTTTAAGATTTTCTAAAATTCTTATAAGCAAAGGCAAAATAAAGTTCCATGCTCCCATATTACGCGGCTCCTCTTGACACCACATAATTTCTGCATTTTTAAAGCGTGCTAATTCTTCTTCCAAGACAACATGTGGGAAAGGGTATAACTGCTCTAGGCGTAAAAAATAAATATCTTTTATGCCTAATTGATCTCTTTTTTCAACAAGATCAAAATACACTTTTCCAGAACACAAAACAACGCGACGGATTTTGTTATGCTCTACCAATTGTGTTTGCACCAATCCGTTATTCATCTCCGCATCATCCCATAATATGCGGTGAAAAGTACTATTGCCTGTAAATTCTTCAATGGTCGAAACAACTTTTTTATGTCTTAAAAGAGATTTAGGTGTCATCAAAATAAGAGGTTTACGAAAATCACGACATAATTGTCTACGGAGAATATGAAAATAGTTTGAGGGTGTAGTACAATTTGCAACTTGCATATTATCCTCTGCACAAATCTGCAGGTAGCGCTCTAGACGTGCGGATGAATGTTCAGGACCTTGCCCCTCATATCCATGCGGTAAAAGCATAACAAGGCCCGACATACGCAACCATTTACGCTCAGCACTAGAGATAAACTGATCAACAATAACTTGAGCACCATTAGCAAAATCACCAAATTGAGCCTCCCACAAAATAAGAGCATTGGGCTCAGCCAACGAATACCCATATTCAAAACCCAAAACAGCTTCTTCGGAAAGCATTGAGTTGATAACTTCATAATTTGCACCTGGACTTTTAAGACGCTCTAAAGGTGTATACCTCTCTTCGCTCGTTTGGCATACAAGCACACTATGACGTTGTGAGAACGTACCTCTTTCACAATCTTGCCCCGACAGACGTACAGAAAACCCGTCATTAATAAGCGTTCCAAAGGCCATCATCTCTGCAGTGGCCCAATCTATATGCTTACCTTTAGTAAGATTCTCGTGCCTTTTGTTATAATTACGTATAATGACTCGATGAAAATCTAAATTTTGCGGAAGCTTTGTTAATGTGTCTGCTATACGCCTAAATTGCCCTTCATCTACCGCAGTAATTCCACGACGAGCTCCCACAGCATTGGCTTTTTTAATATTTGCCCAACGTCCTTCAAGCCAATCTGCTGATTGTGGTTGATAATTATCACTTTTATAATAATCTTCTTCCAATTTATTAATATATTCTTGTTTGGTCGCTTCATATTCTTTTGTGGTTACAACACCTTCATCCACCAAACGCTGGCTATATAAATCTAGCGTTGTTGGATGTTTAGCAATTTTATTATACATACGCGGCTGCGTAAACATAGGTTCATCGCCCTCATTATGACCAAAGCGACGATAGCATGTCATATCAACAACAACAGGTTTACCAAATTTTTGTCTATATTCAATCGCTAATCTGGCTGCAAAAACAACCGATTCGGGATCATCTGCATTAACATGAAATATCGGTGCCTCAATCATCTTGGCAACATCCGAACAATAAGAAGAAGAGCGCGATAAAAGCGGATTAGTCGTAAATCCGATCTGATTATTGACAATAAAATGAACAGATCCCCCTGTCCTATGTCCCTTAAGCCCTGACAAACCTAGACACTCTGCTGTTATACCCTGACCTGCAAACGCGGCATCGCCATGTAATAGTAAGGCAAGAACACTACGTCTTTTATCAACATCGTCATATTTGTCTTGTTTTGCCCTTGCTTTGCCTAAAGCTACAGGGTTGACAGCTTCCAAATGCGACGGATTAGCACATAGTGATAAATGAACATTATTACCATCAAAATTTCTGTCCGCTGAACAACCTAGATGATATTTTACATCACCCGAGCCCTCAACGTCATCTGGATTAGGGGCTCCACCTTTAAACTCATGGAAAATAGCCTGAGGATCTTTCCCCATAACATTACACAATATATTGAGCCGTCCCCTATGCGGCATACCCAAAACAATTTCCTTAAGTCCTAACTTACCGCCTCTTTTTATGATTTGCTCCAAGCCAGGTAAAAGCGATTCCCCGCCATCAAGACCAAACCTTTTTGTGCCTGTGTATTTTTTTCCTAAAACTTTCTCAAAACACTCGGCTTCAATTAATTTTTTTAAAATAGCTTTTTTTCCATTTTCAGTAAAGTGAATGGGGGCAGAAGGAGGTTCCACATTATTCTGTAACCATACCCTTTCTTCAGAATTAGTGATGTGACAAAATTCAACTGCAAACATTTGACAATATGTTTTTGTCAATATCGCCATTATTTCATTTATTGATGCATGGTTATAACCAAAAATACCCTGAATATAAATAGGCTTATCCATATCTTCTGCAGAAAAACCATAATGAGACGGTTTTAATTCTTCAAGAACAACTCTTTTTTGAAGCTGCAGAGGATCTAATTGCGCAATACGATGTCCGTTTTCTCGATAGGCCTGAATAAGCTTCAAAGCATTAATAGAATCATGCGCTGCCTGTTCAGAACTTATGGAGAATTGCTTGGCATGATCTTCTATTGTGGGACGTTCTTTCGTTTGCTCCTCGGTCCAATTACCATCAAAGGCACTGACCATCTCACCATTAGGCAGAGTAATCTTTGCTGCGCCTCCCCAAGAAGCTGTTTGCGGTAGAATTGTTTTTATATTATTTGTCTGAAAAAAAGCCGCCGTCGTTGGCGATACCTGTGCAGGATTTTCCGTATACAATTTTAATTGTTCTTCTAAAAAAAGAGTGTTTAACCCAGATAAAAAGCTCTCATCCATTTTGTCCGCCTTAATTTTAATAATATCCCATTTCTTAACATTTTTCAAACACATACCTTCATTGCTATTAAAAGTTTTATATGTTCTTATTTATATTCTACCATTTAAAAATCTCCACTATACTTTCTACTACTATACTTCTGATTTTTTTCGTTGCTAATCGTTACACGATACATTTTTTGTTACGGACTTATTGTGATTGTGTTATATTGTTACCATTTATATTTATACAACACACCATATCCGTATACGCCTATAAATTTTTTATTTTCTCATACAAAGTAATACCCAAGCTTGCGGGGGAATCAGCGACCGTTATACCTGCGCTACGCATAGCCTCAATTTTGTCTTGCGCACCTCCCTTACCTCCTGCAATGATAGCCCCTGCATGCCCCATACGTCTACCTGGTGGCGCGGTTATACCAGCTATAAATCCTACGACAGGCTTTTTAACCTTAGATTGCTTTAAGAATTCTGCGGCTTCCTCTTCAGCAGATCCACCGATTTCTCCAATCATAATAATCGATTCAGTTTCTTCATCTGCCAAGAACAAATCCAAGCAATCAATAAAATTTGTACCATTTACAGGGTCTCCACCTATACCGATACAAGTTGACTGCCCCATATGTGTTGCTGTTGTTTGTGCAACAGCTTCGTAAGTGAGAGTTCCCGATCGCGATACTATACCCACACTGCCTTTTTTATGAATATAGCCTGGCATGATTCCTATTTTACATTCCCCTGGTGTAATAATACCTGGGCAATTAGGCCCGATAAGCCGTGAGTTACTATTCGCCAGAGCCGCTTTAATCGGCAACATATCTACAACTGGTATGCCTTCTGTTATACAAACGATTAACTTTATATCGGCTGCTATTGCCTCCAGTATCGCTTCTGCAGCAAAGGGTGGGGGCACATATATTACACTCGCCTCCGCTTGTGTCTGCTCAACGGCCTGACGAACCGTATCAAACACAGGCAAACCGAGATGCGTTTCTCCTCCTTTACCAGGAGTTACACCACCTACTACCTTTGTTCCATAAGCTATTGCCTGTTCGGAATGAAAACTTCCTTGACTTCCTGTAAAGCCCTGACATATTACTTTTGTACTTTCATTGACTAATATTGCCATTATTTACCTCTCAATGGTACGATTTTGCTATGGTACGATTTTGCAATCGTTAACTGCTTTTCTTAACAATCTTCATTTACTCTACGGCTTCAACAATTCTTTTTGCGGCATCTCCCAAATCACTTGCTGCGATGCAGTTCATTGCTGAATTATTAATTATTTCTCTGCCTTTTTCTGCATTCGTTCCTTCTAAACGCACAACCAAAGGCACCGATATTTTCACTTGCTCTGCTGCCACTACAATACCTTGAGCAATAACGTCACAGCGCATAATACCACCAAATATATTAACTAATACGCCCTTTACATCGGGGTCGGACATGATAATCTTGAATGCTTCGGTTACACGTTCTGTCGTTGCCCCTCCGCCGACATCAAGAAAATTAGCAGGATCCTCACCATACAGTTTAATTATATCCATTGTAGCCATAGCCAGCCCAGCACCATTAACCATACAGCCAATTTTACCATCCAATTTTATATAATTAAGATCAAATTCATCGGCATGTGTTTCCAGCGGATCCTCTTCATCTTTATCCCGTAATGCCTCAATTTCAGGATGCCTAAATAGAGCATTAGAATCAAAATTACATTTAGCATCAAGGCACATTAACTGCCCATCTTTTGTAACAACTAAGGGATTGATTTCGATAAGGCTCGCATCTTTTTGTACAAACAGTGTATAAAGATTTGCCGTGAACTTTACACATTGTTTAACGAGATCACCTTTTAATCCCAGTGCAAAGGCAATTTCTCTTCCATGAAAAGATTTAAAACCAGTTACAGGATCTATATTGAGTGTAATTATTTTCTCAGGTGTTTTATGAGCAACCTCTTCAATGTCCATGCCCCCTTCAGTAGACACAATAAATGACACCCGACCCACTTTTCTATCTACCACTATTGACAAATAGAATTCCTTTTCTTTTTCCGATCCCTGTTCTATGTAGATTCTATTGACTTTCTTTCCAGCTGGACCCGTTTGAGGTGTAACAAGCTGCATTCCCAAAATCGCTTTTGCTTGTTCTTCTACATCTTCTAAGGAATGAACGACTTTTACGCCACCGCCTTTTCCACGTCCTCCTGCATGAATCTGTGCTTTAACGGCATAAACTGGCCCTGCCAATTTTTTTGCACCATCCAAAGCCTCCGCCACACTCATGGCGGGATATCCCTCTGGGACAGCGACCCCATATTCCTTAAACAATTTTTTTGCCTGATATTCGTGGATATTCATTGTATTTTATCCCTTATTACCCATATTTTTTTCATCTATGATAGCATTTTATACAACGCTATCGGTTGTGCATGAAACATACTGAACCTACTATACTCACCTTATGCCCCCATTTAATCACCATGTTAATCATTTAATACCATGTTAATGGAAGCCTTTGAGCTAGGTTTGCCTCTCTTACGTCTATTCTTATAATATTTGGTTGGTCTATTTGCTTGGTCTATTTGGTTGGTTGATCTATTCGTATGTCGTTATCTTTAACAGAAATCTTAATATTGGCCTTCTATATCATTCCTGCATATTAATCCCATCAACTTATTTTCACCATACAAAAGCAAAAACCTGCATTACTAACCACAATATTACTAACCACAATATTACTTACCACAATATTACTTACCACAATCATTCGTGAATTTGCTGAAGACTAGCCAGAGAAACTCTAAAATAATATTAATTTTAAAAAACCTTATCTAAATTTATTTGATACTCCCTTCCACTTACGCTTCTTATTTACAATTATTGATCTTTAACATAACAGCCATATCGATTCTAATAGCATCTATTTACGCTAAAGAAGGATCCATTTTTTTACATATCTCAATCAATTGCCGCACAGAATCTATTGAAAGATCTAATGCCTTTTTTTCCTCCTCCTGCAAAGAGAGTTCTATATTTTTTTCCACTCCATGCTGGCCAATAATAACAGGAACCCCAACATAAATATCGGAAACGCCATATTCGCCTTGCAAATAAGAGGCACAAGGTAAAACACGCCGTCTATCTAAAAGATAGGATTCCGCCATTTCAATAGCCGAGCTTGCTGGCGCATAAAAAGCCGAACCTGTTTTTAATAAATCAACAATTTCTGCCCCGCCTTTTCTGGTTCTATCTATTATGGAATCGAGCTTCTCTTGTGTCATCATACCCATTGCAATAATATCACTTATCGGGATTCCTGCAACGGTTGTATATTGAACAACGGGAACCATCATATCTCCATGCCCTCCCAAAACAAAGGCACTCACATCCTGAACCGATACATTGAGCGCTTCTGCAATAAAATAGCGAAAACGTGCATTGTCAAGAACACCTGCCATTCCGATTATTTTATGCTTGGGTAAGTCGGCATATTTCTGCAAAGCCCAAACCATTGCATCCAGCGGATTTGTAATACAGATAACAAAAGCATCAGGAGCATAGTTTTTAATTCCCTCCCCTACTTGTGACATCACTTTTAAATTTACGCCAATAAGATCATCACGTGACATACCAGGTTTTCGTGGAACACCTGCTGTGACAATAACGACATCGGCATCCTTGATATCTGCATAACTATTCGTTCCTTTTAAATCCACATCAAATAACTCTACCGCAGATGCCTCTGCAATATCCAACGCTTTTCCTTGTGGTATGCCCTCTACAATGTCAAAAATAACAATGTCTCCCAACTTTTTTTGCCCTGCGAGCAACGCAAGTGTACCTCCTATTTGGCCTGCGCCTATCAGAGCTATCTTTTTATTTGCCATTCGCTTTACTAAACCTTATATTTTTTGTTTCAATCCTAGCATTATCTCTAGCATAATTTTTACGTCTTTCAAGTAAGACTTTAACAAAACACATTAATGTCCACTAAAAACATACATTTTTAATACAATTCTTCACATATGACAAGGTAATGATTATAATAGCTCAGTATTAATATCGCTATTTATGTGCAAGCACTTGATTTAAGCCTCTTTTTGTCATAACAAACACATTAGTATGCAGGCAATTCTAAGCATAAAATATCATGAGGGATGCAAAAAATAGATAATTAAAAACGTTACTTTTTTATTTTTAATGCCACATCGATAAAAACGTGAGAAGAATTTCATTAAAATTAAGATATTTTTTATACGAATAAAACCTTATAGAAATATATGGAAATAAAAGAAATACAAACGAGAGAAATTATGCCCTCAAAAAACGATACTCTGGCTTATTATCAACCCATAATAGCTGTTTTAGGGGCGTCTGGATTTGTTGGACGCAACTTATTACCACAATTAACACGCAAAGGTTATCGCATTCGCGCAGGAGTGAGGTATCCCCATCTATGCGGCGCACTTCAACTTAATGGTTATGAAGGGCAAGTAGAGCTTATCCGCACAGCCTCAGATAATGAGACCTCCTTGTACCGACTTATTGAAGATGCCGACTATGTTATCAATCTTGTGGGTATTTTATACGAAAAATCAAATTACACGTTTCAATCATTACATCATGATTTTATAAAAAAACTGGCCTCTATTGCTAAAAAAAACAATGTCAAAAGAATCATTCATCTATCGTCAATTGGTGCAGACCCTCATTCGGAATCATCTTATGCCCGTAGTAAAGCCGATGGCGAAAAGGCTCTTTTACATACTTTTTCCAATAGTGTTATTCTTCGTTCTTCACTGATGTTTGGCCCTGACGATAATTTTTTTAGACGATTTGCGAGCTTTGCACGTATTTCCCCCTTTATGCCGCTTATTGATGGAGGACGCACCCGATTTCAACCGATATATGTTCATGATGTTTGCCGAGCTGTGTGCAAAAGCATTGAAAGTAAGGAAGCACAAAACACAATATACGAAATTGGAGGGCCATTTATATATTCATTTAAAGAATTAATGGATTTTGTTTGCCACTCTACGCGTAGAAAGCGTCTTTATATACATTTACCATCGGCTATAATGCATGTGCCAGCCTTTTTTAGTGAATATATGCCTCACCCCTTCATTACACGCGATCAGCTTACACTGTTGAAATATGACAATATTGTCAGTAACACTGCTATTGACGAGGGGCGTACACTCAAAGACTTACATATCGCTCCCACTTCTATCGACATGGTTGTTCCTGAATATCTCAGACATTACCGTCGAAACAATCGCTTTAGCAATTAAATGACAATGATTATGACAGTCGGCAGCCTTATGTAAAGATAATAAAGAAGAACAAAATAACACTCAAAAGAATACGGTATATTATGAAGGGCATAAAGCCGATTTTCTCCAATATACGCAACATAAAGGCGATTGACACGTATGCAGCCGCAAATGAAAAAATTATTACCATACCCACATCAACAAGATCTACACGTGCTACATAATGGCTTTCACCAGCGATTTGCCATTTAATAGATTCAACGATTGTAGCGGCACTAATAACAGGCACAGATAATAGCATTGAAAAACGTGCTGCTTGCCTGCTTTCTATGCCACGATAGCGTGCCATAGTCATCGTAATACCCGAACGGCTAACACCTGGTATAACCGCTAAGGCTTGTGCTAATCCGATCATTACAGAATCATATTGTGTAATATTTTGACGCGTTTGTTTTTGTCTATCTGCGTACCATAGCAAAAGAGCAAAAATGAAATTAACAACAGCAATAACAAACAATGTTCTAACAAGATCGACAATATCAAAAAAAATAAATATCGCACCCAAAAAAAATACTGGTGGAGAGGCAATCACAATACATTTGATCATCTGTGAATGTATCGTATTTTTACCCTGTATAATATCCAAGCCCCCATAAAAACAGCCTATAATATCCCTACGGAAATAAAGGATAACAGCAAACATACTACCACAATGCACTGCAACATTAATGATTTGGGGTTGTGTAGCAAAATCGCTAAGTAATGATAACAAATTAAGGTGAGCCGAGGAACTAATTGGTAAAAATTCCGTAACCCCTTGCACAAAGGCCAACAAAAGCAGATATACATTACTCATCGTTTTTTATGTTGCTGTATTATTAAGGTCTTGAAGGATCATTGTGAGCACCTTTTGTGGATTATCTGCCTGTGTTATCGCACGTCCCATAACGATATAATCGGCTCCATTTTGGAAAGCATATTGAGGAGTTACAACGCGTTTTTGATCATTACTATCAAATCCTTTTGGGCGAATTCCTGGCGTACAAATAATACATTTTTCTCCACATATATTCCGTATCATATTGGCTTCCTGCGCCGATGAAATAATACCATGCGCACCCAATTCATACGATTGTAAAGCCCGCTTCTTTACAAGTTGCTCTACCGTCATATTGTCTATTCCCATAAGACGCAAATCACCATCATTCATATTCGTCATTACGGTTACGGCAAGAAGCTTTAATTGTGTTGCATGCGTTGCCTTTACAGCCGCTTTTACAGTATTGTATTCTGCATGAATTGTTAAAAAATCAATTTCTAAGGCAGCATAATTGGCCACAGCGGCTTCAACCGTACGCCCAATATCATACAATTTTGCATCCAAAAAAACTTTATGGCCTTGCTGCTTTAACTCTTTTACAAGATCTAAAGCACCTGGCTGAGCCAACAATTCCATACCCACTTTGTAAAAAGAGGCTATGTTTTTTAGCGTATCAACAAGTTTATAGGCACTTTTGATATCTTTGACATCAAGGGCAATAATAATCTGATCGGCATACTTTCTTTTATGGCACGTCTGATTTACGTTTTCGTAACTTTCTTTCATTTATTACCCATACATTTGCAAACTATACTTATCTATACTTTCTGCGTGTAATTTGCACGTAAATTTTGTGCATTAGGGAGTGTAAATAACAAGTTTTTGCTTTTTTTTACTGCCTTCTTACACTATCATTTACTATGCAGCTTTGGCCAAAGCAAGATATATTTGCAATTCCACGAAATAGTTATGACATTTGATCTGACAACATTAACACTCATTCATCATCCCATTTGTCCTCTTTGTAGGGAGGTTCGTATTTTATTTGCCGAATATGGCACGCACAATTGGCATGATGAAACGGTATCAATTTTAGCGTTATTTAACGAAGAAAAAGCCCTCACACCATTTAGTCAGTATCAATGGCAGAAATACCTACCCATTATACAGATGAATGCACTAAATGCCCATACAGGTCCAACTGCAATTAAAAATTTTTTAAAAACATTATTCTATAATGTAGAACATTCACCAATACATGATTTTAATCAATTAAGTGAATTAGAACGTATGAAAAGTTATGAAATGATCTTTTCTTTTACCCATCATTTTTATCATGATGTGATTTTACAATTCCTCAAATTGCGTTTACTTCCTTTTGAATTTCCCAAACAATATGAGCATAGCTCTCCACAAGAAATCCGTCTTGTTATGCACAAACTGAGGATGTGGTTGGATGATCTTGAACGTCTATTATTACATCAACCCTGCTTTACAGGCAGTTTTATTGGTATGTCAGATTTTTGCGTAGCCGCACATATATCAACAATAGATTATTTTGGCGATATTGCGTGGCATACCTATCCAGAGTTAAAAAATTGGTATGCACGAATGAAATCACGACCATCTATGCGCTCTATTTGCCGTGATTTTCTACCCGCTGTTAAGCCAGTAGCACATTATAAAGATCTAGACTTCTAAAATCACTGTATCAAATATGGATACCTCAACTTCTGTAAAAGAGCATATTAAAAAACTCGCTTTAGAAAATGACTTTCAAGTCTTTGGCATAAGTTCTTTACCTGATTTAAAAGCGTCTCATTTGCAAGAAAAACTCGAGCAATTTGTTACTCAAGGATTTCATGGTGATATGCATTGGCTTGCCCATAACACCGACATACGTAGTGCTGCGCATAAATTATGGCCCGAAGTCAAATCTGTCATCATGCTTGCACAAACATATTATCCCGACCACAATCCACTGGATTCACTTAATGATAAAAATAAAGCAGTGATTTCTGTATATGCACAAAGGGCCGACTATCATGACACCATCAAAAAGAAATTAAAGACTATCGCACGCAGCATCTACAAGCACTACAAAGAAGATGTAAAAGTATTCGTAGACACTGCTCCTATTATGGAAAAACCCTTAGCAGCTAGTGCTGGCATAGGATGGCAAGGTAAACACACCAATCTTGTGTCCAGACAACATGGATCATGGCTTTTTTTAGGGAGCATTTTTACCACCTTAATGCTAGAACCTGATCCTGTACATAAAGATATGTGCGGTTCCTGTACACGATGCTTAGACATCTGCCCTACACAAGCTTTTGTGGCACCCTACCAAATAGATGCACGGCGTTGTATATCGTATTTAACAATAGAATATAAAGGCATAATTGATATATCGCTTCGTAAAGCAATGGGTAATAGAATATTCGGCTGTGATGATTGCCTAGCAATATGTCCATGGAATAAATTTGCACACCAATCACACGCACTCAATAGCAACCTCACAACGCATAAATTTTCAAAGGATGACCTTGATTTACATACACTCATCCAATTCACCGAGCAGCAATACCGAGATTTTTTTCGTAAAACGCCTGTAAGGCGAAGCGGCTATAAAAGTTTTTTGCGTAACATTCTCATTGCCATAGGCAATAGCGGCGACCACAAATTTATATCTATAATTGAGGTCTTTATAACACATTGCGATTATGTTGTGCGTGCAACTGCCATATGGGCTTACGCACAACTTGCAGATAGACCTACATTTATACAAAGCTATAAACGCTATTATCATTTAGAAACGCATGAAGATTGTCAAAAAGAATGGATAGCTGCCCGAAACGCCCAACATGCTATTGCTTCCACCTCACCTTAAAAATCGGCGTATCTGATATTTTGACTATAAAATAAATTCTGACAAATCAGGTTTCTCCAGCAATCCTGAGACATGCTTTTCAACATACACTTTATCAATAACGACTTCGCTTTTTATCCCTTCGCCCGCTTCAAAACTAACATCTTCAAGCAATCTTTCCATGACTGTATGTAAACGCCTTGCCCCAACATTTTCGACAATGTTATTTAAATGCGTTGATATCCTTGCAATTTCTGATATGGCATTATCTTCAAAAAGAAGCGTAACACCTTCTGTTTTTATTAAAGCCTTGTATTGCTCAATAAGATTAACTTCGGGTTCACATAAAATACGCCTAAAATCATCTTCCGTTAAAGCTTCTAAACACACACGTACGGGCAAACGTCCTTGTAATTCTGGCAAAAGGTCCGAAGGTTTTGCTATATGAAACGCACCCGATGCAACGAAGAGAATAAAATCTGTTTTTACAACTCCATGCTTTGTTGTTACACTAGTGCCTTCAATCAAAGGTAAGAGATCTCTTTGCACGCCTTCTCTACTTACTTCACCGCTTGTTCGCTCGCTTCCTCTGGCACAGATTTTATCAATCTCGTCAATAAAAACGATACCTTGATTTTCTACTAAGTTTATCGCTTCTGCTTTAATCTTTTCGGGATTAATCATGGCTTCTGTTGCTTGTTCTATAAAGACATCATAACTTTGACGGACTGTCATTTCCTGCATTTTAGTATTCTGTCCCAAAGCTCCCGAGAACACATCATTCAAATTTAACATTCCCATTTGCGTACCTGGAGGCAGGCCTGGAATATCCAATTCGGGCATTTGAAGAACGCGATTATCTTTAACTTTTATTTTTACCATTTTATCATCTAATAGCCCCTCGCGTAAATCCTGTAGATACTTATCACGTGTTGCTTGTGTGGCTTTATCTCCGACTAAGGCATCAAGCACATCTTGTTCAGCCTTTTGAAGGGCCTTATCTTTTGTTTCTTTACTTTTTTTATCCTTCAACTGTTTAATAGCCAGATCAACCAAATCGCGAATGATTTGTTCTACATCTCTACCAACATACCCTATTTCCGTAAATTTTGTAGCCTCCACTTTAATGAAAGGGGCTTCAATCAGCTTAGCAATACGACGTGATATTTCTGTTTTCCCTACACCTGTCGGTCCAATCATTAAAATATTTTTAGGCACAATCTCTTGTGCAACATGTGGAGGCAGTTGCTGTCGTCTCCAGCGATTGCGTAATGCGGTGGCAATAGCCTTTTTTGCACTGCCTTGTCCTATAATATAGCGATCCAATTCTTCTACAGTTTTACGTGGTGTGAGATCCATATACTTAAATTCCTCTATTGTTAATTACAATCATCGTCAAAAAAATCACTGCAAAGCATTTTATCGTTAAACAGCTTTTAATAGGTTAATTTCTCAATTTCAACGCAGTTATTCGTGTAGACGCAAATTTCAGCTGCTATTGCAAGGGATTGCTTGGCAATATCTTCTGCATTTAATGACGTATTAGCTAGCAACGCACGCGCTGCCGACAAGGCGTAATTACCACCAGAACCAATTGCCGCTACTCCATATTCGGGTTCTAAAACATCGCCATTACCCGTCAACACAAGCATATGATGGGCATCGGCAACAATAAGCATTGCCTCTAAGCGTCGCAAATATTTATCTGTGCGCCAATCGCGGGACAATTCAACACAGGCTTGCAAAAGATCGCCTATAAATCTTTCTCTTTTTTCTTCTAACCGCGCTAACAATGTTAACCCATCAGCAGCGCCCCCAGCAAATCCCGCCAAAGTGTTATTACCTTTAAGGCGACGGATTTTTTTGGCTGATTTTTTTACAATAATGGGCCCCAAAGACACTTGCCCATCTCCTGCTATTACAACATCATTTCCTTTTCTTACACACAATATTGTAGTTGCTCTCAAAGGATTAGCGGATGTATTTTCTGAAAAATATTGCATATTTGCCTTTCATATATATGACTTTTTAAATACTTTATGTTATAATACCCTACAACACCCTGACAAAAATAAAGTCGGGGCTTCATAAAAATGCAACTATACTAGATTAGTATTACATAATATTAACGCGATCTATAAAAACATAAATATTCTTCATGCGTACATCCAATATAGTTAGAAAAACAAATGAAACAAGTATTGATATAACTCTTGCACTAGATGGTACGGGAAAAAATGATATTTCCACAGGAATTGGCTTCTTTGATCATATGCTTGAACAGCTTTCCTTTCATAGTCGTATAGATATGACAATAAAAGCAAAAGGAGATTTGCACATTGATGCCCATCATACAGTTGAAGATTGTGGTTTAACACTTGGTCAATGCCTTCTAGAAGCGCTACATGATAAAAAAGGTATTCAGAGATATGGTTCTGCCTTACTTCCTATGGATGAAACATTGACGCAAATCGCTCTTGATTTTTCTGGACGACCTTATTTTGTAGCCAATATGGATTGTCCAACCGAAAAAGTTGGTGACTTTGATTGCCAACTTGCAAGAGAATTTTTTAAGTCCCTGAGTACAGAAAGTAAAATGACTTTACACATCAACGTACTCTATGGACATAATAGTCATCATATCATCGAATCTTGCTTTAAGGGAGTTGCACAATCGATAAAACAGGCTATCGCAATAACATCGCAAGAAAATGTTGCATCAACTAAGGGAATTCTATAATATGTAACAATCATCGCACTAGGTATGTCTGCATCCTTGCACACATGCACGCGTTCAAACTGTACTATCATATCATAATAAACACATACACACCACCACATATATCAATACATAAATTTTATACATCTTTTGTGCCATCCCCATGAAGTATTACGACATCTACTGCCCACATGATTTATGCAAAAGCACTATAAACGCTGCACAAAAAATGAAATTATTACAACGTATACATTGTGTGCGTGAGGGATTTAGTTTTTGGGCTTTCTCATTCACGGCTATCTATTTTCTGTTTAAAGGGTATTTCACAGGTTTTTTTCTGATAGCAACTCTTATGGGTGTTACTGAAATTCTATATCTTAAACAGATATTCGGAACAAATATGTATATCTCTGGTGTATTGAGTATAATGATTGTATGTGGTTTTTTTCCCTATTGGTTAGCAAAGATTAGCCTGTATACGCGAGGATACGTGTTATGTGCAAACATTTATGCACATGATGCCTATGAGGCACAAAGTCTTTTTTTATCACAATATACGCTTGATACTCCTTCGCCAACATATGACAATATTGCGGCTGACACCTTATCCTCAGAGGGAGCAAAATGATAACACATAACACGATTATGGTTTGCATTATTGACAGCTAAATGTAAATTTTATATCATCAATATATATGGAAAAGCTTGTTATCATTGATTATGGTGCCGGTAATTTGTTATCAGCACGTAAAGCTGTACAAAATGCGGCGAAAGAATCTTCTAAGGAAATAAATGTTATATGCTCTGCTGATTATAAAGATGTTCAACAGGCAGATCGTATCATTTTACCAGGTGTGGGGTCTTTTGTTGATTGTATAGATAATTTGCAAAATAATACGCCTCTTTATGAAGAAATGGTGAATACCGTCATTACGAATAAAAAACCTTTTTTAGGAATTTGTGTAGGCATGCAATTAATGGCAAGCTTTGGATTTGAGTTTGCAAAAAAATGTGGTTTAAACTGGATTGAAGGCGAGGTCGTAAAAATTCACCCTTCATCGAGCCGCACAAAAATACCCCATATGGGATGGAATTCTCTGCATATTACCAACGATTCGCACTCTTTAACACAGGATTTACCTGAAAATAAGTATGTCTATTTTGTGCATTCATATCATTTCATACCATCACATAGTAAACATGTTCTTGCACATTGTCATTACGATCAAACCATTGCAGCTATTGTAGCAAAAGATAATATGGTAGGTTTTCAGTTCCACCCAGAAAAAAGTCAATCCTTTGGACAAAAACTGCTTTTACGTTTTTTACAATGGCATCCATAAACATCACACACACTTAAATAAAGCAATATCCTACATGTATATTTTCCCCGCTATAGATCTTAAAAATGGTCAATGTGTTCGCTTAGAACGAGGCCTCATGGATAAGACAACCGTATTTAATCATGACCCTGTAAAACAGGCACAGCATTTTTCTCAGCATGGCTTTACACATCTACATATAGTCGATCTTGACGGCGCTTTTGAAGGTAATTCCCGCAATGGACATAGCATAGAGAATATTGTTAAACATTATTCAGACGATTTTTTTATTCAACTTGGTGGCGGCATACGCAGTTTGCAAAATATAGAAAGCTGGTTGAATAAGGGAATTGATCGTGTTATCTTGGGTACCATTGCCGCACGCAATCCAGCGTTAGTCAAAAAAGCCGCCCATTTATTTCCACAGCAAATAGCCATCGGCATTGATGCGCGTGATGGTATCGTTGCCGTTGAAGGTTGGACAAAATCGGAACACATACACGCAACAGATCTTATTCAACATTATGCAGATTGCGGTATTGATGCCATTATTTATACGGACATTCAGCGTGACGGTATGATGCAGGGCGTAAATTGGGAACAAACCCGCCTCATCGCTCATAAAACCTCTATTCCCGTTATCGCTAGTGGCGGCGTTAAAGATGTACACGATATTGAAACTCTTATGCAGCCAGATAATCAAAAGATTGCAGGGGTTATCGTTGGAAGAGCCTTATATGAAGCATCATTTGATATTAAAAAAGCCTTATCCCTAACACGTAACACACACGCAAGTAAGAAAATCATCACACAACCAAACAATACATAATATATATGTTTACTCATCGTCTTATTCCCTGCCTTGATATTCAAAATGGACGTGTTGTCAAAGGGGTTAATTTTGTTAACCTCACAGATGCTGGCGATCCTGTGAATTGTGCGACTGCCTATAACAATATGGGAGCCGATGAATTGTGTTTTTTAGACATCACTGCCAGCCATGAAAAGCGATCCATACTTTTTGAAAAAGTCCGCGAAACAGCCATGGCTTGTTTTATGCCATTAACAGTAGGTGGAGGCATACGTTCACTCACTGATATTCGTGAGCTGTTACATAACGGTGCGGATAAAATTTCTATCAATACCGCTGCCGTAAAAGACCCTCATTTCATTCAGCAGGCCGCACAAAAATTTGGCAGTCAATGCATTACCGTTGCCATTGATGCAAAAAAAACACATACACATAGTAATGGTACTCCCCGATTTGAAATATTTACCCATGGGGGAAGACAAAAAACAGGTATTGAAGCTATTTCTTTTGCACAAAAAATGGAACGTTTGGGAGCGGGTGAAATTTTACTAACCTCAATGGATAGAGATGGAACAAAAGAAGGTTTTGATTTAGAATTGACACGAGCGATTTCAGAAAATATCCGTATTCCCGTAATCGCCAGTGGTGGAGCAGGTACATTACAACATCTTGTAGATGTAATACAAATTGGAAAAGCCGATGCCGTTCTTGCAGCCTCAATTTTTCACTTCGGCACCTTTACCATCGCACAGGCAAAACGCTATATGCATAACGCGGGTATTCCTATGCGTTTAGTTGAATAAAACAATCAAAATTATGTGGAGATTATAGTGACTAATCAATTTTCATTGAACGAACTTGAAAAAATTATACACACAAATGCACAGTCAAGTCCCGAAAAGTCATACACGGCACAATTATTTCAAGCGGGAACAGAAAAATGTGCCCAAAAATTCGGCGAAGAAGCCATAGAACTTATCATTGCCTCGCAAAAAAAAGATACAGGGCATATTATTTGTGAGGCTGCTGATGTGCTGTATCATTATCTTGTATTAATGCATCGCTGCAATGTAAGCCTAGATGACATAATGCAACAACTTGCTAAAAGAACAGGACAATCGGGGCTTGAAGAAAAACGCAAACGATAAGGCCTACCTCATACCTTATTTTACCCCTAGCATAAAAACGCGAACAGGTATGTGTGCAATATTATGGTCTAACCACAATTTCTGGCATATAAAAATGCATAGTCGGCGTCTGTGCTAACATGGGATTATTATATGTGGGGAGTAAAGGCATATTATTATAATGTCCTATAGGCGGTGGAACCATATTATTCATCATTGGCATTGCGGGTGGCATTGCGGATGACATTGCGGGTGGCATGGGCATTAAGGGTGGCGGTGCGTAGGGTAAGTAAGGTGATGGTGCTGAATAGGGCAAAGCATTGTAATATCCTATAGGCGGCATTACCGAAGTTGGCATCTGTGGTGCTAATTGAGGCATTGGCGGAGGCATTACATACATTGACATAGGTGGTGGTGGAACATATCCATATTCTGTATTATAGCCATTTTGCTCCGTATGCAAAAATGTATCTGGCATCTTATCATTGAGATGAAAATGCGTGGACCCATCATGGTTATGTGTGTATGTAGATGCATGAGAACGAACGTTCACATGATTTTTTTTATTATGAGAAATCGATTCTTCCATAGGGTATTGCCACTCTTTTGGTAATTCTTGGTGAATAACATCTCTTGCTCCTTTATCACCTTGATACGCGCGTGATACATTATCAGTTACTGTGTTACCTGTCCCTTTACGTAATTTTCTTCCTCCAGACATAGCATTAGCAGCATTTTGTGGATCTTTTTCATGCCTATAATAAGCATTATTGTCTTCATTTTGTTGATTCGCTTTATGTAAGTGCGCTAATTTTTTACGTAATTCTACATCTTTATTATAAACAAGGCGTGCCTTTTTCATCTCTCCATTAGGAGTTTGACACATAGCCGATAGCCGCAACACATTACCATCTTTTCTCCATAAGACCTCTTTATTACCTATTGCTTCATCAAAAGGAAAATATGTTGATGGCACTGGTTTTCTTTGTTGCACGCATCTCAGCTGACCATATTCATTAGAATATAATGCCTCTCCATGATAACATTCAATCTGACGCCAAGGTTTATTGTCATCTGGAATACCATGCCCACTTGTAACATGTGTTACACGCACATTGAGTAAATCTTCAACCCGACAATCAAACACAGCAAATCTCTGTTTGCCTAGAAAATCATCCAGACCCAGATCCGATTGTACAAGAGCTTTAATGTTATGCTGATTATCTATTTTTTCAGCGTATAAATTAGGTATAGCCGAAAAAATTAAAACTAAGAATAAAACATATTTTACCGAAGAAAAGAACATTCTCATACTCAAACAGTTACTAAACACACATGAAGGCTCAAAATTCTATTGAAAATGCGACCATGCTCTTTGTATAGTTAAAAGAAAATATTTAAGAATTTATCAATGTTTTAAAATAGAAATTAATTTCCATACACACGCAATAAGAAAAGATTGAATTATTTAATTATCATTATCTTTCGTATTTAAATTATACTTGATTTCAACCACGAAGATAATGTACACATCTAAATCAATAGATGAAATGACTATAAGCCGATTTGGTATGTAGCAGATGTGTATATGAACATATTTTTTGTGCATTACTATGCTTAGTGCCGTCGTATTTTGGATACATTTTTTATGCCCTCCCCTCATTCATATTATCATAATTCACTGCATCCCTCATATCAACTCAAGCGCTCTTCTTTGCAAAAAGATATACGCACGCAAATATGTATTATAGGGGCTGGATTTAGTGGTGTTTCTTCGGCCCTACATTTGGCAAAGGCAGGCTACGATGTCACTATCTTAGAAAAAAATTTCATTGGATACGGAGCCTCTGGACGCAATGGTGGTCAAGTTTCCACTGGACAGCGTTTAGATGTGCAACAATTAGAGAAAAAATACGGACGTGACAAAGCATATCAATTATGGCGTATTGGTCTAAATGCCGCACATCTTGTAAAAAGCATTATTGATGAAAATGCCATTGAATGTGATTACCAAAAAGGTATCTATTATACCGCGTGGAAAAAAAGACATCTGCCTGAACTGCATAAGGAGGCCGCTCTTTTAAAAAAACATTATCATTTCTCAGATGTAGAAACACTTGATCACAATGAAATAAGAAATTGCATAGCAAGCGAGGCCTATTATGGAGGCATATATGATAAAACTGCAGCTCATCTTCATCCGCTGAATTATGTATTAGGTATGGCCAAGGCAGCCGAAGCAAAAAACGTCACGATTTATACAGATTCAGAAGTTGTAAGCTGGAAAAATGGCTCAACCATTACGGTGCAAACGCCACATGCAACACTCTTGTGTGACAAGTTAATTTTTTGCTGTAATGGTTACCTTGATAATCTTTTTCCATATGCAGCGAAAAGAATATTGCCCATAAATAATTTTATTATTGCAACCGAACCGCTTGAAAAATCTATCGCCGATACACTCATACACAATAATGCCGCTGTGTGTGATTCTAAGTTTATTGTTGAATATTATCGCTTATCTGCTTGTAAACGTTTGCTTTTTGGCGGTGGGGAATCCTACTCTAAAACATTACCCGATGCCGCCCAAATTAAGAATATTGTCTTGCCCTTGATGGTAAGAGTTTTTCCACAATTACGTAATCAAAACATTGATTTTAGTTGGGGGGGAACATTAGCCATAACGCGAACCCGCCTTCCCTCTTTAGGTGTGGTTGACGATAATATATACTATCTTCAAGGATATTCAGGAGCAGGTGTTGCTATGGCTACCATGGCTGGAAAATTACTTGCAGATAGCCTTACAGGAAACAAGGAAGCATTTGACCTCATGTGCGAAGTCGCACCGAAAACCTTTCCAGGAGGTATTTTCCTACGCTGGCCGCTCATATTGCTGGGGCTACGTTACCATGCTCTGCTTGATCGCTTGTAAGCGCTTACGCTATGTCAGTGAGTATACGCGATTACCCGACAATTTCATTCTCATTAAAGAAAAAAGCAATTTCCTCTTTTGCCGTTTCAGGAGCATCCGATCCATGTACAGAATTAGCCTCTATGCTTTCGGCAAAATCTGCTCTAATTGTTCCTGCTTCTGCCTTTGCGGGATCTGTTGCCCCCATAATATCGCGATTACGTTGAATTGCATTCTCTCCTTCTAACACCTGAACAACAACAGGTCCAGATGTCATGAAGGTCACAAGATCATTAAAAAACGGACGCTCTTTATGCACTGCGTAAAATTGTTCTGCTTGTTCTTTATGCATATGTATTCGCTTTTGTGCTACAACACGTAGCCCTGCTTCTTCAAATCTAGCAATAATCTTGCCTGTTATATTACGTTTCGTTGCATCGGGTTTGATAATTGAAAATGTCTGCTCTAAAGCCATGCATATATCCTTACTGAGTTATTGTGTGAACATAGATATGCAGGCATTACTAAATAAAACACAACATAAAGGCAAGAAAAATTATTACAGTGCATACATTTTTAAGGTATGGGAAAAAAAACACGCTCTCCATTAAGCAAAAAAGAGCGAATAACGTTACGTCCTCTTTCGCTTAATAACCATTCATAAAATATGGCGGCTTGTTTGGCATTGGGTAGTTTATGTTTCTGCGGATTTACCAACATTATGGCGTAAACATTGCGTAAGGCTTTATCGTCACGATACAATACACGCATATTTATTTTATTTTTATACGCACGCCATGTAGCTAAATCCGATAAAATATATGCCTTCTTTTGTTGAGCAATCATAAGGGAGTTTCCCATACCTTGTCCTGTTTTTATATACCAATCTGAGGTGAAATCCTGTGTGTTCAATCCTATGCTTTGCCATAATTCTCTTTCCCTTTGATTCGTACCGCTTTCATCTCCCCTACTAACAAAAAGACTTTGTGTGTTATATATGGCTTTCATCACCTGCTTGATATCTGTTGCATTTTGCACACCTGCAGGATCTTCCTCTAATCCCAAAATAATAAAATTATTTGTCATAAATTCGCGTCTTTTTATGCCATTCCCACTACGAATCAGAGTCTGTTCTAATTTTTTAGCATGTGTAATTAAGCTATCTATATCGCCATTTTGTGCAAGTTTAATGATTTTACCTGAACCAAAAACAATATGATGGACTTCTATACCCGTATCTTTTGTAAATTGTTCCAACAATATTTTTGATAAACCTGAATTTTCTATCGAACTCGTTGTACCCAAACGTAATAATTGAGGAGAATGTGTATCAAAGAATATATGGTTAAACAGTATCAGCAATACAGCAAAGCTACTGACAAATAGCATTAATTTTCGTATTGTATTATGTGTCCTCACCTTTATAAGTCTATGTTCCATGATAATAGCGATGTGTTAGTGGATTCTTAGATTGTTGAAGCAATATTTGTATATCTCCATTTTCAACTATACGTCCTTTATGAAGAAAACAGATTTTATCGCACGTTTTTTTAATATGACTCATCTGATGACTCACCATAACGAGTGTTAAACCTTTTTCTTTTTGTTGCATAATAACCGCTTCAATAAGGTCATTATTTTCAGGATCCAGATACGCATACGGTTCGTCTAAAAAAAGAATTTTAGGTGTATGAACAAGAGCAAGAAACAAGGCCAAACGTTTCTTTTCACCTTCTGATAGTGTGACCGCTTGTTGGTGTAGAAAAGGCTCTAAGTGTAATTGTTCAAGTAAGTTTTTCTCACTACTGTTCGACAATGGATTATCAAGGCCATAAGCCTGTTTAACGTAATCAATATTTTTTTGTACGCTACGATTCAAAAACACGCTTCTTTGTGGAACTAAACCTATATCTTTTTTTGTTAACCCCTTTTGCCATAAAATGTACCCACAATGTATTGGAACGCGCTTTATCGCAACATCAACCAGACTTGTTTTACCTGCCCCATTATACCCTACTAAAGCGGTTGACTGACCTTGTACAAAATGACATGATATGTTATGGAGTATATCCTTTGTTTGGCACCTATATATAACGTCTTTTAATTCAATCATCGATCTGTTTTCCCTTTTTCCTTAAAGGTCAAATGTGGCGTAATCTTTACCATTACCTCGCATGTATAAAGCGCATAAGGAAAATGGAAATTATATTAATGATACACACAATGAGCATAAGTACACCACCTAAAATCAGAGCTTGGTTTATATAGCCTTTTTGCGTTTCTAAGACAATAGCCGTAGTTAATACGCGCGATACATGTTCAATATTTCCTCCCACAATAGTAACTGCCCCTATTTCCGATATCGCCCTTCCATAAGTCGCTAATATAACGGTTACCAATAAAAAACGAGCTTCATACATATAGGTAAAACATTTTTGTGTTTTTGTGAGTGGTAATATATATACAAATAATTGCAACTCATTCTTTTTCTTTTCTAAAATATCATATCCAAAAGATACAACCATCGGCAATACCAGAGAAGTTTGTGCAATAATAATACCTGTCGGTTTATATAACACATCTAAAAAACCCAAAAAGCCCGAACGCGCAAAGAGTAAAAAAAATAATAAACCAACGACTACTGAGGGAATCCCCATAAGAATATGCATCAATGCTACGATAGCAGACTTTAATTTAAAATCAATTTGCACTAACACGCCTGCCAAACAAAACCCTATGACAACGCTTAGTATGAGTGTAGCGGTGCTAATATATAATGTTAGTATAATGATGTGTGTAATATCCATGCTAAAACAACCGATTAGTGGCACGATGCCCATTGATGAACAGTTTTATGCCACATATCCGTTATACATGCCACTACAATAATATCCTAATTTCCATATATTTCTTCAAAAGAAACAACTTTTTGTTTTTGCTCTCCAAGACCTTCTATGCCCAGATGCATGACATCCCCTGAACGCAAAAACCTTTGTGGATCCATTCCCCATCCAACCCCAGACGGTGTGCCTGTAGTAATAACATCACCTGGTTTAAGTGTCATAAAATGACTTAAATGTGAGATAATCTCTGCAATACTAAAAATCATATCTTTTGAGCATCCTTTTTGGCAATTTTTTCCGTTAAGATCAAGCCACAAAGACAAATTTTGACAATCTGCAATCTCATCCGATGTAACAGCGTAGGGACCTAAAGGTGCAAAACTATCGGCCGACTTACCTTTCATCCATTGCCCTCCACATTCAAATTGAAACGCCCGCTCTGATATATCATTCATAATTGTGAAGGCCCCAATATAATTTAACGCATCGTGTTTTTGTACATACCTTGCCTCATCACCAATAATGATAGCAAGCTCTACTTCCCAATCAGCTTTATACGCATTTTTTGGTAATATAACATCATCATAAGGGCCACTTAACGCGCTGGCAGCTTTCATAAAGGACACAATTTGATCGGGAATTCCCAATTTTGCCTCTTTTGCATGGTCTTTATAATTAAGACCAATACCAATAATTTTACCTGTAGAGGCAAGAGGGGGACCAATTCTTGTATGCCCCTGAACCAATGGCAGATCGTCTTTTTTGCATTGCGATATTGTATACAAATTTTCACGCGTATACATATGTGGATATAAATCATCTATTACAGACGATAAATCACGTATACCATTATTGCTATCTAATATTGCAGGCTTTTCAAACCCCTTATTGCCATAACGTAATAACTTCATAATTTGCCCTTTTGATCATTTTCTGCATCTTAAACTGAACACTATCACAGTATAGAGGTGAAATATAATAGAATTTCTGTGTAAAAATCAAACATACATGCCTTATTATATGATTATAATAAAATTATAGCATAGTATAAACATAATTCTACGATGATTATGCTTTAATTTCTTATACCCCTTCTTACAATCAGTTATGCCTCAATCCATTTATTCAAAAAAACATATTCAAACAAGACGATATGGTATTATTGATCTGGGTACAAATAATTGTCGTTTGCTTATTGCTGAGGTTGCTATTGACACATCAAATAATACTATTGTGAAACCCAAAAGAACGCCAACTAAAACTTTACATAAAACTTTTCTTAGACGCTCGCATGTCGTTCAGTTAGGTCATAAAATGAACGACAACAATACAATAAACCCCATGGCAATAAAAAGGGCCATCAATTCCATTCAAACCTTCCAAAAAATCATGCGCCTACATCATGTAGATGAGGTCCACCTCATATGCACTCAAGTTTGTCGGCAAGCAGAAAACGTTGTCAAATTCACGCAAATTGTTAAGCAAGAAACAGGACTTAATTTAAATATTATAACAACAAAGCAAGAAGGATTATACGCCGTTTTGGCTTGTGAGAATTTGTTATCTGATGCCTATGATCAATGCGTTGTTTTTGATATTGGAGGGGGAAGTAGTGAAGTTGTTGTATTGGAAAAGAATAACATGGCGCATCAATCTCACGATATCACATTCAATAATGCCTTTCAGCAAAAAGCTTTTTTTGCTTTACCTATTGGCATATTAACATTAGCAGACAAATTCTATTGCCATGTTAATCCCGAAAAAAGTTATCACGCGATGTTACGTTATGTCAGCGACCTGTATGATACAATTGCATGTGAATCGGATATGCTTAAAAAAAACACCTTATCTACGCACTACACGGTTCAAGCCATTGGTGTTTCGGGCTCCATTACCCGTCTAGGTGCTATACATAAAGATTTAAAACACTATAATAGAAGAGCCATTGATGGTATGATTATATCTCACGCCCAATTTCAAAAAAGTTTAAAGAAGCTTAAATCTTTTACCTTTTCTAAAGATAATAGATATCCCTATATTAGTCGTTCCGAACCGAAATTAATTTTTGCAGGCTGTGCTCTTTTGCAAATTTTTATGGAAAAAATATCCCCCCATAGTATTTGTATTGCTGATAGAGGCTTAAGAGACGGTTATCTTATAAATCTACTTAGAAAAAAACAATAGCTTAATTTCATACCCATCATAAAACATTATATGCAATACTATAACAATGAATGGTAAGTGTCATAAAAAAGCAATATGTTATCGTTATGCGAAAAAAAAACCTATTAACCACCCGCAAAAAAATTCGTCCTTCTTCTCGTAAGTGGCTTGAAAGGCATATCAATGACCCCCTTGTGCAACGTGCCCAAAAAGAGGGTTTACGCTCACGTGCTGCCTATAAACTCATCGAAATCAATGAGAAGTTTCGTATACTAAAGCCGCATCAAACTGTTGTAGATCTAGGAGCAGCACCAGGAGGATGGAGTATTGTCGCTGCCAAACAAAGTATACGCCACACCGCCGATGGGCAGAAAAAAGGGCAGATAATTGCCCTTGATATACTTCCCTTTAGCCCCATTGCAGATGTTATGCAAATTACAGAAGATTTTACTTCCATTAATGCAGAAATACAATTAATAGAAGCCCTTAACAATCAAAAGGCTGATGTTATTATGTCAGATATCGCTCCCAATATGACTGGCAATACCATTACCGACCGCATGCGCACAGAACTACTTACAGAATATGTATTGGATTTTGCAATTAAAACACTCACAATAAATGGCAGTCTTGTTGTTAAGATATTTCAAGGCGGTTATAGTAAAGAATTTAAAACAATTGTGGAAAAACATTTCAGCTTTCTTAGACATTTCAAGCCTCAAGCAAGTCGCAATCAATCTGCAGAAATATATCTTATTGCTAAAAAATTTCATAATTAGTAACATATATGATAAGATAAATTAAGTATAGTTCAGAACATCCTTGCAAGAAAATCGGTGATGGTATATTGTGCTATTTTATTCCTTAATATCGCTAATGTTATATAGAAAAATGTTATATAGAAATATGCGTTAACATCGTACAAATGATAAACATCTTATGTCACAACGTATTCCCCAAAAAATTTCTCTCACCTTTGATGATATTCTTCTTAGACCCGCCGCAAGCACGATTATGCCTGCACATGCTAAAGTAACGACAAGTCTTACACGCAATATTTCATTAAATATTCCCTTGATATCAGCGGCCATGGATACGGTAACCGAAAGTACAATGGCCATTGCAATGGCACAGGCTGGAGGTATTGGTGTTATACACCGCAATATGACAAGTGAACAGCAAGCCGAAATGGTTCGTAGAGTCAAAAAATTCGAGTCTGGTATCGTATATGAACCCGTTACTATTACACCCGAAAAAACTTTGAATGAAGCTCTAGAGCTGATGAGATCATCAAAAATATCTGGAATTCCTGTATGTCAAAGCGGACCTCATAAAAAATTGTTAGGTATCCTGACGCATCGCGATGTACGTTTTGCAACAGAATATGATATGCCCGTTAAAAATCTTATGACCTCTCAAAACCTAGTTACTATTAAAGATGGAACGAGTTTTGAAGAAGCCAAGCGTATTTTACATCAACACCGAATTGAAAAATTAATCGTTGTTGATGACGATTATCAATGCATAGGCCTTATGACTGTAAAGGATATAGAGCGCTCACGATTGCATCCCGATGCCGCTAAGGATAAAAAAGGACGTTTACGCGTTGGTGCCTCAATCGGTACAGGGGCGGAACATTTGAAAAGAGCAGAGCAGCTTATTAATGAAGAAGTGGATGTGTTGGTTCTTGATACAGCACATGGACATTCATGCTATGTTTTGGAAAGTTTAAAAACTCTTAAAAAACATTTTGCGCATGTTGACATAATTGCTGGAAATGTAGCAACGGCAGAAGCCACACGATATCTCATTGACGAAGGAGCTGACGCTGTTAAAGTAGGAATTGGACCTGGTTCTATTTGTACGACGCGAATTGTCGCGGGTGTAGGCGTGCCGCAACTCAGTGCCATTCTTGAATGTGCCGAAGAAGCAAATCGTCATAACATCCCAATTATTGCCGATGGTGGCATAAGGCAATCAGGAGATCTTGCTAAAGCCCTTGCATCAGGTGCGTATGTTTCCATGGTCGGCTCTTTACTTGCAGGCACAGACGAAACACCAGGTGAAGTGTTTTTGCTTAATGGACGCAGTTATAAAAGTTATCGGGGCATGGGGTCTAGTGGAGCCATGGCTAGAGGATCTGCCGATAGATATTTTCAACAGGATGTAAAAGACATGATTAAAATGATCCCCGAAGGTGTAGAAGGACAAGTGCCTTATCGTGGTAACGTTGCTTCTGTTCTACATCAATTAATAGGAGGATTAAAAGCCTCAATGGGTTATACAGGCTGCAAAACACTCAGTGAATTTCGCCAAAAAACTACTTTTGTACGCATTTCCTCCTCGGCATTGTCTGAAAACTACGTACACGGGGTGGATATGACACGCGAACCCCCAAATTATTCACCCTTTTAATGTGTTTGGAGCCATAGTGAAACACCATCAAACTATATTTATAGCAGATTTTGGAAGTCAGTTTACCAAACTCATCTCACGTGCCGTTAGACGGTGTAATGTATATTGTCAGATCGTTCCCCATCAAAAATTGTTAGAGACTATTGCAACACAGGAATGCAGAGCTGTTATTCTTTCGGGTAGCCCCGATAGCGTTAATGATGATTCACAAAATCATATTATAACAACACTTATAGAAAAAAAAATACCTATACTAGGTATATGTTACGGTTTTCAATTAATTGTTAAAGCATTGAAAGGAAAAGTTGCTCTTACACAAAAACGAGAATTCGGAGAAGCACATATTGAGATCCTACACCCTTCTATCTTATACGATAATATATGGCAAGTGGGGGGCGCCTACCCTACTTGGATGAGCCATAGTGATCATGTAATTGATTTACCTGAAGGATTTATATGCCTTGCCCGCACACAATCAATTGATAATTGTATTGTCTCTCATCCCGATAAGCATATTTATGGCTTGCAATTTCATCCAGAAGTTACCCATACCCCGCAGGGCATAACATTAATTGATAATTTTCTTAAGAAAATTGCCAACTGTAAGGGTGATTGGAATATGAAATCCTATAAAAGTGAGGGAATTGAAAAAATATCGCAACAAATTGGCGACGGCTATGCAATTTGTGCTATTTCTGGTGGCGTCGATTCGACTGTCGCTGCGGTTATGACACATGAAGCCATCGGCGACAGACTCCATTGTCTTTTGATAGATACGGGATTAATGAGGCATAATGAATGTTCTCAAGTGTTGTCTTTGTATCGCCAGAAATTGAATATATCCATTGAATGTATTGATGCCAAAGAGCATTTTTTTAATGCCCTCAAAGACGTAACTGATCCTGAACAAAAAAGAAAAATTATCGGACGGTGCTTTATTGAGATTTTTGAAAATTATGCCTTGAATTGCTCTACACATAAAGCATCATATCTCGTGCAAGGCACCTTGTATCCAGACGTCATTGAGAGCATGGCCTTAGGGGGTAAAAAAAATGTAACCATTAAATCGCATCATAATGTAGGCGGATTGCCCGAACGTCTTAAGATGAGTCTTGTAGAACCACTAAGAGAGCTTTTTAAAGACGAGGTACGTAATTTAGGACAAGAATTAGATATACCACAAGAATTCTTAAAACGTCACCCCTTTCCTGGACCTGGGTTAGGCATACGTATACCAGGAGCAATAACACAGGAAAAATGCAATATTTTACGTGCAGCCGACGCCATTTTTATAGATGAAATTAAAAAAAACGCACTCTATGATGAGATATGGCAAGCTTTCGTTGTACTCTTACCTGTTAAATCTGTCGGCGTTATGGGAGATGGTCGTAGTTATGAATATGCATGTACACTTAGGGCTGTCAACTCGCATGACGGTATGACGGCAGAGGTTTATCCATTTTCGGCTACATTCTTGAAACATACAGCAACACGCATTATCAATGAAGTAAAAGGAATAAACCGCGTTCTTTACGATTATACAACAAAACCGCCAGGAACTATCGAATGGGAGTGAAGAAAGAAACTAAGGTTATGAACTAAGGCTATGTATGTATCAGTTACTGGATTAAAAACTAAAGGTTTTGTAGGGTGGATACGATTTTGGATGTTGGCAATACCATCATTTAGAGCGGCCCAAAAAGCAGAGGGGTGTTTAATTTGTGAAACAAAAATACTCAATGGATATCACCACACCCTCACCGTTTGGAGAAATAAAAAATCAATGATGAACTATAGAGCATCGCCAGTTCATTTAAAGGCGATGAAGGTTTTTTCACACATTTGTATGGTAAAGTTTACGATTTGAAACCAGTAGCATTCATCATGGAGAGATGCCCAAAAAGTCTTCAATGACTTTGTGAAAGAAAAATACTCAATGGATATCACCACACCCTCAGCGTTATAAGCATTGTTTCAATGATGTTTTTTGTATATAGAAAATTTTCTTTCCAAACAAAGCCATCGAAAATAATACACAATTTATGGTAGAGTTTACAAAGAAAGTTGTAAACTGCTTAAACTATTTGAAATAATAGTTAACTTGCGATAGCTCCTTGTAACAAAATGCTGTTCATTCCTTTAAAAAATCTATAACATAAGGCTCATACTAAGCCGATGGAGGTATGAAATGAAATCTTATAAAGAATGTGAAAATGGGTGCAATTCGGCAGCAAATGGTTGAAGCTAAAAAGAACGAACATGCTAGCGCACTTAAAGGAGTAAAGCATCTGTGTAAGGAGTTTGGCTTTACTGCTGAGATGCTGAAAGGCTCGCTAGATGAAGGGAGAAAGAAAAAATGAAAGTTTTACAGCTAATGCTATCAAATCCTCTTTTGTTTTCTAAAAAAGTCGCAAGACGTTTCATACATTTATATAAACTACTCATACATTTATATAAACTACATATCTTGAAAGATGAATTTACAAATGAGATAACTCGGTGGTTTCGTGATAACGGCGATGAAACACTTAGAATTGATTATCCAGAGCTAAACGAGGAATCGATTGTATTTGATTTAGGTGGATACAAGGGGGATTTTGCTCAAGCGATTAACGACAAGTATGGCTGTACTGTGTATTTGTTTGAACCCCATCCTGAGTTTTATGATACTTGCGTTCAGCGTTTCTTGTCGAACGATAAATTAATACCTCTAAACTATGGTTTATCTGATAAAGACGGAAAGTTTATGCTTTCCGATAGTGTTGATGGTTCATCTTTTCTCAATCCTAACCATCAAGATAAAAGCGAAATAGAATGTGAAGTAAAAGAAATTTTTGAAGTCTTAAGCAAACTTGAAGTTTCAAATATAGATTTAATGAAAATAAATATAGAGGGTAGCGAATATCCTTTACTTTTGCATATGATTTCAGAGAATCGGCTTTCTATAGTAGATAACTATCAAATCCAATTTCATAACTTTATCGATAATGCTGACGAATTGAGAAATAAAATCATAGAAGGATTGTCAAAGACACATGTGAGAACTTGGTGCTATACGTTCGTTTGGGAAAATTGGAAACGAAAATAGATGTAGCTTGCATGATTGTGGTATGTAAAAGCCAATGAGTGAGCAGTACGACAATCAGAATAAGCCTAGAAGTAAATTCCGTAAGTCGCTGCAAGAACTGTTAGAGTTACGCGAAGAGCCTAAAGATAAGCCAGGCGACTTAAAACGCTGTGAAGAAAAGCTAGAAAAAGCTACGTTTGAATGCAACCGTGCAGTTAGCTACACACGCACTATTAGGATGCAATAAATGATTGATATTAAATAACTTAACATCTAATTTACTACTGAATGAGAATAGAGGATGAAATATGAAATACATTTTACTTACGATAATGCTTATCTTTGGTGCTACGTCTGTTAGTGCAGGAAACCACAGTAAAGATCAGTATACTAAAAAAGACTGTGATGAACTGTTTGATGGTATAGCTGGATTGATTGGAGAAGCAGATAAACACTGGGATTTTCTAAAAGATAATCCTGACGACTCTCCTGAATCCGTTAAACATGCTGTGAAGATACAATGGCTTACAGATGTAGCGGCAAACTATACGACTATATATGAAGCCTTTTGCGATAAAAAAACTAATCGCAAATAAAGGGAAAAGATTGCTTAATTTAACATTAGTAGAGTCAATTCAAGAGGCGCAAAAATAAATGTTTTGAGTGGTAAAAAGAAAGGAAGTTCAAATAAAAAAGAGATATACTAAAAACAGGTTTCTATAAGATTGTTTGTCGATATTTGAGCGTCAGGTATGAAAGAAAAGTTTGAAACTATGCTTAGCGGCGGGCATCCCAACTCATTGGGTCGCACATTGGAGGTTGTTAACATCATTCTAAATAATGAACAATCCTTAGATTACTTATTCCAATGCTATTCAAGTAGGGATGCCACTGTAAGACTTAGAGTTTCCAACGCCTTCAAGCGGATATTTAGACAAAACCCAAATTGGTTTGCTGGATATGTTGACACATTTCAATCTCTAATTCCAACTCTTAACCAACCATCTGCTGAATGGACACTTGCTCAACTTCATTTGGAGTTTTGTTATTTATTGACTGAAAAGCAAAAAACAACAGCGATCAATATCTCAAAAGAACAGTTAAAAAATGCTACAGACTGGATAGTGATTATTCAAACTATAAATTTTTTAGAGAAAATGGCCAAAGAAGATAAAGCCCTAAGAGATTGGCTTATAACAAAATTGGACTTAATATCTAAGGATCCACGAAAAGCAGTAAGTAAGAAGGCAACTGCTTTAAGTATTCAGTTACTTTGTACAAATAGCAAAAAGAATGATATGGGGTAAAATAATAAAAATACTTCCAAATGTAAAGATTTTCATTGTACCAAAGGATTAAGAATGTATATATATTATACAAGCCAATATTTATATGTATCGTTTAAAAATAGCAGATTTGTAGATACATCTTAAATTTCATTTTACTTTTAATAAACCTGAATGACTTATGAGGATGATTTCTAAAAATTGCGTAATGCTATAAAAAGTGTTGGATTTTTAGCTATTTTATATTAAATGTCTATACAAACAATGAGACACATGCTGAAAAGTTATTGAATACAAAATTATAAAGAGCTAAGATTGAAATTAAATCACCGCAATAGTATATGATTGAAACAAATAATGCATACATTAATACGAACAATATTTCGAAAGTTTCAAGAGAAGTTTCATAATGTTAAGAATTTTAATAATGTTAGGGAGCTTGGTAATTTTACTCACTTTCTGCCTCCATATGGATATGTTCAAAAAATAACTGAACAATACGTTCACCGATACTTGAATCTTAAAAATAGTGATATAAAAAATTGGTTTATTGTTGGTGGTTGTCAAGCTTCTTAAATACCGGATATTTTAAAAAATTACCCCAACTGCAAAGTTACAGTATTGGAGTGTTCAAATCGGTTCACTGAAGAATTGGCTGCAAAGGATTACGGGATGAAACAAGAAGAAGCATTTGATGTTGAAACTACTACATTGGATGAAATATTCAACAATGAGACGATTGATGTCCTGCAAATAGATGTATAAGGAGCCGAATTAAAGGTTTTAAATGGTGCGAGTGAAACGTTAAAGAATACAAAGGCAGCTTTTTGTGAAGTATCAATTTTTCCAGACTTTTATGAAGGCTCTGTTACTTTCAATGAGTTAAGCAATGTGTTTCTTAAGAACGGTTTTTCTCTTTGTTTACTGGGTATTGATTATAATTTAACTGGTAATGCCTTATTTATAAAAACAAATAGTTAGTTCCATCACGTATATGGGAATTTTCGCTTCATAATACCCAAAATAGGGATCGCGTAGACTAATGATTTGCTATCATTGACTTTGTATAAGCGCATCATATGATGGTAAAAATACTACTACTCTAAAAACGAAATTAAGTCTTGACATGGTTGTTATGTAAACGGTACACACATTTTAAATTGATTAATACTAAAAAGAAGGTTATACAAATCATATTAAAATCTGATAAACGTAGAATCGGAAAATTACCGCACTTTTTTTCCCTTAAATCTGCTAGTGACTTAGTGCGTATAGGCGGTAAAAATGATGGTGGTTATCTCGTATCACAATCTGATATTGATAAATCTGATGTGTTGCTTAGCCTTGGGATTGGTTACGATTGGAATTTTGAGAAAGATTTTATAGCAAGAAAAGATGTACCGCTTTATGCATACGATGCAAGCACAGAAGAAAAGAGCCTTTTACTAAATGCTATGAAACGTGGGTTTATTTTCAAACCGAGTATGTTAATAAAATATTTTGATTATAAAAATTTTTTCTCTAAGCCAAACAATAGACACATAAAAAAATTTGTATCCTCAGCTTGCGATAGTGATGAATATTGCACTATGTCTTCAATTTTTAATGCGTTACAGCAGCAAAATATTTTTCTTAAAATTGATATTGAAGGTTCAGAATACAGATTTTTAGATACATTAATCGCAAATCAAGATCGCATAAATGGTTTGGTACTAGAGCTGCACGATTGTGACTTGCATTTGCATGTTATTAAAAATTTTATTGATAAATTTGATCTAAAGTTGGTTCATATACATGCGAATAGTGCTTGCCCTATTCTTTTAGATAACAGATTACCAACAATAATGGAATTAACCTTTAGCAAAAATTGCACCCACCTAAATGAAGCACTTCTTCCCCATCCACTTGATAGCCCAAACCGTATAGGTGATGTAGAAATAAATTTAGTCATAGAAAGTGAATAATCGGTTACAAAAGACAGATTGTGATCGCAAAGCATAAATACATAAAGGAACTTTAGTATACAAAAAATTTAGAGTACAAATAAATGCTTCAAAAATGCCCTCCAACAGCAAAAAAGAAAATAGTACAATTAAATATTACGCCTAAAACAAGGACCAAAAATTGATTTATGGATCATTTTTAAAATTGACATTAGAGAAATAATTGGTTACAAATTTACAAAAGTAGTTTTGTTGAATTTAGTCTTTGAGATTTATTTTCAATGTATACGATCAATTAAGTTCTGAATTATATTTATGCTGAATATAAATTGACGTAATTAGGCTTCAAACAAAGTAAAGAAACATTTCACTCTTAACTTTAAGAGTGAAGTTATTGCAATATAATAAGAAATACCTAATAAAATGATTTCAAGTTCGTTTAATTTTATTTTTTTACACTTACCTAAAACTGGCGGAAGTTCTATTCATAGTGCCTTGATACAATATTCGGATGATAGGATCGTAGTAAATAATGAACTTGAAGACGGAGTAGAGCTTTTTGATGTTCGAAATAAACAATTTCCAACTTTAGATAAGCACTCAACCCTTGATCAATACTATCAGCTATTGGGTAAGACGGTGTTTGCATTTAAGATATTTATTATTATCCGGAATCCTTTTGATAGGGTAGTAAGTTATTATTTCTCTCCCCATAGGGGTGAGGTTAAGTGGAATTTTGACGCATTTAAAGAACATACGCTTACACAAGTTGATAGTGTTAGCCGTATGCTATACGTTAAAAGGAGATTTTCTGTAATCCCTAGAATAATGACAGATCGTGTAAAGTTTTTAAGATTTGAAAATATCGAAGATGAATTTGCAAATATGTGTTCTGAAGTAGGGTTGCCTAAAATAGATTTACCTCACCGAAACAAAAGTCCAAATCGCTTAGACTATCGAGATTGTTTCAGTGAGGAATTACGTAGAAAAGTAGAGCGAAAATTTGCTCTTGAAATGAAAATCGGAAATTATACTTTTTGATGTTTAACACGCTTGGATAGGAGAATTGCTTGCAATTACCCTATGTGAATAATTATAATTATTAGTTACTACAAGCACGCAATTAACTATTTGTAAAAAAGATATTTAAGTAGAAAACAAACTATCAAGTAAAAAAATGTCTATAAAAATTAAGCTTAAAAAATGGATACAGAAAAAAGCCTTAGAAAGAGGCTTTTATATTACGAATATAAGAGGCGGCAGAGACTGCAGAGACTGCAGAAAAAGTTTGATCTCCTTTATAGAGAGGTTTAAAGAAAAATATATCGCATGTGATTTGGTCCGTATAGGTAATAAGGATCAGGATGGTGGCTACCTACTGCCCGATATCTTAGACAAAGTAAATTACTGCTTTAGTCCAGGGGTAGGAGGAGAGGCAAGTTTTGAACAGCATCTTAGTAATTCATACAACATTAAGTCATTTATGGCAGATGCCTCCGTCAAGTCTCCACCTTTGTTGGATAAAAACTTTGCTTTTATACCCAAATTTTTGGGCCCTGTAACTCACGGGGACTTTATAAGCCTACAGGATTGGATTAAGCAAAGTGTTGACGATGACACTGAGAATTATATTTTACAAATGGATATAGAAGGCAGTGAATATTCTGTGCTTGAATATGTACCGAGTGAAGTCTTATCAAAATTTTCAATCCTAGCTGTTGAATTTCACGGTTTAGAAAATTTAATGAACACAAGTTTTCTTCAAAGATTTTCTACGATTTTTGAAAAATTGTACGAGAACTTTTCTATTTGCCATGTGCATCCAAACAACGCGACTGGAATATCCAGTATTTATGGAGTTGAAGTGCCCCATATTATGGAAGTTACGTTTGTACGAAATGATTATTGTAAAGAACTATCAAACGGCAAAAATATTTCATTACCTCATAAACTGGACAGAGATAATGATAATTATTACAAAAGTATTGTGATGCCTGATATATGGTGGAAGCATTAAGCCTTTATCAAATGAAGATCAATAGTTAGCTGTACTTAGCTGGAAACAAGCTCACAATAATAACATTGTGATGACTAAACGGTTAAATACATATAAAAAATTATTTGCAATACAATACAAAATGTGATTAACAATATCAACCACATAGAATTGAAGACTGAAAAGCTTATAAACAAATGATTATTAGTCACAAGTACAAGTTTATTTTTATCAAAATGCCTAAAACTGCCGGAACGTCTATTGAGGTTGATTTTTGTAAGATACTAGGACCCGATGATATTGTTACGCCAATATACCCAAAAGAAGAGGGACATACTCCTCAAAATTATGTAATAAATAGGTATTTTGGACTTAAAAAATATGCTTTTGATGAACATATGAGTGCTATACAAATTAGAAAACGCATTGGAATAAAGATATGGAATAGCTACTTTAAATTCTGCGTTGAGCGTGAGCCGGTAGATAAAGTTTTGAGCCAATACTTTATGTTTAAAAATAGCCCCTATCATAATAGGGAGTATTCTAGTTGGACGTTTGACAAATTTATTGGAAGTGACCATGGTCAGTGTTCACATCGTATGTATACGGGAAGATTTGGGGGGATGATTGTAGATAGGATTTTGAAATATGAAAATCTTACAGACGAGCTTAAATCAGTTGGTAATAAATTAGGTTTTAACCTTGAGCTTACGGCAAGAGCAAAATCAGGATTTCGTGAACACATAGATGTAACACAAGCACAGAAACAGAAAATTTATGATATATTCTCATATTCACGCCGATTCACAGGGTATAAATTGCAAGATCTAACATGAATATATCAAACACAGAACCCGTACTACTGCCATCAAATCAAAAGTTTGGTTTTTTCTTTACAGCTGTTTTTGCAATTGTAGGAATATATTTATTTGCTAAACATTCTAGTGATCTCAGTTATGTATTCTTCATATTAGCTACGCTTTTTCTTATTGTAACACTTATTAAAGCAGATTTTTTACTTCCTCTTAACAAACTTTGGATGCAATTAGGATTGTTATTAGGTAGGATTGTCAACCCCATAATCGTAGGTATTATTTTCTTTGCATTGTTTACCCCCATCAGTCTTTTTATGCGCTTGTTTGGACGTGACGAGCTTCGACTTAAGCTTTCCGGCAAAGGTTCACATTGGAAAAAATGTGATGCACTGGTAGAAAAATCCAATACATTCAAAAATCAATATTAATATAGAGTCTAAACAAATGGAAATTCTGAAAGAACTTTGGTCGTTTTTACGTGTACGTAAAAAATTATGGTTAGCACCTATAATTGCCGTTATTCTTATTTTAGGCGGGTTGTTAATACTTGCAAATGGTACAGTATTTGCTCCTTTCGTGTATACGTTATTTTAAAAAAAATCTAGAAATGTATATTTTAGGAATATCCGCTTTTTATCACGACAGTGCTGCATGCCTGCTAAAGGATGGAGAAATTGTTGCAGCGGCACAAGAAGAACGCTTCACAAGAAAAAAACATGATGCAAGTTTTCCACATCATGCAATAAAATATTGTTTAAAGGAAGCACAGATTAATGCCGAAAACATTAGTTCAATCATCTTTTATGAAAAACCTTTTTTAAAATTTGAGCGTCTCCTTGAAACCTATCTTGCTTTTGCTCCTAAAGGCTTTAAAAGCTTTATTGCCGCAATGCCGATTTGGATTAAGTATAAGTTATTTCAGAAATCTATTCTCATAAAAGAACTATCTACTACTTTAGCAGTTGATGTAAACTGGAAAGATCGCCTTTTATTCTCAGAGCATCATCTTTCTCATGCTGCGAGTGCATTTTACCCTTCTCCCTTTGAGAGTGCCGCAGTACTTACGCTTGATGGCGTGGGTGAATGGACTACCACATCTCTAGCATTAGGAAAGGGAAACACATTAAAGGTAATTAAAGAAATCCATTTTCCTCATTCTTTAGGTTTACTATACTCGGCATTTACTTATTATACAGGGTTTAAAGTCAATTCTGGTGAATATAAGGTGATGGGGCTAGCACCGTATGGTGAACCTAAATATGTAGACATCATTAAGAAAGAACTTATCAAGATAGCCGATGATGGCAGTTTCCAGTTAAACATGCGTTACTTTAATTATGCAACTGGCGTCACAATGACAAACAAAAAATTTAACGATTTGTTTGGTGGTCCACCACGTAACCCAGAAACACAATTAACACAACGAGAAATGGATTTAGCAGCCTCTGTACAGAAAGTCACAGAGGATGTTTTGCTACAGATTGCTAAAAACATTGCACGCGATACGGGAGAACGCAATCTATGTTTAGCGGGTGGCGTTGCACTTAACTGCGTTGCAAATGGTATTCTTTTGCGTGAAAAAATTTTTGATAATATTTGGATACAACCAGCTGCTGGTGATGCAGGTGGTGCTTTAGGAGCAGCGCTGTGCGCATGGCATTTACACTATCAAAAAAACAGAAAGACGGATCTAGCACATGACGCTATGAAAGGAACTTATTTAGGACCACGCTTCAGTGACGATGAAATTGAATACGAGCTCACTAAATGTGGAGCGGTATTTAATAAACTCAGTGAGATAGATTTAATTGAACAGGTTGCCTCCGCATTAGCCGAAGAAAAAGCTGTAGGGTGGATGCAAGGAAGAATGGAGTTTGGTCCCCGTGCATTAGGTGGACGTAGTATCATTGCTGACCCACGCTCCCCTATGATGCAAAAACAACTCAACCTTAAAGTTAAATACCGAGAAAGCTTTCGCCCATTTGCACCCAGTGTATTACGTGAAGATGTAAGAGAATGGTTTGAACATGATACCGATAGCCCGTATATGCTGTTTGTTGCTGACGTGCAGAAAGATAAGCGCCTTGCAATGACTAATAAAGAGGAAGCCTTATTTGGTATTGATAAACTAAACGTACCGCGTTCATCAGTTCCTGCGATAACGCATGTTGATTATTCCGCACGCATTCAAACTGTTCATAAAGATACAAATCCTAGATACCACAAAGTCATTTCTAAATTCAAAGAAAAAACAGGTTGCCCACTTGTTGTTAATACCTCTTTTAATGTACGCGGCGAACCAATTGTTTGCTCGCCTACAGATGCGTTTAAATGCTTTATGGGTACCGAATTAGATATATTAGCCATTGGTAATTACTTACTTTTTAAAAAAGACCAAAATGTAAACCTTAAAGATAATTATATGGAAAGCTATGAATTGGATTAAAACGCTAAGCTTACAAGTATTAATTACACTTACCCTTGTTTGTACTTTAGATTTTTTGTATTCAAAATATATATTTGTGAAAGAAGTAGGTAAAGAAGTAAGAATAAAACATGATGTATTCCATCATACCTTAGCCCCTTCCTTTAATGGTGTAGAAAAATGGGGAGATGGTGTTTATAATATTTGCACCGATCCTAATGGCTTCAAATCTTCATGCGACAATGTCAACACTGAACGTAAGCAATTTGATCTGGCCTTTATGGGCGATAGTTTTACCGAAGCTGTCGGTTTAGAATACGGCGATTCATTCGTAGGTATGTTTGCAAACGCTCACCCAGATCTTACCATAGCTAACTTAGGCGTTTCCTCATATTCGCCCACTATTTATTTGTCAAAAATTAACTGGCTCCTTGAGCGTGGCTACAAATTCAAACATCTGTATGTGTTTATTGATATATCGGACATCCAAGATGAAACTCAGTATATCCTCTCAGACGATAATGCCGTTTCATATACTTTTACACATGAGCTATATCTTTATATTAGTGATAACTTTAAGCTACTTAACAAAGGATATTACACCATAAGAAAAAAAATTTTTGGAGCTGATGATAATGATATTTATAAAAACTCTAATAAAAATCGTTCTACATGGACCAGTAATATCAACGCCAATGGATACGATACAATGGGTGTTAAAGGGGGAATTGAGAATGCACTTTCTAACATGATTGCTCTATACGAGCTCTTACAATCTCACAACATAAAGTTAAGTGTTGGAGTGTATCCATGGCCTGAACAATTAAAAGAAATGACAAAATACCCAAATAGAACAAATAAGCAAAGTCGCATTTGGCAATCCTTCTGTGAAAAACGGTGTGAAAATTTTATTGACCTATTTATCCCTTACAGAGACCTTATTAAACAACATGGCCTTAATACAGTTTATGAAACTTATTATGTGAGCGGTGATGTTCATTTTAATATTGCAGGAAATCAATTAATCTATAAGGCTATTGCCGAAACGGTAAAAAAATGAAACCATATCGTATAAAAATAAACTACCTACATATTGTTCTTGTTCTTGTTAGCCTAATTATTGGCTTTGTAATTGTTGAAACGTTTCTACGTATTATAGAGTTAGATGAGGGATGGAAAAAAGCCTCACAAATCAAAGTTCTAAGAAATGTGGACCATAAATATGATCTTGATGGATTGTATGAAACAGACAAGACAATTATTAACTATGTTAGAGATGAATATGCTCTTAGAGATCGCTGTGATCCTTCAGACATACGTATCCTTACAATTGGCGGTTCAACTACAGATCAAGTGTATGTAAACATTGAAAACACATACCAAAGTGTTTTAGAAGATAAAATATCACAGGCTGTAGGTAAACGAATTTGTGTGTCAAATGCAGGAGTTGATGGGCATAGTACATATGGCCACATGTATGCATTTGAAAATTGGTTTCCTCTTATACCCAATTTAAAGCCTACCTACGTACTATTATACATTGGAATAAATGACGCTAACTTTAATAGAATAAACACCCATGCTATTGGCTATGATGTAAAGAAACCTAGTTGGAAAATAAAAGATATTTTTAAAAAATTATATATCGTTCAAAAATTATCACCAATTTATCAGTATTACTTTAAAAGAAACAATACAAAAATTGCATATGGAGGACATAAGCCAAAGAGTTATACGACACAAGATTACACGGCTTCGGAACTACATTCTCAAACAAAAAGCTTGAGTGCAAAAAATGCACTCGCTTTTCAAAAACGTCTTAGCATTATTCTAAAACACATAAAAACTATGGGCGCACTTCCTATATGCGTAACACAACCACATATTTTTGTGAAGAATATAAACAACCGTAAACTCGGTGTTCCTTCTGTTTTTAATAAAGAATTTAGCGGCTTAGATTATGATTACTCTCTAAAGTCCCTCAACAAGGTTATGCATACGCTTTGTGGCGAAAGGATCATTGATATACATAGCGAACCTCCTATTGCTTCAAACTACTATGATGGAGTGCATACAACTGGTGAAGGATCACGTTTTCTTGGCAACAGATTATTTTATCACATGCAAAAAATGGGGTTACTCAAAGTCTTCCAGTAAGAATTTTATAATAATTCTCAAGATAGGTTGTGGATTATAGGTTGTGGATTTATTATGCTCTTGCCATCATCGCCCATAAGCCATATTTACAAAAAATATAGCCAACACACACAAGGCATTATATGTGTGTTTTTATTTCAGCCTATCGTCTATTTTAGCGACATCGTAATCTAATCTGTCCCTACATCCAAAATAAACTTACTTAACAACAATGCGGTTGATTGTATGATTGTTTTATATAGAAGACATGTTATTTTATGTTAGGTATTTTTGATAATATTATGTTCTGGTCCAAAGGGAAAATGCGTAATATTCTCCGCATCTTTCTCACCGACAATCAATATATCATGCTCCCTATAACCACCGGCCCCTGGCAAATCTTGCGGTAGCATAACCATAGGTTCCATTGACACCACCATACCTTCTTGTAATACGGTATCAACATCCTCCCTTAATTCTACACTTGCCTCGCGGCCATAATAATGACTTAATACACCAAAGGAATGGCCATAACCAAAAGAGCGATATTGGAGTAAATCCCATTGCCTATACATTTCATTTAATTCCAAAGCAATATCGCAACACCGCACTCCAGGTTTTATTAATTCAAGTCCGCGTCTATGAACGGCACAATTTTTCTCCCATATATCAATATGTTCATCAGAAGCATAATCACAGAACAATGTTCTTTCTAAAGCCGTATAATAACCAAATATCATAGGAAAACAATTTAAAGATAATATGTCACCCGATTGGACTTTTCTGTTTGTAACGGGATTGTGGGCACCGTCGGTATTTATGCCAGATTGAAACCATGTCCACGTATCCATGAGTTCAACAAAAGGATAGCTTCGTGCAATCTCCCTAATCATACACTCAGTAGAAGCCATTGCGACTTCATATTCAGTTACGCCTGCCTTCACGGCATCTACAACAGCTTGCCCCCCTATATCGCAAATACGTGCTCCCTGTTTAATCAGAGCATGTTCCTCGGCAGACTTGATCGTGCGCATTTGCATAGAAGCCTGTCCTATATCAACAAACTTAATATGCGGAAACATAGCGTCCAAATTTCTTTTCAAATCAAGCGATACATGGTCATATTCAATGCCAACTGTTTTAGCTTGTCCTACAAGAGATGAAACAGCTTTAAAAAAATTATCTTTATTCCAATCTGTATAGGTAACATTATTACCACAGCTGCGTCTCCACGGTTGTCCGCCGTCAATACCCGCAGATATGGTCGTAGCCTCATAGGCATCTATAACCATACCATATTTTCGACCAAAATAACAGTATAACCAACCCGAATAATAATTTATGCAATGCAATGATGTAAACAAACATGCATCAATATTATTCATGCCCATATACTGCCTGATAGCATTTTGCCTTCTTAACATTTCCTTTTCTGAAAATGGCGAATATTCCTTTTTTCCGTTATGCCACTTAGTGACATGAAGCCTGTCTTGCATCATGTTAATTACCATCAATTATATCACATTCCATTTATCTATAGTGTTATAACAATACCATCGCGCAGGCAAAACATTATACTATATGCCTACACGCTACCATCTTTATCTACAATCACAGTAACTGCTTTAGCCGTAACTAAATTATACATACCCCCTACATTATGTGAGCTTTAAAGCCATTGCGATGCCTTTAGCATAATCTGGATCTGCTTTTTCAAAATGTGCTAATTGCCTATCAATAATATGTCGGGGAACTGTCTGCATAGCTTCTGCAATATTTGAGAACAGACGCTGCTTTTGCTCGTCATTAAATAAGCGAAATAAATTACCCGCTTGCGTATAATCATCATTGCCATCGCGATGATCATACCTATCAGCATCACCTGAAATTTTTAATGGGGGTTCGGCATATCTTTCATCCTGAACTGGCCCTCCAAAACTGTTGGGTTCGTAATACGCATCCACATTTCCATGTTTGGGTTCAAAAAACCGCATCGCTCCATCTTTATGATAATGATGTACAGGACATTTCGGAGCATTGACAGGTAAAGCTTCATAATGCGTACCAATACGATAGCGATGCGCATCTGCATACGAAAATATTCTAGATTGAAGAACTTTATCAGGTGAAAATCCGATACCAGGAACTATATTCGATGGGCTAAAAGCGGCCTGTTCTATTTCAGCAAAATAATTTTCTGGATTCCTGTTCAACTCAAGCACACCTACATCAATCAAGGGATAATCAGCATGCGGCCAAACTTTTGTAAGATCAAAGGGATTATAAGATGTGTTCTCAGCCTCTTTTTCTGGCATAATCTGTACTTTCATATCCCATTTAGGAAATTCGCCCTTTTCAATAGAGCCAAAGAGTGCCTCTTGATACCCTTCTCGTGTTTTTCCAATGACCTCAGCAGCTTGCATATTTGTATAATGTGCATGACCTTGCTGTGTTTTGAAGTGAAATTTCACCCAAAAGCGTTCATTATCGGCATTAATAAAACTAAATGTGTGCGATCCATAGCCATTCATGTGCATGGGTGTTGTCGGACATCCTCTATCACTCATCAAAATGGTAATCTGGTGTAAACTTTCTGGAGATTGAGACCAAAAGTCCCACATTGCTGTAGGGCTTCTTAGATTGCTTTTGGGATGACGTTTCTGCGTTCTAATAAAATCAGGGAATTTCAATGGATCGCGAATAAAGAATACAGGGGTATTATTTCCAACTAAATCCCAATTTCCTTGTTGCGAGTAAAATTTAATAGCAAATCCTCGAACATCCCTTTCATTATCTGCAGCTCCTAATTCACCAGCAACCGTTGAGAATCTTAGAATCAGAGGCGTTTCTTGTCCCTTTTGCAGACATAAAGCCTTCGTATACGCTGAAATATCATGTGTAATTTTTAAAGTCCCATAAGCTCCCCATCCCTTTGCATGCACGACTCTTTCAGGAATACGTTCTCTATTTTGATGAGCTAATTTTTCAATTAGATGGACATCCTGTAATAAAACAGGTCCTGTTTTGCCTGCTGTAAGTGAATTTTGATTATCCGATATTGGATTTCCTGCACTCGTCGTCATAACTGGACATTGTTTTTTTGTCATAAATACTCCCCAAAGTTAAATTCTTACTATAATAAAAATTACAAAACACATACTATCAAAAAATTCGAATATCTACAATAAGAAAGAAAAATTTTTCTAAAAAATTTTTTAGAAAAATTTTTCTAACACCCTATAAAAATATATAATGTAAACTATAATTCTTTGCCTGCTTTAAACTCTCCCCATTTAATATAGGCGTTGACGCCAATGGTATTAAATAATTGTGGCAGCAATTTAGTAGGTTTTTCGAGCGATACGGTTTCTTCAACTAATACATTGCTGTTTTCCATAGCTAATTCTGCGAGAAGTTTACCATATCCCATTCCCTTAGCGGTACCCAATCCATTTTGACAACATGCGGCATAAAGATTCTCTTCTATTTCTCCAAATACAGGTTGTTGATTACGACTAAGGCACAGTCTTCCCCCCCAGCAATATTCCATAGATACATCTTTCAACATAGGAAAGCGCGCCAAAAAAGATTTATTATGTTTATGTGAAGCTTTCGCAAACCAGTTCTTGTGTGCTTTGAGTGAAGGGTTATAAGTGGTTAGATTCCGAACAATAAGGCGATCCCCCGAAGCATCTGAAATACGCCTTACGGTTGTTCCAAGAGGATCGGCAGGTGTCAATGCCCAATTTGATTGCCCCGAAAGACGTTTTACTTCATCTGCATGTAATTTGCGTGTCATGGATGCGTATGTCAATACATGTAAAAGATGGTGTGTATAAAAGCCAAAACTTTCAATATGTCCATTTACGGTTAACATAACTTTTGGAGCTGTGATACATCCTTTATGACTGCGCGCTACCCAGCAATTATGTTGATATTCTAAATTAATAATTGGAGAATTTTCATACATTTGCACCCCTTCTGACCACAGGCCTTTTGCGAGTTCTTGTATGAACAAAGCGGGTTGAATTAAAGCCGTACCAGGTGTGAATAAACCCTCATTATAATAGGTAATACCCGTTAATTCTTTCATTTGCTTATGATCCAAAACCGTGTAAGCTTCTCCCAATAAATCAAGATATTTTTTAAATTCCTTATTGTGCTGCATGCCTCTATCTGAAGCAGCGGCATTGACTTTTCCACTTGCCTGAATAGCGTTTTTAGGCATGGTATAGTGTGCGGCAAGCTTAAAGGCAAAATCAATACCTGCACGATTTAAACGCATATGCTGCCGATCTGTTTCAAGATTACCTCCATAATCTTTAGAGGCCAAATTATGCGGTATATCAATCATAAAGCCAGAATTACGTCCTGCAGGTCCTGTTGCGATTTCACACGCATCAACGACAACAATTTTCTCCTTTCCTCTCTTTTCTTGTAGCCGTTTTGCAATAGCAAGTCCTGCGTAACCCGCCCCTATGATGAGCCAATCACAGACAATAGACTCTTCTAAATTAGGATAACGACATTGGTCACCTAGACTCGCTTGCCAACCGCTTAAGCCAGGATCTATTGGTAAGTTATTAATTTTCATAATATGCAAGCTGTGATGATGTATCTAATATGTATTATTCAGGGCATCTTGGGCTGGAATTTCCATTTCTCTTCTTGCAATATAGGCAGACAAAGCCTCATCTATTGCTGGATCTAAATGCGGTTCTTCATAATCTTTCAACATATTTTTAACCTCTTCTAACGCCCGTTGTGTTGTTTCTTTGCTTCCATCTGCCACCCATTGTTCTATTGAATTATTGTCAAAAAATTGAGGTCTATAAAACGCTTCTTGGAACTTGTCTTGTGTATGGGGATGCCCCAAATAATGCCCCCCTGGCCCTACATCGCGTATTGCACTTAAGGCTTCGTCAAAATCATCCCACTGAATACCTTGCATCATACGATATCCCATTGCACAAAGATCGGCATCAACAACAAATTTAGCCATTGAGCAATGCATTCCTGCTTCGTTCCACCCTGCGGAATGCCATAAGTAATTGGCTCCTGACAATAAAACAGCCATCATTGTTTTTGCACTTTCATACCCTGCTTGTGCATCAAATATTTTTGCCCCTCCTAAGGCATTTGATGTACGCCATGGAATTTGGTAATAGCGTGCCATTTGGCCAATCATAAAATTCATCAAGCTAATTTCTGGAGTTCCTGCCATAGGTGCGCCAGAACGCATTGAAACCGTTGAAAGATAATGGCCATAAATTGCAGGGCATCCCTTACGGACAATTTGCGTATAAGCTAAAGCCGACAAAGCCTCAGCGTTAAGCTGTGCAACGCACGCAGCGGTAGAAGCGGGTGTATTGGCTCCTCCCAACACAAATGGCGAACATAAAACAGGTTGGTTCTTACGGCAAAACGCACGCATTGCCCCTAACATAACCTCATCCCATACTAATGGTGAATTGCCGTTACAATTACCCGTTACCACAGGATGTGTTTCCATAAAATCCTGACCAAAAAGTAAGGCACACATCTCCAATACATCTTCTGCATTTCTTGGCGAGGTTGTCATTCCCATAAATGTTTTGTCGGAATGTTTCATAGAGGAGTAAGTAATACGCAAATGACGATGCGATATAGGATGGTCCATCGGTTCAACTATGTGATGTGCCGTTGAATGAAGAGCAGGACACATATGAGAAAGTTTATGAAATGTCGCCAAATCCTCTAATGTCGGCATACGTCTTTTATCATCTAAATCACGCAGATACGGCGCCCCTGTCATTGGAACAAAAATCATATAATCATTGCCAAAAGGCAAATTATTATCAGAGTTACGAGCGTGATATGTAAAGTTTTGAGGAATGGATGCTATGAGCTCCTTAATTAAACCCCTATCAATATGTACGCGATAATCATCTCTTATATCGGCACCAACCTGTCTCCAGTCATCAATCGCTTTATCATCTCTAAATACAACCCCTACATCTTCTAAGATAGACATAGAAGCCCCATCTATTTTTTCAATTTCCTCTCTATTCATAGGTTCAACAACGGGAAGATTGCGCTTCAAGGCTGGCAACATGTCGGTTGATCGCGTACTGCGTATTTCAATACGATTCTTACGTCCTCCCCTACGAACATGCGTTTTGTGGGTTTCATCCGTAGTATTATTCATTCTACGGCATCCTCATCTGCAGCATCATTTAAATCAACCCAAACCGTTTTTAATTCTGTATATTGATCATGGGCATGTAAGCTTTTATCCCTTCCTCCAAAGCCAGATTGCTTATAGCCACCAAAAGGTGTTGTCATATCACCTTCTCCATAGCAATTCACTGTTACCGTACCCGCTTTAAGTGCACGCGCCATACGCATAGCTTTTTTAATGTTACTTGTAAACACACTAGCTGTCAGACCGTAATGGCTATCATTGGCAACAGCGATTGCCTCATCTCCAGTCGACACGGTAATAAGCGATAAAACAGGGCCAAATATTTCCTCTCGAATAAGCGCACTATCAGGATCGGCTACGTCAATAATCGTTGGATAAACATACGGTTTTTTTGCAACGCCCCCAATGATAAACGTTTCTTTATCCGATTGAGCTTTCTTTGTTTTTTCCAAATAAGATACAATTTTCGTATAATGTGCCTCATCAATAAGAGCCCCTAAATGATGGGCAGGATTAAGGGGATCACCAGTTTTCCAATTATCAAGTCTAGCAATAAGGCATCGTATTAAATGCTCTTTGATATTTTTATGCACTATCAGGCGTGATATAGCAGAGCAATTTTCTCCCATATTCCAAAACGCTCCATTCACAATGTGCTGTGCAACCCAATCAATATTTTCTACATCTTCCAGTACTATAGCTGAGTTTTTACCGCCACATTCTAAAACAATTTTTTTAAGATTACTTTGTGCAGCATACTGCAAGAAGCATTTACCTGTATGTGTTGAGCCTGTAAAACTAATCATATCGACATCAGGATGACACCCTAACGCCTTACCTACACATTCACCATGACCTGGTAATACTTGCATAACACCGCGTGGAATACCTGCTTCTATTGCTAATTCGGCAACACGTAAAGCAGTCAATGATGTTTGCTCGGCTGGTTTAATAATCACAGAATTGCCTGCTGCAAGTGCAGGACCGATTTTCCATGCCAACATAAGTAGTGGAAAATTCCACGGTAAAACAAGCCCGACAACACCAATCGCCTCCCTCGTAATAAAAGCAAGTGCATCATTGCCAGTAGGTGCCGTTTGTCCGTAAATTTTATCAATCGCTTCGGCATGCCATTTTATTGCATGAATAGTTTCAGGAATATCAACCAACACACAATCACGTATAGGCTTACCACTATCAATGCTTTCCATTACGGCAAGTTCATTTCTATTTCGCGTAAGCAGTTTACATAATTTAATCAATATATCTTTGCGTTGTATTGGATGTGCATGAGACCAGCATCCTTTTTCAAACACTTCACGTGCTTTACCCACCGCTTTATCCACATCGTGTGCGTCACACGATTGAATACGGCTAAGCGTTTCTCCCGTAGCAGGGTTAATCGTAGGCATAACGGCCCCATTACCTGCTTGAAAGCGACCATCAATAAAGGCTGTATCAGGCAAAATAAGATTTTTTGCTATCGCCTTATATTCAGTCTCGGTTAATAGATGTTCCATTTTTAGTCCTTTTCTATCGCCTTGATAGTTATTTTCATAGTTTTGACAACATCATTTAAGGCGCGTTTGTCATCTTTATTAAGAGGGTGTAAGGGGCGTCTTGGTATGCCTGCATTCATGCCTGCTAACGTAAGGCCATATTTAATATATTGGATAAATTTTCCTCCTTGCTCCAACAGACGCATAAGAGGGAGCATCGCAGACATAATACGACGACCCTTTTCAAAATTACCTTCAATAACACAGGCTTTATATAATGCAATATGCTCTTGCGGTGCAAAATTTGAACCCGCACAAACCCACGAACGCGCACCCCAAGCAAAAAATTCCAATGCTTGGTCATCCATACCACATGAAAGCTGAATATGTGGATAATCACGTGCGAGCATATGCAGTCGATTCGGATCACCAGAACTTTCTTTTATCGCACAAAAATTCTTACTACGCCCAACACGATCCAAAGTTTCTTCATCCATATTCACACACATACGCCCTGGATAGTTATAGAGTATAATGGGCAGCTGTGCGGCACGATCAATAGCAAGTGCATGCAAGGCAATTTCTCTGCCTGTTGGGCACGCATATGGTGGTGTTGCTACGAGTAAAGCTTCAGCACCCTCCTCTTTAGCAGCATGCGCTAATTCTATACTATCTTCCGTACGAATTGCACCAACCCCAACAACCATTGGCACGCGTCCCTTAAGATATTTTTTTGTACATCGCATCATGGCAATACGTTCTTGTGCAGTTTGTGCATAATATTCACCTGTCGTACCCGCAACAATGATTCCATGCACGCCAGAGGCTATTAAAAATTCAATAATGTCTTCATACGCCGCATAGTCAATGGAAAAATCATCTCTATAAGGCGTTACGATAGGGGTATAAATGCCTTCAAATTGCATCGCTTAAATTCTTTCTATGATTTTCTATATCATCTATGGGCATCGCAGCTGGGTAGACATATTCCTCTATTTGATTACGTGAGAGATCCCAATGTTGTAAAGTCAAATCAACCATTACTTCTGCTTGTCTTTTTTCTATGGCCTCAATCATCGCTTCATGATGTTCGCAAGCGATATCCACACGATCATTATTATCCTTCCTACATACGGTATAAAATTTTTGGCTCATACGTACATGATCAATCAAAAGACGGTTTATGCTTGGTTCAAGGTAGCGACTAGCAGCCATATCGCCAAGTTTTTTATGAAAAGCATAATTGTGAATTACCATATCGCGCGTTACGTGTTTTTGCGTAGCGATACGAAAGTGAGATTGAATTTTCTTTAGTGACTCGATTTGCAAAAGCGTTGCATTTTCACTTGCAAGTCTTGCAATGGCCGCATAAACAAGTGGGGCTGTTTGAAAAAAATTACGCATTGTTTTTAAATCCATTGAGGATACATGCGTTCCCCTATTCGCTGTGATAGTAACATATCCCTCACTATCCAAACGATGCAGCACCTCTCTTAAAGGTGTGCGTGATAAATGATACTCCTTTGATAGGCGTCCCTCATCTAATAGACTATCGGGAGGCATTTCCACAGTAAGAATACGTTCTTTTAAGCTATCGTAACACAAGCGCTTTTTATCGTTTTTTCCTTCTGACATATTCCAAAATTTTGTCTTTTAAATACAAAATTTTGTCTTTACCTTATATAAAACTATATGTATGGTGTGTACTACCTTATATTATTTTACCTTAATAACTATCCCTTTAAAAACCTAAACCCTTAAGCAAATATTTTTTGTATACAATAAGGATATAAAAAATCTATACTATATTTGTCAAATATTTTTTGTATACAATAAGTGATTACTTAACCTATGTCACTCCATTAAAATTGAAATTTAAATAATTTAGCCTACTTAAATGTATCTTACCATCAATTAATATGATTAGTTTAGAACTGGTATTCTTTATATCATTAAAAGACCAATACACATTATCATCCAAAAGATTTGAATCTAAATCATAATAGAATTTTTAATCTTTTCAAGCTTTCTATACGATTTTTCTTCACTTTATTAATGCATATATTGTCTGGAGAAGACTTTTGTTCAGATTTAATAAAATTGTCTTTTGTCTTAATTTCCCAACCTTCAAAATATTCCCTGCTCAAATGTATTACCACAGCTCCATCGTTTTGAGAACTTTTATCCTAAGGATTGAATTCTTGAAAATTCTTTAAATTCTTTTAAATCTACCATTTCCACACATGATAGACAATGATCTCAAATTATTTGGATTCTACTCCTTTTCTACAAAGGGGTCATTGGATAGTATAGGGTAGCTCCATGAGCTTCAGTATTACAGCATAAATTAGTGTAACAAATTGAGCCTGATATATCAACTCTGTTCTTCATATATCAACGGTTTTCATTTTAAAAATAACTGTATTGAATTGTATGGGATTGTAAATTATCTGGAAGTGGCAGGGAGAATGATTCTAGAAAGTGGAGCTTTCATTATAGATTGTATTCAATGTTATTTTTTTAGAACTTCCTAAATGCTTCTGAGTTTATCAAAATATTTAATAAACTATTTTTGCCTCCGGCGTGACTTTATACACTTCCCAAAAAGGTTTTTTATCGGCGCTCTAACCAATTATTTGGAAACTTTTTATTGAATATTAAAGTATCATGAAACCATTGATTTACCAAATATTCTTAAAGTTACTAGGTTGTATTAGGAAGAGAATGCATAAAATGGCGGGAGTGACGGGACTCGAACCCGCGGCCTCCGGCGTGACAGGCCGGCGCTCTAACCAAACTGAGCTACACCCCCGTTTAACTAGCATCTATTGCACTTGACGTATTAAGTCAAGCATAATCAACAAAAAAATTGAACTAACACAACATAAATTTTCACTTTTCAAAATAAATTGCCTATGTTTTTAGTAGGCGGCATAATAAATAAATTATAAATAAATTAAAGATACGATATGCACTATATTGACACTACCAGTGATTTAGATCACGTTACAGCACAGTTAAAAAAAAACTCTTTTATTGCACTTGATACAGAGTTCATTGCTGAGAAAACGTATTTCCCCCAATTGTGTCTTATACAAATTGCTTCCGATGATGATGTTTTTATTATTGATACGTTAGCAAAAAATATCAATCTCACAAGTTTTATTTGTGTTTTGTTAGATGCAAACATAAAGAAAATTTTTCACAGTGCTCACCACGATATAGAAGTTTTTTATAAGCTCTTTGGCATTATGCCTGTCAATGTGGCTGATACACAAATACTCGCTATGGCCTGCGGATATCCAGAGCACATCGCTTACGACAAGCTCGTCAAAATTATGCTTAACACCGATTTAGACAAAACCGAACGTATGTCTAAATGGGACAAAAGACCCCTGAGCAATAAACAACTTGCCTATGCAGAGGCCGATGTCAAATACTTACAAAAAATATATAAAATCATACATACACAATTATTAGAAAAAGGGCGTCAAGATTGGTGTGACGAAGAAACTAATAAACTTCTTGATATTAACAATTATAAACATTCTGAGCAAAATGTAATCAAAAGATTAAAATTTACAAAGCTACCTCTTTTGTCTCGCTATATTCTTTTACAATTGGCTATATGGAGAGAAAAAAAAGCCATTGCAATAGATAAGCCCTTAAAAAGCATTTTAAGGGAAGATATGATGCTGGAAATTTCACGCTTTATACCTGAAAAATTAGAGCAACTTAATAGCTTACGTATCTATGGCAATCAAATATACAGAAAAAGCTATGTCGATGAAATTGTTGCCACCGTCCAAAACGCAAAGCAATACTACAAAAATAACCGTACAAACGTAAAAGAATTATTCAAAAACGACACATTTTATACGCGTAATAAAAAAATACAATCGGAGAAAAACCGTAATGATGGTCTAGATTTGGCTTTGTTATTATTGAGAATTATCTCTAGAGAAGAAGGAATAGCCCCACAACTTATAGCTTCAAATGGAGAAATTGAGAATTTTCTTAATTATGAGGATTGTAATTTTCGTTTTTACGAAGGCTGGAGAAGAAAGATTTTATACGAAAAGCTTTTACTATTTAGAGATGGAAAAATTTATTTCTTTTATCGTGCAGGTAAACTTTACTATGCATGTGCGGAATGATATACATGGTAAAGAATACAATTTTTAACTTTAAATACTGCTATTTTATCATCTAATGAGATTTTTATTATTGTTTTTGCAAAAAAACACTTTAAATTTTGTCTAATATGCACTAGCTTGTATTTAACTATAATTGCAACCATGCAGTTTATTAATAATTTATATGTGATACAATAACATGACAATACATTACCAAAAAAAAGCACCTCAAAATTCTCAGCAGTCAAAATCAGATACCAGAACAATCGTCATGGATATGCTCAATACGATTCGAAATAAGGGTGAGCAAGCCATTATTGATTATACTCTGCAATTTGATAAGTGGGATGGTGATATTATAGTCAGTAAAGAGCAAATAGAAAATGCTCATACAATTGTTTCTCCAAAATTGAAGCAAGATATACAGTTTACACACAAACAGGTAAAAAACTTTGCGGAACACCAAAAAAATACACTCAAAGAATGTCAAGTTGAATTGTCCGAAGGCCTGACTGCTGGACAAAAACTGATTCCAATGCAAGCAGCTGGATGCTATGTTCCAGGAGGAAGATATGCACATATTGCTTCAGCTATAATGAGTGTAACAACAGCCAAAGTTGCTAATGTGGGGTCAATTATCGCCTGTTCCCCTGCTAAACCAGACAGAGGAATACATCCTGCTATTTTGTATGCCTTAGATCTTGCTGGTGCCGATTGTATACTTAATCTGGGCGGCGTTCCAGCGATCGCAAGTATGGCCTATGGATTTTTTAATCAAAAGCCTGTTGATATTTTAGTCGGACCTGGTAATCAATTTGTTGCCGAATCAAAACGTATTTTATACGGTCAAACTGGCATAGATATGTTCGCAGGCCCAACAGAAATCGCTATTATTGCCGATGAAACAGCTGATGTAGAAATAGTGGCATATGATTTGGTAGGACAAGCAGAACATGGATATAATTCCCCCGCATGGCTTATTACTTTTGATCACAAATTTGGTGAAGCCGTCAATAAAAGAGTATTAGAATTAATTCAAACCCTACCAGAACCCAATAAAACAAATGCCGAAAGTGCATGGAGAGATTATGGAGAGATCGTTGTCGTTAGTGAAAGACAAGAAGCCGTAAAAATATCTGATGCCTATGCCGCAGAACATTTGGAAATTCACTGTAAAGAACTTGATTGGTGGCTTGATAATCTTACCAATTATGGGTCTCTCTTTTTAGGAGAGGAAACAACTGTTGCTTATGGTGATAAAACATCAGGAACAAATCATATCCTTCCAACTATGGGAGCAGCGCGTTACACAGGTGGATTGTCTGTAGGAAAATTTATGAAAACAGTTACTTGGCAGCGTATGTCAAAAGAAGCCAATAGACAAATTGGGCAAGTATGTGCACGTATTTCACGCCTTGAAGGAATGGAAGCACACGCACGAACAGCTGATATTCGTCTTGAAAAATATTTCCCCAATGAAACATTTGATTTAAAAGGCGATTAAAATTGTATGAATGATTATTTTAATATTGTTGGAAAAGTCGTATGTATAACCGGGGCGAGTAAAGGTATCGGAAAATGTCTTTCTGAGAACTTAGCCCAAAAAGGTGCTCATATTATAGGGGTCGCACGCGATGAAGTGGCTTTGCAGCAGCTTAAACAAGCAGTAATATCAAATGGTTATCGATTTGATTACGTTAAAGCCGATTTAACAAAGATAAACGAGCGTTGACGGAGGATTTTTAGCCAAATAATCACCATTTTCCCTTGCAAATATGTTACCAATTCTGCTAGAAGAGTGATTATCTTGCATCACAATTATGCTAAATATTATGTCTACCTTACAAGAAAAAATTTCAAGCATTATTGAAGAAAAAATATTTCGAAATTTTATTATTTTGGTGATTATCCTAAATAGTATCATTTTAGGGCTTGAAACCTATGATATTATTATGCAAAAATTTGGGAGTGTTTTAAAGGTTATTGATACAATTATTATCACTATATTTGTTATTGAAATAAGTTTAAAACTTTTTGTACACACCCACCGTTTCTTTTTTTCTTTATGGAATATATTTGATTTTGTTATCGTTTTAGTGTCGGTAATTCCCCTTGAATTTAACCTTACTGCCTTGCGTCTCTTACGCATTTTACGTATGCTACGCCTTTTGTCTGCCATTCCTTCTTTACGTAAAGTTGTTGAAGGTTTGATACGGGCTATACCTGGTATTTTATCGGGCGCTCTAATTATATTACTGTTTTTTTACATTTTTGCCGTTATGGGAAGTCATATGTTTGGCAAAGATTTTCCAGAATGGTTTGGCGGATTAGGCGCTAGTATGTTCACACTCTTTCAAATTATGACGCTAGAAAGTTGGGCTATGGGAATTGTTAGACCCGTACTTGAAATATATCCTCATGCGTGGCTATTTTTTGTGTCCTATATTTTAATAACCACTTTTACGACGTTAAATCTATTTATTGCTATCATTGTCAATGCTATGCATGTAGATGATAATCAGAACGCAATTAATAATTCAGAAAAAATCAAAGAAGAATTAATGCAAGCCATTGAAGCGTCAGAAAAAAGAGTCGTAAACCAGATCGAATCACAATTACTGCAACAAAAAAATAAATAAGGATTATACATGCTCATTGACAATATCGTTGATATTATTCAAATTATTTGGATTGATCTCGTCTTATCAGCCGACAATGCTATATTAATAGCGTTAGCTGTGATGAATATACCCGCACAATTCAGACAACGTGTTATTTTTCTGGGCATAGCGATAGCCGTTGTAGCACGTATTATCTTTGCTATCTTAGTAACATATATCTTAGCTATTAAAGGCATGATCTTTTTGGGAGGCGTGTTACTCACATGGATAACATGGAGATTATATAAAGATATCGCCCAAAGTCATACTGATGCTCCAAAAAATGATGAAAAGGCTAATACAAAAACCGCTGACGACGAGGTAAACTCATTTTTTCACCCTGTGGTTCTAAAGGCGATCATGAGTATAATTATTGCTGATATTTCTATGTCACTAGATAATGTGATTACTGTAGCTGCCATTGCTAAACACAATGTTCCAATACTTGTTTTTGGTCTTGCATTTTCTATCATTATTATGGCTTTTGCTTCTAATATGATTGTCAAATTAATACAAAAATACAGTTGGATATCGTATGTTGGTATACTCTTTTTAGTTTACTTATCGGCAGACATGTTATGGAACGGCTGGGATGACGTGGCTTATCTTATTAAAACATATATCCTCTGATAAGAAAATATCTGACAAGAAAATACATGAGGTGCAATAGTGTGCTATTTATCACGATTGCTCATTATCTCTTTCTTTAAGAGCATAATGGGCAAAGAGTGAGTTACACAGCTATGTATAGATTACTCTTACTTGTGTAATGTAGAAACCTCTTGCACCAATTCGTTTACAAATTTATCCAGATGCACTTGTCTATGGCGTTTGAGCCTTTCGCATGATAGAATGGTCTTAATGCGTTCATAAGTAGTTTCAAGATCGTCATTGATAATAACATACTCATATTCATCATAATGTGATAACTCACTAACTGACATGCTCATGCGTTTTTCAATAATTTCTTGTGGATCACTGGCGCGATTGTTCAATCTCTGTCTTAAGATTGCGCCACTTAACGGTAACAAGAATATGCGTACTACTTCCTGCGGCATTTTTTCAGCTATTTGTCTTGCCCCTTGCCAATCAATATCAAATAAGACATCTTGTCCTTTTGCCATAAACTCTTCTATCTGGGCAAGGGGTGTTGCATAAAAATGCCCAAATACCGTTGCGGATTCAAGAAAAGCACTCTCTCTTTTTTTACGTATAAATTCTTCTTCCGAAATAAAATAGTAATCTTGTGTATCGACCTCATTACTCCTTGGTGGCCTTGTTGTAACAGAAACAGATAAGTGTAATGCATTTTGCTTATCTTCTATAAGTTTTTTACACAAGGTTGTCTTGCCTGCTCCTGACGGTGAAGATATTACAAACAACACGCCCCGCCTTGCTTCAAGATATGTATCAGTTTGCTTCTCCATTTTCTTACCAAGAATCAATCATCGTTTTTATTTTTTTGTAAATCTCTTAACTTTTTAACATTTTTCCTATGCTCTTTATAGCTTTTCGAAAAATGATGTCCCCCATCACCTGAAGCAACAAAGTAAAATTTATCTGTTTTTGCAGGATTTAGCGCTGCTAATATAGCGGCTTTTCCTGGATTAGCAATAGGCCCTTTAGGAAGTCCTTTAATAACATAAGTATTGTAATCACTTCTTTTTTTAATTTCTGATTTTCTAATGGGCCTTCCTAAATCTCCTTTACCAAATGTAATGCCGTATATGATAGTTGGATCCGATTGCAAGCGCATTTTCTTTTTCAACCTGTTAACAAACACACCTGCCACAAGAGACCTCTCCTCAGGCTTACCTGTTTCCTTTTCAATCATAGATGCTAAAATAATAGCTTCACGTTTTGATACAAAGGGCAAACCCTCTTGTTTTTTATCCCAGTGTTCATCTATAAACTTCTTTTGTGCTATCTGCATTTTGGTAATAATATCATTTCTATCAGCTCCTCTTGAAAACATATATGTTTCTGGTAAAAGAGTTCCTTCAGATGGTACCACATCAATAAGCGTTTTGAATCTCTTATCTTTGTTTAACTTTTCAACAATTTGCCAGCTTGTCATGCCCTCAGGAAATGTAATACTATGTCTAATAGTTTGTCCACTTGTTAAGACTTCTATAATCTCTAAGACATTAGCAGTCTCAGGCATAGCATACTCTCCATAGCGAATATTTTTTTCCTTTTGTAAATATTTAATAGCTAAGCTGAAAATCAAATCATGGTTTACTATACCATTTTCATATAATATTTTTGCAATATTATTAGCATTTTCACCTTTCTTTACATGAATTACCTTATTTTTTCCTATATACACAGGTTCAAACAAATGTAAATATACATAAACAGAGGCCGCAGCAGATACTAAAACGCAGAAAAAAACAGCTGCCAACAATGCAAAAAAATATATTTTGTACTGTTTGAAAAAGCTAGTAGCTTGTTTTGACTCATTGTTCATCGACATGATAATATACTAGTAATGCAAATATAATCACGTGGTATAACGACCGAAGGCAAGCGTAACATTTGTTCCTCCAAATCCAAAGGAATTTGATAAGACAATGTTTGTTTTCCTTTTTTTTGCTTCAAGTGCAACTAAGTCAAATTTTGTTTCAACTACTGGTCTATGAAGATTAAGTGTAGGCGGTATAATATTATCTCTAATAGATAATACACTAAAAACAGCTTCTATAGCACCTGAGGCTCCCAATAGATGGCCTGTACTAGATTTTGTAGAAGATACAGAAACTGTATTTACTTTATTATCATCAAACAGGTTTTTCAATGCCCCTAATTCTGCTTCATCACCATAGGGTGTTGAGGTACCATGTGCATTCACATAATCCACATCCTCAGACGTAAGTCCTGCTCCTTCAATGGCTTTACGCATAGCAGTAGTAGCCCCCAAATAATCAGAACGTGGCTTCGTAATATGGCTAGCATCACACGACATACCGCAAGATAAGATTTCTGCATAAATATTTGCTCCTCTTTCTAGGGCCTTATCAAGACTTTCCAAAATAACGATAGCACATCCCTCACCCATCACAAACCCATCATGATCCAAATCAAAAGGTCTCGACGCTTCCTTTGGCCTATCATTAAATTTTCTTGCTAAAGCCCTACAGGCCAAAAAGGAAGCAATACCAAATTCACATATTCCTGCCTCAGCACCTCCCGCTACCATGCGATCCGCTTGTCCTAAGGCGATTGTTTGTGCTGCCATTGCTATGGCATGGGACCCACTGCTACAAGCAGTAGAGGTTGAAAAATTGGGCCCCAAAAGACCATAATTGATGGCCACCTCTCCCGCTGCCATATTAATACTTGAACCCGTAATCAAGAAAGGAGATATACGGCGTATTTCTCCTAAACTGGCATAAAAAGCATTTTTAGATAAAAGCTTAACGCCCCCAGATCCACTTCCAATAACTACGCCTGTTTTCTTTTTTACATCTTCGTCTGATAAATCAACTCCCGAATCATGTAGCGCCTTTTTCGATGCCACCAGCGAATAGAGAATAAAATCATCTATGCGATTTAATCTATTTTTCGGAAGCCAATCAGCTGGATTTAACTGATTAGGCCCTGTTCCCACAGGTATCTCTGCGGCTATTTTACACTGGTAATCACTTGCATCAAAACGCGTAATGGGGCCTACGCCTGTTTCTCCATCTATTACATGTTTCCAAACATCTTGTACCTCCACCCCTAAAGGGCAAACAACTCCAAGTCCAGTGATAACAACTCTAGAAAGTCCAACATTTCGCGAATACATATTAGTCTACTATACAATAGCCATTTTATAATTTTTACTTTCTAGCAGCACAACAATTACCACAAAATCGCTACACGATTACAGCAATATTATTTATTTTTTACACTTTCAATGTAATCAATTGCTTGTCCTACCGTCGTAATTTTTTCGGAAACGTCTTCTGGGATTTCATAACCGAACTCTTCTTCTAAAGCCATAACCAGCTCAACAGTATCAAGGCTGTCACCATTCAAATCTTCAATGAACCTTGCATCTTCAACAACTCTTTCTTCATCAACTCCGAGATGGGTAACGATAATTTCTTTTACTTTTTTAGCAACTTCACTTTCACTCATTATGGTTTTTCTCCTTATATTAAACTATGATTATTTTTTGCTAATGCCGTTAGGTTAGTTTGATTGTGCTTATCCCATAGAGGCGTCCACCTATACAAGCTGCTATACCACAGTACTCGTTATCTATTGAACATATTTATTAAAATAAGCTTGTGATTGATTATAACTTTTCTGATCATTATTCAACCTTTTTTATTATAGAGGAAGCTTTATTTGTTACATTTTTTGCTTTAACCTCCTAATTCATCATCATGCCCCCATTAACATTGAGTGTTTCGCCCGTAATATAGGATGCCCTATCACTTGCCAAATAGGCAATCGCATGGGCTATTTCTTCTGGGGCACCAGTCCGTCCAAGCGGAATTTTTTTAATAATTTCTTCTTTAATTTGTTCATTCATAGCATCTGTCATGGGTGTATCAATATAACCTGGTGCTATACTATTCACCGTAATTCCGCGCATAGCGAACTCGCGCGCCAAGCTTTTAGACATGGCAATAATAGCGGCTTTTGAGGCTGCATAATTGACTTGTCCTGCATTACCTGTTAAACCAATAATTGAAGAAATATTAATAATACGCCCATAGCGTCGCTTACTCATTCCACGTAAAACAGCCTTACATAGGATAAATGTTGCTTTTAGATTAATATCCATAACATTTTGCCAATCTTCAATTTTCATTCGCAAGGTTAATCCATCTTTCGTAATACCTGCATTATTAACAAGAATGTCAATATCACCATATTTTTCTTCGCACTGCCCAATCAGATTAACAGCCTCTTCTTCATTGGCTAAATTACACACATGATAATGCACCCTATCACCTAGCTCCGTAACCATTTGTTGTAGAACCGTTTCGCGGCTGCCTGTAAGAATAACATTAGCACCATTTTTACAAAATAATCGTGCGGTCTCATTTCCTATACCGCCAGTTGCGCCAGTAATTAATACTGTTTTATTGCTAAAATTACAATCCATATTCCTTCTCTCATATTTAATTTGATTGATAATATCCGTTCATATCGCAATGCTTTTAGACAAAAACATCCTTTGCAATATCTGCAATAGAATCTAAATCCTTTGTTTCTGAAAAGTTGAAAACTTGTGTGTCTGGATTTGCCTTTCTGACCAGCGTACTCAAGACCTTTCCGTTACCGACTTCTATGTAATGTGTTATTTTGCGTTTTTTAAGAAATGTCATTGTTTCACGCCAACGCACTCTACCAGAGATTTGGCGCACTAAATTACCAACTATATCATTTTTTTTATACTCTGCTTTTGCGGTATAATTAGCGACTATTGGAACTTTTGCGTCTTGTATATCCATAACAACAATGGCGTTATTCATTCTTTCCTGAGCAGGCAGCATGAGACGACAATGAAAAGGCGCACTTACATTGAGCATCACAGCACGTTTGCATCCTTTCTTTTTAGCAATCATCACTGCAGTTTCCACAGCTTCCTTTGCACCACTGACGACAACCTGATTATCGGCGTTATCGTTGGCGATATCACATGTCCCAACAACACTGGCTTCATAAATAACGGCCTCGACATCGGCCAATGACAAGCCTATTAAAGCGGCCATAGCCCCTTTGCCCTCCACGACTGATTCTTGCATCGCCTGCCCTCGCAATCGCAATAATTTTGCGGCACTCACCGTATCTAATGACTGGGCTGCAACAAGAGCACTATATTCTCCTAATGAATGACCTGCCATATAAGAGGCATGTTGTTCACAATTCAAACCACTCTCTTTCTCTAAAACGCGCAATGCTGCAATACTGACTGCCATAATTGCAGGTTGTGCATTTTGTGTGAGCATCAATGTTTCTGCGGGGCCTTCAAAAATTATTTTTGATAAATTTTGTGATAAAGCATTATCCACCTCCTGAAAAATATGTTTTGCACACGTATGATTGTCATATAAATCTTTTCCCATGCCTACCTGTTGGCTACCTTGACCAGGAAAAAGTAAAGCGAGCTGTGTCATATCGTCAATACCTAAAAAATATATTTCAAAAAAAGCTATCAAAATTTTCGTTCGTTAGAGCCTTAGAGCGTCACGACTTTCTGAACGTTGTAGTTTAGCATAGGTAAATAGTTCATAAAAAACAAATCATATTTCTGTATAAACACATAATAATTTTCTAAATTTTTGTTAAATGCTCGTGAATAGGTAAAATTATATGATAGATATCGCGATATAATGCGTGTATATGAAAAATTAGCAGGATTTTACTTAAGTTTTTCTTGCAAATAAAATATATTGTGGTAATAAGGTACACTTGTTTTAGTGCGTATGTTCGGTGCTATATTAGAGGTCATTTCATAACCCTTGATTCATAGATACATATTACCTGAATACAATATGCTCGTAATGCTACGGCGATTCACGAATATGAAGGATCAAAGGATATACTAAAGTAATAAGAAAAAGCTTTTTCAATGGTTATTAACAGGGCATATATAGCTGAAATGCACATCATGATTACACGTGTAAGATAATGTGTAGACTAATTAAAAAATGTGTAGACTAATTAAGAAATGCGTAGACTAATAGTGTGTAGATTAATCATGTGTGCCTTTAACAATATAACAGCCTGAATGCAGACATAACTAAAAGTACGACTAAATGAAATAAATTGAATTGAGTAAGATAAATATGGATAATATTGAAACTAACACAGACAATACACGCTTGTATGAGACTATCTTCTTGTCGCGTCAGGACATTTCTAAAGATCAGGTGGATACACTCACCCAAAATTGGGTTGACATTATTACAAACAATAACGGACATGTCGGCCTTGTGAAACAATGGGGTATCATGAACCTTGAATATCCTATTAAAAAGAATAAGCGAGCCTACTTTACGCTCATTAACATAGAAGCTAATAAGGATGTTATCTATGAAATGGAACGGCAGATGCGTATAAATGCTGATGTCATTAGATATATGACAGTTAAAGTCGAAAAGCATAACGATACACCCTCAATTATGATTAAGGAACAGGAAGAGTAAATAGATTAACCAATATGCCAATTAATCTTAAAAAGAAACTGAACAACATGCAGACATCATAAAACGGGATAAGAAAGGTCATAACATGTATAAAAATATTTCAGAATTACCAATAAAAGGAACGAGCGGACGTCGCATCAAGAAGAATGCATTCAATGCCGAAGAAACCGCTAAGATCAATTATAAAAATGTACAAATGCTACAAAAATATTTATCTGAGCGAGGTAAAATTATACCAAGTCGCGTGACGGCTGTGTCTTCAAAAATGCAACGTAAATTAGCTAAGGCAATTAAAAGAAGTCGCTATATGGGTCTTTTGCCCTATATCAAATAATGTAATCCATTTTATTATGGATGGGGATTTTATGTAACGTATAAATAAGGTTGAATACAATGGGTACAATGCAGGTTATTCTTTATGAAAATATTGCAAAGTTAGGCAAGTTAGGAAGTATCGTTTCAGTAAAAACTGGATACGCACGCAACTTTTTGTTGCCCTTTGGCAAAGCGATTAGAAATACCAAAGACAATAGAGCATTTTTTGAAGAACAAAAGGAAACTATAATTGCTAAAAATCTTGAGAAAAAACAAGATGCGCAATCTATATTTGACTTCATTAATGGACAAAATTACGTCATGATTGTACAGACTTCCGAAACAGGCCAATTATATGGCTCTGTTAATGCACGTGATATTTCTCAAGAAATAAAAAGTAAAGGTGCTAATGTTGAAGCACAGAAGATTAATATTGTAAAACCCTTTAAATCTATAGGAATTTATACGATAGACATAGTTTTACATGCTGATGTGATTGCACAAGTTAAAATTAATATCGCTCGTAGTCATCAAGAAGCAGAAATCCAAAAAGAGGCCGGAATGGAAGGCCCTGCAGCTTTGTTTTATCAAATGAAACAAGATGAAGAAGATAGAAACAAACACATGACGCAAGCGGAGAAAGCTGAGAGGAAATTTAATCAGGTAACTGATGTATCGCAGACAGAAGAGGAAGTGCAAGACGCTGAGGAAGCACACGAAGAGCCAGCTCCACAAGACGTAGAATCTGCTGCCATTGCAGAAGATGAGAATAACACACAATAAAACACAGTTGCCCTAAACGAGAATAAGGGTTGCCCAGAATAAGAGTCGGCCAGAATAAGGTTGTCCAGAATAAGGTTGTCCAGAATAAGGTTGCACAGAATAAAGGCCCCTAGAATAAGCCTCATCTACAGTACTACCCTAGCATAAGGTCCCTACAATAAAAGTCGGCCAGAATAAGAGTCGGCCAGAATAAGGTTACCCAGAATAAAGGCCCCCTAAAATAAGCCTCATCTACTACTACCCTAGCATAAGATAACCAAGAAGATGACAGAAGTAGGACAGATTCTTGAATTACTCTTTGAAAGTGAATGATTCGTTTTATTGTGCCGCATGTCTTCTAAAACTAGACTGGCTAAAGATTATTCTTTTCTTTTTTATTGCAATATTTCTAACAGCACAGCTAATAGTCAAACTCCGCTATTTCGGGGATTCTTGTAAAAGCAATTTTGGTTGTTGAAAAATTATCTTCCCCTTGTTCTTTTTCAGGAAAGGCCCCCATTACAATGGTATTTTTTCCGTAGCGTCTATTAATAGCATCGAGTGCAAACGATAATGCCTGCCTGCTTTTGCCTTGTTGGTTAACTCCTTGTTTCTGTGTTGTATCAAATAATTCTCCTTGCTGCGAAATACATGGAACAAGTTTGGTAAGTGCTACAGATATCTTTTTAAAAGATTTTACCCTATAATGTTGCATCATATATTTCCATCGCTCATTGAATATTCTAACAATCTTGCTTGTGTCATGCGACATCTCAAAATGTATTGTTGTACGTAGTTTACGATTATCAATACATCGTACAGAAATTAATAAGGCACAGGCATAATATTCTAATTTTCTTAACCGTACCAAAGCTTTCAAGAGTAATCTTTGTGCAACAATATGCGCTCTATGTATGGTGCGATTATGGGGGCTTAATATATTACTATGCCCTATCATTGAGCGCTTGGTCTGTATAGAAGGCACAGAGAAACCATGCAACATATACCAAAATCTTTCTCCATACACATTGCGCCACAAGCGCCTCATTGTATTTTGATCTAGCTGCCATAATTGAGGCATCGTATATATGCCATGATAATTAAGTCTCTTTTTTATATTTCTTCCAATACCTGGCAGATCTGATATTTTCAATTCAAGCAAGCGTCCTGGTAAATCATCACCATGTAACACAACCAACCCATTTGGTTTTTCAATATTCGTTGCCACCTTCGCTAAAAATTTATTACAAGAAATGCCAATTGAGCATTGTATTCCCCCTCCTAACTCACAATATATTTTTTCCTTAATAGCCGATGCTATGGCACGTCCCTCACCTATATTGCATTGATGATGCGTTAAACGGCACGCAACTTCATCAATTGAACACACTTCCTCTACAGGTAGTATTGAATTAATACACGCAATAATGGCCTGATGATAACGTGTATACACCAAATGTCTTGCTTGAACACATATAAGATCTGGACATAATTTCTTTGCCTCATAAATTCTTGTTCCAGTTTTTATACCACAATACTTTGCTTCATAGCTTGCTGCGATTGCACATGATGAATCTGCCATCACAGGAACGACTGCAACTGGCTTGCCTACCAAGCCTAATTCCTGCTGTTCTACACTTGCAAAAAAACTATTCATATCTACATATAGATATTGCAATCTCTGCCACGCTTCTTTGCAAAATGGTTCTATACAAGAGTTATGTTTGTGTATTGTAAACGAATCAGTTGGATATAAGGAAGACACAATATGTAAACATCATGATATAATTCAAGTCAATAAGAACGAGGGTAACATTTAAAAAAAACATTTGTTCCTATTTTGTTCTCTTTTCACAGAAAAACATCAATCGCTTACTATTGTGTTAATATCACGCATTATCATTCAAAAATCTTATCAATAGATAGCTTGTCACCTACCCCATTTTTCTGATTCGATAAATGGCATTTTCTCCATAGACTCAAATATTCTTGGTTGTTTTTTTTCTTACCCATAATAGGAGAAGCTACAGCATCAATATATTGCAATCCTACTGTTGCTGCTAATTCAACAAGCGAAAAGAAACTGTGCCGCACCTCCTCTATGTCCTTGACGCTGCCCTTATGCAAATGCTTCTTACCAACCTCGAATTGCGGTTTAAATAGAAGAATTATCACAGTATTGTAAGAACTAAATTCTAGAATTTTAGAAATAATTTTTTTTAAAGATATAAAACTTACATCAACCGTAATGATATCAATATCATCAACAATAATATTTTTTTCTAAATAGCGAAAATTTGTATTTTCAATACTTATAATACGTTTATCATATTTAAGCGATTCATGAAGTTGGTCGGTTCCTACGTCAATAGCATATATCTTTTTACATCCTTTTTGACATAAACAATCGGTGAATCCGCCTGTTGAAGCCCCAACATCCATCGCAATAAAATCTTTAACATCAATAGTAAAATGCTCTAGGGCCTTTTCCAATTTTGCCCCTGCACGACTTACATAAGCGTTATCTTGTGTTTTTAATTGTATGGTATCAGAAAAACTAACAATTTTACCTGGTTTCTTTACGACAAGACCATTCACAAAAACGCTACCCGCCAAGATTAAATCAGAGGCCTTCTCTCTACTCGCAACATGTTTTTGAGTATACAAAAATTTATCAAGTCGTGTAGTAGTGTCATGCTTATTATGGCTCATAGTATAAAAACTGCTATGTTCAAACTCATATTATACATGTATATACTATATTTACATAAAAACTCCAATGCACTACATTGGCTTGTTGACTTATGACATAGATAGGCTTACCGTTAATTTTCATTTATACATAATACCATAGCAGCTTTGGCACTATTCACTTGTCATAGATATGCTAAGTGGCTTGAAATTACGTTGTGTGATCATAAAAATATAGCAACTCCGTTTTTTCTTTTGAAATGTGAGATATTTAATACGAAAGAAAGTACATGTCTAACAAATTATTACATACCCCACTCATGGTAAAGACTTTTATTCGATTGTGTGAGGAGCATAATATAGAATTTCATATTGAACCCGAATATCGATATGCAGGATATTTCGTATCTTTATCTGGTAAAAGACATTTTTTTAAAAACACGCGCATTGATATTAATGGGAATGGTTCTAGCTATATCACCACGGATAAGGATTTTTGTAGTTACTTTTTACGCCGAGAGGGGTTCAAAGTTCCCAATTCACTTATATTTTTTTCTACTTCCTATTATCATGAAATGTGCCGTAAGAACCCTGAATTAGCACACAAACTCATGCAAATTGAAGATGCGTTACAGTTTGCAAAGAATCATGGTTTTCCAGTATTTGTAAAACCCAATACAGGATCGCAAGGTTTGGGCGTATATAAAGCAACGACATGTGATCAAATTCGTGAGGCCTATGATGCTATCATAAATAACCATCGATACCAGCAAATTTTAATTCAATCAGAAGTAGAGGGAAAAGACTACCGCGTTGTCGTTTTGAAAGATGAGGTTATATGTGCCTATAAACGTATGCCCTTTTGTGTGATTGGTAATGGTATAGATAGCCTAAAAGATATATTTTATGCTAGCCCTATAAAATGCAACAAATACGAGGTAGAGAATGACACACGCTTGAATACGCATCTCAAGAATCAACATGTTGATTGGCATGATATTATTGAAAAAGGGCGTTCTATAGAACTATTTGCGAATGCCAACCTCTCGACATTCGGGCAGATGGAAGATGTCACGGATAGAGTTGCTAAAAACATTCAGTCATTGTGTATTGATGCTACACATTGTCTTGGTCTTACTTTGGCTGGCGTTGATATCATTACTGATGATATTGCTAACCCCGATTGTGAGGCAACAATTTTAGAAGTGAACTCTAGTCCATCAACAAGCTTTTATCAACGTTTTGAAGAAACGAGCTTTCAAAGAACCACCATCCTATATGAAAAGATTTTTAATATTTTATTGCATCGTTGAATAAATAATAGGTTTTGATATTATTTTCAAAAATCATACGAATAGAAGATAAATAGAACATAAAAGGAATCAAGAAATGTCTTCAAACATTATTTCTGCAACAGAATTACACGCTATTATCTCCGACAATGATATATCTATTCTTGATGCAACACTTGCTCTTTCTCAAAGACAGAATATAGCCCATGATAATTTTCTTATCTCACATATAGACAATGCGCAATTCTTTGATATAGACGTCATTGCTGATGATAAGAGCACATTCGCACACACATTGCCCTCACCCGAGATATTTTCAAGTATGGTTTCAAAATTAGGTGTAAGTCATACGGATCATATTATTGTATATGACCAATATGGTATGTTCAGCGCGGCAAGAGCCTGGTGGATGTTTAAAATTATGGGGGCTAAAAATGTTCGCGTGTTAGATGGGGGGCTTCCCGAATGGAAACGCTCTGGTTACACAACCTATTCGGGAGCCGTAATACCAAGTAAAAAACAATTTAATGCTCAATTTAATCCGAATATGGTAAAATTAACACAAGACGTGTATACGGCTATGCAAAATGAACAATACATCATCGATGCACGATCCGAAGAGCGTTTTAGTGGAAAGACTGGTTTTGCTAAAGATGGTCACATTCCCAACAGTATTAATCTACACTATAAAGAGCTTTTAGATGAAAGACAATGCTTCTTACCCAAAGAACAGCTAAAAGAAAAAATACAAGATGCAGGATTTGATTATACAAACCATATAATAACAACTTGTGGGTCTGGCGTTACAGCTTGTATTTTAGCTCTTGCGCTTGATGAGACAGCGCACAAAAATTATAGTGTTTATGATGGATCATGGATAGAATGGTCCAACAACACAGCATTACCCATATGCAAGCATCCATATTAATGGTGCAATTTTCTTTGTAAAACCATGTAAAAAATAACCATGCATTTATCGCATACAAGGTATGCATTTTTTAGACTTTGATTAACAACAAAAGCAATATACATAGGGATTACGCAAAGAGTGGAACTTTTCTCCCAACCCTTCCTTTTATCCCTTAAGTTTCACTCTTGCTGTCTTCCTAACATTGCGAAAAAACTACGAAGTGGAACTTTGTGTACATTCAGTACTTAGCTGCATAGCTGTAGGACTACGTATTTACGCGTTTCCTTTAAGCCCTTGTGCAACATTCCTGTTGATACTAATGATATTGTCAATACTGTCTTTTTGTGGATTACTCAGTATAGCTAAGCTTTGCTTAAAAATAAACGCCCCCAAAGAGATAAGGTTTTTGCGAATATTTTTTTCCATTGGATTATCATCACGTGATAAAGATGATACGAAAACCATCCACAATTTACGATTATATGTTAGTGCCTCTTCCAGATTTTTTTCGTCTGGTAACATATCCCGTGCTAGTGCTAGCTTCTCGGCAGCATTAATTAATAATGTTGCCTCTGTGTTTTGTGGGTTTCCTGACATTTTTGTCGACGTTTGATACGCATTAATTACATTTTGCATATTTACTCCATACTTACTAACTATTGCATAAAAACAAATCTTCCTTGTTCATACTCGCAAAAAGCTACAAAAATATTAATAAAGCACAAAATTTAACGTTAAGGTTATAGCGATAGAATTTTAATTTTTTAAACCATAAAAGACTTCTATTAAGGCATTATCAGTCAATTTTGAGCTAAAATATATCCTTAACGTGCCGAACTTTAATTACAAATTGGATATAAATTCTTCACTTTCAAAAAGATTTTTGAAAGTTTCATACGCATTACACAATAAAAATCTTTGATTAGTCAGTACCAGTTTATAATCAATCCTGCGTAATTCTTCTGCGATAGGTATTTTATCAAAAACACTTCTAAAATGCTTTATAGAAATACGGTTTATAGCTTTATTTGAAGTCACATCAATCTTATCAAAACGCCCCATAAGCGTTGATTGTGCCTGCTGCCAAAAGTCATCTTGAAAACCTCGCGGCACAGGATAGCGTTTACATATATCCTCTATACTTTTTTTGAGTATGGCATTAATATCCTGCTCTTTCATATGCATGTCACGATGCATGCATAGACCTATCATTTCAAGCATATCTCCCATAACCAAAGGGTAAGCGGACCATATAGCTGTGTGATAAGAATCAAGAAAATCCTCTTCCTTATATAATTTTTGCCAATTAACACTCACGCGTGCACGACAATAATCATCAAAAGAACGCTGTACCTGATACGATGTTTGCTGATCAATAAAATTTAGCAGATTGTCGTAATTTTTTATCGGCGCTCTTTTTCTTGTTCCCAAAAGCAGGACAGTTTTTTCATACGCATATTTAATATAACCAAAAATTGTATTCATCACTTACACATAATATTTTACGTTATTATTCAGCACACAAACAATCGACAAAAGATTCGGCATCAAGCTATCCGTTATCTTAAATACATATTGCCTCACGCCCTGTTTGTATCATCTCTTCTAATTGCGACAATTTATCTTGTCCCCAAAAAATTTCATCCTTATACACATAAGTCGGGGCCCCGAATATAGAGAGCTTCACTGCTTCTTCTTGATTGTGCCGATATATATCCCTTATGTCTTGATTTTCAATTTGTTTCAAAAGAGAATCTCCAGGAAGTTTGGCTTCATTAGCGTATTGAACTAAAACCTCCTTATCAGCCATATTGTGCTGATGCACCCAACATCCCGCTAAAACCATACTGATAAAATCCCGTACCTTATATCCTTGTTTTATGGCCGCAATTACCATTCGATCTGCTATAGAAAAATCATACGGCCAATATTGTGGTATAGTATTGATAGGAATATTATTAGATAAAGCTGAACGTTTTATATCAATCAACCGATAATTTTGACGATTTATATGACGTTGTTTAGGCGGTATGCCCCCTGTCTGTGCAAATAACTCCATCAAATGAAGTGGTTTATATGTGACCACTATATTATATGTATCACACAATCTATTAAAATTAGCATCGCCTAGATATGTAAAAGGCGATATGAGGCTAAAATATAATGTAACATAATGGGGGGTATGAGATGACATAGTTAATCCTTTAAAGGTAGTTTTATAAACCTGTTTTTATTCTTATCATGAATATTGCTGATACGCACATTTCCTGTAACCAATATGCGAATGATAAGAATTTTTTTTTGATATCCATATTCAATTTACTATCATTAGCATATCAGAATAAACTACGAAAGCAAAACTCTAAGTGTTTCGTCAAGTGTGCGTTTGATACGATCAAAACATATATCAATATCCTGCTTTGTTACAATCAAGGGTGGACTTAATATCATTGTATCACCTACCGCACGCATAATAAGGCCGTTATCTAGGCTTATTTCTCTGCAGACAATACCAGCATTTTTCTCTTTATTAAATCGTTTCTTATTACTATTAGGCATAACCAATTCTATGGCCATAAGCAATCCTTCTGTACGCACCTCACCGCATAATTCATGCTCTGCCAAAGTTAAGGCCTTGTGCGTTAGATAGGGTGCGAGATGCTCATTAACAGTATTGACAATATTTTCCTCTTTTATAATACGTAAATTTTCCAATGCTACTGCGGTTGCAACGGGATGTGCCGCATATGTCAATCCATGCACCCATTCTTCTTCTGCCTCAAACATAGCCCGACCAAGACGTTCATTGAGAATCGTTGCTGAAATGGGTTGGTATCCTGATGATAACCCTTTTGCAATAGTCATAATATCGGGTGTTATGTTATATCTTTGCGAACCAAACCAATGACCTGTCCGACCAAATCCGCAAATGACTTCATCCGCATGCAACAAAACATCATATTTACGGCAGATTCTTTGTATCTCGGGCCAGTATGTTTCTGGCGGCATTATTAACCCTCCTGCCCCCTGTATGGGTTCACCTATAAATGCTGCGACGTTATCGGCACCCAATTCAATAATTTTCTTTTCTAATTCCTGTGCCATAGCTATGCCAAATTCCTCTTCACTGAGCGTACCTTCATAGCCAAAATAATACGGGCAAGGAATATGAACAAATCCCTCCAAAGGCAAATCAGCTTGGGGATGCATGGGAGTTAAACCAGATAAAGAGGCCGCTGCCATTGTTGTACCATGGTACCCCCTCTCTCGTGAAATAATAACCTTTTTTTGAGGTTTCTTCATTAAGTTCCAGTAATACCTAATAAATTTTACAGCTGTATCATTTGCATCTGAGCCCGAACATCCAAAAAAAACATAATTTAAATCATGCGGCGTTAAATCGGCAATATATGCGGCTAACTCAGCCGCTGCTGGATGCGTACAACGAAACAAAACATTATAGTAAGAGAGTTCCTGCATAGATTTATAGGCAATTTCAGCAAGCTCTTTACGTCCATAACCTAATTGAACACACCACAGACCTGCCATACCATCAAAATATTCATTCCCTTTACTGTCATAAATATAACAGCCACTCGCCCGCGTGTAAACGCGTGCTCCTTTTTCTGCCAAATCTTTATGTTCCATAAAAGGGTGCAAATGGTGCTTTGCATCTAAATGCTGCCAATATTCTGTTTTATCAACATTAGATAATTGCTTTGTCATATATATCCTCTCTGTTTTTTCATATAGTGTCTCATATTAGACGTTTCTAAACTGTAACATATTGCTTATTTCGTATTGCATTTGGCCTCTAAACGCTTGGCATTAAAAAATTTTTGCAATAACATGGAAGCTTGCTTTTCATATATTCCACAATAGACATTGGGTTTATGATGACATGTATCATCCTCATATAGTTGCAAATTACTATCAATAGCACCACCCTTTTTATCAGATGCGGCGTAAAAAACGTTTGCTATGCGTGCGCATGATATAGCTGCTGCACACATAGCACAGGGTTCAAGCGTAACATATATACTATATCCGTCTAGCCTGTGCGATTGCACAATAGCACAGGCGCGTCTTAGAGCAATAATTTCTGCATGTGCCGTTGGATCACACAATGTATAATCATTATGGGCTTGAGCTATAATTTGCTTGTCCTTATTAACAATAATTGCTGCGACTGGAACATGTCCTAAAGCCAACGCTTTATCTGCATGTTTTAATGCGATTTGCATATAATAATTATGATGATAGGGCTGTCTATTATTGTCCATAAATACGCCTATGATTTGGTACATGTTAACTTACAAAGTAACATACCCACGTAAATCCGATTCATATATATATTTTTCTTACAGATATGATATATTGCTATGCGTAATATACTGTTGTATAAACAACAAAAAAATTATAATACTTCCTTTACTAAACAAAATATGTAGCACACCACAGATAATTTTAAAAGCTCTTTGATTATGTGTGTCCTCACTGAACCAACAGAGAAACCCTAGCCCTTCTTTTGAAAGATAATTGTATGTCTAAGCCTGATACTATGCGTCTTGCCCGTGCCATTTCTCTGAGTGGGTTGTGCTCGCGTAGAGACGCCGAAAAACATATTTGTGACGGTCATGTTACCCTCAATGGCGTAATTCATAATATGCCGAATCATAATGTTTCTCCACAAGATGAAATTATTGTTATGGGAAAAAAAATTATTTTCCCACAGGTATCACGTATGCGCTTATGGCGTTATTACAAACCAAGTGGCCTTGTTACAACGCATAAAGATGAGCAAAAAAGAGTAACCGTGTTTGATATGATACGTAAACATAATCCACACTTACCTCGTCTTATTTCTATAGGACGTCTTGATATCAATAGCGAAGGTTTATTACTGTTAACCGATAACGGCAGCTTTGCAGAAAACCTTATGTCTCCGCGAACACAAATAGAAAGACGTTACCGTGTGCGCGCATTAGGAGATTTTACAGACACTATGCAAAAAGCCTTAGAAAAAGGTGTACGCATCGATACCATACGCTATCGTCCTATAAAAATTGTACAAGAAGTCACGCATGTAAAAAGCAATGGTCGCAACAAATGGTATCGTTTGAGCTTGTATGAGGGTAAAAATCGTGAAATTCGTAAAATTTTTGAGCATTTTAACCTCCGTGTTAATCGACTTATACGTATTGGATACGGTAATATCGGCATAACTGGCTTAACGTCTGGTCAGATCAGAGAAATACCACAAACCTCTGTTGAAAAAATCAATACACTATACTTAGACAAAGCACCACGAATGTAAGGTTATGCGGTTCTATGTTTATTACTGGAGGATATTGGAAAGGACAGACAATTTTTTGCAATAACAGTGCTACACATAGCACCTCACCGATTCGGCCTACCCGCACAGCTCATAGACAAGCTATTTTTAACATTCTTTACAGTCTCAACTATCCCCTAAAAAATAAAAACATCCTAGACGCCTATGCTGGCACAGGTGCTATGGGGTTTGAGGCTCTGTCGCGTGGTGCTTTACATTGTGTATTTATTGATAACAGCAAAGAAGCCATCGATCTTATCCATAAAACAACTCAAAAATTACATATTCAAGACCGTGTTATAACTTATAATACCGATCTTACAAAACCTTGGAAATTACCTTTTTTAACGGGATTAAACGCAACAAAAATTGATGTGGCTTTTTTAGACCCCCCCTATACAAAAAACATGGTATCACACACACTGAACCTCATGTTGATTAACAATATTTTCCATACACATAGTATCGTTATTGTTGAAGAATCGCGTAAAGTAAAACTTACTATACCGAATGAGATGACAATTCTAACAAAACGTGTTAAAGGAAGTAGTGTGTTTAACTTTTTAAGTTTTACCAAGTAAAAGTAATCACACACACACAATTTTTTTTAAACACACGATATGAATGGCAATGACTTTTCTAGTTATAGATAATTACGATAGTTTCACCTATAATCTTGTTCACCTTATCAGCCATGAAACCTCTGATATCAAGGTATTTCGTAACGACGCCATTACACAAGAAGAAATACGAGAACTATCTCCTCATTGTATTGTTATTTCACCAGGACCATGCACGCCTAAGGAAGCTGGCATTTCGATACCTGTTATTAAAGAATTTGCTGGAAAAATACCTATATTCGGTGTCTGTTTAGGATTACAATCAATTGCCATGCATTATGGCTTTACGGTTGAAAGAGCAACGTTACCTATGCATGGAAAAACCTCTCCAATACATATTGTAGAGCATCCCTTATTCCATAATATCCCCTCTTCTTTTAATGCCTCGCGCTATCATTCTCTGGAAGTAAAGCCAGATTCACATAATAATTCAGGATTACAGACTATTGCAAGCAGTGATGATAACGCCATCATGGCAATGGCGCACAATGAAGATTGTGTATATGGCGTACAATTTCATCCTGAAAGCATTGCCTCTGAATATGGGCAGGCACTTATTCACAATGTCTATACATTAACACAAAATTTTTGGAATAAATGAATACCCCCCATATACACACTCTTTATCATGATACAATATCGTTACATTATATACTTTCTTTTACTCTTTATGGATTAATCTAGAAAATGCTTGGCTCCTATCTCACTCAATTTTTATCCCACACACACCTCACTTACGAACAAACGCAAGACTGCTTTGAGCATATCATGACAGGGCAAGCCACCGACGCGGAGATTGCAGCTTTTCTTATGGCCTTAGCAATAATTAAACCCGATTCTCAAGAAATCAGTGGTGCTGCTACTATCATGCGTAAGCATATGCTACCTGTAAGTCATAACAAAGAAACGATTGATATTGTCGGCACTGGTGGCGACAATTTAAAAACATATAATATTTCTACAGCGTCTGCCATCGTGACGGCAGCATGTGGTGTTACCGTTAGTAAGCATGGCAATCGTTCCGTTTCCTCGCGTTCTGGAGCCGCCGATGTTCTTGAAAATCTTGGCGTTACACTTACAGATAACACAAACACAATCAAAGCTATGTTAGATGAAATTAATCTTGCTTTCTTGTTTGCTCCGCATCATCACCCTGCTATGAAATATGTTATGCCCGTACGCAAAGCTCTGGGTATTCCTACAATTTTCAATTTACTTGGCCCTTTGTGTAATCCAGCATCACCAACAATGATGCTTCTAGGTGTTAACAATCCATGCTGGCTTGCCCCTATGGCAGATAGTCTTATTCGCATTGGCGTAAGAAAAGCATGGGTCGTGTGTGGTGAGAATCATATTGATGAGATGAATATTTGTGGCACTACACATGTTGTCGCTATTGACAACAAAACAGTATCGCGTTTTGATATTACTCCAGAAGATGCAGGGCTAAAGCGGCATTGTATTGCTTCCATACAATGTGAAGATAGTACATTGTATGCCCCTATGCTCAGACGCATTCTTGATGGCGAAAAAAATGCATACTATGATGCTGTTGTGTTAAATGTCGCTGCTGCGTTAGTCATTGCAGGCCTCGTTGATGATATTCAACAAGGCGCTCAAAAAGCACATAATATTATTGAAACAAAACAGGCGAAACAGAAATTAAACGCAATGATAGCGATGTCTAAAGCGCGCTAGTCACCCGTTTATGGTTAAACACAACCCCAACGTGATTCACACATTATGCAAACGATACTTGATACCATCATTGCCGATAAAAAAGAGCATATCATACGCAATAAAGCCCATTACTCTATCTCTGCATTAGAGGATCTGATTCAACAACACACACCTTGCCGTGGTTTTGAAAAATCACTTACAGCATCTCAAGAACACAAACATACAGCCATAATTGCCGAAATTAAAAGAAAGAGCCCATCGGCAGGCGTAATTAGAGAAGATTTTTATCCCCATGCCCATGCAGAGGCCTATGAAAAGGGAGGAGCAACATGCTTATCTGTTTTAACCGATACACTTCACTTTGGTGGTGATGATGATTACGTCATGCAGGCCCGAAAAGCATGTAACTTGCCTATCTTACGTAAAGATTTTATTATCGATGCCTATCAAATCCCTCAGGCAAGAGCAATCGGGGCGGATGCAATCCTACTTATCATGGCTATTTTAGACGATGCACAAGTAAAAGATTTTATTGATATCGCCAAACATTATCATTTGGATATCTTAATTGAGGTGCATGATAGCCATGAATGTGAACGTGCCCTACAAGTAAACCCAAAGCTTTTGGGCATAAATAATCGCAATCTCAAAACATTCTCTACGGACCTAAAAACTTGTATAAATTTGCTTGATATGTGTCCCAAAGATATTGTTATTGTTGCAGAAAGCGGTATTTACACGCATCAGGATATTGAATATCTCCAAGAGCATGGCATATACAGTTTCTTAGTTGGTGAAAGTCTCATGAGGCAATCTGATATTCAAAAAGCTACATATCAACTCATTAACGGCATAACCCCATAGAATAAGCAGCATAAAACTCCTTACGCACATGATAGGGTCTCCTTGTAATTTCTTAATATCGTATAATGGTGTGAAGCACTTATGACAAAAAAAACGCCCTTACCATCTCTTACACATTTAAATGCTTCTAAAGAAGCCCATATGGTAGATATTTCAGAAAAACCTACCACCAAGCGTATGGCAGTCGCACAGGGATTTATTCGTATGAAACCAGAGACACTACATATTGCCCTAGAGAATAATGCTCCTAAGGGAGATGTTATCGGGACAGCGCGCTTAGCAGGTATTATGGCCGCAAAAGCTACGGCCTCTAGTATCCCTTTATGTCATCCTCTTGCTCTTACGCATTGCCATATTGATATTGTACCTTACAAAGAGAACACCAAGCATCATGGTTTTAAAATTACTGCAACGATTATGACATCAGGTCAAACGGGCGTTGAAATGGAGGCTCTTCACGCCGTGAGTATAACTGCTTTGACAATCTACGATATGCTTAAAGCAGTTGAAAAAAATATCGTTATAGAAAAAATAAAACTCGTTGAAAAGCATGGAGGGAAATCAACCTTTTATGCCAATGAATAACCTTCATAAAAATAAATATACCATCACCATGTGTAACAAGAAAAATGTCCAAAAAACTTCTTTGCGTAGATGACGCGTTACACATTATGATACACAATATACAGTGTGTTGACACGCAATCAGCTCTATTGTAGATCCTTTGCAAGACGCTAGGTTTTTACTCCTCCTCTTTTAGGGTACACATTAGCCGAAAGATCATTATTGTGTTAAATAATGCGCTCAATTATTTACTTTGAGCTTGAACTTGCTCATGCCTTTATAAATAGCGAAGGTATTTCTAATATAGACTTTCTGACAGTAGTAACCATCATGAAGAAATACTTTAATAAAATTCAGCCCTCAAGAAGTATTTAGTAATGATTACGCACCCGCAAAACTTAGAGTTAAGTGAGTTATTTGTGCTATGGACATAGAAGGCACACGTTGATAGATTGAAAAAATCAGGGTAACGCACCAGCTCAAATTAATGCTTTTGAAGCTAAGTGCGTATGTCTTGTAGAAAATGGATCCATAATGAAATATATAATAGATACCAATATATTATGCTATCCATCGTGCGTATGGTAAAGAAGATTTAATACACACTTACCACACGAATTTGTGGTCACAAGATTATTACCCGTGAGCAAAATACCCGCATGGGCACAAAACCACCAGATGTATGTGATGCAAACCTTCCTAAAGAAGTGTTAAGAGCCCTTTTGTATATAAGCATGTGTAACGAAAAATGTCTAGATGAAAGTATGATACCCAAAAATGCTACATATATTGTTATGCAGTGCGTAGGAAAATATAATACCTTCTTCTCTTCCCAAAAATGCACATTATTACAGGAAAATTAATATGCACCTCTCAGCATAATGACTTTATTCGTAGAGCTGCTACAGATTTTCAAAGCGGCGAAAAACTCTTGGATAAAGGCACGCCATTGAACTTACATGGCATTACCCTAGCAAGTGCAATGAATTATAGCCATGCAACTGTCTATAGAAAGCCCCGTATCGGTGTTTTAAGTACTGGCGATGAATTATGCATGCCAGGCGGTAAGGTTTCAGAATCACAGACGATTAATTCCAATTTTTTTAACCTTAAATGCTTCATAGAAAGTCACGAGGCTAAGATGCTTAATTTTACACAATGTCGTGATAATGTTTCTTGCATTGATGCCGCTTTACACAGCTTTCTTTCTTGTGACATGATAGTGACGATAGGAGGTGCCTCTGTTGGTGAATATGACCTCGTACGTAAAGCTTTACATAAAAGAAATTATACCGAACACTTCCATGGTATAGCTATGCGACCTGGTAAACCTCTTTTCTTTGGGCATTATGAAAATATTCCTGTTCTTGGTTTACCTGGCAATCCCGTATCATCGGCTGTCTGTTCAGAGATATTTTTAAAGCCCGCTATAGCAAAACTCACGAATAGACGTAATTTATTTGCTCAGCAATGGATTGTTCACGCTAATCATCACATAGAAAGTAACGGATATAGACAAAGCTATTTAAGAGCATGCATTCAGCAAAAGGAAGACGGCCGCCTATACGCCGATACTGCGTGCAATCAAGATAGCGCCCATTTATCAACGCTCTATAAATCGGATGGCCTGTTGATCCGCCCAATCAATGCCAAGCCGCTTGAAAAAGGAGAAAAGGCTTCATTTATTTTCTTCTCACAGCATTTGGATTGGATATCCACAAATAAATAACATCAATATTTTCTTCTAAATGGATGAATAATCTTATTTTTAATATCCAATATAAACAATATCATTGTATCTAGCGAAATCCTATAATTACCCGTTAATATTTTATTAACTAACTGTAGGCCACTCTCACTTTGGTGGCGAAGTGATTCGCGTAAAATAGAGGAAGCCAATTCAATATGCTAACACGAAAACAATACGAATTATTATTATATATTAATCACCATTTTAGAGAGGTCGGCATACCCCCATCTTATGATGAAATGCGTGATGCATTAGATTTGCGTTCTAAGTCTGGTATACACAGGCTTGTTAATGCCCTCGAGGAAAGGGGGTTTGTCAAACGTATGAAGAATCGTGCACGTGCTCTTGAGATTATCCGCTTCCCACAAAGCCTTTCGCCTTCATTGGCGCGCATTGATCGACAACGCGAGGGGCTTAGCATTATTGAAGGAGGGCTAGGCAAAAGTCATATTCAAGACATCCATTTGGAGGAAGAGGATATTTTACATGATGCCCATCCATCTGAAGGTATAGCCTATGTACCCGTGATGGGATGCATCGCAGCAGGAACACCCATAGAAGCACTAGAAAACCATATAAATACCATATCAGTCCCCGTAGAAATGATGGAGAAAGGATCCCATTATGCCTTGGAGGTTAAAGGTGACTCGATGATAGAGGCAGGCATACTCAGTGGCGATACCGTGTTGATTAAAAGTACAAACGAAGCCGTAAATGGTAGTATCGTTGTTGCACTCATAGATGGCTATGAAGCTACTCTGAAAAGATACAGAAAACGTGGTAAAATGATTGCCTTGGAACCAGCAAATAAAAATTATGAACCCCGTCTTTTTCGTGAAGAGCAGGTGTTTATTCAAGGTCGTATGGTTGGTTTATTGCGCAATTATTAATTGAGTTAATCTGCAAAAACACAATGCTAACGCATGAAGCATTGCTATGCTAAGGCATAACAGCATACCTTATTACCCTACAGCCATTATAGGAAAAAGGTAGCTAACCCCAAGAAAACACCAAACCCAACGACATCCGTGATTGTTGTTACCAAAACCCCTGATGCTATGGCAGGGTCTATGTGGCATTTTTTTAAAAATACTGGCAATAAAATGCCACTCAAACCAGCTACAAACATATTTGTAATCAATGCGGCAAAAAGTATCCCAGCTAATAATAACGAACCGAACCATATCCATGTTATAGAAGCCATTAAAATAGACAATATAATTCCATTACCAAGACCAACTAATATCTCTTTCATCACCGCCCTTGGAAGATTAAAAGCTAACAGATCTTTTCTAGCTAAAGCCCTAATAGCTATTGTCATCGTCTGCGTTGCACCATTACCACCCATAGAAGCAACAATAGGCATTAAGACAGCTAAGGCAATATTGCGTGACAATACATGATCAAAAGAATTAATTACGACAGAAGCAATAATCGCGGTAAACAAATTAACAATTAACCAAGTAAGACGATTCTTTAATACATCAAAAAAACTATCTGCAATTGCCTCGTCAGCGATACCCGCCATTAATTGTATATCTTCTTCTACCTCATGCGCAATGACTTCTAATGCGTCTTCCACACGGATGACCCCTAATAAACGTCTTTGTTCGTTGATAGCAGGAGCCGATATGATATGGAATTGCGAAAATCGGTAAGCTACCTCCTCTTGGTCTTCCTCCACATTAATCGTTATAACAGATTCATTCATGATATCGCGAATCATTGTTGGGCGCGTGTTGCGCAACAAACGACTAAGAGAAACAACTCCGCGTAATCTAAAACCAGTATCCACAACAAATATTTCATTAAAATCTTGTGGTAAATGCTCTATATCGCGTAAATAATCTATTGTACTACCTATATTCCAATATTCAGGTATCGCAACGAAGTCGGTACCCATTAAGCGCCCTGCACTATCCTCAGGATATTCTAAGCTTCTTTCTAGCAGACGTCTTTCATATACGGGGATGCTTGATAATATCTGTAATTGAAAATCCTGTTCAAATGTTTCAATAATATATACAGCATCATCGGAAGGCAGAGAACGGAGTATAGAGACTATTTGTTCTTCAGGGATATAATGTAGAAAAGTTTCAAGTGTTGACTTATCTATCTCTGGTAAAATAAGTGGATCTAAATCTTTTCCAAGCAGAGAGATAAATTTTTTTCTCTGCTCTAATGCCAAAAGACTGATAATATTGGCAACTTCCACAACATGCAAATCATCAATACAAATCTTTAACGAAGACGTATTTGATTCAGTTAGGTACTGAGATATCTGCTGTAACAAGCCTGTATATTTAGCATCGAAATCAGTATATTCCGCTTGATATTCAACTGCCTTATCCTCTTTAAGCTCTTTTGCCATAGTACGCTCTTATGTTATCAGTTATTTAAAGTCTATACTATTTCATACTATGATTTATCGTAGCTGAAATTTTCTTTTATTGAATATATTGCTGTATTAAAAATAATATTGAAAAAATATTTTTTTCTGTTTAACGTAACCTTTGCCATGTTTTTACACTGGTTTCTTATTTGTCAACACAATCTATAATACGATTTTATTCCATATGATACATCCATCAGATTTCTATAAGCCCCTTGCCATTAATGCACCTACCCCATTAAAAAGCCATGCGAACATGCTACAACGCATGATTCATTTTTTTCCACCACATAATGAGAAAATACAGCAAAAAATAGGCGATATCGCAGATAAATGCGATGTAGTTTTGGGTAATTTAGAGGATGGTATACCAGCCAACCAAAAGAATCAAGCCCGACAAGGTCTTATAGACACTGCAAATAGAATTAATACGCATAAAACACATTTGTGGACACGTATCAATGCACTCGATAGTCCGTGGTGCTTAGATGACATTACATTATTGATGCAACATATACCTGATAAATTATCTGTAATGATGGTTCCCAAAGTAGAAACTGCTCGTGATATATATTATATGGATCGTTTATTGGCACAACTTGAAGCTAAGTATGGTGTAAAGAAACCAATGTCTTTGCATGCCATAATTGAAACAGCTAAAGGTGTAATCAATATGGAATCGATTGCACAGGCTAGTCCACGTATGCAAGGCATGAGTCTGGGGCCAGCCGATTTGGCTGCTTCTAGAAACATGAAAACCACACGCGTAGGAGGAGGACATCCAGATTACGGTGTCTATGCAGACCCATGCGATGACACGAATGATCGTGCTTTTTATCAAGCTGATATTTGGCATTATACACTTGCCCGTATGGTTGATGCGTGCCGTGCTAATAATATCTTAGCTTTTTACGGTCCTTTTGCAGACTTTACAGATACTTTGGGATGTCGTCAGCAATTTCGTAATGCTTTTCTTCTTGGCTGCGTTGGAACATGGACATTACATCCTAGCCAAATTGAAATTGCACGCGAGGTTTTTAGTCCCCCTAAGGACGAAGTTGAGTTTGCTTACAAAATAGTTTCGGCCATTCCTGACGGATCTGGAGCGGTGCTTGTCGATGGAAAAATGCAGGATGATGCAACTGTCAAGCAAGCACAAAATTTGATTGATCTGGCCAAACTGGTTGAAGATAAAGACAGTTAATAGCTAAAATATACCGTTTTTTTTCTCTTGGCAGCTACTTATTCATACATAATACACGTCATGGAGTCGTATTATGTATATTCATGTTGAAAAATCAGAAAATGATTTTTCATACAATTCTATTTATGTTATCATCCCTTATATGGGAACTATATCTCTGATTCGGTGTTTTTTATCTAGCGGAGAAAAAAGGAAAAGTGGGCATTATTTGTTAAAAACCCATATCCATAAAAAACGTAAGAAAACAGCAAAATTGTCAATAAGTGACCTGCGTTAATAATTTATAAACTATATCATCTACAATTACCTTAACTTTGATAACTAGAGGTAATCAGTATAATTATAGAGATGCGGTATGAAAAAATATAATTTGCTTGGAAAAGATGTCATAAGAGATTATGGCGGTTACGATGCCTTGGAAGAGGTTGTTATACCACAAAAAATGAAATGGCGCTGGTTTGTAGCAGCAACATTTTGTACGGTAATCGTACTTAACATATTGGCTTTTGCACTATTACTTAATGAAAAAGAAGCAAGAAAAAGAATACGTATAGGTGAAAAAATATATCAACAGCAACAATTAGCTTCAGTTAACAATCATCAGGTTACATATTCATTAAAGGATGCCCCTATTTCTAACGTTACAGAAGACGAACTTACTACTTCCTCTTTAACGCCTTCAAAGCAACAAAACATAGTTACTAAATCGGAAACGCTTCCGAAAATTGCTTACAATTCTTCCTCTAAAGAATCATTGAATAAGGTAGAAAATAAACTTACGGCACTTCCTAAGACGCAGGATAAAGAAGTAATAAAACAGAATAAATCGCGTATTGATCAAGACATAATTGCCCAACTTGATATCAAACCAAAAAAATTAAATGAGAAAATTATTTCTCATAAACAACTCCCCAATGAAAAAGAATATGCTCATCATACTCCGAAAAAGAACAATAAAAACATAAAAAAAACACTCCCAAAAACAACGCATACAGTAGATATTATTAAAAGCCAACTTATTGCATTACAAAAGGAAAGCGCAAATAGTGTCGTAAAAGGAGATAAGAAAACAACACAAATCGCACAAGATTCTGATTTAAAGGATAAGCTAGCTAAAAAAGAACACGCTCCTAAAATTACTAAAGCAGGTACTCTAACTTCACAATCTAAATTAAAGACACATGCTTTAACAGAACCCATAGAAACATTGATTCATATGGCAGAAAATCAAAATGGACAATTGATAAAAGATCTATTGGACAGTGACGAAAGGACTATAGCAAGCGTTCTAAGACAGGAAGATGCGGATACATTTAATAAAAACACAAATTCTATAGACACAATTGTTACGGCACAGATAGAGACAGAATTAGAAACTGATGATAACATTATCACAGGCTCATATACAAAGCAGCAGCATAGTGTCTTGTTAGATTCACCGCCAAATACATCGAAAATAAGCATTTTACAAAATGCTACAGCAAAAAACAAAGAACATACACCATCTAAGAATGTACAACCCAATGTTGTTACTGCACACACAACTATTACAGATACGCTAAAACAACATATACAAAATCAAAAAATTACGATTCAGCCAGGACAAAATCTAAGCGGTATTTTACGTGAACATGGCATTGAGCAATCCCAAATTAATACCATTATTGGAAGTATGAATGAAAAATTCGATCCTAGAGGCTTCCAAGCAGGATTATCTATTTATGTGATATATAGTCAGAATGGATATATAGAAAAAATCTACCTTCCTCAACTAAACAGCAAGTATCTGTTAGTTGATCTTGCTAAAAAAGGTAAGATTCAAAGCCAATTGGTTACAAGAAAATTTGTAAAATCCTTGCAAATTAATAGCTAATAGATATATCATAAAGAAACTTATCTCGGCATTGTGTTGAGATGTGATAAGGATATGTATTAAGGCTAGTTTTTTAGTGAACAACGTACAGAATTATTACGACACAATTGTTATAGGCGGTGGACATGCTGGCTGTGAGGCCGCACGTGCATCTGCACAATTAGGAGCAAAAACAGCATTGATTACAATGCACCGTGATAACATTGGAACATTATCTTGCAATCCCTCTATTGGAGGCCTTGGGAAAGGGCATTTAGTCAGAGAAATTGATGCCATGGGAGGACTTATTGGACATATTGGTGATAAGGCCGCTATTCATTACCGTCTTCTCAATAGGCGTAAAGGGCCAGCAGTACGCGGAGTAAGGGCACAAATATGTCGGCGCAACTATCATCATTATATGTTTTCTCATCTTCGTTCTATTGAAAATCTTACCTTACTATATGCAGAAGTAGTTAATATAGAAAATATTGATGCGGCCATGAAAACTATATGTACGCATGATGGCCTCAAATATCCGTGCAATGCTGTTATCCTTACGACAGGCACATTTTTAAATGGAAGGGTATTTATTGGTAATCAGAGTTATGAAGCAGGCCGAATAGATGAAAAAGCTTCTTGCTCATTGCGTCAGACACTTTCCTCCATTAATCTTCAGTTAAATCGTTTATCAACAGGCACCCCACCGCGTCTTGATGGAAAATCGATAGATTGGTCACAATTACAGCCTCAACCAACTGATATTGAACCTAAATTTCTTTCCTTCCAAACGCAGAAGGTGCAATTAGAACAACGAACATGTTATATTACTTATACAAATAGTCAATCCCACCAAATATTACATGATAATTTACATACATCACCCAAATATTCTGGTTTAGCAAGTTCAAATGCACCGCGTTACTGTCCTTCAATGGAAGATAAAATTATGCGTTTTCCTGAGAGAAAACAGCATCAAATTTTTTTAGAACCTGAATCCCTGTATGATGACGTGATTTATCCAAATGGAATTAGTATGTCTGTTCCTGCCGATATTCAGATGCAATTTTTACAAACCATTTCAGGACTTGAAAATGTAGTCATGATAAAACCAGGATATCGCGTAGAGTATGATTTTGTTGACCCTAGGCAACTTAATGGCGATTTATCCTGCAAGACAGTGCAAGGTCTATTTTTAGCAGGACAGATTAACGGTACAACGGGATATGAAGAAGCTGCCGCACAAGGGCTTATTGCAGGTGCAAACGCGGCTCTCTATTGTCAAAAAAAGCAATCCTTATTGATAAATCGTGCCGAAGGATATATCGGCGTTATGATTGACGATCTTACGACAAAGGGAGCCAGTGAACCGTATCGCATGTTCACATCTCGAGCAGAATTTCGTCTATCCCTATCTTGTGATAATGCCGATCTGCGCCTTTTACCCAAGGCTGATGCAATAGGTTTAATAACAGCAGAACGTCGCGAACAGTATCGCAAAGATGCACATGTATATAAAGAATTATTGCAAAAACTCGATACCGTATATTTTTCTCCTCACACTATTCAAAAAAAATGTCCAGACATCCAATTAAGCACCGATGGAAAAAAGCGTAATGTGCTGGAATGGTTGGCAAGAGCTAATTTTACAATGGAACATCTAAAAAAGATTTATCCCGATATTGATGCTGTATCCGATAAACATATACACAGATTAGAAGCAGACGCATTATATAGCCCCTATCTTGAGAAACAAAAGATGGATATTCATCGCCTCAAAAAGGATGAAAGTGTTATTATACCCAAAAATGTCAATTACAAAGCTATCCATGGTCTTTGTAACGAGCTTAACGAAAAATTATCACGCCTAAAACCACAGAATATTGCACAAGCATCGCGTATAGAAGGTATGACACCAGCAGGACTGTTATTGTTACTATCTCACGTTAAAAAAGAGTATCCGACATAAATAATATTCTATTTTGTGTACGGTTATTGTCTTTGCTTGATTTGAATAATAATTTCTGCTAAGTACTGTAATGTATACATTATATAAAAGAGAATGGACAAAACACCAGAGATATAAGATATTATGACAGGTAGAAAATCCGAATATTCTTACAATGAGCTGTTGAAGTGTGCGAATGGTGAATTATTTGCACCCGATAGTCCCAAATTACCTTTACCTCCTATGCTTATGCTTGATCGCATCACCCATATTAGTGATTCTGATGGGAGCAACGGTAAAGGATCAATAGCTGCTGAATTGGACATTAATACCGATTTATGGTTCTTTAAATGCCATTTTCAAGGAGATCCAGTTATGCCAGGCTGCTTAGGCATTGATGCCTTGTGGCAAATGCTCGGTTTCTATGTTGGTTGGATAGGTGGTATTGGTGTTGGTAGAGCTTTAGGCGTTGGGAACATAAAATTTAGTGATATGGTCTTACCCAATGTCAGTGTTCTAAAATATGGCGTTGATGTTAAACGCGTGATAAAGGGGAAATTATATGTTGCGGTAGCTGATGGTTGGTTAGAGCTTGATAATAAAAAAATTTACGAAATTAGTGATTTGCGTGTTGGTGTCTTTAAAAAGAAAGATGTGTAAATAAATGATAGTAAAATACAAAATATAACTTTAATTTAGGTGTAATACATAAATATGAGAAGAGTGGTTGTAACAGGTATGGGAATTGTTTCATGCTTGGGAAATAATGTAGATGAAGTCTATCATTCCTTATATGAAGGAAAAAGCAAAATTAGTTTTTCGCAGGAATACAGAGATTATAATTTTCGCTCTCAAGTTGTAGGAGCGCCTCAGGTAGACTATGAATCGCATATTTCAAGAAAAGATTTGCGCTTTATGACGCCCTCATCAGCTTGGGCCTATATGTGCATACAAGAATGTATATCGCTTGCTGGATTGACGGAAGATGAGGTAAGTAATGACAGAACAGGTTTGGTAATTGGCTCTGGCGGATCGTCAACTAAAGTTATTCATGAAAGTGCCCTTAAAACTGTTGACCATTCTCCTAAAAAAATTGGTCCTTTTTCTGTGCCCAAAACTATGTCTAGCATGGTAGCTGCTAATATTGCAGTTGCAAAAAAGATCCGTGGTTATAACTATTCTATTTCCTCTGCTTGTGCAACGTCTACACATTGTATTGGCAATGCCTATCAACTCATAAAATATGGTGAGCAAGATAGAGTTTTTGCTGGTGGAGCCGAAGAGTTAGATTGGTCTATGTCAAATCTCTTTGATGCAATGGGAGCGATGTCAAGTAAATATAATGACTCTGCTAGTACCGCAAGTCGTGCATTTGATAAAGATCGTGATGGCTTTGTTATCGCTGGTGGTGCAGGTATTATCGTGCTAGAAGAATATGAAATAGCAAAAAAACGTGGGGCAAAAATTTACGCGGAAATCGTTGGGTATGGAGCTACTTCAGATGGATATGATATGGTTCAACCTTCTGGAGAGGGAGCTGTTAGATGTATAAAAATGGCGTTGCAAAATGTAGACGAACCTATTGATTACATTAACCCTCATGCCACTTCTACACCTATAGGTGATGTTAAAGAAATGGAAGCATGTCGTAAAATTTTTGGCGATAAGATTCCTACTATTAGTGCTACCAAATCACTTTCAGGACACTCATTGGGTGCTGCGGGTGTACATGAAGCCGTGTATACACTCATTATGATGGATAAGAATTTTATTTGTCAATCAGCTAATATTTTTAATTTAGATGAACCTTTTAAAGGTTTACCAATAACACAAGAACGTATTGATAATCATAAAATTAAACTAGCATTAAGTAATAGTTTTGGTTTTGGTGGAACAAACGCCACACTAGTTTTTAGAGCCATGGAAGAGTAGACAATGGTAATTGAGATTGCAGACAACCTAATGCAGGGAAAAAGAGGCTTGATTACAGGCGTAGCGAATGACCATTCAATAGCTTGGAATATTGCAAAGAGATTGAGGCAATCTGGAGCTGAGCTGGCTTTTACATATCAAAATGAAGCTCTACTTAGTCGCGTTGAAAAGCTGGCAGCAATGGCTGGTTCTGATATTGTTATGCCCTGCGACGTAGAAAACGATGATCAGATAGAAAATATTTTTCATGTCCTTGCAGAAAAATGGGGTAAATTTGATTTTTTTGTTCATGCTATTGCTTTTTCCGATCGCAATGAATTAATTGGAAAATATTGTAATACAAATAGACAGAATTTTCTTAATACCCTCAATATTTCTTGCTACTCATTTACGCATATGTGCCGATTGGCTTACCCTATGATGAATGAGGGAGGAAGTGCGTTAACTTTAACATATTTAGGTTCTTCAAGACCCGTTCCCAACTATAATGTAATGGGTGTAGCAAAGGCTGCTTTGGAAGCTAGTGTAATGTATCTGGCCTACGATCTTGGGGAATACAAAATTCGTGTCAATGCCATCTCAGCAGGACCTATGCGCACACTAGCAGGAGCAGGAATAGGAAATGCACGCAAATTATATAATTTTCAGGCACAACATAACGCTTTGAACCGCCCAATTAATACAGAGGATATCGGTGGATCGGGACTTTACTTATTATCTGATCTATCTGGTGGCGTTACTGGTGAAATACATTTTGTTGACTGTGGTTTCAACAAATTTTCTGTCACTTTGCCTGAACATATATAAAAATACCCACATTAAAGAGATATATTTTGTGCTACCTATACCCAATTAGGACTTTTTTGGTGTGTGCGCATGCAACATATAACATTTAAAATGCGCACTAAAATATTGTGTAAGCACTATATCACACTGAAAACGGCAATTAAATTGATATAAAATAAAAATAAATTTTTTGTTATTTTTTAGCTGTGTAGATATGTAAATAGACTATCAATAATCGTTATTCTGAAGCAGATCATGAGCATGTAACAATGCATCAACATCATAATTCAAAGCTTTAAATTCATCTATCAAGCGTTGTGAGCGCGTAATCCCTGTATCAGCTATATCTAATAGTGGTTCAAGATAATTATGACCTTGTGTTAAGTCATCTGGCATCTGCTCTTCAAGTCCCCTACTCGCAATACTGAGCATTTCCTTAGCAATGTCTTGTACAGTTCTTTTACCAATTTTTGCTTGCAAGGCATGCGTAACTATATCTTGCCTTGCTGCGACAAGATCTGAAGGCTTAATAGTATCAGCTAGGTCCGTTAAATCGGATAACGCAGAACTATTATACAGGCCGCCAACCCACAATGCGGGCAAAGCACATAGCATATCTTTATCCGTCGAATCCGCACCACGCATTTCAATAAATTGTTTTAATCTCACTTCTGGGAAGGCTGTTGTCAAATGATCTTTCCAATCTTGTAAAATAGGGTTTATATTTTTTAAGTGAGGAAATCCTTTTTGTAGATATGTCGAAAAGCTTTGCCCAGCGACATCATGATACACGCCGTCGCGATAGATAAAATACATAGGTACTTTAAGTATAAAGTCTGTATATTTTTCAAAACTAATACTCTTATCCATAGCCATTGTAAGTAATCCACTTCGGTGTGGATCAACGTCTAACCAACACCATTGCCTGAGGCTAAGATAGTTTGAAATTTTACCCATCTCTATAGGTGAATTCGCAAAAAGAGCACTAGCGATAGGTTGTAAAATTGTTGATACATACATTTTACTACGCATATCTTGTTCTGAATTATAATCTAGATTCACCTGAACAGTTGATGTCATATGCATCATTTGCAACCCACGTGTTCCGACTGACTTCATATATTTCCTCATTATATTATAACGAGATTTAGGCATCAGTGGTATATCATGTAATGACCATTTTGGGTTATATCCCATTGGCGTAAAGCCAAAATTCCTCTGACCATCTTGTAATTTTTGTAGGTCCTTGACATGACGCGTAATTTCTTGGTGCACTTGAGTTACAGATTTTAATGGTGCTCCTGAAAGTTCTAATTGTCCAGCTGGTTCGAGTGTAATAGAACGTGCATCATCAGAATACGAAATACCCACAATATTTTCTTGATCATAGATAGCCTGAGCATAGGGTTCCTGTGCTAGGGATTTTAACAACATGTTTATACCATATGGTCCCTCATAAGGCATGGGTTTTAATGTATCTTCATCAATAATAAATCCGAATTTTTCATGTTCCAATCCTATACGCCACTGCGACACTGGTTTACAACCATCTTCAAGGTAAGAAACTAAATCTTTTTTTTCTAAGGGAGTATGATTATTCATGTAATTTGCCATTCCTCAAAATATGATTGCACTAAAGTTAAAGCCGCAATAACGGCAGTGTCCGCACGTAATATCCTAGGTCCGAGAGTAAAGGGGAGTACTTTGCTATGATGTTTATGTATTATATCTCTCTCATCATCACTAAACCCTCCTTCAGGCCCTACAAAAATAGTAATGGATTGTGTAGTGTGAGGTAATTGGCTTTTATATAGGTTGAATTTAGCCATATGTTTTTCATCACAAAAGAGCAATACATCAGTTTGCAATACATAAGACAAAGCTTCTGAAAAAGGAAGTATTTTTTTTAATTCGGGAATATTAAGTAAACCTGCCTGTTCTGTTGCCTCATTGATAATTTCCTGCGTTTTATGAGCGTTTATGTCCGATATTACCGAATACTTACACACTATTGGTTGTATGATATTAACCCCCATCTCTACCGCTTTTTCGACAGCATACTTTTGCCTATTTCCTTTTATAGGAGCATAACATAAAGCCACTTTACGCGTACTGGCCGTTGGTTGTTCCTTAATTTTTTCGATGACAGTAATGTCTACCATCTGTCTTCCTAAGTGATTAATAAGAGCACCCCATTCACCATCCCTTCCATTAAAGACAGTGATTTTCTGCCTTTCTTTAGCACGAAGCACTGTTTTTAAATAATGGCTCTGTTTGGGGTTTAAGTGGAATTGATGGTCTTTAAAAAGATCTTGCTCCACTAAAATACGATATGATTGTAATTTAGCCATTTGGTATACCTGTACAATAATGATAATATATGGTTTATAATAAAAGCTTTTCTATGATAAAAAAACTTCTATATAATACTGGGTAATATTTCTATGAAAAACAACTCCGATATTAATTATTATAATCTAATCATACGCAACTTACCAAAGAAACTATCACTTTACGCGATTGTTATACGCTATGATCGTGCTATTGGTTTTCGATTGTTATTTTGGCCTTGTATTATTGGCATGGGAGCTGCACTCACTGAAAAAAATAGTATTTTATTACACTACTCACCTTGGCAATTTATTGTCAATGTCACCTTATTTTATTGTGGTGCAATCCTAATGCGTGGATTCGGCTGTATAATCAATGATCTTATTGATCGGGATTTGGATAAAGAGGTTTCCCGCACAAAGGCAAGACCGATATCAAGTGGTGCTGTTAGTCATATTGAAGCCAAAATACTAGCTTTACTACTGGCGATTGTGAGTTTTGGTATATTACTGTCATTTAATCTTATAACAATCATCATTGGACTTTTTTCACTTCCCCTTATACTCATTTATCCTTTAATGAAAAGGTTTACATGGTATCCTCAGGCATTTCTGGGAATCGTATTTAATTGGGGAGCTTTGTTAGGTTATACCTCTATTACCAATAACATAACCCTCACCCCTTTTATACTGCATTTTGCCTTATTTTTTTGGACCATAGGTTACGACTCAATTTATGCATTACAAGATATTGAAGACGATATGCGCGTTGGGATATATTCTACTGCAAGACGTTTTTCACAATATATCCACTTTTTTGTAAGTATGTGCTACTTATCGTGCTTAATAATTCTTTTTATATTAACTTACTATATCGGTAATGCACATATTATATCTATACTATGTATTTCTTTAGCTGCTATTCACATGGCATGGCAAGTATATACAATGACTATAAATAATGATAAACGTAACTTAATGCTTTTTCGCTCTAACAATATTGTTGGCATGTTTATCGCCACAGGATTTTGTTTTGCGTATATACATAGCCTTTTTTATTAATGAAAGACGTTTACATAACCACCATGTGACTATAAACCGATTGTTAACCTCACACAGTTAATTATTATAATACATTCTTACATATAATAGGTAACACATTTAAAGGATAGAGAATGACAGATAAGAGCCTTGTTCATCTTGTATTTGGCGGAGAACTAAAAGATATAGACGCCAAGACAACTGAATTTATAAATCTTAAAGAAATACAAGTAGTGGGTTTCTTTCCTAATTTTATGCAGGCGGAGAAAGCTTGGAAAGCTGCATCACAAAAGAATGTCGACAATGCGCGTATGCGATATTTCATTGTTCATCTTCATAAATATGTAGACATTTTAAATACATAGTCATGACCTTTATCTATCATTATTGAACTCAACATAATCATTAAGAAAAAACTTACTTTTCTTTATAGATTTATTGTAGACAATATCTGTCAATGCAATAATGTTGGCTTTGCCTTGAGCATCTATTACACGCCATTGTCTCAATTCATTATTCTTACCTACAAAAAACAAATCTATTGATCCTATTTCTTCTTTACCTCTCAATCGTACTTCAACGATAAAATAGCCTTTTTTTTGTACAAAATTGCTATAAATAAAGTCTTTTCTAAAATCAATATCTTCACTTAATAATGCCCCAAGTGGCGTTGCACTTATCGGATAGCGTGTGGCTTTACGCTTTTTTGGATAATCCAAATTGAGCCAACTCCCCGAACCTACGATATTTAACCCACCACCTGCATATTCAAACCGAATTTTTCCTGGTATTTGCATGTAGAATTTACCTGAAAGCTGTTTTCTTTTATCGGTTATGTGAATAAAATTACTCGTAACAGTCCGTACATTTTTATAATATTCAGATAAAATTTTTATTATTTTCTTTTCTTGTTGTTGTGTAATAGTTGCCTGAACGGATTGCATTAACCCTGCACTACTCAAAATTATAAGAAAAAATATTTTTATAAAATACATATATCTACACCCCTGCCTGTTATTTATAAATGATAGTATAATTGTAAAATACGATTAAACTTAGTCTTGATATAATTTTAATTTTCTAATTTTTCAAGATAAATATCCCTTCGCCCAGCATGATCAGCAGGTCCTATCAAACCTTCTTCTTCCATTTTTTCTATTAGTGATGCGGCCTTGTTATAACCTATTGCTAAGCGCCTTTGGATATAACTAGTTGAAGCTTTGCGATCACAGGCCACTAACTGAACAGCTTTTTTGTATAATTCATCATTACTATTACCGCTTGTACCAATCTGATTGTTCAGTATCGTATCAAAAACACTATCTCTATTAGTGTTATCATCCTCAATCAATACATCGTCTCTATATTCTGGTTTTTGCTGTTTTTTTAAATCATTTACTACCCTCTCAACTTCTGCATCGGAAACAAACGGCCCATGAACACGTCTAAGCCTTCCACCTGATTCAAGAAAAAGCATATCTCCTTGTCCGAGAAGCTGCTCTGCCCCTTGCTCACCTAATATTGTTCTACTATCAATCTTAGAGCTGACCTGAAAACTAATACGAGTTGGAAAATTAGCCTTGATTGTGCCTGTTATAACATCGACACTGGGTCTTTGTGTTGCCGTAATCATATGTATACCAGCTGCACGTGCCATTTGTGCTAATCTTTGCACTGCTGCCTCTATCTCCTTACCAGCTACCATCATCAAATCGGCCATCTCATCTATAACAAGAACTATGTAAGGTAATTTTTCCATTACATTTTCTTCACCCATTTCATCTTCGTTTAATTGTGCATTATGCTTTTCTGCACGTGCGTTATAACCATGCAAATTGCGTACGGAATAATTAGACATTAATTTATAGCGGCGCTCCATTTCTCTGACGGCCCATTTTAAGGCAGTAACAGCTTTTTTAGGTTCTGTGACAACAGGAGTCAGTAAATGAGGAATATCATCATACACAGAGAGTTCAAGCATTTTAGGGTCAATAAGTATCAATCGACATTCTTGTGGCGGCAATGCATAAATAAGTGAAAGTAACATTGTATTAATGCCAACAGATTTACCTGATCCTGTTGTTCCTGCAATAAGCAGATGTGGCATCCTAGCTAAGTCGGCAATCACAGGTTCGCCCGCAATATCGCGCCCCAGTGCCAATGGTAGCTGTGCGACATGGTCTGAAAAATACCTATTCGCAATGAGTTCTCTTAAATACACGGTTTGCCTATCATCATTAGGTAATTCTATACCGATAGCATTCTTTCCCGAAACAACTGCTACACGCGTTGATATTGCACTCATAGAACGGGCTATATCATCGGCTAGCCCTACTACTCTTGACGATTTTACACCAGGTGATGGTTCAAGTTCATAAAGTGTTACAACAGGCCCCGAGCGGACCTCAACAATATCGCCACTAACGCCAAAATCTCTTAAGACTTTTTCTAACTTTGATACATTTGCAATTATTTTCTTACGATCTGCCGATGTATTGTTTTGACCTGGTGGAGATCCCTCTAACATATTAATAGAAGGCATTTTAAAATCCCCCAAATTATAATTCTGTACTAAAGGATCTAGCGTATCCTCGTTAGCAATTTGCGGAATTTTTACTTTTATATTATCCTTATCCTTTGCACTTTCTTCAACAATAGGCGTATGCTTTATATCGGCATGTAAATGGTTAACCTTTAGAGAAGTTTTACTCATGCTGTGTTTGTCCTCATTTTTTGCAGCCTCTATTGCATTGACAATACTCCCCACCCACGCAGATATTCCAGAAAGAAAACCTTGAGATGTACGCCCATAATTTAGTGAAAATTTATGGGTTAGATTAAATAGAAGACTTAAAAGTGAGTTTCTCCTAGAATACACACTAGTGTCAGATGGCAACTTATGGGTAAAAAACGCAAACACATATTTTAATAATTTTGCAGGTAAACTTAGCAAAAATATTACAAAAGCAAAAACTGAAACAATACATAATTTTAGAATTACCGTCATATTATGAATATTAATTCTAAAGGTATAACTCACCAAAAGCATCAAAACGCCAATATAGAGCAAGGCAAAAATAAATTGCCTATCACCTATAAACTGAGAGTCAAATACACCAACAAATACAACACCAACATATCCCCCGTGACTTGTAGGGTATAGATTACTATTTACACCAAAAAATTGTGTTAATAATCCACTACACATCATGCATATAAGCAGTGCACTAAATAGGCGCAAATAATTTGGAAATTCCTTTTCTTTGATAATCATAAATATGCCAAAATAAATCATTATGGCAACAAGTATAAATGAACCTAATCCCAAAAATTGGATAAATATATCAGCAACACTAGCACCTAAATACCCAAACGGATTTGTTACGTCATTTCCGTTAATATAATTTATATTAGGATCTTGAATGTTGTAACCAAATAATGAAAAAAATATAATTCCGCTTAAAGCGATTATAAAAATACCTAGCGCTTCACCAATACGGCGTGCACAAAAATCTTTAATACCCTGTGGTATTATAGTATATGTGTAATGAGCTTTCTTTTTTTGTGAGGTAAAAACTACCATTTGATTTCATTTTCGCTATTAGAGATCTATCCTACATCTAATGTAAACTTAAAATATAAATAAAGATTAAAACTTGAGCTATTAGATATGCTGATTTACAAGCAATAATTTAATATTTTTAAATCATGCACTATCAGCTACAATAACAGTGCATTAAGTGGCAATTAATGTTATATTTACACTAATGACTGGAGATTTGTACTTTGGAATTTTTGGAGTAGAAATTCTGATCTGTATTCAAAACATCATCACATATCCTATACACATTCATATTGCCTTCTACTTGTTGCAAACCTGTAACTTTATTGGCAACCATATCAGTACTACCAAGAATTAAATACCCATCCGAACTGAGTTTTTTCTTCAACTTATGTATCGTATTAATCTTTAATTCTTCATTAAAATATATCAAAACATTTTTACATATAATAATATCGCACATACCCACACTGTACGAAGCATCCATAAGATTCATAGGATAAAACTCAACCATATTACGAATATGCTCTTTAATTCTCCATTCGGACCCTTCTTGTTCGAAATGCTTTAGCAGCATATCAATGGGTAACCCTCTTTGGACCTCAAATTGACTATAGACACCATTTTTGGCCTTTTCAATCATAGCCCTTGATAAATCTGTACCAATTATACTTATCTTCCATCCCTTTAGTATAGTATATTCAAAACTTTTTAATAGCATGGCAATTGAATATGCTTCTTGCCCTGAGGACGCTGCAGCTGACCATATTCTTAACGATTTAAGACGTTTTCTTTTTTCAATGAATTGAGGCAGTATAGAATTCTTTAGTTCATTAAAATAGCTTGCATCCCTATAAAATGAGGTCTCATTCGTTGTTAGAACGTCAACAACATCTTTGGCCAGTTCGCCTCGTGGCTCAAATCGTATTCTTTCTGCAATTTGATCATTGCTTTCCAAATCATACTTTGTCAAAATTTTACTAAATCGAGAATTTACTAAATACATTTTATCGGTTTGTAATACAATTCCCGATTCCTGTTTAATATATTTTTGTAAAAATGTATAATTATGTTCTTTCATAATCAACCAACCTCTCTTAATTGAGTTAAAGACTTAACCTTTTCACCGATTTTATCTATAGGAAGGATTGCATTTGCATAACCAGATTTAGCGACCGAGCCAGGCATACCCCACACAACGCTTGTTTTCTTATCTTGTGCAATAACGCTACCATCGGCTTTAGCAATTTTTTTTGTACCCTCAAGCCCGTCTGAACCGATCCCTGTAAGCATAATGGCCAACGTAGCACTACCATATATTTCTGCAGCTGAGCTAAACAAAGGGTCAACCGAGGGTTTATGATGATTGATACGTTCCGCATCATTAAGCTTTATATGTGTGTTGATACTATTAGCTAAATACATATGCTTGCCTCCTGGCGCCAGATAGACTCTGTTTGGCAATAGCGCCTGACCATCATATGCCTCAACACAGTTAACGCCAGCATTCTTACTTAATTGCTCTGCAAGGATCTTCGAAAAACCAACCATAATATGCTGTGTAACCAATATAGGAATTTTCCTACTTACACTTACCAAATCAGACAAAACTCTTATAAGAGCATCTGGCCCCCCTGTAGAACTACCAATAACCACAACACGTGGTGAAGCCCCATATTTCCTCCTTAACGTACAATCCGAAACGGACGTGTCAATTTTAGACGTAGCACTTTTATTAATTGATGAAGGAACTTCATCTTTAAAATCAATATCATGCCCAGGATTGTTTTTAATGTATAATTTTTTAACCTTATATTGTAACTCAAGTTTATAACTATTTACACCTTCAGCGCCAGTTTCACTAATTGGTTTCATAAGAAAATCATCGGCACCAGATTTTAATGATTCAAAAGTAAATTCTGCCGCATTAAAAAAAGCTGATGATATAAGTAATATGGCTACTTCTTTATGTTTGTTTTTAACCTGTCTAACAAGCTCCATACCTGTCATGTTTGGCATTTCTACATCGCTGACAATGACATCTGGCTTAACATGCTCCAAAGATTGAATGACTTCCAGACCGTTTTTAGCCTGCCCAACAATGTCTATATATGGCACTTCTGATAAATATTGTACGTTTCTTGCTCTAAAAAAAGCAGAATCATCCGCTATCACTACTTTAATTTTTTTTTTTGTATATCTTTTTTCTAACATTTTTATATTAAACCAGATTGCTCAAATTTTGTTTTGATAATACCACTGTCAAAGGGCTTCATGATATAATCATTAGCACCTGCATTCATTGCCTGTGAGATTTTATTGATATCATTTTCTGTTGTACAAAAAATGACATTTGGCTTATCACCGTTAGGAATTTTACGTAGATTCAACAAAAAATCGTATCCATCCATAACGGGCATATTCCAATCAAGTAAAATCACGTCTGGCATTGTAGCTTGACATTTCTCAATTCCTATTGCGCCATTTTCTGCTTCATCAACTTCGAACTCAAAAGTCTCAATAATTCGTCTAGCTACCTTGCGTATAACGGAGCTATCATCAACAACAAGACATTTTTTCATTTTATGCTCCTTTTCATGCGGCATTTTGTACCATTATAATATCAAATATTTTTGCTATATTGAGTATAACTAAAAGATTCCCTGAAAGCTGCACAACACTAGATGATACTGAGCGCCATTTTTCATCTAACGTATCAGGGATAGACTCAATATCCGATTTTTTTAACTTCACCACTTCACCGATCTCATCTATCAACAACCCGTATAACGCACTTTTATGGGAGATACCCACTGCAATTTTATTTGTACGTTGTACATTTCTTTTTATATCTAACAAGCAATACATATCTATCACAGTAACGATGCGACCTCTTAGATTCAAAACTCCCGATATTTCTGGCCTAGCAAGAGGCACCCTCGTAATAGATTGTGGTACAAAAACATCTAGTATTTCACTAATATCAAAGCCAAATAATTGATTATCAATCTTCGCCGTAATATATTCTTTCACTATATTTTCATCTGCAAACTCAACCATAATTTAATCTCTATCCTCAAGCGGCCTTATTTTCTGTAAAGAATATTTTCAGCAGCTCTAATAGTCCCTCTCTATCAAATTTTGCTATATAATTATCAAATCCCGACTGGTGACCTCTTTGAATTGACTCACTTGTATAATCACCAGTTAAGGCAAAAATACTCTTTTCTCTATATTTCGGAATTTTTCTTAACTTCTCAGTAAGCTCAAAACCATTCATGTTCGGCATTTCAATATCGGTAATAACAAGATCAAATTCTTGATATGTTTCAATTATATGTAAGGCTTCTTCACCAGATTTAGCTGTAACAACGTCATATCCCGCTGCCTTAAGAACGGGAGTTAACATATTCAAGAAAAATGAGCTGTCATCAACCAGCAACAAACTACCCAACACATTTTTATAGCTATTCAGATCACGTTCAGTTGACAAGAACCACTTACTAAAATCTTTGTTCAGATAATAACCAACATCCAAAACTTCAGTCGCATTACCTAAGAATATTGCTGTACCAAGAATACCATTCTCCTCTGCATGCATTTCTATATTAAGGTTTTCATCTATAATATCAATTATTTCGCTGACAACAAACCCAACAGAAAATTCACCGCGCGTAAAAACAAGAACATTAATAATTCCTGCTTTCATATCATCATCATTTGATAAAAATATCAAAGGCATAAGCTTACCGCGATATTTAACAACAGCACGATCAACAGAATATTCAATATTTTCTGTTTTTATTTCCTCTAAACGGGTAATTAATTCTAACGGAACAGCCATAGGCATACGTTTTTTCCTGTCTTTATAAAACAAAAGCATGCTGTTCGTTAAGACGGCTCTTTGATTTTGATCGGAAGCCTTTTCAGCGTAATTTTCTGTATTAGAATTATTTTCTCCAAATGCTTGTGATATACCATTTGGATCCAGAATCATTATCACTGTTCCGCTACCCAAAATAGTTATACCTGAATAAATAGATATATTCCTTAATATGTTTGCTACAGGTTTAACAACGATTTCTTCTGTATCAAATACATGATCAACAACAATACCAAAAACTTTATCACCCACATGCATAACCACAATAAAGTCATTTTTATTGATTTCTGTTTCTGTATTCACCACATCTATATTTTTACGTTTGTTCACACTTTCCTCTGTCATAGCTGAACTTTTTTCCGATGTCTGTGAATGTATATCCTTTTCATCATTATTCAAAACCAGCAAATCTTTTAAATGCAGCAAAGGCAGTAACTTATCACGTAATCTTAACACAGGAGCGTGATTAATCTTTTCGATATATGAATTCGTATTTTCGTTAACACGTACCAACTCAACTACAGATAATTGAGGAATAGCAAAATGCTCGCCTTTAACTCCGACAATTAACGCAGAAACAATGGCCAATGTTAATGGAATCTTGATTGTAAATTTTGATCCCTCACCTTTTTGTGTAGAAAGATCAATAATACCACCAATGAGTTCTATGTTATTACGCACAACATCCATACCAACACCACGACCCGAGACATTCGTTACTTTCTCTGCGGTTGAAAAACCTGGCCTAAAAATAAGTGTGGCAATTTGTTTTTCGGTCATTTTCTCCAACTCATCGGGCTTAATTAATTCCAGTTCCAAACATTTTTGTTTAATCCTGCCCAAATCAAGGCCTTTTCCATCATCTGATAATTCAATGATAATATATCCCCCTTGGTGATACGCCGAAAGAACAATTTGTCCTGTTTCTGATTTACCTAAATCCTTGCGCATTTGTGTAGTCTCTAACCCGTGATCAACCGAATTACGTACCATATGAGTAAGCGGATCCCGTATCATTTCTAACACTTGCCTATCGAGTTCAGTTTCAGAACCATTCATTTGTAAATTAACTTTTTTGTTTAATTCCCTACTGAGATCACGTACAATACGTGGTAGTTTTTGCCACGCATTACCGATGGGCTGCATACGCGTTTTCATGATATTTTCTTGCAAGTCAGCAGTAACATTCGATAATCTTTGTACTGGAGCTTTAAAAATAGTGTCTTGCTCTTTGCGCACCATATCTTGTAGCTGATTGCGCGTTAAAACCAATTCACTAACTGTATTCATAAGATTTTCAAGAGTTGCAACATTGACACGTATTGTTTGTTGCATACCAATGGATTCTGCTGTTGCTCTCTGAGGTTCTGGCTTTGCTTTTGCCTCATCATTCTGCCGCGAAATTTCTTCTTGTATTTTCTGCTGAGACTCCTGAACAAAGTTTACGGGTGGTTTTTCCTTTTGCTCTGAGGAAGGCGTTTCTATCTGCTCTTTATCTTGTAGCTCATTGCCTTTTACATTAACATTTTTGTTAACAATTTGCTCATCAACCTCTGTCTCATTCCAGATACGCTCCAATTCTTCTAAAGAAATATCTTGCGATTGTTCTTCATCATCTTCAACAATTGTCGTTTCTGTCTTTTTTACAGTTTCATTACCTTGTTCTTTTTCCTGCTTCTTTTTAGATGTTTTTTTGGTCTTTTTTTCTGTAGGCACATCAGCTTCTTGTCCAGGCAAAAGACTTTTTTTAGCCATTGTATTGATTGTATCAATTAATTCATTATCATTACCTTCAGGCTCTTTACCTGTTTTTTGGATCTCGGCTACTATATATTTAATCCTATCTAAACCTTGTAAAACAATAGTTACGGCTTGAGCTGTAACAATAGCACCGTCTCTAAATTTTCCGATAAGATTTTCACCCGCATGGGCCACTTTCTCTAGGCGCGATAATCCTAAGAACCCACAAGTTCCCTTGATGGTATGAACCAACCTAAAAATATTTCCTAAAATTTCTTTATCGTCAGGTGTCTTTTCAAAAGTCACTAATTGTTCATCAACAACATCAAGACTTTCGTTTGTCTCTTCTAAAAACTCTGCAATTAACTCATCCATGGAATAGACCTTTTATATAAATCGCTACCACAACCGCCCGCTTTGTGCTGGATAAGAAGTGTATTTACACACATCAACACCATCAAATATAGACCTCGTCCATAGAGTAATAGGAAAAATTTAACGATTTATGAAAATTCCATACATTATATCATGCATGATAATAAGATAGATAACAAACTTATTTTTCTTACCATAATTTAGAAGCATTTATGAATATTCTACTACAGTGTCTTTAATATATTTTTGTAGTTTTTCATACGCACGTATTTCTAATTGTCTTACTCTTTCGCGGCTAATAGAGTATGTCTTGCTTAATTCATCCAAAGTCACAACAGGTTCCGTCATCCGCCGTGAGAGAAAGATGCTCTTTTCTCGTTCGTTAAGGGTTTCAAGAGCTTCATAAAGGATCTTCTGCCTATAATCCTTTTCTTGGCTTTCAAGTAAAGCCATTTCTTGATTAGGCTTCTCATCTGCAATCCAATCCTGCCACTCATCGCCTCCATCCTCATCGCCCACATATACGTTCAATGACTGATCACCTTTTAGGCGACGATCCATTTCAATAACTTCTTTTTCCTTCAATCCCAGTTTTTTGGCTATTTCTTCCAAGTTTCTTGACTGATCACTGCTACCATGAAATAGAGAGATCCTATTTTTTAACTTTCTTAAATTAAAAAATAATTTTTTTTGGTTCGCGCTACCACTTATTTTAACAATACTCCATGAACGTAAAATATATTCCTGTATGGAAGCCTTGATCCACCACATTGCATAAGTGGCCAAACGAAATCCTTTATCAGGTTCGAATTTTTTTACAGCCTTCATTAAGCCTATATTTCCCTCTGCGATGATTTCGGTAAGAGGTAAATTATAATTTTTATATTTCATCGCAATACTCGCAACTAAACGCAAATGCGATGTCACTAAGACCTCAACAGCCTCAATATCATTATCCTCCTTCCACTTTTTTGCCATCTGCAGCTCTCTTTCTGCTGATAAAATTGGAAACTTTTTTATTTGCTTGAGGTAACTTGATAAACCAGCATCACCAGATAATTCTGGTAAATTAGAGCCATATTTACTTAAAAATTTCGCCATTATGTGTGTGTGATTACCTCTTGTATATCTTTTGTCATTTCATATGTTTTTACATAGTGTATAAGCTTTTCTACACTATCATAACCAAATAATAAAGCGATATTATGACACATATCTTTAGGAATTTTTGCATAATAAAAAATTCTCTTCTTAGCATCCATTTTGTGTGTGTCATCAACAGGAATAATTCCTAACGCTAAGGCATGAAGTAATTGCCCTTTTGGCTTTTTAAAGGCATTAACAAGAGATTTATCAAATTGATTTATCTTACTAGCATGATGGGCGCCATAGATATTATCACCGATAATTGAACACCCTAGATGATTCATATGAACACGAATTTGATGCGTTCTACCTGTAACAATACGCACAAGCATTAAGCTGGCAAGAGGTTGTTTATGTTCATTATAACATGTGTCTATACATGTATAATGTGTTATGGCCTCCTTACCCCGAGATGCAATCACTTGCTTCATTGGATTTATCTTACACCTAGCAATAGGTGCATTAACTGTACCGTATGTCGCAAAAGGTCTGTGCCAAACAACACAGCAATATAGTTTTACACACCCTATCTCCGATTCTTTATCTGAGAATTGCTTGACTAACCATTGATGCGTTTTATCATTTTTGGCTACAACCATGACACCGCTTGTGTTTTTATCAAGCCGATGCACAATACCAGGCTTTGTGACGCCATTAATACCAGACAAGCTATCACCACAATGTTTTACCAAACCATGTACAATTGTTCCTCGCCAATTTCCTGCGGCAGGATGCACAACTATCCCCGAGGGTTTATTAATGATGATCATATTATCATCTTCAAAAATAATATCTAAAGCAATATCTTCAGGAATAATGTTCATTTTTTGCGGCGATGGGATATCAATACGCACCGCCATACCAGGCTTTAGATGTTTATCTGGCTCTAAACATTGTTGCTCATCTACATAGACACATCCCTGTTTAACAAGTTGCTTAATGCGCGTGCGTGTATATCCCTCTAATTGCTCTACTAAAAATCGGTCTAAACGTTTATGAGGTATGAGAATAGTAAATTCAAAATTTTGCATAATAAAGGAAAAAATATTTCATGTATCGTGTCATACTTATACATAATAGTTACGTAACTATTATTATATTGCTATTGAGAATTTTGTACAAATATGTATTATGCATTTATATATCCCACCCATGCATATTGATATGTAATACATCTTTCATTTTATATTATGGCACAAAAATCAGATAACACAACACAGGTTCATTCTAATTCGGAAAACACTGATGAGCAACTTGATGCATATATAAAAAAACTCAAAATCGTTGTCACTGTATTGGGTGTCCTGTTACTTGGCGGTTTTGGATTTCTTATTTACGCGATTGTTATGAAAACAAATCCCCAATCAAATGCGTCCAAAACTCCTAACATAGTGGAATTAACGAAAGAAAATATTGTGTTGCAAAAGGATGGGTTAGCCCCTGTTTTTCTTGAGTATATCTTTTCCAAACATCCCCAAGGTTTTCCTTCCTATGAGGTAAACTATACACATAATCATATATTCGTAAAAGTTCACTATACAACGCATCATGAAATAATGGTTTATGATTTAGAGCGTTTTACCCTTATCGGAAGTATAAAACTCTCGCCTCCTACACACTCCTCATCTCCGTGATTTTTACACCCCTCAATATAGCAAGAGATATGATATACAACACAGTAAGGACAAACTGGAACAGTAGTCCGATGTATATCTAGCTGTCGTAGCTCTACCTATATTGATATCTTAATAAAGCATATAAAATAGCCTTCTTAAGACCATTTTCAAATTATTACAGATCACGTCCCATTTGCAAAAATTTTTCTCTACGCATATCTTTGAAATTGTTTTCTTTTTGGGTTAACAATTCATGCAAAGATTTTGCTATAAAATCAGATACACGTGTTATTATCTTTTCTGGATATCTATGCGCGCCCCCTGGAGGTTCTTCAATAATACCATCAATAAGCTTTAAACGCTTTAAATCTTGAGCCGTAATTGCCATACTAGATGCAGCATCAGCAGCTTTTTTTGAGTCTTTCCATAGTATGGAAGCCGAAGCTTCTGGAGAAGCAACACTATAAATAGCATGCTCTAACATAAAAACTTTATTAGCCGTTGCTATGGAAATTGCTCCACCTGATCCACCTTCACCAATAATCACCGAAATCATAGGCGTATCTAAATTAAGACATGCTTGTGTTGATCTTGCTATCGCCTCAGCTTGACCTCTTTCTTCTGCACCTATACCTGGATACGCGCCAGAAGTATCGACAAAGCTTAAAACTGGAAGAGAAAATTTATTTGCCAAATTCATAAGACGAACGACTTTACGATACCCTTCTGGACGCGCCATCCCAAAGTTATGGAATAAACGACTTTCGGTATCATGTCCTTTTTCTTGTCCTATAAAAAGAACGGGGTACTCATTAAACCACCCCAAACCTGTTATAATTGCATTGTCCTCTGCATATTTTCTATCCCCCGCTAAGGGTTGAAATCGTGATATTAAGCTTTCTAAATAATCCCTAGCATGAGGACGCTCTGGATGGCGTGCTACTTGTGTTTTTTGCCATGGCGTAAGACTTGCATAAAGTGATGCCAAACTCTCCTTCACTTTTTTTTCAATTTGTTTTATTTCCTCTTCCAATGCTAGACTTGTATTTTGTAATGCAAGAGTCTTTAACTCTTCATTTTTATTTTCTAACATTTCAATAGCTTTTTCAAACTCTAAATAAGCAACCATATTAGTACACAATTATTATCAATATATACACATTCATACTTCTCTACACAATGTAACATTGCATAACAAACTTTAACTTTATACCATAAAACTTAAAATATCTTGTTATGAATGAAAGTATAGAAAAACTATTACTCAATTATATAGCAAGTTTCTAATATATAGCAAGTTTCTAAAAAAACAAGAATTCACTGCTCACAAAAAGTAATGTTTCTAAATAAAATACTCATATACACGCACATGAACTTATCATACATACTTTGATTTATAATAACCTACTTAATTATAAAATAGCAAAGAAGAGTAAGTCCAAAGCAAAGCGTAGTTCCAGCGACAACAGATTCATTCCTATTTATATTCATATTACCAATAGTATAGTGGTGTGTAAAAATGTTTGTATTAACTATATTAACAACAGGTATATCTTTATATTCTGTTACAAAAATCATACACGTAATAAAACGGAATTTGCAAAAATTTTGTTTAGTTTGTAAATACAATCAGACAATACAAGACAGGTTTTTATTCTCTAAAATCTCTTTAATATAGCCATGTTAAGCAGATATTATACCGTTAAATATCGCTTAATCTCAATGCATAACCATAGCCTGTGTTCAGCTACTTATTTCATAAAAATAGTTGTCTTTTATACACACACACATATCTGTATATACAGTAATTTAATTAATACTTGACTTTAATGCCATAAGCATTAGTATTGTAGTATGGCTACTATATTAATTTAATAGCGGGTTAGTACGCTGTAGCTTTATTTAAAACAATCTATTAACATATTGAAATTAAGGGATAATTATGAGCGTTTGGAATATTTGGTGGTCTTGGACATCTTCAGCACATGTAAGCAGTGATCAAGTTAACTACCAATCTGGAGATATGTTTAGTTTTTATTTGATGCCTCGTGCCTGGTTTGGGACTACTTCTGATAGACTTTATGTGGCTTCTGCAACGGCTGATAGCCTCTATATATACGCTAATAATAGTAGGATATATGGTAATGATGCGGACAATACAATTCATGTATATAATTCATTTTATATCCCTTATAATCCAGGCGATTTTACTGGCTTACCAACCAACATCAACAAAGTTTATGGAGGCAATGGTAACGACAGAATATTAAGTTTCACATATAGTGAATTATATGGAGGCGATGGAAACGATAGTATACAAGCCTTTAAAACTAGCGTTTTAGATGGGGGTAACGGCAACGATTCACTACATGGAAGTCATGAAAGTGACTATATCCTAGGTCAAAATGGATCTGATAGACTTCACGGGAATGGAGGTGATGACTACATTAAAGGTGGCTTAGGAAATGACACCATTTATGGCGGTTCCGGCAATGACCGTATACATGGCGGCTTTGATGATGATACCATTTACGGCAATGATGGAAATGACGAGATTTATTCGGGTTCCGGAAACGATACCGTTTATGGCAATGATGGAGATGACATGATTAGTGATGAAGGTGGAAACAATACAATTTATGGCGGTGCTGGCAATGACCGTATATATAGCGGCTTTGATGATGATACCATTTACGGCAATGATGGAGATGACATGATTTATTCGGGTTCAGGAAACGATATCGTTTATGGCAGTAATGGAAATGACGAGATTTATTCGGGTTTTGGAAACGATACCGTTTATGGCAATGATGGAGATGACATGATTAGTGATGAAGCTGGGAACAATATAATTTATGGCGGTTCTGGCAGAGACACTATATATAGCGGTTCCGGCAATGACCGTTTACATGGCGGTACTGGCAAAGATATCATTTATGCTTCTACTGGGAACGATACCATTTACGGTGGTTCTGAAATCGATGAAGTAAGTTTTGGCGGAGATGTCATTTATGCGGGAGGCGGAGATGATATCATATATGGAGAAGGAGGTGGAGATCTTATTTATGGCGAAAATGGCAATGATGTCATATTTTCTGGTACAGGCAGAGATAGGGTCTATGCTGGTGATGGTAATGATTTTATCTATGGTGGGTATAATAGTCATCGATATGTAGACAGATTATTTGACGGAGGAGACGGCGATGATACTATATTTTCAGGAGCTGGGCATGCAAATGTAAAAGGGGGACATGGATCGGATACTTTGTTTGGTGAGGCAGGTCAGATTGTAGTTTATTCTTATGATTCCGAGTTTGATAGTACGGGACATTACAATGGTATCAATGGAGATATCATTTATAATTTTGACCCCCACCATCATAGTATTCTTATTACTTTTGGAAAAAAGCTAGGATATACTAGGAAACAAGATATGGTAGATGACTTAGTTATAAAACATAATCATGCAGATAACAAAACAATAGTTTTGCTTGACGATGATTATAATTATGGTGGATTTTATGTAACTATTGATGGTATTATAGAAGAGCATATAGATGTTCAGTACTATTTAATATAGATGTCAGTACTATTTATAAATGATTTTTTGAGAACGTATTTTCAATTTTGTCAATCTTTGTATGAATACAGGTAAGAATACGTTCTCTTTTTAAAGTATTTTTTTATTTTATCAATCGCTACTTCCAGACCAAGAAGGATCTGATGAAAAGTTGGGTGTAGACAGCATTCTTTCATTATGTCCTGTTATGTCAATCGTGTAAATACGTGGCCCACCATTTTTTCCTCTGCTTTCTCGAAAAAAGGCAAGTAGACGGCCGTTTGGAGCCCAAGTTGGCCCCTCATTATGATAACCTTGCGTAAGTATTCTTTCACCAGAACCATCTGCGTGCATAATACCAATAAGAAAATTCCCTTCAATCAATTTAGTAAAAGCTATATAATCACCTCTAGGTGACCAAACAGGCGTAGAATACCGTCCTTTACCAAAACTAATACGCCTTTGTTGCGAACCATCTGCACGCATAACATATATCTGCTGGCTACCTCCTCTGTCCGATTCAAAAACTATGTATTTACTGTCTGGTGAAAAAGACGGTGCCGTATCAATGCCTCTGGTATTGGTCAAACGTTCAGTACGCCCTGTGCGTAAATCTCGTGTGTATATATTTGAATTACCGTCACGCTGTAAACTCATAACAATTTTATTGCCATCGGGTGCAAAACGTGGCGAAAAACTAATATCAGGAAAATCCCCAACTATCTCCCTTATACCATTTTTTATATCATACATATAAACACGTGGTAAACCATTTTCGTAGGATACGTAAGTTAGCTCCTCTTTTTTAGGAGAGAAACGCGGTGTTAAAACAAGGTTCTTCCCACGAGAAAGGTATACCAAATTTCTACCATCTTGATCCATTATTGCGAGTCTTTTCACACGCTTATCTTTAGTACCAGTTTCATCAATAAACGCTATACGCGTATCAAAATAGCCTTTTTCTCCTGTTAACCTCTCATAAATTGCATCGGCAATGAGATGCGCGACACGTCTCCAGCTTTTGTGTTTACTTGCAAATTGAACACCAATTATGCTCTTTTGGGCTGCCACATCCCATAATTTAAATTCAGCTGTAATCTGGTTGCTTTTAGAAAACGATATTTTACCGTTAATTAAAGCATCCACTTTAATTACGCGCCAATCACTAAAACGTGGATTTTTACTGTAAGGGGTCGTATCAATATAAGCTTTGTTATCAACAACCTTGAATAAACCTGAATTTTGTAAATCATCCGCAATAACACGAGCAATGGCAACTGCATATTTTTTTTCCATTTTTGACTTATAATCAAACGTCTTTATGGCAATAGGCATAGGTCTTATATTACCAGACGTAATATCAACTTCTAGCAAGGCCATGGCAGGTTTTACAGGTATTAGCAAGCATAGAAGTAACGTAAGCCACGCTACTCTAGCACTATAAGAGTTAAAGTAGCCATTGTTACTCTTTTTTCTGTTTATCATATATTGTTTCCACATTTCATCGCTCTATTTTATTTAATTGATTAATGCACTTGGATCAAAGTTTAAACGCAACTCTTTCCAAACCTTATAGTTAGCTACGGGTAAATTATAAGGTGCACATTGCATAACGGCTCTCACGGCACTTTCAACAAAAATCTTCTCCACATTTGTTCCTGTTGCTTTTATTGGTACTGGCCTTCTTGTTAAACTTCCATCTCTGTTAAGTGAAATGAAAAGACTCGCAATATGTTTTTCGGCACCTTTTATCCCAATAGGGGGGTTCCAACAACGTGAAATTTGGGCTTTAAGTAGATCTAGCTGAGTATGCGTTAACTGTGCACTTATGGAACCTTCGCCTGTATCAACAAGAACTATTTTTTTAATTTCTTCAACGTCAATTTCTGCATTTTTCTTACCCGCAATAGCCTTATCGGGTATTTTATTGAGTAAAGCTGCTAGCTTTTGTGGTTCAAAGTCGTCGTTTTTAGCTGATTGCTTCTTGACGGGTTTCATCGTTTCCTTTGCAAGGACTTGCTTAGGTTTTTTCAATAATTTTGGAATTTTTTCAATTGGTATAAGAGACGATTTTTTATCCTTAAGCACTTTGGGTTTGTTCAAAATTTTTGGAATAGGAACGGCTTCTTTTTTTTGTTGCTTGGACTTCTCAACAAATTGCAATTCAGCGTTTTCTAAACCTTTTGTTGCCTTTTGTAAAGTTTTTTCCTTAGCCTCTATCTCTGTTTTTATCTTTGATATATGTGTTTTATCATCCAATACTGTTTCAAAAATGAGTTCAACAGGAACGTTTTGAATTTCTTTTGGTGTTTCTATTGTATCTGTAAAATGAACCATAAGGGATCCTAATACAGATACATGAATACATGCGGATATAATAAGGTAATTTCTCATAATATCTTATTGTCATTCACTTTTACGCGTCACAAGTCCTATGCGGCTAAAACCCGCCTTATTAATTCGAGCCATAATCTCAACAACATGACCATAATTAATGCCATCTGCGGCTCTAATAAATATTCTTTGATCATAGCCATTATCTGTAATAGCCTCCAGCTTGGCAACTATTTGCTCTAAATCTATTTGTACTTCCTGAATATATACATCTCCATTAGCTTTAACAGAGATAGCCAAAGGTTCCTCATCCTCGTTTAATTGTTTAGCTTGTGTTTTCGGTAAATCTACTGGCACTCCCACAGTCAGGAGTGGTGCAGATATCATAAAAACAATCAGCAAAACGAGCATAACATCTACAAAGGGTGTTACATTAATTTCAGAGAAAGCTCCAGATTGATATCTGCCACGATTTTTTTTTTGCTGAGGTAAAAAGGCCATATTTTATACAATAGAATTATTATAAGGATAAATCATTACCTCTTCCAAGACGCTGATAATGATTTTTCAATTTCTTCAAAGCGCTGTGTGGGAAGTGTTTTCTTATTTTCTTTAGGTTTAACATATTGAGAATCTGTGTCTTCTTTATGTTTATTATTATAACTTTCCTCTGTTGCGGGTTCATCGCGTTGATTATATAATTTTATTTTTGCTTCCCTTCCTAAGGCACTTTTCATAGAAGACGATGTTGAATTATCATCTCCTTTCTTTTCCTCTTCCACACGCTCTTTATCTAATGATAGGGCCGACTTATGGCTTACTTGTTCTTTTTCGTAGGCGTAATGTGAGTTATTTTTTATACTTTCCTCTACTTGTTGATTACGTTCTTGCATGCGCATAATAATATTGAAAAACTCTTCTGTAAAATTTTCATACCGTATAAGAAGGCGATCAATTTCGCTATTGAATTTATTGTAAGCCAAAACTGCTGGTATTGCGGCAAGTAAGCCTAATGCGGTTGCAAATAAAGCCTCTGCAATACCTGGCGCCACAACGGCTATATTGGTATTTTGGCTTGCTGCAATGGCTTGAAAACTTGACATGATACCCCATACCGTTCCAAATAACCCAACAAAAGGAGACACGGAACCTACGCTTGCTAGAAATGATAAATTTGATTGCATGTTGTCATTTGCCCTCGAAATAACAAGACTAACAGATCGCATCATTTTTTTCTCTAGATTGACTATTTCACTATAATGTTGATTTTCTTCTTGTTGCCATTCATTCAATGCCGAAAGAAAAATTTTACCCAACACCCCCCTATTCTTTTTTCTAGTCTCCATTGCTATATCGTCTATGGTTTTGCCAGACCAAAAGAGTTTCTCAAATTTATTGGCTTGTCTTCTAGCTCGTTTTAAGGATATCGTTTTTTTAAAAATTATTGCCCAGCTATAAATAGAGACGAGCAATAAAAGGAGCATAACGATTTTAACCCCTATATGGGCATTAAAAAACAATTCTATATACGAAAAATTACTTGAAACTGCAGTATCCATTATTACATTTCCTTATTCCACAAAAATAGCTATCCCCAAAATCTATGAACAGATACACCACCATACAAGTTAAAAAGAATTGCTTAAAAAATTTTAATAAACAATTACATATATGGTAAAGAAATCTTTAAATATGCATTAATATCCAGTGGATAAATATCACATACAGATTTTACGCATGATGTTATAAAATAATTTTGTAAAATTTATAGACTATCTAGGGTACTTTCAAAGTATTTTAGTAAGTTCTTCTATTTATTGCACAAATTTGTGCTTATAATTTGGTATATGTAAATTCATTTTATTATTTACGCAAAAAAAATGGTGTTTATTTAATTTATCTTGTTTTATAAGGACAATATATGCTTTAAATTGGATTAGTATAATAAAAATGCCCTAGATGCACTCTTCAAAATGCTGATTAGTACCAGATCCACTCCATGTATTTGATGATCACGTCTAGGAATAATGTACATATCAAAATATATATCAGTAAAAACTTGTTCTATGAGGTTACTCTAATGTCAAATAAACATGAATTCCAAACACGCGTTATACATGCTGGTTCACAAGCAGACCCCGCAACAAAAGCACAAATTACCCCTATATACCAAACAACATCCTATGTATTTGATGACGTAGACCATGCCGCACGGCTCTTCGCGTTACAAGAATTTGGTAATATTTACTCTCGTATCAATAATCCGACCAACGACGTATTAGAAAAACGCTTGGCTGATTTAGAAGGAGGAACAGCAGCTTTAGCCGTGAGCTCTGGTCATGCAGCACAGTTAACAACACTTCATAACTTGTTGAAATCAGGACAGAATTTAGTTGCAGCAAAGCAACTTTATGGAGGTACGATTAACCAATTCAATCATGCTTTTAAGCAATTTGGTTGGAATGTTCATTGGGCAGATGCAAAAGATAATGATAGCTTCAAGCGTGCTATTGATAAAAATACACGTGCTATACATATTGAATCGATAGCTAACCCAGGTGGGATTATTACCGATATAGAGGCTATAGCTCGTATAGCAGAACAAGCGCATATCCCTTTGATTGTAGATAACACTTTAGCTTCTCCTTATCTTATCAGACCTTTTGAATACGGTGCTAATATAGTTCTACATTCCCTTACAAAGTTTATTAATGGTCACGCCAATGCCCTTGGCGGAATTATCATTGATGGCGGTAATTTTAACTGGTCTAAAGACGACCGATACCCTATACTAAAAGATCCTAATCAATCCTATGGTGGATTAGAGTTCCATAAAGCTCTTGATAACATTGCCTTTGCCATTGTTTGTCGTGCCTTATCATTGAGGGATTTAGGCGCATGCTTGTCACCCTTTAATGCCTTTTTGACATTAAACGGCTTACAAACCCTTGCATTGCGTATGCAAAAACAGTGCGATAATGCGTTAAGACTTGCCTTATTTTTACGCCAGCAAGATGCCTATGTCAGCTGGGTTAGCTATGCGGGTCTAAAAGATGATCCTCATTATTCCCTTGCACAGAAATATACCCCCAAAGGTGCGGGTGCAGTCTTTACATTCGGCATAAAAGGTGGACATGAAGCAGGTAAGAAATTTGTTTCAAATTTAAAACTTCTTACACATGTTGCTAATGTAGGTGATTTACGTAGCCTTGTTATACATCCTTCTTCTACAACGCATAGTCAATTAACCGAAGAGCAAAAAATAACCGCAGGTGCAGGGCCCGATGTTATTCGCCTTTCCGTTGGAATTGAGAATGTCGAGGATATCATCAACGACATCCAGCAAGCCTTTGAAAATTTGTAAACTACGTATATTTCTTGAAAGACAGACGCATAATTTGTAGCCCCGAATAAATCAGATCTGTTTATTCTGGGCTGCTATATGATGCCGCTGCAAAATCTCTAACGCCGATTGCAAAAGATAGGTGGCAGCCAATTTGTCATGCGTATCTCCCTTTAATTGGCGTTTTTTTTTGCGTCCTAACGTGTCAAGACTAACCACTTGGTTAATCGCACGGCTAGATAAGCGCTCATCCCACATAAGTATAGACACGCCCTTACCATGCTCCTTTAAATTCTGAAAAAGCCATTTACACCAATCAACAATAGATTGTGAATGTGCAGAAAAACTACCATCCATCGACAAAGGCATACCACACACAAGTCCCCTCACCTGATGTTTATCAAGCAAATGCTCTATAAACAAGCTATCATCATAGCCACTTTTTCTTGTAAAACTGCATAACGGAGACGCTATAAGCCATTCATAACTAGATATTGAAAGGCCCACATTTTTTTTTCCAATATCCAAGCCTAACAATACACACGGAGAATGCTGCAAATTGTGATAAAAATCATAATGATTATGTGTAAACACCAACAAATCTATTCAATCCTTTGCCATTTTACTTTGACAATGTTAAATATGTACAATAATATAGAACCGTTGTAAATTAAATAATGCCCTGCGGTGTTGTGTTTATACGAATTGAGTATAGACTTACATTGTATCAACACAATAGTGTAACGGAAATATACCACATGTCTTTTGATAAAAAAACAATTATGCACGTTGCCCATCTATCCAATATTGATTTGCCTGAGGATAAAATAGGTGAGTACACAGATAAACTTTCTCATGTTATGACTTTTATAGAAACCCTCAATGAGGTTGATATAGAAGGAATAGAGCCCATGACAAGTGTTCTTGATTTAGAGCTTCCTCTTAGAAAAGATGAAGTTACAGAGGGGAATATTGTTACAGATATCTTGTTAAATGCTCCTGAAAAAAATGACGATTATTTTGTTGTTCCCAAAATTATTGAATAATATATACAGGATCCTTCTTAGCTTGATTAATTCTATATCCGATAGGAATACATAAATGACAGCACTTACAGATTTAAGCCTAACAGACGCACAAAGGCTACTTAAAAACGGGGACATTTCTGCAGTAGAACTCGTCAAAGCCTATTTAAAGGCTATAGAAGACGCTGCTATACTCAATTGTTATGTCACAATATGTCAAGACAAAGCAATTGAGCAAGCAAAGCAAAGCGACCTCAGATTATCGCAAGGAAATGCGCGTCCACTTGAAGGAATACCCATTGGTGTTAAAGATGTTTTTTGTACAAAAAATGTAGAGACGACAGCGTGTAGCAAAATTCTGAAGGGTTTCATTCCTCCTTATGAATCAACAGTTACGCAAAAATTATGGGATGCAGGAGCTATAATGCTCGGAAAATTAAACCATGATGAATTTGCAATGGGTTCTTCAACAGAATATTCCTGTTTTGGGCCCGTTATTTCTCCAGTTCGAAAAAACGGAGAAACAACAGCACATGTTGCAGGTGGTTCATCAGGTGGTTCATCAGCCAGTGTTGCAGCTCGCTTATGCCTTGCAGCTACAGCTACTGACACAGGAGGCTCCATACGCCAACCCGCTTCACTGACTGGTACCGTTGGAATAAAACCAACTTACGGTTTATGTTCACGCTATGGTATTGTCGCTTTTGCTTCCTCCCTAGATCAAGCAGGTATTATCACACATACAGTAGAAGATAGTGCCGCCATGCTAACTCAGATGGTTGGTTATGACCATAAAGATTCAACTTCTCTTGCAACAACCACACCTGAATATCATACACATTTATCTAAGGATGTAAGTCAATTACGTGTGGGCATACCTAAGGAATATACAAGTTCTGATATGTTGCCTGCTATTCAAAGAATGTGGGAAGAAACAGCCGATATGCTAGCGCATCAAGGAGCAAAAATTGTTGAAGTCTCTTTACCACACACGCATTATGCTTTACCAACTTATTACGTTGTTGCACTTGCTGAAGCCTCATCAAATCTGGCACGTTATGATGGAATACGCTATGGAAATAACATAAGTAATAGCACGCAGCTTATACAGCGTTATAGAGAGAATCGTGCGCAATTTGGAGAAGAAGTTAAAAGACGCATCTTTTTAGGCACTTTTGTTTTGTCAGCAAAATATTATGATGCGTATTACATTAAGGCACAAAAAGTTCGTCGCCTTATTAGGGATGACTTCAATACCGCTTTTGAGAAAGTTGATGTATTATTGACACCTACAACAAGCGGAGCAGCCTTCGCACTCGGTGAAAAATTAGATGACCCTGTTGCAATGTACCTAAATGACTTGTTCACTGTTCCTGTTAATATGGCTGGGTTGCCTGCTATTTCTTTTCCGATGGGCAAGGATAGTGCAGGTTTACCTTTGGGAATGCAGCTTATAGGAAAACCTTTAGGAGAACAAACCATTCTCAATACCGCTTATTTTTTGGAGGATGCAAGAGGAAAGATACCTAAACTACATCCTTGGTGGCTAAACAATACAAGTAAAGGCATGTGATTCCATGAAAAAAAAATTTACTATTGAAGGAGACAAGTATATTTGGGAAGCCGTTATAGGTATGGAAGTTCATGCACAGGTAAGCTCAAACTCAAAATTATTTTCAGGAGCATCGACCGATTTTGGTGGTGATCCTAATCATCATGTAAGTCTTGTAGATGTAGCTTTTCCTGGTATGTTACCCGTTATTAACGGATATTGTATAGACCAAGCAATTCGAACAGGTTTGGCCTTAGGGGCACAAATCAATTTATACTCCGTTTTTGATAGAAAAAACTATTTTTATCCCGATCTGCCCCAAGGTTACCAAATATCGCAATTCAAATACCCAATCGTTGGTGAGGGTGTCATACAAGTCCACAATACAGATGAGGATGTATTTTCTGTAGGCATTGAACGTATTCACTTAGAACAAGATGCTGGCAAAAATATTCATGACCTAAGCCCAGACAAATCCTATATTGATTTGAATCGCTCGGGTGTTGCTCTTATGGAGATTGTTACTAAGCCCGATATACGTTCAAGCGAGCAAGCGAAGAGTTTTTTTTCTAAATTGCGTACAATTCTACGTTATATAGGAACTTGTGATGGTAATATGGAACAAGGTTCGATGCGTGCTGATATAAACATTTCTGTCCGACGTCCAGGAGATCCTCTGGGGACACGATGTGAAGTCAAAAACGTTAATTCATTCCGCTTTATTGGGCAGGCGATAGAATACGAAATACAAAGACAGATTGGTATTCTTGAAGATGGCGGTCATATTATTCAAGAAACACGTTTATATGATACTAAAACTGGTGAAACACGTTCTATGAGAGGAAAGGAAGAAGCACAAGATTATCGTTACTTTCCTGACCCTGATTTATTACCGTTACGCCTCAGCCAACAACATGTCGATGAATTAAAAAAAGGGCTACCAGAATTACCCGATGATAAACATGAGCGCCTAGTACACACTTATGGTATTTCACATTATGAAGCAGCCATTCTTGTGGAAGATCCAAAGGCCGCGATATATTTTGAAGATGTAGCACAAAAATCTTCTCATAAATTGGCTATAAGTTGGGTTATCGGCGAACTATTTGGCGCATTAAACAAGAGCAAAAAAACAATTGACGCGTGTCCTGTCAGTACCGAAAATATGGCAAGCTTACTATCTTTAATTGATAATGGGACTATATCAGGCCGTACGGCTAAAGATGTGTTTGCTAAAATGTTTGAAACAGGTGAAGAACCTACACGTATTGTAGACAGAGAAGGTTTACAGCAAGTTTCCGATACATCCGCAATCGAGGACGTCATTGATACAATTATTGCAAATAATCCCGAGAAGGTGGCACAATTAAAAGAAAAACCTAAGCTACGAGGCTGGTTTATTGGACAAATTATGCAACAAACAGGTGGAAGAGCAAATCCGCAACTTGTCAATGATCTCTTAGATACGAAATTAGCCCAATAAAATATTGTCGGCACATATAAACATGTAAACAGAAAATGTGCTACTTACAATAGCAGTCATTCTACATTTTTCTTGCATACTACAATCAATCTATCAAGCCAAGTATTTTAAGTTCATTCTTTAAACTTATATGCTCTGTTTCATTTTTTGTAATTGTATCTTGTAAATCGGGAGGAGCTTTCTCAGCTTCAAGATATCGCCATCCTTGAAAAGGTCGAAAGGGAAAGGTTTCAGTTCTTATACCAATAGGCGAAAAAACTAATTGACATTGTTTAATACCTTCACATTCAGTATTGCGTATGTCAATCAATTGCTGACGTAAACGTATTTTACCAGCAATAACCCAATATATCGATCCTCCATCAAGTAATGCATCCCTACGTCTGGGAGTAGAACGCGTAAAATGATAAAGAGCATGCTCTCCCCCATTACGAACGCGTTCAAGTAATTTTTCATTTTGCCATTGTAGTAAAGACATAACTGAATCTGAACCTACACTGAGCTTAATTAAGTGCAACATTACTAATTCCAGCTTTTTATAAACGTCACTATGTACTCACGCCAGCTTCTATTAAACCCCACATACTATCAAGTATGAACTTATATAAATTATCATTGCAATGATAATATTGCACTGTCGTTAAACAATATGTGTTATTGTGTTTGTCTCATGCGTTCTGCTTGCGGATCGAAAGGTGAGTTTTTAATAATCTCCGCATCATACCTCTCCATCATCATGTGTATTTTTACCTTATTGCCAACTTGTACATGATCAGAGCTAACATACCCCATCGCTAGACTTTTATTGACATAATGTCCGTATCCTGAGGAGGTTACAAATCCCAAAAGGGCATTATCTTGATCCGTCAATGGCATATAAGGATGGGCTTCATAAGGGGCATCATGTATAAGCAAAGTGCATAACTTTTTTTCTTGTTTTTTAGCACGATTCTCACGGGTTGCCTCTGCACCTATATAATGATCTTTTTTCTTTGAAACAAAACGCCCTAATCCAGCTTCTATCGGATTATAATCGGGCTTATATTCACGTAAATACGAACCGAAGCTTTTTTCAATTCGCATAGAATTGAGTGCATAAAGACCAAAAGACTGCAAACCAAATTCTTTTCCAGCCTGTGTTAATTGCTCATATAGACTCAGTAAATATTCAGGTTTTACCCATATTTCATAGCCTAATTCGCCCGTGAAAGATACACGTGCTGTAAGAGTTGGTATATTACCTACAATAAGAGGCTTTATATCTAAAAAAGAAAATACATCTTTTGCTATATTCTCGTAGGTGCATGCGGACAATAATGCGTGTGCATGAGGGCCGCTAATCGAAAGACCATTGAAGGCAGAAAAAAGTGAACGCACTTCCACACCGTTTTTCGGCAGATGTTGCTCAAACCACCGCATATGAAACTCTTCACAAGGCCCCGAACCAAATAGCATAAAATGATCTTTCTTCAATTTAGCTATTGTCAAATCACCAATAATATTTCCATTATAATTAAGCATAGGCGACAAGACGAGTCTATGTGTCTTTGGTAAATTATTGGCCATGATTGTATCTAACCACTCTGCAGCTCCTGGCCCTTTAACCTCATACTTAGCAAATCCTGAAATATCAAAAAGTCCTACATTTTCCCGTGTGTTTTTTACCTCTTTTGCAACAATATCAAAACTCTCAGATCGTCTAAAAGTATGTTCTTCTACACTATCCTTCGCCGATAAAGCATAATACTTCACCTGCTCAAGACCATGTGCAACAGTAAATACGGCATTATTACTTTTTTGCCTATCATATAGTGCCGTTCTTCTTATATTACGCGCTGCAGGTAGCTCTTCAGTAGGATAAGTTATTGAGAAACGCTTGCTATAATTCTCTTTTACTTTAGCGTTGGTATAGGGTAATGTTGCATATTCACCAAAACGCGACACGTCCATAGCAAAAACATCTAAACCTGGATCTCCTTCTAGCATCCAGTTTGCCAAAGCAAGTCCGACACCACCACCTTGACTAAATCCAGCCATAACAGCGCATGCACTCCAAAATCCAGGTACGCCTCTTACAGGTCCTAATAGCGGATTTCCATCTGGTGCGAACGTAAAGGGACCATTGATAACACGCTTAATGCCCACTTCACCAATAGCGGGATAGCGCTCAAAAGCTAGGCGAAGTGAGGGTTCTATCCTATCCAAATTTGGATTTAGTAATTCATGTCCAAAATCCCAAGGAGTTTGATGCGTAGACCAAGGCGTCGCTTGTTTCTCATACGTCCCTAATAATAGCCCATTATGTTCTTGGCGCATATATATTTCTGCACCAAAATCAACACAATGAATTATTTCTTCTTCCATTTTTTCTATCAAAGGAATAGTGTCTGTAATGATGTAGTGATGTTCCATTGCTAAAAGAGGCAATTCTATACCAACCATGCGCCCTACTTCACGAGCCCATAACCCACCTGCATTGACGACCTGTTCAGCATAAATTGTTCCCTGATCTGTAACAAGGTTAAATCCACCCTGTGATTGAGGAATAATCTCCTTAACACAAGTCTTACGATAAATCTCTGCCCCTTGAATACGCGCTGCCTTAGCATACGCATTTGTTACACCCGAAGGATCAAGATGCCCATCATGCTTTTCATACATTGCACCATAAAAATGCGATGTATCCTCTATAAGAGGAAATAATTTCTTGGCCTCATCCATAGAAATAAGATCACGCTCAATTCCCGAGCTCTTCCCTAAATCTACTGCTAATTTCAGAAAATCAAAACGCTCCTTACTATCAGCCACCATAATGCCACCCGTTAAATGCACACTACATTTTTGCTCGGATATTTCTTCTAATTCTTTATATATTTCTATGGTATATTTCTGTAATTTTGACATATTCACATCACTGTTATGTGTATGAATACCCCCAGCCGCATGCCAGCTAGAGCCCGATGTCAATTCATCCCGTTCAAGTAGTACTACATCCTTACACCCTAATTTTGTTAAATGGTATAAAACACTACAGCCTACCACTCCTCCGCCAATAACTGCAATTTTCACATGTGAGCGCATGAAACCCTTCCCCTTTTTATGCTAATTTTTGCTATCACTTTACAGCAACACGCCTTTATTTTGTATAAATCACGTGAAATGACTAAAACCTAAATTAATGGAACTATAATCTATTTCCTTACCTTCATAAAAAAGTGTTAACTCCACTGGTCCGTCTTTTACTCTTCCTATCTCAGTAATTATAATGTTTTTATGTTTAGTGCAATAATTTTTTATATCCTTTATGGCATCCTTACCAACTGTAAATAATATCTGATAATCATCTCCTCCTGTTACGAGTGGAAGTAATATATTGGGATACGAATCTCTTATCATGTTTTTCATTACATAATTACGTGTCGTTTTTTCTAACGGAATATGGTCTAGATACAAATCGGCACCAACCGATGATGATTTAAGTAATTTTTGACAATCTTGCAGCAACCCATCTGAGATATCCATACTTGCAGTTGCAAATTGTCTTATTATATCTTGATAGGCAAATTGTGGAACGGGTTGAAGAAAAGCATTTACCCACTGTTTCTTTTCATCTGTTGAAGCATGTATCTTATTTTGCATAGTTTGTAGGCCTAAATAGGCTTCACCTATTGTGCCTGTAACAAAAATCCTATCATGAATTTGTGCTCCTTTTCTTAGGCACATTACGTTTTTAGGGATAGTCCCAAGTACAGTATAATTCACGTGTATATTTTTATTTGCTGCAGTAAAATCCCCTCCAGCTAATTTAATATTATATGTGTCTTGTAATGTTTTTAATCCATTACAAAATTCGCCTAAAGAATTTTCTATATCCTTATCATGAAGAGACAAAGACATGAAGTATAGAAAAGGTTGTGCTGCTTTAGCCGCTAAATCTGATAACGCACAGCTAAGAGTTCTTTTGGCAATTTGATAGTAAGACATATGCGGAGGCATAAAAAAATGCCTATCTTCAACGTAATTATCAACACTTATAACTAATTTCTCGTTTTCACTGAGTGTTACATACGCGGCATCATCACGAAAAGATTGTGATATCTCCTCTTCTGCCGCTAAGGGAGATAAATAACGCTGAATGAGAGAAAATTCTGTATCTGTTTTTATACGCATAATGTATAGATAGTATTCCTGACATTCGTGACTAACATACCGCCTTGCACAATAGTTATTTCATAGCATTTGGCATGCTTATAAGATTATATTATGATGTTCTCTCAAGAACAACTTTATCTAAAATTGCATTAACGAAAGCAGGTTCATCTCTATCAAAAAAACTTTTTGTCAAATCAACATATTCATCAATTACAATAAGCTTTTTTGTCTTTTTCATATACAGCCCTTCGTAAATGCCAAGTCGTAATATAATAAGTAAAATAGCTTCTATCTGTGAAAGTGTCCTATTCTTTAAAGAATTTTGTACACGCATATCAATATCTGGAATAATTTTGTAACAACCAATCATGAGTGCTTCAAAATATTTCTTGTCGACCCGACTAAAATCCAAATTACCGTCTTCTTTTATTGGGCTGTATATACGATGATTGACATAATCCTTGACAATCTTATCAATGTTACCTCCCGCCATTTCCATTTCATACATGGCCTGTACAGCAAGCAACCGTGCCAAACTTCTACGAATGACAGTTTTCACTTTCGGTTGTTCTGGGGGTTCGTCAGTTGACGAAGAGGTTTTTATATCGGTAGGCATAATATCTTAGATGCGAAATAATATTCTAAACATATTGATACAATCATGCTAATTGACGTAAATTATTCTGCATAATATGCAAAGATAAACAAGCAGCAAAAGCATCTGCCCCTTTATTCTTTTTGTTAATGCAGGCACGTATTATTGCTTGTTCAATACTTTCTACAGTAAGAATAGCATTACCTACAGGAAAATTATAGTCAATAGAAATATCCATTATTTTTCTAATACTTTCATTTACAACAACGTCATAATGACTTGTTTCTCCCCTTATAACACATCCCATAACAACAGCGCCATCAAATTTTTGTGATTCACATACATATTTCAAGGCAAGTGGCAATTCTAAGGCACCTGTAACAGAAAAATCCGTGCTTGTAATTATGGTGTTTAATGTGTGCTCGTGTTGATTTTTCTTACTATTATAGATATCAATCTCATTTGCAACACCTTGTCTCAACAAATCGGTAACTTCCTTATAGTAAGGCGAATAAATGTTTGCTAATCGCATATAAGCACTTCCATAGTGTTTTTAACTAAGTTTTTTAATTTTTCCTGAAATATGAGGTGTTGTAGGACAGGTCATAGCGTGTTATTTTTTATCTAAATCTCTTCTATAATTAATCAGTGCCTCAATAGTCGATATCTTAATACCATGTTGATGCGAAAACTTCAATAATTCTGGTACACGAGCCATACTCCCATCATCATTCATAATTTCGCACATTACCCCCGCGGGCTCAAATCCTGCCAAATGGGCTATATCACAAGATGCTTCTGTATGACCTGCTCTTTGTAATACACCTCCCTCCTTTGCTACTATGGGAAATACGTGCCCTGGGCTTGACAAATTTTGTGTTGTGGACTTAGAATCTACTGCTGTACGTATCGTATGTGCCCTATCAAAAGCTGATATACCTGTTGATACTCCGCTGGCTGCTTCTATAGATACCGTAAATGCGGTCTTATGTTTTGAAGTATTATTGTTTACCATTGGCTGAAGGGATAAACTTTTTGCCTTCTGTGCTGTGATCGCCATACAAATTAAACCTCTACCATGCATTGCCATAAAATTTATTATTTGTGGCGTTATGCACTGGGCTGGCACAATCAAATCACCCTCATTTTCACGATGAGGAGAGTCAACCATAATAAACATACGTCCATGACGTGCCTCATCCAAAATAACATCTATGGAATCAAAGCTATCCGCATATGCAGCATCTTCTGATGACATTATGAACTCCCTATCATTGACTGACTATTTACAATATAACGTGCCAAAATATCAATCTCCATATTCACATAATCATCTACAGCTAAATAAGACCAGCTTGTTACATCGAGTGTATGCTGAATAACAACCAGCGTTAATACATCATTACATACAGTATTGACAGTCAAAGATATACCATCAAGAGTTATTGACCCCTTTTCTGCAATAAATTGTCGATATTTTTTATCAAAACATAAAGAGACATAACGGCCACTATGATAAGGTTGAATATCAATAACACGTGCCGTATCATCAATGTGACCAGACACATAATGCCCCCCTAACATATCGCCAACACGCAAGGAGGGTTCCAAATTAACAACATCCCCTAGAGACCATCGCCTTGCATTTGTTCTGTCTAATGTTTCAGGAGACAAAGCCACGTGAAAAAAATGTGCAAAATCCTTCTGTGCAGATGTATCTTTGCAGTCTATAACCGTTAAACACATTCCATTGCAAGCAACTGATGCCCCTATAGTAAGATCCTGCTTAGGAAGATTTGTTACAATTCCCGCATGGTAAACCTCATCATCACCTTGCCTGTGTGGCTCAAAGGAGATTAATTTTCCCATATCTCTTACTAGACCTGTGAACATTATTAAATCCGTATATTATTTGCGATAAATTGCATAGATATTATCTGCTATTTTTTCTTGTGAAACACAGCTATACTGCTGAAGTGACAATGTCTCATCTATGTCAGCGTTTTTTAACACATCCAAACCGTTTTTTTCTATACTACTCTCACTACGTATGAGATGAACCTCATCAACCTCACGCGATTGAAGAAATAATGTATTCATTCCCTGTCCTCCTTCTATAAGCAATGTGTTCACCTTTTGCTCACTAAAATAAGCCATTATGCTATTTATTGAAAGAACATTTTTATGTTCTTGTATCGGTATAGTAACAAAACGTATTTTTGAAAAAACATCTTGTGTATAAAAAATTTTTTTTTGTTCCCAACTATCCTGTCTAGTAAAAATTGTTACTGGCACCATGTGTGACGTCTTTACCAAAAAACTATTTTCTTGCAAGGTGAGATTTCCATCAATAATATAGCGCTGCGGTGAAACATCTTCCAACCCTTCAAGACGGCATGTAAGTTGGGGATCGTCTATGCGCATTGTACCGCTTCCAATCATAATGGCATCAACTTCGGCACGTAATAAATGAACCCTTTTATTAACGAGGCTGTTACTTATAATTGTTTGCTGACCTTCAATTGCTATTTTATTATTCGCTGATAGGGCAATCTTAAGAATCACCCATGGTTTTTTTTGTTGCATGCGCATAAAAAAACCTGGCATTTCTTTTTGTGTCGCTTCCACATCAAAATCTTCCACAACCTCTATACCCGCTTTGCGCATGAGTAAATGTGACCTCCCTCTTATCTCAGGGTTGGGATCTTTACTTCCATATACAACGCATCCCACTTCAGCCTTGATAAGGGCATCGGTACAATTTTGTCTTGCATGATTATGCCAGCACGGCTCCAAAGAGACATAGACTGTAGCACCTCGTGCTTGCTCTCCTGCTTTTTGCAAAGCAACGATCTCTGCATGTGGTCTTCCATTTTTTTGAGTGTGTGCCGTTGCAATAATTTTACCATTTTTAACAATTACACACCCCACTGCCGGATTTTTACCTGTACGCCCTCTTGCACGACGACCTATATCAAAAGTCAACTGCATAAACTCAGCATGTTGCTCTGAATCCTTATGAAAAACATTCCTGTTCATTCTTTATCTTGTCTTTTTTGTACTTCTTTTACCGCATTATCAAAATCATCTAACGTACCAAAATCTTCATATACCGAACGAAAACGCAAATACGCTACTTCATCAATTTTTCTTAATAATGTCATTGTGAATAAGCCAATATCCTTACTTCTAACCTCAGTCATTTTTTTACGCACAAAATGCGCCTTTATACGTATAATCGTATCTGGAATAGTATTTTGAGGTATGGGCCTTTTATATAAGGCTTTCTGTAAAGCAATAAACAATTTTTTTTCCGAAAAAACAATCTTTGTTCCATCTCGCTTAACGACAATGATGTGATGTTCTGCCGCCTTTTCATAGGTTGTAAAACGACCATTACATTTTTTACAAACACGCCGTCTACGTATAGAAGAACGCTCTTCAATCAAACGACTATCCAAGATACTGCTATGGTAACCGTCACAATAAATACACTTCATAGCAATATAAACTTACTCCAATATTGAGTGTATCTTACATATCTGGATAAATCGGAAATTTTGCACACATATTCTTTACTTTCTCACGCACCTGCTTTTCTACCGATGTATTATCACTGGTTTGTGCGTTTGAAATAAGGCCATCTAACGTTTCACTTATTAAGTCTGCAACCTGTAAGCAATCGTCTTCTAAGAATCCTCGTGTCGTTATAACGGATGTTCCAAGGCGAATTCCAGAACAAATAGTTGGTTTTTCGACATCATATGGCACAGTATTTTTATTACATGTAATATGCGCATTGCATAATGAAGTTTCTGATGCTAATCCCTTAAGAGATTTAGGTCTTAAATCAACCAAAACAATATGCGTATCTGTTCCACCTGAAACAATATCAAACCCTTTGTTAATAAGACCTTTTGCGAGTGCCTTAGCATTCTTAACAGTTTGCTCACCATATTGCTTAAAGCTCGGCAACAAAGCTTCACCAAAAGCAACCGCTTTGGCTGCAACAATATGCATAAGCGGCCCGCCCTGAATACCAGGAAATATAGAAGAATTTATTTTTTTTGCTATTTTTTTATGATTCGTAAGTATCATACCGCCCCTTGCACCGCGCAGTGTTTTATGTGTCGTTGTTGTTACAACGTCAGCATACGGTAATGGATTGGGATGCACACCGCTTGCAACAAGCCCTGCTATATGTGCCATGTCAACTAACAGCATGGCTCCATATCTATCGGCTATTTCTCTAAATTTTTGGAAATCAATGATTCGAGAATAGGCAGAGCCTCCTGCAATAATAAGACGTGGTTTATATTCTTTTGCAAGATCCTCTACTTGATTAAAATCTATAAGAGAATCGGTTTTATTGACTCCATAACCGATCGCGTTAAACCATTTTCCCGATTGATTGGGAGTCGCACCATGTGTAAGATGCCCACCTGAACTTAAAGACATACCAAGAATTGTGTCACCAGGGTTCAGTAATGCAAACATAACGGCTTGGTTAGCCTGTGAACCACTATGCGGCTGGACATTCACATATTGACAATTAAAAAGTTTTTTTGCTCTTTCTACGGCTAAATCTTCCACCATATCAGCATAGGCACATCCGCCATAATAGCGTTTTCCTGAATAACCTTCTGCATATTTATTAGTAAAAATACTTCCCTGCGCCTCCAATACTGCTTTGGATACAATATTTTCCGATGCAATAAGTTCTATTTCATCCCTTTGTCGTGTTAACTCATAACGCAAAGCCTCATATACTTCTGTATCACTATCTTTGATACTCTCGGCAAAATATCCGTTTTTCAACCAATCTGTCATTTTTATCTTCTTAATTTTATGAATATGCTCATTATTTTTCTTATCTGCCCTACTTTTAATACAGACAGTGTTGCACTACTTACACAATCTCTTGATATAACAATAAGACATTACAATGCCTACTATCACAATCTAGGAATGGTATACAAGCAAAAAAATATTACGTCATTAAAATGTAGAAAAACAGTTTTATATGATCAACCATGATCATTTGTGTTATTTCTTTGTACAAATTGTGCTATCCCGTCTCGTCCATAAAGATCATATCTGAAATAGACACTACCGCTTTCGTTAGCCCAAGCCGTGATATAAGTCATGATAATAGGAACTTTACTTTTTAATTTTACGTCAGCCCTTTTTCCATTTCGCAAAAAAGTATCAATTCGTCCACGAGACCAATTTTGGTTCTTCTCTAGCAAGAAATAAATCAATTGCCTGATGTTTTGGACTCTAACACAACCTGAGCTATATGCTCTAAAGAAACGACTGAACAAAATTTTACTTGGTGTGTCATGTAAAAAAACAGCATACCGATTATTAAAATGCACTTTTACCGCCCCCAAAGAGTTACCTCGACTTGGATCTTGCCTATAATGATAATTGGGCGCATTTTTACCATACCAATCAACCTCTTCATATTGTAATTCTCTTCCTGTACCATCAAATATGCGTATACTCAGCCGCTTTAAATAAGTGGGGTCTTTTTTTACGATTGGTATTAAATCTTTAATGACAATACTTTTAGGAATATGCCAATAAGGGTTAAAATTAACCATAGAAATTTTACTATTTAAAACAGGAGTTTTTCTATTCACCATGCCAACAACAGCGCGATGTGTTGATTGTATTTTATTTCTCTCAACAGCCTCAACATGTGCAGCAGGTATGTTGACCAAAACATAGCGAGATTTAACTCCTTTTTTAACATCTTTTTGGATTCTAAGAAGGTTCATTTTGAGTTGATTTAAACGCTCTGTTGCACTAACATTCAAAGCAAGTCGGGTTGCCTTGTTAACCACACCTGAGGGTTTTATGCCATGACGTATTTGAAAATTTTGAACAGCCCGTCTTAAAAAAGCATCAAACACATTTGAATTCCTATAGACATGGCTTAAATCATTTGTCCTAATAAGACGTTCTCTCAGAGCAAGTATAGTATCGCTTTGATCGCCATACTTCAGTATTTCTGTACCTTTAACACGTGGCCAGCCGCCCTTCTGAACAATATGTGTGTATTTTTCAATCGCCCGCTTCATATTATTTACAGAGCGTTGACTGAGAATAGGATAATCCGCTACTTTTTTGTTCTTAAAGTAAGCATTTTCTCCACCACTTGCATCATAACTATCATCAAAAGGATCGTTTCTTGCATATTTATTGGGCTTATATTGTTCTCTACCAAGCGGACCATCTTCTGTATCCAATTCAATATCTAAAGCTTGTAGCAATTCGTTTGAATAGACATCACTTTGGGCCATAGCTGGTGGAACGCTATATATCAATAATATAAAAACGACACACACCCATATTTTTTTACAATCTATGAACAAATTATAAAACATCAGTCAAATTCCTTAGATTAACACAATCATACATACACAACAAACGCCTTAAAATTCTAAAATATACCTTTGCATACCTAGGCTACATATACTCGCAACTAGACTTACCAAATTATAGCATTCAATGCTCTTTTAGTAACTACTCTCATATTGTGTTTTAACTATGGTATAGTAAATATTTACCTAAAAAATCAGAAAAATACCATCTCAACTGGTACTATTATACAATTTTGTCCTTAATCAAATGACAAAATTAACGATTACTTACAAATACAAATACTCACACACATTCTTAAAATATTAATAATAGTCCTAATAAAAAAACAATATCATTCTAATACTAAAAAAAAAAATTGCAAGTTCTATTATGCAATTCAACCATCTTGGCAACCATCTTGTCAACCATCTTGGCAACCATCTTGGCAACATATTTTTTCTTGGCCATTAATATCTTTATCAATATGTCAACTACTTGAGGAGTGCTTTTAAATCCTGACTAGCATCGGATACTATTTGAGGGTCTACAATTATACCTTTTTCTAAAGCCCTGCGAGCAAACATATGATCAAAGGTATCATTAATCGATTCCACCACAACAAGTTTTCCCTGTCTATAATGGAAAATACTAAAACTTTCGCCCTTCTTTTTTTCTCTATACACAGAATGATCAATCCATTCAGCATGTGCAATGATTCCAGCTATTTGCAAACGATAGGACATTTGATCCGACCAAAACCAAGCCAAACTTTTGTATATTTGTGGTTGGTTTATTATCGCGTGGGCAATGTTTTTTGCTTGGTCTGTAGCATTTTGGATAGATTCTAAACGTGTTAATATCCCCGTATATGCGTTAATTTGAGACGCACAATCACCCGCTGCATAGATATTAGGAACAGATGTCTGGCAATAGGCATTGACAACAATACCGTTATTAACTTCAATACCTGCTGCTTGTGCTAACATAATATTAGGTCTTGCACCAACTCCTAACAACACAAGATCTGCTTCAATTTTTGTACCATCATCCAATACAATACCCGCAACACATCCATTGTCATTTCCAAACACAGAAGAAACATTTTTTGATAACTCTATTGAACATCCATATTCTTCATGTTTTTTATAAAAAAAGTCGGATATGTGTGGAGAAACAGCTCGTGCCATAACACGTTGTTGTGCTTCTATGATAACAACTTCCTTCCCACATTTACGAGCCGATGCAGCAACCTCTAAACCTATAAAACCCCCGCCAATAATTGCTATTTTAGAGGCATCATTCAGATCATTTTTTAAAGATTGGGCGTGTTGCAAGCTACGCAAAACATGAACGCCATTTAAGTCGATGCCTTTTAATGAAGGCACAAAAGCACTTGCTCCCGTGGCAATAACTAGGTGAGTATAAGATAATGTCTGCCCGTTTGATAATGTGATCCGATTATCACGTGGATGAATAGCCTCCACAGTCGTTGCGATCAGTATTTTGATATCATTTTGTGTATAAAAATCCTGTGTACGTATAGGAAGCTTGCTCTCCTCCATCTCTCCCGATAAAAAAGCTTTTGACAAGGGAGGACGATGGTAAGGTAAAATGGGTTCTTCGGTAATAAGAGTAATGGTTTCTGCAAAACCATGCTGACGCAAACTAGCAACTAACTGAACAGATGCTTGCCCTCCGCCTATTACAATTATATGTCTTTTCATAAAAGTCCTTGCCTCATTTTATACATCTTCATAGCCCCCTATGGCAACGCATAAAGCATATATTATATACGTCTAAGGTTATTATAACTAGCTCTTATTATTGTGTTTCCTTACACTTAGTCTATAGCGGATTTATACCTTATGGCTATAATAATTGTCAATCAATCTATACCATTGTGTAAGGCGTTGATCAAGAGAAGGAATAATATAGTCACTACACATGTCTGCCCACTTTAAAACGCCATAAATTTGATAATCCAAAAAGGATGGTTTCATTCCCCCCAGATAGTCTTGCTGCTTAAGTGTCATTGTAAGTGGGCGTAAATTCTTGTGCAAGACCTCTTCCAAAAGATTTAATTGCCTATATTGGCTTTGAACATCCTCCAACGGCTGACCAAAATATTTTTCACGACTCTGACGGAAATAAGGTTTATCATCGTCATACAAAGTTTGATAAACATCATATACAATCAAACGACTGATATTATTTGTAAGACATGATGCACAAAAATTTTTTACAAAAACTGCGTAATTTTTTTCTTTTTCACTAGAAAAGAGTGCGTCCTTCTCTAAAAAATGCGCATCAAGATGTAACGCAATAGCAACGCTGTCTACAACATATTGCATATTGTGCTTAATGAGAGGAAGAGTTTTATATTGCCCCTGATCAATAGAACTTATCTGCGTAAACTTAAGTGGAACTGTTTCAAAGTCTATTTTTTTGTGCCATAGGGCCATACGCACTGGCCAGCACCACGGACTGAAATTATTTTGTCCTTCACCAACAAGTTCATAAAATGTAACTACCATACAACACTATATTTCATTTTCACGTAAGCGTGCAATACAAAAATTAATAGATTGTCATCTATTTTTATATTTTTTTATTGTTTACATGTTTTTTCCAATTTTGAACATACCTTTGGCTAGACTGTCTTATCTCTTCTATTTCTTGTGCTTCTAGAGAGCGAACAAGCCTTGCGGGACTCCCCATAATGAGAGATTTTTCTGGAAATTTTTTTCCTTGTGTTACAAGAGATCCTGCTCCAACAAGACTATCTTTACCTATGCAAGCACCATTAAGAATGATTGCTCCCATACCAATCAAACAGTTATTGCCAATCGTACACCCGTGTAGGATTGTACGATGCCCAATCGTACAAGACACACCAATAGAAAGTGGAAATCCCTCATCACTATGAAGTACAGCATTATCTTGAATATTGCTATTATTGCCAATATGTATCCACTCATTATCACCTCGAATAACGGTGCCATACCAAACACTTACGCCTTCATTTAAAACTACCCTTCCGATAATATCGGCCGAAGAAGCTATCCAAAAATCCGTTTTACATTGAGGAAGAATGGGTTCATCCGAACAAAAATTATATAATACCATACAGCTTCACCTCCGAACACAAAGTTACCCACATACATGGTACACATACATGGTATATGGCGGTTTTATAATCACCCTATTCAAAAAAAGCACGCCAAAATTGCCAATCTTGCGTTTGTATGTAGGATGCTAAAGCCAAGCCAATACATATAGAGACAATCCCTGCTCCAAAACTGATCATCAGTGATATATATCCTGGTTTTGAAGCCGTAGTCAGCACCTGTGAAAAATAATCTTCTTCTGTATGCGCACGTTCTTTTTCAACCAATCGTGCAGCAATATAATTCTCAACGACATCTGCCATCTCATGATAATCCACTGTTGTATGAATAGTCTCAATTGTATCTATACGTTCTCGTATTAGTTTATACCGCCTACGATCGCTCGCCATAACAACGTAACTCAAAATATCAATCCATAAGCGCGGTTTTGTTGTTTCAACTATGGCACAAGCAAAGCGACTATCCTTAGGTATTTGCTTAAATAATGGTTTCAACTCATCCGCTAATATTGTTAATCGTGCGACTTCAAGTTCTTTGAGATCAAAAAGTGCATTATTTCGTTCTGCTTGACTTAAGCGCATACGCTGCATTGCTTTTTCAAGATTACGACTTGACTCTAGTGGCGTATTTTTTTCTATTTGCTTATGTTTTTTCATGTCTTTAATAATTATATATCAAATAAATTAGATATATCTTTGTTTATTGAGGTTACACAATTTGTTTTATTTTAATTATCCCTATGCGATATTCTTAATACATTCCCTCTTAATACTTTTCTTCTAGAACAGAATTAATGCTACGCATACACATCCACCCAATCCTTAGCCAAGCGCAGTCAATATTATAATTGAACAAGTCATAAACAACGAGTCATAATAATTAGTGTAAATTGTTTCTGCACAGGTTTTTACAACATTTTTCATTTGCACGTAATTAATGGGTATAAAAATTTCCAATCCATATAAACGTAAAATATTACAAACCTGTATATTAAGGATTATATCCTTATAACACAATGAGTGTTTTCTCAAGATATAAAATATACAAAATATTACCTTACTACCCATCTCAAACATTTTCCATTTTAATAATTGCTTTACAAATTCGTATACATTTTCTATGTATCACAAGGAGTTATTAATGGTATATGAACATGTCATCCCACACTTTTTCAACTGAGAGTCAGAGCATTATTGTATATGGCGCGCGCGAACATAACCTCAATAATGTGAATGTAAGCATACCACGTAGTAGCTTAACAGTTATCACAGGGTTATCAGGTTCTGGCAAATCAACATTAGCCTTTGACACCATTTATGCCGAAGGACAAAGACGCTATGTAGAGAGCTTATCTGCTTATGCTAGGCAGTTCTTAGATATGATGAAGAAGCCAGATGTTGATCGTATAGAAGGATTATCGCCAGCAATATCTATAGAACAAAAGACAACCTCACGAAATCCGCGCTCCACTGTTGGAACGGTTACGGAGATCTATGATTATATGCGTTTATTGTTTGCGCGTATTGGTGTTCCTTATTCACCCGAAACAGGGCTACCCATTACAAGTCAAAGCATTTCGGAAATGGTAGACAGGTTATTGTCATTCCCTATTTCCACACGTCTTTACATAATGGCGCCGATTGTGCGTAATCGCAAAGGAGAATACCAAAAGGAACTACACAATCTATTAAAGCGAGGGTTTCAGCGTGTTAAGATAGATGGTGAGTTTTATACATTGGATAATACACCCAAATTGGATAAAAAATATAAACACACAATTGAGGTCGTTGTTGATCGTGTTGTCATCAGTGAAGATGAATCGCAACGTCTTGCAGATAGTCTTGAAATTGCTCTTGATTTAGCAGACGGGCTAGCTATAGCAGAGTTTGTAGATAGAAAAGATGCAGATGGTCAAACGGAAACACTATTATTTTCCTCCCGTTTTGCCTGTCCTGTTTCTGGTTTTACCATAGAGGAAATAGAACCCCGATTATTCTCGTTTAACAATCCAAAGGGAGCGTGTCCTACCTGTTCGGGTCTGGGTACAAAAAAAGAAATTGCCGCCGAATTAGTGATTCCCGATACATCAATTAGCCTTTTTAATGGTGCCATAATGCCATGGTCACGATCAAAAACACCCTCGCCTTATTATCTCCAAACATTAGAGGCACTCGCCACCCATTATGATTTTTCTATGCACACGGCCTTTAATGAACTCCCGACAAAAATTCAAAATATTATTCTTAATGGAAGCGATGGTGAAAAAATAGCTTTTCAATATGATGACGGTAATGCACGCGTTTTTCGTACGCACAAAGTTTTTGAAGGTGTGATTAATAATCTTAATCGTCGATTTATGGAAACAGATTCCCCTATGATAAGGGACCAACTCCAAACTTTTATGTCATTGTCTGAATGTACAAAATGTCATGGAAAAAGATTATGTGCTTCGGCATTAGCTGTTAAAATAGCACAACATGATATCACACAAATAGCTAATTTATCTATTCTGGATGCCCAAAAATGGTTTGATGAACTTAAAACAAAACTGGATACAAAATATAATACAGTGGCCACACCTATCCTTAAAGAAATAGAAGATAGGTTAAATTTTCTCCTGAATGTCGGTTTGGGTTATCTGACATTATCACGCGAGTCTGGAACACTTTCGGGGGGCGAATCGCAACGCATTCGCCTTGCCAGTCAAATAGGTTCGGGGTTAACAGGGGTCTTGTATGTACTTGATGAACCTTCAATCGGCTTGCATCAGAGTGATAATAATAGATTACTCCAAACATTGTTTAAACTGCGCGATCTTGGTAACACACTCATTGTTGTGGAGCATGATGAAGATGCTATTCGTAATGCTGATTACATTATTGATATGGGACCTGAAGCAGGAACAAATGGCGGAAATGTTGTGGCGAGTGGAACGCTCAATACAATTATAGAAACACCACAAAGTATTACGGGAGACTATCTTGCTGGAAGAAAATTCATTGCTGTGCCCCAGCAAAGACGTGATGCAAAAAACAATCAATGGATTACGATTAAAAAAGCAAGTCATAACAATCTTCAAGATATTGATGTCTCTTTTCCATTAGGTTGTCTTATTACTGTTACAGGTGTTTCTGGCTCTGGAAAATCGAGTCTCATTATTGAAACGCTTTATAAACATATTGCACACAAGCTTAATCGCAGTAAAGTCGTTGCTGGTAAATGCGAAAATATTGAAGGGCTTGAAAATATTGATAAAATTATTGATATTGATCAATCTCCCATTGGCCGCACTCCGCGCTCTAATCCCGCGACATATATAGGCGTGTTTTCTTTTATACGTGATTGGTTTGTTAACTTACCCGAGTCGCGTGCACGTGGTTATAAAGCGGGGCGTTTTTCATTTAATGTCAAAGGCGGAAGGTGCGAAAATTGTCAAGGTGATGGGGTTATCAAAATTGAGATGCATTTTTTGGCCGATGTGTATATCAGTTGTGACGTCTGTAATGGCGCACGCTATAACCGTGAAACGTTAGAAATCAAATATCGCGATAAATCAATTGCCGATATCCTAGATATGACAGTTGCTGAAGGAATGGAATTTTTTAAAGTCGTTCCCTCTATTTTTTCCAGATTGGAGATGATGCACAAAGTTGGTCTTGATTATATCAAAATTGGACAACGAGCCACAACCCTTTCAGGTGGAGAGGCACAACGGGTAAAACTGTCAAAAGAATTATCTAAAAGAGGAACAGGACGTACGATGTATATACTGGATGAACCTACTACTGGTTTGCATTTTCACGATGTTGCACGTTTAATTGACGTCTTGCAAAAACTGGTTTCACAAGGAAATACTGTCATTGTCATTGAGCATAATTTAGATGTCATCAAAGCGGCCGATTATATCATTGACATTGGTCCTAACGGGGGCGATGGCGGAGGCGAACTCGTCTGCAGTGGAACGCCCGAACACATCATAACATGTCAAAAAAGTTTAACCGCTCAATATCTAAAACCCATGTTAAGCACATCTAACGTAAAAGAAAAAACGTAAAAGAAAAAAATTGAAAATACATTATCGCTTTCATACACACCCTCTATATAGGTTGCTGTTTTAAAATCGCATAACCTACTAACCGCACAACCTACTATATGGCTAATTACATAACAATTACAATTATACGAAAATTGCCATACATTTATAGCAGATCCTACACGTGATAACGAACAACTTCTTTCAATTACACGATAGCTATCTTCTTTTTCAATGTAACATGATATCAATTATGAAGACATCTTAGCAGCTAGAGCAATAGAAGCAATCTTTGCCTCAACGGGATCAGCTCTACTTGTCAAGACAATCGGAACTTTAGCACCCAAAACAATCCCAGATGCACACGCACCACAAAAATAGACGAGTGTTTTAAACAAAATATTTCCCGAAACAATATCGGGCACGACAACAATATCTGCATTACCCGCAACCTGCCTTTCTATACCTTTAAGCTTGGCCGCTTCAAGAGATACAGCATTATCAAGTGCAAAAGGTCCTTCAACAATAGCTCTACCAGCATAAACCTGTGCCGCCCAGCGTGTTGCATTATCGGCCAAAACGCTTGAAGGCATAGCCGAAAGAACATCTTCACTAGCCGAAAGCAGAGCAATTTTAGGAAATGCATAGCCAATTTTATGGGCACAATCTATGACATTACTAATGATGCCCTGATACCCTTTTTCATCGGGTTGAATATTAACCGCAGCATCTGTTATCATAAGCAGCCGATCGCTATTTGGAAAGCTCATAACAAAAACATGACTTATGCGTCTTTCTGTACGCAACCCGTTGCCAGAGGCAACAACCGCACGCATCAACACATCTGTGTGAATATGGCCTTTCATGAGGGCACTCACCTCTTGTTTATGAACCATCTCAACAGCTATATTTGCAGCGTGTGCATCCTCTTCACCACAATCAATTACTATAATTTTTTCTGAAGGAATAGCATATTCATTCGCTAATTTATGTATTTTATCTGCCTTACCCAACAAATAGGGAATACATAAATTCCTTGCAAGTGCCTGTTTCATTGTCTCCATAATATTAGGATGGTGAGCACACACAACGGCAATAGGTAATGGGGGATTGTCTTTAGCCATTTTGAGTATCTGAGAAGGGGCAACAATGGCGTCTGTATATAACATAAATTTCTCTAACAACCTTATCTTTACTATACATATTTTCAGTATATTGAAAACATAATTCTATCTCAATATATCTGTTTATACCATATATATGCACATATACAAACATGCAAGATATTATCATCATACCTAGCCATATTGTGTGTCCTCAGTATATGCAATTTCAAACATATTTATCTTACATTGTATATTTTTTTATTCTTACTGCATGCAAAATTTAGACTCATAATTTGTTATCTTTTATATTCTTCATTTTTTATCTTGATTTCATATAATTACAGGTATACATCTCATATAATTAACAACATAATCTAATCAAAGAAGGGATAAAATTATGCGTTCAGGTGTCAATGACTTAGAAAATCACTGGATGCCCTTTAGTGGCAATCGTGATTTTAAAACACATCCACGGCTTATTTCCAAAAGTAAAGGAATATATTATTACGATCAAAATGGTGATACATTGATTGATGGGAGTTCAGGGCTTTTCTGCACGCCTTTGGGGCATGGACGCAAGGAAATAGCTGACGCTGTGCATGAACAGATATTAACAAATGATTATTCCCCTCATTTTCAGATGGGACATGAAGGGTCTTTTGCCCTTGCCAATAAAATTGCTGCTATAACTCCTGAACCTATTAATCATGTTTTTTTTACAAATTCTGGTTCCGAATCGATAGATACAGCGATTAAAATTGTACACCAATATCATAAATGTCGTAAAGATGCTGGGCGTATTCGATTTGTCTCACGCGAAAGAGCATATCACGGGGTCAATATAGGTGGTGTTTCACTAAGTGGAATGATAAAAAATCGAGAAGCCTTTCCTGCAACAATGCCTCATGTCGCTTTACTCAGACACACATGGCAACCAAATGAGCGTTTTATAAAAGGTATGCCAGAAAATGGTGCCGAATTAGCCGAAGATCTGCAAAGAATCGTTGATACCTATGGTGCGAGTACAATTGCTGCTTGTTTTGTTGAACCTATTGCAGGTTCTACGGGCTGTCTTGTTCCCCCTAAGGGATATTTGGAAAGGCTCCGTGAGATTTGTACACAAAATGGCATTTTGTTGGTGTTCGATGAAGTCATAACAGGATTTGGCAGACTTGGAAAACCTTTCGCCGCACAGGCTTTTAATGTTATACCAGATATCATGACGATGGCTAAAGCCATAACAAATGGCAATATACCAATGGGAGCAGTAGCTGTCAAAGATGAGATATATGAAACGATAATTAATGATGCCCCTCCTAATGCTGTGGAATTTTTTCACGGATACACTTGGTCAGCCAACCCAGTTGCCTGTGCTTGTGCGAATGTTGTGCAAGATTTATACATAAAAGAAGACGCATTCAATAAAGCGGCACAATTAGCACCTTATTTTGAAGAACAATTATTTAAACGGGTCGCAGACAATAAAATTGTTTTTGATGTTCGCAATTACGGTCTTATGGCTGCAGTAGAAGTTCGCAAAGAAGGTATACCTGCAGGCGTTTTAGGAAACGAATTACAAAAACAGCTTTTCTGGAAAGGGTTGCATGTGAAATTCACTGGCGATAGTGGAATTTTTGCCCCTGCATTCATTGCCTCACATAAACATATTGACGAGATGATTGACGTTCTTGAAGAAGTGTTGACGGCTAATAATTAGACCATCTACATAAATAGGTTTGTATATTGGGCTCACGCATCTATTTTCTCAAATCACATATCTATTTTCTCAAATCACATGGAGGTATGTGCCATCGTTGAGATTTGTTGTGTGCATGCGGTGACCAGCTAGTGGCAATGCAGCTAGGCTGGATATATGCTTATTTGTCTGTTGAGATATATATCAGCACAATATGTTATGTAAAGTAATTGAGTCACTTCTTTATTTACTTAGCAGTTATACTATGCTACCATCAATATGTGAGTTGTATTGTTGCGGTCATCATTTTATGTTAATGTCATATACACGAAGGATAAGCGCAGCGATAGAACTTATATCAAAGGCAATGCCATGCGTAATTACCTTTGAATAAAAATGATTTAGCAAGAATATTATAAGCTAACTAATGGAGAAAACAATGTTAAAAAAAATACTAAGTGTACTGGCTTTTGTTTTAAGTGTGGGTTTTGTTACAACCGCACAAGCTGAAAGCGTCGTTATTGGATATCAGGGCGTTTATAACCCCTGGAAAAATGCTATCGCTAACGGTGAATTTGAGAAAGCTACAGGTGCAAAAATTGAATGGAAAAAATTTGATTCTGGCGGAAGCGTAATTAAAGCAATGGCTTCTGGTGATGTGCATATTGCTATGGCAGGATCAAGTCCTATCGCAGCTGGCGTAAGTAGAGGCTTGGATATTGAGCTTATCTGGATTTGTGAAGATATTGCTGCAGCAGAAGCACTTGTAGTGCGTAATGGTTCAGGTATCATCGCTCCACAAGATCTTAAAGGTAAGAAATTAGGTGTTCCCTTTGTGTCAACAACACATTTCCATACTCTCTTTGCTATGGAACAATTTGGTCTTAAGCAAAGTGATGTCAAAGTATTAAATATGAGACCCGATGCCATTGCCGCTGCTTGGAGCAGAGGTGATATTGATGCAGCTTTCATTTGGGATCCTGCATTAGGTCGTATTAAACAAAATGGTAAAGTGCTCATTACATCAGGACAATTAAGCTCTTGGGGTAAAGCTACTTTTGATGGTATCGTTGCAAACAAAAAATGGGCTGCTGAAAACGAAAGCTTTATGGTGAATTTTATAAAAACTATCGCCGCAGCTGACGCATCTTATAGAGATGATCCAAAATCTTGGTCAGCCGACTCTTCTTATGTTAAGAATATTATAAAACTCGTTGGTGGTAACGCAGAAGACGTTCCAGGTGTTTTAGCACTTTATAAATTTCCTACTCTTGCCGAGCAAGCTTCGTCTACTTGGTTAGGTGGGGGTGCTGATGGTGGTGCCGCAAGAGCCCTCAAATTTACATCGGAATTTCTAAAAGCTGAAAAGAAACTTAAAAAAGTTTTACCCGACTATGGTAAGGTTGTAAATTCCAAATGGGTTGAAATGGCTATGCAATAAGAAACGGCCTTCTAAAAAATGCGGGCACATGTGATACAAGTGAGTATGCTAGAGCATATGTGTCCGTGTTTTTATTACAGCTACTTTAACATACACAAGTCAAGCAGAGGAACAGAGATTGCCTTCTTGGCCTGTAATTGAATGTTACGGCTGTGTTATGAAATTGTTTGGAAAATATGAAATTGTTTAAAAAAATTGAAGACATTTATAATTTATACCGAACCTAGTTTAAAGAAAAACACTATTGCTAGAGAAGCCTTATGACCCTAAATGTTGACAATGCAAGTGTATTTTATCCCTTACGTGGAGGAGGCACTATTGAGGCCTTGCAGAATATTAATTTAGAAATTAATCCTGGTGATTTTGTTGTTGCACTAGGGGCATCAGGATGTGGAAAAACAACTCTTCTCAACATGTTATCTGGCTTTATTCAACCAAGCAAAGGGAGTGTTTTATTAGATAATAAACCCGTAGAAGGCCCTGGTGCCGATCGTGGTGTAGTGTTTCAAAAACATGCCTTATTGCCTTGGCTTAATGTTATTGATAATGTTACATTAGGACTTACATTTAGTGGGATTCCTAAAACAAAACGTCTCCAAAAAGGATCTGAATATCTTAAACTTGTTGGCTTGGAGGGATTTGAAGATAGTCGTGTATATGAATTATCGGGCGGTATGCAACAACGTGTAGGCATAGCACGTGCCCTCGTAAATGATCCCGAAGCCTTGCTAATGGATGAGCCATTTGGTGCTCTTGATGCTTTAACGCGTGAAAGTGTTCAGGAAATTACACTTGATATATGGCACAAAACAAAGAAAATGATTTTTTTTATAACGCATAGTGTTGAAGAAGCCTTGTTTTTAGCGACACGCTTAATCGTTATGTCACCTCGCCCTGGTAGAATTGTATTCGAAGAAAATTTAGATTTTGGCAAGCGTTTTATTGAAGGAGGAGATGCACGAAAAATCAAATCGGAACAAGATTTTATAAAAATGCGTGAGGTTGTGTTATCAATAATATACGGTGATGAAAAGAAAAGTCAAGAAACATAACGCTATCAACTTTTAATAGGAAAAACTTTCATGATACATTTTATTCAAGGTTTATTTAAAAAATCACCTGCCAGTCCTGGTGATGTTTACGGCGCACCTGGAGTGGGGTCAAGTACATTGATTAGTTTTGTATCGGCTGTTGTAATTATAGCTACATGGTTTCTTTTTACAGAAGTTTCTTATCTTAAACTCGACCCATTATTCTTGCCCAGTCCTTCGGAAGTTTTTAACAGACTCTTAGAGGGGTACACAGAAGTGTATGCAGGGGGAACTATTATAGAGCATTCATCTCAAAGTATTTTTCGTGTTCTATCATCATTTTTCTTAGCTGTTATTACGGCTGTACCTATTGGAATCGCTATGGGAATGAATGTTTATATGCGAGGTATTTTTGATCCACCAATTGAATTTTACCGCCCTATTCCGCCATTGGCTTATCTTCCTCTTACAATCATTTGGTTAGGTATTGATGAAGGGCAGAAAATAACACTCATATGGTTGGCGATGTTTGCTCCTATGACGTTATCAGCACGTGCAGGTGTAAGATCCGTACAGATTGAACAAATACACGCGGCCTATTCTTTGGGAGCATCACGTGCGCAAGTCATACGACATGTTGTGCTTAAAGCAGCGATGCCTGAAATATTAACAGGCATGCGTATTGGAATTGGTTTTGGATGGACGACTCTCGTTGCTGCGGAGATGGTTGCCGCCGAAACAGGATTGGGACATATGGTTCTTAGTGCTGCCGATTTTTTGGATACTTCCGTTGTTTTCTTAGGAATTATTATTATCGCCATTATTGCCTACACGTTAGATTTGATTATGCGCTTGCTAGAAACCATACTTGTTCCTTGGAAGGGTAAATAATTGAGTATTTGGTAATTTCCAAATGGTATGATTGATAATATTTTATCCTGAAATCTATTTGATAGACTCACTAGAATTATTGTTCATGCAAAATACTATTTTTAAATTTTACTAAACTCCTTATAGAAATAAGTATCGTTTAATTACGTGCATATAAGCCTTATACAGCTCGTACAGATAAGAAGCCTTGTAGGCAAAAATAATCCATTCTTAAAAAGAGAAACAGCATTTTTGCATATATTGTTATTTCTTTTACAGATTATCAATATTGACAATACTTAATACTATAAGAGAAGTATATTTATTGCTATAATTATAGTAATAAATACATTAATTTTTTATTTACTATACTTAGCGCATAATTTATTTTTTATTAATACTATTAATTTATATTATATTTAATAAATTGTAGTACAAAACTATTATTGCACATTCATCCAATCTGCAAATATAATAGTGAGTTTCTTACAATGAGTACAGTAAAAGCATACGTCCCAGAAACACAAGCGCATGATGAAAATTTCGACACATATCTAAATATACTACAAATGGTAGAAAGGTTACATAGAAGTCTCCTAGATATTATTAAGTTCGAACTTGACAAGCATGAATATACAGACATAAATAGCGTGCAAGCTCTATTAATTTTTAATATGGGCAATGCAAAGCTTTCTGCTGGTGAACTGCGTGGTAGAGGGTACTATATGGGCACTAATGTTTCATATAACCTCAAGAAATTAGTTGATAGTGGTTATGTCAACCATTCTCGTTCTGATAAAGATAAAAGATCAGTACGCGTTCAACTTACTGAAAAAGGTATGAAAGTTCATGATATCGTGGATACGCTTTATAACAAACACGCAAATGTTATAGAGAAAGTTGGCGATATAAAAATTTCATCAATGTCATCTATGCGTGAAACGTTAGAAAAGCTTGAGCGTTTCTGGCAAGACCAAATTAGATACCGTTTATAGTATTCTATATTTCCTAAATTTTTTTATCTACATAAAACAGGTTAGTATTTGCTAACCTGTTTTTTCTTTACCTTAATCACCTTGTTTAGTTGCTACTTGTGCCTCAGCAAAGGTTGCCATATTATTATGCGTTATTAGGGCTGCTTTTATAATAGCACATGCTACCGCCGCACCTGATGCCTCCCCCAGCCGCATTTCTAAATCTAACAATGGCTGTTGCTGTATATGTTTAAGTAAATCTATATGCGGTTTTTCGTTGGAAAGATGAGCCGCTAAGCAATGTGACAAAGCATCATTATTTATACTATGTATAATAGCTGCAGCAGCGCATACTATAAAACCATCTAATAAAACAGGTATTGAATAGTGTCTAGCAGCAATAATAAGACCTAAAATCGCTGCTATCTCCCTACCTCCAACAGATTGAAGAATTTTAAGTGGATCTTGATTGCAAAATTGTGCATGTAAATTATGCGCCTTAGCTAAAACCTCACTCTTGCAATTTAAACCCTCATCGTTAACACCCGTTCCTTTGCCTATCCAATTGTGAGTTTGACCACCGTAAAGTAAATAACATATAGCCGATGCTGAGGTTGTATTACCGATACCCATTTCACCAGGCAAATACAAATTCACTGCCTTATCAACTTGTGCTGCACCCATGTTAATTGCTTCTATCAATTCCCCTTCGCTCATGGCTTGCGTTTTTGTAAAATCCTTCACTGGCCTTTCTAATTGTAAAGGAATGACATCTAAATTGATATCGTTAAGAGTGCAGAGTTGGTTAATCGCTGCTCCTTGAGACTTGAAATTTGCAACCATTTGAGCCGTAACTTCAGGCGGAAAACAACTTACACCTTGTTCAACAATTCCATGATTACCAGCAAAAATACACGCTTTTATGTTTGTAAGGTAAGGTTTTTCTTGTTGTAACCACCCTGCCATAAAAACAGCTACATCTTCTAGCTTTCCAAGTGAGCCTGAAGGCTTTGTAAGACTCTCTTGTCTTTGTCTTGCTAATTGCATATATCCGTGATGAGGTTTTTTTTCTTGCTGAATACTATTTTGAACTTCCTCAAGGTTTTTAAATTGCATATTATATCCTTTTCCAATTAAGTCTTGCATACATATAATAGATAGGCATATAATATGGCAACCCTAATAGTTGTAAAACAATAATATAAAGTAGAATTAAGTCTTAAAATATTGCTGTAAGTACTGTTATATGCATAATTTTTAGAGTATGTACTAAAAGGATATAATCGTGAAGAAAATTGCTTTTATTGGCCTAGGAAATGTTGGCTATCCGATGGCTCTTAACCTAATTAAGGCAGGCTATACATTGTCTGTATTTGATTTAGATACAAAAAGAAAAGAAGAGATAACAAGTTTAGGAGCCATTTGGGCATCTTCTGCACAAGATGCCATTACAGATTGCCATACGACCATTACATCGTTACCTACACCACAAGCCGTTAAGGCCGTTGTGGATGGAGATAATGGCATAATTGCATTGATGAAACCTGGTAGCTATTGGATAGAGATGAGCACTACAGATTTTCACGATATGCAATTTTTTGCAACAAAGGCAAAAGAGAATCATATCCATACTCTTGAAGCTCCTATAACAGGAGGCTGTAACAGGGTCTGGACAGGTGATATTTCTATACTTGTCGGTGGTGATGAGGATATCTATAAAACATGTTTACCAATTTTGCGTGTCATTGGTGGTAGCATAGTTCATATGGGCGACATAGGCACCGCTTCCACAATAAAAGTTATCACAAATATGTTGGCTTTTGTACATTTATGGGCAAGTGGTGAAGCTATGATGCTTGCTAAAAAATCCAATATTGACCTCGCCAAAGCTTATGAAGCGATAAAGGTTTCCTCGGGCAATTCTTTCGCCCACGAAACAGAAATGCAACTCGTCCTAAACGGCTCTTACAATGTTGGCTTCACAATGGATCTTGCGTTAAAAGATTATAATTTAGTGAAAGATCTTATGCAGGAAACGCAAACACAGCTACCCATTGCAAATAACATATATACATTCTTTCGTAAAGCACTTGAAAGCTATGGTGATAAAAGTTGGTCAACCGAAGCTATTCGTCTTATTGAAAAAGAGTTTGGATGTGATCTACGTGCCGAAGGTTTTCCAGAAACCTTACCTGGTATGTAGCACAAAGGGCGACACGTTTCTAATCCACAGCTATTACATTATATGGTGGCACTTATTTTATGTTAACCACCATCAAACCATGATGTAACATCGTCAAGCAAATCAATTTGCTGTTCCTGATGAGTGTTTATATCTACAAATTGTGTGTTAGCTTCAAAAATGCTTGAAGATATATCGGGTTGATTTGTACTTTCAACAGTTCCACTGGCTTCTAAGGGGCTAGATGTGGCTTTAATTGTGAGTGTAAAATTAACGGTATCAGTTTGCTGCGTATTAGAATTCTGATCCTTTTGGCTAGCAACGGCTAACCCTACATTTAAAACTACATCTGAATTTGATCCTGCTTCTGTTAATAATAGTAAATTTTCAAATTCTGTTTCTGTAAATGAGGTTTGTATATTACTCAATACAGTACCATTAAGGCTCAATTGACCATAGCTGCCCGTAACAACTTGCAAAATAACAAAATCCACTTGTATAATTGGATCTCCATCTTGTTCCACAAAATCAATATAATCTGATACTTTAATACTCGCTGCATGATTTACATCAATATTGTCATTCTCAGAATGATTAATCAAGGGTGGTTCATCAATGTTTTGTACATTAACAGTTATATCGTAGGATGCCTGACTATTTCCATCTGATGCTAACACCCTTACTGCGTATTGATTTGTTGCAGATACACTTCTAGGATTTTCAAAATCGGGCATACTATCCGTTTTAAAATTCAAAATACCTGTTTCGGCATGAATTTCAAAAAGTCCCCCATCTTGATACGTACTATCAATTGAATACGTAACATCATCACCATCAACGTCTGTAGCCTGAGCTGTAAAAATTGTAGCGTTAGAATTTTCATACGTATCAAATGTAACATTTGTATTTTGAAATACAGGTGGCGAATTTTGTGTATTGGCAATCATATTGCCATAGCTTGTGTTGATAATAAATGAAACCTTATTGGACCATAGATATCCATCATAGGCACTAAAGAAGAATTGATCCGTATACACTTGATCGATTGCAGCTGCCTTATATGTAAGATTACTAAACTCACTCCATGTAAACTCTGTCCTTTTGGTATCAACATCGTTAATCTGAATATTTCCCAACAAGGTATCTTTTTGTTCAAATCTGACTCGTGTTATGGTGTTGGACTGTGGATCTGTAATTGATACATAGCTATTTAAATTATTGAGTATACGACCATTCTCGACCATTGCCTCATCTAAAACGCTGACGATTGGTGCATCATTGGCATCGGTAACAGTAATTGTAAAAGTCTGGGTTGTTGTATGTGTGCCATCATGAGCTTCTATAGTTGCCGTATAGGTATTACGCCCAACTCCAGTGCCAGTACCGTTCTCAAAGTCAGGTATTGAGATAAAATGCAATTCATTACCAATCAAAGAAAATATATTTTCGTTTTGCGTTTGTGTATCTAAACGCAATGTTATCTCATCATTATCGCTGTCAGTAACGTCAATTGTAAAGGCTAAACTTCCCTGCCCTTCTGCAACATCAAATTGAGTTTGGGTACCAAATTGCGGGGCATTATGGCTAGTTTTACTTCCTAATACTTCTATTGTTATTGTTCCTTGTTCTGATTCTAAAGAGGTACTATCTGTAGCTTTATAATGCATTGTCACTGTGTATGCCGTTTTACTGCTGGCGGCTTGATATTCTATACCATTCAAGGATGAGAAACTGATAGTTTGTGTATTAGCACCTACCTTTTGTCCTTCAAAAAATAAGATTCCTGTAGTCGGTTTATCAATAGATATAGATATAATTTGGCTATCTGCATCACCATCTGTTATATTGAAATACGGTGCTAAATTGACGGTCTCAAGACTCTCAATTTTTAGGCTTGTATTAACAATAACGGGTGCTTCTCTTACATCATTAACAGTAACCGTTATTTCCTGCGTTTTTACTATACCATCACTCGTAACATCTACCCATATATGATAGACGTTATTCCGATTGGAATCTTCTGGATTTTCAAAATCCTTTGCATCGTTGAGTGTGATATCGCCTGTACTAGATATTGAAAAGAAAGCATTATCTATACCACCTGAATTTGACATCGCAAACGTAATATTCGCACTAGGTGTATCGGGATCGACTGCACTGAGTGTGCCTATTAAACCAGAAACATTCTCATCCACAACAATATCTTTACCACTCACTATTGTGGCACCTTCTTGTATATCTGCAAGATTAACGGTTATAGTTTGTCGGGAAAAATTAACAGAATCACTTGCCATAACAACAAAGGTATAAATAGTATTATCATTGCCACTTCCCATTGGATTTTCATAATCTTGCGGCAATCTAAATCTAACATTACCTGCTGTATCAATGAAGAATAGATCTTTTTCATTCCCTTCTGAAATACTATAGGTAATTGTTGCTGCATTTTCTGGGTCTGTTGCATTGACATTATAGAAATTGCTATTTGTATTTTCATTCACACTTAGCGTATGTGAATCACCATTAGCAAAGACAGGAGGCAAATTTCTAGCTTCTATATTAATATTCAAGCGACTTGTATTTGATGTAAATTGCGCGTCCGAAGCACTATATTCGAGTGTAATAACCTGGCTTGCAATAACACTAGAATCACCCAAGAAACTCACCTTATCGATTTCATGTGATGTGAAACTAGTTTGTGTAGTTTGTATGCCATCCAAATATAGTGATCCTGATCCCGAAACTATAGAAATGGTATAACCCGTTATCGTACTATCTCCTTCTGGATCTGATGAATATAAATACATGTAATTATCTAATGAAATTCTTTTATCATAGCTGATATTCACATCCTGCCCATCAGAGGTTTCTGGTGCTTCATTCACATCCTGCAAAGTAATATCTATAGTTTGCGTGGTAGTTGTAGTAGAATCGCTTGCTACGACGGTAAAAATATGTGTTTCCAATTCTGTTTCAAAATCCAATGCCTGTGAAATACTAATAACACCAGTATTGGCGTCGATCTGAAAATGTCCAACATAATCATCCGCCATCTTATACGTAACGGTTTGCCCTTCAGGATCTGTTGCATTTACAGTCATAACCGCGCCTGTATAATTTTCTGCTACGTTTGCTGTAAAGCTTCCTGAAAATTCAGGCCCCTCATCATAGGCCAATACCGTGACATTCACCGTTTGTGTCGTGGACGCACGTCCATCATCTGCCTTTATCGTTACGGTATAAATATTTTTATTGTCTCCTGTTCCTGTGCCATTTTCGTAATCCCTTGGCAATGCGAAACTAAGCTCACCACTTACTTCATTAATATAAAAATAGCCCTGATCGTTATTTTCTAAAGTGTATAGTATAATATTGTTTTCAGCATCTGATGCCTGAGCCGTATAAAAAACAACACTTGATTCCTCTAATACATCAACACTCACTGTTGCCGAATTAAATGTAGGTGCTGTATTAATAGAATTTTTATCAACTACTTCAATACGTATATTGACAGTATCTGAAAGTGGCTGTGTGCCATCATCATCTGTCACGCGTATTTCTAGCACTATTTCTTTAGGTGAACTCGAAAGCAATACACCAGATTTCAAGCGTAATTCACTTCCATTAAATTCAAAATTACTACTACTATCAACAACAGTATAGGTAAGAACATCATCGCCATCTGCATCACTAGCAAGTATATCGGTACCCTTAACAATAGCATCTGCAGTATCCGACATTATTCTATAGCTACCAAACTCGACTGTGGGGTCAAAAAGCGGAGCTTCATTTACATCTACAACCATAATAGTGAAATCTTTTGTCGTAGATTCGCGCTGAGGTCCTTCAGCCGTAATACTTATCGTATACTGATTACTTATATTACTATCATAACTAATAGCCGATACCGCCTTTAGATCACCTGTTCTTTCATTAATTTTAAATTTTTGTTGTGATACCTTATCGAGTCTATAGGTTAATTTCTGCCCATTAATATCAATCGCTTCCACCGTATAAAAAATATCTGTCATACCTTCAGTGTATAATATAATAGGATTATCGGTAGTTTCTAAGAAAATTGGCGCAAAATTATCTACATCTGGATTTTCAATAGCAACAGTAAACAAGAAATTTTCATCAACATTATTTTGTGTGACCGTGACGGTAAAAACAACGCGATGATTATCTTCAGCATAATAATCAAGATATGATTCTGACTTTAAACGTAACTGTCCTTTTACAACTTCAAATCTATCGTCATCAATTTGATAGGTGTAATAATCTTTTTCTGGATCAAACAGATCGAATTGTCCGATAAGAGCACCTTTCACACCACTTTCAACAGAATATTCTTCCGTATCATGTGTAAAATATGCGCGTTCTTGGACATCTCTGACTATAACTGTGAAGAATTTATGTGCTTTTAAAGTACCATCGGTTACTTCAAGCTGTAAAATAAATTCATTTTTTCCATATTGTTGATTAAGTGCTTCATAGTCGGGATTATCAATAAAAAAGACAGAGCCATCAAATGGATTGACCTTAAATAAGTGATTATCATACGCATCAGTTAAAGAATAGAGATACCCCCCCGTTTTAAAAAAGCGCGTATTAAAGGAAAGAACTCTAACATCTGCCCTATTACCATCATCATATAAATTTTCTGGCAACTCAATTGTTTGCCCATCTATATAAGCAGGATTATTATGGTATAAAGAGTAATTTAATCTATCCTTTAAAAAATACGTATTGCTTATTTCAACTTGCTCTACTGTTCGAACCGCAATCGTATAATCAGTGTAAAGAAGCTCATCTGTGTCAGTCTCCCTTACTCTTACAGTGACATCTTCAATACCCGCACCACTTACAATAGAGTTATTTTTTAAGGCAATTCTGTTATTAACGATTTCAAATTTGTTATTATTAATTATCTCTAGAGTAAGTTTATCACCGTCTTCATCATAGCCGCGTAATTCCTCACCATAAACTCTTGCCCCAGCAGTTTCACTAAAGACGTAGTAGCCAAATTGATCTATTTGTAAAGTAGGTGCATCATTAACATCACGAACAACTAAGGTAATTAATTTCTCTTCTTTTTTATGGCCATCGGTAGCGTATGCGACAACATTATAAATATTATTATTATCACCTACTCCACTACTCTCCTCATAGTTGAGCGCTTCAATAAAAATTGTTTCTCCCGTTAACGGATTGATCTCAAATAATTTTCCGTCATACATATGCATGTATATATTATAGTATATTGTCTGCCCTTCAGCATCGCTTGCTTGGACAGTAAAAACCTCCCCCGTACTATTCTCATCTACTAAGTAAATATTTTGAAATGCACTCAAAGAAGGAGCCACATTGTTTTGTGCTTCCGTCCCAATATTAATAACATTTATTGTTATATTAATTTCACCCCTATTGGATGCGGCATATTCTTGTTGATTAGTCCATTCTGGCCTTACATATATACTGGTATTAAAACTATTCGATCTCGTATTTATATATTCAGGATTGGATAGTTTAAGAACATTATTTTCAAATTCAAATCCTATAGGCGCCAGAAATGATAAGCTTGCAAAATCATCATGAAGGACATTAAGATAACCAAGCACATAAGAGTCTTTTTTATCGGCAAATATATAATAATCCTGAGAAGATGTTCTAATTTTATAGCTTTCCCTAACCCAATCTTTAGTCGTGTAATAAGAGCTATGCTCAATCCAGTCACCCGAATTATCTGTTGCTCTTACCAAAAGGAAAAATACATTCTCAATACCGTTTAATTCTTCGTAATTATAGGTTTCATTGGAGATTAAAGTTATACTTTCTTCTGCAGCATTAGTCTGTATATTGAATTGCTGTGCATTATCATTTACGATACGAAAAGCAAGATCATTAATATCAAAGGAAAGTTCCATATATAACTTATCCCTAAGATTAGTTTCCTCTATATAGCGTCCTACCCCAAACAAAGTTGTAAATCTAAAAACAAGCTCCCCATTCTCAGTCGTTACACTAAAAGTCACTTGCTTTGTATTGACCCCATCATCAAGACTAATCGTTATCTCTTCAACGATACCATCTTGTACATGAGCTTGATAGGCGATATTTTTCAGTTGATCTAAAGTAAATGTTCTTTCCTCTGTTTCCTTATCATTAAAAAGTATTTTACCATTATTTTCCGATAAGGTAATGGTCAATTCTATCTCATTATAAGGTGTATCATCTTCATAGTCCAGATTGTTAACTAGTTGGATTTTTTCATTTGGTGCTACTACCATATGACTTGATGACACTGTTAAGGTGGGAGCTAAATTATCGTTATCAATCAATGTAATAACAACAAGTTGAGAGGCACTATTAGTACCATTTGTAGCGGTTAGCGTAAGTCTGGGTTGTCGGTTATTACCTATAAGTACGAATTGTTGGCTACTATGCAATTCCAGATCAGATTTACGAACAGGTCTATTCGCGATAAGTTGCCCTTGATTATTAAAGGTAAACAATCCGTCATAATCATTATCCAAACTAAAAGTGAAATTTTCTTTATTACCTAATAAAGACGGTTCATACAATACCCCTTCTGCCCCTTCATATATTGTTAAATCGTACCTTGTTGAGCTTTCAAAAATAGGGTTATTAGGGTCAGAGTTAGTCTGAGATCCCCAAACAGGAATTAAATCCCAATTTGATGTCGTCGCATGCACAGCTATACTCATATCTGCCTGTGCCGTCTCACCTTTTTGATTTTCTGCCGTTACAGTAAAATCATATTGGTACGAAGTATCGGTGGGGTTATTAATGTTTGGTACGAATATAAGCTTATTAAATTCATCTAGGGTCAAAACATTATTTGTAATAGTTACTCCGTCAATTTGCAAGGCCCCTAAAGTTGGCAAGGTAATAGTTACACTTTGTATTATATCACCTTCATCTGGATCATAGATCAGTAAATAATCCGATAAGCTAATACCCGTATCAGAATTCAGTATAGCTATATTATCACTTGCCAATTTTAATACGACAGGTGGTTCGTCAACATCAAGCACGCGAATAACAACTTTTTGAATAGATGTACTGCGTCCATCATCCGCACCAATGTATACATCATACATATTGTTATTAGCGCCATATCCTCTTCCAGATTCAAAATCTAAATAATCCCCCGAACGCGATAAGATTGTTAACTGTCCTGTTAATGCGTTTATACTTGTTATATGATATGTTTGGTCAACTATACGATATGTAATCTCCGCCCCTTCTGGATCGGTTGCTAAACTATTATGGGTTATGCTACTGGAGTTCTCATATACATCGACGGCGATCTCATTGCCTGCAGCAAAAACGGGAGCTTGGTTATCATCGTCACTTTTAACATAAATAGTAAGCGTAGATTTTTCTGACTCATGTTCACTATCAGACGCCCACACATCTATAGTTTGAACATAATCACCTGTATTTTGTGATGTATATGTCAGTGCTTCATAGGTTGTTTGCGTTAATGATGTAATCGCCACACTACTTTGATCATTATATAAGCCCCTATTCACGGCTGATACGCGATAATTGGTTATTGTGTTATTACCCTCAGGGTCTTCAAATTGTATATAATCTGCAATATGAATAGTCTGCCCATACCCTATTTCTAAAATATAATTGTTGTTGAGCGCATAAGGGGCTTCATTAACATCGGTTACTTCAACAGTAAGTTTTTGAGACATAACCTCATTAACGCCGTCGGATACTAAGACGTAAAATGTATAGGCGTTAGGCGTACCTGAATTAGATTGCGGATTTTCATAATCAGGTGCAAGTTTATCGGTTCTAAAGCTTATTGTTTGTGTTTCTGAATTCTGCTGTATATAAAATCCTGGGTTTGTTCCGTCTCCATTATCAACGATGCTATAAAATAATTTTGCTGAATCTGCATCCGTTGCTACAAAATTAGTAATAAAATGCGTATTCTCTGCAACCGTAAAGACCGTCTGCGTTGTTGTAATTTGCGGTTGTAGGTTGGTAGCAGACTCATCAAAATCAATAACATCTATGGTAATTGTCGCCTCATCAAAATAGCTATCTGTTGTTGCATTTTCGGTAGCGCGAATTGTTATTTCATAGCTATGTGTACCCGACTCATAGTCAACAGAAACGCCATCTTTTAATTTTAGTTGATCTCCTGAGAATTCAAATAGACCACTTTCATCATTAATGATTGTATAGGTCATAGAATTATTTTCGGGGTCACTCACAAAATAATCTGATACGATTTTTGCGCCTGTTATGTCTTCTAAGACAGAAAAAGATATGCCATTGTCCACATGCAAGGTAGGTGCTTCGTTTACATCTGTGACATTGACAATAACATTTTGCTCTTTTTCAATTTTTCCGTCAGAGTAAACGAGAATAAATGTGTATACATTATTTGCATTGATTGGATTTTCGTAATCAGCAACGGTTTTAAACGCGATGGATCCCGATGTAATTTCAAAAAGATTGGCATCCGTACCCTTTAAGCGTAACGATGATGTATTAGGAAAATCTACTGTAAACAAAGGCGTGTAGAATGCATCCTGTGTATTTTCATTTACATATACTTCTGCTTCAGTGAAAACAAATTCTAATGTTTCTTCACTTTGCTCATCATATACATCTAAGACATTGACTGTTATCGTAGCTGTACTATAGAGCGCCTGATTATCTTTTTGTATAGCTCTAATTTCTACCGAATAACTGTTTTGCTGTTCAAAGTCTGCAACAAAATCATTGCGCAATTGCAATACATCATTAACGAAAACAAATTTATCCGTCTGCGAGACTACTTCATACATAATATTATTGGTGTCTCCTTCAGGATCAAATGCTCTTATCGCACCATTCACCTTATCGCCATAGATATTTTCATAAACCGAAAAAATATCTTGCTCAATATCATCCGAAAAATAAGGGGCTTCATCAATATCTATAACGGTAATAGTATAGTCTTTGTCTAAATAATAGGTATCTCCCACTACTGTAGTGTCCGTCACCCGTATTGTAAGGATATAAGATCCTTTTATTTCATAATCGGCCGCTTGGTTAAGGTATAAATAAAGGTCTCCTGTCACCGAATCTGCTTGTAAATTAAAGTATTGTGCATCCTGCCCCATAAGGCTAAATAGATTATTCTGGATGGCGTCGTCTACAATGCTTACGCGTCCGATTTGTAAATTATTATTTGATGTATCACCCGCGACCTGTTCATTGATATGCATTTTGGAGAGCACAATGTCAGTCGGCAGTTCATTCTCATCAACGAGCTCAACTGTCACGAGTATCTGACCTGTTCCTCCTATTCCATCACTGGCTATTACTAAAAATGTGTAATTCTTTTTTGTTTCATAGTCACCCTTATCGACAAAATAAAGGGTATCACCATTCATCTCAAAATAATCTTTATCACCTAAAAACTGCTCGGAAGAATCTGATAGCGTATAAGTAATAGCATTAAGTTCTGGATCTAGTGCATTGAATGTATGCACCTGCCTTATGTTTTCATTCATCACAATTTCTTTACTATCCTGCGTAAAATAAGGAGGTGCGTTGGTTGATGTATCCTCGTCAATTTTGTAGTAAAGATTTATATCGGCCGTATTTGACCATTCTGTACCGTCAAACACTTGATATGCTACTTTTTCATAATCTTGCTTATCACTGTTACTGATGATTGTTAGATCATGCGTAGAATAATCAATTTCTTGATTAAGATTTATAGCAGCCGTTCCATTTCTTATCTCTGCCTTAGTCGGCAATGTTGTGAATCTAATTTTCGTAATTGTGTCATTATCTATATCTTTTGGATCCAATAAGTTTTTAATAGACACTTCTTGTGAAAGATAGAACGTAATATCAAAATTGTTGGCCTGCGGAGGGTCATTAACATTTATTATATTAATAGCAATATTCTGACTGTCACTGCTTTTTGTGTCGCTAGCGTGAATTGTCAAATGATACACATTATATGAGGCATTGTATTCAACAGGGAATTTAAAATAAAGCGATGCTCCTTGCATTTCAAACATCCATTGTTCATTACCTGTAATAGTGTAGATGATGGTATCATTATCAAAATTATTCACTTCGGCAACGTACCCTGTAAAAACACTTTTTTCGTCGACATTTATGGTGACATCACTGGAACTTTTGAAACTTACGGGTGAATTATTGAGATTTTGATTGCCCACATGTATACCTAATTGTGCCGTCTGAGAAACGTCATTTTGGGAAGTTTGTGCAATGATATCAAGAGTGACTGAATAAGAAGCTGTTTCTGTGGCATCTGCGGCATAGACAATACGTGCAAATTCTTCTGCCGATATAGTTTGTCCATTTACGTCTGTATTATCTAATAACAGCTTTCCCTTAGCCGCTGAGGAAATAGATATGCTATAACTGCTTATATGCTGACCAAAATCTTCATCATGTGCATAGATATAGTTTGATAAAGAGACTTCTTCTCCATGCGCAATATTAATGTAATCATTACTCAAAGTAATTGTGGGATTTTCATTGACATCACTTATTGAAACCTTAACTATACGTTGTGCCTGATTACCTGTTGAATCTGTTGCATTAACACGTACATAATAAAAATTTCTTTCTCCCTGATAACCTATTTCTGGATTTTCGTAATCAGGTGCTTGCAAGAAAGATAAAGCCCCACTATTGGCGTCAATAGCAAAAAGTGAATGATCTAAATCATCATCTAATGAATATGTGATTGCTAAATTACCACTTGTAGCTGTAGGCGTATAGTGAGATAATAGCGTTTCGTTTTCCAGAGCAGTTACCTCAACATAATGCCCTCCGACGAATGTAGGAATGGTAGATGTATCTCCTTGTGCCTGAACATTAATAGCTAGAGTCTGAGGATCTGAGTTGAGACTACCATCAGTGACAACAAAGGTAAACGTATCCGTATAGGCCAAAACATTCGTTGAAGAAGCACGATAGGTAAGCTGTTCCAACTCGCTTATAAGGAAGGTATCTCGAGATGTTACTATATCATTAAGTAATAATTGTCCGTGCATATTTTCATCGACAATTATAGTTATTTTTTCAACTAAATCACCTTCATCATTATCATAATAGCGCATGTAATCAGACAATTTTACGCTGCTTGCGTGTGACGTATAAAGCAAGTGTGTGGTTAACAATAATATGGGTTTTTCATTTATCTCCTCCACACTAAAAACATATACTTTTGTGGCTGTTGAATTGCCGTCACTGACAATAACATCTATTGAAAATGTTGTTACCCCGTCACCATAATTACGTAGGAAGTGCGTGTCAACGGGCTGTTTAAATACTAATTGCGTGTTCTCTAAATACAATAATTCACTGTAATCACCTGAAATCGTATATGTAAGAGGCTGAGACTCAGGATCAACGGCAATGACATAAGCATTTGTGTATCTCTCTCCTTCTTGTATAATTGTAATCTGTCTATTTCCTGAATAAAAATAGGGGGGTAAGTTTACAGTTTCAGTCTCTTGTTCTACGGTAATTACAAAACTTTTACTTATATCATTTGCACCATCATTCATTAGCCTATCTGTTGCAACAATATCAATATTATAGGAACTCCTATCTTCATAATTTGGTGCCTCTTTAAGGTATAATTTGTTGTTATTGATAACAAAAAGATCCGCATCTGTTCCTGCTAAAGATAATATAATATCACCTAAGGCATCATCTAGGACAGTAATATCTGCTATATAATAGCCTATATTCTGTGTGATGCTTGTTCCTTCAATGATAACTGTTTGCGTAAGAGAGATATTTGTTTGTATCTCATTAACATCTGTGACTTTTATGCTCACGATTTGATCAACATAATTATGCCCATCACTCACGCGTACAACGACAGTATATTGGTTGTCCTCATCTGTTGTATTAAAAGGGTTCTCAAAATCAGGACTTTGATTGAAGGACAAAGCGTTATGTGTTAGGGTAAAGAGATGTGCATTAGCTCCTACGAGTGTATAGGTAAGTGGGTTGTCATCTGTTGCCACGATTGTATAAACAGTACCATTTGTATTTTCTTCCACTATCAAAGAAACCGAATTACCATTTTCAACAACGGGCGCAATCGTATCCGTAGCACTCGTGCTTGGATCGGTAACTGTAATCGTCAACTGTTGATTTGTATAAGCTCCTCCCTCACTCTCTATAGCTTGTACCCGTATATTCAGTGTATAATCACTACCCGTTGAGTTAAGTTGTTGATCTGTTTTAAGTCTTAAAACACCACTAAAGAACTCAAATCGTGTATCCAAAGATACTAACGTAACATTCTGCGTACCATCAGGGTCGTAGGCTGATATAGTGCCATTAACAGTCATACCCAAAGTCTGTGAATAGATCCAATACCCATTACTATCTAGATTAAAGACAGGCGGTTCATCAACATTTATAATATTAATAGAAAAAGCTTTTTTAAAATAAGTTGATGGGTTTACAATATTGCTATCTGCGATCTGAATCTCAATACTATACGTGTCTTTTGTTTCTTTATCGGGCTCATTACGTAAATAAAGCGTATTTCCTAAGATAATAAAATCAGCACCATCATCTCCTAGCAGGGTATAAGTATATTTTCCAACGCTATCATCTGTTATTGATAAATCACCAATTTTATAATACCCCGTCTGATCCACCTGTACATCCTCAGAAATAGCATTATTGCTTAATGATATATCCGTTGGGTTTTCATTAACATCTTTGACAGTGACTTTTACCAATTGTTGCGTAATATTTCCTGAAACATTCGCATCAATAATAACGTAGTATACATTGGGGTCGCTATGACTACCTTGTGGATTTTCAAAATCCATTCCTGTAGCAAAACGTAATTTACCATCTGTACTTATGTTAAAATAATTAGCATTTATACCAGATAGAGAAAAAATAGGTGTATGGCCTCCTTCTATAGTATAAAGAGGAGTATAATACGTAGTGTTATCATTTTCATTAATGAATACTTCTTTATTGTAACCTTCGGTAAAGGTTACAAAAGCGTCAGGATCAATATTACTTTCATCGCGATCTAATACTGTAATAATCTTTTCCGCCTCAACATATTGTCCATCTTCATTAGTGGCACGTATAACAATAGTGAAGGTTTTTTGTGTTAAGCTTTCATAATCAAGACTCTCACCATCGCGTAATTTAAGGATACCATTGACATACTGAAATAAGCCCGTTGGATCATCTTGTATACTATATGCTATGCCGCTTGATTGAGAATCTTCAGCAAGAAAGAGGCCGACAATATACCCATTTTGCTCCTCAGGAACCGTATAATTTTGTTCTGTTCCCCCCACAAAATAAGGTATCACGGCAGTAGATAATAAGTTTACAGTAATGGCTTTATGCACATCCGTATACCCATCATTCACAACTATGTCCAGATAAAATACATGCTTATTCTGTGTATTATGATATGCTATAGCGTCTTTGAAGCTTAACGCTCCTGTTGCACTATCTATATGGAAATAATTGCTATCTTGTCCTGCCAAAGAAAATAATAATGTGTCATCTGTGTCAACATCTTGTGCTTCAAAGGTATGAAACACTGAAATGTCATTTTCATAGACAGAAAAAACAGAAATACTTGGAACAAAAATGGGCGGTGTATTGGCAGTATCCGAACCTGCTATAATATCAATAACAACTTTTACTTCTTCTGACCAATCTGTTCCATCAAAGTAAGTATACGTAAATATCGCTTGTCCAGGACCTGGCGTATCATAATTTGGTGTCAATATAAAATATTCCAAACTACTTTCTGCAATTTCTAAACCTTCATATCCAACATTACCATCATCTCCCAATAAGGCTTGTAGCCTATCTGGAACTGTGACCAATTTTATTTTTTGCAAAGCATCGCCATCAACATCTGTATAATTGGCTTTGACGATATCTCCTAAATTATATTGCTGATCTCGGATAACAGTGTGATGAAGCAAGTTAGATACAGGTACAGGAGCATAATTCACATTTTGAACTATTACTGTTATCGTTTGTTCAGCATTGCTGCGTCCATCTGACGCACTAATAACAATCTGGTATGTGTTATTACCCGAAGGATCAAAAACGGGTGCTTTGATAAAATGTAGAGCGTTTTGTGCATCAAGTACAAATATATTTTTCGCTTCATTATTGTTAATTTGATAAATAAGAGTGTCACCGTCTAAATCTACAGCTAAAGGCGTATAACTTAAATTTTTTTCTCCTTCATCAATTGTAATACTATGAGTAGATTGCCCAAATACGGGAGGCTGATTTGTTACATCCCCTAAAGCCTCTACGGTAATTGTCAATGCTACAGCATCTGATGTCAAATTATTACTGGCTTGTATTGATAACGTTTCTTGATACTGCGTTGTTATCTGTTGATTAGCACTATATGATAATTGTGCTAATTCTTGATATGTAAATTGTGTGCGGCTAGTTTCCTGACCCGAAAGCAACAATGTTCCTTGTTGTGTTCCTGTAATATCAATATGCGTTACTGCATCAAAGTAATCCATATCATCTACACTCAATATATCTGAAAGCGTTAACGCCTGACTATGAGCAATTGTAATATGTGTTGATTTAAGAATGACAATGGGTTTCTCATCAACATTATTGACACTTACTTTGATATTTTGTTGAGCTAAATTTCCATTTGTATCGGTTGCATTGATAACGAGATAGTAATCATTATTGAATTCCCCCTCTCCCTTTCCATCTTCGTAATCGGGAGCATTCTTAAAGAACAATTCATATTTTCCGTTACTTGAATTCAAAGTAAGAGTAAATAAATTTGCATAATCTGAGTCTGCACTGATGCTATATGTCAGCACATCGCCATCGGCATCGGTTGCGATTGGGTTATAATCTGGTATTTGGGATATATTTTCATCAATCACCAGAGTAATATTTTTTTCTGCAAAATTCGGAATATGATTAGTGTTTGACTGCTCTAAGACAGATATATGCATATCAACAGACTCCGATTGACTTTTTCCATCGGAAGCTTTTATAGTTAACGTGTCTGTGTAAGCATCTGTTTGTGTATCGGATGGTCTATAGGTTAATTGAGATAATTGTTGCACCGAAACAGATATGTAAGTGTAATTTTGTAAAACACCTGCAAGATAAATTGCTCCATTATTTGAAGATGTATTTTCAATAATAATGGTCCTTACATCATCTTTACCATCCTCATCATCATAATGAATATATTGACCGAGATTGATAGTTTCATCATATCTCATTTCTATATTTTGCGTTGTCATTGTAACAAAGGGTCTATCATTTACATCCAGCACGCTAACAACAATTTCTTGCTGGGTTGTATCATCCAAATCTGTCGCATAGACCGTTACTTTAAAGATATTATTTTGTTCTCCACTGCCAAGAGCATCTTCAAAACTTACGGGATTGATAAAAGATAATTCTCCCAAAGCATTAATAATAAAAATATCCTGACTTACTTGATCGAGAGAATAATGTATGCTTTCTCCACCCAAATGCTGCGCTTTAATTGTGATGAAGTGGTCAATTGTTTCTTCTTCAACACTTACATAGCGCGTCTGCGTATCGGGAATAAATACAGGTGAATAATTCGTTTCATCTCCTATTACATCTTGAACAGAAATATGTATATCTTTGACAAATGTTAACTGCGTATTCGCTTTATCTACGACTGTAATAGAAATATCATACCCAGTTTTTGTTTCAAAATCGGGCTGCTCTAATAAATATATATTCCCATTTGTTTCATCAATAAAGAAGACATTATTATCTATTCCTGACAGATGATATGTATAATCTGTGTTTGTATCATCAATTACACTAACAACACCAATAAGATGACGTCCTTGTGTATCTGACACGCTATCTTCTTTTATTGTATATGACGAAAGTAAAATATCGGTAGGAGCCTCATCAACATCGGTAACTTCAACAAAGACCGTTTGCTCAACTACAGAAGTACTGTTATATATTTCTAGAACAACTGCATATATGTTTTCACCTACTCCACCTCCCGTTGGATTTTCATAGTCTGGAGGACTAGCAAAAAATAAATCTCCAGTAGAATTAATATACAATTTATCAGAATCGCCACTATTCTTTAATCTAAAGCTTAATCCATTCAGCGGCAAGGCAGTAAAACTATATACCGCATCTGTTTTGTTTTCTTCGACACTGACATGTTTTGTTATTTCTGTGCTAGGTAAGCTAAGTCCATTCACCACTTCAGTAACATCAATGATGCTAATCTTAATAACAGAAGCAAGTGTTTGAGGATTATCCCCTTGTGTCTGTGTAACCTCTAACTCAACAAAAACATTTTTATCTGTATCCGTTTCATAATCAATTTTAGCACTATCTTTAATTTTTAATACGCCATTTACATACTCAAATATATCACCGTCAGAAGAAACGGTTACAGCATAAGGCTCATCGCTTACTATTGAAATTACACCTTCTACAGAGGCACCATAAATTTCTTCCCTAATTGCATAGCCATTATCATCTAAATGAATAGTCAATGTATCATTTGGAGATTCAGGGGGCGGGATAAGGGGATTGTCTAATACCGTAACATGTAATGTTTGATATCCATAACTCGTACCATCAAAAGCAGAAATTACAACGCTATATACATTCGAACCATCCGATATATGCGGGATATTATTGATGAAAGATAATTGTAACGGATCACCCGATAACGTAAATAAAGAACTATCTGCACCACCCGATATCTGATACACAAGTGTATCTCCATCCGCATCAGAAGCAGAGATCGTATGCGGAATTAATAATTGACCCTCAACTACGCTCACTGAATGTGACGCACTACTAAAAATAGGCGCATTATTCGTCGCACTCGCATCATAAGCCGA
>JAPKNN010000003.1:0-165938 GCA_040266715.1 Paracoccaceae bacterium
AGTGTCTGACTTTGTCCAAAGAAAACAGATAACACCGCCCCAAACAGAGAATGGAAGTGGGGAGAATGAAGATAATCTGGCGGCTGGAGAGAGGTTCTGGAAAGATATCAAACAATCCAAAACCCTTTGAATACAAGGGAAAAAAGAAAAAATGTCTAATTTTTAAAAAAACTTTCTAACTCCAATAAAACGCAACATGAAAAAACGCAAAGTTAAATGAACAATTTAAATGGTGGAGCCAGGGGGGGTCGAACCCCCGACCTCTTGAATGCCATTCAAGCGCTCTCCCAACTGAGCTATGGCCCCATTTCTTATGATTTATATGGGATTGTGATCGCTAGGTTAAATCATCTTCCTCACCATCATCCCCCTTACGTGTTGTTGAAATGAATTCAGAAACATCATTATCTTCCTCTAAATCGGTTTCTAAGAAACCTGCTTCATCATCTTCATCTACGATTTCTAAATCAGCTGCCTCAATATCCTCTATATCATCTTCAGAAACGATATCGGGAACAGTAACTTTATCAAGCGGAACGTTTTCTTCGCTTTCTACTTCCTCAATCTCTGGTTCTTCAATAATGAACTCCGCATCGCAATAAGGACATAAAATCGGCGAACGGTGTAAATCATAAAAACGCTTATGACAATTTAAACAGGATCTTTTTAAACCTATCAATTCCTTTTGCATGGTATCCTTTTCTTATTTCTGTACTTAATTATTAATTTCAATCCACCCATACCGAACTTACATGGACGCACCCAGTTAAGCCTACGGCTTCACTCAGATCATCTAATACACTACGCACGCTACATCTTTCTGCCGCCTTAGGATTACTCCATACGCAGCATATTTCTGCATTCGGAATACTGAACATCCCCAAAATATGAAACATTCTTCATTGTGTATATATGGTTTATACTGAAAAAATAATATCTGTCAAAAGGAAAATCCCTTTGCATAAAAATTATATCATCAATTACATGAATGAATGCTTTGAAGCCTCTATTGTCTCGATATTTTTTTCTGTAAGAGCTTCAATCTTACTGGCAAATCTATTTATTACTGCAATCATGTCATCCTGATTGATACCATCTCCCTCTGTTTCAAGGCCTTTCGTCAATGTATCATCTATATCGTGAGTTTTTTCTTTTAAAGTTACGAGTTCATCTAATAACAACATGCTACATAAAAAGAACATCCGACTCTCAGGCATTGTCCTTGCTTTTGCCCTTATATCTTCTACACGCTTATTAAGCTCATACCCCAGATAGGATAGATACTCTTCTTGACCATCATCGCACTGCATTTCATAATGCGTATTATTTACCTTAAGTTTAACCGTTGCCATAAAAATCAAAATTCATTTTAATTGTGTTAATGTGTCTGCTGCAAGAAATCGTTATCTTTCAGTTCGGTATCAATCTTTTTCCTTAGAGAAACAGGTGCTGCGTTACGTATGTTTTGAATTATCTCCGATATACGTCCTTGCATTTCCTTTTGTATATGGGAATATTGGTTAAGCTCTTCTTTGGTAGCTTTTAATTCATCTAAAATACGCTTATGCTCCTTTTTCATTTGCTTTTCACTGTTGCGTAAATCACCAACTATTTCATATATTTTACACATATCATGAAAAATATCTCCCATATTTACAATAGAGTGATCTAACCTGTTGAAAGCTTTGCCAAGGGCAGCAGATTTTTCCTTATTTTTTATATGTGATAATGCTAAGGTAGAATGTGTCTGCTTTGACTCTTGTGCGCTTTGGTCCAATTCTAATGTATCGTAAACCTTTTGTGCACAAATGTTACCGTCATAAGTGTCCGCTTTTTGTTCGTCTTGTTTTTTATGACTTGTTTGCGTCTTAGCACTTTGGATGTCAGACAATTTGTCTTGACACATCGTTTTACTTACGCTGTTTTCTTTATCAACAAGTTGATTTGGTAGTGCCATCAGAATCCTCACAGTTTTTAATGTCTCAATTAAGAGCGCCGACAGGTTATAGCTAAAGAAACAATCTTAATTTTTTATTAAGGATTATATTATGTACCATATTTTTAAGAATTATTATTGACTCTTAGCTACTAATTGCCCTAATGAATATACATTATTTGCAGAAAGAAGAAATATATAAATAGCCTATGTATTTTTGGGTCACTGCATATATTTTGCAAACATACAAAATATGTTATTCCCATAGCAATAACTCTTGATCTTATTGGAATAATAAAAAATTGTAGAATGGCATAAACATGACGCGCTATAAACTTATTAAGATTAAAACACATTCATGCTAGATAATCATAAAGCCTTAATGGCAAATGCCATTCGTAAGTTATCAATAGATGCGATTGAAAATGCTCAATCTGGTCATCCTGGTTTACCTCTTGGATGTGCCGAAATAGCTGTCGCTTTGTTTACAGATCACATGTGTTTTGATGTCAATAATCCCCGCTGGATAAATAGAGATCGCTTTGTTTTATCTGCTGGACACGGTTCTATGCTACTCTATTCATTACTATACCTGCTCGGATATAAAGATATAACATTAGACGATATTAAACGTTTTAGAACATTACAATCATCAACGGCGGGACATCCCGAATTCGGTCATATCGGAGCTATTGAAACGACAACAGGTCCATTGGGGCAAGGCCTCGCTAACGCTGTGGGAATGGCAATTGCTGAACAAAAATTATCTTCTGAACTTGGAAATACGCTTATTGATCATCATACTTACGTTTTAGTAGGCGATGGTGACCTTATGGAAGGTATTTCGCAAGAGGCAATATCACTTGCGGGTCATCTTGCTCTCCATAAGCTTATTATCCTATTTGATGACAATGGTATTAGTATTGATGGACATACCAGTCTTACCGATAGTACCCGTATTCCTATGCGCTTTGAAGCGAGTGGTTTTGATGTACAAACAGTTGATGGACATGATGTCAACGCTGTCAGCGAGGCAATTAAGCAAGCAAAATTAACCTCTACACCTTCACTCATATGCTGTAAAACAACTATCGGATTTGGCTCCCCTAACAAATCTGGAAGTGCAAAGGTTCATGGTGCACCATTGGGTAAAGAAGAAACATTAGAGACATATAAGAACCTCAATTTATCCACACAACCTTTTGAAATTGATTCCGAAACGTTACACGCATGGAGACAATGTGGACACTCTTTATCCCCAAAAATCCATCAATGGCATGAGCGTCTTAACGCATTAAGCACGAAGGAGCGAGAACATTTTGATCATATAATGCAAACGCCAGTTTCCAGCTTAATTGCAGAACCTATAAAGCAGTTAAAACAACAATCTATATCCGATAATCCCGCATTAAGTACACGTATTGCCTCGCAAAAAGTTCTCGAAATAATAGGTGCACATCTTCCTAATCTTATTGGTGGCTCGGCTGATTTAACAGGTTCTAACAATACAAAATTATCTTACCATAAAGCAATTCAATCTGGAGATTTCTCTGGTCAATACTTGCATTATGGTATACGCGAACATGGTATGGCAGCAATTATGAATGGTCTTGCATTACATGGAGGTATCATTCCTTATGGCGGAACCTTTCTTGTTTTTTCAGATTATTGTCGCCCCGCCATTCGCCTTTCCGCTCTTATGCGTCAACGAGTTATTTACGTCTTTACACATGATTCTATTGGTCTTGGTGAGGATGGACCAACTCACCAGCCCGTTGAACATCTAGCGAGTTTACGGTTGATTCCCCATCTTTATGTTTTACGTCCTGCAGATATTGTTGAAACAGCTGAATGTTGGCAAATCGCACTTGAAAACGAAAACACTCCAAGTGCCTTGATTTTATCACGCCAAACGCTGCCTTTTGTTTCTCAAAAACGCGATGCAGCGCATAACATATGCCGTCAAGGAGCTTATATAATACGCGATACTATGGAAAAACCCATAGCGAGTATTTTTGCCTCAGGTTCAGAAGTCAGCCTTGCATTACAGGCCGCAGATAAATTGGCCGAACAAAATATAGCCGTACGTGTAGTTTCTGTACCATGCTTTGAATTGTTTGAACAAGCGGATACACAATATCAGCAAAAAATTTGTGGTACCACCCCTATTAATATAGCAATTGAGGCAGCGCTTCCATACAAATGGGAAAGGTTTATCGGTAGTAACGGTCATTTCATTGGTATGGAAGGATTCGGTGCAAGCGCCAAGGGTGACGAATTATTCCGTCACTTTGGCATAACTGTTGAAGAGATTTGTCAAAAAATACGATTATCTCTTTGATATAATCAGATATTTTTAAATATACGCATAGAAATACAAAAAGGCAAATATGAAGAAATTAGCAATTAATGGATTTGGACGTATTGGTAGATTACTGTTGCGCGCATGGCTGGAAGATGTTCATAATGGGCGGCAAAACGTGGCTCGAGATCTAGATATTGTGTGCTTAAACGGACGCAGTGAAGCACATGTTGCAGCCCATCTTTTTGCCTATGATTCAACACATGGACGCTACGAGAAAGAAATAAAGATAAATTCCAATAGCCTTTGCTTTGACAATGTTACTATTCCTTGGCATCAATGGACACAGGCAGATGAATTTCAATGGAACAAGTATGAGGTGGATATTGTGTGCGAGTGTACAGGAGCATACAATAGTGCCGAAAAAGCGCAATGCCATATTGACGCAGGCGCGAAAAAAATTCTCTTTTCTGCACCTGCTAAAAATGCAGACATCACAATCGTTTATGGAGTGAATCATACACATATTATGCCCCAGCATAATTTTATTTCTAACGCGTCTTGTACAACAAATTGCCTTGCCCCTATTGCACAAGCTCTACATAATTTATGTGGTATTAATAGCGGTTTTATGACAACTATACATGCCTATACCAATGACCAAAAGATATTAGACGGAAATCACAAAGATATGAGGCGGGCTCGCGCTGGTGCCCTATCTATTATTCCCACGACAACGGGTGCAACAAAAGCCGTTGAACTTGTCTTACCCGAATTAAAAGGACGGTTGTCAGGTTCAAGTTTGCGTGTACCCACCCCGAATGTTTCAATGATAGATTTTGTATTTATACCTACACATAAAACGAGCTGCGAAGAGATCAACGCATATATGAAAAAGATGGCCGATACAAGTTATAAGGATATTATTGCCTATAATGACAAACCTTTAGTTTCTATTGACTTTAATCATACGAGTTACTCTGCTGTTTTTGATTCTACCGAAACATATGCTCTTAACGATAATCTTATTCGTGTTATTGCGTGGTACGATAATGAGTGGGGTTACACCATGCGTATGCTTGATACCGCAAACCATATAACGGTGTAACAAAGCAAGAAAGTAAGAGAGTATCTGTGTTAAAAGTTATAGATAATAAAGACGTTACCCAGAAAGTTGTTTTATTACGGTTGGATCTGAATATGCCTGTAGATAGCAAGGGGGATATAACCGACACTTCGCGCTTAGAACATAGTTTACCAACCATAAAATTGTTACGTCAAAATAATGCAAAAATTGTTATTTTGTCGCATCGTGGTCGCCCTAAAGCAAATTACAACGAGCATGATACACTAAAACATACAATCACCGTTATTGAAAAATATATCAATGAACATGTCATGTTTTTGGGAACTCACTTTAAAGATGATTTTCCAACGCGTAGCATGCTTGATGCAGCAGATGTATTTTTACTGGAAAATTTACGTTTTAGTAAAGGTGAGATAGAAAATTCTACAACATTTGCCCATCAGCTCGCTTCGCTAGGCGATATTTATGTTAATGATGCGTTCTCTGTTTCTCATCGTTCTCATGCCTCTGTTGAGGCCATCACCCATTATCTGCCTAGTTATGCTGGGCTTGCTTTGCACAAAGAAGTTACAGCATTGTCATTTCTTAATAACGCCCAATTATCCCGATCTATGGTGATCGTTGCAGGTGCAAAAATATCAACCAAAATTTCAATACTAAAAAACCTTGTTCCCAAAGTAAATACGCTTTTTATTGGAGGGGCTATGGCCAATAATTTCCTTAAAGTACAAGGATATTCAATAGGTCAGTCTTTGTACGAAGAGGCATACCTCCATTTTGCAGAAGAAATATTTGAAGATGCCAAAATACACAACACTGAACTTCTCCTGCCTAAGGATGTAATGGTTGCAGATGATGTCAATGCATTACAAGGAGAAAAGCGTATATTGACACGCAATGATATTTCTGATACTGAAATGATATTTGATATAGGCTCATTAACAGTGCGCAGTATTTGCGATGCCGTGTGCAATTCGCAGTTAGTTTTGTGGAATGGACCCTTAGGCCTGATTGAGAGAGAATTTTTTGCCAAATCCAGTATAGATGTCGCACATTTTATTGCACAGCATATTATAGAGGACAAAGAATTTAAAGCAGTTGCAGGCGGCGGAGACACAAATTTGGTTTTGCAAAAGGCTGGCGTAAAGGATAATTTTAGTTATGTATCAAATGCTGGTGGAGCTTTTTTAGAATGGCTTGAAGGGAAATATTTACCAGGTATAAAGGCTTTGGAAACTTGTAACTACACAAAGTAAAGCTGCACAAATGCATTCATGCTTATTTATCACGTTTGGTAATTACCCGTAATATACAATGTATAATGTTGAAAGTAGGATAAATCTTTATGGATAAAAATACGCTCATATCTGTGGCTCAAAAAGTAATGCAAAAAGGCAAGGGTATACTCGCAGCGGATGAAAGTTTGAATACGATACAAAAACGTTTTGACAGCATTCATATAGAAAATACCGAAGATAATCGATGCAGCTATAGACATCTGCTATTTAGCACAACTGAAGCAATGAAGAATTCGATTTCTGGCGTCATACTATTTGATGAAACGATAAGACAATCAACATCAGATAGAAAAAAACTCGTGGACATTATCATTGCCAACGATAGTATTCCAGGTATCAAAGTAGATCAGGGATTAAAACCAACACGCGATAATTCTGTTGAAACTATAACGATCGGGCTGGATGGACTGGATGAACGCTTTAAGGAATATCGTGATTTAGGTGCACAATTTGCAAAATGGAGAGCTGTAATCCACATCAACGACTCCTCTAACTTACCAAGCTCGTCAGCTGTTAAAGATAATATGCATGCTCTTGCTCTTTATGCACGTTGTGCACAGGGCAATAATATTGTTCCGATCGTTGAACCCGAAATTCTTATGGATGGTACACATGATATTGACAAATGTTATGAAGTCACGACGTATGTATTAAAAACGCTATATGAAGAACTCGCTAACGAAAATGTTTTGTTAGAAGGAACAATTTTAAAACCTAATATGGTGATAGCCGCTTCACAATGTCCTAAACAAGCTTCTATAGAGGAAGTGGCTCAAAAAACATTTTTGTGTCTTTCTCATTCGGTACCAAAAGATATCGCTGGCATTGCGTTCTTATCAGGTGGACAATCTGAAATTGAGGCAACAGCTCATCTCAATGCCATTAATCAAATTGCAAGCGCGCACGCTCAAAAACAAACTTGGCCAATTAGCTTTTCGTACGGCCGTGCTTTACAAAAAACAGTTCTGGAGACATGGCAAGGCAAGGAGGAAAACGTCATAACAGCACGTGAAGCATTTATACATCGTGCACATATGAACAGTCTTGCTGCACAAGGCCTATGGAATCAAGAATTAGAAAATTAATAATTTTACTTCATATATTTACACTTATTGTCCTGTAAATCACATAGCGATATTATGCAACAGCGTTTTTTAATATTTTTATTTTCCATGTTAAGACAGGTGGTCATTATAACTGTCTTATTGACTCATGTAAGCTCACCTGCTCAGGCTGATGAAACACTACGTTCTGCCAAACAAGCTCTGCAAGAAGGTCAATATAAATGGGCTTTTGGTTTACTCCATCCGCTTGCACAGAAAAACAATCCAGAAGCTCAATTATTATTGGTTGACTATTATAAAAAACGATCCGATATACGTTCTGCAATTCATTGGTTAGAAAGAGCCTCAAAAAACAATGTTGCAAGAGCCGATTTTGAATTAGGTAAAGTTTACACCAACCCACCTGACGATAGCGGACACCTATACGATCCAGAAAAAGCAAAAAAATATTTTGAAAAATCTGCTAAATCAGGCTTTGCAGAAGCACAATTTTATATGGCTAAGATTTACAGTGATAATAACGAAACAAAACAAAATTGGGATCTTATAGCCTATTGGCTTCGTTTAGCAGCCGAACAAGGCTACCCAGCGGCATTATATCATTATGGCTTACTTTTCTTAGAAGGTAACGGCGTTACGCAAGATATTATTCGTGGTGTGGGATTAATTGGTCAAGCCGCCAAAAAAGGGTATACTATCGCTGAATTTGAATATGCTACAAAAGTTTTTCAAGGTATGGGCGTAAAAAAAGACTATACTATAGCCGCTAATTGGTTTAAGATTGCTAGCCATAAGGGGAATGTCTTAGCTCAACAAAGATTGGCTATTCTTTACATGGCAGGATTAGGTGTAAAGCAAAATTTAGAAGAAGCTATTGTATGGCATCTGATTGCAAAACAAAATCATGATATTCAGCGTATTATTGCCGAAGCTTCAGAAGATACAAAAAAATTTGTCGCTAAACTTGATAAAATTCTTGAGTCTTTCTCCGCAACAAAAAGATTAGAGCTTAGGCACATATCTTCAAATTTTAAACCTTACATCGAATCGGAAAATGGTTAGCCCTAGAGATACATATGAAAATTAACGGTAATGAGATTAAATCTGGCAATATACTGAAACATAAAGATACCCTATGGTCAGTAAACAAAGTATCCCATGTTAAACCAGGAAAAGGTGGAGCTTTTGCACAAGTAGAAATGAAAAACGTCTTTAATGGGAGCAAATTAAATGAGCGCTTTCGTTCTTCAGAGACTGTCGAAAAAATAAGGCTAGATCAGAAAGATTATCAATTTCTTTATCAAGAATCAGATAGTTTGAACTTTATGGATGTCGATTCATATGAACAAATAACCTTGCAAAAAGATTTTGTTGGAGAAGAAAGATGTCTATTTTTAACGGAAGGTATTGCTGTTAAAATTGAGTTATATGAAGAAAAACCCATTGCACTCACACTCCCAGAGCAAATGGAATTTATTGTTGCAGAGACAGAGCCAACAATAAAAGGACAAACAGTGACCTCTTCATATAAACCTGCCTTACTTGAAAATAATGTTAAGGTTATGGTGCCGCCCTTTATTAATGTAGGTGACAGGATTCTTGTCAATCCTTCCCTTGTTGAATATATAAAGCGCGTTGATTAAACCATGTTATCTGCACCTGAATTCAATTTTATGCGACGTACCTTAATCAAAGGTGCCCGTGCAATAAGACGCGATTTTAATGAAATAGAAAATTTACAAACAACCCATACAGGTATAGGGGTATTTGCAACAAAATCGCGTAAACGCGTAGAAGATACCCTTATTGATGAAGTTAACACAGCGCAAAAAGACAATGGAATAATAGTAGATGGCACCATTATCAAAAAACCCAGAGGAAATGACACAAGCTGGCTTATTATTCCTTTAGACGGTTTTGAGAATTATAATCATGCCATTGGTCACTATGCCATGCTTATGGCCAAGAAGCAACAGAACAAAATTACACATGCTTGCATATATCAACCGTTTTTAGATAATTTTTATACAGCACAGCATGATAAAGGGGCTTATGCAGATAATACACGTTTACGTGTAAGTAGTCATAAAAGCTCGCTCCATCATACTTGTATGTGTTATAATATACCTGTGACGATTAACGAAAAACGACACATGCATGAAATGACACTGTATGATTGCCTATATAAATTACGCCAGCAAAAGGTTACATTAAGACAAAATGGATGCATTTCTTTAGATATCCTTGCTGTAGCACAAGCAAAAATACAAATTTATCTAGATTGTGTTCTACCAAATACAATCCATGATATTGCTGTTTTTTTTGTTCGAGAAGCAGGTGGACAAACTGCTACTCTATCCTTAAAAAACCCCAAAGGTGAAGATATTCATTTGTTTCTGGCAACAAACAGATTTTTGCACGCACACACACATAAAACATTATCTTGCTAAAAGCAGGTGTTACTCAACTCTATAAGCATTTAGATAATACTTGCATAATTCTCTATATATGGTGTACAAGGGGAGTGTTGTTTTTGAAAGGAATAGCAAAGGAGTACATATGTCAAGAGACAGCAATTTTATGAGCGTTTCTTATCCGCAAATTTATCTCTTGCGGATGGTACTTTTTTTGTTTTTGGCAATCGTTTTTGTGCTGATAATATATCCGCAGATTGCCTTTGCTTTTCAAGCTAATGTTGGTTTGAATGGGTTTATTATTGTTTTACTTATATTGGGCATTGTCTATGTATTTAGACAAGTTATCATGTTATTTCGTGAGATCCGTTGGGTTAAGTATTTTCAATATGATAACGAGGCTATGCATAAAGTGAAGCCGCAGTTACTCGCACCTATCGCCAGTATTTTTGCTAATCACGATAAAAAGATTACCTCCATGTCGCCTCAAGCAATGCGCTCACTTCTTGATACAATCAGTGCACGTCTTGATGAGGAACGAGAAATTGGACGCTATTTAATTGCATTACTTGTTTTTATGGGACTTTTGGGAACTTTTTGGGGGTTACTTGATACTATTCGTTCTATCTCGTATGTTTTTAATGCATTAGATGTATCTGTTGCAGAAAGCACACTTATTTTCGATCAGTTAAAGACAGGGTTAGAGGAACCTATGCGCGGTATGGGTACAGCATTTTCTTCATCGTTATTTGGGTTAGCTAGCTCTTTGACACTCGGTTTTTTAGAACTTCAGGCCAGTCAGGCTCAAAACAATTTTTATACCGAATTAGAAAATCTTTTTTCTAGCGTTACGGATGTTGATAACGAAACGGGACACACCAACAACCTTCCTCCTTCAATATACCATACACTTAATGAAATGAATAAGACATTATCGGAACTTAATCAATGCCTAAAAGGTAAGTAGAGAATACCCATTCTCCTATGCAATTTTTATGTCTTCTCGTCGTGCAAAAAGAACAATTATTATGGATTATTGGCCAGGCTTCGTAGATGCCCTTGCCACTTTATTATTGCTATTTATTTTTCTTCTGTCTGTTTTTATGCTCGTACAGTTTCTATTAGCCCGCGATCTTTCAACACGCGATGGTGCAATTATAGAATTGGAAGAACAAATCGCTGAGTTAAGTCAATTTTTAGCACTTGAAAAAAATACTTCTAACATTCTAAAAGATCAACTTTTTGCTCTCACTGATGAGTTAGAAAAAAAAACACAGGAACATACAGACACCCTTTTCAATTTGAAAGAAAAGAACATAGATTCACAAGAACAAAGTGAATTAACTCAAAAATTACAAGGTAAATTAGAGCAAAGTAAATCATTACATCTTACAGCTTTAAAACAAATCTCTCTACTTAATCAACAAATATCAGCTTTACGTCGTCAAATATCTGTCTTGCAAGTTGCACTTGAAACGGCAGAAAAAAAAGATCGCGAGTCACGTGTTGAAATTGCCAATTTAGGGAAAAGATTAAATACAGCATTAGCACGCCGTGTACAATTGCTTTCTCAATATCGTTCTGATTTTTTTGGTCGATTACGTGAAATATTAGGGGAAGATAAGAATATCCTTATTCAGGGTGATCGTTTTGTTTTTCAATCTGAGGTCTTTTTTGAGTCGGGTTCTGGTGATATCTCCCAATCAGCAACTGGTCAGTTACAATCCATAGCAAATCTTATTCTTTCGTTAGAGAAAAAAATTCCTTCCGACATTCAATGGATCCTAAGGATAGACGGTCACACAGATACCCGCCCTATCTCTAATAATGTGTTTCGTTCAAATTGGGAACTATCTGCGCAGCGTGCTATTTCAGTAGCACGTGCTTTAATTGAGCAAGGTGTTTCACCAAAAAGACTCCTTGCAGCTGGCTTTGGAGAGTATCAACCCTTAATTGATGAAAATACACCCGCAGCCCATTCACAAAATAGGCGTATTGAATTCAAATTAACTGAAAGATAATGCTTATGTAATAACGCATAACCGTTACATCTTATGCTATCTTTTTTCATCTATATACAATATTATGCCCGAACTTCCTGAAGTCGAAACCGTTTGTCAAGGTTTACGCAATTCAATAATTGGTACAAGCATAGACAAGATTGTTGTTAAAAAACGTATGTTACGTTTTGCTTTGCCAACTCCAGATCTTTTTGAAAATATGCTTACAGGGCATATTATCACAAATGTATCACGTCGTGCTAAATATATCTGTATTCACCTGAGCAATGGCCATTTTTTGGTAACGCATTTAGGCATGAGTGGAAATTTTTTTATTCATTCCAATTCCAGCGATACCCCCCACAATACAAAACATACCCATATTATATTCTACTTATCTCAAAATAAAATCATGTCATATAGAGATATTAGGCGTTTTGGTTACATGGATGTCATAGAATGCACCAAACTTAATCACCATCGATTTTTTATGCATCTAGGCGTTGAGCCATTCGCAACACAATTTACACAAGAATATCTTTATGCATTACTTCAAAAATCAAAAATTCCCATAAAAAATTTTTTACTAGATCAAAAAAAAATTTGCGGTATTGGGAATATTTATGCTAACGAAATTTTATGGCACTGTGGTATACATCCCCACTGTAAGGCCTATATGATTAATGAAAAGCAATGCTCTCATCTCGTTTATTTTACGCAAACTGTGCTTCAGAAGGCCATTAAGGCAGGAGGAAGTACATTAAAGGATTTTGTCAATACGCATAATGATAAAGGGTATTTTCAACACCACTTTCAGGTCTATAATCGTGGCGAACAAAAATGCCTAAAAGAAACCTGTAATGGGCATATAAAACGCATAATAACTGGTGGCCGAAGTAGCTATTTCTGTAGTAATTGTCAAAAAAACGTATAGTTATTGTTATTATTAATGTGTTTTTTTCTTTACTATGTTATAATTATCTAAAATATAAACGGAGTATTTATGAATTACGAACATATCCTTGCCCAAGAAGAAGAAGGTATCGGTATTATAACACTTAATAGGCCAGATGTAATGAACGCGCTGAATTGCCTATTGATGGAAGAGCTTGTTCAGCAATTACGTCATTACGATGCCGATAAAGATATTGGAGCCATTATCATCATTGGTAATGAAAGGGCTTTTGCGGCGGGCGCTGATATAAAAGAAATGAAGGAAAGGGATTTTATTAATGCTTACTTACACGATTTTGTTGGCGAATGGGGCAGCATACGAAAAATACGAAAACCCATTATAGCAGCAGTTTCTGGTTATGCATTAGGAGGCGGGTGTGAACTGGCTATGATGTGTGATTTTATTATTGCAGCAGATAATGCTAAATTTGGACAATCTGAAATTAACCTAGGTATTATGCCAGGTATTGGGGGTACACAAAGACTTGTTCGTAGTATAGGTAAATCAAAAGCTATGGATATGTGCCTTACTGGTCGCATGATGGATGCACAAGAAGCAGAGCGATGTGGCTTGGTTAGTCGTGTTGTTGGCGGTGAGCAGTTACTTGACGAAGCTTTAGAAACCGCTAAAAAAATACATACTTTATCACAACCTGCCGTACTATCTATAAAAGAATGCGTTAACACCGCGTTTGAAACAAGTTTAGAAGAAGGGCTGAGGTTCGAAAAACGTAGTTTTTATTCACTATTCTCAACAGTCGATAAAAAAGAAGGCATGGAAGCTTTCTTGGAAAAAAGAGAACCCAACTTCAGTAATAAATAAAATCTATTCTATTCTTGTTATAATAATAACATAAACATGTTGACTTTTTTCTTTAAAATAGCTATCAGAAGTGCTATCCCTCTCTAAGCAATGGCCTTATAGTTCGTATAAGAAATATGCGAATAGAAAATATACAGAAGGTAAAAAGCATTTAGGTAGGAAGTTGAGTCTGTAGAATATATGGCGAAGGTTTATCTATAGAAAAATGAATTTTGCCAAATAAACATATGTTGGTCCATGTGTGAATGTTGTTAATTATGCGAATACATAGGCAGACCCCGCCTAAAGGGTTCGTTTCGTATGTGAGTAGCATGTAAATAATTGAAAGATAAGTTGAAGGATAATTATGGCTAATACACGCTCTGCTAAAAAAGCAATAAGAGTTAGTGCACGTCGCACACTAATTAATAAGGCAAGACGTGGGCGGATGCGCACATTTGTAAGGAAAGCCGAAGAGGCAATAGCAGGAACGGATAAAGAAAAGGCAATAGAGGCTTTGCGTTGTGCCGAATCTGAAATGGCACGTGCCGTCCAAAAAGGTGTTATAAAGAAAAATACGGTTAGCCGTAAAGTGTCACGTTTATCCATACGATTAAGTAAGCGCTTTGCTAGTGACGCTGCATCTGTGCAAGCATAAATTTACATAAATACGCATCGTTGGTGTTTTCTTTTTTTGATAAAGCAGTGGATATTTAATCCCTTTGCGGTTATTGCAATTTCTGTCGATACGTTACTGTTTTTTCGATAGACAAAACCAAAGTAAACGGACATATATAATTATCACATATAATTACCACAAGGGGCAGATATGCTTTTTTCAAGTCAAACAATTATACGCGGTACAATTTTTCTTGTGTTATTTGCAAGCTCGTTTCTGTTTTTGAATACTACAGGAAAAGCACAAAAAACGACCCTAATCTTACATCATTTTCTTAGTTCCCAATCTATAACACATAGTCAAATGCTTGTTCCTTGGGCAAAGCGTCTTGAAAAAGAAAGTAATGGAGAGATAGAGGTTAAAATTTTTCCTTCTATGTCTTTGGGAGGAAAGCCTGCAGATTTATACAGACAAGTACGCGATGGAACTGTTGACATTATCTGGACCGTTTTAGGCTATACACCTGGTGTTTTTCAACGCAGTGAGGTATTTGAATTACCAACTGTCCATAGAGGGTCCGCATACGCCACGAATATGGCTATTGAGGATATGATGGATGATATTAAGCAAGATTATAAGGATCTGACCCCCCTACTCATTCATGTTCACGATGGCAATGCTCTGTTTATGGCCAACCAATCCATTAACGCCATCACAGATATGAAAGGCCTCAAAATACGTACCCCTTCACGTACTGGTTCTTGGTTGCTTAAATCACTGCAGGCGGAACCTGTCGGGATGCCAGTTCCTACGCTTCCACAAGCTTTGGCAAAAACTGTCGTTGAAGGTGCACTTATCCCTTTTGAGATATCGGTTCCTCTAAAATTATATGATATTACGCAATATTCCGTTATTAAAGACCAAGGTGAGCGCTTTGGCACATCCGTGTTTATGTTTGCAATGAATACGGAAAAATATAATTCTCTTTCACCTCGTATTAGACGCATAATTGATCAGATATCAGGCCGCGATTTTTCACACGATATGGCTCAATTGTGGCGTAAACATGAGAAGATTGGTATGACAAAACAACGTGAAAGTGGAGGGCAAATTATTACTCTTAATAAGGAAATAACGGCTCAATTTAACAGCAATCATCAGGAAGTTGTTAATCAATGGATTGCAGAAATGGAATCACATGGTATTGACGGTAAATCCCTCGTAAAAAAAGCACGTGAACGTATCAAACATTACCAACAAATGTAGGAATGTAGAGTTTTTTTTACACTTGATACTATTTTTACATTTGGTATTAATTGTCTAATGCCGATGTGGTGGTAGCTTGTTTACCCATGCGTAAAGAAACAACATAGCTGCTAGCAATATCAAGCATACACAATAAAGTGATGAATAAAAAGCTTGCCGTTGCACATACTTTAAGAACTAATAATTCAAAAACGCAAAAAATTAGTAATAATACAGATAATGTTTTCTCGGCTAAAAACACACGCTGTGCAAATATTGTCCTGTATATACCACCAAAAAACATAATGATAGACAACATAACAAAAATATCGCCCCAATTTAAAACCAAATCTGCCCCTGAAATCATGGTGATTTCAAAAACTACGGTATGTATACTCGTATAGCTGAAAAGTGCTATAGCATTATAGAAGATGACAGGCACCACAAGAATTGGGAAACGTGAAGCGTGACCTGTTTTTTCTGTCTGTTCTTCGGCCTCAAACATTTCTTTATTTCCGCCTTTAATCTCTGGGTTTGAGTATCTCTCTTCCTCTATATTGACCAGTTTTTAAATCAATGTGATGGCGCAACCTTAATTCACCACTGTCTTTATCTTCAATAAAAGTACCAACACTTAACTTTTTTGTAGAATTACGCATACCGCGCTTTGATGGAGACACTTTTCTCTTTGGAACTGCCATATCATGTCCTTTGTCTTTGATTTATATCTTAGCATTTTCAATTCATTATCTATACAGTACTTCTCTAGCACAGCACTCTCCTACAATCGTGTAAAAATCATACTTGGATTGTAGGCAGCTCACATTTGACACTGTATATACTGTGATATCTATCTTCATATACTGTAACATCTATCTTCATATACTGTGATATCTATCTTCATATACTGTAATATCTATCTTCCACCGCCCTTCTAGACAACACAATTTCAGATAACGAAGTTAATGATAATACCTTACTAGGTTCTATAAAGCAAAAAATAAAAATTTTCTACTAAAAAATATATTCCTAAGAAAATTTAGCAAAAAAAATCATATTTTTATCATTTCATTTAATACTTCATACTATTCTTTTATGAAGACCAACTTTATATTGTACCTGATAGAGCAATGAATTATCGCAGCAAGTCAACGCATACCTCACACAGTCAACAGGCGGGAATGCCTTCGCAGTCACCCCCCCTAGATTCAGAACAAAGCTTTTTTGTTAAAAATGAAATACAAACAATATTGCTCATTATATCAATCATTGCATTATGCTATGTTTTTTCAAGTGTATCTTCTGCTGTTTTAGCCAGCCTTTTTGGCCTAATACATTTATACTACCAGCAAAAATTAAAAAAAAACGTTCAAATCAATAGTAATATAGAGCACAAGCTCAATCAGCAACGTATTAATTACGAAATGGCCGAAAATGAGATGGGCCAATTACGTTCTCAACTTAACAGAAGTATGCAATCAGAAAAACGATATAGGGAAATCGTTAACGGGCATGGTGATCTGGTAATTTTACGCGATACCAATGGGCATATTAATTTTGTGAATGATGCATTTTGCAAAATGTTTAATGTCACACGCGAAAAAATTATTGGCCGTTTATTTACTCCTCCAGTCTTGGAAGAGATAAGCACTAATATGACAGAACCCAATCTCCACAACATATTTTCTCAGCGACATTATGATCAAAAGGTGCGCACACCTCAGGGAGAAAAATGGTTTGCTTGGCAAGAATATTCACGTCGTGATGCCAATGGTGTTGTACGTGAAATACAAAGTATCGCACGGGATATAACAGAACGTAAAGAAACAGAAATTGAACTGTATGTAGCACGTGATGGAGCGGAAGCCGCTAGCCGATCTAAATCAATGTTTTTAGCAACCATGAGTCATGAAATTAGAACGCCTATGAATGGTATTATTGGCATGACCGAATTATTACTTAGAACACCTTTATCTTTAGAGCAGCAGAATTATGCACGCACAGTAAAGAAATCGGGTGATACACTGCTTTCTCTTATTGATGAAATTCTTGACTTTTCTAAAATAGAAGCAGGTAAACTGAAACTCGAGAATGGTCAATTTGACTTATTTGAACTTGTACAAGGGATTAGCGAGCTATTATCACCACGGGCCTATGCAAAAGAGATTGAAGTCTCTACTTATATTAATCCCCTATTGCCTCAATTCTTTCTCGGCGATGAAAAAAGATTACGTCAGGTTATCATTAATCTTGCAGGCAACTCAATCAAATTTACAGAAAGAGGTGGCTTAACAATATCTGTGGAACCGCACGAAGATGCAAATAATACGTCACAAGACAATTCAAAATTAGCACTATGTTTTAGTATCCGTGATACTGGTATAGGTCTTAATGAGGAAGCAAAAAGTAATATTTTTCAAGACTTTGAACAAGCCGATTCAACACCCTCACGCAAATATGGTGGAACGGGTCTTGGTTTGGCCATTAGTAGACGTATCATAGAAATGATGCATGGTAATATTGGCGTTGAAAGTGAGGTTGGAAAAGGATCAACTTTTTACTTTAATGTTACTCTAGAAACGCCTACCGAAAATAATACAAGCTACGGCATTCAAACAATGGATCAATCTGTACTGATTCTATCGGATCAAAGTGTTGAAACCTTTAGCATGGCCAAATATTGTAAAGAAATGGGTGCCAAAGTGCTTGTATGTTCAAGAGAGAGCCATATTCTTGCAGCTATTAATAAACTTCAATCCCTTGATTCGCATGCTAAATCCATAGTTTGTGATTCCCTATTCTGTGAAACATTTTTAGCCATATATAATTCTTCACCAGAAATTCTTAATAATATACCCGTTACATTTCTTGTATTTCCTCATGAGCAGGGTAAAATGCATAAACACGCAGATACTAATTTTTCGTATGTTACGAAGCCTATTCGTATAGAACATATCATATGTACGATTTTACGCTATCCAGATCCCGAACAAAGATACGATATCAATAAACATATTACGACAGACGATTCCGTTAGTGTCCAATTAGAAACAGATAGACCTCTTAATATCCTACTTGCTGAGGACAATGAAATTAACGCTGTTTTATCTATAACAGTTTTAGAGAAATTTGGACACAAGGTTACACTCGCCCGTAATGGGGAGGAAGTTATGCGTTATATCAATAAACATACACATATTGAAGATATTGAACAAGAGGGTTTTGATATTGTACTTATGGATATGCGTATGCCCGTAATGGATGGACTTGAAGCCACGCGCAAAATTCGTACAGCTCGGACACCTTACGCAACAATACCAATAGTAGCTCTTACAGCCAATGCTTTGGCAGAGGACCGTCAGGATTGTATTAATGCTGGCATGAATGGATATTTATCTAAACCCTTTGAACATTCTGATCTCAAAAAAGCCCTTTCCGATTTCTCTGAATGGCGAACCAATATAAGAGAAATGTGTAACCAAGACAACGCACAGCAACATCAGCAGGCTTAGCTTGCCTCCATCTCCATCATGTCTTAACCTCCTCTGCCTATTAATTATTGCCTTCTCTTACATTCATTCTATACGAAACTCACGTGATATATTTGATGTGTGCACAGATAAAGTATTGTCCTGTGTAGAACGCACACATATTAACGAAATATTATTACATTTTAACCATTTATTAACAGGCTCACATGATATGTTTTAATGAGATAAGTGTCGTCTTTATACCAATATAAGAGAAAAATATGGCAACTGAACAAGAAAATACAACTACAGAAAATCCCGAAACAGACAATAAGCCCCAATCTAAGATGGCTGGCAAAACATTAGTTTTGTTTATTGCTTTGCCTGTAATCTTACTGTTAGGTGGTATTACAACTTTTTTTATGCTTTCGTCAGAAGCATCGCATTACGAACAACAGACTGACCAAGAAAGTGTAGAAGAAGCCCTGCCAGAAATTGCCATTTTTTATGATCTTCCTGAATTTGTAGTTAATTTAAGTGCCACAAAAAAAGAACGTACACGCTATCTCAAAATGGTTATCGCCTTAGAATACAATAGCGAGGAAATAGAAGAACGACTTAACGAAATGCTCCCGCGTATCATTGACAGCGTTAATGTGTACGCGCGTGAATTACGTATATCCGATATTGAAGGAGCGGCAGGATTGTTTCGGCTTAAAGAAGCCCTTTACTATCGCATTAATTTGATGATCGCACCCGCAAGAATAGAAGATATTTTGTTTAAACAAATTCTCGTACAGTAATTAAGAGGTAAGTGCATGAATAACGATATAGATCAAGATGAACTTGCTGCTGCTTGGGGAGCAGAGGTTAATTTACTGGATGATCCAAGTGATGATGAAATTGCTTCACAATGGTCTGATATCGCTGGTGAAGAAGCAAGCGAAAGCAACAAACAATCTCAGTTTACTGGCTCTAAAGACCGCATTCTCTCACAAAATGAAATTGACGAATTATTGGGTTTTAAACTTGATAAAAAAGAAGATACTGAGCAGATTGGTATAGAAAAATTTGTTAATTCTGAAGAGATATCATATGAGCGTCTGCCTATGTTGGAGGTGATCTTTGATCGCCTAGTACGCCTACTTACAACAAATTTACGCAATTTTACATCGGATAATGTTGATGTGAGCATTAGTCATATCACTTCAAAAAGGTTTGTCGATTACCTAAGCTCTATTCCCCTACCCTCTATTATTGGTGTCTATAAAGTGAATGAATGGAATAATTTAGGTCTTATAACAGTTAATTCATATCTTATATATTCTATCGTTGATATCCTGCTTGGTGGGCGTGATGATAATGCCCCTATGCGAATTGAAGGACGTCCTTATACAACTATAGAATTGAGCTTGATTAAAAGATTGATAGACCTCATTCTTGGTGATATGTCTCAAGCTTTTAATCCTATTGCAGACATCAATTTATCTCTTGAGCGCCTTGAAACGAATCCTCGTTTTGCAACCATCGTGCGTCCTGCTAATGCAGTCATTGAAGTGGGCGTACGCATTGAAGTGGGCGACAGAGGTGGAATGGTAGAAATTCTTTTACCTTATGCTACAATTGAACCTGTGAGAGATGCCTTATTACAAAAATTTATGGGTGAAAAATTAGGGCGCGATAAAATATGGGAATCACATTTATCCAATGAATTATACAAAGCACAAATAGAGTTAGAGGCTTGCCTTGCAGAAAAACACATAGATTTAACAAAGCTTATCTCACTGAAAAAAGGAGATATTATTATGCTAGATACGCATCCTCATTCAACTATTTCTGTTCGTTGTGGCAATGTTGAATTATTACAGGGGTCCATGGGACGGGTTGGACAAAATATTGCTATTCGTATTAGTAAGAAAATTAAAGAAAAAATGAAAAAAGAATATATGGATTTATTAGATTAGGAGCATGGACATGTCTTTAGATATATTTATAGAAATCATGGTATCAACTTTACTTCTCATCACACTGGGCTATTGTTATGTATTAAATAAGCAATTACAAAACATACGCAATAATAATCAGGAGTTTGCCAGTGTCATTGAAACTATGACCACCGCCGCAAAAAAAGCCGAAAATGTTATATACGCCCTTAAAATAGCAACACTTGATGCCGAAAAAAAAATTGATGAACAGGATGATAAAACCAAAATACTAAAATCCGAACTCTCCTTGCTTGTTAAAGCCGCTGAAAATTTAGCACTAAGACGAAAGGAAATACAAACAGCGCGCAAAGATGAAAAGGAAATTTTTAATAAAAAATACACGATGCCAAAAATGCCTCACTAAATCAAAAATTATATAAAACACTCTATCTTATGTTTTTACAGAAATTTTTTTTAAACACGACGAATATTCGCCTTTTGCCAGCTGTCATGCTTACAGTTGGTCTTTTGCTTTCTATAAAGCTTGTAAATTTGGTGTTTTTTCCAGAAAAATATACTCGGACAACGACGCCCATTTACGCACAGGAAGCTACAAAAGAAAAGGCAAGTACAAATGCACCAGATAAAATGGAAGACACATTAGATACACAAAAAAATGATGCAAAAAAAACAGAAAACAATCAGAAAGATATCGCATCAAATCAACCTCAAAAAGATACAAAAAAGATCGCCGATAAGGAAAATGGACGTGTAGAAGAAGACTTCCAATATAACCGTAAGGATAGCATACTCACACAGTTGAGAAATCGTCGTAATACGTTGGAAAAAATTGAAAAATCCCTTACCCTAAAAAAAAATCTCATTGAATTATCCGAAAAAAGACTCGATGAAAAAATAAAACAACTCAAAGAGCTTCAGGAAATAGAAAAACAAAAAAAAATACGTAATGAGCTAAGTAAAGAACAAAAATTGAATCATGTCATTAAAATGTATGAGGGTATGAAACCATCAGAAGCGGCACGTATTCTTAATCAGCTGGAAATGGACGTTTTAAAGAAAATCGTCACAAGTATAAAACCCCGCAATATGGCGAAGATACTTGCCAAAATGGATGTGAATATTGCTCAACAATTAACGACTGAATTAGCAGAAATTAATACCAATGCTAAAGACGGTCTATCCAAAACACGTAATGAAAATGAATTGCCAAGAATCGGTGGATAAATAAGAAGCCTTATTATGTTAAGTGCTTTATTTCTAGTATAGTGTAATATAAATTTTATACATCTAGTATGGCCATTAATTATACGTATACACACAATTTTTTGGCAACAAGAAACCATCATGTATCAAGCATTAACACATTATAAGCATGCGTTTTATATGCAAAGATTGTATAAGCAGAGCTTCGCACTATACAAAAAAATAATTATTTTATTTTATTTTTTATGTCTGTGTTATTTTGCACTCTTTTCTTTTTCGCATGCGCAAGTTGCCGATTCTATGGATGCGGTGCAAGGTTCTATTATTGCTTCGCAAAAAAAAGGCTATGCACGCATGATATTTTCTTTTTCCACCATGCCCAAATATAAATTACGTGATACTGGTGGTGTCATAGTGTTGGAGTTTGATCGTCAAGTTTTTCTGAACTTCAACGAAAATTTTAAAATTCCTGATTATGTCTTGGCAAAAAGAATAGACCCCGATGGAAGGGCTATTCGTATGGCTTTAAAAAACAAGTGGCTTGTAAATATGCAAGAAGCAGGTAATAAACTGGTTGTTGATTTACTTACCCCAAATTGGCAGGGACTAAAACCCAGCTTACCCAAAGAAATCCTTCAAGAAATTATTGATAAGGCGGCTATAAATGAAAAAAGATTACAAGAATTACGTTTAGGTTTTGAAAGTGGCCGCCCCTCCTTAAAAATGCGTGCAGGGCATTTTAAAACCTTTAGCCGTTTTATTTTTGACTGGGATAGACCTGTGAAAGTACAATTATCACATGATGAAAATGTATTACTGGTTAAATTTAATTCCAAATTTGCACCCGAAATCACCGAATTTAAACAAGAACCCCCTAAATATATAAATAAGATCAATCATTTTACAAGCGATAACCAACTTGTATTTCGCTTTGAAATGGAAGCGAATACAAGTGTCAGGGGCTTTTCGGAAGGGTACGATTATATTCTAGATTTCTCAAATAATGCACAATCAATCGCACAAAAAGATACCGGTATCTCAGTTCCTACAACAGCTGAAAAAGAAACAATTTCCGCACCCGACATTAAAATTGTTAGTGACACTGATACAGAAACTGTAAAAATTGTATCCAAAAAACCACCTTCTGAATATAATACTCAACCCCCAAATAATAATAAAAAGAAAGCTCAGTCCAACACGTTAACACAAGATAAGCCTCTCAATATTTCTCAGATGAAAACGGTGACAACACCAATTGCTCAAAAAGACAAACCTTCTTACACCCCCATACAAATAGAAAACAAAAATATTAATTTTAATAGCAATAACATTATATTTGCCGACACTGATATACAGGGTGAAATCCCCCCCCTTGAACTTAGAAATTATAGTTTACCAGGTTTTAGCTATGAAAAAATTCAAGCTCAAAACGATGGTAATCAAACACAGAAAAACACTCTTAACCCAATTGTTGTTACCAGTGATATACTGAATACGGACAAGCAAAGTGATGATAAAAAAATTGTGTATCGCAATGAAATTAAGGACGTTGTCATTCCTAAAATTATGCGTAGTGGAGGAGAAATTTTTATTCGCTTTCCTTTTGATAAACCTACGCCCTCAGCTGCTTTTCAACGCAATAGCAAATTATGGCTAATTTTTGATACAAATGCACCTATTGACATCAAAAAAATAGAACGTGCGCTGAGTGATAAAATATCAAGCATTGGACAAACACGTACAGCCAAAAGTGCCGTTCTTTTATTCAACATGAAAAAAAAGATGCTCAGTTCCGTGAAATATGAGGGTAATAATTGGATTATTGCACTAGGAGAAAAACTCCTAACTGTTAGAGAACCAATTTTTCTTAGACGCATGTTTAGAGGCGATGGTTTTTCAGATATTGAAATTTCTATGAAAAATCCCTCTTCTATTCATCGCTTGACAGATCCTTTTATTGGAGATGATATTGCTGTAGTAACCGCTTTTGGTCCCCAACAAGGTATCTTAAAAACACAGGAATTTGTTGAATTTCAGGCTCTTAAAACCAGCCATGGTGCAGCTATAAAATTGTTTAGTGATGATGTCACTATCAACAATGTAAAGGGACGTATTTTAATCTCACGTAATGAAGGATTGAATGTCTCAATCGTTGGTAAAATTGACGGGCTTGCTAGCTCTCCCATTAAAACAACACGCCTAGGATTCGTGGATTTTGAAGCGTGGAAATATAATGATATTGTCGATTTTAAAAAACATGAAAAGCGCTTATTTCGCGATATATCAAAGACAAAAGGAAGCGAAAGTGTTAATCCACGTTTGGCGCTGATACGCTTGTATATTGCAAATAATTTATCTGTAGAGGCTGTCGCACATTTAGAAATCTTAAAAAAAGAATATCCAGATATTATCACTAATCTTGAATATAAATTTCTTAACGGTATCGCAAAACTCATGTTGGAAAGACTAAAAGAGGCCGATGCAATTTTTAACGATAAAGCCTTTAAAAAGAATATTGACATCAATGTCTGGCGTGCGTTGCTTAAAACTAAGCAACGTCAATGGAGAGAAGCACAACTCAATTTTGAAAAAGCAAATGCAGTCATTACGGCATATCCCAATGAAAGACAGGCACAATTTCGTTTGATGGCAGCACGTGCAGGTTTTGGAGTTAATGATATAGGATTTGTAGAGGAACAAATATCACTGTTTCCTAAAGCCAATCTTCCTAAAAAATTAACGGCGCATTATAAACTTATTAAAGGGATGCTTGCTGAAAAACTAGGCAAACAAACTGATGCACTTAAATTGTATAACGAAGTTTTACGCTTAAATGTTCCCAAGATATCAACTGAAGCTGAATTTTATTTTATCAATCTTCAATTACAATTAAAGAAATTAACGCCAGAAGAAGCACTGAAGAAAATGGAGATACTCAGTTTTGTATGGCGTGGAGATAATTTAGAAATGCAAATATTGAAACGCATCGCCACGATAAACTGGAATTTAGGTCAATATGCAAAATCTTTATCTATCCTTAAGAATAGCTACTTGTTGGATCCTGATACACAGGAAGGACGGAATATTCAAGATGTTATGATGAAAAATTTTGCTTCTTTGTATTTACATGGACTCGCGGAAGAACTCTCACCTATGGAGGCCTTATATCTCTATTATGAATTTAAAGAGCTTACACCCGTAGGCCGAGAAGGTGATGAAATGATACGCAATCTCGTTGATCGACTTGTTGATGTTGATCTACTTGATCAAGCCGAAGAAATGTTACAATATCAAATTTCAGAACGCCTCAATGGAGCTGCCAAAGCGCAGGTTGCTGCCAAACTTGCTGGTATTCATTTACGTAATAGAAAACCCGAAAGAGCTCTTCTTCTTCTACGTAAAACACAATTATCAAATATACCAGAATTTTTACGAAAAAAACGTATTGCACTTAAAATTAGAGCTATGTCTGATTTAGGACAAATTGAAACCGCAATGGAATTAGTCAAGACTATAGATGGATACATAGCCGATAATCTAAAAGCTAATCTTCTGTGGAAACAAGAAAAATGGCTGGAAGCAGGCGAAGCATATGAAAAAATACTTGGAGAGGCGTGGAGTACCCAAGAACCACTTACGAAAGAACAACGCTACCATGTATTACGAGCTGCCCTTTCTTATACACTTTCTCGTGATGAATTATCCGTTAGCCGCTTACAAGAAAAATTTGGTGCTAAAATTGCTCTTTCTGAGGACGCACGTATTTTTGATACGCTTGTAAAAACAGGTGGTATAGGTAATTCAACGACCTTTCGTAATCTTGCAGCACAAATTGCTTCTATGAATACAACAGATGCATTTCTTCGTTCTCTTAATAACCAGAAATCGTTGGATCCCAATGATATAGATAGGATTAATTCCGAGAATCAAAATTAATAAATCTCTTAATAATATATATAAAAGATTTGTATACCATCATAATGCACACCCGCTCCCCTTCATAATATCTCACCTTTATTGAAATATTAGTATGCTACTCAAAATATATAATGATAAGTATATATCATATATCTGTTGGATATATACATCTATTGCTAGCTATCCGTAACTCAGTAAGATATTTTTAGCAACTACATGCCAGCCGTCAATAAGTACAAAAAATATCAATTTAAAAGGAAGAGAAATAATCACGGGTGGTAGCATCATCATTCCCATGGCCATTAAAACGGAAGCAACAACCATATCAATGATAATAAATGGAACAAAAAATAAAAAACCAATTTCAAAAGCCCGTCTTAATTCGCTAATCATAAATGCAGGTATAAGATTAGAAAGGCTTACTTGTGTTGGATCCTCTGGTGGATTTGTATCACCTAAAGAATAAAACAAATCAATATCATCTTGTCTTACATGTTTAATCATAAAATCCTTTAAAGGTATCGAAGCCCTTTCAATACCTTGCTCTAAAGTTATTTCCTCTTGTACAAGTGGTTTCAGACCTGTTTCATATGATTGCTGGAAAACAGGCATCATGAGAAATGCCGTTAAAAATAAAGCCAAAGAAATAATAACTGAATTGGGAGGCGTCTGCTGTAAGCCTAATGCAGTACGCAATAAGGAAAGTATGACAACCACACGCGTAAAGGCTGTCATCATAACAAGGATGGACGGCGCAAGAGAAAGTACCGTCATCAAGAGGATAATTTGTATCACTCGTTGTGAAAAACCAGCCCCCTCTTCTAGATCAATGTTTAACCCAGGTAATATATTTTGCCCCTCTTGTTGAGGTGCTTGAGCCATCATCGTATCAATGGAAGAAAAAAAAACTACAATTACAAGGAATATATTGAAAATCGTAAAGTTTTTGATAAGTCTATGTATCTTTTGAGACATATTTCAATTTGCCTTTATCCGCCTTTAGAGTATCCGAAGATTTCTTAGAATGTCTATTCTCAATATCATATGTATCAAGTAAAACGACTTGCTGCTGATTAGTTGTCAATAGATATTCCTTACCATTACATTGACATAGGATAAGCTTAGTACGCATATCAAGCATTTTATTCTCAATAATATGCATATTCTTTTTTGTTTTATTATCATACCCTTCATAACTGAAATAAATGAATCGGCGGGCCAAATAAGCCAAAATAAGAATCAATAGAATAACAAGAACTAAAATTGACGTCGTTTGAAAGAGTTGAGACATAGCCATAGTATTCTTCTGACAAATTCACAGTATATTTGAATAAATTAATACACAAAAAAAATAAATTTGATAGCACTAAGCATTCAATACCACAGATAAATGCAGGTAAAAGACGAGAGGTAGATTGAATTGTTGTTAATCTAATCTATACGCTTCTATATGGGGAATCGATCTTACTTAAACCGACATACACACTTTTGATACGACTATAATGATTAATGGCATGAATACTATTTTCTCTTCCAAAACCACTTTTACCAATTCCACCAAAAGGCATCTCAACAGGTGTAATATTATAGTTATTAATCCAACAGGTACCAGCCTCACATTGAGCAACAACACGATGTGCGCGTGCTAAATCAGTCGTAAAAATTCCTGCTGACAAGCCATATTCGGTATCGTTAGCCCTTTGTATCACTTCCTCCTCCGAGTCGAATACTAAAATACTCATTACAGGACCAAAAATTTCTTCCTGCACGATACGCATCTTATCATGGCACTCTACAAATATAGCGGGTTGAATAAAATATCCATCTGCGAAAGTTGGTCCAAGCATTACCCGTTCGCCTCCGCATAAAAGTTTAGCACCTTCCTTTTTACCTATCTCTATTAATTGTGTAACTTTTTCATAATGTTCCTGACTAATAAGTGCGCCTATATCGGTATCTTGTGCCATAGGATCACCAACGCGTAACTTTTGTGTTGCCGCTACTATTTTTTTTATAAAGGAATCATATATTTTGCGATGGACAAAAACGCGCGTAGCGTTCGAACAAACCTCTCCTTGTGTATAAAAATTAGCGAGTAAAGCCCCTTGAACAGCCTCTTCCAGATCTGCATCATCAAATATCATCAGGGGGGATTTACCTCCTAATTCAAGTGTAACTTGTTTTAATCCCTGTGCTGATTGTTCTAAGATGCGTTGCCCTGTAATCGACTCACCCGTGAGAGAAATTTTAGCAATTTGTTTGTGCATGCACAATTTTTTGCCTATTTCTGCGTTACCATGTAAAACGTTAAAGACACCGTCTGGCAAACCTGCTTGCGTATATATTTCTGCTAACATTGTAGCGTTAGTGGGTGTTAACTCTGAGGGCTTAAATATCATTGCGTTTCCACATGCCAAGGCTGGTGCTGATTTCCAACACGCTATTTGAGTGGGATAGTTCCATGCACCAATACCCAAACAAATGCCGATGGGTTCACGTCGTGTATAAAAAAAATCAGCCCCTACTTGCATATGTTCTCCACTGATTTTATTGGCTAAACCTCCAAAATAACGCAAACACTCTACGCCTGAAGCAATATCAACTTGTCGTGCCTCTGCAATAGGTTTACCTGTGTCCCGAACCTCATTAATGGCCAGCTCTTCATTGCGTTCTTCAAGCAAATCGGCCGTGCGCATAAGAATTTGCCCTCGTTGGGCAGGAGCCATATCTTTCCATATTTTCATTCCTTTTTTTGCCGAAGAAATAGCGTCTTCTATGTTTTGCTCGCTAGCTTGTACAACCCTATTAACACATGTGTGAGTTGCAGGATAATAATTAATAAATTGATTATGAGAATCTGCTGCGTGTGTGTCTTTAACAGTTTTACCATTAATATAATTGTATAAAATATCGTCTTGTTTTTGCATCGCTCATTTTACCTTTTTATAGTTTCTTTTTTGCAATTTTTATTGTCGTAGCACTTTGCCTTATTTCTCTTTGCGAGATATGGAATATCATCTAGCTTTACAAAACGTGTTACTTTTTAGGGCACTTTAATGGTTCTTACCATCCAGCTATATGCTGCCTGTGCATAACTTCCTTAACCTTCATTATCTCTAGATACAATATATGGTATGCATAAAACAAGAACATTAATATTTCCACCATTATTTCCTGATTCGTTCTTGTTTTTGTACAGCATTTATTCAACTGTATAATTATTCACCTACTGAAAATATTTTTCCTAGAAGGCAATATTAATATTCTTTATTATTTGTATAAGAAATAGGTTGTTTTATAGTTATAATTATATAAAATACATACACGTAATTGAAACTTATAAAAAAAAACATTAATATTTGTAGTTACAAACACAATATGTAGCCGTGAACAAAGAAAGAACATTTATAGATTAGTTGTTTGTTCTGATTTTGTTCTGTATATAGACTTTTTATTTACGCTTTGTACACATGCAATGTGCTATAAAAGGGAACAAAGTACGTAAATTTTATGGGATAATTTACTGAAGCGACAATAATGATTAGATTTAGGCACTATAGCAAGGTGCTGCATTGATAGGAGTATTGAAATACATGAATGATTATAAAGTTAAAGATATAAACCTAGCCGATTGGGGACGACACGAAATATCATTAGCCGAAACAGAAATGCCAGGCCTCATGAAATTACGAGAAGAATATGGACAGGCAAAGCCCTTAAGTGGGGCGCGCATCGTTGGTTGTCTGCACATGACTATTCAGACAGCCGTACTTATTGAAACTCTTATTGCTTTAGGCGCTAGCGTGCGTTGGTCTTCATGCAATATTTTTTCTACACAAGACCATGCGGCGGCGGCTATTGCCAGAGAAAATATTCCCGTCTTTGCTTGGAAAGGTGAAACAGAGGAGGAATATGAAGAATGTATTAAACATACTATTATTGGCAATCCAAATTGGCAACCCAATATGCTGCTGGATGATGGAGGAGATTTAACTGTTATTATGCATAAGGAATACCCTCACCTTCTTAAAAACGTTAAGGGATTATCCGAAGAAACAACAACTGGCGTGCGTCGCCTTTATGAAATGCAATCCAATGGCACATTGATGGTGCCAGCCATAAACGTCAATGATAGTGTAACAAAATCAAAATTTGATAATTTGTATGGATGCCGCCACAGTCTAGTGGATAGTTTAAATCGGGCAACAGACGTTATGCTTGCTGGAAAACTTGCCGTTGTTTGTGGTTTTGGTGATGTTGGAAAAGGATCTGCTATGAGCCTTCGTGCACAAGGGGCACGTGTCGCAATAACAGAAATTGATCCCATATGTGCACTCCAAGCAGCAATGGAGGGATATGAAGTGACAACAGTTGAGGATATCTGTGATAAAGCCGATATTATTGTAACGGCTACAGGTAATGCTGATATCATAACCATTGAACATATGCGTCGCATGAAAGATCGTGCTATTCTTTGTAACATAGGACATTTTGACTCGGAAATCGCTATCCGCGATTTACGCAATTACAAATGGCAAAATATTAAACCGCAGGTTGATGAGGTTACACTTAACGATGGTAAAAGATTATTGATACTTGCTGAAGGGCGTTTGGTAAATTTAGCTTGTGCCACAGGTCATCCTAGTTTTGTTATGAGTGCTTCGTTTACTAACCAAGTGTTGGCACAGATGGAATTATGGAATAATGCTGCATCCTATGAAAAAAAGGTGTATGTTTTACCAAAGCATTTAGATGAAAAAGTTGCTTCCCTGCATTTGGATAAGCTTGGAGCCAAATTAACACAGCTCACACAAGAACAAGCACAATATTTAGGTGTTAATGTCGACGGGCCATTCAAACCAGATACTTACAGATATTGATCCTATTATGTCAGCTAGGCAGAAGAATTATACAACACAACATTTTGCCCAATTATAGAGCATAGCACAGACAAAACTATGTTTTAAAATCTATTCCTACGCGGATTATCATCGCTCATAAATACCTCCTCTTCAGGTGTATTGTGTCTTTTTAAAATATCATTGCGATGCGGAAAACGCTTAAATTCGGCAATAATGTCATGGTGCTCTTGGGCAAATTTCAAACTCATTTCATTGTCTTTTGCTTTTATGAGTTCAATACATAATTTCTGCATATCAATATCTTCGGCATGCATGAAAGGTAAATAAAAAAACAACCATAAATCACTAATCTCGGAGTCCAAATCCTGATCAAATTTTTTATCTAAAGCTGTTAGGGCCAAACTTAGAGCCTTCTCATCAGATGCAAAAGCTAAAGGCGTATCACGAAACATATTACGAGAAAACTGATCTAATACCAAAATTGCCGCAAGTATATCATGTGCATTTTCTGTCCATTTTTTTTCTTGTCCCTCTTGCATAAGCAACGCATGTGTAGAAATAAATCTTTGTTTTATCTCTGCATCAAACGCTTCATCTTTAGCGAACCATTGAGACGGCCCCGCTTCGTTCCAAAAAGCAATGATAGCTGATGATTGTGTATTGATTTCCTGTGTCATATCTATTGCTTTTTATATTATATCGGGTCTTTTTTTATGAGAGTCTCTCTATTCTTGCGGCACAGAATTTAAACTCTGGAATTTTTCCAAATGGATCCAATTTTGGATTTGTTAAAATATTTGCAGCGGCCTCTACATAAGCAAAGGGAATAAATATCATGCCTTTGGCGATAGCGTGATCAGCTCTTGCTATCAATTCTATAGCCCCTCTACGCGTGACAATACGAATTGTGTCTCCTGCATTGATATCGCACTCCACCATCTCTTCGGGATTAATACTAACCGATGCTATGGGCTCAATAGCATCTAGAAAAGTTGCCCTTCTTGTCATACTACCCGTATGCCAATGTTCCAATTGTCTACCTGTAGTAAGAATAATGGGATAATCCTTGTCTGGCAGTTCGTCGGGACTGATAATATCGGCAGGGACAAATTTGCCTAATCCCGATTCTGTTACGAAGCCATTACTAAAAACGATGTCTTGCCCTGGTTCATCGGGAGCAGCACACGGATATGTCACCGCATGTTCCTGCATTAACCTATCCCATGTAATATTATTCAAAGAAGGCATCACGCTGGCCATTTCTTGAAACACCTCTGATATGTCGTCATAACGCCAATTCAAATCTATCGCATTGGCAATATCGACAATAATCCGCCAATCTTCCTTTGCTTCTCCTGGTGCGTCCAGAGCCTTACGTCCCATTTGCACTTGCCTATTTGTGTTGGTTACAGTTCCATTTTTTTCTGGCCATGCTGACGCGGGTAAAATAACATCCGCATACATGGCTGTTTCTGTTAGAAAAATATCTTGCACAACGAGAAAAGAAAGCTTTGACAGAGCTTCTCTTGCATGATTCAAATCAGGATCCGACATTGCTGGATTTTCACCCATAATATACATTGCTTTAATCGTATCTGCATGAATAGCGTCCATAATCTCAACCACGGTTAATCCTTTATTTGGATCTAATTTGGTATCCCATGCATTTTCAAATTGCTTTCTTATATCTTCATTACCAACGGCTGAGTAATCGGGAAAGAACATCGGAATAAGCCCCGAATCCGATGCACCTTGCACATTATTTTGCCCTCTTAATGGATGAAGGCCACTACCTGGTTTACCAATTTGGCCCGTCATTAAAGCTAAAGAAATCAAGCAACGTGCATTATCTGTTCCATGCACGTGCTGACTTACGCCCATTCCCCAAAAAATTATAGATGCCTTTGATTGGGCATAATCACGCGCGACCTCCTCAATAAGAGTTGGCGAGATACCACATATTAAACTCATTTTTTCGGGCGAAAAATTCTCTAAATGTTTTTCTAATTTTGCAAACCCTTCAGTAAAATGATTGATGTATTGGCTATTGTACAACTTTTCTTTAACAATGACATGCATCATAGCATTCAACAAGGCGACATCTGTGCCAGGCTTAAAATCAAGCATATGCGTTGCGTGTCTGGCCAAGCCATTCTTGCGTGGATCCATAACATAAAGTCGTGCACCTCTTTTTACAGCTTGCTTAAAATAAGTTGCTGCTACCGGATGATTCTCTGTTGAATTTGCTCCAATAACGATAATTACTTCACTATCTCGTACGGCTGTAAAAGGTGCTGTTACGGCTCCCGAACCAATTGTTTCCAATAAAGCAGCTACCGAACTCGCATGACATAAGCGCGTACAATGATCTACATTATTTGTTCCCATACCCGTACGGATTAGTTTTTGAAATAAATACGCCTCTTCATTGGAGCATTTAGCCGAACCAAACCCTGCAAAGGCGTTACTAGAATAGGTTTTTTTTATGTCTTTGATTGTTGAACCGATACGCGTCATCGCCTCTTCCCAGCTGGCTTGACGAAAATGTGTATAGGGATTGGCGGGATCAACATCCAGATTTTTTGCGATCCCCTCTTTACGAATTAAAGGCATAGTCAAGCGCTGGGGATTATGAATATAGTCAAACCCAAAACGTCCCTTAACACAAAGACGATTTTCATTAGCAGGACCTTCGCGCCCATCAACCCACGCAATTTTGTTGTCTCGCATATGATATGTTAATTGACACCCCACGCCACAATAAGGACAAACAGATTCTACCGTTTTATCGGCCTCTCTTCGGCCATAACCATTTTCATCAATCAAGCTTGATGGCATCAAAGCCCCTGTTGGACAAGCCTGCACACATTCGCCACAAGCAACACATGTACTATCTCCCATAGGGTCATCAAAATCAAAAATAATTTTTTCTTCACTTCCCCTTCCCGCCATACCAATGACGTCATTAACCTGCACCTCCCTACACGCACGCACGCATAAATTACAATGAATACACGCATCTAATGCCACATTCATTGCAGCGTGACTTGTATCAACCAAAGGGATATGACAGGGTGATTTAGCCTCAAAGCGACTGTTTTGTACCTCTAATCTCTCGTGCCATTGCCAAAACAGACTATTGGCATCATGTGCCTTTTCCTTCTCGGGTTGATCTGTTGCAAGTAACTCAAAGACCATTTTTTGTGAGTGTAACGCGCGTGCACTTGCGGTGTGCACCTTCATGCCTTGTGTTGCAGTTCTTAAACAAGAAGCTGCCAAAACACGCTCACCATCAATTTCCACAGAGCAAGCCCGACAATTTCCATCAGATCTATACCCTTTTTCGGGTCTATAGCACAAATGCGGGATATCAATATTATATCGTTTGGCGGCTTGCCATATTGTCTCTCCAGGCATTGCTTCGACTGGTTGGTCATTAATAGTAAAAGCTATAACTGTATCTTTATTACCATCCATATCGCTTTTTTTAGCTGAAATTGCCATATTCCTACCTATATTACTATACTTTTCTCAATCTGCATTGATCAAACCACAATCTTGCGGAAAATATTTCATTGCACACAATAGTGGGTTTGGTGCAGCCTGACCTAAACCACAAATTGATGCATCTGCCATTGTTCTAGACAGTTCGTTAAGAATATCCGCATCCCATACATCTTTTTGCATCAACCCAACAGCTTTTTCTGTACCACAGCGACAAGGCGTACATTGCCCACATGATTCATATTGAAAAAATGACATTAAATTGAGGGCAACTTTTGCAATATTATCCTGCTCGGAAAGAATAACAATGGCATGGCTACCTATTAAACAACCATATTGTTGCAACGTTCCAAAATCAAGAGGGATATCTGCAAGCGTTGCGGGTAAAATGCCACCTGAGGCCCCACCAGGAAGATAGGCCTTAAAAACATGCCCTTGCTGCATGCCACCACAATAATCTTCAATAAGCTCCCTCACACTAATACCAGCAGGAGCAATTTTAACTCCAGGTTGGCACACACGGCCCGATACAGAAAAACTCCTTACTCCTTTATGTCCTTCTTTACCTTGATTAACAAACCATTGAGCACCTTTTTGTATAATTTCAGGTATCCAATAAACTGTTTCTACATTATGTACTAATGTGGGTTTATTAAAAACTCCTTTTTGGGCAACATAAGGGGGTCTGTGCCTAGGCAAGCCGCGTTTGCCTTCTATACTTTCAATCAAAGCCGATTCTTCTCCACAAATATAAGCACCAGCACCCCGACGCAGGTCAACATATCCCTTGTCAATTATACCTTGCTCTTCCAAAACCTGTATTTCTTGGCGTAAAATATAATGGGCTTCGGGATATTCATCACGCAAATAAATAAAAACACGCTCAGCCTCAACGCAAGTGGCTGCTATCAACATGCCCTCAAGAAATTGGTGGGGCTTACTTTCTAGATAATAACGATCCTTAAATGTGCCTGGCTCTCCCTCATCGGCATTAACACACATATAACGTGGCCCCTCCTCCGCACGTACAAATTGCCATTTTCTTGCAGTTGGGAACCCAGCTCCTCCTAATCCCGCCAAACCCGATTCGGATAATATCGCCATAATCGTCGTTGCATCTTGCCTATTAGCTTTTAAATCTTGCAATATAGTATATCCCTGCCGCTTACGATAATGTTCAAAATTTTCATAATCTAAAACAACTGGTTGTTTAAAATCTGTATGCGTTGCATGAGAGTGCATAAGGGTCTTTAATGATTCTACCGAAACCTCATTATAGGTCTTGCGTCCTATGCTTGCAGCTGGGGCTTTGGCACAATTTCCCATGCAAGGTGCTGCAACAATTTTAAAAGGCGTATTCTGAACTAAACTATCCGCTTGCTGCAATATCTGTTGTGCACCTGCCATCATACAACTCAGGGAATCACATACCCTGATTGTTATAGGGATTGATTGCGTTACGTCATCTTTAACGATGTCAAAATGATGATAAAAACTTGCAACTTCATATATTTCTGCCTGAGAAAGAGACATTTTTTGTGCCAACGCAAATAAATGCCTATAATATAAACAACCGTAATGATCGTGAATAATATGCAGATATTCAATTAATAGATCTCTTCGCAGTGGGGTTTTTGGTAATATATCTGATATTTCCTTGTCTGCACCACTAACTGGCTGACGTCCTTTTGGAGTGAAGCGTTTTTTATTATTTTTTGACTTTTTTGTCATTTTATTTTGTATAAACATAGGACCTATTTTGTGTTATAAGGGGTTTTATGCAATTATATAAAAATTTACTCATGGTCTTATGTCTTTCTACCTACTAAAAACGATAATAAGATTCTAGCAAATTCTTTTTACATTATCAACATTATACCAAAGGTAATTTATTTTATGTCTCAAAACGTACACAAATTGACAAATTCCGAAATAGATTTGCGAGGATTCACTTGTCCTTTACCCGTACTAAAATTACGCAAACGCTTGTCTCATATAAAGCCACCTTTTTGTGTTCGCGTTTTATCGGATGATCCCATGACCGCTATTGATATCCCTGCCTTTTGCCAAGAGACACAATATCGTTGCCTAGAAAAAGGGACCTGCCATGTCAATAAATGTCTATACTTTGTTATTATGTCGCCCCATACAGACTCTCTATCGCAATGTCCATCGTCATAATATTATAGAGTCTTTAATAGCAATTTAGCTAAAAACTTGATAAAATTATTGTAAAAAATTTTTGATCTTTTTTAGATTCTTTTTGCTTTATTCTTTTACACAAAAGCAAAGTTTAAGTGATACGGTACTACAAACTATATTTTTTTAGGGATATCTATGCCAAAATACTTTTTATTGTACCCTGTTCATAATTGTATTGGTACATTTTTTCGGTTCAGTATAAAATTATCTGCCTTTGCAGTATTGATGTCAGTGCTTTTCATGCAACATTCACAGACAGCTTCTGCCTGCTACCGACTCGTATGGTGTGATTATAATACACATTTAGCATTGGGTGGCGTTGATCCCGTTGGTTACTTTACACACGGGAAGGTCGTGAAAGGAGTAGTTGAAAATGAATATCAATGGCGTGGAGCTGTTTGGCGTTTTAAGAATATAGGCAATATGCTAGCTTTCATAGATAACCCCGAAATATTTTCACCGCAATATGGTGGTTTTGATCCTTTAGCTGTAGCTGAAGGGAAAAAAACAAGAGCACGTGTCGATAATTGGGCTATCATTAAAGGAAAACTGTATTTATTTTACTCAAATGAACGTAAAGAAAAAGTCATTTCAAGTCAGGAGCGTATTTTCTCTATGGCTAATGATTTTTGGAAAAATAATGTGCTGAGGAAAAGCTAATCTCTAGATTATAATAGATATGTGACAATCCTTGCATAAATATGAAGCTACATGCCTGATTCTACAACTCACCCTATTCCTTATCTCATTTCTTCATACTTTTGACAAAATTTACCTATACCGTGTCTTTGATGTAAACGTATGTGTTATTGAATAACTCGCATAAACCCTCAGTCTTGTTACGCAACATATACGTATATATTAATCATTAACCATTAGATAAGGAAAAAATATGCATTTACACGTTCGTAATCTCTACAGAAATTACATTCCGAAAACTACGGCTACACTGTTTATCGTGTCTACATTTTTAATGACAACAATGTTTAACGCATATGCGGATGATATCATTCATTCAGAACAGAGTCATTTGAAACAGACTCCCCTTTTGATAAAACAAAAAATTGGCACCATATATGATATCCCCACACATAATTCAAAATTTACTCATTTCATGAAAATTAAACATCATAATGAAGTTCCTCATACACTAATGCGTAAACATCTTAAAGGACTTGACCTTAGTGATACGCAAAAAGACGCCATTAAGGATATCCGTTCAAAATATAAAGAAAAATTACGCGAAATGAAGTCGGACCAAACGCATAATGATATTGTAAAAAAGACCGTTGATATGCTAAAAAAAGAAAGTGTATTACGAAAAGACGTGATGGAAATACAGCGTATGGAAATGAGTAAAGTACAAGAACGCACTATAATTACGGTGGATATGTACTATGATATTATCAGTGTTCTGAACAAAGAACAACGCCACCTACTAGCGGAAAAGATAGAAAAACACAAGGAATATGGTCATAAAAAACACAAGGAATATGGTCATAAAAAACGTAAGGAATATAATAATTAAGAGCCCATTCATTACCTTATGACAGACATCATACAGTTAAGATAGACGCATAAAGAGGCCCCATCAAAAAGGACCTCTTTATTTTTTTATACAGGTTATACTTCATATATAACACAATAGGTAAATTTTTCCCACTTAGCTTTCAATAAACGTTAACATATTATTTTATACCCTCTTATAGGCAATTTATGCCCCTTTATTTATACAGTAAGGACCCAGCCACTAATGCCTGATATGCATGCGTATTGTAGCTAACTCCCTACCACAGATACGTATATATTTTTTTAACATAATTCATACATCTTGGCACAGTAATTGCTTAAAATTATAATAAATTCTTATTGATTATTACTACACCTATACAATTAACCATTCTACATTTGTTTAAGGACATTTATGGAAAATTCTATACTTATTGCACTATCTCGACAAGTGTCCATAAAAGATCAGATAGATATGGTCGCGAATAATCTTGCTAATATGAAAACTTCTGGTTTTAAATCTTCCAAAGTTATCTTTAAAGAATATCTCATGCCACAGGCAAAATTTAATGGTATATCAAGCCCCCAACAAAGTAAGTTGTCTTATGTTGCAAAATCAAAAATTATTATTGATTTTTCTCAAGGAAATTTAACCAATACAGGCAATCCTTTTGATGTTGCTTTAAAAGGAGATGGGTTTTTCGTAGTCGAAACAAACGGCGGAGAACGCTACACACGTTCAGGTTCGTTCAAAAGAGCCGAAGACGGAACTTTAACAGATCTGAATAATAACCCTATTATGGGTGATGCTGGTAAAATTACCATCGCGTCCAACGATACTCAGATCATGATTTCAAAAGATGGAACCATTACATCCAATAATGGCATTAAGGGACGCCTACGCGTTGTTAAATTTGAACATTCCGAAGATTTAAGTGGAATTGGTAATTCTCTTTACAAATCGCGTACCGAGCCACAAAAAGTAGAATTCCCTGAAATTGCACAGGGTATGCTTGAGGGTTCTAATGTTAATTCAGTTGAACAGATGGTGGACATGATAGAGGTATTAAGAGGATACTCACGAGTTAACCATCTTATTGAAAACAATCATGGGCTGAAGCAAAAAAGTATCAATAAACTCGCACAGGTCAATTACTAAAAACAATAAATGAGAGTATAATATGCGTGCCATGTCAACAGCAGCAACTGCAATGTCAGCTATGGAAACTAATGTAGCGGTGATTGCTAATAATATAGCCAACGTCAGAACTACCGGTTTTAAAAAAGCACGTCCAGAATTCCAAGATCTTCTCTACCAAAATGAACGCGCACCAGGAACCGTTACATCTAAATCAGGAACAAGACAACCTTCAGGTATTCAAATAGGTATGGGGGTACGTACCGCAGCAACATATCGCATTATGTCGCAAGGAACCCTTAACCAGACACAAAAACCACTTGATTTAGCTATCCGTGGCGAAGGTTTTTTTATTATTAAAATGCCCGATGGTACAGATGGATATACGCGTGATGGTTCATTTGAAGTTGATTCCAGTGGGAAAATTGTTACAATTGATGGGTATTCTGTGCAACCAGGCATCACAATTCCACAAAGTGCGCGTGACATTAACATATCATCCGAAGGGTATGTTCAGGCCAAATTGGGAAATGAAAATGATATAAAAATTCTGGGTCAGCTCCAACTCGCTATTTTTGTAAACAGTGCTGGATTAGAATCTCAAGGAAGCAATTTATATAAAGTAACAGCCTCAAGCGGACTTCCTCAAGTGGCTTTCCCCGCCAATGGAGGCTATGGATCACTTATTCAAGGCTATGTAGAACAATCAAATGTAAATGCAATTAATGAAATTACTGACCTTATTCAAGCCCAACGTGCGTATGAAATGAATTCTAAAGTTATCAATACTGGTGACGAAATGCTAAAAGCAACAAGTAACATTAAATAAATTAATACCTAAATGAGAGTAATATGCCTCTAATCACGTTTTGGCAATTCACACACTACATTAACACATTTGTCGCAAATATTTTGCGTTACATCCTTGTCCATGTTTTTGTATTCGCAATGATATCTTTCGGCGCAGCTTCGGCCGATATACAAAAGAATGATGACTTGCCAGACGTCTATGGTATAAGGCATACCATAGAATTAGATAGGCATATTTTAACCGTTGGTGATGTATTTGAACATGCTGGCCTTTTTAAAGACATTGCTTTATTTCGTACCCCTAAACCTGGTGAGACGGGTTGGCTCGATGTTAATAATTTAGTTGAGGCACTTGAACGCAATAATATTTTATGGTTTCGACCAAGACTTCCCCGCAAAATATTGATAAAACGCACAGGTAAACGCATTAACGACAAAATGCTACAAAGCGTCTTACTAGAAAAACTGTATGACGAAAAGTTACTTGATAAAGAAGATGGTGAAATTTTAGAAATTACTTTTTTAAATCCCCTTCCACCATTTTATGTTAGTCAATCTGAAACAGGAGGCTTACAAGTTTTATCACTGAATATTGGCTCTAATAAAGATTTAGTCAGCGCTAAAGTAAGAGCCCGCGATCTAGATGAAGGGCAAGATTTTAAGATACTCGCCCGCCTTGAGAAAAAAGTGAAACTTCCTGTTCTGAAAAAAGGCGCCTTACAAGGGGTCGCTCTAAGGAAAAGAATGTTAACGCATAAAATATTCAAAAAATCAAACATCGCACAAAACGTTTACATGGATATTGATAATATGCTAGGCCTCATTGCTAGACGCGATATAGAGTCAGATACACCCATCTATAAAAATGATCTTGAGATAAAAAAAACGGTTAAAACGAATGATATTGTAATGGTTGAATATAATCTCGCTGGATTGGCAATACGTGCCAAAGCAACCGCATTGGAAAATGGAACAATAAATGAAATTATTCAGGTAAGAAACACACGTTCAGGACAAATATTAAAAGTAAAAATTATTGATAATGGTGTCGTAGAATTAACGCAATAAACAAGCATAGACTTATAGCAATTGTTTTTTGTCTTTAAAATTGAGGACATCTTATAATCATCACAACATAAAACTTTATCCGACCCAATAGTTATGAAAATAAAAGTGTTAAAATTAATATGTTATGGAATTGCCATTTTAACTTTATCTGGTTGTAATATTGGACGCCTTTTTGAGGGATCAAGTGGGCCAGAACTTTCTCCAATAGAAGGAACACAAGAAGATAAACAGCAACGGGCGAAATTCGTGAGCCTTCCTATGCCAAGAGTTACAGCAGACAAATTCTCGGCAAATTCCTTGTGGCGCAAAGGTTCACGCTCGTTCTTTAAGGATCAACGTGCCTCTAAAGTAGGTGACATCGTACAGGTAAGCGTTAACTTTACAGATCAAGCGAGTATTAGTAATTCCACCTCCCTCAGTCGTACAGCTGCCGATAATTCTAATATTACATCATTAGGTGGTCTTGAAACTAGTCTTGAAAATATTTTACCTAATGAAGGTTCAATAAGCCCTCTTTCAAGCTTGAGTGCAAGCAAGAGTAATTCTGGTGCAGGGTCTATAGATCGTAGTGAAACACTTAATTTTACAATGGCGGCCATTGTAAATGAGATACTACCCAATGGAAATATGGTGATTATGGGACGACAGGAGGTGCGCGTTAATTACGAAAAACGTGAACTCGTGATTGGCGGTGTTATTCGTCCAGAAGATATTGATGCGAGTAATCTCGTGCCAAGTAGCAAAATAGCAGAAGCCCGTATATCCTACGGAGGACGTGGTGATATATCTGATCTACAAGCCCCTCGTTACGGACAAAAAGTACTCGACGTTATCTTGCCATTTTAGGTATATCTTATAAAGTAGCCACTATAAATAAGCGTCCTTAATAAATAAGCGTCCTTACTTTTATGCTGGCACTTAAAATGTTCTACACTATAAAATGTTCTACACTATATGAGATATTCATACATCAGATTTTGAATAAAAATCAAAGTTAAGATTAACGCAATCGGCGATAGGTCAATATTCATCACTGTAGGCATGATTCTATATTGCAGCTCTCTAAAAGGGCGAAGCATTGGTTCCAAAATCTGCGAAGTGGTACTATATAGCAAACTTACAAACTGATTACGGATATTAATTACGTCAAAAAAAACAAGCCAACCTAAAATAACATTAATAAGGATAATCCAAATGATTATCCCTACGATAGCATCAAAAAGTTGTACAAAAGCCACCATAGCATCCTCTTTTTAAATCCTTAAACAGGCTATTCTCTAACGTTATTTTATATATAATTATTTTTTATATAACGATCTTCTACAGTGTGATTGACACGCATATCCATCACCTTGCGTAAAAAACAGAACATGTAATTTTGATAGTAATATATTAATACAGGTAGAGCAACATTTTTTATTTATAAGAAAAAATAATCAACAATTTTGCTTTTGGCGGACATCATTAATCTCTTCTATAAACGACTTTTGTATGTTTTGATACTTTACTTCTATTGCGTTAAGCACTGAACATGCTTGTTCTTTTTGTTCTAATGCAATTAAGCTTAAAGATAATTTATACATGCTACGCGGAGCCTTTTCTGTTTTTCCATAATCCGTATAAACTTTAAGAAAATATGTTGCGGCATTACGGTAATCATCGCGTGCATAATAACTTTCGCCTAACCAATATGTTGCATCGCTTACGCGTTCATGATTTGGAAATTGCGCAATAAAATTCTTCATTTCAATTTCTGCCTGAATATAATTTTGTGCCGTAATGAAGGAATATGATTTTTTGAACAGCTGTTCTGGTGCTTTTTCTTGTCTTAGGAGAGCATCAATACCCGATTCCACAACCTCTGAACTTACAGTTTCGGAAGATTTTTGTGCCTGCATATTGCCAGTTTTCTTCATACTTTCCTGCAACTTCGTATTTTGCATAGAAGAGATATGCGTTTCTATCTCTGCAAAACGAAAATCGACATCTTTAGATACAATATTCAACTTACTTCTTAATGTATTCATGTCATGTTGTATTTTTTCATTTTGTCCTATAATAGAACGCAGTGTATCCTCAAGCTGCATAACGCGAATAAACAAATCCGCCGAATCTTCATTTTCTATTTTTTTTATTACAGGTATGGCGTTATCATTCTCAATATTATTATAGCGTTGCTTTAACTGCCACACTGCATCTTCCAGTTCACTGACTCTTTTTTCGATATAGTCTTCTGCTCTTAAACTCGTCTGCGCCATTGCCAATGAAAAACACATACTTATGCTCCATATAGCAATACTCATGCATATCGCTGCATACCATGTTTTATGTTTTACTATGATTGTAGTTTTTTTTCCCATTTTGTATCCCTTTTTTGCGGCACTTACTATCTGCAGCACTCCGTTTACTTATCCGTAATTTTGCTATTCACCTTGCATAGATAATCAATCGTTTCAGTTTGTAGTCAATAATACAATTCCTTACGGCACTAAGATTATGTTGCTAATCCGATTGATCCGCATCTTTAGGGAAAGGTTTAAGCAGAAGCACGCCACAGACACGCTACGCTTTTACTTCATTATTATGTCCAAAGTTTGGCACCCGTCTTCCATTTCCCTGACTCCCATTTCCCCGTCTCCCATTTCCCCGTCTCCTATTTCCCCGTCTCCTATTTCCCCGACTCCTATTTCCCCGACTCCTATTTCCGTGTATTCCCTTACCCCTGTATGACAGTTTACACTTTTTCTTTTAACATAAACACCGCCTGCTTCGCAAATAATCCTTGCCAGTGCAATAGCATTGTAGAATCCCTATTTATTATTATTGCCTTACCGTTTTTTTTAATTGCATAGGCTTGGACAATATCAACATTACATTCATCACATAAATTAAAAAAATCCTTAATTGTACATAAATGTATGTTAGGTGTATTATACCACTCAAAAGGCAGTGTTTTGGAAATAGGCATACGCCCTCGCAATAGTAGATAGGTCGCCAATTTCCAATATCCGAAATTGGGAAATGATACGATAACATATTGTCCGATTTTAACTAATTTTTCTAACAATATTTTAGGTTCTAAAGTAGCCTGAATTGTTTGGCTGAGAATAACACAATCAAAAATGCGTTCATCATATTCGGGTAGATCGGTGTTGACGTCGCCCTGAATAACGGCAAGACCTCTTGCAACGGCTTCATTAACAAGAGATTGATCAATTTCTAAACCTCTGCCATCAATATGTAATTTGGTAACAAGTTTGTACAGCAATTCACCATTGCCACATCCAATATCAAGAACTTTTGCTTTTTTTGTCTGCTGACGCAATAGCGTAATGATTACATCATAATCACTTCTTTGGTTAAGATTCACCTCTTTCATAATTATGTTCACCGATTTATTCTTTATACTTTAACCTACACATAATCTAAGCATTATGACTCTTTTTCTTCACAGGCTACAATAAAGCCTTTAATAACAGAAAACATTTCTGGTTCATTTAATAAAAAAGCATCATGTCCTTTTTCGGAATCTATTTCAACAAAACTCACATGCACCCCACTAAAGGCCAAAGCATGCGCAATTTTTTTACTTTCCGAACTCGGAAACAGCCAATCTCCAGTGAATGAAATCACACAAAATTTAACCTGCGACTGCTTAAAAATAGCATTGAGACTGCAATTAAAATCTTTCACCAAATCAAAATAATCCATAGCACGTGTTAGATATAAATAACTATTGGCGTCAAATCTATCTACAAAACTAACCCCCTGATGCCTTAAATAGCTTTCTATTTGAAAATCAGCATCAAATCCATATGTTAAATCTGTACGTTCTTGTAAGTTACGTCCAAATTTTTCTTGTAAAACGTCTTCCGACAAATAGGTAACATGTGCTACCATACGTGCGACTGCGAGCCCTTTTTTAGGACTAACATTATATTCTTGATACCGACCTGCGTGCCAATGATTATCTGCAATAACGGCCTGTCGTCCGACTTCATGAAAGGCAATATTTTGTGGCGTATGGCGACTAGACGTTGCAATGGGAATAGCAGCGCGCAATCGTTCTGGATAACTTGCGGCCCATTGCAGTACCTGCATGCCTCCCATAGACCCCCCTATTACACATAATAGCTTTTCAATACCCAAATAATTGACGAGCTGACACTGAGCATGCACCATATCGGCTATCGTAACAATCGGAAAATTAAGACCGTATATGCGTTGTGTAGCTGGATCTATGCTCGCAGGACCCGTTGACCCCTGACATCCACCCAAGCAATTTATACATATAACAAAATATATCTGCGTGTCGATTGCTTTACCAGGTCCAACAATTTTTTCCCACCACCCTGGTTTATGTGTCACAGGATGCTGATTAGCAACATGCTGATCGCCCGTTAAAGCATGACATATTAAAATCGCATTACTTTTTTTACGATTCAATTTCCCATATGTATTATACGCAAGAACATAGCTTTCAAGCTTTTCACCTGATTGTAACACAAGAGAATTATCTGATGCAAATATATGGCTTTCAAAATCATGCATACTTATAAACTACACTGATACCAATTTGTTTAAAACGACATATATAACAAGCCATTTGTATAAATTCAACGACTCTATTATAATAGATTGATTAAAATTTTGAGCTATCCTGTTTAAATTACAACAAAATTCTTTTATTATGCTGAAAGTTATGTTGTGTTTTTATTCTAAAATTGTTATAGGTCGCATGTGCGTGATTATGGTGGCTGTTGTTAACTACAAGCGTAATATTTTTTGTTTTTGCATCATACAATTACCTTAGATGTTAAATATATGGTATTGGATGTGTTTTTATTCTTCAAGTAAGGCATATTAATAAATGAGATGCACTAATAAGTATAACCACCATTTCATGATGCAGATTGATGTATATCGTGATATCTATGCTAAAAATATTAGCTGTTAAAGAACATGAATAATGTAACGGTATGCGTGCTTATGTAAACAAAAGGGGAAACCTTATGACAGAAAACATATCTGGGGCCAACATCATTATTCGAGCGTTGTTAGATCAAAATGTGAGTCATATGTTTGGCTACCCAGGAGGTGCTGTATTACCTATTTATGACGCTTTATACGATTACGATTCGAATACCATTCGGCATATATTGGTGCGTCAAGAAGCTGGTGCTGTACATGCTGCCGAAGGGTATGCACGTTCATCTGGCAAAACAGGAATTGTGCTTGTTACATCGGGTCCAGGTGCAACCAACATTGTAACGGGTTTGCAAGATGCACTCATGGATTCTATTCCGCTTGTCTGCATTACAGGACAGGTACCTGTTCCCTTAATCGGAAGTGATGCATTCCAAGAAGCCGATACGGTTGGTATCACACGCCCTTGTACAAAACATAATTATTTAGTCCGTTCTATAGAAGAACTTGAAAATACTATCCATGAGGCTTTTTATATTGCTAACTCGGGTCGTCCTGGTCCTGTATTAATAGATATTCCTAAAAATATTCAGATAGAAGAATATCGCTATATAGGCAAACAAAAAAAGAAGTTTCATGCTGGTTATTCGCCAGTCTTGCGCCCTCGTAGTAAAGACATACAAGATGCCATCGCACTGATAGAAGAAGCCAAATCTCCCATATTCTATACAGGTGGGGGCGTTATTAATTCGGGTTTAGCTGCTTCTGGAATTTTAAATGAAATCGTTTCTCATACTAACTTTCCTATCACTTCAACTCTAATGGGATTAGGTGGATTTCCTGCAGAAAAAGAACAATGGCTCGGTATGCTCGGCATGCATGGAACGTATGAAGCCAATATGGCTATGTATGAAACCGATCTTATTATTTGTGTAGGCGCACGCTTTGACGATAGAATTACAGGCAAGATATCAGCATTTTCACCTCAATCAAAGCGCATTCATATTGATATAGATCCCTCCTCTATTAACAAGAATGTCCAAACAGATATTCAAATAGTTGGCGATTGTGCCTATGTTCTTGAAGAGCTGTTATCGGGCCTTCGCCATTCGCAGAGTCTAAAAAAGAATACCGCAGCACTTGCACAATGGTGGAAGAAAATTGAAACATGGCGTGCAAAAAAATGCCTTGCCTATGACATAAAAAAATCATCGTCCATTTTACCACAATACGCAATAGAGCGCTTGTATCAGATGACAGCCGATAAAAATACTTACATAACGACAGAAGTTGGGCAACATCAAATGTGGGCGGCACAATATTATCAGTTCCAAGAACCGCGACGTTGGATTACATCTGGAGGTCTAGGCACGATGGGATATGGACTCCCTGCAGCTATCGGTGTACAAATCGCACATCCCGATTCTCTCGTGATAGATATTGCAGGTGAAGCCTCTATTTTGATGAATATACAAGAAATGTCTACGGCCGTACAATACCGTCTGCCTGTAAAGGTTTTTATCATTAATAACTTTTATATGGGCATGGTAAGGCAATGGCAAGAATTACTCCATGATGGTCGGTACTCGCATAGTTATAGTGAATCATTGCCCGATTTTGTCAAACTAGCCGAGGCTTATGGTGGCGTTGGTATTAGGGCACAAAAAGTTGACGAACTAGATGATGCTATTGCAGAAATGTTAGCCGTTTCAGACAGACCTGTTCTGTTTGATTGTCAGGTTGATGAAGCTGAGAATTGCTTTCCTATGATCCCTTCAGGAAAAGCACATAATGAAATGATACTCAGTAAGCAAGATGAAGACAATCAAACCATTTCAAAAGAAGGGCAAATGCTTGTATGATAGAATGTATCATATGACACTCGTGGGGAATAACTAGCAAAGGTATTTTTATGGATGGTGTGCAAACAAAAAGACGCATTATTTCTGTTCTGGTTGACAATGAAGCTGGCATATTGGCACGTGTGATTGGCATGTTTTCTGGACGCGGTTATAATATAGATTCACTTACTGTAACGGAGGTTGATCGCGAACAAAAATTATCACGTATTACCATAGTCATTCATGATAACGATGCGGTTGTAATACAAATAAAAGCGCTAATAGAGCGCATGATACCCGTCCATGAAGTCACTGATCTAACCGAGTTAGAAGGACATATAGAACGTGAGCTTGCACTTATCAAAGTAGCATCATCGGGTGAAAAACGTGTTGAATGTCTACGACTTGCCGATGCCTTTCGTGCACGTGTTGTGGATGCAACCAATGATTCTCTTATTTTTGAACTCACTGGCAGATCATCAAAAATTGAAACTTTTGTCAATCTTATGCGGTCGCTCGGCCTTGTTGAGGCCATCATGTCAGGTGTTGTTGGCATCAGTAGGGGCAAGGAAAAAACTTAATTACAATCTTACCAAACAATTGAAAGGACATAACAATGCGCGTAAATTATGATAGAGATGCGGACACTAATTTAATTAAAGGAAAAAAAATAGCCATTATTGGCTACGGAAGTCAAGGACATGCACACGCCTTAAATTTACGTGATTCAGGAGTTAAAGAAGTTGTCGTTGCTTTACGTAAAGATTCGACGAGTGTGAAAAAAGCAGAAGCCGAAAATTTAGGCGTTATGGAGGTAACCCAAGCCGCCCGCTGGGCTGACGTCATGATGATGCTTACACCCGATGAATTACAAGCCGATATCTATACCGATCATTTGTTACATAACATGAAAGAAAATGCAGCACTCATGTTTGCACATGGATTGAATGTCCATTTCAACCTTATTACACCTCGTGCAGATCTTGATGTTCTTATGATTGCCCCTAAAGGACCAGGGCATACCGTACGAAGTGAATATCAACGCGGCGGTGGTGTTCCCTGCTTATTGGCAATCGCACAAGATGCCACAGGTAATGCAAAGGAAATTGGTTTGGCCTATGCTTCGGCAATCGGCGGCGGGAGAGCTGGTATCATTGAAACAACGTTTCAAGAAGAATGTGAAACAGATTTATTTGGTGAACAGGTCGTTTTATGTGGCGGACTTGTTGAACTGATAAGAGGTGGGTACGAAACACTCGTTGAGGCAGGTTATGCCCCCGAAATGGCCTATTTTGAATGTCTGCATGAAGTTAAACTCATCGTTGACCTCATCTATGAGGGTGGTATCGCTAACATGAATTACTCTATCTCTAATACAGCAGAGTATGGCGAATATGTAACAGGACCACGTATTATTACACCCGCTGTCAAAAAAGAAATGAAAGCCGTTTTAGAGGATATTCAAAGTGGACGCTTTACACGCGATTGGGTCTTGGAAAACAAGGCAAAGCAAAGCAGTTTTAAAGCAACACGTCGGCGTAATAGTGAGCATCCGATAGAAAATGTCGGCCAAAAATTACGCGATATGATGCCTTGGATTGCCAAAAATCGCCTAGTTGATAAAGACAAGAATTAATACCTTGTTTATACAATAACCCAATACGCTATAGAAGCTTTCAATCTGCTTTTTCGTTGTTTATAATGAATCGGTGCATGCTGTTGTATGTATAGAAAGGATTGTTGCTTGAAGTTAATGTGACATCATGGTAGTGTGAAATAGTTATTTTTATACGTTATTTAAAATCTTAGCATGCCTATAAAACGTATTTTTACTTTTTTTTACCTTGCAATATTGATTGTGGCTGCGGCTTTGGGTTTACATTATTATTTAGGCCCAGTTTTGGCGGTCATCGTTTTTGTTTGTGCCGCGGTTACGCGCTTAACATTAATATTAATGATTGCCGCTTTTTTTGGCCTCAAAGATGTATGGCATTGGCATTGGTTTTTTGCCGCTTTTTTTACTTTTCCTTTTCTTGTTTCTTTTTTTATGGGCACCTTTACAATTTTTGGAATGAATTTCTTTTTTGTATTGTATCAGATGTTTCGTAAAAAATTCCCATTCTTTTTCTTTAGACAAAACGCACAAGGCAATAGGAGTAGATTTTATCAATCGAATAACACACAATATAAGACAGATACCAAAACGACCGAATCTCAAAATTTTTCTAAGCAAAAACCCGCCACAGATATTGTTGATTCGGAATATGTTGTAACAAGCTATTACCCTTCTGGAAAAGTTTATAGTAAGGAATACCATTCTCATAACGGCACAATTCGTACGGAATACTATAATGAAGATGGGGAGCTTTTAAAATAATGTAATAGGCATATATTTCATATATATAAAAGAGTGACATAATCGCATAACCGTGTATAAGGTTGAACATCATATCATTAAAATTATGACGTCAAAATAAAGGTAGATTGTATGGCAAAAAAACCCAATATTCTTATCATTATGGTAGATCAACTCGCTGGTACCTGGTTTAGAGATGGCATGGCGTCTTTTTTACATGCCCCCACTTTACGCCGTCTGTATGATGAAGGGGTCAATTTTTCTTCTGCTTATACGGCCAGTCCATTATGTGCGCCTTCAAGAGCATCTTTTATGTCGGGACTTCTACCACATAAAACGCGCGTTTATGATAATGCCGCTGAATTTACCTCTTCTATTGCGACCTTTGCACATTATTTCAGAAATCTGGGTTATAATACAACTTTATGCGGAAAAATGCATTTTGTTGGACCTGATCAATTACATGGATTTGAAAAACGTCTTACAACCGATATTTATCCAGCTGATTTTGGTTGGACACCCGATTGGACACAACCACATCAACGCATAGATTGGTGGTATCATAACATGGGTTCGGTTTTAAATGCAGGTATAGCTGAAATATCGAACCAGATGGAATATGATGATGAGGTGGCTTTCCTTGCTAAACAAAAATTATATGATATTGCACGTAAAGAGGATGATAAGCCTTTTTTACTGACCGTTAGTTTTACACATCCACATGATCCGTTTTTAACGCGTAAAAAATATTGGGATTTATATAAAGAGACACATTTTCCAGACCTTCATGTCCCCTCAATAGGATATGAGCAAATGGATCCACATAGTAAACGCTTATATGACGCCAATGATACTACGCACTATAACATAACAACAGAGCATGTTAATAAGTCTCGCCATGCTTATTTTGCAAATATCAGTTACATTGATGACATGATTGGCCAAATACTAGATGTTTTAAAAACATGTAATTTGGATGACAATACGATCATACTCTTTACAGGTGATCACGGTGAAATGCTTGGTGAAAGAGGGATGTGGTTTAAAATGAATTTTTTTGAAAATTCCGCTTGTGTACCTTTGCTTTTCCACGCTCCCAATCGATTCACAGGAAAAGAAATAACGCATGCTGTTTCTGCAACGGATATCATGCCAACACTTCTTCAACTCGCCACAGGACAACCAGCCGATTTATGTCATGATATTGATGGTATATCTTTATTTAATGCGATTGAGGGAGATACTTCTTCATTAGAAAAGCGTGTAATTTACTCCCAATATTGTGCTGAAGGGTCAGTTGATCCTATGATAATGGCACGTACCGAACAATGGAAATATATATATTGTGAAGTGGATCCTCCACAATTATTTGATCTTGCACATGACCCGTATGAATGTCGTAATCTTGCTGAAGATATAACTTACAGTAATGTCAAACAGAACATGCAGGAACTAGTCACCAATCACCTTGATATTGCACAATTAAGACATGATGTCTTGGACTCTCAGGCACGTCGTTTACTCATTTATAAATCCTTGCGTAACGGTGCTTATTATCCTTGGGATTATTCGCCATTGCAAGCCGCAGGTGAAAGATTTATGCGTAACCATATGGATCTGAATGTTGTAGAAGTTAATAATCGCTTCCCTAAAAATTCTTGAGCCTCCTAAAATCCTCCTAAAATAATGTATGTCTGAACATCGTGCCTAGACACATTATATATCTTTTTTAAAAACAACAAACCGCATATTGTCCTTCTAAATTCTCCATTTTGCTATAATTGAAGAAATATAATCGCAGATCAATTTTATTTTACGCAATTGTAAAATAAAAAATTTTTGTTTTGTTAACTCTAATATTTAAAATTTTCATAAGAATATTTTATTATTATACAACTCTCATTAAGGTTAATATTGTCATCATATAAAACGGCATAATTTTTGCTTTCTTAATTTTATGTAATAGATTTTTGACGATTATATTATATTAATGTATCAAATGAGTAGAGTTTCGGGGTAATATACAAGATGTTTTTATGTTCACGTTTGTGTAAAGGTTTTCTTATTACAGCCATTGCTGTTATATATAGCTTTATTATTGATTTACCTTTGGAGGTTCAGGCAAAGGGCATTACGAAATCCAAAAAATATGCTGCCATCGTCTATGACATAAACAGCAATAAGATTATCTATGGACGTAACATGGATAAACGCCGCTATCCCGCATCATTAACAAAGGTCATGACCTTGTACATGCTGTTTGAAGCCTTAGATGCCAAGCGGATTAGTTTAAGAACAAAAATGAAAATTTCTCGCAATGCGGCACGCCAACCCGCCTCTCATCTGGGCTTAAAAGCAGGACGCTATATTAGCGTTCAAAAAGCTATTCAAGCCCTTATTGTGCGTTCTGCAAACGATGTTGCTGTTGTTGTTGGAGAATTTTTAGGTGGATCAGAGAAAAAATTTGCTAAATTACTTACAGCCAAAGCACGTGAAATTGGTATGCGTAATACCGTCTTTAAAAATGCATCAGGCTTACCCAACAAAAGACAATACACAACAGCACGTGATATGATTATTATGTCAAAACGCATTATGCATGATTTTCATCAATATTATCACTACTTCAAGCTCACGAAATTTAGTTATAGAGGTAAAACATTCTATACCCACAACAAACTTGTACTTAGTTTAAAAGGTGTTCAAGGTATGAAAACTGGCTATATCCGTGCTTCTGGCTATAATGTTATCAACAGCTATAAGAAAAATGGCTATCACTTGCTTGCTGTAGTTATGGGCGGGAAGAATTCCGTACAACGTGATAAGCATATGGAAAGACTTATCTATTCAAGTGTTAAACGAGCACGAAAAGCAGGAGAAAGGGCTCTCATGACAAACGAATTGCCCGAAATTCCACAAAAGAAGCCAATACTACGTATGGCAAACCTGCACGTACCACAAAAACCTAATAAACATGCTATCTCAGACACAAAAGCTAGTGATTCTGATACTGTTCTTACACAGCTAATAAAAGAGTATATTGATAGTGACGAAAAAATTCCAGAAGATATTAATGACCCAAAATACAATGTATCATTCACACATAACGATATTTATAAAAAGGGACAAATTGCTGCAAACAAAGATAAGCTTATGCATAAAAAACCCGCACATGATGAATGGCATATTCAAATTGGCGCCTATTATTCATCTCTATTAGCACAAAAGCGTAATAAAATTGCTATGGCAAAATACCCGATGATATTTGAAGGTCATGATGCCTATGTCATGAAATCGGGAAAGCGTATTTATCGTTCGCGATTTAAAGGGTATAGTGCACAAAGTGCCAATAAAGCCTGTGCTACTTTGCGAAGCAAAGGTATTGATTGTATAAAGCTTCGTCAATTATAAAACAGAACAACATACATAAAAGTATACGATAACAAAAGCGGTTAACATACGAACTCTTATAAAGGATTCGGTGTAAAAAAATGCTATCTTATTGCTAGATTACACAATTAGGAGACTTAGGAGACGATGTATGATACAAAAATCTATAACAACACCCACTATGTATGATGCCGCTACAATCTTTTCACATCTTGAAACCGATCATTTACCTACGCCTTGCTATGTTGTAGACGTCGCAAAATTAGAGGATAACCTCAAACTCATCCAAACGATTCAAAACGCCTGTAACGTACATTTTCTTCTTGCGCTCAAGAGTTTTTCTTTTTATGCCCTTGCCCCACTTTTGCGTCGTTATCTAGCAGGTACTGCTGCAAGCGGTTTATGGGAAGCCCGTTTGGGTAAAGAAAAATTTGGAGGACAGACGCATGTTTTTTGTACAGCGTTTTCCAAAACAGATCTTATAGAAACCTTACCGTATGCGGATCATCTTATTTTCAATTCTCCCAGTCAGCTCAAAAGCATGATCCCCCATGTTAATGAATACAAAAAAAACGGTGGCATTGTGTCTGTTGGTTTGCGCATTAATCCACATTACTCTGAAGTCAGACATACAGCTTATGATCCCTGTCAACCTTATTCGCGTCTTGGAACAGGTGCCGAACTTCTCTCAAACGATATCTTAGACGTTATTGAAGGTGTACATTTCCACAATCATTGCGAGCATAGTTTTGATAATTTTCAACGCAGTTTAAAGCATATAGAAAAGAATTTTAGTTCTCTCATAGAGCGCATGAAATGGATTAATTTTGGAGGTGGGCATTTTATCACAAAACCAGGTTATGATGTAGATAGCTTTATCGCTTGTCTGTTAGATTTTAAGAAACGCTATGATTTAGATATATATTTTGAGCCAGGCGGTGGCATTGTTTTGAATAGTGGTGCTATTTTAACAGAAATTCTTGATATTCATCATAATGAAAGACGTATTGGTATTACGGATATTTCTGCTGTCTGTCATATTCCTGAAATAGCTGAAATGCCCTATTCGCCCAAAATACTTAATGCATGCAATGAAAGCAACGACAATCTGTTATATCGTCTAGGTGGTCCTTCATGCTTATCCACTGATACAATAGGCGATTATTATTTCAATACAGAACTGACTGTCGGGCAACGTTTAACTATTTTAGATATGGCACATTATACACATGTGAGATTTAATACTTTTAATGGGATTAAATTACCCTCTTTAGCTATTTCTAATTATAAAAACAATACAGCCGAATTGATTCGGGTCTTTAGCTATGAAGATTATTGTTCGCGTTTATCCTGATAATTGTATCTAGTATAATCAGTAACATTTTACGCATATATGACAGTTTTTTTACATGAGATATCATACACCCCTATGTGGCAACGTCTTTGGCCAGTCAATTGGCTTGACTTTTTGACGTTTACATGGTACCGAATTGAAGGTTTGAAGAGCAACATTGAGCCAAACAGTATGTGCATATTAAGCTCAGCTGCATCATGTTTGCCATATTTCCTCTTTGTTTTGCAATTTTTAAGTGTAGAATTTTAGATACGGTTAGAAACAAACGCAAATATGATGTATATAAAAAATAACATACATTTTGAAACGTCTCTAAAGAGTCAACACCATAGTACAGGAGTACGTGTTTGCACAGATGATAGGTCAGATAGCAGAGCAAATCAGACGCCAAAGCAAAAATGCAACGGAATAACACAATTTACGCATACTATTCCAAAGATAACATGAATCTTAAAAACGCATCAATATAAATGATATTATATAGGTTGTATTCATGAATAACCCATACGAACATCAACACAATACAGACACAATTACATATCCAAGCAAGCCTGATATGTACAAAGTATATTTGTTAAATGATGATTATACACCGATGGAATTTGTTATCAGCGTATTGCAAAATATTTTTGGAAAAACATACAGCCAAGCTGAAGACATTATGCTGAACGTGCATAATAATGGGATGGCCGTTTGCGGTGTTTATACCTACGAGATAGCCGAAACCAAAGTCGCTAAAGTGGTTGATTATGCAACAAGTCACGAGCATCCACTGCGTTGCGGCATGGAAAAAGAGTAACCTGTTTTTCTGATCCTGCTATTGCTATGCATGATATAACAATGCGTTGGCATAATCGGTGCATTATATGGTGTATATAAAATGAAAAAATGCATAGCGTGATGATATAGACTAAAATAGGATGTATCTTGATAAGCAAATTAACCTGAAATCGTTGATGCGTTACATAATTTTTTTTATATAAAAACTGTGATGTAAGACAATTTTTATGTAATATATACATTTATATGCTATAAGATGGAAATGCGTGTGTAATATCGCCCGTATAAGTCTGTATAATATCACCTGTATAATATGGTGTTGTAAATCGTGGTAAAAAGTCAATTATGTTGGTTTGAAAATGACTGAGTTCTCAAAAAATATGGAAATAGCTCTTCAGCGTTCGCTGCATTATGCAGATGAGCACATGCACGAGTATACAACCCTTGAACATCTTTTGCTCGCTTTACTTGAAGATAGACAGGTACTTAACATTATGGAGAATTATAGTATCAACATAGTGGTCTTAAAAAATAAGTTGCAAAATTTTATTGCTAAAGAAATACAAAAGCATACGCAGAAGAATGATACCCCCCCTCAATTAACAGACGGTTTTCAACGTGTTATTCAACGCGCGGCTATTCATGTGCAATCTTCTGGTAATCAGACGATAGAAACCATAAACATTCTTGTATCCATTTTTGCTGAACAGCAAAGTCATGCTGTTTTTTTCTTACAGGAAATGGGGCTTAGCCGCTATAATGTAGTCAATTATATAACTAACAATACAAATCTTAATAAGGAAAATGAGAACACAGAAGCCAGCACAGACCAATCGCTAAACGACAGTGATGTAGTCGTACAATCTTCAAAATTAAGCAAAACTTCCTCCTACATTGAAAGATATTGCATTGATTTGATTAAAAAAGCTGAAGAAGGGAATATTGATCCCATTATTGGACGCGATGACGAACTCAAAAATGTTCTCCAAACTCTATCGCGTCGGCGTAAAAACAACCCTTTGTTAGTAGGTGAGCCAGGTGTTGGCAAAACTGCTATTGTAGAAGGATTGGCCTTACAAATAGTCAGCGGGAATATGCCTGAAAACTTGGCAGATATCCATTTATACGAACTGGATATGGGCTTACTAATTGCTGGCACGCGTTACAGAGGAGATTTTGAAGAACGCTTAAAGAATATCATAAAAGAGGTCAAGAACAAAAAAAATGCCATTTTATTTATTGATGAAATACATACAATTATCGGTGCAGGAACCAGTAGCGGTAGTGGTCTTGATGCATCAAATTTATTAAAACCTGTGCTTTGTAATGAAAATTTAAAATGTCTTGGATCCACAACTTATGATGAATACCGCCAATATATTGAGAAAGATCGTGCTTTACTCAGGCGTTTCCAAAAAATTGATGTTGCAGAGCCAAGTAGTGAAAATACTTTACAGATTCTTAAAGGTATAAAGAAATATTACGAAGAATTTCATGATGTCCGCTTTAGTGCTGAGGCCCTTAAATCTGCCGTCGATTTGTCTGTACGTCACATAACAAATCGCTGTTTACCCGACAAAGCCATTGATATCATTGACGAAGCAGCTGCCTATCAAAAAATTCATACGAATAAACGTAAAAAGAAGAGCATTGGCGTTGCGGATATTGAAAAGACTATTGCAAAAATTGCCCGTATTCCCGCTAAATCTGTAAATTCCAAAGATGAATATCTCTTACGGGGTTTAGAGGAGAATTTAAAACGTGTCATATTTGGTCAAGACGAAGCTCTGGATGCTTTATGCAATTCGGTAAAACTGGCACGTGCTGGCTTACGCGAAATTAACAAACCTATCGGTTGCTATCTATTTTCTGGTCCAACAGGTGTTGGAAAGACAGAAGCAGCACGTCAATTGGCCATCCATTTGAATATCAAATTATTGCGTTTTGATATGTCAGAATATTCCGAATCTCACACGATATCGCGCCTTATTGGAGCGCCCCCTGGCTATGTAGGGCATGATCAAGGCGGGCAATTATGCGAAGAAATTAATAAAAATCCCTATTGTGTTCTCCTGCTAGACGAGATAGAAAAAGCACATTCTAACTTACATAATTTACTGTTACAATTAATGGATAATGGTTTCATTACCGATCCAATAGGACGTAAAATAGATTGCCGTAATGTCATTGTTATTATGACAACGAATGCAGGGGCAACAGATTTATCTGCTAATGCTATTGGCTTTACAGGACAAATCAACAAAGGTGACGAAAGTAAGGAAATTCAACGTGTATTCTCACCTGAATTTCGTAATCGCCTTGATGCCATCGTGTCTTTTGCATCCTTACCACAATCTGCTGTAAATATGATTGTAGAGAAATTTATTCTCATTTTAGAAGCACAATTAAAGGATCGTCATATTTCTTTTGAAATATCACCACAGGCTATTCATTATCTTGCTCAAAAAGGATATGATCTTATTTTCGGGGCGCGTCCTTTGGAGCGTCTTATCCAAAATGAAATCAAAAAACCTTTGGCCGATGAGATTTTATTTGGACGATTGAAAAATGGGGGCAATATTCGTATTGAGTTAAAAAATAACAATACAAAGCACGATAGCAAATCTGTTATAGATTTTGTCTTTACTCCTTTACGAAAGAAGGAAAAAGTATAATTGAACCCAACAATATCTATGGCTTATTCGTGTTATCTATAGAATTATGTGCTTATGCGTTGCGTTATCTGTTGTGTTGTATGTATGAAGGATCAATTGATAGCAATAATCTTAAGGGTTCCTCCTTTGTAAAATTGTATTGTAAAAATTCTTATATGTAGCTTAAAAAAAGAATTTAAAATGAAATCCAAAAAATTTTTTTTCTTCCGCCTAAAGGACATTAAATTAGGATTATGCCATTTATTTTCTATAGCTAATTTTGCTTCGGGTCTTTCATTTTTTGGCTTAAGTATTTTTGCTCAAAATTTAGGTGTGCATTTACACGAAATTATTTTAATGACCATTATCGTTTGGGCACTACCTGCACAAATGCTTGGCCTCACGCTTTACGCAAAAGACGTTCCGACATTTCTACTTATTCTTGCTACCTCTATGACATCTATACGTATGCTGTTTATGACTATAGATATTCTACCACGCTTACGACTACGTTGTGCACATCGTATAACCGATTATGTAATAGGCTATTTCATGTCAATAACAACGTGGCTTGAGTATCAACGTTTAGAACCCACAATTCGCAAACGAAGCCAGCGAAGCGGTTTTTTTTTGGGATTGGGAATAGGACAAATGTTTTATATGGTGTGTGTGTGCGCCATTGCTTATACATTCTCCCACCATATTCCACAGACCATGCTTATCACTCTCACTTTCGTACCTGCAACATTTTTTTATGTGGCTCTTTTCTCACGCGCCCAGATTCATGCCGATTATTGGGCAATAGGTTTACCTAGTGTATTACTTCCCCTATTACATTTTGTGTATCCTCAACTTGATATCTTATTATCAGCAATCATAAGCGGTAGCCTTGTTTGGTACTGTGATTATCGTATACGCCGCCGTCAACACATTACAACTTCCACATTATAACGATCATGACAGACAATATGTATGATATATATATTTTAATCCTGCTTTTATTTATGAGTACGTATGTATGGAGATTTTGGGGTGTTATTTTATCGCGCAAGATTGTTGAGGGAGGAGAGGTAGGGCGTTATTGCCGCTTTTTAACTATCTCCGTTATATCGGCGATGGTTTGGAAAATGGTTCTTTTTCCTACGGGCTTATTGGTGCAAACACCTATGGCATACCGCGTATTTATTCTGCTTAGCGCTGTATTTCTATACTATATCTCCTATCGTAGTATGATCGCTTCATTGACGCTATCAACTGCTATATTTTATATGGTGTTGGCAACAGATTTATTTTGAATAAAAAGCCCGAAACAGTTGACAGAATAGATCTGTATCTTTAACAAAAAAGATACGCCGATAAACACATTAACGGAGAGAAAATTGAATACACCTCATCGTACGAATTATGACCCTTATACTATTGAAACAGCTATGTATCAAATATGGCAGGATGCCAATATGTTCGCTGCGGGTAGACAGGCCACAAATCCTGTCTATACTATTGTTATTCCGCCGCCAAACGTAACAGGAAGTTTACATCTTGGTCATGCCCTTGATAATAGTTTGCAGGATATTTTATGCCGTTATAAACGTATGCGTGGGTATGACGTGCTATGGCAACCTGGTACTGACCATGCTGGCATTGCTACACAGATGGTTGTAGAAAGACAACTACTCGCACAGAATATTAATCGTCATGATTTAGGAAGAGACGCATTTATCGAAAAAGTCTGGCAATGGAAAGACGAATCAGGAGGACAAATCATACATCAATTAAAACGTCTAGGAGCCTCCTGTGATTGGTCTCGTGAACGCTTTACTATGGATGAAGGATTATCAAAAGCTGTCATAACTTTTTTTGTTTCTTTATATGAAAATAAATACATCTATCGTGACAAACGCCTTGTAAATTGGGATCCCAAATTATTAACAGCCATATCAGATTTGGAAGTGGTACAAAAAGAAGTCAAAGGACATTATTGGCATATACGTTATCCATTAAAAAAAGATCCCCAACGCTATATTGTCGTAGCAACAACGCGCCCTGAAACGCTATTAGGAGATATGGCTGTTGCCGTTAGTGAAGAAGATCCACGTTATCAGGATATTATCGGTGAAAATGTTTTATTACCCCTTACCGATCGTGAAATTCCAATCATCGCCGATATACATGCAAACCCTGAGCAGGGTTCGGGAGCTGTTAAAATTACGCCATCCCACGATTTTAACGATTTTGAAGTTGCCAAAAGGCACAATTTACCACAAATGAATATTCTTACCGCAGATGGGCGCATTAATGATAATGCCCCTAAGGATTTTGTTGGTTTGGATAGATACGAAGCCCGTGATAAAATTGTCAGCCAACTAGAAAAAATGGGCTTATTGGATAAAGTTGAAGATATTGTGCATCATGTTCCTTATGGAGATCGCTCACAAGTCGTTATAGAACCTTATTTAACTGATCAATGGTATGTAGACACCAAAGAGCTTGCCAAAAAGGCTATTGAAGTTGTTGAAAATGGCGATATTCGATTTGTACCAGAGAATTGGAAGAAAACTTATTTTGAATGGATGCATAATATCCAACCATGGTGTATTTCACGACAATTATGGTGGGGACACCGTATACCCGCATGGTATGGCCCCGATGGACATGTATTTGTCGCGGAAAATGAAGCGATGGCATACACACAAGCACATGATTATTATCGCAACAAGGATATAGCTCTTACCCGAGATGAGGATGTGCTTGATACATGGTTTTCCTCTGCATTATGGCCCTTTTCAACAATGGGGTGGCCCGATGATACCGCATCTCTACAACGTTACTATCCAACAGATGTCCTCGTGACGGGCTTTGATATTATCTTTTTTTGGGTAGCCCGTATGATTATGGCAGGCTTATATTGCACCCAACGCGCCCCTTTCCATACGGTGTATATTCATGCACTTATTCGTGATGCCGATGGACAAAAAATGTCAAAATCTAAAGGTAATGTTATTAACCCGCTTGATATCATTGATGCTTATGGTGCTGATGCACTGCGTTTTACGCTTGCGGCTTTATCTTCACAAGGACGAGATATTCGACTTAATAATGAAAAAGTCGAATCGTATCGCAATTTTATTACAAAAATCTGGAACATGTTTCGCTTTTGCGATATGAATGCTGTTTTTGACAATATTCACACCCTCTCTAATACAGATCTTACACCGCGTTACCCGCATAATGTTTGGATATTAGGTCACCTCAATGAAGTCATTCATATCGTCACACACAGTCTTGAAACCTACCGTTTCAATGATGCTGCTCATGCTCTTTATAAATTCATATGGCGTCATTTTTGTGATTGGTATGTTGAATTATCTAAGCCCATTTTATCGGGAGAGGATATAGAAGCCGCTCAAGAAACCCGTCAAACTTTGGCATTTGTGGCACAAACATCCTTAAAACTTCTGCATCCATTCATCCCCTTTGTTACAGAAAAACTATGGCAAGATTACAATTTTTCTGCCAATATCGCTACACATCGCGCTTGTAAATCTAATTCCGATACAAGCGATTTGGCGCATATAACATGCCTTATGGCGCAAGAATGGCCAGAACAGTTTTCACACGATCATAATAACCATCATAATGCTGTAGCACAACTTATTGATATTATTGGTGAAATTCGTGCAACGCGTAGCTCACTAAATGTGCCTGCTGGTGCATATATTGACATTACCATTGATACCAGCGAAGTCAAAAAAACAGCATCTAGTGAGGGGGAATCTATTGATTTCTTAATGAGAGATTCTTGTTTGGCGGCATCTTTTGTGCGTTTAGTCCGTGCCCATACACCTCAATTTACACATATCCCCCCATCTCGCTGCGTACGCATAACACATCATAATGTGCACATTTATTTAGCTCTTGGTGAGCATATTGATATTGATGCCGAAATACAACGTATGCAAAAACAACTCACTAAAACAGTCAAAGAAAGAGAAGCAGCACAGCATCGTTTATCAAATAATCAATTTCTGGCTAAAGCCCCGCATCATGTTGTGGAAGAGCTTAATCAAAAGTTGGTAATGCTAGATGAAAAGGAAAAGAGCATAAACATTACACTCAAACAGTTAGAAAGCTTGAAGGGATAATCCTCCTTTAATAACGCATACAATATTTTGTCTTCCAATCTAAACCCACATGCAAAACGATATAACCGTATCCTATTAATCTGCTACCTACAACGCGAATATATTATTTTTTGTGTGTGCAAAAATCTAAAGAGGCTAAGAAATGATTGCATGTTTCTTATAAATTAATATAATATATTCAGAAATGAGTATTAATGCGTTATTGTAAACACGATAATTAGGTAAGTAGATGTATTATCAACATATTTTTTTTCCATATCCTTGTAAGAATTATCTCAACATGAATCTACTCAGCAAAATATTACCCACTGCCGTTTTACTACTATGCATCTTACAGATATCTATCACATCTGTACACGCACAAAATTTCTCTTTCGTTAAGGATGAAGAAAAAGTGACATCCATTCATATAAAGGGCAATAAACGCATCGAGAAAAAAACCATACTCACCTTCATTGATGTAAAAGTAGGTAGCCCCTATTCTGCTAAAATTGCTGATGATACGATTAAAAAATTGTTTGCCACAGGAATGTTCTCGGATGCTAAGGTGACTTTCAATAAAGGGAAAATGACCGTTACTGTGGACGAAAATGCGATCATTAATTTTATTACAATAGAAGGTAACGCGCGCATTAAAGATGATATAATTCTTTCCTCTCTTTCTCTCAAACAAGGAAGCATTTATACAAAAAATAAAGTACGTTCTGGTGTAGCGCAGATACGTAACGTTTACACCCGCAAAGGACATGCATCTGTAAAAATTGTTCCTAAAATTATTCGTCGCGATTTTAATCGTGTTGATCTTATTTTTGAAGTTAATGAGGGCGAACCTACACGTATTCAATCCATCAATTTTATTAATAATAACGCCTTTACAGATTCAGATTTGCGCTCGGAAATTTCCAGTGAAGAAGATCGCTGGTGGCGTATATTTTCTAGCTCTGATAATTTTGATCCCGATCGCCTTAATTATGATGTTGAGCTCATCAAGCAATTTTATCGTAACAATGGGTATCCTAATATTGAGGTGTTATCCGCAGCAACAGAAGTTAAAAAAGACGGTAGAAGCTACTTCATCACATTTACTTTGGAGGAAGGGGAGAAGTATTTATTTGATAACTTTACATACGAAAACAGTATCGTAGGCCTCAAAACAGATGGTATTAACGACATTATTAGAGGCTATAAAAATTCAAACTTTAACATTGAAGCTATTAATAAACTAGTTGAAAAGATTATGGGCTTCGCTTCTGATCAAGGCTATGCTTTAGTTGAAATTGAACCCCGTATAGATTTTAATGAAAAAAAACGTGTGGCAAATGTAACATTCGTTATCAAATCAAGCCCTCGTGTTTATGTAGAACGTATTGATATCAAAGGTAATTTACGTACTGAAGATAAAGTTATACGTAGAGAGTTTTCAATAGCTGAAGGCGACCCGTTTACTCAATCCGCTATAACAGAAGCCAAAAGACGCTTGAATTATCTTAATTTCTTTAAAGAAGTGAGAATTGATGTCAAACCAGGTAGTGAAAGAGATAAAGTCATTATTGTCGTTACGGTTTCTGAAAAATCAACAGGATCCGTTAAATTAGGAGTAGGCTATTCATCTATTGAAAAAGTTGTTGGAAGTATTTCTGTAGCTGAGCGCAACTTTCTAGGTAAAGGTCAATATGCCAGCCTTAATCTCGGCTTAAGTAAGACAAAAAGAGATATCGTTGCAGAATTTACAGAGCCTTATTTTTTAGGTGAACGCCTTTCTTTAGGGGGAACCTTGTTCAATACAGAAAAAGATAATACAAGTATATCTTCTTATAAATATAAAACAACTGGTGCAACCGTCAATGTTGGTTTGGAAATTGCTGAAAATACAAATTTTGGTGTCAGTTATGGTTTATCACGAGAAAATATTTACGATGTCGGAAGCAATGCACCCTTGAGTATACAAGAACTCGATGGAAAATATACAAAATCAACTATAGGGTATAACATAAAATACAGCACTATTAATCATCCATATCTACCAACCAGAGGAGTGCTCGCAATTTTCCAGCAGAGTTATGCTGGATTAGGAGGATCTGTAAAATACCTTAGAAATGAAATTAAAGTCGCACAATTTACTAATTTGGGTGGAGATTTCCTTCTTACACTCAAAGGTAAGTTCGGATCTATATCAGGATTAGGCGGCCAAAATGTTCGTATTAATGATAATTTTTTCTTAGGTGATTCTGATATGAGAGGGTTTTCCTTGCGAGGATTAGGCCCGCGTGATGTTGCAACAGGAACCGCACTAGGTGGTAAGAAATATTTCTACTCAACCGCAGGTGTTTCATATAAAGTCAATGATGCATTAGGCTTGAGAGCAGAGTTATTTACAGATATTGGTTCGGTATATGATTCGGATCTCAGTAGAAGTACAGAAACATATAATGATAAAACAATGCGTGCCAGTGTTGGATTAAGCTTAAGTTTAGATTCACCTCTAGGCCCACTAAGACTTGATTTTGCCAAACCCATCAAAAAACAAGATTATGATAGAACAACTACATTTAGATTTGGTATAAATCAAATTTTCTAAAATGCTAGAATAGGATTGCACAATATTATGCTACAGAAAACATATTCAATAGAGGATATAAAAGAAGTTTTAATTCACCGATATCCATTTCTACTATTAGACCGCGTTACGGATATGAGCGAAGAGCATATTGTAGGTCTTAAGAATATCACCGTTAATGAACCTTATTTTGTTGGACATTTTCCACAAAAACCTGTTGTACCAGCCGTTCTTATGTTAGAAACAATGGCGCAATTATCGGGGTTTTTTATTGCCAAAACTGCGCATAATTTATCTAAAGATTCGCTTGGTCTGTATGTTGGGATTGATAAAGCGCGTTTTAAGAAAATTGTTCAACCAGGTGATCAACTGATTATCACAGCAAAGCGTATTTCTAACAAAGCGGGCCTTTTTAAATTTCATTGTGAAGCCCATGTTGATGAAGCACTTGCATCCAGTGCTGATATATCGCTTTTTATGTCGCAAAATTAATAAAACAGTATACCAATTTTTTTAGTTATGCCTAAAAAATTGGTATATGTTCGTAATTCTCTTCCATTTTTATTTCATATACCATAAGCCCTCACAATTAAACATATGGATTATAGTAAAATAGTGGCTACCTGAAAAATCATATATCCTGCTCAACTTTTACCTCTATGTGCTTTAATCCTACAGGTGGTGATTTCAAGCGAGAGGTAAATATATAATCCTCTTGTGGATTAATAAGTTCTGGTTTAATCTTCAAAAACCACTGATATAATTGCGTGTGTTGTTTATCCTTTAAGGTTATTTTGAGTAAAGGAGGATAGCTTGGTTTGTATGTATTATTAATAATTCTTCCTTCAATAACCAGTAAGGGAACTCCTTTTATAAATTGTTTTTTTGAATAAACATCCGCAAGAATAAATTTTTCCTTATATACAGAAGCTAAACCCGTTTTGATATAAATACTACGTAATAACGGGTAATTATGAATATTAACATTACTTAATGAAGTTAAATTTAAAAACACAATACTAAAAACTAATATACAAACTAAAGAGACAGGCCATGACCAGCGTTGATATGCTATAATTGCTTCATTGTGATACCATTTCTTTTGCGTTAAATTCGCCGCTTTATTGTATTGTGTTTGCGGATTTTGGTCGGCAACGACATCATTCTTATTATATATTTTTATAAATTCTGGAGATAGCGGCGAAAAAATTTTTTTCTTTTTTCTTTTGCCAACCATTTTGACTTCATCTAACCCCACAAACCATTCATGCTCGCATTCATTGCAACGCACGTTACGCCCTTTTTTACCGACTTGTTTCGGCTCTATAGTAAACTTCTTGTGACAAACGGGACAAGCGATATAAGTCTGCATATGAAAATACTCAATTAGATAGATCGTTATTTGCTTTAACGTAAATATAAATGGTTAATTTTCAGCAAAATTAACCTGTTTGCGTGTGTTAAATATAAATGATTTAAGATATAAGAGATTAATATACCATTATTGCTATAACAACATCAAAATCACCAAAATTAGGTAGATATTTTTGCTCAGAAAAAATTGGGTATGCATAGCTTTGCTTTCACAAAAATAACATCCTTACCGCCAAATATCTATTTAGAAATACCATCAACACTATTATAACTAAGCAATCTCCTGCGCAAGGGTGGGCAGATTAGTAGGAAAGAGATTAACACTGAAAGTTAACACATAAAATATACACAAACTACCTTTAAATCTCATCCTAAACGGTGACTATTTCTTTTGAAAGAAAGCGATATATTGCGTTGCTTTATTTGTATCATTTATTTTTTATTATATTTTGGAAGAGCTTTAGATTGTTTCTGAGCGTTTTAGTTTGTGGATGATTTTTTCCGAGACTTTTTTCTGCTATTTCTAAGGCTTCTTTAAAAAGAGGCTCGACTTTGTCATATAAGCCCTGAGAATAATAAATTAATCCCAAATTATTAAGCGTAGTGGCGTAATCGGGATGGGATTTTCCTAAGATTTTCTTTCTAATTTCTAAGGCTTCTTTAAAAAGAGGCTCCGCTTTGTCATACAAACCCCGCTCCATATAAAGTCCTGCGAAATTATTAAGTGAGAGTGCGTAATAGGGATGGGATTTTCCTAAGCTTTTCACTGTTATTTCTAAGGCTTCTATTAAAAGAGGATCCGCTTTGTCATGCAAACCCTGCTCCATATAAAGTCCTGCCAAATTATTAAGCGAAACGGCATAAGAGGGATGCGATTTTCCTAAGCTTTTCCCTGTTATTTCTATGGCATCTTGATAGAGAGGCTCCGCTTTGTTATACAAGTTCTGAATCTCATAAAGTAATGCTAAATTATTAAGCGAATTGGCGTAAGCGGGATGCGATTTTCCTAAGCTTTTCCTTGTTATTTCTGTGGCTTCTTTAAAAAGAGGTTCCGCTTTGTCATACAAGCCCTGAATCTTATAAAGTAATGCCACATTATTAAGCGAAGCGGCGTAATCGGGATGGGATTTTCCTAAGATTTTCTTTTTTATTTCTAAGGCTTCTTTTAAAAGAGGCACCGCTTTGTCATACAAACCCTTACTCCTATAAACTGCTGCCAAATTATTAAGCGTAGTGGCGTAAGTGGGATGATTTTTGCCTAAAGTTTTCTTCATTATTTCTAAGGCATCTTGATAGAGAAGCTTTGCTTTGTCATACAAACCCTGCTTACTATAAAGTTGTGCCACATTATTAAGCGAAACGGCATAAGAGGGATGTGATTTTCCTAAGATTTTCCCTGTTATTTCTAAAGCATCTTGATAGAGAGGCTCCGCTTTGTCATACAAACCCTGCATCCTATAAAGTTCTGCCACATTATTAAGCGTAGTGGCGTAATTGGGATGCGATTTTCCTAAGCTTTTCCCTGTTATTTCTAAGGCATCTTGATAGAGAGGCTCCGCTTTGTCATACAAACCCTGCTTACTATAAAGTTGTGCTAAATTATTAAGCGAATTGGCGTAATCGAGATGGTTTTTGCCAAAAGTTTTCTTTATTATTTCTAAGACTTCTATTAAAAGAGGTTCGGCTTTTTTATACAAACCCTTCTTATAATAAACTTCTGCCAAATTATTAAGCGTAGTGGCGTAAGTGGGGTGGGATTTTCCTAAGGATTTTTTATTTTTTTCTAAGGCTTCTTTTAAAATATGCTCCGCTTTGTCATACAGGCCCTGCCTCATATATTGTTTTGCCAAATCATTAGCCGAATCGGCGTAAGTGGGAGGGGCTATTAAAATACCCAAAACAGACACTAATACGCCTATAATTACTGCATGCTCTTTAATCCAATCAGACATTTTTTGTAACATAAATATAACTCACTAAAAAATTGATGCAAATATAGTAAAATATATCATAAATATGGATTTGTAGCAAGCTGTCGCACGCTGATTAAGCCTTAACGCCTTGCTTGAGTGTATTAATAAGCATTCCTACTCAATATATGAATGTAGGTTTCACGGTCAATTATTATTGGCAGGTTCAGCTTTTGAAAAAGCCATACTCATATGGGAACCTTTTGAAAGAAAGCGATATATTGCGTTGCTTTGTTTGTGTCATTTATTTTTTATTATATTTTGTAAGCGCTTTAGATTTTTTCTGAGCGTTTTAGTTTGTGGATGATTTTTTCCAAGACTTTTTTCTACTATTTCTAAGGCTTCTTTAAAAAGAGGCTCAGCTTTGTCATACAAGCCCTGATCTGCATATAGTGCTGCCAGACTATTAAGGGAATTGGCGTAAGTAGGATGAGATTTTCCTAAGGATTTTTTCTTTATTTCTAAGGTTTCTTTTAAAAGAGGCTCCGCTTTTTTATACAATCCCTCACTCCTATAAACTTCTGCTAAATTATTGAGCGATAATGCGTAATTGGGATGGGCTTTTCCTAAGCTTTTCCCTGTTATTTCTAAGGCTTCTATTAAAAAAGGCTCCGCTTTGTCATGCAAACCCTGCTCCATATAAAGTCCTGCCAAATTATTAAGCGAAGCGGCGTAATTGGGATGATTTTTGCCTAAAATTTTCTTTATTATTTCTAGGGTTTCTTGATATAGAGGCTCTGCTTTGTCATACAGGCCCTGTTTATAATAAACTGCTGCCAAATTATTAAGCGATAATGCGTAATTGGGATGATTTTTGCCTAAAGTTTTCGCTATTATTTCTAAGGCTTCTTGATAGAGAGGATCAGCTTTTTTATACAAGCCCTTATTCCTATAAATTTCTGCCAGATTATTAAGGGAATTGGCGTAATCGGGATGGTTTTTGCCTAAAGTTTTCGCTATTATTTCTAAGGCTTCTATTAAAAGAGGCTCCGCTTTGTCATACAAGCCCTGAGAATGATAAATTAATGCCAGATTATTAAGCGAAGTAGCGTAATTGGGATGATTTTTGCCTAAAGTTTTCTCTTTTTTTTCTAAGGCTTCTATTAAAAGAGGCTCCGCTTTGTCATACAGGCCTTGAGCTCTATAAACTTCTGCCAAATTATTAAGCGAAACGGCGTATCCGGGATGGGATTTTCCTAAGCTTTTCTCTCTTATTTCTAAGGCTTCTTTAAAAAGAGGCTCCGCTTTGTCATACAGGCCTTGAGCTCTATAAACTTCTGCCAAATTATTAAGCGAAACGGCGTATTCGGGATGGGATTTTCCTAAGCTTTTCTCTCTTATTTCTAAGGCTTCTTTAAAAAGAGGCTCCGCTTTTTTATACAAGCCCCGAGCATAATAAACTAATCCCAAATTTCTAAGCGAAGTGGCGTAAGTGGGGTGGGATTTTCCTAAGGATTTTTTATTTTTTTCTAAGGCTTCTATTAAAAGAGGCTCCGCTTTGTCATACAGGCCCTGCCTTATATATTGTCTTGCCAAATCATTAGCCGAATCGGCGTAAGTGGGAGGGGCTATTAAAATACCCAAAACAGACACTAATACGCCTATAATTACTGCATGCTCTTTAATCCAATCAGACATTTTTTGTAACATAAATATAACTCACTAAAAAATTGATGCAAATATAGTAAAATATATCATAAATATGGATTTGTAGCAAGCTGTCGCACGCTGATTAAGCCTTAACGCCTTGCTTGAGTGTATTAATAAGCATTCCTACTCAATATATGAATGTAGGTTTCACGGTCAATTATTATTGGCAGGTTCAGCTTTTGAAAAAGCCATACTCATATGGGAACCTTTTGAAAGAAAGCGATATATTGCGTTGCTTTGTTTGTGTCATTTATTTTTTATTATATTTTGTAAGCGCTTTAGATTTTTTCTGAGCGTTTTAGTTTGTGGATGATTTTTTCCAAGACTTTTTTCTACTATTTCTAAGGCTTCTTTAAAAAGAGGCTCAGCTTTGTCATACAAGCCCTGATCTGCATATAGTGCTGCCAGACTATTAAGGGAATTGGCGTAAGTAGGATGAGATTTTCCTAAGGATTTTTTCTTTATTTCTAAGGTTTCTTTTAAAAGAGGCTCCGCTTTTTTATACAATCCCTCACTCCTATAAACTTCTGCTAAATTATTGAGCGATAATGCGTAATTGGGATGGGCTTTTCCTAAGCTTTTCCCTGTTATTTCTAAGGCTTCTATTAAAAAAGGCTCCGCTTTGTCATGCAAACCCTGCTCCATATAAAGTCCTGCCAAATTATTAAGCGAAGCGGCGTAATTGGGATGATTTTTGCCTAAAATTTTCTTTATTATTTCTAGGGTTTCTTGATATAGAGGCTCTGCTTTGTCATACAGGCCCTGTTTATAATAAACTGCTGCCAAATTATTAAGCGATAATGCGTAATTGGGATGATTTTTGCCTAAAGTTTTCGCTATTATTTCTAAGGCTTCTTGATAGAGAGGATCAGCTTTTTTATACAAGCCCTTATTCCTATAAATTTCTGCCAGATTATTAAGGGAATTGGCGTAATCGGGATGGTTTTTGCCTAAAGTTTTCGCTATTATTTCTAAGGCTTCTATTAAAAGAGGCTCCGCTTTGTCATACAAGCCCTGAGAATGATAAATTAATGCCAGATTATTAAGCGAAGTAGCGTAATTGGGATGATTTTTGCCTAAAGTTTTCTCTTTTTTTTCTAAGGCTTCTATTAAAAGAGGCTCCGCTTTGTCATACAGGCCTTGAGCTCTATAAACTTCTGCCAAATTATTAAGCGAAACGGCGTATCCGGGATGGGATTTTCCTAAGCTTTTCTCTCTTATTTCTAAGGCTTCTTTAAAAAGAGGCTCCGCTTTGTCATACAGGCCTTGAGCTCTATAAACTTCTGCCAAATTATTAAGCGAAACGGCGTATTCGGGATGGGATTTTCCTAAGCTTTTCTCTCTTATTTCTAAGGCTTCTTTAAAAAGAGGCTCCGCTTTTTTATACAAGCCCCGAGCATAATAAACTAATCCCAAATTTCTAAGCGAAGTGGCGTAAGTGGGGTGGGATTTTCCTAAGGATTTTTTATTTTTTTCTAAGGCTTCTATTAAAAGAGGCTCCGCTTTGTCATACAGGCCCTGCCTTATATATTGTCTTGCCAAATCATTAGCCGAATCGGCGTAAGTGGGAGGGGCTATTAAAATACCCAAAACAGACACTAATACGCCTATAATTACTGCATGCTCTTTAATCCAATCAGACATTTTTTGTAACATAAATATAACTCACTAAAAAATTGATGCAAATATAGTAAAATATATCATAAATATGGATTTGTAGCAAGCTGTCGCACGCTGATTAAGCCTTAAAGCAATAAAATACACGCAATAAACAATGTAAGAACGTGTTAATATAGCATGTGTATTAACCGCAACAGTTCAAAAACGACCCGAAAATTATAACAAAATAGCGAACAAAGCCTAGCAGTCCGTGCAACAATTCACACGCTTAGGCATACAGAATAATAAAAACTGTCTAACTTTTAAAAATTAAATATGAAAAACACTCAAAAATAAAATTAAATCAACTATTTAAATGGTGCCTGCTGGGTGATTCGAACACCCGACCTACTAATTACAAATCAGTTGCTCTACCAGCTGAGCTAAGCAGGCACGATAATATATTACAATCATCGCTTATATAGTATACTTAGTCACAATAAACAAGTAAAGAATATACATTGTGCACGCAGAAATTGACAAGAATACCCATCTACAATAAAATACTAGCACTCTCAAAAAATTTGAAGTATAAGAAACTTTAATGACCCACACACATATAAACAATTCTTCCTATACTTTTAAGCATACCAATCTTCTTGGTATTGAGCAGCTCTCACAACACGATATTGTATTTTTGCTTGATCAATCTGAACACATGCTGACGGCATTTCGTAGCAAGACTCCATTGCATAATCTCAAAGATGCTGTTGTCATTAATTTGTTTTTTGAAAATTCCACCCGAACATTAAACTCTTTTGACATTGCAGCCAAAAAATTAGGTGCCGAGGTTATTAATACTGCAATAGCTCATTCCTCAATAAAAAAAGGGGAGACGCTTCTTGATACAGCTGCCACTCTTAATGCGATGCGACCAGATATCGTAGTTATTCGCCATTCCTTTGCTGGGGCGACTGCCTTATTATCTGCAAAAATAAGCTGTCCTGTTATCAATGCAGGAGATGGAGCACACGAACATCCAACGCAAGCCCTTTTAGATGCGTTAACAATCAAACTCAGCAAAGGAAGCATTACGGGTCTAAAGGTCGCTATTTGTGGCGATATCCTGCACAGTCGCGTAGCCTATTCTAATATCCTTTTACTTAAACAAATGCAGGCAGATGTTCATGTTGTTGCGCCGCCAACGCTCATGCCACACTATATTGAAACTCTTGGTATTACGGCACACACACATATGTCTAAAGGTATTAAGGATTGTGATATTATTATGATGCTGCGATTGCAAACAGAAAGAATGAATGGCATTTATGTGCCCTCACCTAAAGAATTTTATAGGTTTTACGGTCTTGATGTCGAGAAATTACAAAATGCCAAACCCGATGCCCTCATAATGCATCCAGGCCCAACGAATCGGGGAGTAGAAATTGATGGGTCTATCATTGAGAATAGTCGTAGTCTAATTGAAAGACAAGTTGAAAGTGGCGTTGCCGTGCGTATGGCGGTCATGCATAACTTGTATAACGCAATGCAGAAAGCTGGATAATTTTTTATGGTAAAAGAAAATAATATCCCTGAGAAAAATTTTATTCTAACAAATATACGCGTGTTAAATCCGCTAAAGAGAACGGATGAAGTCTATACAAAGCAAGGTGGTATTGTTGTAAAAAATGGTCGTATTGTTGATGTTGGCTCTAATCTATTGAGTGATTCGCATACTGAAGGTTTGCCACTTATTGATGGCAAAGGGCTAATCGTTTCTCCTGGCCTTGTTGATATTAGCGTTTTTCCTGGCTCACCTGGATACGCCCACCGAGAAAATTTACTTTCAACCAGTCTATCTGCTGCGGCTGGTGGTGTAACCGCTATCATTTTAGAGCCGCATACAAAGCCTGTTAATGATAATGTTGCTACGCTTGATTTTATTAAAAGACGGGCACGTGATGAATCGGTTGTTCATGTTTATTGCAAGGCCGCACTCACACGTAATACTGACGGTAAAGAAATGACGGAGATGGGATTATTGGCAGAAAGCGAGGCTATTGCCTTTGGAGATGGTCCTTATCCTGTTCAAGATAGTCAGCTTATTTACATGTCCATGCAATATGCTAAGCGTTTTGACGCTCTTATTGTCAATCAACCACAAGACAACAGACTCGTAAATGGTGGTGTTATGCATGATGGACACATGGCTGTGCGCTTAGGATTGCCCACTATGAATGAAGTAGCAGAAACTGTGATGCTTAATAGAGATATTGATTTAAATCGGTATTGCAAAGGTCGTTTTCACGCTAGCCTTTTATCAACGCAAAGAAGTTGCAATATAATCCATAGAGCCAAAAATACACAAGATAAATTGTCTGCTAGTGTTTCAATCAATAATCTTCTGCTCACCGATAAGGACATAGAGGCATATAGGACGTTTTTTAAACATTCTCCTCCACTACGCAGTGAGCAGGATAAGGAAGCCCTCATTGAAGCAGTTGCAAACAACACGATTGACATCATTACTTCGCATCATATTCCACAACCCGTTGAAAAAAAACGTCTTCCTTTTTCTCAGGCTGCTTTTGGGTCTGTAGGCCTTGAAACATTATTGCCAGCCTCTTTGGAATTATATCATGACAAGAAAATTGACCTTCTCTCTCTTATTGCCAGTCTAACTATTAATCCTGCACGTATTTTTTCTATAAAAGCGGGAACAATAGAAAAAAATTCCCTTGCAGATTTTGTTCTTTTTAATGTGAATTCACCCTATATTGTCGATCCCAATAATTTTAAATCTCGTGCGAAAAACAGTAGTTATGAGGGAAAGAAATTTAGAAGCCAAGTGTGTATGACATTTGTACGCGGAAGATGTGTTTACAATAATCTTATTGTATAAAGAAATCTAAGATAATAGCATGACAATTTTTCTCTTGAGAGAATAGGCCAAAAAGCACATTGACCTTTATACCTCACATTGACCTTTATACCTCACATTGACCTTTATACCTCACATTGACCTTTATACCTCACATTATCTGGGCATAAATACCTGCATGCAAGCATAGGTTAACTTATACAGGTTAGCTGATTGTTATTGCGTAATAATGAAATTGTCAAAAAAAACTGCACCCGAAGGTGCAGAAAGAGTTTACCGCATATAATTTTTTGACCGCCTCAATCTAATAAAGTATTGGGAAAAGAATGGTCTCAATAATTTTTCTATTGTTCAACCATACTATCCTTGTAAATACTGTTCTTTGAACGCACGAGATACCTTGCGCATTCTACTAATATTCTCAGAATTTATTTTTCGTATTTTTGCAGATTTACGAGCACTGAGCATTTTGTTACAATCAGACACAAACCTCTTATAACGTAACGAATTGGTAAGGTGTGCGTTTGTAGGTGTATATAGCTTGGCTTTTGCCACTTGTCTTGCCGATCGTAAATCCATAATGATTTCAGAACTTCTAAATGTTTTTGCTAATTCATTTACACTGTTTTTCATCATATACTTCCTCCTAAGAATGGTAATTAAAATGGTAAGATCATACAATTTTGCTTTTTACTATGTATTTGCTTTTCACAATTTAACTCATCTACTTTCTTATTTAGATCATGATTAATCAGGTTACTATCTGAATAGGGTCGGTGCTATTATTTAATACATTATGTATATGTGATTTAATGTATATGTAATTCACACTCAACCTATTAATATTACATGACCTATACGCTTGATGTTTTGCATAAAAAGCTTATCATTGTATAATATAAAGTTGCGCTATTTTGTCCTTTCCTGATATAATTTTACTCTTATTATATTTTATCCGTATTACATTTTATCTGTATTACTTCTACCTGCAAAACGTTACGAAATTGCAAGTTACGCTTCAGTTATTTGTATTAAATTTATCAAAAATTAATCTATTCCCCTTCTTTACGTCTACATACATCCGCTATTATCATGTGCGTCTGTCTATTTCGTGTTAACACACTATGTAGTAAACATTCATAGTATTGAATGTTGGTATCTCCTTAACACTGGATACTTCTTGTATCCCGCATACCGTCTTTCCCCTCTTGTACTTTTCTCCCCTCTCGTCCCTCGCCTAACTATAAATCATCCCTTTTATTTATCTTTAGATCTACTGTAGTATACATAAAACTTTAATAAAAATCAAGTAATTCATACATATATTTTTTATATGATATTTTTTTTTGCAATGTCTCTATTGTGTTTTTGTCTTACAGAGCTTGATGATAACGGGTTACGGGGATGTGTATCGGCCATCCATAGAGGAAAATTTTTTGTGTAAAATGGTACAAAATTTTCTCTCCTGCGCTTTGCACTTTGATAGTAAAAGGAAAAAGAGCTGGTATTAATCGCATTGGAATAAGACGGACGCGACACAACATAAAATGAAACATAACGTAGTAAACGATGCGCAGCACGCCACTGTAAAAATCGAGGCAAAATATCAGCTCCAACAATAAATACAAAGCGTGATTGCCTATGAAGACAAATAAGACGCCTAATGCTATCATGCGTATAATATGTATGGAATTTTTTTTCTAATGCTCCCAATCTAAAATTATGCCTTATAGCAAAATGACTAGCAACACTTTCCCTTTGTGCCAAAGGTTGCAAATTATGTTTTGCCTTAAATGGGTTCTGAGGTGTAATAATCCAAAAAATATCATCTAATTGTAAAATTTTTTTTGCCCTCAAAGAAATATCTACATGCCCTTGATGTGCAGGATTAAATGATCCGAATAAAAGACCTATCACATTTATAGGAGAACTTGCATATGGGATACGTCTAAGTGTTCTTTTCATAATCACTACACTGCTTGTAGCTAGACAGGGCGTATATGTCCTGCTCCCCGAACAACATATTTATAGCTAGTTAATTGTTCTAAACCAACTGGTCCGCGTGCGTGTATGCGCGAGGTTGCTATGCCTATTTCGGCTCCTAAACCAAACTCTCCACCATCGGCAAATTGTGTTGAACAATTATGCATGACAATAGCCGAATCTAATTCGGCACAAAATTTTCTGGCGTCGTTATCATTATGCGTCAAAATAGAATCAGTGTGAAAACTTGTATACTGCTTTATATGCGACAAGGCCTGATCAAACCCATCCACAATACGTATTGACAAGATAGCTTCATTATATTCGGTTTGCCAATCACTCTCTTGGGCGGGAGTAATATTTTTATGTCTCATACAAAGGGTCTGACAACCGCGTATTTCACATCCACTCTGTATCAAAGCATCGCATAAAGTATCAACATCTTCATCGGGATAACGGGCATCAATTAAGAGAGTTTCTAAAGCTCCACAAATAGATGTTCTTCTCATTTTTGCATTGACGATAACGGCTATAGCTTCTTGTAACGGATACGAATTATCGAGGTATATATGGCAAATACCTTGCAAATGTCCTAATACGGGTACGCGTGCTTCTTCAACTACGCGTTGCACGAGGTTTTTACCACCACGTGGAATAACGATATCAATAACACCGTTTAATCCTCCTAGTAAATAACCTACGGCATCACGCTCTTGTGTTTCTATTAATTGAACTATCTCTATTGGCAAATTAGCCTTTCTTAATCCCTCTTGAAAACATTCAACCAGTATTTTTGCGCTGTTTAAAGTTTCAGACCCACAACGCAGAATAACAGCGTTGCCAGCTTTCATGCATAAGCTTGCGGCATCGATTGTAACATTTGGACGGCTCTCATAAATCATGCCTATAACACCTAAAGGCGTAGCTACCCGCTCAATCTTCAATCCATTGGGTTGCGTCCATTGTGCAAGTTGCCTCCCTACTGGATCTGGAAATTCTGCAATAGTAAGAGGCGTTTTAACTATATCCTCAATGCGTTGTTGGGTGAGTGTAAGGCGTTCAATAAAAGCTTGTGCTCTTCCATTTTCCTGAGCTCTTTGTTGATCCTGCATATTCGCCTGCAAAATATCTTGTGAACGCATTGCTATTGCTTGCGAAGCCGCTATTAAGGCGTCATTTTTTTGCTTATTTGTAATGCTGTTGAGTGTTTTTGAGGCCTCTTTCGCACGCTGCCCCATATCATTCAATATGTCTTTGAGGGGGTTATTTTCATTCATATCATTGCCATTCACGTGTTTTTATATTTTATTGGTTTGCTATAACGCGATCTTAAAACTATTATTTACCCGTTTTTTATTGTTAATTGGTGACTTTTAAAACTAAATCATCTTTATGCACTATAGCCTTTCTTCCACGGTATCCCAAAATTTTTTCCATGTCCAAAGTTTTCTTCCCTTTCAGTCTATCAACATCAATATGACTATAAGAAGTAAGCCCATGCGCACATACAATGCCTTTTTCATCGCTAATTTCAACGGCATCCCCTCTTTCGAAGCAGCCTTCAACTTTTATTATACCTGCAGCAAGGAGGCTATTTTCCTTATGGAGTGCTTTTACAGCTCCCTCATCAATATAAATTTTTCCTTGAGGGTTCAATGTACCGGCTATCCACACTTTGCGAGTAGAATGAGGTTCCGACTGGGTTGTGAACAATGTCGCTCTTCTGCCATTTTGGATTGCACGAATAGGATTATCGATGAGTCCGTTTGCGATAATCATCTTACATCCCTGTGCTGTTGCTATACGTGCGGCCTCAACTTTTGTGCGCATACCGCCACGCCCTATAGAACTTTGCGTTAAGCCTGCCATATTTTCTATTTCTTGCGTTATTTCTTCCACTTGATGAAAAAATTCTGCTTCTGGATTCTGCCACGGATTTTCGGCATATAAACCATCTACGTTTGAAAGGATAATCAATAAATCCGCTTCCACCATTGTTGCTACTCGGGCCGCGAGCCTGTCATTATCGCCATATCTAATTTCAAATGTAGAAACGCTATCATTTTCATTAATTATAGGAACGCAACCGAGCTTATGCAATGTCTTTAACGTGGCTCTTGCATTAAGATAACGTTTACGGACCTCTGTATCATCCAATGTCAACAATATTTGTGCGCCAGTGATATCATGTGCTGATAGAATTTGCTGCCAGTGATGCGCCAATGTAATTTGCCCTACAGAAGCTAAAGCCTGATTTTCTTCTAATTTAAGACGTTTATCATGCTGAATCGACAACATATTACGGCCAATCGCGATTGCTCCCGATGAAACGATGATTATCTTTTTTCCCTGTTTTATATATGTTGATAAATCATCTACTAATTTTTCAAGCCATTGGGTTCGTAGCTCGCCATTTTCCTCATTCACTAGCAGAGCAGAACCAATTTTTACAATGATGTAGCGTGATTGATCTATGACGTTATTGAGTAGCATGATGCATTGATTTTTATTGTTCTTGCCTTACTAGTATGCCTAAACCTTCCCCAACAAGAACCCTGCTTATACTCGCTTGACCTTGCAGATATGCTTTATGTTTAGAAGGAGTCCATCTTACACATTTATGTATCAAGAGTAAAATACATATTTATCGGTGTTATGTAAAGATTTACATACAGCTTATTGGCTTATTATTACCCTTTTGCTGGGGTCTCATGCTCATGTGAATTGGATTACATTAATCTATTTCAGAAGTGTAACTGCTCGTCTATTTTTACTCCAGCATTGCACGGCATCGCACAGAGAAACAGGCCGTTCTTTCCCATAATAGGATGTTTTAATTATGTCGGCTAAAACTCCTTGCGTAATCAAAAAATTCTTTACAACATTCGCGCGTCTTGCACTTAGAGCCAGATTATATTCCCTTGTTCCTCTTTCATCTGCATGGCCTTCAATTTGAATAGAGGGAATATCGTAATAGCGAATCCACTTGGCTTGATATGTCAAAATCTCTATAGCGTCGCGATTTAAAGAAGTGCTGTCTGTTTCAAAAAATATTCTATCACCGATATTTTTTTTTAAATCTTCTTCGGTTCCCTGAGGTATCGTACTATCATAACCTAATGGATATAAATCAGCGACATCTGTAATCCTAAGATCTGTAGGTGCATTGCCATAAGGTGAACGCATTGTTTCATCGGCATCTGTTGCATCTTTCTTCTTCGACTCACAGCCCACCAACAATACTAAAAAGGCAATTATCATACAATATTTGAAAAAGTAACGATAGCTTGTATCTAACTGCCAACCTGTTTGTAATTCTATATTATGTACAAATCTCATATTAATCATTTTCAAAATCCATATATCAGTCACTAAAATGTGTATCACTCACTAAAATTTGCATCCAGACTAGCATTATATAGATCCCCCATTTTACTATCGTGGTCTCTATTCCTGTAATCAATTATCTATGCATTTCTGCTCTTTTTCATTTTTGAGCTTAATATTTCCTTCAATATCTAACATGATCCTTTTATATGATTCGTATAGAAACAAAAATATATCATACTGTTTTACATCATATTATTTTTTTGACATGAATTTGCTTTCTTTCGTAACACATTGTATAGAATATGTTATCAGAGAAGCTATTGTATAACAGCTAATACATACGTCCCCAATATAAGGAGAACGATGTTAACATTATAGCTGTTATTATCTCCTGTTAATTTAACTATATATCACTATTCTTATGTATTCTTATGTCCGCACACAAAAATGAACGTCATAATACGCTAAGCAAAGCCTTACGTGATAATTTACGTAAACGCAAAAAAGCTTCCCATAAAATAACACAAAATAGCAATAATAAAGAAGATCAAGCCGACATATCTCGTCCTACAGATGCAAGCACCAAGAAAGATCTTGGCTGATAGCGGATACACAAAAGCACATGATGCGAATTGTAATATGGGTCCAGACATTATTAGGTAATATGGTCACCCCGATTAGGTAATATGGTCACCCCGCCTTACGAACAGGTCTATCATTATGAATAGAGCTATCGACACATACCATGTTAAGCAACACATCTTACTCACATTATGCGCAGCACTTATTGTACTCAACATCACCTGTATTTAATTAGCGTGACGTGTCATTTTTGTTAAATAACCGTATATTGTGCCAATTCTTTGTCTTTCTTGTTGAAACTGAACAAGAAGGATAAAATTTTGCTTATCAAGCACAACTTCACCCAGCCAAATTTTTTCCTTTCCATCTTTTGAGGCTTTTCCGTTACCATCTCCATAACCCGCAATATTAATCTTTTTACGCTCACAAATATAGCCATTGCCAGAGTAATTTCTTCTGGAGGATTCTGAAAATTTAACTAACCCCTGAATTTTTGCATATTCATGGTCATAAACGCGTACACCAGTAAACACGCGTACACTACCTTTACATATATTCTCTTTCTTTGCCTTACTAAAATAGAACATAGAAGTGAGTTCTTCTGTAACCATATTTTTTGAATCGGCACTTGCCTTGCGTAAGCGCTCACGTACCTGCTGTGATAGCGTAAAACCAGCTTTCGGAGTTACCGTAATTCTGCCTTTATCATCCCAAACAGTCATTGTATCATATGCTCTATCACCCGCATTTTTTGTATTGTAGACCTTACTCATAAAGCCCGTTTTTGTGATCTTACCCTCTACCTTACCTTTTATATCTATCTTTCTGAATAAACTTGCAAAGCCTACTGTCTCAACATGACGTTCAACCGTGTAATTATCCTTATCTACACTAAGGGTAAATCTCATTGTCGCAATGTTTACACCTTTGCTATATAACTCATAGTCAAGCGTTAATTTCTCTTTTGCTTCAAGAAAAGAGGTTGAATATAATAGGCTGGCACATGCTAAAACAGCCAAAATCATGCGCTTATTAATGTATTTTACTATGAACAAATTCATACAATCCCTCTCTCTCTATCTATCTATCTAAAATTAGCTTTTTACAATGTGTTTTTTACTACAATGTATTTTTTACAATGTGTATTGTGTAAAATGTAAGTTATAACGCAACATATTGCCGCGTAGCATATAATCATGACATTTTTATGCCTATTTCTTTAATTCCTACCTTCTTGTTTACTGGTCTCAAATCAAATCAAATCAAATCATACGAGGATGCGCCAGTTAAACTGGTTTACATTATTCTATAAAATCTTGGTTAGTCAATCTTTTCCCATTCAATATGCATGTATCATACATATACATCTCAATAAAGACCGTTTTCTAGCCATGATTATAGCGTATCAAATTGGATAAAAGATTGACATCCTCCTTAATTTGCTCATCTTGTTTAATAAGCTCCTCCACGCGTCTGACCGCATGCAGAACAGTTGTATGATCTCTACCTCCAAAAGCACGTCCTATCTCTGGCAAGGAACGACTTGTTAAAAATTTTGATAAATACATGCCTATTTGGCGTGGTCTGACAATGTTACGCGAGCGCCTACTTGAATGTAAATCTTCTTTTTCAACGCTGTAATGTTTGCAAACATATTGCATGATATCTTCAATAAGAATTCTTTTATCTAAATTACTATGCATCATATCGCGTAAAGAATATTCAACAAGCTCTTTTGTAACAACGCGTCCCGTAAAATTGACCGATGCTAAAATGCGCATTAAAGCTCCTTCTAAATCGCGCCCATTACCTTCTAGTTTTCTGGCTATCAACTGCAAAATACTATCTGGCACCATATTACGCTTATTCTCATCTGCACAAAGACGTAACTTACTTTGCAATATTGCCAATCGTAAATCAAAATCTGTACTATCTATTTCAACAACGAGTCCCCCTCCTAAGCGTGAACGAACTCTTTCATCCAAACCTTCCAATTTTTTTGGTGGCACATCTGACACAACAACAATTTGTTTACCCCTATCAATAAGCGTATTAATGATATGACAAAATTCTTGTTTTGTATTTTTGCCTTGCAGAAATTGCATATCATCTACCAAGAACAAATCAATATTATTAAAGAACCCCTTAAATTTAAGCCCTTCATTACTTCTGATTGCACTTACAAAATGATACATAAAACGCTCTGCCGTAATATAAGCTATGCGTGAGGCAGGAATATGATTGCGTGCACGCCAAACTAAGGCATGTAATAAATGCGTTTTGCCTAATCCCACTGATGCATGAATATATAAGGGATTATATTTCGGTGTCAATTGCACATCCTGATCCGACACGCTTAACGCCGCCTCATAGGCAATTTTATTACTGGGAGAAACAACGAAATTATCAAAATTCATACGTTTGTCTAGCTGAACAGTAAAATCGCTTCTATGATCCAGATTAGCGTTTGTAAAATGTGATGCAGAATTTTCATTAACGCCGACAACGGCTTTATCATGTGTCAGATTACTATTATGTATCGAACCATTTTGCTGTGTATCAAAAGACTCTCCTCTTTTCCTGACACGAATGTCTATATGCACCAATTTAGGTAGGTGTTTTTGCCATACATTACATAATTCTTGCGTGTAATTAGTTTTAATCCAGTGTCGTAAGAAAGGCGTGGGAACTGAACACATCAGCGTATGGCCATCAAAACTTTCTACGCTAAAGCGTCCAAACCAACTAGAATAGACGTCATCGCCTAAATTCTTATTCAACTCAACACCAATTATTTTCCATTGTGTTTGGAGATCAGTTTTTGTAATTTCTTCTTGTATTGCTGCTGTATTTTGCAAATGGATGTTTTGTCCTACAGCTTTTTGCGTTACATTATCTGTGTATTGCCCTGTCATTCTTCCAATATTTTTGTGGACACCATGCTCTTGTTGTCCTGTGCTATTGTTATTTTGCACAGTTTGTCTGATTTTCTCAACATAATGTTTATTTTTCTGCCACATCGCTTTCCCCCTAAAAATATATATTTAATATTCACTATACTTGTTTTGTTACACTTTTTTGTGTTGTACTTTTTAATTTATTCCTGCTGCCTGCTTTTTTGCCCTTGTTTTTCACAAGCTCTGTTTTTTATCCTCTATTTTTCACGGCCTCTGTTTTTCACGCCCTCTGTTTTTCTTGGCCTTGTTTTTCATGGCCTCTGTTAATGGCACGCAGAAATTGCGATTGTAGAATCACAATTATTGATCTACACGCCATATGTTCTCCTAAAAGGAGGGTTAAAAATAATTCTGTATACCTATATTTATTTCAAACGAAAGATTATGTTTTGCTTTTATTTTTTCGTATCAAATAAACATCCCCATTCTTTTCCCACACGAGCATAAATGCTTACCTACCTACGGTAGGTATGTGTCCAAAACACATGTGTTCTTTTGCATGAAGGCTACGGACAATTCACAACGTGTCTTACCGTCTTTTACAACGTGTCTCACCGTCCTTCACAACGTATCTTACCGTCCTTCGATTGGCACATACTATCGCAAAACACCATAATTCATCGTCGCCTTCATTATGGTTTAAAAATACACAATTTAAATTAAATTGCAAGCATTTGACAGAATTATTCTGTATACAGAATATTAACACATGACTTTTAGGTATCTCATTCTGTGTAAAAAATATAGAATATTTATAATGTTATTTTTGTGCCCTATCTGGAGATTTTTTTCTCCTATAATAATTTTTTTTATCGTTACAGAATTTTACTTTACATACACATCCTCTAAATCTTTTATTTAGGGCATTTTTTTGTGTTCCGATTAAAAAAAAATCAAAATGGGTAAGAAATACGCATTAAACTGCCTATAATAGATTATTTATAGCCGATTTATTGAGCAATTATTATATCTCCTATCATAGCATCACGAAATATAGAGATATGTATGCGGTAAAAAAACACGCACCAAACGGCACATGTCTTTTTTGCTAAAAGCCAAACATCCCGCCGTATGTAGTTTTTTTTGACGCTCTTTAAACGGATGTCGTCGATGGATAAATACAGCACTTCCCTCTTCTGGTTTTGCTGGAAACATATTCTGTGCAGGAATAATGATTTGATCATATAATATATCCTTGCGAAACATGTGCTCATGCGATGCTCCAAACGGACGTTTTACGGGTTTGTTATAATCTATATGATATGAATCATCGCACCATGCATCACGTCTATTGAGAGCTATATGACGGGAATGCTGTGATTGTATTTTATCTGCACGATAGAGTACGGCAATTAAAGCCCACCTGCCCTTTGGCGTTGCCATATCACCTTCTTTTTTTGATCCGCACACACCACTATAACCAAGCTGGCAGCAAAAACGGTGCTGTCCCACCCATAAATATGCAAACCGACGACACCTAAAAGTTCCGCAAACACGCCATCTTTTGGGCGATTTACAATGGCGTGATAAGCTGTGAATACGTGCGAAACGGTGATAATAATGATGTAACATAGTAATACATTGTATGCATTATATTGCCAACAGGCCTATGTATTATACTTGTTTTCTTGTTGTAGAACTAGCCCTTATTCACAATAATATCAGCTTCTAAACAAGAAAATGCACAAAAAGGAGTCGCATATATTACACATAATATCGCCACTTATCACATGTCTTATTACCTAGTTAGTAAATAGGTTTTTTAATTGCGTTTCATGTGACCACATTATATAATTGCGCCTATGATGCACGTTATACTCAATATGTTTGCATATTGAATGTTTTAAATAACCTCTATCTCCTAAAACTTATGTCCACTGCCTGCCATATATTGCTTGATCTCCCACAAACAGAGTGGAAAGATGGAATACAATATATTATCCCACAAATCTTACCCGACTTGCACCATCACTTTTACGATGCCAATGATGGCACAGACAGTGTGGACAGTTTTTTATGCCAATCAGAATCCCGTATTGCGATTACACAGCCTCATAATATTGATTATAGCGATGATGCACTGTGTACCAAACCCTATATTCATCATTGTGCTGTTTTGTGTCTGAAGCAACACCATATATCACATACGCCTTTTTTTCCTGCTACACAAAGCTCTGCTGCACACTATCCTATTATCTACCTTGATATACCTATACGCTTAGATAGCTTTGTACAGAATTTTCAATATGTCTACAACTATACCCCCGAACAGCTCTCTTTTTTTTCAGACCATTATACACTCTATACAAAGGAACAGAAGCTAACGCATATATCTGGCAACGCAATAAATCTGACCAAAAACGAAACACTTATTTTTCTTCTGCTACTTCAGAAACCAGGTTATACAATCAATTTTTCAAACATTGCACACGCAATTTGGCCTCAACGTCCCCACTATCAGAACTCAACTTTACAACAATATCTACTTATCCTACGGCAGAAGATAGACCATTTAAATCACACAACATGCGGCACTATCACCCCCAACACTAAACTCGTCTTAGAAACCAATATGGTAAATTTTTCTGTGAAATTATACCCTTTTGAGAATTCCTAAAACAGTAAATAGAATAAATTATAACCTCGCATATCCAATAAAAAAACATGTGTCTACTTGAAATAAAGGTAAATCAAACCATATTATATTTATAAATCATATAAATTAGCACCCTCATTATTTATGCTTTTTGAATATATAGCAAGGAGATCTTATTATGGATATCAGCACATTTAGTCAACGCATGCAGACAATTATAAAAAATGCACAAAGTCATGCTGTCGCACACAATCATCAGCAATTTCTACCCCTACATTTATTACACAGTCTTTTACAAGAAGCTGATAATGAATTCAATACCCTTCTCAAAGAGGCAGGATTAGATAAGCAAAAAGCCCTGATACACATCCGTAAAAAATTAGATGCTTTGCCGAAAGTTACCTCAACAAACAATCAACTCTATATGACAAGCGAAACATTACGCCTTATAGAAACCGCTAAAGAGATCGCACTTACAAATAAAGATACCTTCATAACAGTCGATACCGTTTTGCTTGCCCTATACAAAGAAAAAGGTGAGGCCCAGATAATTTTAACGCAAGCAGGTATGCAAAAACACACATTAGAATCCGCTATCCATACATTACGCGGACACAGAACAGCCGATACCGATGCCGCAGAAGATAATTACAATGCGCTTTCACGTTATTGTACCGATCTCACCGCACTCGCTGCCACAGGAAAATTAGATCCCGTAATCGGCCGTGATGAAGAAATACGCCGCTCAATACAGGTTTTGACCCGCCGAACAAAAAATAATCCTGTACTTATTGGCGAGCCTGGTGTGGGTAAAACAGCCATTGCTGAGGGGCTTGCATTACGTATTATCAATAATGACGTGCCCGAAACAATGTGTCATAAACAGCTTTTATCACTTGACATGGGGGCTCTCATTGCGGGTGCTAAATATAGGGGTGAATTTGAAGAACGTCTAAAAGCAGTGCTATCGGAAATTGATGCCAAAAATGGAGGGGTTATACTGTTTATAGATGAGATGCACACGTTAATCGGTGCGGGCCGTAGCGATGGGGCTATGGATGCTTCCAATCTGCTCAAACCCTCGCTAGCACGCGGAACTTTGCATTGCATCGGTGCAACGACCCTAACAGAATACCAAAAGCATGTTGAAAAAGATGCGGCCTTTGCACGTCGGTTTCAACCGATTTATATCAAAGAACCCAGTGTAGACGATACCATATCTATCTTACGCGGCCTCAAGGAGAAATATGAACTCTTCCATGGCGTGAGTATTACAGACAATGCTTTAGTTACAGCTGCTCGGCTATCATCTCGGTATATATCAGATCGCTTTATGCCAGATAAGGCAATTGATTTAATTGACGAAGCAGCCAGCCGTCTACGCATGACGATAGATTCAAAACCCGAAGCCCTTGATGAAATTGATAGACGTTTAACTCAATTAAAAATAGAAAGAGAGGCCTTAAAAAAGGAAGAAGAAGCCAATGACACGCATATAGTTCAGCGTCTTGATAAGCTGGAAGAGGAGATTACAGGACTTGAACAGGAATCGGCGACTTTAAGCCAAACATGGAGCCAAGAGAAAACGCGTTTGTCCGAAATACAGGGATATAAAGAACAGCTTGACCAGTATCGCGATGCTTTAGAGAAATCGACACGTGAAGGCAATTTAGAACGTGCCAGTGAATTATCGTATGGATTAATTCCACAATTAGAAAAGCAATTAAAGGATTTAGCTCACAAACACAATCAACAGCCAAGTGGTTCAGAACTCGTAAAAGCCGATCACATTGCAGAAATTGTTTCACGGTGGACAGGAATACCCGTTGATAAAATGTTACAAAGTGAACGCGACAAGCTTTTGCATATGGAAAAGGTTTTACACACAGAAATAGTTGCCCAAGAGGAGGCGATTTCGGCTGTATCACGTGCTGTGCGTCGTTCACGTGCAGGGTTACAGGCATCTGATAGGCCGATGGGTTCGTTTTTATTTTTAGGTCCTACAGGGGTAGGTAAAACAGAGCTAGCCAAAGCATTATCGCGCTTTTTATTTAATGATACACATGCTTTATTGCGTTTGGATATGTCGGAATATATGGAGAAACATTCGATTTCGCGTCTTGTTGGTGCGCCTCCTGGATATGTGGGGTATGAGGAGGGTGGCACACTCACCGAAGCGGTAAGACGCCGTCCGTATCAAGTTATTCTCTTTGATGAAGTAGAAAAGGCGCATCCTGAAGTTTTCAATTTGCTGCTGCAATTATTGGATGATGGACGTTTAACCGATAGTCAGGGACATACCGTGAATTTTGGCAATACGCTTATTATCATGACCTCTAATCTTGGTGCCGAGTATTTAGCACAAGATAATGATAGTACCATCGGTGCGGCGACGCGTCATGCTGTTATGCAAAGCGTGCAAGGACATTTCAAGCCTGAATTTTTGAATCGATTGGATAACACCGTTTTATTTCATAAATTACTCCCAGAGCATATGGCTGATATCGCAACCATTCATATAGCCGATTTGGAGCGTCGCGTTGCGGAGCAAAATATTACGCTTTCTGTGACGCGTGAAGCGATGGTCCGTTTGGGGGAATTGGGTTATGATTCCGTTTATGGTGCGCGTCCTCTTAAGCGTGTTATTCAAACGCAGATTGAAGATGTGTTAGCCGAGATGATTTTAGCAGGCACTGTAGCAGAAGACAGTGTTATACAGGTGAGCCTTGTGGGTAACGATATTACATTATCGTGTGATACAAAGGCTTTATCGGCATGATGGGGGCATGATGGGGGTCATAACAAAGGCGATGCAAGAGGGATGAAAGGGGTATGGCTTTCGGTGGTGCGATAAAATAGAAAGAGCTCTATTCTATTTTAAAAGGGTAACATGTCGGCCATTCGCTTTAAAACACCAAAGGCTTTCTCTATCGCCTCTAGGATATCTGCTAATTTTTTAATAAATGTTGCTCCATAAGCGAACAACGAATTAATTTTTTGTGGAAAGCTCTTTTTGTATTTTTGAAACTTTGTTAATTGCGTGTTAATAGCCTTTTTTCCATCGGCGTTAGGTTGTACATCCTTCAGTAAGTTTAGACTATCATTAACTGGTTTTAGCTCATCACGAATTATATTCCGTAATTCCGCCGTATCAAATTGTGCGTCACTCTTATTATGTGTAGATTCCCTATCTTGTTGTAATTTTTGGTTCTGTTCAACTAAGGATTTTATAATGCTAAGGCTAAGATTATCTTCTTCGGGGGGATTGTTATGTCCAGCGGGAGCGATTTGTTGGCTATTTACTTCCTTTTCTAATGCTGGTAATATTTCTTGTATCTCACCTAATGTTTTACCATATTCTGCCTTATATGCGTTAAAAATTATCAGATTTTCAGGGCTGATAGATTGCGATTGGGGTTGATTTTTTTTTGTGTCGCCAGATGGTGAAGGGGTATTTTCCTGCGTAGAAGGAGGATTGGGGATATCTGCACCGCAAGCGAGTTCTGCATCGCGATAGGCTTTTTCCCAATTCCTAGCCTTAGAAAGCTGCGCACATGTAACATTCACGGCATTTCGTAAATCGGCTCTTATTAAATTGGCTCCCTTTAAATAGGTTCTAAATAAATCGGCTCTAGATAAATCGGCCTCCTCCTAGATAAAAGGCAAGTTGCTTTCTTCTCTCTAAATCGGCTTTCTTTCTTTTTAAATCGGCACCAACTTGGTCTGTTGTTCCGCCCATTGGTTCTTAAATTATTCTTCTTGGTAATCTGTTTCTTGTAAATCAGACCCACCAATCGGCCTTCTAAATCTCTTTTCGCTATTTCTTGTAAATCGGCTCCTTTTGTAAATGGCTCCTTCTTCTTTCTTTTTGTAAATGGCTCCTTGCAAATGTGTAATACTTGTAATCTTAGCTTCATATAAATCGGCTTTCTGTAAATTGGGGCTTTCTTCTTCTTCTTTCTTCTTTCTTTCTTCTTTCTTTGCACTTGGCTTTTTGTAAATCATTTCTTTCTTTCTCTTGTAAATCGGTTTTCTTCTTCTTCTTCTTCTTGTAAAATGGCTCCTTGTAAAATGGTCTTTTGCAACTGGTTTAAGCATATAAATCACGGCTTTTAAAGTAAAATGGTCTCTTCTTGTAAATTGGTCTATGTAAATCACTGGCTCCAATTAAATCAGCTCTAGATAAATCAGCTCTCTTAAATTGGCTAGAGATACAATCGGCTCCTTGCATTTCTATCCCCTAAATAGGGCTCTTTTTTTACATCATCTTGTTCCTTCACTTATAAGAATTGCCCTCACATATCATCCTTACTTTTGAGCACAATATGTAAATTGATTGTCTTTTCAAATTATATCTTCTTCATTATCTTTTAATTATATTTTTAATCACATTATATATATACCATACAATGTGCAACAAAAACAATATGCCACAAAAAATAATCCCCCTTTAATCAGAGTATACATATTATATATTCCTATACAGCCACAGTTTGTAAATCATCGCAATAGAAAGACAGAATTATAAAAATTTTTGCGTGCAGATATACCAATTCAAGCCTACAGAAAAATTTTTACCCCCTTTGAGAAAAATCATAAAAAGCCTCTAAAATCAATATATTAACCCCAAATTAACCCCAAAAAGAAAAAAAACTATCCAAAAACAATAAAATTGGCTAACCTAGCACCTTACAGAGGATTATACCCCGCAGGAAGAAAAATTTTTTTTCTTCTCGTCAATTTAAAAATTTTTCATCTAATATCAACATGTTATAAGATAATATTCAACCATTTTATACAATTCCTATTATTGCTTTACTCCGCATGAAGACAGATACTTTTTTACCATATTCTGCCTTAAATCATCTGCTTAATTCCGCCTTATCTTATCATAAGAGCAAGCAATTATTGCGGCAAACCCAAGCGAGTTTTGTGGATGTCCTGCCACGTATACCCCTGCCTGAACGCGCTATCGCCGATGCCGAAAGAGGGCAGCAATTCTATATCGGCGGATATGCCGAAAATGCCTTCTTTCTTGAAGAACAGAATATTAATATCTTCCATATCGCCGCTCAGGCCAATTATAACACGGGTTCCTACATTTATAGCTTTTTGTGGCTGCATGATTATCTCCATAACCCCACGCATATCACCCATGCCCATGCCCAATTTCTACTCGAAACATATTGTGATTTCCCCATCTTATCATGCTATCTGAGCTATAATCCGCAGCTGATTGCAAAACGCCTACTCGCAATTGTGTGCACTAGTACTTATGTGACAGCGCCCTTTAAAGCGAAACCCAAAGCAACAGATCAAAGACACGCTTACAATACAAGTCAACAAGATGACCACAGATCATCTGTGCTTTTTCATCGCACAGCCAAGAGTAGTGCCGAAAATTATATCGCTGATATTCATCCCGATATGTGCAATAAAATTCTTCTCAAAAAACTGGGATACCGCTTCAGTAAAGAATTACAAATGCTTGATGCAATCTTAAAACAAAGTTCAAATACACCCTATTTACTCGAAATATGGCTTGCTAAATTAGCCATCGCATTAGCACTCAACTTCACACGCGAATATATTTTAGCTGTACAAAATGCCTGCGAAAAAGCGTGTCAAAGTGAACTCACGCAAGATGGTTTGCACTGCTCAAGAAGCCCTCAATATGCAGCCGAAATTCTTCATCTCATGCATTTTGTTGAAAAGATATATGCCCGCACACATACAGCTGTTCCGCCCTTCTTATCGCAAGCGATAGAAACACTCACGCAGACACTCGCCTTTTTGCACCTCCCCGATGGAAACTTGGCTCACTTTAATTCCATCCAATCTTTGACAAAATATGCCTCCATAACACTGCGTAAATACACACCCCTAAACACTAAAAAAACACGACTCCAAAATTATTATCGTATAACATCACGGGAGCTATATCTCATCATGGATGGGGGGTGTAACCATCCTCTTTATTCCCAACACACACATATTCAACCTCTGGCTATTGAAATTTGCGATGCACATACCCCTCTTTTCGTGAATTGTGGAAATGATGCACGCCTCAATGCAGAATGGCAGGACGCACTCAAACAATCCGCCGCAGCTAATTGCATCCATATTTCAACGCAACACGAACACGATAATATTATAAAGAAAAACCGTCTTTTAAAACTGGTCAACACTATAATAAACCGATGGAGGTTTTATGATAAATCTCTCATCGACAAACCTAAAATTCCTAAACCAACAGTTACGCTCTATGAAAATGATGATAAAACTATACTCAAAGCACAATATAAAGAATGTAAAAGACCGCATAACTTATCTGTAACACGCAATATTATATTGTATCAACACGATACGCTGATAGAAGGTGAAGATACTGTATATGCCACACTATCTTGGTTCCATAAAATACGTAAATTGTGGTACAAAAAACACTACACAATGAAAGTAGAGTCACGCTTTCATTGTCATAAATCACTGCGCATAACACAAAAAGACAGTCATAATATTTTACTTGAAACATCGCAAGGAATACAATATTTATTCACTGTGCAAACTTGTACGCCTCACATTGAAGCAAGTGTTTATGTGGAAGACGGTGTTATCCATAACACAAAACAAATATATATCACGCAAGAAATGACAGGTGATTTCTGTCATTTTAATTGGCAATTACGACGCTGTTAATGCACGTCTTAAGTGCCTCACATATCTGCATGTTTTAACCAGAAAATATATAGCAACCTTAATACTGATACTATTCTATGAAACCTTCTGCTCTTATATCCGTATGTGATAAATCTCATATAACGCCATTTGCCAAAGCATTAACTACCGAATTTGCGTTTGATATTATATCAACAGGTGGGACAGCAAAGCATTTACGCTCTCAGACAATCCCTGTAACAGAAGTCAGTGATATAACAGATTTTCAGGAAATTTTAGGAGGACGTGTTAAAACATTACATCCCCTAATTCATGGTGGCATTTTAGCTCAACGCGGTAAAAAAGCTGATGATAATACAATGCACGAACATGCACTGCCTGATATACGCATCGTATGCGTTAATCTTTACCCTTTTAGCGATGTCGTTGCAAAAGGGGGCTCTTTAGAAGAGGTTATAGAAAATATTGATATCGGAGGTGTAGCACTTATTCGTGCCGCTGCTAAAAATCATGAACATGTTGCCATTACCACAACGCCCGAGCAATATGAACGAGTTGTCCAAGATTTACGGACCTCATCTAATGGCATGATTTCTGCCGCATTACGGCGTCAACTTGCCTATCAAGCATTCGCCACTACGGCAGCATATGACAGTGCCATTACACAGTATTTTAGTAATAACACGGCTTATATATCGCAGGCAGAAAATAATCTACCCCCTCATCTCTCTTTTAATATGTATCAATCAACTCCGCTGCGCTATGGTGAAAATCCGCACCAAAAAGCGGCTCTTTATACAGTGACACCACATAGTCACAGCCTTCCCTACAAAGCGCGCTTACATCAAGGTAAAGAACTCAGCTATAATAATCTTCATGATATGCGCGCAGCTATACAATTGGTTAATTGTTACGACAAAGATCTCTATGCCGCTGTTGGTATTGTCAAGCATGCTAATCCTTGTGGATGCGCTTTAAGCAAGAAAAGTTTGGAAGAGGCCTATATAAAGGCTTATCAGGCCGATTCCATAAGTGCATTTGGCGGTATCATAGCTCTTAATCGTCCTTTAGATGCACAAACAGCAAAACACATTATTGGCATTTTTACTGAGGTCATTGTAGCTCCAGATATCTCACCGCAAGCCCTTGATATCATGTCTCAGAAAAAGAATTTACGTGTTGTCACCATTGAAAATATGCATGAAGCATTACCAAATATGCTGGAAATATATATGATGGATAAAGAGACATTACTTGTCCAAGAGCAAGATCCTTGCATTGCTTCCTCGCATATTTCCTTACAAAAAGTAAGTGGGGAAGATATCGCACAGCAGCATTATGATACGTTACTTTTTGCGTGGCAGGTTGTTAAACATGTTAAATCAAACGCTATTGTCGTAGCAAGCAATGGCCAAACCCTAGGCATTGGAGCAGGGCAAATGAATCGCATTGATTCACTAAAAATAGCCCTAGACAAAGCGTCTGAAAAAGATTTTGCTAACCCCGCGGATTGGGTTGTTGCCTCTGATGCGTTTTTTCCTTTTACAGATGCAATAGAGCTTATGCAACAATATGGCGTTAAAGCTGTTATCCAACCAGGTGGTGCAATGCGTGATACACAGGTGATAAAAGCAGCGCAGAAATCTAATATCAGCATGTATTTTACGGGACAAAGACATTTTAAACATTAGATATCCCTTTTTCGGCAATGCAAAAATTATGGAATATCCATCGTTTAACTTGCAGATAATGGTAAAACGGATAGGGATGGATTGCTTGTGAACCCGCTTTTATATTGCCTGTTCTGCTTAATGTCTGTTTTTTTATACACATAACACGTATACCCAAACGTTTGGCCGCAATGAATTTGGCGATGGTTTTTGGTGTGATGGTTTCACGTGTCAACACATATTGGATACGATAACGTTTCATAAGGCGATATTCTTGTTGTACCGTATATGGTGGACGTGCATAAATGGTATATTGATGGCGTGATATATGTGTATATTTTTGCGTTGGTACGATTTGGCGTGTTAAGAGAAAAATATCTCGCCGTCGACGCCTCAAAGCAAGCCCCTCACGATTGCCTTGTGCACCTAAAGTTGAGAAAACACGTGCTCCGCGTGGCAGTTTTTTTGATATCTGCGTTATATGCACATTACGCACACAAAAAGGCATAGAAACACGCAATTGCATCTGGCGTAATACAATATATTTACATCCTGCTTTTTGACACGCCTCTTGAGCGTTCGCCGATATCGTCTGCGCATATGCGTGACTTGCATCAATAACAAGATCTATCGCCTGTAAACGGATAAATTGATATAATCCCTCAACACCCCCGAACCCCCCTTTTATAACCCTTCCGCCAACCTTGATAGCCGCTTTTCCAGTAACCCCAGCAAGAGAATAATATACGCATAGGTGTGTGACCGAAGAAAGCGCATACAATAACCGTCTAGCCCCTGTTGTACCACCAATTATAAGAATACGCTTTTGATCCATAAGTATCACAACATGATAACATGCCTCTTTTACTGTATCTATTTCCGATAGTTATTTTGATTTATACGTGCATTTCATCACTTGAAGCCAAAACACAGCCCTGACGATCGGCCAAAAGAACAGAAATTTCCATAGAATGTCTATGATTATCCGTTATTTTCCGTACTGTTTCACACGCTCCCTTTATAATAGTATGATAGAGTAAAATCTTGTGATGGTGAGGTAATGTTGCTACTGCCGCGGCCATGCTTGGAGCTGCCTCTATATAATCAACATTTTGTTGTTCTACTCCTAATCTACAGACGCTCTGTGCAACCTTAGACAGATTAACTTGCGAACGCTTTGAATGTAAATCAAGTGCGCCTTGTGCTAATTTTGTTATCTTACCTACACCCCCTGCTATCGTGATTTTTTTAACGGGATGCCGCACAAGATACCGCAACATACCTCCAACAAAATCACCCATATCGATAAGAGCTAAATCAGGAAGTTGATAATAATGCTGAACAGCCTTTTCTGACATATGCCCTGTTGCTCCTGCGATATGCTGATAACCATTTGCCCTAGCAACATCAATTCCTTTTTTAATAGCATCTATCCATGCAGCGCAGGAATAGGGTTGTACGATCCCCGTTGTGCCTAAGATTGATAAGCCTCCTTTAATACCAAGACGAGGATTCCATGTTTTTTGTGCCATTCTCTCCCCATGGGGGATGGATATTTCTACCACTATATCGCAACTTTGCTTATATTGCTTGGCAAGATTCGTAACTATCTGCTTTATCATATCACGCGGCACAGGATTTATGGCAGGTTCTCCTATAGCCAAAGGCAAGCCTGCAAGTGTAACCGTACCGACACCATCTCCTGCACGAAACACTACCCCTTGCCCCTTACAGCCTCTTTGAACACGCACCCATATTTGTGCTCCATGCGTAACATCGGGATCATCACCCGCATCTTTGATAATGCACGCACTGGCCCATTCACGGCCCGATGGCGCTTGATATCTTTCAACAGAAAATTCTACTTCTTCACCGCGTGGTAATGTAATGCGGCTTACCTTCGGCTTGTCTTGCGCAAATAATACATGTAAAGCAGCTTGTGTAGCTGCTGTTGCGCAAGCCCCTGTCGTGAAACCTGTGCGTAATTTGGTGTGAGAATAATCTTGAGCATGCATAACGAGGGTAAATACGCAGTTGTTTTCGTGTCTTGTTTATAGTATAATGCTAACATCATTTGACTAAAAATTCAAAACATTAGGATGGAAATGAAAAAAGCATACTGGATAGCACACACAAATGTAAAAGATCCCGCTACATATCAACGCTACATAGACGAAGCTAAACCTGCTTTTGAACATTATCAGGCAAAATTTATTGTTCGCGGAGGGGAGGTTGAGGCTCTTGAAGGCAAAGCATATCAACGCAATGTTATTATTGAATTTCCAAGTCGTCAACACGCGCTTGATTGCTATCATAGTGCCATTTACCAACAGGCTATGAAACATCGTCATGCAGCTTCACAAGAAGCCCAACTAAGTATCGTAGATGCGGTATAAGGCGGTATTACAAAAAATTGTAAACCTGTTATGGATAAATTAAGTGAGTGATAAAACTGATAAGTCATTGATACGTTGCGTTGTCGCAGGAGCGACGGGAGTCATGGGACGTAATTTGGTACAGGCTATATTGCAACATCCGCGATGCGTTCTTACAGCAGCCCTTGTTCGATCTTCTTCTCCTTATATTGGCACCGATATTGGACACATAATGAATGGGCAAGATGTCGGTATCCTTTGCTCTGATGACATCATTGAGGCCTGTTTGCATACAGATGCCATTATTGATTTTACACATGCCGATTATAGTGTATCTTTGGCCGAAATGGCAGCACAAGCACGTTTGGTACATATCATAGGAACAACGGGATTTTCACCTAGCCAACATAATTTTTTAACTACAGCCTCGCGTCATGCACGTATTGTGCAATCGGCCAATATGAGTCTTGGTATTAATTTGCTGCAATATCTCGCCGAAATCGTTACCGATACATTAGATGATACTTTTGATATTGAGATAATAGAAGCACACCATAATCAAAAAAAAGATTCTCCATCTGGAACCGCCCTTATGCTTGGCCAAGCCATTGCTAAAACACGCAATATTGATCTTAATACACATGCAGAATTTACACGCTGTGGAACGCAAACACAACGCCAAAAAGGATATATCGGCTTTTCAGCTATACGCGGAGGAAATATCGTCGGTGAGCATGAAGTCTGCTTTTTAGGCCCCAAAGAACATATAAAGATTTCTCATCACGCACAAGATAGAACATTATTTACCGATGGTGCTATCCATGCTTTGTTATGGGCTTTATCACAAGATCCAGGATTGTATAGTATGCAGGATGTTCTTAAAAAATCTTCCCACAATACATGCTAAAATTTAATACATACATAAAATATACAGATGATTACGCAATCCCCTATTTCTCTTAGTCTTATTCGTCATGGTCAAAGTGAGTGGAACGCCCAAAATCGTTTCACAGGTTGGAAGGATATTGGCCTCACTGCCAAAGGACAACAACAAGCATTAGAGGCAGCTGAACGATTAGGCCATTATCAACTCAATATTGATACCGCTTTTACAAGTACACTTATTCGTGCACAAGATACCCTACACCATATGTGTAAAGCGTTAGGTATTCAGCCCGAAATTATTACCGATGCACGTCTTAATGAGCGTGATTACGGTGACTTGACAGGACTTAATAAAGATGATGCCATTACGCGTTGGGGTAAAGAGCAAGTACATTTATGGAGGCGTTCCTTTGATGTGCCACCACCCAATGGCGAAAGTCTTAAAATGACCGCCGAAAGAGTTTTACCCTATTTTCATTCAACTATTGAACCGCTGCTTGCACCTGATAAACACATACTTATTGTTGCACATGGAAACTCACTGAGAGCAATTGTGATGTATCTAGAGCAACTTAACGAAAAGCAAATCATAGAAAAAGAAATTGCTAATGCACAACCGCTTTTATATACCATGCACGCATCTGGTGCGTATGAATGTCTTAAATAAAATACGATGTGGTTACAAAGATGGTTACACAAAGCTCTTTTTTAACATCCGAGCAGACACGGCGTTATCGTGCGCATATTGTTTTACCCTCTGTCGGTGGTAAAGGGCAACAGGATATTTGTGCGGCTAAAATTGTTCTTATCGGTGGAGGTGGTGTAGGCTGCCCATTGTTATTGACGTTAGCAGCGGCTGGCATTGGCCATATTACACTTATCGACTCGGATAGTGTGGCCTTAGATAATTTACAGCGGCAAATACTTTATCATGAAAATGACATAGGTAAATCAAAGGCTATTCAAGCCGTAGCGCATTTGCAGAATCTCAATAGCCGTATAAACTATGTGGCTATAACAGATAGATTATCACAAGAAAATGCTTTATCTTTGCTCAAAGGGTATGATGTTATCCTTGATACAACCGATAATCTTGCTACACGCTTACTCATTAGTGATGCAGCATATTTTCTTAAAACGCCTATCATCACTGCTGCCGCGACAGCCTATGATATATTACTTATGAGTCTACGCCCCTATGATATAGATCCGACTACCCAAAACCCTTTTCCTAGTTTACGCTGTCTTTATAACAATAGGACTTCACGCCCTCAGATAGAAAATTGCAATACATTGGGAATTCTTACCTCTGTTTCAGCTACCGCTGGCACGTTGCAAGCACATGAAACCTTACACTACATCACGCAAGGGGATTTTTGTTACGACGCTTCTCTCTTACTGATGGATATGCGCGATATGCGTTTTGAGACTATAAAACGCCACTATGATCCAGATAACGCATTAACTGGTTTAACGCCACGCATCACACAGGACAGCTTAGGTAATACGTCTTGTTAAAAAACACACTCTTATCTCTTCATAGCACATGGTGTTATTTTAGACATTCATTCTTTTACTATATCCTCACATGTCATAACCTTAATTCATAAAATCCGAAATAACGACTTCATTTTTTCCTTGCGTTTTGACAACTGAATTATGTTCAACCTCGTGCCAAATCGTATCCGCATCCAAATCCAAAGGTTCAGAGACAATAACTACGCTTTCATTGTCTATGGTATAATAAAGAGAGGGATCTTTTTTATCGCGTGAATAGCGAAAAGCGTAAATATCCTGTCCGTTTGTTAATGCTGCAGAGAAATGAAGATTCTCTTCTAAACCTGCTTCTTGTGTACTCTCAACAATTTTACGTAAAGTTTTTCTTATTGCACCAACAGGATCATGGGGTAAGTTAAATTGTAATGCGGCTAGAAAAATAGCTTCGCTATCTGTTGTGCCACGACGTAGAGAATAGTGTGCGTCTGGTATCATATTCTCTAATTCTCGACGAATAAACCAATAATTATTAATTTGACCATTGTGCATAAACATCCATTCGCCAAAAACAAACGGATGACAATTTGAACGCGCAACATCTGCACCTGTTGATGCCCTTACATGAGAAAAAAACAAAGGCGAACGTATCTGATGAGCAAATTGGAGTAAATTATTATTATTCCATGCAGGCGAAATTTCTTTTAATATGCCAGGTGTTTTACGATGGGCGTACCAACCGATACCAAACCCATCACCATTTACAATTTGCTTACTTAATAAAGCATGACTACTTTGCTTAACAAGAGAGTTTTCTGTATCCACTATGAGTTCTTCTAAAAAAATACTCTTTCCCTTATAAGCCAACCAGCGACACATAGATATTCCTTTAATGTGTTTCTTTTTTTACGCGTATACGTGTAATGCGATTATCTTTGCGTTCCATTATTTCAAACGAATGTTTGAAAAATGTAAATTTTTGCCCTTTTTGAGGGATGATTTCAGCTTGATTAACAACAAGACCCGCGACTGTTATGGCAATATCTTCAGGTAGTTGCCAGTCTTTCAGACGATTTAACTCTCTGATTGATAAATTGCCTTCAACTTCTATGATAGCATCACCATGCATATCCGTATCACTTTGCGGTTTATCATATTCATCTGTTATATTGCCCACTATTTCTTCCAAAATATCTTCCAGCGTAATCAATCCCATAACTTCGCCATATTCATCCACAACAATGGCAAAATGTCGCCTTCTTTTCAGAAACGCATTCAGCTGCAATTTGAGATTCGTTGATTCAGGAACAAACCATGGCTTATACATTAATTCCTTTAATGAAAATTGCTCAATATTAAGATTTTTCTCATGCAAACCGCGTAATACCGTTTTAATGTCTACCATACCGACAATATTATCTTCTTTTCCAGCAAAGACTGGCATACGTGAATATGGACTAGAGGCAAGCTTACTAATAACATCCTGCACAGGCTGATTTAATTCAATCGCATAAAACATCATGCGATGAACCATCACATCGCGTACGGTTAATTCCGATAAATCTAAAACTCCGTCAAGCATATCATGATCGGAATCAAAAAGCCCCGCACCCTTACGTGATAATTGAATGGCTCCGCGTAATTCTTCTACAATATGATTATCCAACGCAATGTCACTTTTATACCCTTTTCTTGCCGTGTAGGATATAAGTGGGCGCATTAAAATAACAAGCGGCATAAGAAGCTTGATACATAGACTTAACGGACGAACGGACAAAAATGCAACACGCTGCGAATCTGCCAAAGCTAAGTTTTTAGGTAATATTTCAGCAAAAATAACAATCATAACAGTCATCAATACGCTTGTATAAAATATACCCGAATTGCCAAAAATACGCAGTAAAAGGCTTGTTGCTAATACCGACGACACAATATTAACCGCATTATTGGCAATCAATATAGCGGTTATCATCGTGCTGGGTTTGTCGAGCAATTTTTGGACAGAATGTGCTGTTGTATTACCTTTTTCTACCATTCTTAATAAACGTGCACGCGACAAAGTTGTCATCGCAGTCTCCGAAGCCGAAAAAAAAGCCGAAAAAAACAAAAGAAAAATAATACACAAACCCAACAATATATCACTTTGGTTTTGTATTATAACCGCATACACTTGGTCAAACATATCCATATTATCTTGCATATCTATTAGATGATCCCCAAAAAATGACGCTAAATTGTATTGGTCAATTGTTCTTGTAAGAAGGTATGAACATCCTCTACATCAACATCATCATACATAAAACTTTTCCCAATAGATTTTAATAGAATAAGACGCATCCTCCCTGTTTTATTCTTCTTATCTTTTTGCATAAACTGAATTATCTGAGCAGCATCTTTAATATATTTTTTGTAGGTATGTAATTCAATGTCAAATCCTGCCTGTTGCAAATGCGTTTCTATTCTGTGCACATCACATGACTGACACAATTCTTTACGCTTTGAATATCGTGCCGCCAAAACCATTCCTAGCGCCACGGCTTCACCGTGTAAAATATGGTTGCTGTAACCACAAATTGCCTCTATGGCATGACCAAAACTATGTCCTAAATTGAGTAATGCCCGAATATTTTTTTCGTGTACATCCTGTGAAACTATTGTCGCCTTATGCCGACACGATTGTTCTATAACATATGCCAAAATCGTATCATCACGTTTTTTTAGACCCTCAATATTGTTCTCCAAATAGGTAAAAAACGCCTCATCTCCAATCACCCCATATTTGACTATTTCAGCATAACCTGCCATAAATTCGCGATGTGGCAATGAATCCAGCATTTGCAAATCACTTAGCACCAATTCGGGTTGATAAAAACTACCAATCAAGTTTTTCCCACTTAGCGAATTAATACCCGTTTTACCGCCAACTGATGAATCCACCTGTGCAAGCAAGGTTGTTGGTATCTGTATATAGGGTATACCCCTTAATAATAAGGATGCACATAATCCTCCTAAATCACCGATCACCCCCCCTCCTAGACAAATCAACCTATCTTGCCTTTCTATACCAAATTCCAAAAACTTTTCTGTAACTTTGTGTACATATTCTATAGATTTACTTTTTTCTCCACTGGGAACAATCATACAGCAGATTTCTGCACCTGCATTTTGTAATACGTTTTTAAGCGGTTCTAAATACCTATCAACCAATGCCTCATCACATAGGATACACACACGTCTGAGGGCACCATTTGCTAATAGGTAGGTATCGGCAACGGCGATAAGTCCCCTGCCAATAACAATAGGATAATTATGTTGTGTTGTACTAACTGTAACAATCTGTGGTTTCATTTAGGGAGTACCCTCAATGTCTGTATTATAATTAGCTTCCTGAGACTTTGAAGCTTCTTGTCGAAGAATGTGTACAATCTTATACACAGCTTCATCTACCGATACATCATTTTGACAAAAAAATGTTTGATGCGAAATGGCATTAAAATAGTAGCATCTCTCTGCCAATAATTGTTTCATCTTAGCCTCAATATTACCATGTTTAAATAAAGGTCTTGATTTTTTTCTTTTTGCATTTCTTACCAAAACGTGCAAGGGTGCTTGGATCCAAATACAATATGTGTTTTTTTTTAGTATATCCCTTGTTTCTTGTCTTAGACACGCACCACCGCCTAAGGATAATATACAGGTGTGATCATCTAAAAGTCGTTTAATAATCTGCTGTTCTTTATGTCTAAAAAACTCTTCACCCTCATCTTCAAATATTTCTGATATTGTCTTTGCTGCTGCCTTTTCAATTTCTTGATCGCTGTCGTAAAAGGGATATTCTAAACATATAGCTAATTTTTTACCTATTGTTGTTTTTCCGACAGCGGGCATACCAACCAGACTAATAGAGCAACCATTCAAAAAAGCATAAATACGCCTTTTATCTTGCGTAGTTATGTGTGACGACGCTTTGCAAAAAGCCTTAGATTGGCGCAATGTCTTTTTGCCTAATGCCATAAATTAATCTTACATCCTCTACATATTTTATGTACATATGCTTAATTATCCATTTATACAATAATTTTACTATATCACGAAGTTCTATAGATGTCATGAAGTAATCATTAATAAATGTGTGTTATTAAGAGAGGGATAACTCACACACACATGTAAATAAAATAGAGTATTAAATAGCATGAAATTCTTAGTTTTTCTTAGTCTAATGGTAGTTGTTTCGGGTTTAACATATCACCTTGCCTATAATGTGAACCCTACACATGAGACGCATATTGTCACCATAGAATAATATCACATAGACCTAACCTTAATATCCGATAATATTATGCCAGCTACACTTGGCTCAGATATCGCTATTTTTCTGGAAATGCTTATTGCTGAAGCAGGCGTATCGTTGCATACATCTGTGGCCTATCAATCTGATTTATATGATTTTCTTACCTATATGGAGAACAATCAAAATAATGCTATTATTAGCGCACAGATTGAAAGAAAACATATTCAACATTATATTGTCTACTGTTCCGATAAGAAGCTTCACACACGAACGATTATGCGTCGCCTATCGGCTTTGCGGCAATTTTTTCAATTTTTATCCTTGCAAGGGAATATTCAAAGTAATCCCTGTAATGAGATAGAGATGCCTAAAGCAGAACGATATTTGCCTTGTACACCCAGTAAAAATGATATTGATATACTGTGTAACACAGCACAAAAAGAAGTGGAGCAGGCGAAATCTCAAGCCAAACTATTTCAAGCCAAACGATTACGTGCCATGGTTACAATGCTGTATGCCTCTGGTATGCGTGTTTCGGAGCTATTATCTGTACAGGCCTTAGCCTTACGTCATGCTAACCAATTTATACACGTTACGGGCAAAGGACATAAAACACGCCTCGTCGCATTAAATGAAAAAACACTTTGCCATTATCAGAGTTATGTAGAACAAGGCATAGATATGCATTTATGGAAGAAGCACCCGCCTCATTATGCATTTGTTGCCACACATACATTAGACCAACCCTTAACACGTCAAGGTTTCGCTAAATCACTAAAAAAACTTGCCCATATAGCGGGGTTAGAAACATCCAAATTTTCACCTCATAGTCTACGTCATGCTTTTGCAAGTCATCTTACGGAAAATGGTGCCGATCTACGTTCGGTACAAAAATTACTGGGACATGCACATATCGCAACAACTGAGATTTATACCCATGTACAGCCTGAGCGACTTTTAAAAACTGTTCGCCATTATCATCCCTTGGGGAAAGTAAAGAACTAATTTCAACACCCTACGAATTGCACGAGCAAAATTTACGGCAACTCTTTATGGATAAGACATTATTTCATGATGTCGTTTAATGAATATTTTCAACACCAGGATCATCTGGAACTCCACCTTGCAAAAATTTTTTTTGTGATGCATGTAATTTTTCTGATGTAGATTTTTTATTTCTTGCCGATGTTTTCTTTGAGGCTGTTGATTTTTTATGATGATCCTTCGTCTTATCTTTCTTTTCTTGCAGTTTTTTACTCGCTTTCTTGCCAGAGGGCATGGTATCAGAGAGTATTGGCGGCATATGTGGCGTTAACACCTGCCCTACACTATCCGCATGCTTTGCGTTATCGTGCATTGATTCATCCGTTGCCGAACTGTCAATCGGCTTAGCATCTTCAATAGTTTCCTGTTGAGACATACCCTGATAATTATGTGGAGGTTTTTTCCATTCAAAACTATCCAAACGTTTGTCAATAGGTGAAATTGCAAACCACTGCTCACTTACATAATCATCCGCAACCCAAGCGTTATCCATAGGTGCCTGTATAGCTTTTTGATAAAAATAACGCGATTTCTCTACTGAGCCATATCGATCAGCATCTTCAATTTCAGCCATTAGCAAATATAGTTTGCGCATGTGATACTTATCCAGAAGCGGACGTAACATATCTCGTGCTTGCTCATAGCGCTTACTTGCAATAGTGTGCTTACATAAAGCGTAGGTAATTTCAATATGTTCACCATATTTTTTCATCAATTTTTCTAAGCGGAGTAGACGCTGGTATGGACCATCTTGCAAATCAGCCCACGCATACCAATACACAATATCAGGATGAAAATGAATGGACCAATTCTTCTCTAAAATTTTCATCGCTTTTTTACTCTGCCCTACTCCGATAAGGGCCTTGGCATAAGCACATACACATGGCACAAATTGTTCGTCATAACCGTAAGCCTTCTTCGCTAATTCAAGAGCAGAAGACGCACGATAGGGTGAAATTTTTTCAATCTGTGCCAGATACAAGACAGCTAATCGTTTATCTGGTTGCTGTAAGCGCCATCTTTTTTTATTGGACTCCAAGAGGTGTATGGCACTTGCATAATCGTCTAAGGCAATATGCGAATCGACAACAGCTTGAAGCGACCATTCTAATGATAGCTTATCTAAATTCGCTTGCTTTGCAAAATACAACATGGCCTTTGAATGTCCTTCTTCTTTAGCAACAGAATATAAATAGCGTAATGCGTATCCTCTGGTATCCTCATCTTGTAATAATGTATGTAAATGCTTTTTAAACAATTCGGGTTCGTTTTTCATAACAGCAAGTTTGCATTTGAGCATCACTGCCATATGTTCTTGCGGTAATTTTTTATCAATTTTTGTAATATTCTTTTCTGCATTTTTTAGGTCCCCCGCTTCTAGAGCAAAAAAAGCGTTTGACAATAAGGCATATCCTTTACGGACTTTTTGCTCCTCAAAATAGGTTGAGACTCTGCGTGGTAAAGTGATAACAGAATAAAGAAATTTATAGACATAAATACTTATCGCAATAAAAATAATTTGCATAAAAACCGCAAAACTTAACGAAAATCCTATTTCATATTCCCATAATGTCACTACAATTTGGCTATTTGTGTCTTGGATATAGCCAAACACAATGACGACAGAAACAATAATAAGAATAATGAAAAGTAGCTTTAACATAATGATGATATTTTTCAGCTATTGAGGGCTATTCATATACTGGGAAAAGCGCGTCTGGTAAGTACGGGCTAGTTGTTTTGCAATTGTTAAACTTGATAATAATTGTTGCCAATGTACCGCAGAAAGGTCATTCTTTAAATGATGATCTGCAATATAAAGCTCTGCTGTTGCCACATCTTCTTGCAGGAGGGCTTTTTTTATATAATCTATTTTATCTATACGTTTTTCTTTTACTGTTGATGCAGGTTTTTTTGTGATGGATACAATATTTTGCGAATAGGTTTTTACAATATCTAAAAATGAGCTGGTTTGTCCTGTAGAATGTGTATTCGAATTGTTTTGAGGTTGCTGTTGTGACACTTTATAGGTTGATTGTTTTGCTGGTATAAAAATGTCTAAGCCAGTTTGCGCATATTGTTGTAGACGCATCTTTGGCTCTTCTTGCCAATTATGCAAATAGGCATTAAATTTTTTTAATAAATCAGTGTAGGGTTTTCCTGTAAAAATCGTATATTGTATTTGCTTATACAGAAGATGAAAATGCATAAAATGCATATCTCTATCTTCTTTTTGCATTATGTATTCTTTGTAAGTATGAGTAGTATTTTTTAGTTGTTCTATTGTTGCTTTTGCAGAGGATAATTCCTTGTGAAGGGCATCCATTTCTTTTTGTAGATATGCTGGCAGTTCTGCATCTGCGACATGTTGAGGCAACTGCATCGTGTTTTGCTGCAATGTAATAGCCTTCAAATCCTCTTCTAAACGATTTAATTTTTGGGTTAATTGTGTAACCTCTCCTTTTATTTTTGCATTATCTATTGAGGCCGTATGAGACTTTATAGTAGGTGTTTTTTGTTGATCATTACCTGTGGCCAAATGTGGGGTATTGTGTGTATTTGGCGTTTCACTCACTGGTTTTGATTGTAGGGCGGTATCTTGACTATTATTGGCCTGTGAAAGCAAATTCCATACCCCAAAATACCAACCTCCTGCCCCCATAATGATAAGGATTACAATTCCTCCCATCCTCTTAGAAGTAAATACAGCTCGTATAGATGCCAAAAAGCCTAAAACACGTTTATAGTATTTTCGTATCACCACTTGCCACACTTTTTCTGTTTGTATATTTGCCGATTCGGGATATTCATTTTTTTCAACAATTTTCCCCTCAATTTCCAAATCAACGGGTTTATTTTTTTTTGCTGTTTTTTTTGCTTTTGATTGCATTATCATCATTCATTGTGTGTATATCATAAAATTTTATACAAGATTATCGCGTATTAATGCTATCATACTTTCATTACTAGCATTTTGTGCGACGTATATCTGAGACAATTCGTGCCCACATTCCTTACCCCATATTAAAACAGATTCGGAAATATTTGACGACAAACACAAATATTTTAACATATTAAGATTTTTATGCAATTCGCATTGTCTCGCACATGTAAAAAAAATTTGTGCTGTGCGTGATGAATAAAAAACAATAGCCTCCAAGCTACGATCTTGTAAACAATTATGCAGGTCACTTGGAAGGGTACAAACAGCACGTGCATTGTAAATTGCATGTCTATCACATACCAAACCTGCTTGACGTAATAATAAAGAGACATTATGTGCAACATGCACACCAGACAAATACACACCCCGTAATTGTGAATACCCTTTTTGCTTACTATGCCAATTACGTATCAATGCAACGACCGAATCTATTGTTGAGTGTGCAACATAAATCTGAGTAAAACCCAGATTCCGCATTGCTTCTGCTGACATAGGCCCTATTGCAAAAACGCTTTTAGAATACAAAGAAGTTAATTCTTGCGTTTTATATTGACGCAAACCAATAGCAACATTAGCACTAGAAATAACCAGATAATCGGCCTCCAATAAGTGACTATAGCAAGGTAAAGCGCAACAGGGAACAATATCTATAAGAGGAGCTATCACGACATTATGCCCTAAAGCAGCGATATCTTTTGCCACAATTTCTGTGTCTTTCAACGGGCGCGTCAAAGCAATCTTTTTCATCTATACACTTTACACCATAGGAATACGTATATTATCTCACACTATGTTGCACAATTGATGATAAATCATCCCCCGCTTTTATCATCAGTTCTTGTGCAACCTTTTTACCGATATTCACAGCCTCACAGGCATGTGCTTTTGCAGATGCGCTGTACATTTTACTACCATCATGGCTAAATAATTGTGCTCTAAGATGCAATTTTTGTTCGGCATCATATTGAGCATATGCCGCCAATGGTAATATACATCCCCCATCAAACACCGCAAGACAACTGCGTTCGGCTTGTGCACAATACCATGTCTGCATATTATTAATACGTGCTAAAGCTGTCGCTAAATCAGTATCATGTGATAAGATTTCTGCGGCAACAATACCCTGTGCTGGTGCTGGTAACACGGTATCAAGATCCAGTGTAGTCATATAGGTCGTATCTATTATACCCAGCCTATCTAAGCCACATTGAGCCAATATCGTTGCATCTATAGCACAGCTATCCACAGCTTTTATACGTGTATCAATGTTACCACGCAAGGATTCTACCTGAAGCTTTTTGTTGTGCCAATATAATTGAGCCTCGCGTCTAGCCGAACTTGTTCCAACTCGGCTACCATTTGGTAACGTCGCCAATGTTTGAGCATTTTTACATATGAGTGTATCGCGTGGATCATCGCGTGGCATAACACATGGTATTGTCATATCATCTGGCAATACAGTAGGCATATCCTTTAAAGAATGAACCGCGATATCAATCCGTCCATCTCTTAATGCGACCTCCAATTCTTTGACGAACACACCAACCGAACCAATCTCTGATAAAGGCTTATCCTTAATCGTATCACCATGCGTCACAACAGGTACATAGTCAATATCCTCTGGGGACAACGATAAAATTTGACATAAACGTGCACAAAATAACTCTGCCTGCTTTACAGCCAAGCGACTTCTACGCGTTCCTATACGCAATTTACCCGATTTTCGTATAATATTACTGTAGTTTTTCATATCCATTATACATTCTCAATATATCTTAATAACTTGCAAACATGACAAAGATAAGGTAGCATCCCTTTATATAATCAATAGCTTTTTATACAATATCTTTTTATAAACTTATGCAAATTATGACACTTATGCAAAATTTGGTACACCCACATGTGTATAAGTGAAAATACACATAGATTATAGAAGATACTCTCATTACATATAATAAAATGAAATTAACTGATAGTCATAGTATAATTTAAAAAAAATGACCTATAAAAGAATATCAGTAATCGGAGCTGGAGCATGGGGAACAACACTTGCACATGTTTTGGCATCGAATGTCGAAGCGGTTGATCTTTGGTGTTATGAAAAAACCGTTGTCGAAACAATTACAAAGCAAGGTGTCAATTCCTTGTACCTTGGACATACACAATTAAATCACAATATATATCCTACCAATGACATACAAATAGCTACGGCACAATCGGATATTATTTTTTGGGTCACGCCATTTACTGCTATGGCACCTCTGGCAAAATGTATACAAACTTTATCTCAAAAAACTGTTATTATTGCCACTAAAGGCATAGATGTAGAGCACGGATATCTTAGTCATGAAATTATGCAACAATTCGTGCCATTACAACATATTGCTCTATGTTCGGGGGCAAGTTTTGCTAAGGATGTTGCTAGTCACAAACCCGCTTTATTAACAATCGCATCTACCCAAAAAGAGCTGTATGATAATATCTCCACTCTTTTTTGTGGTACACATTTAAGCATAGAATATACACATGATATGATAGGCGTTGCTTTGGGGGGCGCGTTGAAAAATGCCTTATCAATCGCATGTGGCTTTGTGCATGGCCTTGATTTAGGAGAAAGTGCACGTGCTGCAGTTTTAATAAAAGGTATTGCTGAAATGCAGCAATATCTTACTTTGCGCGGCGTTAAATCAAGTACGCTATTTACGTCTGCTATATTAGGTGACTTGTTAATGACAGCTACAAGCATGCAATCGCGCAATACACAATTGGGTTTTCATCTAGCCAAAGGGCATACTTTAGAAGAAGTGCTTGCGCGCAATAATACCGTTACCGAAGGTGTGAATGTTGTACTTTTTCTTGCAAAAGCAGCTCAAGAAAATTCACTTTCAATGCCTATATTTCAATCACTCGCTAGCATCTGTGAAGGTTCACTTCCTTTTGATGATGCATTACACGGTTTTATAAAAGCCACACAATTACATGTCGGCGATATAGCAAAGGTGCGTTTATGAATTATTGGCTACTCAAATCAGAACCCTCAACTTGGAGTTGGCAAGATCAAATTAAGGCGGGGCCACAAGGTACACATTGGGACGGTGTACGCAATTTCCTAGCGGCTAAACATATGCGTAGCATGAAAATTGGCGATAAAGCCTTTTTTTATCATTCGGTTAATGAAAAATGCATCGTGGGAATCGTTGAAGTCGTTAAGGAATTTTATCCCGATCCCCTTGCGTCAAATGATAAATTTGTTCTTGTTGACGTTGCGGCCACAATGCATGCAACGCACCCCCTATCATTACACACTATCAAACAAGAAGAGGCCTTATCGGATATGGTTCTTGTTAATAATTCACGTCTATCTGTACAGCCCGTTACCAAAGAACAATGGAACCATATTGTAACACGTATAAAACCTGTACCCGTATAGAATGTATCCATGCTATAAAAGATATTGAAGGCGATGAAAAGCAATCACATTATCTATTCCTCTTTATCGCATCATCCATTCCTCTTTAGAGATAGCCCATTAGCTTTTATTTTATTGAAAAATATCTTGTATTTTACCTTCCACTGGCTTTTTTTGTAACTTTTGTGACAGTATCACTTTTTCTTCCTTGAGATCATACAAAACTTCATCTGCTTTTAGGGTTAGCTTTTTTGTCTTGAGATTGGCCTTCCCTTTAAGATGAACATTGTGCTCATTTCTATCATAAAACAAATAATTTCCCTTAAATACTCCCTGCTTATTTGTCAACTTTGTATCATTAATTGCGTATAGTTTTGTATATGCTATAGTACTTTGATCGGGGCTATTCTCAACGATAATATTTTGGGCCTGCAGCTGCCATTGTTGTGTCTTGATATGACTATTATCAATAAAAATTAATTTTTTATCTAAATAATAATAGCGCAATGTATCGGATTCAAGGTAAATATTTGTATCTAATGTATCTGGTATTTTTACTTTTACATTACCGTAAAAATTATAAACCTCCTCATCAATCGTGAATATATCGGCATTTATTATAGTATCGTTATGATATAAAGTTATATCTTTTAAACTCACCTGTGTATCACCCAGCAAAATTTCTACATTTTCCCCCTTAATGCTTATATTGTTATCAAATTGTGCATAAAAAGGATATGTAGAGTATAGACGCATATTTTCTTTGTCATATAAAAGGCTCTGAAATGACAAGCGTAAAGGCTGTGCATCTGAATCCAAAGAATGGAAATCAATATTTGTTTTTTCAAGAAAAAACAATGAAGGATTATGCCGATTCTGTATGGCTCTTTCAGAATTCACAACCAACTCATTGTTATCATATTTTCGGGTGAGACTAAATGTATTAATAACAAGGTTATGGTCTATAGATTTAGCTATATCGATTTTCTGAGGTGTTTTTTTTGTAATAAATCCCATGGCAATAAAGGCCATAATACTAACAAAACTGCCTATCGATAACAAAGCAAAAAATACTTTTGTGAATTTACGTATTTTACGTTGCTGTTGATAAATTTTTTTATAGCGTTCTTCATCATATGATACGGTCATATACAATCTTTCATTTGCGGTAGAACTTAAATCACAAAGCATGTAACTCACATGCTGCCTGAATAAGTTTTTGTGTATATTCCTGTTGGGGGTTATCAAAAATCTGTTGTGTATTGCCTTGTTCTACAATTTTTCCCTGATGCATAATTAATACATTGTTAGCCATGATGCGCACAACTTCCAGATCATGACTAATGAATATATAAGAAAGTGTATGTGTCAATTGCAAATCTTTCAATAAGGCAATGACTTGTTGCTGTACCGACATATCAAGAGCACTTGTGGGTTCATCTAAAATAAGAATATCTGGTTGTAAAACAAGAGATCGTGCAATTGCTATACGTTGACGCTGGCCACCTGAAAATTCGTGCGGATATCTATTTATCATATGTGTTTCTAGACCAACCGACGTTAACGCCTCTTCAATTTTATATTGTTTTTCTTCTTTTGAGGTGTGGTTAAACAATACATTTAACCCCTCTAGCAATATTTGCCCAACCGTAAAGCGTGGATTAAGAGAGGCAAAAGGATCTTGAAAAACATACTGAATTTTTTTGCGTAATGGCCGCATCTGTTTTTGTGAGAGCTGTAAAATTTCTCTGTCTTTGTACAATACCTTACCTTTAGCCTCTACAATTTTAATAAGTGCCAAACCTAGACTCGATTTTCCTGAACCCGATTCGCCCACTATTCCAATAGTTTCTCCTCGTCTTAAATCAAAATCAACACCATCGACAGCTTTCACATAATCATTTACTCGTCTTAATATTCCTGTTTTCAAGCCAAACCATACGCGTAAATCCTTAACTTCTAGAATCGGATCGGCTGTTTCTTGATACGTGTTGGGCTGCCCCGAAGGTACCGAATCCAAAAGATGTCGTGTATAAGGATGTGCGGGTTTATTAAAAAGTTGTGATGTTGTATTATGATCGACAATATTTCCCTCTTTCATAACATAAGTGCGTTGTGCCATGCGTTTTACGATGTGCAAATCATGCGTAATAAGCATGATGGCCATCTTCATTTCTTGTTGTAAATCACATAATAAGTTCAGTATGTCTCTTTGAATCGTGACATCAAGAGCGGTTGTTGGTTCATCGGCTATCAATAATTTAGGATTATTAGCCAATGCCATAGCAATCATAACTCTCTGCCGTTGCCCGCCTGACAATTCATGCGGATAACTTTTACGTCTTTGCTTGGCATTGGCTATATGTACCTTTTCAAGCAACTGCAATACCCGTTCGTCAACCTGTTCTTTTGTCATTAATGGTTGATGTAAAACCAACATTTCGGCTATCTGGCGCTCTATTGTATGCAAAGGATTAAGCGCCGTCATCGGTTCTTGGAATATCATTGATATCTCACCGCCTCTTAGACGACGCAAAGTTTTATCATCGGCGTTAACAAGCTCTGTCTGGTTGAAAAAGATCTGTCCTTTTTGGGTATGGATATCCTGTCTTATAAGCTGCATGATGGATAAGGCACTCACGGATTTTCCTGAACCCGATTCGCCCACAAGGGCTATAATTTCTGCTTCATTGATATAAAAGCTTACTTCCTTAACCACCTCCGACACTCTTCCATCCGTTGCAAAAGACACGGATAAATTGTGAACGTCTAATAAAACGGAAGAATGGGAAGACATAGAAAGCACCATAAAACAATAGTTACATTACAGCCGATTTCTTATTCGTATCAAAAGCATCTCTGACGGCTTCACCAATAAAAATCAACAGACTCAGCAAAACAGAAATAACAATAAAACTTGTAAAACCAAGCCACGGAGCGTTAGGATTCTCCTTACCTTGGCGTAACAACTCACCAAGTGAAGCCGAACCAGGTGGTAAACCTAAACCTAAAAAATCTAATGCCGATAAAGTAGCAATGGCACCATTAAGAATAAAAGGCAAAAATGTAAGAGTAGCAACCATCGCATTCGGTAAAAGATGTCTAAACATAATGGCCAAAGGCCCTAACCCCATAACACGCACAGCCTTAATGTAATCATAATTTCTTCCACGCAGAAACTCAGCACGCACAACCCCCACAAGAGAAACCCAACTAAATAATAACATAATAAATAAGAGTACAAAAAAACCTGGTGAAAAAAGTGACGCCAAAATAATCAACACGTATAAAGAAGGAACACTCGTCCATATTTCAATAAAACGCTGCCCTATAAGATCAACCATACCTGCAAAATACCCCTGACACGCCCCCACAATAACACCAATGATTGTTGATAAAATGGTGAGTAACAAACCAAACATAATAGATAAACGTAAACCATACAAAATACGAGCAAAAACATCTCTGCCAAAATCATCGGTACCTAATACATGCGTCGCACTTGGTGCCGATGGAACTGTCGCACCAAGATCAACACTGAATGTATCATACGAAAATCTAATCGGGGGCCAATACATAACGCCACCTTGCTCTGTTATTAACTGCTCAACATAGGGATCTATATACTCCGTTTCTGTCTCAAATTCTCCGCCAAAAACCGTTTCGGGATAAACAGTAAACATAGGAAAATAATGTTTATCATTAAGAGTAATCATGTAAGGCTTGTCGTTGGCAATAAATTCAGAAAAAAGACTCAATAGAAAAATAAATACAAACATCCAAAGACTATAATAGCCACGCTTATTCAACTTAAAACGACTCCAACGTCTTTTATTTACAGCACTTAATTGCATCTTCTACTCATTATTCTTAGTATGCCCGTATATTCGTATATATCTATAACGCCTCATTGTTTCTCAAAGTCTATGCGTGGATCAATCCACATGTATGTCAAATCACTAATGAGATTAATAATAATACCAATGAGGCCAAAAATATATAGCGAGGCAAATACAACCGCATAGTCTCGACTTAATATTGCCTCATATCCTAATAAGCCAAGTCCATCTAAAGAAAAAGTTTTTTCAATTAATAACGAACCTGTAAAAAATGCGCCCACAAAAGCAGCAGGAAATCCTGAAATCACAATAAGCATAGCATTACGAAAAACATGCCCATATAAGATGCGTTTTTCGTGTAGCCCTTTTGCACGTGCTGTCATGACGTATTTTTTTCTAATTTCTTCTAAAAAACTATTTTTGGTCAAAAAAGTTGTCACCGCAAAAGCCGATGTCGACATGGCCAACAAGGGCAGCGTTAAATGCCAAAAATAATCGATGATTTGACTATACCATGGGAGGCTATCAAAATTTTCAGATACTAATCCACTCAAAGGAAAAAGGGTAAAAAAACTTCCCCCCGCAAATAAAATGATTAAAAATACCGCTAAGACAAAACCTGGAATAGCATAGGCCACAATAATTATTGAACTCGATATAATATCAAAATTTTCACCATCCTTAACGGCCTTTCGTATCCCTAACGGAATAGAAATCCCATAGGCAATAAGAGTCATCCATAATCCTAAGGAAATAGAAACAGGAAGTTTCTCGGCAATCAGATCTAAAACTAATGTATTACGAAAATAACTTTCGCCAAAATCAAAACGTAGATAATTCCACACCATCAATAAAAACCGTTCATGGGCAGGTTTATCAAAACCAAATTGTTTTTCAAGCTCTTTTATGAATTCAGGATCAAGCCCCTGTGCACCACGATATTTAACACCGACTTCACCCACTGCTTGCTCTTGAGCAAAAACATCCTCACTGCCCCCCGAAAGAGCTTGTGTAGCTGTGCTACCATGTCCTTGAATACGTGCTATAACTTGCTCAACGGGCCCACCAGGTGCAAATTGCACGATGATAAAAGTAATTAGCAACGCTCCCAACAATGTAGGAAAAACTAACAATAAACGTCTTATTATGTATGATATCATGGATAAGTGATAACATAAAAACTAAGCCACGACAAGAAACAAGAACATTTTCTTATATTTTTCACACATATATGCCTTTATATATCATACAATATGTGTGCATACGCCACTAGGAAAAAAAATCTCTTTATAACGCTACGCAAAATCTTATATCTTGCACGCTTAATATTATGTTCTTGCAACATAAGTGCCGTGAAATCCCAATGGTAATGGGTAGCGTAATCTTGCACGCGCTATGGGACCACTACTTAGTGAGTCCACACGAAAAATATTTAATACAGTTGATTGAGATTTTATATCTAGACAGGTTCCGACAATATATGCCCTACGCTCATCCTCGGGATAATCAGGATTGGCTATAAAACAATGCTCTTCAGCCAGCTCGTCATTCTCATAGCTATATTCTGCCAGTAATTTTTCACTTTGAGTATCCCACAACATGATGCGATTCAAAAAAGGGTGTTTTATATTATCCGCATGTGTATCATCACGTGCGAGCATAAGAATAATATGAGCTGTATCACTATACTCATACATGCGAGGAAATTCCACGCTCATCGGACGTTCGGCATATAATTGGGTATCGACGATCTTACCGTTTGGATAAAGTGATGTCTTATACAATCGCGATGGTGAAATAGAGGTATCACCTGTCATTATATCATAAAAATCTTTGAGTATGATATCGGCATTTGCGTAACGGCACGAATATAAATGCAATACCCCGTCTTTATCCTCGTGACAGCAAGCGTGATGAAAAACCCATTGTGCGGGTAAATCATACCAGCGTTTGACAAGAAAATTTTGCCTATCAATGACAAGAACACGGGTATGATAGTTAGTATCAAAATACAAACGCTGAGCAAAGCTTTTATGGTTTGTTTGCTTGTCATTCATATAAACAGGTGGAATCACCACAACAATATGGTTCTTACTTATGGCAAAATCATGTACGGGTGCCATCTTATCAATATTGACCGCTTTTCTATTCAACATCTTTCCTTTACTGTCTTTCTCATACAATAAAAGCATTTCGCGTGGCATAAGATTATACCCGAATGAATAAAAATTCCCCTGTGGAGTTACTTTAGGATGCGCCGAAAAGGGTAAAAACGGCATTTTTTTATCTGCTATCAGCTTACCCTGTGTATCAAGCGTTTCTGGATCAATAATGTAGGGTGCATCTTGCTCCCAAAAAGCCAATAATTGCTGGTTATGATAACAAACACTAATATTTGCTGGATTTATATTTTTGGGTAATTGAGAAGCAGAAGGAAAAGGGGCTTGCGTTGCAAAGGTATTTTTTCGTCTATATTGATAGGTTTTCTCTTCCCGATATTTTTCTGTTTCAATATAACGTCCCACATGCGAGACTTTACCATTTGCAAAACGAAAACGCTGTATCATGCCATCTCCATCAAAAAGATGAGCATATCTAAAACCAGACATTTCATGGCGTGCTGGCCCGTTACGAAAAAAATCTCCTGTTAGATGTAAAGGGATCGTGCCTGTTACCTCTAAATCACTCTGGTAAAGGGGTTCATCTGCGGGTGATTGTAAACCGATTAACCAGGGATGTTTCTGCAAAGCACGCTCAAATTGCCTTTGTCGCTTTATTCCTTCTTGTAAAAGTCTTTTATCTTCATGTTTTTCTGCCCACGCACTAACAGCCATAAGAGGTGACAGTCCTGCACTCATAGCACTATAGGTAAAAATTTTGTTGGTAAATTCTCTACGAGTAAACATATTCATGGCGTGCTGGCCTGTAAAATAACGAGATGGAAGCCTTTAATCAGATATTTTATACAGATTAATAGTAATTTTTTTATATTCCCCTTGTGACAAATTAAAAGCAGCATCTTCAAATGAAGGGGGGCCAAAACTTCCCTTTGCATCATTAGAAATGCCTAATGGCTCATTGGGTATACCTAAGAAATTGGTACTTACCTTTTTGTCATTATCCAAATCCTGAAAAAGTGATATTGCATACAATCCCTTAGGCATGGTAATCTTATCTGTTTTGATAGTGACTTTTATTGTACGACCAACAGGTTTAATTATCCGCTTGATAAAAGCTTTAGACGGGTCTGACGGAAAAACCTTTGCGTGATCCTGCGAGTAGAGTGCGAAATATAACAATCCCTGCAAATCCTGAATATTTTTAATTGTAAGCTCAAGCACGGTTTGAGGAAGAGTTTGCGCTAATATGATATTTTTATCTTTTTCTTTAGCATCAACCGTTAGATTAGTAGGGGCAAAAATATTGTGTGCTGCGACATCTTCGCTTAACACAGACAGTATTGAAATAGCAACAAAGCCAGCTAACATTATGCTACCTACATAATGATTTAACGTTTTTATTGTGTGTAAAATTCTCTTCATAAACCCTTTTGTATCTCATGATTCTTTATAAACCATTATTTTTTATAAACCATTCCCTTACCATGCTTAAATCATACCCCATATTGACACCACAATCAAGACGTTGATGACTATTGTATGGGCATCAAATCTTGCAAAATAACATCAATACATTCAAGCTCTAGACGCAATAAATAATCATGTGAAAATAGTAGGACAAGATGCTGTGTTACATCTGTTAATGACGCATTGGTTGTATCAACATAAATCGTTAACAATTCATATATATCACGTGATTCGTATGCTGATAGCTGTTTGTGTTGAACATTAAATACATGATTAACAATAAACAAAGTTTTATACAATTCTTTGCTTTCTTGCGCTGCAGAGCTTTGTGTATGACCCATATTATCCATACGTAGCAAAATCATAGCAAATCGTTTATTGGCTTTGTCGTAATGCATCATCGCACGACGTGTTTCTGCGTTTTGTAAATGGCTTGATATAAGAAGTAAATCTTCTTCATCATAAGCCTGTAAGTTAAGTAATTGTGTCATAGCTTATTAATGATAAATGATCAGATAAAATGATGCATTGTATAAAACCTATATTATGTAATGAGCGAAAATTTTATACAAACATTAATTATTATATTTTTGTTAACGATTTGTTCATGACTATATCGGAAAATTTTGCCTAGTGTAAATTGATTCGTTTCTTTTTGTTAAGAAATACGAGTTATCAGGCAAACGCACCTTATCAGACCGCAAACCTGTACAATTTACCTGTTGCTTTTATAATACAACAATATAAGTGGTGATTTTCTGTGGAACAAGTCTTTGCATTTTTACAAAAAATTCCTCCGTCACGCTTGATAGCTATGCTTGGTGTGGCGGTTTTTGCGGCAATTTTTTCCATTTACATGATAGATAAATTAACAGCACCACGCCTATCACCAATATATACTGATCTCAATGGGGCCGATTCACGACGCATTGTACAATTTTTACAAAGTAATGGTATTGAACATGAAATCGTTAATGGTGGACGCACTATTTTAGCCGCCGAAGATTCCATTTTACAAAGTCGTATGCAACTTGCTGAACAAGGATTGCCTTCAAATGCAGGACTTGGATATGAAATATTTGACCGTAACAACTCATTTGGTATGACAAATTTTGTTCAAAACATTAATCATTTGCGTGCCTTAGAAGGTGAATTAGCGCGTAGCATCAGTTCACTTGATTCTGTAAGATTAGCCCGCGTTCACCTTGTTTTACCTGAGAAGCGTTTATTTCAACGTGATGAAGTGACGCCATCGGCCTCCATAATGCTAAAACTTAACGGCTCTTTATCTAAAAATCAAATTATGGCCGTTCGCTCTTTAGTATCGTCTGCAGTAAGAGGTCTTAAACCAGAAAAAATATCCATCATTGACGAATATGGCAATCTTCTAGCCTCTGGCAATGGAGAAGATAAAAATTTTGGTTATAGTTCCATATTAGAACAACGTAACCAAATTGAACACACACTATCGGAACGCTTGAAAAATATTCTCTCTAGCATTGTTGGTCCAGGAAACGTAAAAATTCAAGTTGCTGCCAAACTCAATCATACCTCACTAAGCGAAACGGAAGAAGTGTATGATCCCGATGGACAAGTCGTACGCTCAAGTCAAAATCGTGAAGAAAAAAATTCAGCAACAGAAGCAAATGTCGATGGTGCCGTTACAGTGGGTGCCGAATTGCCCGATAATGTAGGAGACAAAGAAGGAGCAAGCAATCGTAGTAACAATCAAGTTACAGAAGAAACAATCAATTATGAAATTACAAAAAAACAACGTAAACGTGTCATTATTCCTGGTGAAGTGCAAAAACTAACGGTTGCCGTTTTGGTTAACGGAACCTATGCCAAACAGGATGGACAAGAGAACCCTATTTATACACCGCGATCGCAAGAAGATATAGAACGTATTGAAAAAATTGTACGCACCGCAATAGGCATAAATGATGAAAGAGGTGATATCGTTGAAGTCACAAGCATGCAATTTAACACCCCTGCTTTGATGTTCGACACATTGGAAGAAGCTAGCATGTTCTCTTTTACAAAAAATGATTATTTATATATTGCCGAAATTGTGATCTTACTTATTTGCGCACTAATTCTTGTTTTATTTATTATCCGCCCCTTATTAAAAAAGGCACTTAGTAATGAAATTATCGCCCCTGTAATTGCAAACCCCGAAAACGCTCTGTTGGGAGGTGCAGCACAGGGAAATATGGCCGCTCTTAATGATAATACCCAAACCCAATTAGATCAAATTGCTGATCATACCGAAGAAGCCACCGAAAAAAATGAAATCTTGGAAAAATTCCGTAAAGATATGGAACGTACTAAAGACTTAATTGATATGGCAAAGGCAAGTGGTGAATTTCAGACAGAGTCATTAAATAAAGTCAGTGAGATGGTTGAAGAAAACCCTGAAAAAGCAGCTAGCGTCTTGCGTGACTGGATGCAGGAAGCACGCTAAAATATCAAGGCTAAAATATTATGCTCATGCTTGAAAAACAGATTGATAACAACATGTTACCAGAGAAAGTTGATGCTATAAAAGGACACCTAAAAGCCGCCTTGATGATTGTTATGCTGGATCAAGAAATTAGTGGGAAAATTTGGCCTCTTCTAACGGACGATGAAATTATTAATATTTGTAAGGCTTTAAACAATGCTCCAAGCCTTACCCCCGATATTACTGAAAACCTTATTATCAATTTTATAGAAGGTATGACGTCGGCCACCACAGGTATTTTAAATATGTCGCAGACAGAAAAAATGCTGAGCTCTGTTCTTCCATCCGATCGCGTCAATAATCTGATGGAAGAAATTAGAGGACCTGCAGGTAACAATATTTGGGAAAAAATTAGCAATGTTGATGATAACTTGCTTGTTAACTACCTTAAAAATGAATATCCCCAAACAATCGCTGTCATTTTATCCCGTATCAATCCCGAACAATCTGCAAAAATATTAACGTTGTTACCCAATAATTTATCTATCAACATTATCAATCGGATGCTTACAATTAGACCCCTACAACGTGAAATTATTTCTAAAATTGAACACACTTTGCGTAATGAGTTTATGAGTAATTTATCACAAACGCGAGAAGGCGATAATTACGGATTGTTAGCTGACGTGTTTAATAATTTTGATCGCCAAACGGAAACGCGATTTTTATCTGTACTCGAGGAAAATAATAGGGAAGCCGCCGAAAACATTAAATCGCTCATGTTCACTTTTGATGATTTAAGCAACCTTAATTCACAAGCAATTCAACTTCTATTACGTTATATACCTAGAGATCAGCTTGTTTTGTCCATCAAAGGTGCGTCCACCAAAATTCGCGATTACTTCTTTGAAAATATGTCAGAAAGAGCCAAGAAAACACTCAATGAAGACATTGAAATATTAGGCCCCGTAAAGCTTAAAGATGTTGATACAGCACAAACTGCCATTGTTAATATGGCTAAGGATCTCGCCGCAAAGGGTGAAATAGAAATTAACAAAGGCAATAGCAACGACGAACTTGTATATTAACAATGGAAAATTCACGTAAATACGATTTTGATCACGTTTTTAGCTTTGGTATAGAAAATAACCAAGAGGATGGAAAAACTGTACTAACAAAGCAAATGTATCTCAAAGATGAGGTTGAAATTTTATTGGCCGAAAAAGAACATGAGAGCTTTACACGAGGCAAGCAAGAAGCATTAGAAGCCCTTGAAAAAACACAAGAAACACAGTTGACAATACTAACAGAGCAACTCCTGCAAAAAGCCAATGAATTTGATACACAATTTCAACATCATTATAACACTATAACGAGTCAGGCCATTGCGCTAGCCAGTTCTATTGCACTTAAAATTTCTTGTACAAGCATGGCACAAAATGCCGAACAATGTATCGTTGATTGTGTTAAAGAAAAATTACCCACCTTAAAAAAATATGCCCAATTAGATGTTCAGGTTCCTGATAACCTAGTTGATACAATCAATTCTATCAAAGACGCGATCTGTGCCGAAACGCGCTTTTCTGGACAGCTTCATATCTCTGGTTTTTCAGATACAACAGCAACACTCCCCCAATGCAGTATTTCTTGGCAAAATGGTGCAATCAATTTTGACATAAACGCTATCAATAGAGAAATTGAAGAAAGTATTGATAGGTATATCACTCAAATAGCAACGCCTCAAACACAGGAAACGGTAGAAAAACAAAAATAAAAAGGTTTGATTATGCAAGATGATACTCTTGATGACACCACTAACACAGACGAAAACACTAATTCTGCAGATCAACAGCCTCAAAGCTTTGAACCCGAAGAATTACATGAAAAGCAGGAATTAGCACCTGCCTCAAAAGACGATGATGCCGATGAATTTGAAAAGAATTATCAACCGTCAGATCTTGTAGAGGCTTTCCACATACCAGTGAAAATTTCGGCCGTCCTAGGAAAACGTAAAATTCCTGTATCTGAACTCATTAACCTAAAAGAAAACGATATCGTTAAGCTGGATAGAAATGTTGGTGAGGCTATTGATATTCTTGTCAATGACCGCCTTATAGCTCGAGGTGAAGTTGTCATTATGGAAGATAAACTAGGGGTTACGATGACAGAAATTATAAAAAAATCAGACTTTTAAAGGATATTATTATGCGACTACTCATCATCAGTTCTTACAATAGTACAATATCAGAAGCTGCAAAAGTTGCTATGGATAAAGGGGCTGAAGTGGCATTTGTCAATACAACCGAACAAGCAATCAAAGATTTACTCGCAGGAAAAGGGGCAGAGCTTATCATGGTTGACGTAAGCTATGATATTCAAAAATTGATTGCAGAATTAAAGCGACACCATATTAATATTACGTGTGTTGCATGTGGCATACAAACAAATACAGCAAAGGCCGTTGAAGCCATTAAAGCAGGTGCCAGTGAGTATATTCCTTTACCGCCCGACCCCGACATGATAGCAGCCATTATTTCAAGTGCTTCACAAAATGAAAGTGAGATAATTTTTCAAGATTTATCTATGCAAAAAATGATCGCCTTTGCACGTAAAATTGCCCCTTCCGAAGCAAGTGTCCTCATTACTGGCGAAAGCGGTGTAGGTAAAGAAGTTATGGCCAGATTTATTCATAAAAATTCGCGCAGAAGTAAAGAAAAATTTATTTCCATTAATTGTGCAGCCATTCCCGAAAATTTACTCGAATCTGAACTATTCGGTCATGAAAAAGGAGCCTTCACAGGAGCAACCGCTACACGTGTTGGAAAATTTGAAGAAGCCAATAATGGCACGCTCTTGCTTGACGAAATTAGTGAAATGGATGTACGCTTACAAGCTAAGCTATTACGGGTAATTCAAGAAAGAGTTATAGATCGAATCGGTGGTAAAGACCCTATCAATGTCAATATTCGTATCATTGCAACCGCAAATCGTGATCTCAATCAATGCATAAATGAAGGAACATTTAGAGAGGATTTATTGTTTCGTCTTAATGTCATTAATTTAAATGTTCCCAATCTTAATGAAAGACCTGCAGATATTCCCTGTCTTGCTAACTACTTTATAGAAAAATACGCCAAAGCCAATGGCGTCAATACTCCGCAGATAACAGAGCGTGCCATGCACAATCTTACACAATGGAAGTGGAAGGGCAATGTGAGAGAATTGGAAAATACAATCCATCGTGCCGTGCTTATAAATGAAGGGGATGTGATTGATGAAACCTCACTCCTCACACCCGATGGTTATCCTCTAATGCACAATGTCACGCATGATGCCGCATCCACAGATACAGAACAAGAGCAACACAAGCACCCCAGCTCGTTTGTGGGGCAGCGTGTAGCCGATGTTGAACGGACATTAATTCTTGGTACGCTTGATCATTGCGTTGGTAATAGAACACATGCCGCGCAAATACTCGGTATTTCAATTCGTACTTTACGCAATAAACTTAACCAATATAGAGAAGAAGGTCTTGATATCGCCCCATCACGCATTAGTGCGTAACAATAGCTTTAATCAATAGCACAAGATAATATAATGAACCTATATGATACAGTTTTAAATCTTAATAAAGACGGAAATTTTAATCCTCATTTACTTGCCGCCAAATTTCGTCAAAGTGATTTGACTGTTGCTATATTGATTATCGGTATTATCATTGTTTTGATAATGCCCATACCAGCATTTATGATGGATTACCTTTTAGCTGGCTCGCTTATTTTTTCTGTTGTGATATTGATGACCTCATTATTTATTAGCAGTGCATTAGAATTTACCGCCTTTCCATTTATATTACTTGTTGCAGCAATGTTACGTTTGGCTCTTAATATCGCTACGACGCGTCTTATTTTATCTGAAGGTCATATGGGTACAGACGCCGCTGGACGCGTTATTGAAGCTTTTGGACACTTCATTATGCAAGGCAATTATGTTATCGGTATTATTGTATTTACTATTTTGGTAATCGTTAACTTTGTTGTTATTACAAAAGGCTCGGGACGTATCGCTGAAGTGGCCGCACGTTTTAGTCTTGATGCAATGCCTGGCAAACAAATGGCTATTGATGCCGATTTAGCTGCAGGAATTATTAATGAAGAAAGCGCACAAAAAAGACGTAAAAATCTTGAAGAAGAAACCGCTTTTTTTGGTGCAATGGATGGCGCATCTAAATTTGTACGAGGCGATGCTATTGCTGGTATTCTCATAACCTTTATCAATATTATAGGTGGTATTGTTATCGGCATTACGCAAAAGGGTATGGACATATCTGGCGCGATGCAAAATTATACACTTTTGACAATTGGTGATGGTCTTATCAGTCAAATACCTTCTTTAATTGTGTCTATATCTGCAGGTATGATTGTCTCGAAAGCGGGTGTGGATAAAACCGCAAATAAAGCTTTATTACAACAGTTAACGAGCTATCCGAAAACGTTTTTCATGACGGCCTTATTAATTTTTCTGATGGCCTTTTTACCAGGTATACCTGCAATGCCATTTTTGTTTTTTGCCTTATGCACTGGTTTTATCGCTACGTATTTTTACGTGAAAGAACAGGAAAAAGAAAAACGTTTAACCGAACAAACTATGGCAGAAGAAAAATCTCCCGATGAAACACCTTTGAAAGAGGTTCTCATGATGGATGAAATACGTCTAGAAATTGGCTATGCCTTACTGCCTTTTATCAACGGTGATGAGGGTGACTTGCTCAGTCAACAAATTAAAAATATCCGTAATCAATTCGCCAAAAATATGGGCTTTATTACACCCTCTATACGTATCATAGACAATTTGAAAATGGATAAAAATCAATACCAGATTAAAGTTCGTGAAATTGACGCGGGTACGGGTACAGTTTACCCCGACATGGATATGGTCATGTCACCCAATGGAACCGAAATAACTCTACCAGGAATTCGTACAAAAGATCCTGTCTTTGGCGTGCCAACAACCTGGATAGAAAAAAACATCAGCGAAGAAGCAACACAAGCTGGTTATACAGTTGTTGATGGTATTTCTGTTTTATCAACCCATATCAGCGAAATTATAAAAACCTATATGTCCGATTTACTCAGTTATGCCGAAACCGTAAAATTGCTTGATAATATTGGGGAAGGACATAAACAACTTGTCAGTGATCTGATACCTGATAAAATTACAGTAACAACACTCAAATGCATATTACAAAAATTGCTCAAAGAACAGATTTCTATTCGTAATTTACCTGTTATACTCGAAGCCATAGCCGAGATTGTAGACATAACCAAAAACCCCGACCAGTTAACAGAACATACGCGTACACGGCTTGCATGGCAAATTTCTACTTCACATCTCAACGAACAAGGTATCCTTCCGCTATTGCCGATTAGCCCCGAATGGGATAATATTTTTATGAAAAATATTTCAGGTGAAGGACAGGATACGCATATTGCTTTGCCTCCAAGCCAATTACAAGAATTTATCAATAAGCTTAAAACGGCTTTTGAAAAAGCCACGCGCGAAGGTGAGAGTCCTATCTTATTAACCAATGCTTTATTACGCCCACACATCCGCTCAATTGTAGAACGCTTTAGCCCTCATATCTTTGTCATGTCACAAAATGAAGTGCATAACAGAATTAAATTGAAAACAGTTGGCAGCATCTAGCCCAATGCAATGGTTGCGAACTCCCTTTTCAAGTACCTACACAATTTTGCCAAGTAGCTATCAAGTACCTATCAAGTACCTATCAAGTACCTATCAAGTACCTACACAATTTTGCGTTGCGTATAAATAGCCAGAGCTAAGTTCTTATTGTCATACCCTTAATACGACCTTTTCAAACCCATTTCTAATAAATTTAAAAGAAGTGTTTTTGATGAATTTGCTGGAAATATCTCTAAATTATGTGCCGCTTTTTGTGCCAGTTCGGATGCATAATCAAGACTCATTTCAATCGCACCACTTTGTTTAATGCCAGATATAATGTCTTTAATTGTGCTCAGATCTACATTTTCATTTTCTATACAGTGGCGAATAGCCTGTTTAAATGGCGTACTCCCATGTTTATACGCATAATATATCGGCAATGTTATCTTTCCTTCTTTTAAATCTTGCCCCAACTTTTTACCCAGATCTCTACCTGCTACAATATCCAAAACATCGTCAGTTACCTGAAATGAGGCCCCTAGATGATAACCAAACTCCCTCAATGCCTGCCTTTTTTGTTGGCTTACCCCTGCAATAATTGCAGCCGTTTCAGTTGCAGAGCGAAAAAGTGCGCCAGTTTTTGCAGCAATAATTTCTTCATAAATATGCAAAGGCATATTTATGTTACGTGCGTAACGCTGCTGTGTAATTTCACCGCGCGCTATTATCGTTGATGTTTCTGACAATAAAGTAAGTGCTTCCAACGAACCTTGTTTAACCATTAATCTCAGCGATTGACCTAACAAAAAATCACCTACTAAAACACTCATTGTATTGCCCCAATTAAGCGCAACTGATTTTCTTCCGCGTCTTTGTGAGCTTTCATCTACAACATCATCATGTAACAAGGTGGCTGTGTGCATTAACTCAATTGCAGTAGCCATATTCACATGAAGCATAACCTGCGATTCACATAAATTAGCCGCTGTAAAAAGTAATAAAGGCCTAATACGTTTTCCTCCTGAACTCACTATATAACTAGCAACCTCTTCAACTAAGGCTTCATCTTTACACTGACAATTTTCCATCAAATTGGCATCTAGTGCGGCTACTTCGTCTTTAAAAATATCATTGATTTGAGCAATATTTCTTGTAATATCTATTTGATTATGAATCTTCTCCAAACTCGGAAAGATTGTGAGTATCTTATTTTTTGCTACCATGGTACTTTACAAAATAATTTTTTGGTTACAAGGATAATAGTATTGAGGCGCGAGTGCTTATATGTGAGTGTATATTTATGTGAGTGTATGTTATAGTGTAAGTTGATTGATAAAGCCACATATATTATTATGCATTAATCTATTATTATTCATTAATTGTTGTATTCTACTACCTCTATAATACACTCATAGCATGATGCAAAAATACACAACAGATTTATTTTTCAATGGACGTATCACATGTAAGCAACCTTTGGAGGGCTTTAGAGCTGGTACTGATTCTGTTTTTCTCGCTGCGAGTATTAATCCTGCACATGGAACAAAAATATTAGAAATGGGTTGTGCCGCAGCTGTTGCAAGTTGTTGTTTACTGTATCGCTGTCCTTCGGTTCAGCTAGATGGGGTAGAAATTATACATAATTACAAGCAATATGCCCGTGATAATGTCATATATAACGGATTTGACACACGCTTTAATTTTATTCATGCGGATATTACCGAAAAAGTATCTCAACTTAATGCACTGGGTTTACGTTCTGATTATTATGATCAGATATTCGCTAATCCACCTTATTTTGTATCCCACGAAAGCCGTCCGCTTAAAGATTCCCTTAAAGAAAAAGCGCACAAAAGACAAGCGAATGAATTATCAATATGGCTATCACGTATAGTCTCTTTTCTACACGCTAACGGCGTGCTAACACTTATTATACCAACTCATTCTTTGTCTGAGCTCATTGGCGCTATGCAAAAATACTCCTGTGGTGCTATAAAAATTCTTCCTATATATACTGACTATAATAAGCCCGCACGACGTCTTATTATCCAAGCACAAAAAGGTCGCAAACCAGAGAGCACCATGTTACCCCCTCTATACGTCCATAAAAAGGATCGGTTTTATCGTAAAGCGTGTAGACAGATTTTAGGCGATGCGATGTATATTGACTTGAAATAAATCTTATATTGCTGTAAACAGAAAATGGTGAGGATATTTGTATGGTCCTGCTAACTATTTGCTTAATAGACGTAAAAAAATAATTGATAACCACCCAGTGTCATACCAACGCAGCCACGCGATATAATACAATATACATAATTACAAACAATGCAAAAAACACAAGGAGTATCATGATACAAAAATTTTTTAAATGCTTTAAAGGCAAGCCTGTAGTTGGTGTATTGCATCTTAAAGGTATCATTAGTCCTGAATCCGATAGTATGAGAAAAACAGCCTTAAACATACATAATTTGGAAGATAGTATAGAGGATATATTTCAAAATAAGCGTAATGTTGCTGTCGCGCTACTTATCAATTGTCCTGGTGGTTCTCCCGTACAGTCGAAATATATTGCCAATCGCATTATGCATTGTGCCAAAAAGCATAACAAGCCTGTCTTTAGTTTTTGTGAAGATGTGGCCGCATCTGGGGGGTACTGGCTGGCCATTGCTGCAGATGAAATTTATGCCGATGAAAGCTCTATCATCGGTTCTATTGGTGTAATATCAGCTGGTTTTGGTTTTACAGAACTTATTAAAAAAATAGGTGTAGAAAGACGCGTCTATACAAGTGGCAATAATAAATCGAATCTGGACCCCTTTTTACCTGAAAATAAAACGGATATTGAACGCCTCAAAGCTGTTCAGAAAGATGTCCATGATCAGTTTATAAATACCGTCAAACAGCGACGCGGTGACAAAATTAATGGAAAAGACGAGGAATTATTCTCTGGAAATTGGTATTCTGGAATTGGTGCGCTGGAAAGAGGCCTGATTGATCATTTCGGTGAATTACATCATACATGTACACAAAAATACGGAGATGATGTGAAATTTAAGCATTATAAAATTTCCAAAAAAGGTTTTTCTCGCTTTTTTACGATGCTCCCACAAATGTTTATAGATAGAATAGAAGAAAAAATTATGCGTAGTTACTATGGTGTATAAGTGATATGCTAGTGTCAATAGTATACTTACCAATCGTCAATAGAATTGATGAACAGAAACTGACAATAAGTATGTAAAAATAAGGTCTGTAAAAATATCTGATTATTAACTTTAAGGAGAAATTATGATTGTACAAATTATTATAGGAATATTTCTAGCATTTGCCTTATGGCTTGGTTACGGGGCTTATATAAGACTAAAATTGATACGTCAGATACGCAATGAAGCAAATAGGAAAAAGCGCCACGATGAAGTCAGTTATTTAGTCTATGATAAAAAATTAAAAATGTATGTACCTGTTCAAAAAGAATAGATATATTACAGCTAGAGGGACACATAATTGTCTTTCTGTAATAACCCAATTTTGACCCGATATGTTAGGCGATAGTAATTATCATGAATGCTACAAAGCATCACCCACTCTCTTTTCAAGAAATCGTGTTGCAACTGCAGCTTTTTTGGCACAAGCAAGGTTGTGTTATATTGCAACCCTATGATATGGAGGTTGGAGCAGGAACATTTCATCCCGCAACGGCTTTGCGCGCCTTAGGAAAAAAACCTTGGAAAGCCGCTTATGTTCAACCTAGCAGACGCCCTACTGATGGGCGTTACGGTGAGAATCCTGGACGCCTACAACATTACTATCAATTTCAAACTATTCTAAAACCATCGCCATTAAATATACAACAACTCTATTTGGAAAGTCTAGAAGCGATTGGTATTGAGCGTAATAAGCATGATATTCGTTTTGTTGAAGATGATTGGCAAAGTCCTACTTTAGGAGCATGGGGGTTAGGATGGGAAGTTTGGTGTGATGGTATGGAGGTTAGTCAATTTACTTATTTTCAACAATTTGGTGGCATTGAGTGTAACCCTATTTCAGGAGAAATTACCTATGGTCTTGAACGCCTTGCTATGTATATACAACAAGTAGAAAATGTCTATGAGCTTAATTTCAACGGACTTCTTAATGATGAAATGGTTACTTATGGTGATATTTTCTTGCAAAACGAACAAGAATACTCGCGCTATAATTTTGAATATGCTTCTACCGATATGCTTGAGAAACATTTCAATGATTATGAAAAAGAGTGCAAAATGCTTATAGAAAACGCCTTACCTTTACCCGCTTATGACTATTGCATTAAGGCTAGCCATGTTTTTAACTTGCTTGAGGCGCGTGGCACTATATCCGTATCTCAACGCAACGCTTTTATCGACCGTGTTCGTTCTCTTGCGCAAATCTGTGCTACAGAATGGTTAAAAACAGAACAAGCACGCTCTGATGTTGAGGATTAAATGAGCGAATTTCTATTAGAAATATATAGTGAGGAAATACCTGCATATTTCCAAAAGCAAGGTGAACAGCTTCTTAAGCAGCATATGGATACGCTATTTACTAACAATACCATACCATATACCCCTTGTGAGACATGGTCAACACCGCGTCGTATTGGTATTTGCTATCAAAATTTACCCTCCAAAACGCCCGCCATAAAGCATTACAAAAAGGGGCCACGCATACATGCACCCACACAAGCGATTGATGGTTTTTTACACAGCTCAAATGCTACGCAGGAAGATTTACGGGTTGATAGTGATAATAAGGGTGAATTTTATTATATTGAAAAACACCAACCCGCACGCCCTATGGCACATCTGTTGGCAGAATTTATACCCCAATTTATTACGGCGTTTAATTGGAAAAAAACAATGCGCTGGTCGGATGTTTCCTTAAACTGGATACGCCCTGTACACACTATTTTATGTCTATTTGATACGCATATCGTTCCTTTTCGTGTCGATTATATAACAGCTGGAAATACCACATATGGTCATAGTGTCATGCATAACAAACCACTTACTATATCGCATTTCTCTGATTATAAAGACACGTTACAAAAAGCGTGCGTACATATACACGCAAAAGAACGCAGTGACATTATTGCCACAGATATGCATTGTTTAGCTCATACACATAACTTAAAAATTATTGATGATCCCTCACTGCTAGACGAGGTATCACGTCTTGTTGAATATCCCGTTGTCTTGTTAGGACGTTTTAAACCAGATTATCTTGTCTTACCCGAAAATGTTATTATATCAATATTGAGGTATCACCAAAAATTTTTCTGCCTTCGTGAGAAAGACACGAATACATTAGCTCCTTTTTTCATTACCGTTGCCAATATTAAAACACCCCATAAAGGGAAAGAGGTTCTTATTGGTAACGAACGTGTTGTCAATGCCCGTTTGGAAGATGGTTTATTTTCAATGAAAACAGATAGTCATACATCACTTGAAGATAGATTAGAACTCTTGCAGCGGCGTAGCTATTTTGCGGGTTTAGGCAATCTTAAGGAAAAGGCCTACCGTTTAGCATCACTCTCGGCTTCTTTTAGCTCCGTATGTGACATAGATGAGATATCAGCAAAACGTGCTGGCCTGCTTGCCAAAACAGATTTGACAAGTAAAATGGTAGCAGAATTTCCAGAGCTACAAGGAGATATCGGTGCTTATTACGCAACCCAACAAAAAGAAAATCCCCTTGTTATTTCTTGTATCAAGTCTCAATATATCCCTCATGGTCCACACGATTCCTTACCCGATAACAAGGCTTCTCTATGCGTTGCCTTGGCCGATAAATTTGACACATTAATAGGTTTTTTTGGTATTAATGAAAAACCCACAAGCTCACGTGATCCTTTTGCTCTTAGACGAGCGGCATTAGGTATTATACGGATTTGTATTGAAAAAAAACTTAATCTTGCTATGATACCATCGTTGGAGAAGGCTATCTATCTCTATCAAGAACAAGGAATTAATTTAGACAATGACAAATCAATTACCATTCAGAGTCTAAAATTGTTTTTTATTGATAGATTGCGTGTTATGTGGTGTCAATCAGGCATTAAACCAGACAGGGTAGAATCCATTCTAGCTCTTATGATGGACGATGCATTACTTGTTACATCACATTATCACGAACGCCTTCAAGCATTGGATATCTTTCTTCAAAACGCCGAAGGAGAAGAAGTGTGTAATTTAGTGAAACGCGCTATGAATATAGTAAATATTGAAAGAAAAAAAGAAGACGGACGTGATTTTTTGAATGTAAATGGAGAATTATGCCATACAGAACATGAATGTACCCTTTATAGAGTAATTGAAACACAAAAGAAAAAAATCTCAAGCCTTTTACAAAAACATGCATACACACAAGCGTTAAAAGAACTTTTACACCTAAAAAATCCTGTCAATAATTTTTTTGACAACACACTCGTTAATTGTAAGGATCCCGAAATACGCTATAATAGACTGGCTATACTAACGCAACTTATATTAGTTGCACAAAATGTTGCACGTTTCGATATTTTGCAAGAGTAATCTCCCCACATTAAATAACAGAAAATATTGTTGGAAATGGTATGATAGAAAAAACACAATGGGTTTATAAGTTTGGTGGTAAACATACGCAGGGTAATGCAGAAATGCGTGATCTACTTGGCGGCAAGGGAGCTAATCTTGCCGAAATGGCGCGCTTAGGGTTGCCCATACCTCCTGGTTTTACAATAACAACAGATATGTGTAGAATCTATTATGAAAATGATAAACAATTGCCCGAATCCCTAGAGGAACAAGTGCAAAATGCCTTAGATACAATGGCTCAAGAAACAGGATGTGTTTTTGGGGATGATGATAATCCCTTAATTGTTTCCGTACGTTCGGGATCGCGTGCTTCTATGCCAGGCATGATGGATACTGTACTCAATCTTGGTCTTAATGACATAAATGTTCATTCATTAGCTAAAAAAAGCCTTGATAAACGGTTTGCATTTGATACCTATAGACGCTTTATTCAAATGTATAGCAATGTTGTGCTTAACGTACATTCCGATTGTTTTGAGAAGATATTGGAAGAACACCGTGAGGCAAATGGGTATTACGAAGATTCAGATTTTACTGCTGATAATTGGCACGAAATCATCACCCTTTACAAAAAAATCATACGCGAAAAAACAGATCATGATTTTCCACAAAACCCAAAAGATCAATTATGGCGTGCCATCCATGCCGTATTTGCGTCTTGGCAAAATGATCGCGCAATTATTTATAGACGTCTTAACGATGTTCCCAATGAATGGGGAACTGCGGTTAATGTTCAATCTATGGTTTTTGGTAATATGGGAAATACCAGTATGACAGGTGTATGCTTCACGCGTAATCCTTCAACAGGTGAAAAACATTTCTATGGCGAATATCTTGTGAATGCTCAAGGTGAAGATGTTGTCGCAGGCATTCGTACGCCGCATAATATTTCCAAAGCTGGACGTGAAAAACAAGGCGACAAACGTCCCTCTATGGAGGAAAATATGCCTGATGTGTACGCAGAACTTAAATCACTTATGCATAGACTTGAAACGCATTATAAGGATATGCAGGATATAGAATTTACAGTGCAAAAAGGAACACTTTATCTTTTGCAAACACGCTCAGGAAAAAGAACCGCTTTAGCCGCCCTGAATATCGCAAAAGATATGTATGATGAAAATCTTATTAGTAAAAATGAAGCCCTTATGCGCATTGCACCTAATGCACTCAAACAATTGTTGCATCCTCGCTTACATCCTGATGCCAAAAAAGAATTACTCGCTAAAGCCTTGCCTGCATCACCTGGTGCCGTGAGCGGCCAAATTGTTCTTAATGCCGAAGATGTCGTGCGTCTTGCCGCAGATGGACAAAAAGCTATTCTGGTACGCGTTGAAACAAGTCCAGAAGATATACAAGGTATGAATGCTGCTGAAGGAATATTAACTGGCCGTGGTGGAATGACAAGTCATGCCGCTGTTGTTGCTCGTGGAATGGGTAGAACATGCGTTGTAGGCTGCTCTGATATGCAGATTGATTTTGAAAATATGTGCGTAAATTTTGGCAATATACAACTTAAACAGGGTGATTATATTACGCTAGATGGTGATAATGGTCTTGTATTAAAGGGAAATCTGCCTACTTTACCTCCTGATCTCAGTGAAAATTTTGATTGGCTTATGCGTGAAGTTGATAAAATTAGGACCGTCAAAGTCCGTACCAATGCAGAAACGCCAGCAGACACGCTGATTGCAAAAAAATTTGGGGCAGAAGGTATTGGATTATGTCGTACAGAACATATGTTTTTTTCACAAGAACGTATTATACAAATGCGCCAAATGATATTGGCTGACAATAAAGAAGAAAGGTGTAAAGCGCTTAATGCTCTTCAACCTATGCAACAGCAGGATTTTGTAGAAATATTCAATATTATGGAAGATCTACCTGTGACGATAAGGCTTTTGGACCCTCCTTTACACGAATTTTTACCACAAAATGAAGCCGAAATTGAGGCCCTTGCTACAATTTCGGGACACCCCATAAAACATATTAAACAACGCATTGAAGCCCTTCATGAATTTAATCCCATGCTAGGTCATAGAGGGTGTCGCCTTGCTATTACTTTCCCTGAAATATACGAAATGCAAGTCCGTGCTATTTTCTTAGCAGCCATTGAGGTGCATCGCAGAACACAAAAAAATATTACCCCAGAAATCATGATTCCTCTAGTGGGTCTTTCGGAAGAACTCTCAAATTTACGTAAACTCGTTGATACAACTGCACAAAGCATATTTAAACAGGAAAATATACATCTTGATTATTATGTTGGAACAATGATAGAGCTTCCCAGAGCGGCTTTGTGTGCAGATGAACTTGCACAATATGCAGATTTCTTAAGCTTTGGTACAAACGATCTGACACAAACGACTTTTGGTATTAGTCGTGATGATGCGGGGTCCTTTTTAGAATATTATCAGAAAAATAATATTATTAAATTTGATCCTTTTATGACTATGGACATTAACGGCGTTGGTAAATTAATTGAAATCGCCTGCCAAAAGGCTAAATCCGTTCGTCCCGACATCAAGTTAGGTATTTGCGGTGAACATGGAGGAGATGCGGCATCGATAGAATTTTGTATAAAAACTGGCTTGGATTATGTATCATGTTCGCCGTTTCGAATTCCAACTGCAAAATTGTCGGCCACACAAACCCGTATAAAACACAATATGTAATTTATATGCTAGTTATAGTACCATTATTTGTAATACGTAAGCCGTGATAACAAAAAAACTTAATAAACAAAAACTTGCCCATGAAATTAACGCGCTAGAAACAAGAAGCGTGTCAGATGCTTATTATGCACATCTAGCCTCTTTACATCATTGTTCTTCTACACCCATCATCGGTTTTATGGGGCCACCTGGCGTTGGTAAATCAACGCTTATTGGAGCGCTATTACCTTTTTTTATTGCACATAATTTAACTATCGGTGTATTGCTTGTTGATCCCGCTTCAGAAATTTCTGGTAGTGCTTTACTTGCCGACAAGCTGCGTATACTTAGTCACGTGCGTCATCACAATGTCTTTATTCGCTCACAATCCAATGATCTTGATTATGGAGGCATAGCTCTTAATAGTTACCCTATGCTTACACTCATGCGTGAGCATGTTGATCTCATTATAGTAGAGGCCGTTGGTGGAGGACAAAGGGAAAGTGTTCTAGCCTATTTAAGCGATATACTCGTCTATTGCTTGCCAGCACAGGCTGGAGATGCTATTCAGTTGGCAAAATCTGGCAATATGGAATTCCCAGCCTTGCATATTATTACCAAGGCCGATACATCATATGATGTTCAGCTTGCCGCAAAACGCTTAAAACTTGCAAAACGTGAAGATGAGCAAGCCATTAATGATGAGCCCTTTTATATTTCAAATACTGATAAAGCACAGTTACAAAAATTACATGCAGCTCTTGAAAGGCGTATGGCAAAAATAACACCCTTGATACGTAAAAAGAATCGACAAAAAGCTATTGACTTTTGGTTAACAGAATCAATAAAGGTCACATATGGCAAACAGGCAATGGATATTATGGATAAAAATATTTCAGAGCTGCAGAAATCCCCTTTTAATTTTAAAAATATTCTCTACCAGTAAAAAACTTTTATACAAAACAACCATATGTTAATTTCACTAGGTTAGAATGTAAGAAATATAGTGATAGTTTGAAAATGTCTATGTATTATGTAGTAAAATCTTGGTGGCATAAATTGAGTAATGTTAAGCACATATTACTTAACATCAGAAATAAAATATTTTATAGCTTATATACAGTAGAAATAATTCTATTGTTGGGCTGCAGTACCCTATTCATTATTCGCATCATTCCGCATGCCGATAAAAGTATCCATGATATATTCATGCAAAAATTAGCGATAAGCACGCAAAATAAAAGCATATCGGAAACACAAATTTTTGATTTACATAAGGTTAATCCAACGCCACTCTATGGTAATAATGAATTAGTTTCTATACAAATGCCTTCATCACAAACGCCTCGTTCTAAAGCGTATGCTCCTAGCGGTATTTTTAAAAATACGTATGATGGCCATCTGAATCATAAAAACAAAGAGGAAAAAAATACTACTCAATCCGTATTGACTAGGAATCATGTAAATCCATATGTTTTATCTAGCCTTAGTATAAATGATATTATTTTTCGAAAAACCCAAAACTATAAAATTTCTTTTCAAACTAAAACCGTCCTTACGCCTGTCAAAAAGAGTTTTGTAACAGAACCAAAACAGTATCCCATACAAACTCAAAAGATTATTAAAGCAATGATGCGTAAAGGCATGTTACGCAACATTATAACAAAAGGTCGTAATTGGTTACAAGAAAGAAATTGTCTTGCATCAGCTATTTATTTTGAGGCCCGAAGCGAACCACGTCAAGGACGTTGGGCAGTTGCAGAAGTGGTATTAAACAGAGTGAATAGCAAATATTACCCAGCAACGATATGTGGTGTTGTGTTTGAAGGACAACATAAGCGCTTCAAATGTCAATTTTCCTTTGCCTGCGATGGGTTATCCGACATACCTCGTGATAAAAAAGCATGGCGAGATGCCATAAAAATGGCTAATTTAGTTATTTCTGGCAAAAAGCGCCTTAAACGTTTAAACGGTGCGACACATTATCATGCTAATTACGTTCAACCAAAATGGGCAAGCACGCTTACATTGATTGAAAAAATAGGACAGCATATTTTTTATAAGAATCATCGTTGGGGCTAACATTGCCATCATACATGATATCTAGCTATTAGGTGTAATGCAATTTTTTATTACCAGTAGACAATCATATATTGAATTAATCTCTCATTTTTTTAAGTTCGACTTTCAATATACCCAATCATTTTAACTGCTGTAACTCTTATTTACCCTAGCTCAATATGTTGGGCAATAATTTCTTTATCGGCAAATTATGCTAGGTAAATTATTCACTCCTGCCTTTCATATAAATATAAAGCATTGATTTACCTAGCTTTTTTTATGGAATATAATTTGCTATTCATTATGTGTCAAAAGTAAAGTTAGTCAAAATAGGTCGCATAAGACCTATGTAAATCTGGAGGTAAAAATGGGTATATTTAGTTCAATGACAACCGCAGTTAGCGGCTTGAGAGCACAATCAAAAGCTTTGGAGTTCATTTCAGGAAACATCGCTAATAGTCAAACGATTAGTTTTAAACGTAATGAAATTAGTTTTACAGAAATGTTATCAACTGTTTCAGGTGCAGTTGCGGGAGGGGCCGGCGTAGTAGGAGGACAAGTCTCCGCACAGGGATATACAACTAATAACGTTAATGGTACGATACAATCCTCTGATATCAGCACACATCTTGCCATTAATGGTAATGGTTACTTTAATATTGTTGCTATGGAATCAGAGAGTGACGGCTTACCTGTTTTTCAAGATAATAAGCGCTATACAAAAAGAGGCGATTTTGTCATGAATCGTGATGGCTATCTGGTCAATGGTAATAATTATTATCTTAAAGGATTGAAATTAGATGCAAGTACAGGAAATCCTGAGGGGAGTAATTTAGAAGTCATTAAGATCGAAAATGATTTTTTAGCTGCAAAGGCAACAAATAAAATAACCTACCATGCTAACTTACCGCAATATCCAAAGACAGCCGATACAGAAGAATCTACAGAAAATAGCGAACTTATTGATCCCGCAAATTATACTAATAATCCGATGCAATCAGGCGACGGCATAGTGCTTACTGAAGACGAAGCAACATTTTTAGAGGATAGCTTGGCCGGCGGATCCATTACCGTCTATAATGAGAATGGTTCTGGGGTCAATGTACAAATGAGATGGGCTAAAATTGAAAATGCAAGTGAGACACAAAGTGACACTTGGAATCTCTATTATAATATTAACAATAATATTTCACGTGCCAATACAGATCCAGCATGGAAATCCGTACCTACAGATTTTGTATTTGGTACAGATGGAAGCCTACAAAACATTACGGAGGAATTATCTGTTAGTGATATGACTATCAATGATAATAATTTAGGGGAAATAAAATTTAACTTCGGTAGTAGTGGCTTAACACAGTTTTCAGATTCTAACGGGGCTATAAAAATTTCTAAATTCAAGCAAAATGGATATAGTGCGGGTCAACTTTCTGAGCTTACTGTTAGCAATGGAGATACTATAGAAGGAAAATACTCTAATGATCAGTCTGTTCCCCTATATAAAATTCAAATCGTGAATTTTGATGCTCCTAATTTACTAGAAAAAGTAAGTGGAGAAATATTCGCAGAAACAGCCGATAGCGGACAAGCACTACCCTCAACTAACTCCCAAGTAATATCTAATGCATTGGAAGCCTCTAATGCTGATATTGCTGATGAATTTTCAAAGCTTATTATCACGCAAAGAAGTTATATAGCTAATACACGTATCGTAACAACTTCCGATGAAATGTTACAAGAAATCGTTAACATGAAGCGCTAATAATTTATTAACCATAAAACCTCAGTATATAAGGAGTTTTAGTGGTTATTAGGAAAGGAATTATAAGCGTATGGGGTTATTTAATGCCTTAGGAATGGCCATCAGTGGCATTTCAATGAGCCAAGCTCGTACAGATTTAGTTGCCCGAAATATTGGACAATCCGATGTAGAAGGATATACTGCAAAAACTCTGGATGTCCATACGTATTCTGGTAGAACGCTTTCAAGTGGCGTAAGGCATGAAATAACAAGACATGTAGACGTTTTCTTACAACAGCAATATTTTACCGAATCATCCGTATCTGGTGCTGTTTCCGTTAAACATAGTGCTATATCTCAGCTTAATAATCTGCTTGGTGCTCCTGGTGAAGCTGGCAATCTTGCCGAGCTCTATGATAGTTTTCTATCCGATCTTAATATGCTTTCTGCTAATCCCGAATCCAATAGTCAACTCAATAGTTTTCTTAACAAGGCGCAATCCCTAGCTAGAGGTATTAGTCGTTTGGGAAATCAAATTAATACCTTACGTGTAAATGCAAATAATAATATTGCCCATACAGCAAAAGAGGCCAATGCTTTAATGCAGGATATCGCTAATTATAATAAAAAAATTAGTGCACAAAGTTTTCATGATTCTTTTTCCAAAGCAGAGCTGCAGGATCATGTTGATCAAAAAATATTAGAATTATCACGCATTGTTAACCTAGAAACAGAGGAGCAAAGTGACGGTAGTAAAAAAGTTTTTTTACGTAATGGTACATTGTTAGCACATTTTACGCCTGCGGAATTAAGTTTTGATAACACAAAACAAATTGAGCCCTGGGATCGTTATTCACGCTTTACAGATAGTGATATACCTAAAATTAAACTCCTCTATCAAAACACCAGCTCAAATGTGCTGGATGATAATTTGTTAACATCAGGTAAGATATTTGGACATGTAGAATTAAGAGATAACATACTTGTAAATGCGCTTGATGATTTAGATAGATTTGCAGCTAGTATTTCGCAAGCTGTTTCTCAATACAGTTTAGAAGGGCAAAACAATGCTTCTAATAATGGCCTGTCGATTGATACATCTTCTATGCAACGTGGCGATGAACTCATTCTTAATGTCACCGATAGCGCAGGCATAGATAAAGAATTTATTTTTTATAATACCTCACATCAAGAGTTGTTAGAAACTAAAACTGCATTATTAGGAAAGCAAGTTTTTGAGATTGACTTCTCTCAAGACAATAATACACTAGCCAGTGATATTGCTACAATTTTAGGCGCTGATTATACAGTCAGTAATGATAGTAATGGCTTAATAGAGATATCTTCTGCTATACATAATATAAAGAGCTTAACTGCGAATATTACATCACTAGACATCAATGCAAGCCATTCCTCTATTCCGCTTTTCACCGATGGAAGTAGAAATTTTTTTACGAATAGCCTTGAAGAAACACCTCAAATACATGGTTTCTCTATGCGAATTAGCCTGAATGAGAGTGTAATGAGCAACCCTAGGGTCCTTATAGAGAAATCACAAGGCAATACCACTTATATTGATGGAGATTATGCATCTCAGATGCATCAGCGTTTAACTTCTCATCGTGATTTCCCATCACTTCCAGGTATAGAGCCTAGCGTAAACAGTAGCACGGAAACTAATATTACTAACTATGTTAATAATTTCATTAGTCATTATGCCTCTAAAGCATCAAATATAGATACCGAAAAATTCACGCAGGATAATCTTGTGTCACGTATTTCAGATCAATACAAAAATAAACATAGCGTTAATATTGAAGAAGAAATGACAAACCTTGTTATCTTGCAAAATAGTTTTTCAGCTAACGCACGTATGGTTTCAACTATTTCTGAAATGCTAGATGAATTATTAAGAATATAACTACACAATAATATCCATTATGTCACTACTCAATATACAATTTGGTCAAACAGGAATTCACGATAATTTATCGCGTTTAACAGAAAAATTGCATACATATGGCACTCAGCTCTCTACTGGTAAAAAGGGAGAATCTCATAGCGATTATGCTATGGGGGGACATATAATAGCAGGTATACACCAGCAAAACAATCAGGCAAGTGGCTATCTTAATGCCATAGATAATGTTCGCCCTACAATGGATATGATGTATAATAATCTTGAACGTATGAAGGAATTATCCCTATCTTTACGTCAGGATACCGTATCTCTTACAAATAATCCTACACCCGTTGCAAAAAGCGCTTTGGAAGCACGGGCAAAAAGTCATCTAGAAGAAAGCATTAGTATATACAATAGTAATATTTCAGGTAAATATCTTTTTTCTGGTCGCCTATCACAACAAAAACCGGTAGAGAACTACACACATATTATTAATGGCGATGCATATGGTCGTGCAGGATTGCAGCAAATAGTTGAAGAGCGCTTACAGGCTGACTTAGGTACCAACTCATTAGGGCGCTTAGCACTTACACAAACGAATAGTTCTACGCTAACAATAGCCAAAGATGCTGAACATGATTTTGGTTTTAATATAACGTCACTCCGATTACCTGATTTAAGTTTAGCAACAATATCAGGAAATTTAAATGAGATTACGCTTGATTTTTCAACAATGGCGTTAAGTGATGGGCAAAAAATAGATTTATCATTTGAATTACCAAACGGTGAAACACATAGATTATCATTAATTGCACAACAAACGAGTAATAACGAGAAATATGGATTCTCTATTGGCAATAATGCCAACGAAACTATGGAATCTTTTAAAGCGACGATTACAAATGCCTTAACTGAAATAGCTTCAACACAATTAAGTGCCGCATCCATGTATGTCAGTGGTCAAAATTTTTTTGATCCTTCACGACCTGTACAAAGAATATCTGGCAATGATCCTTATACAGCTACAACATTTGAAAATGCCACCGAGGACAATACTGTTTTATGGTATAAAGGTGAAATCGCGACGGAAACAAATCCCGAAAATAGACGACGCCTTAATATTGATGAAAATTACGCTATTGGCTATGCTGTAAGTGCAGATGAACTACCATTACGAGAGAATATTATGATGGGGGCTCTGCTGATGGTTGAGAAAAATATAACAGATTCATCTGATTCTTTTAAAAGGCAGGTTGCGCTCTCACAGTACATCTCACAAAACATTATGCCTGATGATCCCAATAAAGGTTTATCTTCTTCACTATCTCAATTTGCATCTATACTAGAAACGACTGCGTCTTTACGACAAGTTCACAGCGATATGATGAACTTTACTGAAGGACTTATTTCCGAAATTGAAACGGCCGATATCAACGAAGTCTCTGTACGTATTCTTGACATACGCACACGTTTAGAAGCCAGCTATAAACTTACCTCAATTCTTTCTGAAATGAGCCTCGTTAATTATCTGTAATCAACTTATTCTTGTACTATTTTATATTAGCTAGAATATAAATTAGCTTTATAAATAGTATTCCTTATAAAGATGCAAATTTAAAGCTAAAAAAAAGCCGCAAAAAAAATTTTGCGGCTTTTTAATATCAATATATAGGTTATTACTACATCATACCACCCATACCCATGTCTCCACCTGGCATACCTCCTGGCATTGCAGGTTTTGCAGCTTCTGGTTTCTCTGCAACCATAGCCTCTGTGGTAACTAATAAACCAGCGATTGATGAAGCGTCTATAAGAGCAACGCGAACAACCTTAGTAGGATCAATAATACCCTTATCAAACATATTAACATATGTTTCTGTCTGTGCATCAAATCCTATATTTTGGTCCTTTTCAGCTATTATTTTGCTAACAACAATAGAACCTTCTACGCCAGCATTCTCTGATATTTGACGAATTGGCGCTTCCAAAGCACGCGATACAATCTTAATGCCAGAAAGAATATCTGGATTATCCGACTTGAGTGCATCAACGACAGATTTAGCACGCAATAAAGCAACTCCTCCGCCAACAACAACACCCTCTTCCACTGCGGCACGTGTTGCATTAAGAGCATCATCAACACGGTCTTTGCGCTCTTTAACTTCTACTTCAGTTGCACCACCAACTTTGATAACAGCAACGCCACCCGCTAATTTTGCAAGCCTTTCTTGCAATTTTTCACGATCATAATCAGATGATGTTTCTTCAATTTGTCCTCTAATTTGGGATACACGCGCATCAATATCTGCTTTTTCGCCTGTTCCGTCAACAATAGTCGTTTCATCTTTCGTAATGGTAACACGCTTACATGATCCAAGCATATCCATCGTTACGTTTTCAAGCTTAATACCTAGATCATCCGATATCAGTTGGCCATTAGTTAAAATAGCTATATCTTCCAGCATTGCTTTACGACGATCTCCAAATCCTGGGGCTTTAACAGCAGCGACTTTTAAACCACCACGCAATTTATTAACCACGAGAGCTGCAAGGGCTTCTCCCTCAACATCTTCGGCAATAATTAATAATGGCCTACCAGATTGTGCAACGGCTTCAAGAATTGGTAACATCGATTGCAAATTGCTTAATTTCTTTTCAAAAATTAAGATATTAGGTGTCTCGAGCTCTACTGTCATTTTTTCTGAATTCGTAACGAAATATGGTGACAAGTAACCACGATCAAACTGCATACCCTCAACAACATCCAATTCACTGTTTAGGCCTTTTGCTTCTTCCACAGTAATAACACCTTCATTACCAACCCTTGACATCGCCTCAGCAATCATATCGCCAATTTCTTTTTCGCCATTTGCAGAAATTGTACCGACCTGAGCGATCTCTTCGTTTGAATTAACCTTACGGGTTGAACCTTCAAGATATTTTACGACTTCCAATGCTGCTTTATCAATACCTCTTTTTAAATCCATAGGGTTCATCCCTGCAGCTACGGCCTTGATACCTTCTTGAACAATTGACTGCGTAAGAATTGTTGCTGTTGTAGTTCCATCACCAGCTAAATCATTCGTCTTAGAAGCCACTTCACGTACCATTTGGGCTCCCATGTTTTCGAATTTATCTTCCAATTCTATTTCTTTCGCTACGCTAACACCATCCTTGGTTGTTCTTGGAGCACCGAAAGATTTATCAATAACAACGTTACGTCCTTTTGGTCCAAGTGTTACCTTCACTGCATCTGCTAGTGTATTTACACCTTTAAGCATACGTTCGCGTGCCTGTGTTCCAAATTTGACTTCTTTACTAGCCATTTTCTCTCTCCAATTATATAATTATTTTTCCATTATGCCCATGATGTCAGATTCCTTCATCATAAGGAGCTCTTCACCATTCACAGTGACTTCGGTTCCAGACCATTTACCAAACAAAATGCGATCACCTACCTTTACATCCAAAGGTAAAATTTGTCCGTTTTCTGATTTAGCACCATTACCCACTGCGAGAACATCTCCTTCAGATGGTTTGTCCTTAGCAACATCAGGAATTATTATTCCAGCTGCAGTTTTATCCTCTTCTTCTACGCGCCTAACGAGCACGCGATCATGTAAAGGACGAAGTTTCATTTGTCTCTCCTTCTTAATATTTACGAATTATAACTACAAAATTTTTTTACCTAATATGGACCAAGAGTTTTCTTCACAATGCTGACATCATAAAAAAACTCATCCTTCCACACCTTATACGTAGTGAAGCCACATTTAAATTTCAAGTGCACCAATAATTTTTTTTATCACCTACATCCGTGATAAAACAGCCGAAGCATTGGTATTGCTATCTTTTGAGACATCAGTCTCAATATAAATATCGTTAACAACCAATTTATCAACAATACAACTAAACCTTTTTAGCCTTTTACCAAGACCTGCAACATCTAAGTTAACTTCTAAGTCAGCGGCACGAGCGAAATCACCATTACCATCCGAGACAAATACAAGTTTACAATCAGGATCAATAATCTCTTGCCACGCCTTTATTACAAAAGGATCACACACAGCTATACAAACAATTTTGTCAATAGATTTATCAAAAAATTTCTGAGCATTTTCTACAAAGCTTGGCGCATGCGTCTTGGTACATGTTGGTGTAAAAGCACCTGGTACGCCAAAAAGTAAAATACGCTTATCATTATATAATTCATGCAGCATCGCATTCTTTAGATCACCGTTTTCAATATAAAATACTTTTGTATTTGGAATTTTTTGCAAATTATTCATAACCTATCCTTATCTTAAATCAATTATATTAATTCCTATTTCACCCTTAATCAGTCAGCGACAATAAAATTATTGCAAATAATTTGCAAGAATTTTTTACGCTTTATTTCTGCATATACATATCAACCATTTGATACGTTCCAGCCCCTAACACATATAGCTCTGCACCTTTTAAAGGGGCTATAAAATCGTAGATTAAGGTATCCATTTTTTTGTTTGATGCCTGCGGTAGGCTAAATTTTGCATTTCGGTAAATAATGACGCTATGTCTAGAATTTTTAACATCCTCATGAAATTTTATGTATATTTTTTTTTTGCTACTATCTGTACGAATATCTTTAATAACACTGGCATAAGGCACTTTTTGAACGCTTTGTTTGTGTGCCTCTTTTATGGCCCTTATATATTTCGTTGTAAGGTCTTTATTACCCCTGGCAATCAAGAATTTAAAAGACATTTTTCTTGGAATACAAATACTTTCACAAAAACCCATAACAATTTGTAAATCACCGTAGATTGCGTCTAGTGAATTTTTAGGTAGTAGATGGATGGGTATAAGGATTTCATTTTTAAAAACATAATCTGTTCCTATAGAGCTCTCCTCTACAAGCGGTGCAGGCCATAATACATCTATCTGCCGAACATTATACGTTTCATCCAAGTGAAATTCGGGTACCAATCCACTAAAACCAGGAATTCGCCAATATGTCTTCCAGTTTTTTTTTAATTTAATTTCTAATGCTAAAAAAACACTCTGTTGACTATACTTACGTATCGTAGTGTGTGACTGCACTATCCGTGCTTTTGCACCATCAAAATATTGCCATTCAGAAGCGCCCGATTTAACCTCTAGACTGCTGTTAAAAAGCATTAGCATGCCTAAAACCAGACATACTGTTGTCGGTAATAAAACTTTCATTGTCACACGCCTCACGAAGCACTAGCTTTTATAACATGTAAGATATTAACATACGGAACTAACTTCCTAAAAACACCATCTTAATTACTAGAACCATGATACAAAGAGTAATTTAAATAATGCGTAATATGAAAACAGAGATTAAATTATATAGTTTTAACCCCAATTCTAAAATTTAATATCCCATACTGCATATTAAGTTTTTTTAGGTTTTTTACTTTCCTTCTTTTTATTCCCTACGACTTTATTTGAAACCTGTGCTTCTGTTTTTTCTTTTGGTAGATTTTGCAGAATATTGTTTTTGCTGTCTTCTTCTGATTTTGGATTGAGTACCTGTTGTCCTTCATTGTCTTCATCAGCTTTATTTACTTCCTCATCTTGTTCAGTTTTTACTGTATGTAAATCACTCTCTTCTTCTTTTTTACTCTGATTAGGATCAACGGGACTTGTTAATATCTCGTCATGTGTTTTAGTTTTATCCATAGGGGCATCAGCAATAATGTTGGCTTGCTCTACTTCCTGTTCTGTTTGTACTTCTTTGTTATCTTTTTCAGAATGAGTGTTAATTTCAGCACCTCCATAAAACTTTTTCACTCCTTCTTTTCCGAGCATCCAAAAAGGACTCTGATTTTTTTTCTTATACATTTTATATTGTGTTAAGAAATCAAGTACATCTTCTATCGACATAGGTCGACCAAACACAAATCCCTGTCCATAATGCGCATTGAGTTCTCTCATAAATTCAACACTTTGATATGTTTCTAAGCCTTCTGCAACAACTTTATATCCCAAATCTCCTGCTAGTTTAATAACATTGGGTAAGATGATATCTTTTTTAATATCGGCATTATTATTAAGAGCAGGGTTTTTTAGAAAACTACTACTTAATTTAAGAATATCAATAGGCAATATCTGTAAATACATTAAAGACGTATTACCTTCTCCAAAATCATCTAAAGCGAGTTGTACATTATTTTTCTTTATTAGCTCAAATATTCTCAAATGATGTTCGGGATTAGTCATCACGATAGTTTCTGATATTTCTAAAATTAGCGATCCTTTGCTAATATCTGCGCGTGATAACAACGATACGATGTCTTTTACTAAAAATTTGTCTTCAATTTGTGAATTCGCTAAATTTACAGACATAAATAGCGCCTGCTCTCTTGCGAATGTTCTTTGTAACATTTCAAGCTGGGTAACGGCAGTTTCTAATACATAGCGCCCGATATCTTTTATCATGCCGCTTTCCTCGGCTATATACAGAAAATCATCAGGGAGTATCATACCGAATTCTTTACTCTTCCAGCGAACTAAAGCCTCAAATCCAACTACATCATCCTGTTTTAGATCTATAATGGGTTGATAAAAAACTAATATCTCATTATTCTTCAAGCTATTTTTTAATGCTGTCTCAAGTTTGATATAACTGTATTCGCTTGTATTATCTTGGGCATCAAAATAATGATAATTGAGTGATGAGAGCTTATTGGTCTTACACTCCACTAGAGCTAAATCTGCTTCCCTCATCAAGATCTCAGTTTTGTCATTGTTTTCACCCGTGACAGCTATACCGATTTTCGCTGATAATTCTATACGGTCTCGCCCCAATATAATTGGTCTTGCAATTTCTTTAAGTATACGCTGACATAAATCGTCAACATATTTCTTCATTTGCCCTTTATTCTCCTCTTGCAATATAAGGCACAAACCAAACTTATCACTCGTCAAACGTGATTTTGTACCTTCCTCAGAAGTAAATTGCTCTAAGCGCCGTGCAAAAGTCAACAAAATATTGTCAGCAATACTATAACCAAATTCTTCATTGATTAAACGAAATCGATCAATGTCTATATACAATACCAAAATATAGTAATTTTTTTTACTGGCATGTTGTCGTAAAATGCGTGAAAGCTGATCCATAAATAACATTCTGTTAGGATACCCTGTTAGCCTATCATGAACTGAATCCTCCAACAACCTATCCTGTGCTTTTTTAATGCCTGTAATATCAGAAATAGCACCTATACATTTTTCAACTCTTCTAAGGGCCCCTCTAAAGCCACGCCCCTTTAGTTGAAACCACATATAATTACCATCATAAGAGCGTAAACGGAATTCTGTTACAAATTGTGTGCCGCCATTGGCAACAGAACGCTGTAACGAACGCATATAAAAAGTCCTATCAACAGGATGGATATAATCTAAAAATGTTTCTTGTGGGCCAATAAGATCTGAATTATTATAGCCAAGCAGGCTTTCTAAAGAGTGGTCAACTTGGATAAAATTCGCATCCACATGCCATTCCCATACCATACTATTCGCACCCAATAAGGCTAATGCCCTTTTACCCAATTCACCTGTTAATATTGAATTGCGCAATGAATCAAAAAGAAATCGTATAATAGCGAATGTAAGTGCAATTAAAGCTACAGACAAAATCGCATTAAGTGTAATATTTTCGTTTTTTAGTGGAACCTCACTAAACCCAAAAATAATTCTGACAACACCCCACATAAATAGAACAAGTGAAGGCAAAACGATCACTTGACAGCGTATTTGATTTAAAAAAGAACCATAAAAAATTATTAGAAAAGCTAAAATAGGAGCGACTAACCCTATGGCGCGTATTAATACCATAAAAAAATTATTATCTACAAAGCTTATGGGTATAAGAAAAAAAGTAATTCCCACAAAAATATAGTAAACATAACCTAAACGGGCTAAAATATTATTTTTCCACTCAAACACACTCGCTGCCATTAGTAATATGGAAAACCCAAAAAAGGCTTCAATGAAATAGTATATTTGCTGCTTGTGAAAATTAGCTAAACTAACAAGTAAATCCAGCAAACCGTTTTGTATAAAAACAATGGCAATAGTTACACTACACAACAACCCTATAGGAATGTAAATAAATTCTGGTTTGAGAAAAAACAGGCTACATATTATAATCAATAGAAGCAACAAGAAACCAGAAAGAATTCCGCCAAAAAGCAGATCTCTATTTTTATATCTCTCGAATTCTTGTTTTTGCCAAATAAATAAAGATAGCGGTGCCGCACTACTGACTTGTAGAATCACAATTGCTTGACTCTTGGCAGGCAAAGTGAGGTGGAAACTACCATCAATATTAGCAAGCGTTCTTTCCGGCTTACCTGCAATAATCGTGTGCATACTATTTATGTTTTGTGCCCCATAAATTGGCCAGATAAATTTCGTGCCATACATAGAATAATCTTTTAAACTCAAAATACGCTCTTGGGGGACATCCGATAAATTGGCCAAAACGATCTTTTCCCAATGATAATCCTTAATGGGTAGAATATTATCAGCTTCCTTATTCAATTCTATGCTAAGTATTTTCTTTTTGCCTGTTGTGGTATCAATAAATTCTAAATCATAAAACAAATCTCTTGTTTTACTGTGCTTAGAAAAAACGCCTATATTTTCATAGGCTTTATTCTTTTGAATGACATAAACGCTTCCATCTTGCGCATGTGCTAATGAATTCAAAAACGTGCAGAAAATAATACTGCTAATCGTTAATAGATAAAACACTATCGTTTGTTGCCATGCGTACACGCACATGGCAACATTTCTTTGTTTACTAACAAATATTTCAACGCTTTTGTCTTCTGCTCTCATCTCTAAGATATTACATGTATGATTACCCTACATGCTTTATTTTAACATTGTAAAAATGCTAGCACCGATTACAATTTTTATGCTAACTACTATCTTAGTATGTTGTATATAAAAAAACCGTGCTACCTAATATATTAAGATACCTTGTATTCTTTTTTTTTGAAATAAAAAAAAGAAGTGTTAACTGATTCTTTCTCTTATATATTTTTTGATACCTTCTTTTTCGGGTAGCATCACCTCATATTCTTCTGATTGCTCAGATAGTTTTTTAATTCTAGAAGGGGAAGAGGGGGTATGTCCTGTTACTTTTTTAATACAATGTGGAAACTTACAAGGATGCGCTGTTGCTAGACTAAGTATTAATTCACCTGTCTCAGTAGCGTGTTGTGCTGCACTATAGGCAATTGCAGTGTGTGGATCTAGCATATAACCATATTTAGACCACACATTACGTATTGTTTCACTGCTTTTTTGTTCAGTTATTTTTATGGCCTCAAAAGAATCCTTGTATTTTTGTAAATTACTCTCATTGAGCGTGTAAGCCCCTTTTTGCCTAAGGTCTTGCATGTAGGTGTCAACATCTTCTGCGCGACCTTGTGATAATTCATATAATAATCTTTCAAAGTTACTTGATACTTGAATATCCATACTTGGACTCTGCGTGGCTTTTACCTGCTTTACCTTATACTCTCCGCATTGCCTCGTACGCACCAAAATATCATTTTCATTAGTGGCGATAATCAATTTCTCAATAGGTAGGCCGACTTTCATTGCATAATAGCCAGCTAGAATATTACCAAAATTGCCTGTAGGAACAGAGAAATTTAACGGCCTACGTAACTTATTATAAGCATAAAAATAATAGACAATTTGCGTAATTATACGAAACCAATTAATTGAATTGACACCACATAAATGCATTGAATCTGTGAAAGGTCCTTCGCGTAAAAGTGACTTGACTATATCTTGACAATCATCAAATGTCCCTTTTATAGCAATCGGATAAATGTTCTTGCCGCCCGTAGCTGTCATTTGATATTGTTGTATTTTGCTGACACGCCCTTGTGGGAACAAAATAACAACCTTAATCCGTTCCTTATCTTTAAAAGCCTCTATTGCTGCTGCCCCTGTATCACCTGATGTGGCTCCTAAAATAACAGTATCTTTGTTATATTCTGATATGGCATGTTGCATTAATTGAGCAAGAAATTGCATGGCGAAATCTTTAAATGCTAAGGTTGGACCATGAAAAAGCTCCATAACATATTTAGACTCATCTAACTGTATCAGTGGACTTATTTCTTCATGATCAAATGTTGCATAAGCATCATTTACCATCATCTCTAATTCTGTATCAGAAAGGGTAGGCGGTAAAAATAAGCGTAAAATTTTTAAGGCAATTTGTTGATAACTGAGTATTTCCTTTGGAAAAAATTCCTTCGGATTGATACGAGGCAATGCTCTAGGAACGTAAAGCCCACCATCCTTAGCAATGCCAGCAAGAAGCACCTCATAATATGAGTGGACTCTTTTTTGTGGATCTCGCGTACTTACATACTCAAACAGACTATTTTCAGACAACATATCTTTTCCTCGAAAAAACAAGATAACTGTAAAATACACTAATACTTATGCCTAGTATAAACCATGTCCATGCATACGATAAATGATTATTACGTAACTTTATAGTAGTCAGTGCCTTACGCACTAAAAGAGGTGAAAAAATTTCCGCAGATTGCGTTAATTGAAAATAATGCCCATGTGCAATATTATCTCCCAGAAAACCTATAAAATTATCCCTATAAAATCCGTATAATATATTGTTCTTGATTTCAGCTTCCGTGTGCCAAATGCGCTTCTTCTCATACGGTCTCGCCATAGCCTGTATGGATAATTTCTGACTTAATAAAGATATGTCACTTATCTCTAATGCTTGTATTTTTGGCAATTCATTGATACGAACAAATCCCATATTTACAGGAATAATGTGGTCTGTGTTGTTAAGCAAAAAGGGAATAATCACCCAATAACCAGCACCCCTTACGATTGCGTTATCTCCATAGCTTGGTGTAAAAACAAAAAAAATCCTTTCAGGTAAAAATACACCTTCAAGAATATATTTTTTATAATTTTTTATAAGGTCATAGCGAAGATCATACCTTGATAAAGGTACTGCTGATATTTTTTTTTGTCCTTCTATTTCTGCTATTGCAGCCTCCTTCACATCCTTTCTTTGAATTTGCCAGAAAGACAAACCAAACAAAAGTAAGATTAAAGCTATAGAAAAAAGGTGAAAAAAAATTTTCTTTGTCATTTTCTTGAATGGTAAGAATACACAGATATAGCATTACAGGTTTAGCCTTAACAAAGACCTTGTTAACCTGCCTTAGAAGTTTGCAATTAACTTGCCCACACATAAATGGAACAAAACAGAAACAGCCAAACAACATCCACAAAATGCCAGTACCAAGCAGCTGCTTCTAATCCCAAATGATGTTCGGCTGTGAAATGTCCTTTCATAGCCCTAAACAAACATATACCAATGAATATTGTGCCTATAAGAACATGTAAACCATGAAATCCAGTAGCCATGAAAAATGTAGCCCCATATATATGTCCAGCAAATGCAAACGGAGCATGTATATATTCTATAATCTGAAATAAAGTAAATGTTAACCCTAAAATAACAGTGCATGTAAGCCCTGACACCAGACCCTTTCTATCATTTTCCAAAATAGCATGATGTGCCCAAGTAATTGTCACGCTTGATAACAATAATATAAGTGTATTTAACAATGGTAGGTGAAACGGATCAAATACTTCTATACCTAAAGGTGGCCATTGACTCCCTAGAAATTCTGCACGTTCAAAATGAATTACATCCTCAGGAAATAAACTAACGTTAAAAAAAGCCCAGAACCAAGCCGCAAAAAACATAACTTCAGAACTAATAAATAGAATCATGCCGTATCGATGATGCAGTTGAACTACAGGAGTATGATGTCCTTGATGCTGAGCCTCATTCACAACGTCATTCCACCAACCATACATTGCATAAAGAACGAGTCCTATTCCTATAAGCAGAAGCCAAAACGCATCTTCATTCATATAGTTAATTAACCCCAATGCAAGAATAAAAACAGAAACCGAACTAACAAAAGGCCACGGACTAGGATCGACTAAATGGTATGAATGATTTTTTTCATGATTTTCAGAGGACATATACACGACTCCATATTTATTAAAAAAAATAAGTTAAGTTATTATAATAGGATTACACCGACAAGGTTACGATTCAAACATCGTATAAGAAAAATAAATTTCTTTTACAGCAGTATAATCAGGGTCTTGTAATATCTCAGGTGAGATAAAGAAAACAATAGGCATCTTTTTCAGCTCCTTGGCTAATAAATCTTGTTGTGAAAAACAAAAACATTCTATTTTATTTACATATTTAGCAACACCTTCTGGCTCTACGCTCACAACAGACATCGTACTTATATCTTTTGTATAAAGATTCTCAACAATATAGTATGCCGTCTTAGTTTCGCCTATCTTGATGTTTATACTTCTTTGTTCTGGAAAAAATTTAAGAGAAAGATCAGGGGCTAAATTTGAATCAAATACAATTTTTATATCCTGACTCGTAACTTCCGCACTGGAAATTTGTGTTTTTTTCGGCGTCCCATTAATTCCCGTTATCTCACAAAACAATTGATATAAACTAGGTGAATAATACACTAATCCTAACATACTAAGAACAATAGTTACACTAGTCAAAACTATAATATGTGGTTTCTTTTTATCCATATAATTCTTTGGCCTTTTAAATCACTATCTACGCTTACTTTTATGCACCATCATAACAACCATTCAACCAGAATACATTATTCCCAATAACCTAGCTTGGCTAATGTTACAACAAAAAACAAACTTACCATTACCAAAAGAAAACCAGCTAAAACATAGGAACGCTTATTACGTTCTTGCATAGATCGTTTATCAAAACCAACCATTTTGCTATCTACTGTTTTTTGTTCTGACTGATTATTTTCCATAGACCCAATAACACTTCCCCATTAATATGCTCTCTATACCTATTATATTTCTACCAACCAATTAATAATAAAACAAAAATCACAAACAAATGCAAAATAGAAAACCAAAACATTTTCTTAGCTACATAAGTCTCCTTTTTTCTTTCATCTTGTGCATATAAATAAAAAGACACTGCAACATAGGCAACGCCCAAGAAAAAAGCAAAGCTAGCATAAAACAAACCTGCTATGCCATAAACATAAGGTAATAAAGTCACAAGAGCTAAAATTATACTATATACAATAATTTGCTTTTTTGTTGCTTCTCGGCCATTCGTAATATTAAGCATTGGTATGCCCGCTGCCTTGTAATCCATTTCGCAAAACAAAGATAAAGCCCAAAAATGGGGAGGCGTCCAAAAGAAAATAATTAAAAACATTATTATAGGAGCGCTATCTATGCTGTTCTGAACGGCAACATAACCAATAAGTGGAGGCAGAGCACCCGCAACACCACCTATGACAATATTTTGTGGTGTAGAGCGCTTAAGCCATATCGTATATATCACGGCGTAAAAAAATATTGTAAAAGCCAATAAAAATCCTGCCAAAACATTTGTAAAAAGCGATAACGTTGCCGTGGAAAGGACTGCTAACACTATACCTAACGCTTTGGCCTCTCCTTCGGGCATCCGCAACGCTGCTACAGGCCGCTTTCTCGTACGTTTCATAAGTTTATCAACATCAGCATCGTACCACATGTTCAATGCCCCAGCTGCCCCTGCCCCCAATGCAATGCAGACAATTATTGAAAGAATTATTGCGGGATTAAGCGTAGCCGAAGAAGGTGCTACATAAACCCCAACAATTGCCGTAAATATAGAAAGTGACATAACACGTGGTTTAAGAGCACTTATATAATCCTTTGCGGATGTAATATTGTAACTATTTGCTACGTCCTGTACTTTAACATTCATGCTATTCTCTTATTTTATTTTCGGCAGCACATTAAATTGGTGAAACGGAGGTGGTGAACTGAGTGTCCATTCCAGCGTATCTGCTCCCTTTCCCCAAGGATTATTGCCTGCCTTTTCTTTGCGTACAAAACTGTGAATAATACCAATAAAAAAGGTAACAAGGCCGAGTATTGTAAAATACATTCCCATAGATGAAACGAAATTCCATGCACTAAAAACCTCGGGATAATCAACATAACGTCTTGGCATTCCCATATTACCTAAAAAATGCTGGGGAAAGAAAATTATATTTACTCCAATAAAAGTCAAATAAAAGTGTGTTTTTCCTATAAATTCTGAGTAGGTATACCCTGTTATTTTTGGAAACCAATAATACCAGCCAGCAAAAATTGCAAAAACAGCACCTAATGATAAAACATAATGAAAATGCGCTACCACATAATACGTATCATGCAATACATGGTTAATACCAGCATTAGCTAACATAACGCCAGTTACACCGCCAAGAGTAAAAAGAAATATAAATCCAACAGCCCATAGCATAGGAGTCTTAAAACTTATGGAACCGCCCCACATCGTAGCAATCCAAGAAAATATTTTTATACCTGTTGGTACCGCAATTACCATAGTCGCTGCTGTAAAATAGGCTTGTGCATTAAATCCAATCCCCGAAGTGTACATATGATGTGCCCAAACAACAAACCCGACAAACCCAATGGAAACCATTGCATAGGCCATTCCTAAATAACCAAAAACTGGTTTTCTTGAGAATGTAGAAATAATCTGACTAATAACACCAAAAGCAGGTAAAATAATTATATAAACCTCAGGATGGCCAAAAAACCAAAAAAGATGTTGATATAAAACGGGATCCCCTCCCATTGAGGCATCAAAAAACGGCGTGCCAGCGTGACGGTCAGTTAACAACATAGTTAAAGCGCCAGCGAATACTGGCAAAGCAAGCAATAGCAAGAATACCGTAACAAGAATTGACCAACAAAAAAGAGGCATCTTATGCATAGTCATACCAGGAGCACGCATGTTAAATATGGTTGTAATAAAATTTATTGCACCTAGAATAGAGGATATACCAGCAACATGCATAGACAAAATTCCATAATCTACGGCTGGCCCTGGATGTCCTGACGTTGACAAGGGCGCATACAGCGTCCAACCACCTCCCACGCCATCAGAACCTGCTTCACCCTCAACAAACATTGACATCAGAAGCAATATGAAAGCAACTGGCAACAACCAAAAAGAAATATTATTCATACGCGGAAATGCCATATCTGGCGCACCTATCATGATAGGCACAAACCAATTACCGAATCCCCCTATCAAAGCGGGCATCACCATAAAAAATATCATGATAAGCCCATGTGCAGTGACAAAAACATTATACCCTGAGCCATCTGCAAAAAATTGCAATCCAGGTTCTTGTAATTCTAAACGCATCGCAAAAGATAATAACGACCCTATTATACCTGCTACCATAGCGAAAATAAGGTACATTGTACCGATATCTTTATGATTCGTTGAATAAACATAGCGTCTCCACCCCGTTGGCACATGCTCATGCTGGGTTGAATCGTGAGCTATTTTAGCTGCAGACATAATATTCTCCTAATAATATTAAATATATATATATATACCGTTTTCTTGTGAATCTACCGATGATGTATCACTCAATTTGATTTCTTTTTGCTCTTCTTTCATGGCGAATTGTTCTTTTGCCTTTTTTAACCACGCCTCGTATTCTTCCTGCGTTACAACCCTTACGGCTATAGGCATATAGGCATGATTCTTACCGCATAATTCTGAACACTGCCCGTAGAACCTTCCCGTTCTGGTAGCCTTAAACCAAGTTGAACTAAGCCTGCCAGGCACAGCATCCATCTTAACCGAAAACACTGGCATAGCCCAACTATGGATAACATCACTTGCTGTAATCAAGACCTTTATAACCTTGTTAACAGGGACAACAACATCATTATTGACAGCAAGTAAATATGGCTGACCATCCTTTATTGCCGTTTTATCAAGCATAACAGAATCAAACTCAAAATCTTCATCCATGTAAGTGTAGCTCCAATACCACTGACTCCCTGTGGCCTTGATTGTTACATCCGCAGGGGGAGGTGAATATTCATTAACAAGCAATCTGAAAGCAGGAAGAGCTATAACGACAAGAATAATAATTGGAACCAGTGTCCATACGGTCTCTAAAAAAGCATTATGGGACGTTTTAGTCGCATTAGGATTAGATTTCTCATTGAATCGAACAACGCAATAGACGAGTAGCCCAAGAACAAAAACAACAATCGCAGTGAGAATATAGGTAATAGCATTATAGTGCCATACGACACTGGCCGCATGTTCCGAAGCTGGATTCTGTAGCTGAATTTGCCACTGATTTATTTGATCTGCCTGTTGGGAAAACAGTAAATCAGGCTCTAATAAAATACCTAAACTGACTAAGGTTGCAAACAATACAGTCTTCAACTTTCCTGAAAAATACATATTAGCCTCGCTTTTCATTTATCTTTACACCTTACTTTAATTAACTATACTTAAATTTATTATCTTCAAATAACATTCATGTTAACTCCAGATGTCTCACAGGGGCAGTTATGCTTGTATAATATACTTTTATGCTTGTATAATATACTTTACTCATTTAATCAAACCACCTTTCATATAGGAGATTTTAATAGTCATAAATTGCTGTAATTGCAATATAATTTTCATTGAAAAATAAGAAAATAACAGAATTATTATAGTAACAAGAGATAAATATAAAGATAATGTGAGTGAACAGACTTTTTTAATAGATGGGATTGACATCTATTAAAAAAGTCTGCATTATTACTTTGCAGTGGTTATGGAAAGGATTATGTTGTTTTATTTATAAAAGAAATTTTAGAATTATACATATGAGCGAACTAAACTTACCATGACCAATCACACATTAATAATTAACACATCAAAAAAGTTTATACCTTTACAAACATAAAACACGTATCCATTTAGATAACCTTTACAGTTTATATGGTCATTGCACCCACTAACATAAGGAACAAAGGAGACAAAAACGCAATGAGTATCTTTTTTTCGTATCCACAGGTATTTTTAACCTGTTCACTCTCATACCTAAAATTACACAAACTAAATATGCCGCATTACAGGGATAAAAGTAAAATACAAAACGACTTCATATTCTTTTTGTGTACTCTTTTTCTTTTATCAGTAGCGTTGTTTTTTAACTCATTAACCAATGGACACGCACAACAAACTGCCGTTGAAGAATATGTAAAGACAACACAGCAATCATGGCAAGTAAAATGCTTGCGCCCTATAAAAAAAGATGCTGCTAGTAAAGAGCAATGTTTCATGGTGCAGGAAAATGCTGACGAAGATGATCCGTCTATATCAGCTTCTATTGTTATATTGGAAACGGCTCCAAAATCCTTTTCAATACGCATTACTGTGCCACTAGGCGTTTTTCTTCCTAAAGCTTTAAAACTAAAAATAGATGATAAAGATGTTGGATCTGTTCCTTATATTTATTGTTTTGCAGCAGGTTGTCTTGTGGAATCGACGATGCCCGATATTCTTACAGATAAATTTAAAAAAGGACAAACGGCAAGTTTGACATTCTTTGCAGCCAATCAACAAAAACTTGAGATGCCTATTTCGCTGAGCGGTTTTACTAAAGCGTATAAAATTCTTAGTGACCCCCAATAAAACAAGGGGTTGAGGAAGAGCAAGGGAGCAACGCGTATTAGAACAATATAGCTAGAATGTATTAGACTGACATTGCTGTAGACATCGCAATAACAGGTTTTGCTATTATTTACCTATACAAAAACGGGAAAAAATTGCTCCGAGTACTTCTTCTACATCAACGTAACCAATTAAATAGGCGAGTTGAAATTCACACGCTCGCAAATTTTCTGCAATAATTTCAGACGGTATCTGATGAATGTTTGTTAAAATCTCCTGCATCTGTTCGTTGCATAGCTCTAAAGCTTTCTTATGGTAGCTTCGCACTGCCATGCTATTCGTTTGCCTACATAATATTTTTATTCGATTGTGGAGTTGCGATTCCAAATCTCTTATCAATTCTTCATGCTTAACAGATACATTCACTACAGTAACTGTTTTTACATGTGGTGCCGAACCGATCTGTAGAGATTCTGGCGTGGATATGTGTACAGCTTTGCTATAGCGTGATTCGTACATATCTGATTTTGAAAGAACGATAATAATATCTGTTTCATGCTGCAAATCTAGCAAGGATATATCTTCTAGTATCATCTCCTTAGCCTTATCTTGATGGCATTTTTCAACAAGATATAAAATAAGATCCGCCTGCTCAGCTTCTTTTTTGGCCCGTTTTACCCCCTCTTGTTCTATGACATCACTGCTTTGACGTATACCCGCCGTATCTTTTAATGTAGCTGGGTATCCTGCAATGTTTAATTTAACCTCTACAATATCCCTCGTAGTTCCTGCGATAGGCGAAACTATTGCTGCTTCTTGTTTTGCCAAAGCGTTTAATAAAGTTGACTTCCCACTATTGGGCCTCCCCATTAAAACAATGTTCGCTCCTTCTCGTATGCGTCTGCCAAAGTTATATAAGGCTAGCTGCTCGGCGATTTTTGTTTGCAGTTGAGAAAGTTTCATTTGTAATTCATCATAAAACGGCAGTAACTCATCATCCTCGCTAAAATCGATATCTGCCTCTACCAATGCGCGTAGTGTAATGATTTCATCACGCCACAAAGATACGTGTTGAGAGAATTCTCCTGCCATCAAACGCCGAGCCTGCAATCGTTGGATTTCTGTTTCTGCTTCAATTAAATCTTGCAAAGCCTCTATTTGTGATAAATTCATTTTACCCGCATCAAAAGCACGACGCGTAAACTCCCCTGCTTGGGCTTGGCGTACATCTTTATGGGTATCAAAATAACTAAAGAAAGCATCTACAATAGCGCTGCTTCCGTGAATATGGAATTCCGCATAATCCTCACCCGTAACAGAATTTGGTCCTTTAAACCAAACAACTAGACCATCATCCAGAACATTATTGCTGTGAGGATCAACGAATAAAGTATAGTGTAATATGCGTTTTTGAGGAAATTTTTTACATAATGATTGTACTATTTTTAGCGTATGAGGGCCAGACATACGTATCACAGCTATGGCACTCGGTGTACCACCGCTTGCTAGCGCATAGATTGTATGTGCTGGTAGATTTCTATCTGAATTCACTGTTTTTCCTATAGATTGATGCGTATATGCCCTTAAATCATGTCGTGCCTATTGTCAAAGAATTAAATAGACGCGATTGTACCATCTCCGCTTTACCATCAGTTTTAATGTAGGATTTAAACATATACTAATGACAAAACAAAGAAATTGTTTTAGAATAAAGAAATTGTTTTAGAATGACGTTGAAAAATTTATATAATATAGCATAACACATAGAATTTTTTTATGTCGCTACCCAATCGAAATATGCTCGCTTTAGAAGATAGCCTGTATTTACAACAACATAAAAATCACCCCGTTCATTGGCAAACTTGGTCTGACGATATTTTATTAACCGCTCAAACCTATGACCGCCCTATTCTTTTATCTTCAGGTTACGCTTCATGTCACTGGTGTCATGTTATGGCAGAAGAATGTTTCGCAGATACACACATCGCTTCAATAATGAACGCCCACTTTATCAATATCAAAATTGATAGGGAGGAACGCCCCGAAATTGATACATACTATATGGCTGCCCTACAAATGCTTCACCAACAGGCGGGATGGCCTTTGACTTTGTTCTTAACCCCAAAAGGACATGCTTTTTGGGGTGGTACATATTTTCCTAAAAAACCTCGCCATGGATTACCTGGTTTTGCTAATATCCTTATTAAAATAGCAGATTACTACAAGCAAAGCCACGAACATTGTGAGGAAAACGCCCACATTCTAAACGATCATATAAAACACTATTTCTTGCCTCAAGAAATAGATCCTTCTTCTAAAAACAGGGAACCTTATTTATATAAAGCTGCCATAGAGTTATATAAATGTGCCGATCTTGATAATGGTGGTTTTGGCAAATGGCAGAAATTCCCGCATCTTCCTGCACTTGATTTTATTGATACTGTTGGCTGGTTATCCAATAACACGCAATTATCTAACTTTGCTCATAACAGTCTTATAAAAATGTGTTCTAGTGGATTATTTGATCATATAGGCGGTGGTTTTTTTCGCTATTGCACCGACAAAAGTTGGACTATTCCTCATTTTGAAAAAATGCTCTACGATAATGCTTTTTTTGTTAGCGCGCTGACCCATCACGCAAAAAAAGATCCGCAGCTATACCCTTATCTTCATAAAACAATTCATTTTTTGTGTCGTGATATGCAAACCCCCAATGGTGCTTTTGCAAGTTCAATTGATGCCTGTAATACGCATGGAGAAGGACAATTTTATCTCTGGACAGAAAAAGAAATACGTCACATTTTAGACCCCGAATCCTATCAGGCGCTTTGTGCAATTTACGATATCCGTCATGAAGAAAATTGTGATCGCGCTTTTCACCTATATAAAAAATATCCTCTTGTCCAAGAAACGCAACAGACAAGCGAAAAACTAACAATTATAGAGGAAAAGTTATTCCATCATCGCAACTTGCGACCCAAACCTACATGCGATAAGAAAATTTTAACGGATTGGAATGGGTTATGTATTGAGGCTCTTGCTCATGCAGGTCTGCTCTATCAAACTCCCACATGGGTTGAAGTGGCTCATAAAGCTTTTCAACATATTTTTAATAATAACACCCCCAATAATACACTTAAGCATAGCTATACAGAACAATCAACACTTCATAAGCCGATATGGCAAGAGCACGTATATGCCTCTGATTATGCATATATGATAGCCGCTGCTCTTAGTTTAGCGCAACACCCCAATCTTACCAAACAATATCTTGAAATTGCAGAACATTTAGTGCGCATTATAGAAAATGACTTTTTTGATAGCACTCGAAAAAGTTATAATTTTGTCCCCTCCTATTCATCGCGTAAAGATGTCATCCCTCCTCTTTTCATATTCTCGGATTCCCCTTTACCTTCAATTCATGCGATTATGCTTAAGAACTATATGAGACTCTATCACTTTACTACTAAAGAGACCTATTATGATAAAATACAAGAATTGAAGGCGTCCTCCCCTCCCTCCATTCAATCGGATATTTTGTCTCATGCTAATCTTGCTTTATCTCTTCTTATTGAACCTTACTGGCATTGCTTGCGATTACCTTCTAAAATGAGTCATGATCTTATTGATACGGCTATGAAAAACGGATTTAAGCATTTTCAACTTTTCTATGATGATAGTCCTTCAAAATACAAAGGAATAATGTTATGTGATAAAAAAACTTGTTCTATGCCTCTTAATTCTCCACAAGAAGTCGTAGACTTACTCAATGTAATCAAACCATCCAATCACAATTTCTAACATGTATAAAAGGTAATTATTTTCATATGTTTCATATTTGCGGTATCGGCAACGCTGTAACAGATTATAACTGTGCGGTCAGTGATGAATTTTTAGAACAACACTCAATTTCTAAAGGGGGGATGACACTTGTCGATAAAGATACAATTACTAAAATATGCAATGCCTGCTCTCGTGATAGTCTTCTTGTCATGGCTGGTGGATCAGTTGCTAATTCACTTGTTGCCGCTGCCTCACTTGGAGCGTCATCTTACTTTGTAGGATTAAGAGGGAATGACAAGGCAGGAAATGCATTTTTTGATGATATGCATAGCCATAATATTGATGTATTGGATGCAACGGATACAGATAATCACACTTCACTATGTCTCACTTTAGTAACACCCGATGCGCAACGCAGTATGTGTGTTTATTTAGGAGCAAGCCTTGAATTATCGTGTCACCATATAAATCAAGATATTGTCACTAACAGCATAGTTACACTTATCGAGGGATATATACTTGATACCAATAAAGGATATTCCATCACCAACCAAGCCATATCCTATGCACATAACGCAAAAAGACTTATCGCACTTTCGTTAAGTGATTTATTTCTTGTGCAACGTCATAGAAACCACATTCTCGATTGGATCCATAACGCCATGATAGATATTTTAATAGGTAATGAAGACGAAATGGCACATCTTTGTCAGGTGGAAGATAAAAAAAGCATCATTGATACTGTTAACGCCTTTCCTTGCAAAACAATAGCCATAACACAGGGCGATAAAGGCAGTACAATTATTCATAATAAAAAAACCTATACATCAAAAGCAATAATGATTGACAAGCTCGTAGATACAACCGCTGCAGGCGATTATTATTGTGCTGGTTTTATGTATGGATTGACGCAAGAATATCCCATGCAAAAAGTGCTCAATATCGCCACACAATGTGCCTCAGAAATAATCAAACATAGGGGAACAAGAATACCCTACCCACTAAAAATTCAATTATGAATAATTTTTTATATTTCTATCCTAATCACGATAAATATTGTAAACTCATAACGATATTTTATACATTTATGATGTTTATACGTTTTGATCTATAAAGGCGTCAATTCTGCTTTTCTGATCTGGTGATAGGTATGTATGTGGTAGTAAATTATTTTTCCATATATCATTTTTTGTCCGCCTTTGAATGATATATTTTATGGCGACAATGGGTGAAAAATCTTTTATAAATTCACGCCATCGTGTAAGTTTATTTTGTGCATCCTGTGCCTCATCAATTTTTCCTTGCTTATAGGCATTTATGATTTCTACGTGAATATGCGGAATGACATTGGCTAGTGCTGTAATGCATCCTGGACCTGAGTTTTTTAAAGTAGCCAGCAAGTGATTATCATCCCCTATAAACAAAGATAACGGAACATCATTCATGAGAGGCTGTGCATATCCATTGAAATCACCAGAACTATCCTTTATGCCAACCACATTGTCAGGAAAATCTACCTGTAAACGCTTCATAACTGCAGGTGGAATCCCCACCCCTGCAAGCTGCGGTATGTGATATAAATATAAGCGCAAACTATTATCTTTCATGCAATTTATAATACTCGCAAAATAATCATAAAGCCCTTCATCCGTAATACCTTTATAAAAAAAAGGAGGTAGGCACAATAATTGGTTGTACCCCGCTTTTAAGGCAGCTTCAGCTAAAGCCAAACTATCTCCCAAAGCTGTTGCCCCTATACCCACAAAAATTGTATTCGCCTTATACATCCCTTGAAATTGTCCGATAGCTTCAATACGTTTTGACAAGGCAATAGAATTCGCCTCCCCTGTTGTGCCAAAAAGAAGCGCGCCGCTACTATTTTTATCTTTTAACCACTGCATATGCTCTTGTAGCGCCTCTATGTCAATATCTTGGTTAGTTTTAAAAGGTGTGGCTATAGCTGTAAAGCTACCTTCACATTCATGTATTTTTTTTAATCCCATAACTTTATCCTATTGATACAATTTATATTTTTTCCATACACTTTGATCTCCCAATTGCTTGACAAAATTTTTATGCTCATCTTGCTCTTGCACTGAGGCCCATTGAATAATTTTCTTTTCACTTACACGTTCGTGCACTGTATTTTCTTTAGAAGAGTGTTGTGTTTCACTATCACTTGCCTGATTATTTTGATTAATTTCAACAGAAAATCCGCCCTGCCTTCCTCCTTTTAATTCTAAATATACCTGTGCTAATAAATGACAATCAATTAAGGCACCATGCAGTTTTCTATCGGATTTATTGATGTTAAATCGATTACAAAGATTGTCCAAACTATTTGACAAGCGAGGAAATTGCTGCTTTGCTAATTGTAAACTATCGGTAACTCTATCCATTGAAATGGGTTTAAAATATTTCTTACACATTTCAATTTCTGCATTTAAAAATCCTATATCAAAAGGGGCATTGTGAATTATAAGCGTATCATCGGCAATAAAATCCATAAATTCATTAATGATGTCACTAAAAACTGGTTTATCTTTAAGAAATTCATCTGTTAAACCATGAACTTTTTGGGCTGATAAGGGAACCGCTCGTTGCGGATTAATATAAACTTGATACGTTCTACCAGTCGGTAAAAAATTTTCTAGTTCTAATGCTCCTATCTCAATTATACGATCCCCCTCAAGATAGGAAAGTCCCGTTGTTTCGGTATCTAATACTATTTCGCGCATCCGACTGTTTTTGCATTAAATAAGTTATCCAATTACCCTATTCGTCATTAAGACATTTTATGAAACAAAGCAATTAAATTTTCTATTTGTGTATGAACGAGCTCATACCCATGAGAGCTATCAATTACATAATCAGATAGTGCCATTTTGTCTATACGTGGTTTTTGCCTTTGGTGTAGCGATAAAAAATCTCTATGCGTCATAGATTGTCTTTCTTTCAATCGCAATAATTGAATACTCGGACAC
>JAPKNN010000004.1:0-122931 GCA_040266715.1 Paracoccaceae bacterium
TTGATTGTGTTATATTGAAATCAGTATATTTTTCTGCATAATAGGCTTGTATAAATTCATTTACGGAATTTGGTTCACTATCAAAACGTGATGTCATTACTTGCATATAAGTAAAAAGCAATTCTTGTCTATCTACATTATAATATGTCAGTAAGTCATTTGCTTCCTGAATATCTTTTTCTTTATTATGTGCTAAAATATCTAAAACTTGCTGTATAAGAATAGGGGTTTGGCTTTCTTCTAAAACAGTAAAATCTGGCGGAATATCGGTTTCTAATGGAAAATATCTCAATAATTTTTCAGCAAAACTATGTATTGTTTGCACTTTCAAATCTGTAGGGTGCTCAATTATAAGACCAAATAAGCTACGTGCTCTATATATCAGTTCTTCTGTTATATTCGGTGCTGTAACAATTTTAGATAAATCTTTTGACAATTCTTCATCTGACATGAATAGCCATTTTTGTGTCTCACTGTAAATACGCTCTAACATAACGCTTGCCCCTGCACGGGTAAAAGTCAAACACAAAATGGAAGACACATCGTTTCCTTGTAACAATAGGTGTAAATACCTTTTGACAAGTACAGTTGTTTTACCCGCCCCTGCATTCGCCATAATCCAAACATCGTGCTTAGGATCTGCCGCACGTAATTGTTGTTCATTGGTTTGCGTAATTAATTCTTGAATTTGGGACATGTATGTTAATTTTTCTATATATTCTTAATTTTAAATACGACGTGCTAATAATTGATAATCATTGTAATGCGTTCCATCATTATACAAAAACAGGGTGTTATCACTGAGATATTTTTCAATGAAAACATTTAAGAAGCGTGTAAAATCCTGCAATAATTGACTATCTTTTTCCCCTAGATTTGCATAGGTATGATATGCTGGCTTTTTATGCTGTAATGTTACATATACTAAATCCTCAACATGACAATCAGAATTCTGGTCAGTATTTATGTTGGGATATTTTTGATGCTTTAGTAACAATGCCTCAAGTAATAATTGCGGATATAACATATGTGCAAAATCTTTTTTACTTGGCAACTGACCTGTTTTGTAATCAATAATCATATATCCTGCATTTCTTTTTTTTATAATTCTATCGGCACGCACTTGCAATGTGATCTTATTAATGTCATGCTTCAAAAAGTCACAGGCTTCGACTTCTATATAATCAGACTCTATTTTTTGTTGAATTTGTTTTTCAATAGACGCATATTTATGTGTAATAATTTGTGCTCTTTTAAGCCACAATTCATACTGATAAGGTGATAAGGCATTTCTATAATTATTTAACATTTTATTGCAGTGACGCTGCATACAATCCTGTATGTCTTCTAGGCTATGATTATGTGCAGATCTAGTATTATAGAGTTCTTGTATGCAGGCCGCTATAATTTTATGCATAATGATTCCAAAATCCATCGCATCCAAAGCGCGTTCTAGTGATTTCATAGGTTTTAATTTTAATATATGTTGGGCATAAAAATCATAGGGATTATGTATTAAGCGTGTCAAAGATGACTGACTAAGGGCTAACGGTTTTACATAAAGAGGCGGATTTGGTTTAGGTTCTTGTCTGGAATAGGGACTATTGGATAAATGGTTATGCATGTTACGTATAAAATATAACAATGATTCAGCTTTTGAATCACTATATTTTACTAATGATTTTTTAGGGATATTTGCCTGACTCCCTTTTAAAAAAACCTGCATACGAAAAAAAAAGCGCGATGGGAAAGTCACTTGTCCTGCGCTATTTTTTGATCTACATAACCAAATTTCTTTATTACCGCATAATTGACTAAAATCATGGGCTGCTTGGCCGATACGTGACTGTGAATCTCTTAATCCTATTTTTTGTGAAAGATCTTGCGTTAACCAAAAATCGGGTTGAGGATGTTGAGGAAAAACTCCCTCATTCATACCACCCATTATAACACAATCCGCATTCATAAGTCGCATTTCCCAGAAACTACTTATATACACACGTGGATTTACAGCATTATTGTTATCTGCCACCCTTTCTTCTTTGAGAAAATGCTCTAATAAATGACGATAATCTTGTTTTTCAATAGGAGGCATATCATGTGCTTTATCAACAAAAGACTCAATTAGCACACGCAATATTTGTACAATTCTACATTCATAGAATGACGGTGCTATAGATTGAAGTGTCTTTAAATGTGCCTCTAGAAAGGAATGAAATGAAGAGCTCGTTTTAATGCATTGCAAAAAAAGAAAAAAATGTTCATGTAGTTGCTTTAACCACAAATAGGCCTCGTAAAACTCTTTATATTTTTTTTCTTTTGTTTCACTCTTACTATCTAAAAAACAACAATAATCGTTTAACTGCTCTATAATTGTATCTAAATTTTTTTTATTGTTACATTTCTCCCTTATAAAATATTCAATATCCCTTACATAAGATTGTTCCTTTGTCGTTAGCTGAAGCAATGAATTTTTTATAAAACTCATAAAATGTATTAATGAAAAACGGGGAATAAAACTATCGCATAAAAGCATAAACAATTTTACTTCAGCAGTATGTAAAAGTGATACACCTGACGTATCATGTATGAAAATATCTTGCTGGGCTAGATATGCTTTTACTTTGTCAATTAATGCTCTATTAGCTGTTACAAATGCCGTTACACCTGATTCTTTTTCTAATGTTTTACGTAATAATGTTGCAATAGCCATAACTTCTTCTTGATCTGTATCCGTCTCAAGAATATGAATATTTTCTGTTACATTTATAGCATTTTTTTTACTACTTGTAACAGTATTCACCCACTGTGTAATATGTTTACCTGGTAGTAAAATATTTTGTATCAATCGTAAACGCTCTACTTTCCATCCACTCTTTTCATGGCATAATGTATCTAAATTGATAACATCCTTAGGCTCACATCCACACTCTTGTGTAAACTTCTGCATATAATATTGTGGGTGTGTCATAGGTAAGCCAGAATAGATGGAAGAACCTAGCATATTGTCAAAACCAGGTAGAATAACCGCTCCATTATCCAGATGGGCTATAGTTTTCAAAAGTAAAGATGTTTGTGGCGTACTTGCTGTTGAACCCGCCGCAATAATAATGCTCTTTGTATCACTTTGTTTGATTGATAAGGTATAAGCCGACAACATCTCCATTGCACAGGAAATATGTGATTGCTTCTTTTTTGCTTTACATATATTCTGCCAAGCCTGACGTAGCTGTTGAAGGACAACTAAAGTCAGAATACGTACATCATCATGCTTGTAGCCAGTAAACATTTCTTGTAATACATCATCTACATGTTCTTCTTTAATATTATCAAAAGCTATGTGATTTAAAAATGAACGAAATTTTTCTACTAGTGATAAGGCATCATGCGCTCTATCAGAAAAGATAAGAGGAAGCGTGATATGCTCATGTTCCAACAATGTTTCTGAAATTCTTTTGAAATCAGCACTCATATTCTTCATAATGAGCATTAACTCTTTTGTTAGTAATATCCGTTGTTCAAATAAGGACATCGCTGGTGCTATAAATGCTGTTTTATTTAATGGCCCATTATCGCCATAATCCGATGATTCAATATGCAATGCATTGCTAGAGGCCAATACTGTATTATCACTATATTCAACTATAGATAAATTGCGTAGGCATGGTAACATAATTGCCGATTGCCCCTTTTCTATCGCGTATTCTAGAAATCTTGCCTGTACTTTTTTTATGGCTTGTGGCGTTGGTAGGTATAGTATTATATGTGCCAGCTCTTCTTTGGAGGGAGGTTTACCTCCTTTTCGTGGTAAATCGCCACTTAAAATTTTCTCAATTAGAACATCAAGAAAAACTTCGGTCTGTGATATCGTATATAGGTTTGGATTGTGTAACATAGTATCCTTTTCCATGCTATTTGCTAGCAGGTTACAATAAAACGCATAATTTTTTGATTGTTATATAGCTCCACTAAATAACACTCTTTAAAAATATAATTACGTGTTCTTGGCATGCGCACGACATAATGTTAAGCCTTCCATTGTGCCCAGATCATAAATTATGCCGTCATACATGTAGCCCCATAAACGATTTCTTTTAGCGCTTTCCTTCCAATAATCTACAATACTAAATGCACCTGAAGGTGTTATTTTGCAATATTGCGCATGGACAATATACATTCCTGTATTCACATAATTATATGCTATATTACACTGTTGTGTAACATTGCTTTGGTGCATTTCTAGCGGATACAATACGCTTGAAGAACCAATGTTGCGTGATTCTTTTTGATGCGTCTTTGAAATACAAAAATCTCCTTTCCCTGGATATCCCAACATATGTTCTTTTTGACAAACCAAAAATAGAAAATCCATAATTCTTGGATCAAAAGAATTAATCATATTTTTTAGGTAATTGGCATGATTTTCATCGGCAAATTGTGTATCCGAATTACAAACAAGAATCGCTTCACGGCCTAAGAGTATCTGCATCTTCTTTACGCCACCACCGGTATTTAACAAGCCTAACGTTTCATCAGATATATCAAGGGGCACATGATAATTGTCTTGATTCTGATCTAGCCATTGTTTTAATTTATCCGCATGATAATGAATGTTTATTGCCGCATTTTTAATACCAATCCGCTCTAATCTAGATAGAACAGAAGTAAGCATTGGTTTATCCTGAAATTTGACTAAAGGTTTGGGTAGGTGATCTGTATATGGACGTAAGCGCGTTCCTAGTCCTGCTGCCATCACTGCAGCTTTTGTTATTTGCTGTGTATCCTTCATATTGCGCTTCCTTACTCTTTTTAGTTTATGGAGGCGATGTAGGCAAGACTCTTTTTTGTTAGATGAAGTTCATACCATTGTTTTAAATCATGTAGACCCGGATGAGATAAACAATACATAAGATAACGCCAGACCCTAGGTATGTTTTTTATATACCCATCCTTATTATCACGCCTCAGCAAGCGTATAAAAACCCCTAATATGCGTGAATTTCTTTGCGCACCTATACGCCAATAATTGAGCAAAAATTCTTCCTCATTAAAATTATCTATGCATCTTGCCGCCTTCTTCACATAATCATATAGCCATTTATCATGATATTCCTTAGGTAAATCGAATCGTGCATCCATCAGCAAGGATACTAAATCATACGCCATATGCCCATAATAAGCATCTTGAAAATCAATCACACCTATACGCTCTATTCCTTTTTTTTCAGGAAGCCAAAACATATTGGGAGAATGAAAATCACGTAAACTTAATACAATTTTGTCTTTTATTAAAGCTTCTAAATGGGGTTTCCAAATATCTGTAAATGTTTCTCTTAAAAATATGCTGGCTTCATGCTTATGTATTTCTGGATAATACCAATCTAATAATACAGTTAAATCTTCTGCATAATTATCTAGGCTATACCTATTTATTTGATGTGTATATGAATGTGTTGATGTCAACCTAGGATTCTTTGTCGTGAATTCCATATCTATATCTTTCTCATAGGAGAGCTCAGCAAGATGTAGAAGCATATCCATTGCTGATTGATAACCACTCTCTACATCTGATTGTGCAAAAAAATCTGCACCGAATCTATTGGAGCCAAAATCTTCTAACAATAAAAACATGTTTGTTATATCAGCGGCATGGATCTTCGGTACAGTAACTCCTGCATTATGCAATTTTTTTGCAATCGCACAAAATGAAGTGATCGTTGTTTTTGATAAGTCAATATAGCTATCGGGATTGGTTCCATAATCAGAGGGCAGATGTGTTTCATCGCTCATAACTATCAGGTTGTTAGCAAGAGGTTTGTTTTTTAACCCCGTTTGAGAGATTTGCTTCGAATTGGGTATAATTCTATAATATTTACGTGCGGTTGCGTCTCCAGCAACATTTTTACATATAGCATCATCAATATTATGGAGCTGTAAAAATTCTATAAAGTAGCAAAACCTTTTCATACGGCTTGCATATTGCGCACTTGCTTCAATTGATATAGTGCACATCTCTCCTTTTCTTGCCACTATACTTACAGAAATGTGAGGGATGACTGTGCCGTCGCAAATAGGATCTGCACATTCAAAGAGATTGATATCATAATCATTGGATGTTAACTGCTCATATCTTATATCATGGCTATCTGATATATTAGAAAAATCATAGTAATTTACACAACCATTGTCAGCTAGATTATATTTAACGGCACCTGTTTTAGCAGTAGATGTATAAGATAAGGTTGCGGGTTCATCACATAGATGGGATATTAATTCATGTATAAAAAAAGTTTTTCCTACATGAGAATCACCGATAACAAACACGTTATCACCTGCATATATATAGCAAGCTAATTGAGAAATTAAGCTTGTCAACGCATTTTTATCATGTGTATCGCACGTAAACATTACAAACCTTAGTGTAGGCGATTTGGCGTCGGTGGTGGTATAACAAATTCTACAGTTGTTTTATTATCCTTTGTTGGCATTAAAGAGATAGACCCACCGTGCATTTTGACCAATCCACTTGCAATTTGATAACCAATATTTTCATATCTATTCTTGCCATTTTTTGGTTGCAACTCAAAATGAGATTTTTTCTTACCATCATGTTCAATTTCAAATGGGCAATTATCATAAATTGTAAAATATGTACCATCTTCTTTATTATAGCAACTAAATGAAATTTTTTCTCCCTCTTTACTTGCCTCAATTGACTCGGTAAGTAGATGTGTTACAATCTTATTAATATGTTCGGGATCAGCTATAATACTTATTTCACTTCTTGGAACTTTTACATTAAGGCATAAATTTTTTTGTTTTAAACGCCCATCTACTCTTCTAAATGTATCATTGAGAAGGTTTATTAATGGTGCCATTTTCATTTTTGGCTTTACGTTTCCAGCCTCTATTTGTGCTTTATCAATTATTTTATCTACTAGATCCTTAAAATCATAGCATTGATGAACCATTAATTGCACGAGTTCTGCCTGCTGTTGATTTAATGGTCCATACATATCTGCGTCAAGCATCTGTGAATAAGCCATTACATTATTGAGAGGCTCACGCAGTTTTTGTGACACTTCTGCCATAAATTCTCTTTTCATACGATCTGTACTTTCTAGAGCAAAATTCTTTTCCTCTAACATTTTTTGAAATGCAATCTCATGTGTCTGGTTTTCATAGCAGACCAGTTTAGTTCCGCCTTCAACAAAACGGGCAGTATATTTATAGATGTCCCCATTTTTTAATTCAATCATATCTGTTTCTTCTGATTGCGGTTCCATATTGAGAACAATTTGTCTTAATCTTTCAAAATGATTACTATCTTTAATTTTCCTTTTAGGATTACTTGCAATATCATTAATATGGGGTTCGCTTTCATATTCAATCCCCTCTAAAAACATTTTTGCAAAGGGCTTATTACAGAGTTTGACTCTTCCATCTGCACCAAATTGTGCAACTGCTTCTTGTAAGTTATCTAATGTTGCGGCTTGCAATATTTGCATTGCATCAACTTTGCCACTAAGCTCTAGGGAATGGGTAAGATTATCAATAATGAAAATAAGCCCTGAATTTCCTGTGTTAATTTTTTTAACATAAAGTTTTTGTCCATTTTGAACATACCACTCCTGTCCTAATACTGACGATTGCTCGTTCAACTCTAAAAGTTCAGCTAACCACATTCTATAGTCTTTCTGTTCAGGTAAAAGGTTATTTTCCCTCATTTTATCAAAAATTTCATTTGCATAGGGTCTTTCATCCAGCCAATTTTTATCCATGCCAGTTAGTTCAACAAATTTTGCGTTTGCAAAAGACAAACGCTGTTTATCATTAAAAACCAATATACTGCCTTGTATGTTATCAAAAACGATTTCTCTGGCACCTTCATTAATTTCAAGACTTTGACGCGCTTGAGTTAATTCTGTTATATCATGAGCTATACCATAAGAACCACCTTTATCATAAGGAATAGAAATAGTATGGTATATTCTCATTCCATTTACACAATTACGATGCGTTACTGTTTCATGAATTTCTTTTTTATGTAAGACGCTCAGCATTTCGCTTAATTCTTTTGCAGCCAATATCTCTACTTGACGAGAGATAACATCTTTAACATCACGAATTCCAACGGCATTTGCATAAACCTCATTTACCCATACCAATACTCCTTTTGAGTTTCTTATCCAAATACTTAACCCTCTTCTATTGGTGGCTTCCCCTAAAATACCTAGCATATTAACTTGTGTTTGCAGTTGCTGCTTAAGTTTTTTAGCCTCCATTTTTATCTGAGGAATGTTACGCACCCAAATGCAACACCGCATATTGGTAAGGCGCCCTTCTACCTCTATTTCTTTTTTCGTTTGCGTAGTAAGATATAGAAAAAACGGCTCTCCACTCTGCCTTAAATCTTCAATAGCCTTACGTAATTTACGTGCATCTTCTTCAATTAACCATTCCTCAAAATACTGAATTTTGTTTTGCGTAACTAATTCTATGCCCTCTGGATAACGTCCCGTTACAAAAACATTGTTTTCATCGTAAACAATTTTCATCTCATTATCGGCATCAGCAATCATTTGATAATATGCCATCTCCTGAAGAATATGTAATTGTTCCTTTTCAAACCGCTCCTCCGTTTTTTCCATTTCCCTCTTTAGGTTTTTGTTACAATAATATTGATAGAACAAAAATAATAAAAGTACACCTATTAGGCTTGGCAATATATTCCTCATTATTGCCTTCGAAAATGACGACGGCATTAAAGATGATTGCAGCTCCTTATCATCTGCTGAAGAAGCATCTTTATGCATGTTTACTTTTTCGGCTTGTTGATTTTTTATCTCTGGGCCGTTTTCTTTAGGTTGTATTGACAAATCAGTGAGTTTTTTTTGCTTTTTACTGCCTTCCTCCTTTTTCAAGTTGGAGTTAGAAGAAGATTGCAAGAAATTTCTTAGCTCATTTTCTTCTTGCAATTCTAAGCTATCTATAAAACTGTTAACAGGCTTATACGACCTGCCTGTCAATACGGATGCTTTGTTAGGTATATTAGTATTATTTTCTACATTAATAACGGTCTGATTGCTTTGCTGTGCAAAGGCTTCTCCATTTGCCGAAAAAAGGGTTACGCATAGAATCAATATATTTATAATAATTTTCATATACTTGCTTTGACTTAAAACATTACAAAGACCCCCTAACACAAGCAAATAGTGCAACTTTGTTAAAGGCGACTTGATCTCTCTTAATCATACACCCTCTCTACATATCTAAGAATGATGATAATAATTACTCAGGGTGATTCTAAACTAATTCGTTTAAAATTTTTTAAATTAATATTTTATTAACAGTTAAATAAAAAATATTATTAAATAGTAAACAAAATTGCATATTAGGCACATTTGGCCTTAATTTATACAATTTTAGTCCAAGTTGTTATTATTATAGATTAACTGTAAGACAATAATACAAGCATACATCATTTAACAGCTGTAAATTCTAGTTTTTTTATTTATTATAACAGCTATTTATATTGGCAATAAGGTTGCACTGTATATATTCCTAGCCGTTTCATTTTGTACACGCATTAAAAATTTTGAAACTGGGAAAAAATTTGGCCATACAAGCCGCAATTTTAATATAAGCAAACGGCGTGAATTATGTAACCTATAAAGTGATTGGAAATTCAAAAGATTCTCACCCGAATTATCTGCGGATGTTAGGTAATTTATATTAATTTTTAAAAAATCACTATTGCACGGAATACCTATTGCACTAATATTTTTACAAACTCTTTTTTCTATACTCAATAATGTAATAGTTGTTTTGTCCTTTGTCACTATCCATTCTTGTAAAGTATTATGTGTAGCTTTCTTTAATGTTGTATTGGCGATACTCCAGTAACCGACGTCGATAAATGTAATTATAAAACCAATTATTGGAGCCACAAGCATCCCGAATTCTACTGCTGTTGCCCCTTCATCATCACATATGAATTTTTTTATTTTCATGCTAAAATATATCATCTGTTAAAACTTTATCTCTTTTACTTTATTATCATATTCCTTGTTTGGATAGCGTAACGCAGTTTATTCTTATAGCGACAGGTACGATTAATATGTACCACTATTGTATACGATTCCTACCATCTCAATTAATTGTACGCTCAACTTAATCTGTTTATTTATTCTTTTTTTATACTTAGGGTATAAAATGTATAAATTAACACGATACGTCTATGTTAATATATAGTATTTTAATAACAGTAAAATGTTAAGTATATAGTTAAAGCATGAAAAAAAATTTATTTTGTAGCATTTTTAAACGTTTTTTTATGGAAACTAAAGGAGTTGCTTTTGTAGAATTTGCTCTTTTATCTCCTGTTCTTGTTTTGCTTTTGCTAGCGGGGTTTGATCTTATACTCTATAATAATGCCAAAGCTGTGACACAAAACGTTAATTCAAGCCTTTCAAGAGTTTCTTATTATCTGAGTGAAAAATATGGCGATGATTTAGGAGAGATTGGCTTCGGTAGAACTCTTGGGCAATCGCAATGGCATACCCCATCTCCTAGAGATACGTTACGATCGTATGTATCTACCACACTTGAACCGTATATAAGTGATTTAGCAATTCCCTTAAGCGTCTGTCGTTATAATACAGCTTGCACAGATAGTAAAATTAATATTGTCTATACCGCTTTCTTCTGCCCACTTGGTACGAGGCAAACAAGTTATAGAACACGAACCTATTTTTTTGCAGGAAAAGCAAGTAATTTAGGAGGTTCAAATTCAGCTGCCAATACAATATTAAGGCAAACCGTACCGCATCTACGTGTCAGTAGCTTGTTTAGTTGGGGTAATAATGTTAATTGTGCCGACATTGGAGGGCGTAATTATTTTCGTATTCTTACTAATTATAACTTTACTAGTCCCTTTTCCTCTTTATTTCAAATGCAAATTAATGAACTGACAATGGGACGACTTAGCACAGAATCCGTAAATACGTATGCTAATATGAAGACTATACCTTCGCGTTGATCGTTATAAAACAGGTCACACCTAGCTTTTCTGCTCGTAAAATAATTTTATATCATAGCCTTCATTGCAAAATAGCGTTTTTTGTTTTGCAAACGTTTATGTATTCATGTTGGCTAGATAACGCAGTTGTCCGTATGCAAACATTTTTAATCTCATTGTATTGATGTTTACTCGCTTTGTGTAGCAGCAAGGTACCATGTAGGATCACTAGACTTCAGATCTCGCGAAAAACTCCATAAATCAATCGCTTGTGTTGATTGTGTTTCACTACCATCTATGATCTTTTTACTTTGATCGTATACTACTTGAAAAAAACTTGACACAAAACGTACTTTAATTTTTGCATTATCTTTAACTAGGGAAGCTCCGACTATTTTTGAGTCTTCAATTCCCACAAAATCAAAGCTGTGAATTTCTCCACGTTTTACTCTTTTATCAATTTCCTTTTCAAACGTGCCATAAATTTTCTTTGACAATAAGGACGATAACGTTTTTTTGTCTCCACTACCAAAAGCTGTTACAATCATTTCATACGCTTGGTTTGCAGATTTGTAAAATTGTTCTATATCAAAGGATTCATCACTCTTATGAATATTCAACACTATCTTTTTTAACTTCTCATCATCTAAACAATGTCTACCCAAAAAAGCCTGTATTTTGCTTTGTCTTTGTTCCTGTGTAAGATTGTGCGTTTTTTGTGCCGCCGTAGGTAGATCAATAACATTTGCTGGCGGTTTATTATTAGATAAATCGGCCTCTTCATTCGTATAACGCTTACTACGATCCACCGATTTCTTATCTTGTGGTTCATCCCAATGCGTTTCGCCTAAAATGCTCCGCAATTTTATAATAACAAAAGCCGCTAAAACGAGGGCTCCTAAACCAATTATATCCATATTATTATCCTTAGTTAAAAAACATGGTCATTCTTCATTTGCAGAAAAACTTGTACAAACCATGTGAAATATACACAAACCTCATACGTCCCAAACGAAGCAAGACTATTGCATCCCTACACAAAATGCAACTCTTAATATTACTAACATACAATATTGAATTTATAAAATTTTCTAAATCTGCCCCATCTTACGACATTTTTGTTGATACACATACCATACACCATGCTAATAACCCTAAAAATATACTACCTTGTTAGAATAACGTTAAAGAAGCAATGAGTGTACATGCAACTAGCCGTAAAATAAAGTACAAAAACATAGAAAAGATGGTCAATATCAGTGGCTTATATTTTATTATTACGCATACAGATAGAACATATACCATATGCGATAATAAGCCTCCAATGATAAATCTATCAGGCCAATTTTTTATTATTTTTATGCATAGTTTCCACTATATTTTGCCGTCTCGCTGGTGTTATTTTCTGATAAGCTTCTTTATTATGTTGATCGCAATATGGTGTTCCTGATTTACTTTTTTTACCACAAAATCGAAAATCACTTTCTCCAGGATCTCCATGTGGCCATTTACAAGAACCATTCTTCAAAGCCAAAACAAGACTAATGCTGCTATCATAGAGGGTCTCACCACCTCTATTATAAATATAATTGTCTTCAACATTCTCCGACAACCCATCACCCCAGTAAGTCTTTGCATTTGTATCATTATCTTTCTCGTCTACTATGTTGAGGCCTAAACTCCCCCCTTTAAGGGCGGAACTCGCTTTACCTCTTGCTGCTGCTCTGGCTGGCAAGCCCAATCTATGAACTTTTCCTATTACAGCATTACGTGAAACCCCTGTTAATTTAGCCGAGATATTGCTTGCGCTTAAACCTTCTAGCCAATACTTAGTTAATAGCTCAACTCGTTCCTGTGTCCATGTAGATACCATATATACTCCTCGTAAATGTATTAAAATCTTTATTCAAATTGACCACGCATCTTCCTATCCAATTAAAGTGAGTGTATAACTCTCTAGTCAGAACAACAAGCATCGTTTTAACAGAACAAAAATTTTCCCCAACTTATTCTAATGGACAATAAATAATAGGTGATATAATTGACACTTAATATTGATATGTCATATCAACGACATTCTTTAATTTTTTTCCTTTTTGATGGTGTCGTATCATATCGATAACGTAACGTGATGCAAAATTTGCATCCGTGACAGCGGCAATATGGGGCGAAATAAAAGCACGTGGATGTTTCCATAATGGACTTGTCTGAGGCAAGGGCTCATTTTCAAAAACATCCAAACTTACCGCGTACAAAACCCCATCCCCCAAAGCTTGTAAAATATCTGCTTCTTTGTGCACCCCACCGCGGCCTGCATTAATAAAAACGACACCGCGTAGCAATGGATTACGTCTTAATTTTTTAAACATTTCATAATTGCATATACCTTGTGTTTCTGGGGTAAGTGGTAATAAGGAAATAAGTATATCAGTTTCATTCAAGAATTCATCCATTTGACCATCATGAAAACACGTGATCCCTTCATATTGCTTTGGTGTTCTGCTATAGCCGTTTACTTTAAATCCTATCATTTTTAATTTTTTGGCGGCATCATAGCCAAGAATCCCCATTCCTATGATACCCACACTTACATCAGACGCTTTCGGAGCCAGAAATTGCGTCCATTTCTTATCAGCCTTTGCCAGTATTATTTCATCAAGGCGCCTTAAATGCATAAGACATTGTAAAACGATGTATTCCGACATTGTATCTGTTAAATAATCATTCACCATTCTTACGATAGGAAGGTGACGCGGGAAAGTTTCATCCCTGAGAATATGATCTACCCCTGCTCCAAGAGAAAAAACCGCCTTTAAATTTGTACATTCTGCAATTAAACCTTTTGGAGGCATCCACACAAAACAATATGTATAGCTACTTAAATCATCTAAATCTGGATATTCATCAATCTGAATATCTGGAGCATATCGTCGAAAAACATTTGTCCACTCATCTTTGATACCGTGATCAACAATGATAGCAAGTTTATCCTCTTTCATATCATAGACTCTATTTACAGATTATTTTATGTTCATGCGAAAATAACATTTTACTATTCTACAAATAAGGCACCTAAAAAATAAAGGAAAACAACCTAAAATTTGTGTTTTCCACTGCTCATATTTATGATAGGGGAGTAATGATATAATTTATTCCTTCTATTCATAGCATACGCAAGATATTCATTTATACATTTCGTATATCATGGAATACTAGTCGCTGAAACGATATATATTTTGTACTAAAGAATTATAAGTAATCTTATATTTTAAAGTAACCCATATGAATGAGTTTAGCACATGCATGTAGATTCCACTTCTTATAAAAATTATACGTTCAAAACATATTCTATTGAATCCATACCTGCCCAAATAGAAAAATTATTGGACCTTAAAGATCACTTCCCAAAAAACATGCGCATTTACTTAACACTCATTGAGTTATCGCAATTATCTCAACAAATTGAAGCGGCCCAAAAAGTACAAAAGGTTGGCTGTATTCCTGTAATGCACCTGCCTGCTCGTTTAATCAAAGACACAGATGAATTATGCTCTATACTTGAGCAGTATAAAAGCGCTGGCATAAGTGATTTATTATTACTTGGTGGTAATCCCAAAACGCCCATTGGGTCATTTATGTCGGTTTCTGAATTACTTAAAACGGGGGCATTTCATAATAAGGGATTTAAAACAATTGCAATAGCTGGTCATCCTGAGGGAAATGCTGAGATGGAGAAGAGCTTTTTACATACACATGAAAACTTTATTCAAATTTTGAAAGATAAAATTTCTCTTATCAGAGAAATCGGATGCGAACCACAAATCGTTACACAATTTCTCTTTGATATCAAAACACTTATAACATGGGCAAAAGAACTACGTAGTAATGGCATAGATGTTCCTATTCATCCTGGGATTGCTGGTCCTGCTTCCATTAAATCTCTTATCAAATTCTCGCTCTTATGTGGCGTTGGTGCTTCAATTAATTTTTTAAAAAAACAAGCACTCAATATTTCACAACTACTTATTGACTATAACCCCGATAATATGATGCAAGGTCTTGTGGATGAAATGTCTTCTTACCCAGATACCAACATTGGGGCCCCTCATTTTTTTGTCTTCGGTGGATTTAAAAAATTATTTACTTGGATAGAAAAAACATCAACTATTTCTACGCACGATTCTTCTTCATAGAAACACATATCTAGTATTGTAAATATCTTATGTATGGCTCTTATCTCAATTTAAAAAAAGAAACCTATTTATTATCTGCCTGTATGGGGCTTGGTATGTCAGCCGCTGTCATATCTATTAGCATTAGTGCAATAGCTGCAAGAGAATTGAGTCAAGACGATGCATTATCTACCATCCCCCTTGGTTTTCAATATTTATCCTTTGTTATTGCGTCTTTTGTTTTGTCACGCCTCACAGAAAAATTCGGACGCAAGCCTATATTTGTACTTTCTTGCATAAGTGGCATTTTTTCTGGTGTGTTGGCTTTTATAGCATTGTCATATAATATTTTTGCGATGTTGGTTTTTTCACATTTTTTACTAGGTATTTTTCTTGTCACAATACATTTATTGCGCTTTGCTATACTTGATATTACACCTAAAAAGCAGCATGCTCAAGCCATAAATATCGTTCTGTTTGGTGGTGTTATAGCTTCTGTTGTAGGCCCTGTATTATCACGCAATGTCCATTCTGGAGCTGGCGCTGTTTTATATGAAAGCATTTACTTAATTAATAGCGGATTAACCTTGTGCACCTTACTCATAATATATTTCGTACATTTTCCTAAGCCCACAAAAAATATTACCAATACAAAAAATATTACCAATACAAAATCTATTCCCATTAAACATGTCGTATATACTCGTGGTTTTTTACCTGCGGCTATATGTGGCGCAGCGGCCTATGCTGTCATGAATTTATTGATGGTAGGTTCTGGATTACACTTGCATAATCACCATATCTCTTTTTTTAATATTAGTATCATTATACAAATTCATGTTTTTTTTATGTATTTCCCGTCGCTTTTTACAACATACCTAATATTATGGCTTGGTAACATTCGTTTTATTTACGTTGGTATAATTGTATTTATTATAGCTATTTGTATAGCTTTTGTATCTGAGAATCAAAATGTTATACTCGTGTCGCTACTATGTATAGGTTTAGGTTGGAATTTTTTATATGTAGGGGGCTCGTATTTACTGAGCAGTCTATTCAGTGATTCCTATAAATTCAGAGCACAGGGTCTAAATGATAGTATTATTCATTTATTCACAATGTTGTCATCGTTTTTTACGGGATTTCTATATACAACTCTTGGCTGGCAGGGAATGAACATTATGTGTCTTACCATTATTTTTCTTTTTGCGATTTATTTTTATTTTTGGTATGCACAAAAGGAGAACATAATACAAAAACAGGTATAAAGATATTTAAGATGCAAAATATTGTAGACTACATTATCGTTGGAGCCGGTTCAGCTGGTTGCGTTTTAGCCTATAGACTTTTAGAGGGAGGTAAAAAAAACATCCTTCTTTTAGAGGCTGGGGGCAGTGATAACAGTATCTATATTAAAATGCCTACAGCTTTATCAATACCCATGAATAGTCCTAAGTATGATTGGGGTTATTATACTGAACCAGAACCATATATGAATAATCGTAGACTTCATTGTCCTCGCGGCCGTGTTTTGGGAGGCAGCTCCTCTATTAATGGCATGGCTTATGTAAGAGGGCATCCTATGGATTACGAGACATGGGTAAAAGAGGGGGCTGAAGGATGGTCTTACAGTGAAAATCTGCCTTATTTTAAACGTGCCGAAAAATATCATGATCGCGGTTCATTGCTCTCTAAGCATTGGTATTGGAGAGGTAAGAATGGACCTTTGCATGTCACACGCGGAAAATTATATAACCCTCTGCACCGTGCCTTATTGAAAGCTGGTGAAGAGGCTGGGTACGGATATACTGAAGACATGAATGGCTATAAACAGGAAGGTATGGCAGTCATGGATAGAACCACATATGCTGGCATCCGTATGAGTACTGCGCAAACCTATTTAAGAAAAGCCAAGAAAAATCCCTCCGCTAAGAAAAACCTTTCCATTCTTACGCATTGTCATGTAACAAAAATACTCTTTGATGAAAATAAAAGAGCCTATGGTGTTGTATACACACGTGGAAATCAAGAACATGTTGTCAGGGCTAAACACGAAATTATTATTGCCAGCGGCGCCATTAATTCACCCTATTTGCTTCAACTCTCTGGCGTTGGTGATCCTACTATTTTACACAAGCATAACATAAAGATAATTCATTCTTTACGGCATGTTGGGCGTAATCTCATGGACCATTTAGAAACCTATATTCAATATCGCTGCAAAAAACCCATATCATTGAATCGTCATTTAAGTTTTTTTTCTAAAGCCCTTATAGGCATTAAATGGTTCTTATTTAAATCAGGTCTGGGTATTACTAATCACTTTGAGTGTGGTGCCTTTATTCGCTCTCGTCGCGCTATACAATGGCCAGATATTCAATACCACTTCTTGCCCGCAGCAATGCGATATGACGGTAAGAGTGCTTTAAGGGGCGATGGTTTTCAATTACACACTGGGCCAATGCGTTCAAAAAGTCGTGGTAGAGTTGGATTGCAATATAAGAATGGACATATACATCCCCACATTCTTTTCAATTATATGTCACATGAAGAGGATTTTCTTGATTTTAGAAGAGCTATTCAGCTCTCGCGTGAAATTATTAACCAAAAAGCTTTCGATGAATTTCGTGCCGAAGAAATATCTCCTGGAATACATTGTCACAATGATGCCGATTTAGATAATTTTATAAAGGATAAGAGCGAAAGTGCATACCATCCCTGTGGCACTTGTCGCATGGGACAATCTGCATCAAATAGTGTTGTTGATACACAATGCCGCATACATGGGTTAAAAAACATTCGGGTCATTGATGCTTCTGTTATGCCCCATATTACCAATGGCAATCTTAACGCACCAACAATAATGATCGCTGAAAAAGTTGCTGATATGATATTAGGACACCCTCCTTTAGAACCTATGACGGAACCATGGTACATACCACCTCAATGGCAAACTCAACAACGTATTTATCAGCCACACAATATCTCTTACAATATCTAACGTCGTGTTGGCGGCAACAAGCTTAACTGAGCACGTTCAATAGATAAATGATCGGCAAAACGGTATAATTGTGCTGGTCTGCCACCCGTATCAATGCATATATCATCTGCGGCATATACCAATTTCGATTTCATCACATGGCGTCGAAAATTTTGCTTGTGAAGGGGCATGCCATAAATACCTTCAATGGTTTTTTGGAGGGTAAAAAGTGTAAATTTTTCAGGCATGACATCAAAAATAACGGGTCTATATTTTATTTTTGCCCTTAATCGTGATATGGCTGTAGCTAAAATACGCCGGTGATCAAGGTGCAATTCTTGCCCTAATTGCGGATATGCAGACCCCATCTCTTTTAAATGCCGACGAGCCAAATCTTTTCCATCGCGTACAGCTTCATTAACGAAACCCGCTTCATATAATATTTCATACCGTTCTAATACCCGCTCGGGATCCCATGACCGATTACCAAAGGCAAAAAATTCATACATACGTTCATCCCAACTATCAAATGCCTGTTGATGTCTTTTTTTTTGCTCAGCATATTGCTTAAGTAAGGGATAGATTGTCTGTCTAATGAGAGAGGGCATGCCATTACGCCAATCTTCCCACGGAAAAAAATGATACCAGTCTAACCACCTATCGTGTATAGTATTCTGTGCGTGTGTAAGGGCTAAATAGCCAATAGAAATTGACGAATGACCGTTTTCATTATTGTTACGCATACGGCCATTATCACCAAAACTATATAATTGCTCAACATAACGAAGGCTAAAACCCGTTTTTTCTTGCACCACAATCCGTAGGCCCTGTTGCATTTTCTGATGTTTTTTTGGATCAAATTTTCCTCCTGGCAGCCCCTGAATAGGGTCTTTATCATCAACATCAACGATAAATACGTGCGGGGTCTGATCAGTAATACCGACGATAACGGCACTTAAGTCAACAAAAAGTAAGGGAGAATGTGTAACCTTATTTATTTCCTGTGTTTCTTTCATACAAATTATACAATCATTAAAATTACAGCTTTATATCTGTTTAATCTTATTTTACTGCGCTGGCTTTAGGAAAATAGGTCAGCGGTATCAAGGCAAGTTAAACCGCCACTATAAGCTTCTTTCCCTCGTCCTATATCCTGTGCTGCCTGTAACAGGCGTCCATTACGTTCTAATAATACATCTGCATAGTGACACATGGCTTTATTGGGAGTAATATAGGAATTTTTCTCACGCATATAGTGTGCAATCGTTTTTTCTGGAATGTGAGAAAGCCACATACATAACGCGATAAAGCTTGCTGCAGGCGAACGACTAATGCCAGCATAACATGAAAATAACAAACAAATATTAGTGGTTTCATTTGCACAAATCCATCCCTCTATATCTGCTATTAAAGAATGTATTTGCTGCTGGGTTACAGCTTTTAATAATGCTCTTTTATCAGCGTCAACAATGTCCTCCAAATCATCAATATCATTAAAGCAGTAAGACGATTTATGTGCACACACAAATTCTTCAAACTGTGTCGGTAGTTTTGCATGTGGCGAGTAAAAATATGCCCAGTAATCTGGCTTGATATCCATACATTGAGAGAATGTGTCTTGCCCTGTTATGACGACACGCATAACGAATATTACCTCTTTTCTCGTGTTGTATTATTGTGTGTTATCATATAGTGACATTCTTGTAAAAAAAGTGTTTCGCTATCATATACTGCAAGAGGTACAATCGTTGCGAAATCCTGTTTTAAGATAAGATAATCTGGTGAATTATCTAAAAACAATTCTTTTGCCTCTGCAATTGAGAATCCCGCAATACCAATAGCCTCGACAAATGCGGCTGTTTGATCGGCATGTTTTATAAGAGAGGCGATATTTACATCAACGGGATGTTTAAGATCAAAATGAGAATGTATGGCCTCGGCGATGGCTTCCTCGTAAGAACGATAATCATCACCTATGAGTTTTTTAAAAGGGCTAATTAGATCTCCTATCACATATTCTGGAGCATCATGTAATAATATATATAATTGCGTCATTGCGTCGAGCTGGGGATTATAATATAAGGCAATATCCCTTACCAAAACGCTATGTTGTGCTACCGAAAAGGCATGTTTACCTGCTGTCTGACCGTTCCACCGTGCTAAGCGACTTAATCCATGTGCAATGTCTTGTAAAGATATATCTTTAGCTTTCGGCTGGCGTAGGTCAAGACATCGCCCGCTTAGCATCCTCTGCCATACACGTGTATGTCTTTTTTTATCAATTGGCATTGTTTTATATGCTTATATTCTCATCTAATTGCCCGTAATGTAATGATATGTACACCCCTTACTAAGCCTATACGTGATTATTTTTTGCTGATTTGTTTACATTTTTCATAACAGTGACATGACATAATATGATCGTTAACAAAGCCACAGGCCTGCATAAAAGCATACACGATTGTCGGGCCACAAAAACGAAAACCTTTTTTTCTCAATGCTTTTGACATAGCATGTGATTCAGCCGTATGTGCAGGAATATCCTGCATTGTCTTAAACATGTTTTGTCTTGGTTTGCCTTGCATAAAATGCCATAAAAAATCTGAAAATCCCGCTTCTTTTTCCATCATGTCAAGCCATATTTGTGCATTGCTAATTGTGGCTTTAATTTTTGCTTTATTGCGAATGATACCTGTATTTTGTAACAAATCATGCTGTTTTTTTTCATCATAGCGTGCGATTTTCTCGGGATCAAAATTATCAAATGCCTGTCTAAAACCATCACGCTTACGCAAAATTGTTAGCCATGAAAGCCCTGCCTGAAACCCATCTAAAATTAACTTTTCAAAAAGTGCTCGATCATCATATTCTGGCACCCCCCATTCTGTATCGTGGTATGCAAGATAAATTGGATCTGCCGTTAACCAAGGACAACGTATAATTGAAGTGTCATATGTTACAGTAGCTTCATTATTAGATATCATTTCTACACCATTCCTTTTTTATGTATTCATGCCATACTTTCCTCTTGCATCCATGTCAGATTTACAAGATGCAGAGCAAGATTGTTGCATTTGAAAAACAGTGTGGCAAGATTTTCGGATTTGCCAATACGAACTAACCCTAATGCATAGCGTGTTTTTTCTTCTTCTTGTAGGCCAGCAAATTCATTAATGACTTTTCCAACACGTTTTTCCTCAGAATATATGGGAGTTTCTAATCGCAACGCCTCTTCCTGCTGATAACTGAATAACAATAGGCGCTTTTTGACATTGGCTTTATAATGCATGTGTGAAACAACTTCCTGACCAATGTAACAACCTTTGTTAAAATTCACCCCATTAAGATAGTCAATATTGGCCTCATGTAAAAATAACTGCCGCGTTGGATATTCTAGACCTGCCTCTAATAAACCATTGAGAAGACGTTTTATGTTATATTGTACATAATCACAATGCAGTGCTTTCTCATGCTTACAATCACGCAGATAATATTGCCAAAAATGGGGCATGCGTGGATCATCAAAACGGCAGATGTAATCATCATTATTATCTAATGTATTGTCCTGCCTATGCGTTATTACAAAACGGTTGTCATGCTCTATTACAACATCTCTTCGTCTTGCAAATAAACGGAGTTGAGGGAGTATTGACGTCATAAATTGGGCCGCTATCACTAGGATATATTCATCTTTTTGTAAACGGATTAGAAATACGTCGCAGATAATTTTTGCTTGTGGTGTTAACAAAACAGCATAGCACATGCTTTCCTGCTTCATTGCTGTGATATCGTTACTGACAATATTTTGTAAAAAATCTGTAGCATCCCCTCCTGCAATACGAATGTGTTCCCCTGCTATCAATGGAGGTTTTATAAATGATTGATCATACATAGTCATAATTTTATCCTAGACTTTAAGTATAAGCGAAAATAACAAGAATAAAAGTTTTTCCATTATAACTCCCCAAATTATTGTTCGCCTTGCGTCTTTACTTCGCGTTTATAGTGGGAGGTTTAAAATTATGTTGTAAAGTAAAAAATATTACAGTACACTTGCGTAAGAAGAGTATCTTATGCCTCTTACGCATTTAATTTTACGCATTTAATTCTACCATCCTCTCTATATATTGTTAGAATGGGTTACTTTGCATAAAGACGTGATATATGAATAGAGAATCAAACGCTACCACTTATGATTGCTATATCGCTGATGCTATATTAGTAACAAATACAGAGCAACGTCAAGTTGATATTGGTATAAAAAATAATAAAATTGTTGCAATCCATACACCGCGATCTATCAGTACAATATCTGCTTCACATGTGATATCGGCGAAGGGCTTGCATGTGTTGCCTGGTGTCATTGACACGCAAGTTCATTTTAGAGATCCAGGACTTACCCATAAAGAGGATTTAGTAACGGGTAGTCTTGCCGCTGTAATGGGTGGTGTCACATCTGTTTTTGAAATGCCCAATACATCGCCACCAACAACAACGGTAGAATTGTTACAAGACAAAATAGAACGTGCTACACATAATATGCACTGTGATTTTGCCTTCTATGCTGGGGCAACTGCCGACAATACACATCTTTTCAAAACATTTGAATCCATGATAGGTTGCGTTGGTATGAAGATTTTTGTTGGCTCATCAACTGGCACTTTGTTAGTGGATAATAAAGAACACCTAACACAGATTATCAAACATCTTAATAAACGAGCCGCGTTTCATTGCGAAGATGAAAGCCGTTTAAATGCACGTAAAAACCTCCAAGAAAAAGGGAACCCCTTTTCTCATACAATATGGCGCGATGAAGAGACGGCTTACTTAGCGACACAAAGAGTCTTAGAAATCGCCCGCACCTATGATAAAAAAGTACATATTTTACATGTGTCAACAGGACAAGAAATTCCATTACTAAAACAATATAGAGATGTTGCAAGTGTTGAAATGACGCCACAACATCTTACTTTACGCGCTGAAGAAGCCTATCAAAAAATAGGGACGTTCGCACAGATGAACCCACCATTACGCGATGCCACCCATCAAAAAATATTGTGGCAAGCTATAAAGGATAATCTCACCGATATTATCGGCTCCGACCATGCTCCTCATACCAAAATCGAAAAACAACAACCCTATCCATCTTCTCCTTCTGGTATGCCAGGTGTACAAACTCTAGTTCCCGTAATGCTTAATCATGTTGCTCAAAAAAATCTCTCTTTAGAGCGTTTTGTACAATTAACGAGCACCAATATACACGCGCTTTTTAAGCTTGCTCATAAAGGAAAGGCTGAAATTGGATTTGATGCTGATTTTACTGTCGTAGATCTTAAACAAAAAACTTATCTTAACGATGCTGGTATGTATTCACGCTGCGGGTGGACACCTTTTCATGGTATGACGTGCCAAGGTAAAGTTATAGGAACAATAATAAGGGGTAAACAAATTATGTGGGAAGATACACTTTTAACCCCTAATCAAGGACTTCCCATTCTTTTTAAATAACGATTTTTTTTATTTAGGTAAAAAACGCTATAAAATATCTTGTCTTTTTTATAGATTGTGAATTACAGCATTTAAAAATGTTTTGTAGTTGCTATTTATAGTCTTTTTGCGATATAATGACCATTCTGTTATTATATATAATATTATTTTATAGGTCGCAAAATGTTTGTAGAAATTGAGAGAGGCTTGCTTTTACGTGCTTTAGCGCAAGTTTATGGCGTTGTACAAAAGCGTAATACAATGCCTGTTTTGGGACATGTTTTGTTAGAAGCACAAGATGCTTGTTTGCGTTTGCGTACAACAGACCTTGATAGTGATGTTGTCATAGAAATTGCAGCGGATGTCAAAACTAATGGCAGCACAAGTGTTGCAGCGCACCTCATGCATGATATTGTCAGAAAATTGCCAGAAGGTGAGCAGATTAATTTGGCTTTGAGTGAAGATAATAATACACTGTTATTAACCACCCCTTATAGTTCTTTTAACTTTTTAGCAATACATGCAGAGGATTTTCCACACTATCCTGAAGGTATGCATGATGGGAAAGCATTTGAATTTAGTCTGGAATCAGAAAGCCTCAGACGCATGATAGAAAAAACGCGCTTTGCTATACTTGATGATTCTACGCGTTATTATCTTAATGGTATCTATTTACATCCTGATGCCGACCTTCTCTATGCCGTTGCAACAGATGGTCATCGATTATCTGCCTGTCACACAAGCTTGCCACTTGGGGCGAAGGATATGCCTGGTGTTATCATTCCTAAAAAATGTGTGGATGAAATATGGAAACTCACTGACGGGTTACAGCAATCAATTCACATCAAGCTTACTGAAAATATTATTCAGTTTACCTTTAATAATGTGCAATTCTTATCTAAACTCGTGAATGGTACTTTTCCTAATTATAAAGCAATTATTCCGCAAGACAATGCATTGTTGGCCCATATACCTGTTGTACAATTTGCACAAGTCGTTGATAGAATTGGAACTATTTCAGCCGAAAAAACACGTGCCGTAAAATTACATTTTTCAGATCAAAAGCTACTCGTTAGTGCATCAAATACGCAAGGAAATACGGGAATATACGGAACTGGTGCCAGCCAAGCACAAGAAACCATGACAATAGATTATCAAGGCGATACAATTGATATAGGATTTAATGCTAAATACCTGCTTGATATTGCTGATGCCATTGCAGTTGAGGATATGCTTTTTTATATGAAGGACGCCAACTCACCTGCTCTCATTAAAAGTAAGCATGCCGATGATATTTTTTATGTAATCATGCCCATGCGCGTCTGAGAGTAGGTCATAGAATTCCATTTAAAAAACCCTGTATTAGAAATTTTATATAATGTAACAGCTTTGTTTTTTCACCCGCCGTCAGAGAAATCCGTGCAATCTCCACCCAATAGTATATCTACTTATACACAACCGCATTTTTGCATTAACAAATGTGATTTTCATATGTTTCGTAACTATACGAAACTAAGTGTATCTTTACATGATGGCATAAATGTTGTGTATGGTGATAATGGCGCAGGTAAAAGTAATTTTTTGGAAGGTATATCTCTTTTTGCACCCGGTAAAGGGTTAAGAGAAGAAAATATTAAAAATTTTTTATTTCAGGAGAAAGAACATTTTCGTCTTTCTACATCTGTTGAAGGTCCTTTGGGTTTAACACGGCTGGTAGCGTTTTCTGAAGATACATTAAGTCAAAATTCTTATACCCCATTATCAAATTCTGAAAATTCGAAACAGAAAATACAACGCCTTTTCTTACGTGATGGGCAGCCCATGAGGCGTATTCAAAACATTGTTGCCGATATAAGGCAAGTATGGATAGGAACCTATATTGAGCGCCTTATCGGTGGAAATAATCAGCAAAAAAGAAAGTTTCTTGACCGCATGATTGCTTTTTTTTATCCCACTTACAACACGCATATTACACGTTATGAAAAATTATTACGCATGCGTCTGCACTGTCTATATAATCCACATAATTATCACAATACGTGGCTTACAAGTATTGAGCGACAAATTGCCGAAAACGCTGTTGCCATTGCCGCTACACGCTGTGAATTTGTTGATAAATTTAATCGTGAAAGTAAAATATTTCAACATAACGGAGCCTTGGGTCATATACTTCCAAGACTTAAAATTATGTTGGATGGATTTGTAGAGAATAGCCTACAAGAGTGTAGCGCCTCTGATACCGAAGACATGTTTATGGCATATTTATCACAGCATAGAGATGCACACAAATATAGTAACCGCATGGATAGAGGAATACATCTTAGTGTTATTGATTTTTTTAACTGCGATAAAAATATGCTTGCCAGCCTAACATCGACAGGTGAGAAAAAAATATTGGGCATAGCTCTAGCCTTCATTCAACTTCATCTTATGCGACAATTATCTTATAATTATATGCCTATCCTTTTATTTGATGAGGTATCTGCGCATCTTGATAAAAATCACCGTTTTCTTGTTTTTGAAGAACTAAAAAGGCTTAATGTGCAGGCCATTCTTACGGCAACTCAACGCGAAACATTCGAAGAGCTCAACAATGATGCCCTATTTTTTCATTGCCATAACGCACGTATTACACCAGAATATTAACCTAACCAAACATATAGATTTATGAATAGCAATACACACAATGATGATTACAATGCAGATTCGATAAAAGTTCTCAAGGGGCTTGAAGCGGTTAAAAAGCGTCCTGGCATGTATATAGGCGATACAGATGATGGATCTGGGCTACATCACATGGTCTATGAAGTCATTGATAATGCTATTGATGAAGCCTTAGCGGGTCATTGTGATATGATCACCACTTTTATTAATCCTGATAATTCTGTTACTGTGTCTGATAATGGACGCGGTATTCCTACCGAGCTACATACAGAGGAAAAAATTCCTGCTTGCGAATTAATTATGACACAATTACATGCAGGAGGAAAATTTGATCAAAATTCATATAAAGTATCTGGGGGGCTGCATGGAGTTGGAGTCTCTGTAGTTAATGCTTTGTCTGAATGGTTAGAGCTACGAATTAAACGCGATGGAAAGTTATATTTTATGCGTTTTGAAGATGGAACTGTCAGCGAACCTCTAAAAGTTATTGCACAAGAGCAATCAGAAACAGGTTCCGAAATTACTTTTTTACCATCTAAAAATATTTTTTCAAACATTGTGTTTGATTTTGTGACGCTCGAAAACCGCTTACGTGAACTAGCCTTTCTTAATTCTGGTATTCGTATTGAACTTACCGATAAACGTGTTACGCCAGTGCGACAAACTTTTTTGCATTATGAGGGCGGATTAAGTGAATTTGTACGCTTTCGTGATCGCAATAAAACCGCTCTGATTGACGCTCCTATAGAAATTCATTCTCAAAAAAATCAATGTGAAGTTAATTGCTCGCTTTGGTGGAATGACAGTTTTTATGAATCTATGCAATGCTTTACCAACAATATCCCGCAACGTGATGGCGGCACACATTTAGCTGGTTTTCGTGCTGCTCTTACGCGTTCTATTAACCACTATTGCCAACAAGCAGGCCTACTCAAAAAAGAAAAAATCACGCTAAACGGCGATGATATGCGTGAAGGCCTTACATGTATTTTATCCGTAAAAATACCAGACCCTAAATTTTCAAGTCAAACGAAAGATAAGCTTGTTTCCTCTGAGATCCGCCCTCTTGTAGAAAATGCTATCAATGAATCGCTTACACGCTGGTTGGAAGAAAACCCTTCTCTGGGCAAAATAATTTTTGATAAGGTCCTACGTGCTGCTACTGCCAGAGAAGCCGCCCGCAAGGCACGCGAATTTACGCGCCGCAAAGGAGCTCTTGATGTCTCTAACCTACCTGGTAAACTTGCCGATTGTCAGGAAAGAGATCCGCAAAAATCAGAGCTGTTTATCGTGGAGGGTGATTCCGCCGGAGGCTCTGCTAAACAAGGAAGGCATAGATATAATCAAGCTGTACTGCCTTTAAGAGGAAAAATTCTTAATGTTGAAAGGTCTCGGTTTGATAGAATATTATCCTCGAATGAAATAGGAACACTTATTACAGCTCTAGGAACGGGTATCGGACATGACGATTTTAATATAGAAAAATTGCGCTATCATAAAATTATTATTATGACTGATGCAGACGTTGATGGTTCACATATCAGAACATTGCTTCTGACTTTCTTCTATAGACAAATGCCTCAACTCATTCAGAACGGATATATTTATATCGCACAACCGCCCTTGTATAAAATTAAAAAAGGACAATCCGAACGATATATTAAGAATGATGCTGAACTCAGCACTTTTTTAATGGAGAATGCAACTGCTGACCTCGTACTTGTGCAAGAAGATGGGACACGCATCGTTGGAAGTGATTTATTTAATTTTGCTTTGAAAGCCAAAGAGATTACACAAGAAATTTTTCACTACAGCTCATTAGCTCCTAAAGACCTTTTACAAGCAATCGGTTTAATACCAAACTTTAAAGACAATATGATTTTGACAGATGAAGCAGCAGAACATATTGTTTCGCGACTTAATCAAAATTCTGAAAGTGATATTGCTCCTTATACCCATAGCAATACAGATGGCGTGTGGCGTTTTTATAGAACCTTAAGAGGAATATATGAAGAAATGTGTATTTCTCATGACAATCTAAAAACTTTCGCACATAGTAAGATGGCTAATCTTCTTGAGGGCATGATACCTGTCTTTAAACAGCCAGCCTACCTGTTATATAAAGATGAAAAAAAGATCATCATCAATCCGATAGATTTATATGAAGCTATTTTAGAATATGGATATAAAGGCATTTCGTTACAACGCTATAAAGGATTGGGAGAAATGAACCCGCAACAATTATGGGAAACAACTTTAGATGTGCAAGTACGGTCACTATTGCAAGTAAAAATTGATGACAGTGCCGAGGCCAATCAAGTGTTCTCGGACCTCATGGGTGATATTATTGAAGCACGTAAGAATTTTATTCAAACCAATGCCCTATCGGCTAGTAATATTGATATATAGCCCATCTATTGTTATCATGTTTTTCGTCTTGGACGCAAAATATGTACATGCTCTTTATCATAAAGAGCTGATGTGTTAAACTTTTGTTCTTCAGCAAGGGACGGACCTATCAAAATAAGAACTGTCCGTGTCAATTTATATTGTCGAGCTATTTTACGTAACTCGCATAGATGTCCTTTAACTATCATCTCATCCGACCAACCTACCCTGCTGGCAATAACAACAGGACAATTTTCTCCGTAATAGGGAATAAGCTCGCGCATAATATATTCGGTATTTCTAATAGACAAATGTATCGCTAAAAGGGCACCTGTCTTAGCAAAATTTTCTAAAGTCTCGCCCTCTGGCATTGCAGAAGATTGCATAGATGTTCGTGTTAATATGATACTCTGACAAATATCTGGAAGTGTTAATTCTTGTCCTAATCTTGCTGCCGTTGCCGAAACACTTGATACACCTGGAATAATTTTATATTCAATATTACGTTTTTTAAGCTCCACAATTTGTTCCGCAATAGCACCATATAAAGAAACATCCCCAGAATGAATACGTGCAACGTCCCAATCATTTTGTTTAGCTTTTTCAAAATAATTGACTATTTCCTCCAAATTAAGAGGAGCTGTGTCTATTATCATAGACGCATTTTGTGCCTGTTTAATGATTGTATCAGGAACAAGCGACCCAGCGTATAGACACATAGGTGCTTGTGCTATCACTTTTTGTCCTGCAATGGTAAGCAGATCAGGATCTCCTGGCCCTGCGCCTATAAAATATACTTTCATAATTCATCCTGATTTTTTGTTTTCATAACCTCTTGGCGTATACGCATATTGTTGGGAATAACCCAAAGACAATAATTGTGACTGACTGTTTCCTATAATAACGATTGTTAACATATCAACCATTCGCTCTTCAAAATCATTCAATTGTATACACACGACTTTTTCATCATTTCTGCCAAGTTGTCGTGCAACGATTATAACACAATCCTCACCTCTTACTTCTTTTGTTCTATCAATGACATAGCGAAATAGCTCATGGCGCTTTTGTGAAACGGGATTGTATAAGGCCATCACAAAATCTGCCTCCAATGCCATATCAATGCGTCTTTTTATAATTTCCGTCGGCGTTAACAAATCCGATAAAGAAATTGCACAAAAATCATGTCCCAAAGGTGCACCTGCCCGTGCCGCTGCTGCTTGCATGGCACTAATACCAGGTATAATCTGTATTGCTATCTGTGCCGCGTTAGCGGGTAAGGCCTTATTTGTATGGAGTTCTTCAAAAACAAGACTCGCCATTGCATAAATTCCTGCATCGCCCGAACATATAAGGCCAACATTTTTGCCCTGCGCGGCAAGTGTTATGGCGTGGCGTACTCTTTCTTGTTCCTGTCCTAGGCTAAATTTATGTAGCGTACGCCCTGTATGATACGCTTGTAGAAAAGATAAGTAAAATTCATAACCAACTAAATCAGTTGTGTCTTCTATAACATTTATACATTCAATACTTCTCCAGTCATGAGAACCTGGTCCTATACCAATAACAGACAACCTTCCTTGCAAAACCATATCGGAGATAGATGCAAAATCTACAGGTTCATGACTTTCAACACAGGCCATCGTGCCAATAGCTTTGATTTTCTTTTTTGGTTGGATAAGTTTTCCTTTTGCATTACAAGCAGCAAATGCTGCAGCTTCTGCAACACCATAGCAACCCACTTCTTCAAATACTATATCACTTTTTTCAGATAGTCTTTCCGTCTCCATGAGTAACCTTTCGGCTGAAAAAAATCCTACCTGGCATTTATAGTGTTGGGCTAAGGCATGTAGGCATTTTTCATCCGCTTTTACGTTAATAGAAAAAATGCCCGCTATAGTATGCGGATGAAAAGAATGTTCGTGTAAAAAGGCATCTATCACTTCAATAAAGGGCTCTAAAGAAGCAAAGCGAACAGCGCCTATACCTATACATAATCTTTTGGCACGATAAACAAGTGTTGTATCATTCGTTTTTACGCGTGTATCTTGTGATATAATTAATGCTAACGATGCGGATGAATTATGCTGCAACGCACTTTCCTTTAACCAGTTAATATTTTTATCTATACAGGCTTGCTTTTCATTATTGGCTAATGATAATGGCTTCACAGCTTTTTTAGGACTATCAAGCACGTAACCGATGGGAGGTTCATCTAAAGCCACGCCAATAATATCTTCACTGGCATCCGTATGAACAATTGGAGCCCCAAGAATGATAGACAATTTTTCACTTATATTGCGTGCTCCGTGATGTGCCCCTAACAAGGGTACAATATAATCTCCTCTTATTGAAACAACAATCACAGGTGGTGCTATCATTTTTTGCTGTAAAACAGGAGCAAGACTACGAATAACAATACCTGTTGCCGCTATAACAATGAGTGGGGTCCTCTGACTATATACATCTTGTAAAAGTGTAGAAAAATGTTGATACCTTATAGCCTGCGCATAAGATGAATCATGTTTTTTATTGATGTATAAGCTGGCTTGAGGCCAAACCATAGCTATTTGTTCAGCCAGAGGTATCGCAACTTGTGAGACAGCAACGATAGCAGGGCGGGACAAGATAATATCTGCTGAATGATCAGTCATGATTTTTTACAATATCCTTAACTAAAATCAATGAGAAATATGGAATGTAATCAGTATCACATTCATTTAAACGACATATTTTTTCGTCTTTAAATCCAATTCTTTCTGCATAATAGGCCTGATCCAGTAATTGCATTGCTTCTAATAATGCATATATACGCTTAAAATGCCGTCCCAATTTTATAATAACTGCATTATTTGTTAACATTAAGTGGGTCTCTATGGTTTTTTCGGATAGCATAGCAGGTATAATTGTGATCGTTTCTTCCTTACGGGCAAGTGATTGCCCAAATACCGCTCCAGCTGCGCAAATTGATGGTACACCTGGTACAATCTCAACTTGACATAATTCAGACACTGCATCGTAAATATATGAAAAAGAACCATAGAATAGGGGATCGCCCTCACATAATATAACAACATGTAATCCTTCTTGAGCCGCCGATATAATACGCTTTACATAAGGTTCATAGGTCTTTAAGCGTGTATAACTATCCTCATCCATAGGAATTTCAATACATATTTCTTGACATGTTGTCGGTATATATTGATCTGCTATAGAGCGGACAATACTGGGGACATCTTTTGAAGCTGGATATACAACAATATCTGCCCTTTGTAAAAATCGTAAGGCTTTCAATGTTATTAATTCGGGATCACCTGGTCCAAGACCAATACCGTAAATGATGGGTTTTTTATCTATTTTACTCTTCATGACATATTTTCCTGTGTACTACATGTTGAAAAACACCATTGTGTAACAGTCATAGCTGGTCGGAATGCCGAAAAATTACCTATTGTATCACTATGTGATAATTGTATCTTTTTTAATTTTCCACCCCTTTTAAGAAATAATTGCATAAGAATGTGTTCGCTTTGTATTGTCACAGCATGCGCAACTATACGCCCCTTTTGGGCAGGTAAAAAACATATAATTCTTTCCATATTTTCAACGCTGTCTATACCTCCACCGACAAAAATAATATCGGGTTTTTCTAGCGTATCACATACATCCATTATGTGTGCTTTTTTTACCTCAAGACGATTATGGCAACCAAAATAACGTGCATTATGGAGAATGTTTTGAACATTATCTTTATTTTTTTCAATACAAATCGCTCTCATATCTTTAACAATACGCAATACATCTATCGCAACAGAACCTGCCCCTGCTCCTACATCCCACAACAGCATGCGCGGTTGAGGTTCTAATTGTGCAAGAGCCATTGCGCGTACTTCTTGGCGTGTAATTTTTCCATCATGCCTCCAGTGGTGAGAGGCAATACCTGATAAGGGAGGTAAATATTTATCTGTATCAAGCAAATGACACTCTATTGCAATTACATTAAAATCGGCTATATCATCCACAGAAATCGATTCATGATAGCTATATACACGCTCATTCTCATATCCCATATACTCTAGAATCGTAATGGCATTATTACTGTATCCCCTTGCTTGCAAAAATTTATAAACATCGTGGGGAGTGTGTTTGTTATGAGAAAGAATTAACATTTTCTGATTTGGTAAAAGATGTAAACTAAGAGTCTCTATATCTCTGCCATGTAAACTCACACACACACATTCTGCCAATGGCCATAATAGGCGAGAAGCGGCTAGGGTAAAAGCACTTAATTGTGGAATTACATATATATCTTCAACCTTAAAATACTTGATCAAGGTGCTTCCAATGCCAAAATGCATGGGATCACCGGTTGCAAGAATTACAAATGTATTTTCTGGATTACATTTTTTATACTCCTTTATCTGCTCAATAATTGTTATAAAGGGCGTTGGATATGTCCAACTCTTTTGCGTTTCTTTTAGACTAATACTCATCAAATAGCGCTGCGGACCAATAATAACATCCGCATTTGCAATAATGTTTTTTGCTTCTTCTGATAAAGCCTTTATACCACCACCTGTCATGCCAAGAACAAAAAGCCACGGATTATGTAAATGATTATGCATTATCACCCCTTGTTTCATTTTGGGTTAGTAATAATAATGCATTGACCACGGCCGCAGCCATCGCACTTCCGCCATGGCGCCCGTGTAACGTAAAATATGCAGGGACATGCGGATGATCTTGTAAGGCTGCTTTTGATTCAGCTGCACCTACAAATCCGACTGGAAGGCCAATGATAACAGCTGGAGATAAGGAGGTGTCTGACATCATCTCTAGTAAATGAAAAAGAGCTGTGGGTGCGTTTCCGATTACCACTATCGCTCCCTTCAGATAGGGTTTCCACAACTCTACTGCTGCGGCAGAGCGTGTCGTTTTTAAACGTATTGCCAAGCTATCAACCTGCGGATCGTTAAGTGTACATATGACAGATTGTTTTTTAGGTAATAGATTCTTACTAATACCCACTTTAACCATTTCACAATCAACGAGTATAGGAACTTGTTTGCAAAACGCTTTTTTAGACTCACTTTCAAAATTCTTTTGAAAATCTATCTTATTTACGTGTTCTGGCTCCGCACTGGCGTGAATAACGCGTTGTATTATTGCTTTCATTCCTTGTGTATAGGAAGTTAAGTCCGCCGACTGAGAAACTCGCTTAAAAGATAAATCATAGATTTCTGATGGATTCTTTAAATATGCGTATCTCATCTGGAATATCGTAGGCGCTATTTTTTACTTGTTTTCATAGATTTTGGTCCTAAGGGATGGTCCGCATGCGGATAGGGATGGTGATGTGAGTGTTCATGAGAATTGCTATGGTGGTGTGAATGTTCATGTCCTGTTTCTATACCCTCAACATGGTGATGATGACTCTCCTGAGCCAAACCAACCTCAGCTTCAAAACCTAATACCTGTTCACGATATTTACACAATTGACAATTCATTTTGTTATCGCCTGCCTCAATTTCTTGTATACGTTCAACAAGTGTATCTATCACTAATGGATGATCGCTAAGGTATGGAATTTTTATAAAATCAATATGCGGATATCTTTCGGCAACTTTATCGGTGTAATCGTATATGCGTTTAATCAATATGCCTGTAAACAAAAAATATGGGAAAACAACAATCCTTTTAAAACCGAGCTTTGCACAATGTTCAAGGCAGGGTTCTACCAGTGGAAAAGTAACCCCTGAATAACCTGTTTCACCCCATCCATATCCTAAACCTTCCCACAACATCCGCGTGATTTTGTTAACATTACTATTGGCATCAGGATCAGATGAACCACGACCAATTACAACCAATAACGTTTCATTCGCTTTAAAATCTACAATGCTGTCGGTAATAGATTTGATACGATGTGCTGCGGCACGTATCATTTTATTATCAATCCCTAATTCCCTACCATAGCGAATTTTTATATCAGCTTTTTTATTAGCTGCGTATTGATTGAGTACGCTAGGTATATCATTCTTAGCATGTCCTGCTGCAAATAACATTGCTGGTACAGCTAATATATCGGTTACACCTTGTTGCACAAGATCATCTAAACCCTGTCTAATAATCGGGCGAGCAAACTCTAAATAACCATAGGCAACTTTTACAGGTGCCAAACGGTTACTTATTAAGTCAGCCAAATTCGCAAATTGTAAAACGGCATCTTTGTCGCGACTGCCATGTCCGCAGATCATGATACCTTGATTGTCTTTATATGTAGAATTGCCATCTATCATATTGTTACCACTCCCTTCTTCGCTATGTATCTTGCATACAAATCTAACTTTGTATGCTATTTTGCTATTTCTAATCTATGCACAAAACCAATCAAAGAAAAGATCTTGTGGCATTTGCTCTATTATTGTGTCGGGAGCTTGATAGTTTAAAACAAAGACACTCGATTTGAGTCTGCCCCGTTTATATGTTATCGCCTTTGATATAACATTGTGCATCAATAATACATATCGTTGAAATACATAACAACCATGCAGAAGTTTCTATATAAAAGACACTACCGATGTGCATAGTGTAAAAAAGCTAGAGATATTTGTCAATACATAAAAAACCCTATTAAAATCAGCATAAGGGTAAAACATAGAATGAGAAATTTCTGGTATAATTTTAAACCCCTATTAATATCTTTATATGTCAATTCATAGCGTCCAGATGGATTAAGAATAACGGCATCAATTGGTATATTATTATATCTACGCATACCACCGAGTTGAACGCAAAGAATAATAGCAAAACCAATTTCTGAATATCCCGCATTTATCGATTCATGTTTGTTGGCATCTTGCCATGAACAATACATATGTGCCAAAGATATACGACGTTGACGCCAAGCATATATTACATATAACACAATAAAACATAAACGGCTTGGAACAAAATTAAGAATATCATCAACACGTGCAGCACATTTCCCAAAATATCTATAATACCCCGTTTTCTTGCCTATCATAGAATCCGCAGTATTAACAATTTTGTAAAAAATGATACCCCCTAAGCCCAATAACATATAATAAAATATCGGAGCAATAATTGCGTCATTTACACTTTCCGCTAGCGATTCTAGACTCGCGCGCACAACATCACTTGATGACATATTATCGGTATCTCTGCCAACAATTTTGCTTAGTGATTGCCTCGCTTTATCTAAATCATTGGATTGCAGATCATGTTCAATCTGTACAACATGTTCGTATAAACTTTTAATCGCTATCAATATCCATACTATGATAGCTGATACAAATATATATGCACCATAAACGGATGACGCCAATATATATTCTACTCCATAGGACACAATAAAAGAAAAAAAGCCGCCTACACATATTAAAAACACCCCCATTAGAAATAATATATAGGGGTATTTGGCATATGATTTTGCGTATTTATCAACTTTATTGATAACCCACCCTATCCACACAATTGGATGATATAAATGATAGCGGATAAAAGGTTTTTCTCCCAACAGGAGATCTAACATAAGTGCAAACACCAAAATGAGAAAACGTGTTTCAATAATTATAACTTTGTCCATTGTGTTAATATTTTTTTAAGATAAGCATACTGTTTTTGTGTCCTACACAAGCCAAAACGCATTAAAAATGGATACTTATCAAATATCCTTGTGTATATTCTGTGACTCTTCAAATAAGTATGCAAATCATGCGCTTTATCATGATGTAATGTTTGAAAAAAATCACATCCATATAATGGATACTCTTCAAAAATATGTCTTAACATCTGATATTGTTTGTGTGATTGTTTCTGTAACCAATTAATCGTTTTTGTGTGCCATTGAGTATCGCTTAATAATTGCTCCCCAATATATAAGGCATTGCTTCCCACAACCCAAGGCCCTAATAACGTATTTATTTTTTCTACAATCTCTGCATTGCCTAACAAAAATCCTAATCGCAGTCCTGGCAAACCAAAAAATTTTCCTATGGAACGTAAAACAATAACATTAGGTAAGAATGTGTGTGCTAAAATGGACATATTGGGTTTGGTATCCATATACGCTTCATCTATAATCACATATCCTTGTCGTTGATGTAAAATTTTAGCCCATTGGATAATCTGTTCAACCGAATAATAGTGAGAAGTAGGATTAACTGGATTACAAATAATAAGATGATTGCAATCAGAGGGCAATCTATCCAAAGGAAATTTATAGCACATTAAATTATGTCCTGCACGCAGAATAGATTGTGCATACTCCCCATAGCAAGGTTCAATAATGCCAATATTTTGCTGCGGAGAAAATAATAATGGCAATAATTGTATAAATTGCTGTGTCCCATTGGCAACGCATATATCGTAATTTGTATTATGGGCTAGATAATAATTACGTGCTGCCTGATACAGTGTCATGCTATCTTTTTGATATGGAAGGTTTTTATAGGCTTTTAAAGCCGATGCATGCGTGCTAGTTGTTAGCTTGTAAAATTGTGGATTAACAGCTGAGGATAAATCAATCCATTTTTGCATATCATCATTGTGTATGATATCGCCTAAATTACCCCCGTGTTCAATGGGAAGGTTTGTAGTGAAGCGCCATTTTAACATGCATAACCTATATGTGATCTATCAAATGAATATATGAGCCGTAAACACATCCTTTTTGTGCTCCATAGGCACATTTTATCTGATTAAAAGTATCTTCAACATGAGAGAAAAGTGGGGCATATTGATTCTTTACTTCTGCTTTTTCTTCTTTACTATAATGAAATTCATGCCCCTTCCAGTGTTTTTTTTGAGTTAAGCTTCGCAGTGGTTTTTCATTTGTAATATATCTATACCCTAAATGTAGTTTTCTTTCGCTGAAATTTGTTTGTATTGGTAATAGCCCTGACATTTTATGGACAACACCTTGAGAATCCTTCAGGCTTTCTCCTAAAACCATATAGCCGCCACACTCTCCGTATAGCGTCTTTCCATTCTGTGCTAATTCTTGTAAAGCACCTAGAAAATGGTGATTCTGTGCTATCTCATTGGCATATAATTCTGGGTATCCTCCAGGTAGGAAAACCGCATCCGCTTCTTTGTCGGGAGATTGGTCGCGTAACGGAGAGAAAAAACTAATTTCTTTTTTCTGCATTTCCCAACTTTTTAATAAATGTGCATATAAAAAACTAAAGGCCTTATCACGTGCAATTGCGATGTGTCTTGCCTTAGTAAACAAATCAACAGGCTGATAAATGTCTTTATTATGTACAATGTTGACATGACGCATACGTGTCATCAAATCCTCTATGTCAATAGAGCTAGATAATGTATAACTTAATTTATCAATCCTTTCTTTTAATGTATTGTGTTCAATAGCTTGTACTAACCCAAGATGACGCGCTGGTAATTGCAAATCTGTGTGCTCATATACATATCCTAAAACACTAACTGGGCAATTTTTTAATCCCTCTTGCAAAATTTCTTTATGTTTGACACTTGCAACTCTATTAACAATAATTCCTGCTATACATAAATTTTTATCATAATTGATATAACCTTCAACAAGAGCACCAATAGATTGTCCCATTGAACGGGCATTGATAACTAAAATGATTGGCAACTGGTATGTTTTTGCAAAATCAGCAGTGCTAGAATTGCCACTCAATGCCCCATCAAAAAGGCCCATCACACCTTCAATAAGCGTATAATCACTACCACTGACTATATCTTCTAGAAGCCAGTCACAGCTTTGTTTACGCATACCCCAATTATCAAGATTATAGCATCCTTTTGCACCTACTATACGATGGAAATCTATATCAATATAATCGGGCCCTATTTTGCCCGCAGATACTTTATAACCTTTATTCATCAGTAATTTGAGGAGCCCCATTGTAATTTGCGTTTTACCTCCACCCGTAGAGTTTGCTGCAATTACTATGGTCTTATTATATGCTTTTTTCATTATTTCTCTTAAGATATAACATGATCAGTAATCGTTTACTTATCAGTTGCTATGTTTAGCTATAGATAAACCAATCTAAAATTTTATGCATATCCACATTGTCTCCCATAACAATAATTGCAGGAGGTTGAATGTTTTGCTGTTTTACCATTTGTGATAAATTTTTTAAAATAGTAATATTTACTGCCTGATTCGGTAGACTTGCATTCGTAACAACGGCACAGGTTTCCTGTTCAGATCGCCCATTTTCTAACAGAGTTGTACATATATTGTCTATATGCTTTATAGCCATATAAAACACAAGTGGAATTTTCGTTTGTGCTAGTACGGCCCAATTATGTGCGTGTGGCATTTCTCCAGTTGCATCATGACCTGTTATGAGCGTTACCGCCTGATTGGTTTCACGGTATGTCAACGGAATACCCGCATAAGCAAGGCCCCCTATACCTGCACTAACGCCAGGAACAATGCGAAAAGGAATACCTGCTTTACGTAAGGCAACCGCTTCCTCAGCACCTCTACCAAATATAAACGGATCACCACCTTTTAAGCGTAAAACACGTTTACCTTGTTTTGCTAACTCTATAAGACGTAACGTAATATCTTTTTGTTTTGGAGAGGGTTTTCCTCCTCTTTTGCCTGCATATTCCAAAAAAACCCCTGAATGTGCAAAAGAAAAAATATCATTATTAACTAAAGCATCATAAATTATATAATCCGCATTTTCCAAAGCATGCTTACACAAACATGTAATAAGACCAGGGTCGCCTGGCCCCGCCCCGCACAACCATACACTACCCCTTTTAAAATCTGTAAACTGTATAGGTTTAGTATTTTTGTTAATATCGTGATGCACTGTCTATACTCTTGTAATAAGAAATTTCATATATTAATTACTTATAGACCAATCATACGGGATCCAAAACTCACTGTAAATACTGTATTTTAACCATACCCATAACACAATACCATAAATGGACACAACGCCAATATTAAAAAAGGCTCTTACCTTTCCTTTGCTCATAATTTCGCTCATCGTACTGTAAACTGATAATTGTAACGGAAGAAAAAATAACATTGACCTATCAATAATTGTCGTAAGATTAGGGATGAAAATCAATACAAATGCCGCAACGCTAGCCATTGAAAAAATAAACAAGAGCCTATAATTATCAAATTTCTTAAATTTATTTATGAATAGAAAGAATATTACCGCGGGTATAAAATTCATAAAAACTCTTATAAATGCTCCTTGAGAATTAACTTGCTCAGTATAAAAATCCCATTTATCAGCAATAATATCTGCCGTTATATAATATATGACACTGAACATTACAGGCAGTGATAAAATCATCCTTAAATTGATGAACTTTCTGTCAACAAGCAAACCTAAACCTAACATTATTACTGCTGTTTTATGAAAAAGCACAGCTAACATTATAAAAAACGAAAATTGTACAAATTTGCCTGGTTTCCACATACTCAAACCCCACATAACAAAACCCAATGCGGCAGATTGTCTGGTATACCCCATAGAAACAACAATCACCAAATACGGAATTGCCGAGGTTAATGCAAGCCAAAAAATGGGTTGTTTTTTACAATATTTATAGAGACCTATACAAAAAATTGCACTACAAAATAGATTGACACTCCAGATCCCTAAATACTGATGCCTTAAAATCCAGCTCAGCATACTATAAGCAAATTCAAAAAAATTATAATCCCATAAAGAGTAATATATCGCGATTTCATACGCAACTGAATATACCGACCAATCAGTGCCAACTTCGTAACGTAGACCTATAAAAAGTACGAGTATAAAAATATATGTAATAAACAATACATTACGAATATTTTCATTCCTTGTAAGAAAGGCAATTATGCTTGGAATAGCATAAAGCACAAAATATATCAGCACTACTTTCTCCTTGATTTAATTTATCTAAGACACACACATCCCTTATCAAATTGTATCAAATTCCTAGTTTTTCATAGAATTGATAATATCTTTGTAGGATTCAATAGTTCTTTGTATCGTATAGGTTTTTGATACAATATTATAGGCATTATTCGCCATTTTTTCTCTTTGTTTATAAGTTTTCTGGGACATTTTTTCTATTTTTTCGACTAATGATGAAAGTGATCTTGGTGTACATAGATAACCATTAATTTCGTCTTGTACAAGTTCTTTACACCCTGATATATGGGTTGTAATGATAGGTCGTCCCATAGCGCACGCTTCTAACAAACTTCTTGGAACACCTTCGCCATAGTAGGTAGGTAAAACGATACAATGTGCCTGTTTAATATAAGCACGCACATCATTCTTAAAACCCAAATATTCAACACAATTATTCTTATCCCATTGCCTAAGAATTTCTATTGATATTTCCTCACTTGTTTCCCCTAATAATTGAAACTTAACATGAGGACATTTTTCTTTAATTATAGTGGCTGCCTCAATAAATTCCCTTATACCTTTTTCTGGCAACAACCGAGCAATAAGCAAAAAGATAATCTCATTCGTATTATGTGGATATGGTTCAACAGTAAAATGAGTTAAATTAATGCCCTCTCCAGGAATTGTGATGGCCTGATGTCCTGACGTAATACCATTTTTATAAAAACAATCTTCATTATCTTTGTTTAGAAAGATAATTTTATTTACTTTTTTTTGGGATATTTTATACATTAATAACACACATTTTTTTAACCAATTTTCCTTAAGAAAAGCTTTTCCTAGTCCCGTAATCATATTAGCGGTTGGTATCCGTAGTAAGCGTGTTATAATACTTCCATATATAACAGGTTTGATGGTGTACTGAAAAACAATATCAGGGCGAGTTTGTCTATATATACGATACAAATCCAGCAACAAACGAATGTCTTTAAAAGGATTAAGCCCCTTAGGATCAATCCTTAAATCGATACATTGACAACCCATCTCTTCAAATTTTTTAGAACTGCCATCGGCGGGTGCAACAATGATAACCTCATTCCCACTATTAAGGAATTCTTGTATAATATCTGCACGAAAATTATACATAGACCAACTTTGGTTTGCCGTACATAATATCTTCATACAACTCACTCATACTGTCTGAATTATTAAAAATTAATTAGAATACATTTCTAATAATTTTATCTATTTTGCTTCTTCTACCGTATATTAGGAAACAATTTGAGGAATACATACAATAATAATTAATTAATTGGTATGTTTTTTTTTAATATACATTATAATGGAAAAAAGTAAATTTAGCAGGATATGTTTTATGAGCACTAAATTTTTTCATTTAATAGCGGAAAATACGTATTTGCTCGCCGATGGGGCCATTGGCACAAACTTGTTTATAAAGGGTCTGCAAGCAGGTGAAATGCCTGAATTATGGAATATAAACAATCGTTCAGAAGTTTTGTCATTACATAGAAGTTTTATAGACGCAGGTTCTGACATAATATTAACAAATTCATTTGGTGCGAACAAGTACCGTTTAGCGTTACATGGTTATGAAAATGATGTGCATCAACTCAATATGGAGAGCGCAAAAATAGCACGTGCCATTGCAGACGAGCAAGAAAGAACCATTATTGTAGCGGGATCTATTGGTCCAACGGGGGAAATCCTTGCCCCTTTTGGTTCACTCCAGCATGACGATGCCGTTAGTGCTTTTGAGGAGCAGGGCAAAGGTCTTATTGAAGGGGGAGTAGATATATTGTGGATTGAAACTCTTTCTTCACAGGAAGAGATAAAAGCTGCTGCCCATGCTGCATGCAAATTACATTTTCCTTATGCCGTAACTGTCAGCTTTGATACCAAAGGAAAAACAATGATGGGACTCTCGTCAGAGCAATTTTTTCGTTTAATACATGAGCTACCCGAAAAACCTATTGCATTTGGAGCAAATTGCGGGACAGGAGTAGGTGATATTCTTATTAACATTAAACAAATTATGGATCTTTTCCCTTCTATCCCCGTTATAGCTAAGGCCAATGCAGGTATTCCTCAGTATAAAGAAGGACACATTGTCTATGACGGTACCCCAGAGCTTATGGCACTATACGCAAAAGCCGCTCGTGATTGCGGTGTATGTGTTATTGGTGGTTGCTGCGGAACAACGCCAGAGCATATCCAAGCGATGCGTATTAGTTTAGATAGCACAAAAAAAGAATTGCACCCCCCTAGTTTTGAAGAAATTAAGCAAGTTTTTAACAGTACACTTTGTATTGATGCCCCTCATACGCTAGCATCTTCAACACAATCAAGAGGCAATAGACGAAAAAAACATTAATGTGAAGTTTTATACGAAATATTTATACTCTATTGCGCATTTTTTACATTTTTAAATCATGTAATAAAGGGAAATCATTGCAACTGGAACGAGGGGTAAGAAAAGTGAAATCGCTTATTGCATTGCGTAAAATGTAATGTCCCTGATGTGCCATCAAAGTTCTCGTTATCCCTCCAATAGGAAAAACATCCATATCTAGGCGACACATATACTTTAATCGTTCAAGAATGGCATCGCCTTTCCCTTTTATATAAGCAAAAGAATCCGTTTGATCTGTTATATAAAAATTATTGGTAAATTGCAGCGGCATGGATGACAGCGTGGGGAAATCAGTTTCAGAACACAAAAGAAAGATATAATCATGTGCAACTCTTAACACATGAATTTTTTCTTCTTCAATTATGAGTGAATGACCAACTTTAGGTAGATCAGCCTTATAGTTTTTCTTAAAACTTTGTAGCGTATCTGCTAAATTTTTTCGTGGTATTGAAGCACAAAATAAGGTTACGTTAACGAGCTCCTCAACTGTTAAATTATCTGTTTTATATAACATATTATTCAAAGCCGTCTTTTTTTTTAAAGTCATATTCTGTTTATCCATGCATACGGCTCCCTTTTGGATCAAACATAACAGGATGTACTATTTCTACTTCAACATCACTATTATGTACAAGTGATATTGCACGTATTTTTTCTGTTATCCGATGGGTCCCTCGTTGTAAAAAACCCAAACCTATATATCTTTCATGTATAGGAGAATACACAACAGAGGATATCCATCCCTGATCATTTTCAGTTGTTATATCCTTATTTTTCTCAACGAAGTGGGCTCCTGCATATAATCTTTGTGAAGGATCCTTTGGCCTTACACCCACGAGTCTTAAGCCATCGGCTGCGGTTAAACCTTCTCTGTAAGCTAGCGTTTTACCTATAAAATCTTTTTTTTGGGAAAGTAATTTTTTCATACCTAAATGATGTGCGCTTATTTGCCCATTTAATTCATTTCCTGCAGGATGACCTTTTTCCACACGCATTACACCTAAAGCCTCTGTTCCGTAGGGTGTAAGGTGTAAATCTTCACCCAAAGTCATGAGTAAGCGTATTAACGCATCGCCGTATCTGGCTGCAACAGATATCTCATAGGCCAGTTCGCCTGAAAAAGAAATGCGATATAAACGAGCAGGAATACCGTTACATATAGTGAGTTCTTGGCAAGCCATAAATGGAAAGGCTTCATTACTGATATCAAATTGCGGATCAATTAAACGTTGCAATAATATACGAGAATTAGGACCTGCAATTGCATATTGTGCACAATAATCTGTAATGGATTGTAAATGCACATCCATATGTGGGTAAAGGCATTGGCGACAAAATTCTAAATGCCTAAATACGGACCCAGCATTCGCCGTTGTTGTTGTCATAATGTAGTGTGTGTCCGACAGTCTTGCTGTTGTTCCATCATCCATAACCATGCCATCTTCGCGTAACATAAGACCATAACGCACTTTACCTATAGTTAATTTAGCAAAATTATTCGCATACACATTGTTCAGAAATGCTGCAGAATCAATGCCCTTTATATCAATTTTGCCTAAAGTTGAGACATCACAAACGCCTACCGAGTTACGCGTTGCCATAACCTCTCTGTCTACGGATTCACGCCAATAATCCTCTTTTGGAAGAGGGTACCATTGTGCACGTAGCCATAATCCTGCTTCAACAAAAATTGCTCCCCTCTCTTTTGCCCATTGATGGCTAGGAGGCAATCTGTAGGGTCTATAATGTTTTCCCTTATACCGTCCTGCTAAAGATGCTATCGGTATAGACGTATAAGGTGGTCTATATATTGTCGTACCTACTTGTGCGGCAGGTTGTGCTAATTGCTGGCTAAGTAAGCCAATTGCATTGACATTAGAAGTTTTTCCCTGATCCGTAGCCATGCCCAGAGTCGTATAACGTTTCAGATGTTCAACACTATGAAAACCTTCTTGACAAGATAATTGTATATCTTTTACAGTTACATCATTTTGTAAATCCACAAAAGCTTTTATCGATTTATTAACAACCCAGCAGGGAGTAATTGTATAATTCTTTATATCTTCTTGAATAATGTTAGCTGCTATTTTCTTTTTCTTAAATCCAAGATCTTTTATAATTTGCCCTACTTTTTGGAACGCGTCTTTATAAACTTGTTCAGCTCCCATATAGCCATTTACAGAGCCAGCAGTCGACATTCCTTCGGGTAAATTTTTGATATCAGGTATAAAACTTGCAATCCCCTCATCCCATTTAGGGCGGCTTCTGTGATGACACGATAGATGAAGTGTTGGATTCCATCCTCCTGAAACGCCAACACAATCGGAATGAATAATCGTTTTATCATCAAGCGTGACAGAAGAAACAGAATGACGGCCTGATGTGGTTACAATTTTTCTTCCTAAATAAACATCTATGTTTTTTATTTCACAGCGTGGAGTAATTGACCTGCTATCAATAACAGCCTTAACGGGAAAGTTCATGTCACATAGATCTTTTGCTGTCTTCCAACCCGAGTCATTATTTGTATAAATGATAATGTTGCGGCCGCAAGCTACACCATATCGTTTTGCGTAGGTTAGAACGCTATTCGCGAGCATAATACCTGGTCTATCATTATTATTAAAGGGAATGAGGCGCTCAGTGCTACCTGCACACAGCAACGAACGCTTCGCATAGACACGCCATAGAATATGTCTTGGTTGCTGCATAGTGAGAGCTGGAGATATGTGATCATTCAAGCGTTCTAAAACCCCATAAACCCCATGATCATACACACCAAAAACGGTTGAACGTTTCATTAATTGCACATTGGGTAAGGATTCTAACTGCTTTATCGTTTCTTGTATCCATTGAAACGATTCACACGAATTGATACTCGCAGTATCAGTAAGAATGTGTCCACCCCAAATAAAATCATCATGTACGAGTAAGACACGAAGACCCGATAAACCCGCAACCAAAGTAGATTGAAGTCCTGCAATCCCTCCGCCTATAACCAGTAAATCGCAATGTAGAAAACCTTTTTCATAAGAACTAGGGTCTGATATGCCCGATAACTTACCTAATCCTGCCGCATTACGTATAATGGGCTCATATACTTTTTCCCAAAAAGATTTTGGCCACATAAAAGTTTTATAGTAGAATCCTGCACTTAAAATAGGCGAAATGTAATCGTTAACAGCTAAAAAATCGTATTTTAAAGTCCCTCTATAATTTTGGCTATAGGCTTGCATTCCATCAAATAATTCACTTTTCGTAGCAAGTACATTTGGTTCTTTAAATGCTTTTGTCTTATGTAGAGTAACTAGTGCATTGGGTTCTTCATAACCTGCACTTAATATGCCGCGAGGGCGATGGTATTTGAAAGAACGCCCTACCAAACGCACACCATTAGCCAATAAAGCAGAGGCTAATGTATCTCCCTTGTAACCCATGTAGGTCGTATTATCAAAATGATACCTTACTGGAGTTTGATAATCCACCAATCCTTTTCCCATGCGATAGGTATGTGACATTTACAATCCTTTTGTAGAGATTTCACTTGCCAAGGCAACGGCTATTATTTCATGCGTTGTTGTATTGCGTGTAATAACAAGCCACGACCTGTCACCATGTTCATGATACCATAATTCTCTATGAGAACTACTGGGGTTATCACGTAAATACGTATAGTCATAAAATTTATCTAAACTATCAGGGTTATTTGATTCAGGTCGAAACATCAGGCTAGCATCACCTAAATAAACAAACTCATCCGCATCGCGCGGTCCTAATAGTGGGTGATGTATAATCATACTCTCCTTCCTCTTAATTTATCAATCCCTCTTCTATTACATTATCAATGTAAATTTGGTTGCGCTCCCATACCTTTCTCATCAAGCATATAACCTTTCATAAAGCGCTCAAAACAAAATGCCTTTGCTAGGGTGTGTGGTTCATCTTTAGCTAAAAGATGAGCATAACAATAGCCACTAGCAGGAATAGCTTTAAATCCGCCATAACACCAACCTCCATTAAAATAAAGGCCTGTAATTGTTGTCTTATCAATAATGGGCGAACCATCCATAGACATATCCATTACTCCTCCCCAATGCCTTAATAGTTTTGCACGCCCTATCATTGGCATAAGTGCCATACCTTCTTCACACACTTCTTCAACAATCGGTAAATTGCCTCGTTGTGCATAACTATTATAGCCATCTATATTCCCTCCAAAAACGAGCCCGCCTTTGTCGGATTGCGATATATAAAAATGGCCCGCACCAAATGTAATAACACCAGGTATTATGGGTTTAACACCCTCCGTAACAAAGGCTTGTAGAACATGGCTTTCTATTGGAAGACGTATACCTGCCATTTGCATGACCTTGCTTGAAGATCCAGCTACGCATACTGCAACTTTTTTTGCCTTTATAACACCTTTGCTTGTTTCCACACCATAGCAATGTCCTTTTTTTATCAGCAGATTCTGCACCTCACAATTTTGGATAATATCTACGCCTCGCTTATCAGCAGCCCTAGCATAACCCCAAGCAACAGCGTCATGCCTTGCAGTACCAGCTCTCTTTTGTAATAAACCACCTATAATCGGAAAACGAGAATTATCAAAATCTAAGAAAGGACACATTGTCCTAACAGCTTGTGCATCAAGTATTTCGGCATCAGCACCTGACATACGCATGGCATTACCGCGACGAACATAGGCATCACGTTGAGGGTCCGTATGGCAAAGGTTCAAAATTCCCCTTTGTGAGACCATTACATTATAATTGAGTTCTTGCTCTAAATTTTCCCATAATTTTATAGAAAATTCATAAAAGGGCTGATTTCCTGCCAATAAATAATTAGAGCGTATTATCGTCGTATTTCTACCAACATTACCCGAACCTAGCCAGTTTTTTTCAAGGACAGCTATATTTTTTATCTTATATTTCTCTGCCAAATAATAAGCTGTAGATAAGCCATGACCGCCACCGCCAATTATTATGATATCATAGGCAGGTTTTGGTTCTATAGACCGCCATTGGCGCTCCCAAGACCTATGGCCCGTTATAGCTTCCTTTACAAGTCTAAAAATGGAATAGCGCATGCTTATTAAATATCTTACATCTAGGCACTTGTAGCTAAGTTGCCTACTTTGAAGTACAATACTGTAAACTTATTTTTTCTGCAATGAAAAATATTTATAAGATATAAAATAGAAGGGAACTGAAATAAAAACCCCCAATCATACAAATATGATTGGGGGTTTTTAATGTCTTTAACAATAAGCTACATTGTCCAACTTGCTTCCGGAGCAACGTCTACTACAAGGATGTTTTCATCTTCTCCTGTAAACGACACTTCATAAGTTCCTATTGTATCAATGTCTGTTTCAGTTATATCAATACTACTATCTTGGTCATTTGCAAAGTGACTTTCTCCATTTTGAGTGGTAACAGTGTTATCCTTGGCTGTTAAAAGTTCATTTATAAGATTATAAACGGTAGCATCATGGTCAACAATTTTTATTTCTATATTTAGATAGATATCTTGCAAATCATCCTCATAAAAATCTTGGTGGAGTATAAATGTAATACTAGCGCCGTTAATATACTTATTGTCACTGTCTAAAAAATTACCATCTTTAATTACGCGAACCGAATGCGTATAACTTGGTTCTGTCGTAATATCTGCATCCGAAGAAGGAATGAGTGAATATAAAGCATCTATAAGTCCGTCTTCAAAATCAGTATCATCTTCAATTATTCCTGCTATAGGTAGCGACATAACCAATGTATCATTTTCTACACTTAACAGCCCTTTAAAAGCATTAGCAATTTGCTGTTTTTTTTCTGATGTTGTTTCCGGTGGCATGTAATAATCAACCTTTTCACTAAGATAGTCATCAATTTGATCAAGTCCTTCTTGCAATTCTGCACCTGTTACCATTTTACTTACATAATTATTATGTTCATCATCATATCCATAGTGACCATCATACCCAGCTTCAAACAAACCAAAATATTCAGAAAGTAGTTTATAGTTCTGTTCATTATATTCTTCTATGTCTATTCTAATATTATAGGACGCATGTCCTGGATAAGATACTGTATAGGATTGTATTCCTCCTAAAATATAATTTCCATCTGTGTCAATATAACCTGTTGAATTCTGCGCAATAGTAAGTTCTCCTGCACCTGTAACATCATACGAACCAAGAACATAGCTATCAACGAATGCTTTAATATTATCAATAAGATAAGGTTCAAAGAATTCATTATCGGCTCTTCCTGCGACAGGTACTTTAACTACAATTGTATGCATATTCTCAATTGTTATATTTGTATTAAGAAGCGTTTGAATTGCAGCTAAATCAAAAACATCACCATCATTGTGGTCCCTAATACCCATAACCATTAATTCTCTAGCTTGTATTAAAACAGCTTCCAATTCCGCATCCGTCAACATCACTCCTGTAACATCAGTATAATCATGCCGACTATTATGATAATCAACAGAACGTATATTAACCCTTACATTCGTATAATAGGCATTGTCATCGCGTAAAGAACCCTCTGGCAAGCTTTTATCATAGACCTTCACAGTGAATTCTACAGTTTCGCCTTGAATATAATCACCTCTTCCATCAATCAAATTAGTTAAGAGTGCATCAAAATTATCTGGTTTTTCAATTATGTAATCAACTACTCCATCATCGTCTGCATGTGAAAATTCCTCGATGATAATATTAACAAGTTGATCGACCGCTAACAAGCCCACAGGTTTTTTTCCACCTACTGGCAGGTCAATAACGAGATCGCCTGTTTCATGGTCAAAATAAATCATTTCTTCAAGAATTCTTTGAACAAGCTTATCTTGGCTTCCTGCGCTTCCTTGTGAAGTATGCTTAGAACCCGTAGATTTATAATTATCTTTAATTCTAGTGAAAATCGCTGATACATGACTTTCAGCCTTATCACTATCAAAATCCTCGAATTCTGGTGGTACGATTTCTATAATAAAACTATCATCAACGACTATGCTTGAACCCGCTTCAGCTATAAGACCAGAAAAAGTAAATGTTACCTCTCCATCATGAGCAATGGTACCTTTTTCTGTCCTAGCCAATATAAACTTTAATGTTTTCCATTCATCATAAGTTATAGTATCTCCATCGTTAAATTCCTTACCTGTACTATCAACGATCCTTCCCAGATCTGCTAAATCCGTAGCTCCTGAGGATGAGTTGCTTACGGTTATACTAATAGTCGTTTGCGTAACCTCACTTGCTTTAATTTCAGTACCATCTTCGTAATAAATACCTTCAACCTCAATTACAAATTCCTCTACTTTTTTTGAGTTTTGAGATGCTTTCTTAGTGTGACCTTTAGAATAGGATTTAGGTGTTTCCAAATAGGAAAAAGCAAGTGTATTATTATCCACAACATCAACTTTCAGATTTTTCCCAACATAATTACCTAATTTAATAACGCGATCATACGTCGTTCCTTGATCTATAGTAAAGCCAAACAAACTGTCTTCAGCACTCACAAACCCGTACTTCACGGCTGCAGCATCACTAACAAATGTAAGTTCTCCACTATTTACCCCTGTATCAACAATTGTAAAATCAGCGGCAGAAACGGCAATATTACTTAAATCCGTTAACCATTCTATCTCAAGCACATCTCCGAAAGTAAAATCTTCAAATGTACTGTGATGCTCTAAGTATACATATTGCGTATTAGAATCTGTAAAAGGAACAAAACTAATCAGACCTGTATCTGTCGTATAATATGATGCAGTGTTTCCTTGTAAATCTTCATACGAATATTTCTCAATATGGAAAATATCTTTACCACCAAATCCTACATATGTGACTTTTGAGCTGACTGGCCAAAAGGGGTCATTCTCATCCACATAATACTCTCCCGTCGTTGTATCGTACTGGACTTTCTCAAGCTCTTGGACCCCTAAAGCTATGGAAAAGACCTCATCATCGCGTGTACCATAAAAATCGTAAGTAGGGTCACTCTGTGTACCTGTAAAGACAATCTCACCATAATACTCTTCACTGCCATGCCCTCTATAGTTTTCTGCCAACAAACACCCAATATATTCCAATAAAAGCTTAGCTTGTTCTGGTGTAATCTCACCTGCGTTACTATCAAGTAGACCTAGTGCCGCTTCAATTGTTACACCATGACCAACAAAATTACCCTGCGGGATTTGGAATTTTCCGCTTCCTGTAATTTTAGTTGTAATTGTGGACATGTCCGTGCCTGCTGTAACCGTTATAGTCACACCCTCCTCAACACTAACTTCGGATGCCCCTTTAATCTTTGATATATTAACTGTTGTCTGTCCATTCGAATCCGTTTTTTTAATACGTATTACCGAATCCTCAGAACATTCAATCTCAAAACTAGCAATTTGCTCTACCGAAAAAGTTACATCGGAGTGCACATAAATCTTTGCATTATCGGGAAGTGTTAAAAGGCTTGCATCTACTTGGCCATATATATGTATAATATCATTATTCACATCAAAGGCTTTAATAACATCACCTGAAACAAGATCTGAAACCGTATTACCATTAAGGTCGGACAGAGACATAACAGAAGAAAGATTATCAGAAACACCTGTTGTTCCTCTATTCGCTAAATTAATATCAGCAACACTATATTGATTTGCTGTTGTCACACCAACGATGACAATGATATCGCGTCCAGAATCGGAAAGTGTAATATCATCAGCACCAGCTCCTGCCCTAATAATGTTATACCCAGTATTTGAAGACGCTCCTGTAGAAATTACATCATTACCTGCTCCACTAGATACACTATCATCTCCAGCATTTGTAATAATTTCATCAGCACCGCTACCTGTGGTGATGGTATCATCACCAGAACCTGTAAAAATTTGATCATGTCCGCCATTTCCGTAAATGATAAGATCATTCGTCAAGGCTTCATAATCCATTAAATCATTACCGTTCGTAATACCTTGTGCGGTTGTCCCATCAAATTCACGAGCCAAAAAATTTGTTGTGTCCGACGTTGAAGCGTCAGTACCACCACCACCACCACACGCAGCTAGGGGTGCAAACGCCAACATATACATTAAGCGATTCTTATCTTTTTGTACGAAAGCTTTTTGTTTTCTTATCCCCAAACCATGAGCTTGCATAATATGTGTGATCTGATCAACCGAGTTCTTGCCTGCTTGTTTATTGTTGGCAGTTTCTGTTGTTATTTTTGCCTGTCTTTTAGTTGAATATGGTTGAATAATTTTCATTAGAATCCTTCTTGCTTAACTAAATTTATGTTTATTCTTAAATCATGCTTTCTATTAGCATCTTAAATTATACAATTAACATTTTAAATTATACAATCTTCCGTGCACCTCATATATCCATATACTGCAGATAAAAAGCAGAACCAAAACTACCTATTCTGCGTACACGTATAGCCCAAAATTGTGAAATTAGCATTCACATTCCTACCATAATTAGTTATAATATACATATAACCAGCGGGAAAATTAAGTACTATTCCTCACAATGTCAAGTTAAAAATGCTCTCATATAGAATTTCTATGCTTAATAAAATGTATAATTAATCGCTTTTTTTACTATCGTTAATATCGTATAGTTAACACTACTTTAACATTGACACAATTTACTTGTATTATTACACGCACGCAAATGTGGTGATTTATCAAAATCACCTTTTCTCATGCAGTGCAATGGGTAATTGTTGCGAGAATATATTCATAAAATGGCAATTTAATTTTTATTATTCTTTTCATACTTGAAAAAGTATTTTTTATCCCCTAATGTGCAGGGGTAAATTTCTTTACGTGAAAAATCTGTAGTAAATTAAACATTCATTTTGTAGGAGAATAAGATTATGCGTAAAATTGGGCACTTTGTTACGGGTATACATGTAGAAGGTAAAAGCGGACGTTTTGGTAATATTTACAATCCTTCAACGGGAGAAAAGCTAGCAGAAGTTTCTATTGCAAATAGAGAAGAAGTGAACAATGCAGTAAGTCAAGCTAAGGAGCATCAGCAAGAGTGGGCCCAAATCAACCCGCAAAACCGAGCACGTGTCTTTACTGAATTTGTACGGCTAGTGAATAAGGAAAAAAAAGCGTTAGCAGAACTGCTATCATCTGAACATGGGAAAATTGTTGCCGACTCACTGGGTGATATTCAACGCGGCATTGAAGTTATGGAATTCGTGTGTGGGGCTCCTCATTTATTAAAAGGTGAATTTAATAGTAATGTTGGTTCGGGTATAGATATGTATTCTTTGCGTCAACCTTTGGGTGTTGTGGCCGGTATTACGCCTTTCAATTTCCCTGCTATGATTCCACTGTGGAAACTTGGTCCTGCCCTTGCTTGTGGCAATGCCTTTATACTGAAACCATCTGAAAAAGATCCCTCTGTTCCCATGCGTTTGGCGGAATTGATGATTGAAGCAGGGCTGCCAAAAGGTGTTTTCAACGTTATAAATGGCGATAAAGAGGCTGTAGACGCATTGCTAGAACATCCCGATGTTTCGGCCATTGGTTTTGTAGGTTCCACACCAATCGCTCGCTATGTTTATAGCCAAGCTTGTGCCAATGGAAAACGTGCGCAATGTTTTGGTGGAGCCAAAAATCATATGGTTATCATGCCTGATGCCGATATTGAACAAGCAGCAAATGCCCTCATTGGGGCGGCCTATGGTTCTGCTGGGGAACGCTGTATGGCCATTTCTGTTGCTGTTCCAGTGGGTCAGAAAACTGCCGAAGCACTGCGTGAAAAACTTATACCTAAAATTGAAAAGCTGACTATCGGTACCGCAGTTGATGAAGCAGCTGATTACGGCCCCGTTATTTCAAAGGAACATCTTGAAAAAATACGTGGCTATATTGATATAGGGATTGAAGAAGGTGCTGACCTTATTGTTGATGGACGTGATTTTCGTTTAAATGGGTATGAAAATGGTTATTATATGGGTAGCTGTTTATTCGATAACGTCACTACGCGTATGCGTATCTATAAAGAAGAAATTTTTGGACCTGTCTTATGCATCACACGTGCTGATAATTATGAAGACGCCGTCAATATTGTCAATGGGTGTGATTTTGGCAATGGAACGTCTATCTATACACGTGACGGCGATACAGCTCGTGATTTTTCGTCGCGGATTATGATTGGTATGGTTGGAATCAATGTTCCCATCCCAGTTCCGCTTGCCTATTATAGTTTTGGTGGATGGAAAGCATCTTCTTTTGGGGATTTAAATCAACATGGTCCTGATTCTATACGTTTTTACTCACGTCTAAAAACGATTACATCGCGCTGGCCACACGGTAAAAAAGAGCAAGCCGCATTCACCCTTCCTGTTATGGATTAATGCAACTTATAATCACATAATCCGTTTTGTGAATATTGTGTTCTAGCGTTATATAATCACATATAATCAAGGTGTGACATTGTGCTTATTTGTTATGAATGTTAACCCGAAAAACCCGCAATAAAACTATCTAATTGAGCCTTTTTTTGTGGATTATCTCTAACATAACGATTAATTGCAAATACGGCACAGCTTTTCAATATTATTCCATTATGTGGTACTTTAAGATTATTTGCCTTTAATGTGGATCCTGTTGAGGTCAAGTCACTTATCATCTCTGCTTGACCAAATCCTGGAGCGGCTTCCGTTGCTCCAACACTTTGTATAAGACGAAAATGCACAATATTATGATGTTGAAAAAATTTTTCCGTTAAAAGTGGAAATTTTGTAGCAACGCGCATTCTTCTATGATTTTTTTTATGAAATTGTTGTGTAATTTGTTCAATATCATCCATGTCATCAACGTCAATCCAATTTGCTGGCACGGCTAATACTAATTCGGCATTGCCAAAATTGGTTTCTAGAACAATCTCAACACATTTATTTTTAAATAGCGGATGCTCCTGGATAAGATCTAGCCCTGTAATACCGATATCTATATGTCCACTATAAAGAGAGTGTGCAATTTCTTTTGCCGTCATAAAAGTGACTTTAATCTGGGGGAATGTACTAATTATACCACTATAACTCCGTTCCCCCTGTGGACGCAGAAGAGGCATGTTAGCCTGTTGAAAATAAAGTTCTATCTGCTCCAATAGGCGCCCCTTACTTGGTACTGCTAAAGTGAGAACGGCTTCAGACATATTAACCCTTTCCCTGTTTCTCAGATAGCACAATGGGTAAATCTGCTAAAATGGCATCGCTAAATAAAGAAAAACCACAAGCGGAAACATATTTCTTTGATTGCATGTAGAAAAGCAATGAATCGTAACGGCCACCTCTTGATAAACAATGGGGATTATTTCGATAATATATTTCAAATGCAAACATATCGTAGTATTGGAATGTGGAAAGACTCTCTGCCTTAAAACATATATTATCTACCAGTAAATTATGCATTTTAAAGGCTTTTATATATTGATTTATAGAGGTCATAAAATTATCTAAATTAACGATATCTACATAGCGTTTTTGTATTTCTACTAAGGTTTCTATACAATCTATAATGCCACTATCTAGAGCGGCAATCTCGTCCATAAAACGCCATATATCCTTAGCGATGGGTGTCACTGCAAAAAGTGCTTTTTCAGTTAGACGTTGACGTATATCGTCAATCGTTCTACTTCCTGTAATGACAGTATCATTTTTCAATGAATGCAGTAATTTTTGTGCATAAGCAGCCGTCTCTTGATCATTACAATCATTCAACTTTTCCTTCGTATCTTGGGGGATTGCTGCGTAACTACCATGTTTCTTAATCACATAATTGAGATGTCTTTTTGTTGCTTGAGAAACCATTAAACATTCTATCATATGTTGTAAAAAACTAATATCAACGATATGAATTGTTAAATCATTTTGCTGGAATCCTAGATAGCATAAAGCATTCAAAGCGGCTTTGATAAGATCAGCTTCTTGATTGGCTATATCTTTTTCATGCGTATACATCTCAATACCATAGGCGTATTTTTCAACTAAATCTGTTCCTTCATCATGCGATCTGGTAACTTGCTGAAATGTATTACCATGGTAAAAATAACGGGCTTGCGGTATATTGGATTGTATAAAATATTGACTCACGGGAATGGTAAAATCAGGCCGCAAACACAGTGAGCGACCCCCATTATCTCTAAATCGTATCATATTACGAATGAACTGATTGCTCGCAAATTCTAAAAATAGTGATGCGGGTTGAATAACTGGTAGTTCAATTGTTTCAAATTGATTGTTTTTAACAAAATAATCGTTAAATTGTTGCGTTAAAAAATTTTTAGAAAAATTTTCCATTTTTTTGACTAATTTATAAAATTTTATTTTTTTATACGCTTAGACAAATAAGCAAGCACATCATTTTTCGGTATCTTAACCTGTGCCTCTTGGTTTTGACGCCATTGTGTATTATCGCTAATCGATTGTGACACAATCCTACCTTTATCTAAATCTTTGATAGTTACTACATTTTGCTTTCTTTCGTCTTCCCCTTCTATAATAACAAATCGTGCTTGACGTTTGTCGGCATATTTCATTTGAGCGCGCATACCACTTTCCCCCATATACACATCTGCGATTATGCCATCCTGACGTAATTCATCTGCTAATTTAAAATATTCTGCCATAAAATCTTGTTCTAAAGCGAGTATGATAACAGGCGTTTGAACACTAAAATCATATTCCATATACTGTTTTAAGGCATGAAAAAGTCGTGTTACGCCTATTGAAAACCCTACACCTGGGATAATATTTTTACTAAAACGAGAAACAAGACCGTCATACCTACCGCCTCCGCCCACTGCTCCAGAAACCCCTACAATCTTATCAGTATCATTTTTCTGTGGCAATAACTCAGCTTCAAACACAGGACCAGTGTAATAATCCAAACCGCGTACAATACTCGTATCAAACTGAACCTGCCAATCTGGAATGTGTAAGGCTGACAATAAATTATCAATCCTAAAAAATTCATGCCAAGCCTCCTCTCCCAGTGCATTTTTATGCGCTATATTCTCAAGTGCTTTGAGTGCGGATTTACGATCCTTTATGGTATTCGTTGTTGTAAGAAAATCTAAAACCATATCAATTTGAGAAGTATTTAGGTTGGCACCTTTAGTAAAATCTCCTGACTCATCCTTTCGTCCTTGTCCTAAAAGTTGTGTTACACCTGTTATGCCCAAGCGATCTAATTTATCGACTGCTCTTAAAATTGTTGTTTTTTGTGCTGTCAATTCTGCTCCTTTTTGCAAGGGAAAAAGTCGCATCAATAAAGAATCCATTAGTTTACGATTATTGACAGCGATGCGATATTGTTGAGAAGGAATACCTAATTTTTCCAACGCTCTAGCCGCTACAATAATAATCTCTGTATCGCTTGCCATAGAAGTGCTACCAATAATATCAATATCACATTGGCTAAATTCCCTTAGACGTCCTGGACCTGGTTTTTCATTACGCCAAACGGTTCCTGTTTGTTGTCTTTTAAAAGGCTTAGGCAAATTGTCATAATTTTCAGCTACATAGCGTGCCAGCGGTGCTGTTAAATCATAGCGCAAAGAAACCCATTGTTCTGCATCATCTTGAAAAGAAAAAACGCCATCATTGGGTCTATCATCATCTGGTAAAAATTTTCCGAGAACGTCCGAATACTCTATAGAAGGTGTATACAAAGGTTCAAAACCATATAAACGGTAATGTGCCTGCAAACATTCCAACATTGTCGATAAAACACTAATATCTTGCGCGTACACATCTTCAAACCCCCTTACTTTACGCGGTTTCATGATAGTGTGTGTGTTGTTTGGTTTGTTATTATGCGTGTTCATTCTGAAATAGTATATTTTATCTTCTTTAGAAGGGGGGTATCGTTTTTATATCAACACCTTTATTAATTATAGTCAATAAGATAGACTTTCCTTTGCTATATAATACACATCTTATCTCGTGGCAAATTTTATATAATATGCCTAGCAATACAATATAATAGCATGTCTGTCTCTATACACAAATGTATTAAAATGATTGCCTTGAGGATAAGGCCGCCTGTAGAGTTCCTTCATCTAAATAATCTAACTCTCCTCCCATAGGGATACCGTGAGCAAGGCGGCTAATATGTGGTTTACATGGTGCCGACTCAAGTAAATTGTGCAAAAAATAAGCTGTTGTTTCACTATTCACAGTGGCATTGAGAGCTAAGATTACTTCATTTGGCTGCATACTATTAACCCGTTTTACTAAACCATCAATGTTCAATTTTTCAGGCCCCACATCATCAAAGCTATTCAAATGTCCACCCAGCACATGATACATACCTGCAAAACACCCCGCCCTTTCAATTGCCCATAAATCTGTTATATCTTCAACAATCATAAGCATTTTAGTTTGCCATCTTTTCTCATCTTGACATAAAACACAAGGTGAAACGACGTCCATATTTCCACATTCACCACAGATCACAATATCTTCATAAACCTCTTGCAGTGTCTTAGCCAATGGTTGCATAATTTCTTGCTTGTATTTCACCATATGTAAAAATACACGCCGTGCAGAACGTGGCCCTAATCCTGGCAAGCGTCTTAATAATTGCGTAAGACGATCAATAGATGAGCCTTTGTTAAGCATAGTTATTGTCCCTGTTTCTTAATTTATGATGACGATACAATTTTATACTATATCCTCTATACTATATCCTTGGGAAAGTTAAATCCGCCTGTGAGGTTTTTCATCTGTTCTTGCATAGCGGCATCAAGTTCTTTTTTTGCCTGCGCATGTGCGGCTACAATAAGATCCTCAATAATATCTTTTTCGTGTTTTTCAAATAAACTCGTGTCAATATTTATATTGATTAATGCGCCTTTACCATTCAAGGTAACTGTGACGGCTTCTGCTCCTGCAGATCCCTTGATTGTAATATTTTCAAATTCTTTTTGTAGTTCCTGTGCTTGTTGCATCATTTTGTTCATATTAAACATGGTTTTTTCCTTGCTGTGTCTGGTGTTCCAATATATGGCGATATCCTATCTTTGTAAAATTATTCTAAGCTACCCACATCGACTATTTCACTGTTAGGGAAATAATGTTTGAATTGTATCATTTCTTCTGATTCTTGCACTGCCTTTATACGTAGCTTTTTATCTTCCTCTTTTTGTTGGTAAATTGTTGCCTGTCCTGGTGCCGTATCGTGTATAATTTGCCATGCCTGATTTGTTATATGAGATAATTTATTCTGTATTATCTGTATAATAGAGGGATCAGCATGGGAAGCTAGACGAAGCGTTATTGTGCCCTGTGTATATTCTATAATATGAATATCTTTTTCTAATATAAGTTTCGTTTTTATTTCTTTTTTAGATTCTAAATATGCTAATAAATCTTCAAAACGAATTAAACTGGGTAAATCTATTTGTGCATATCCTTCGTTCGATTGGGAAGCATCATTATGTAATTCTTCTAGCGGTGTGGGAAATGTTTCTCCCTGTTGTATATTTTTTTCTTCTTCTTGCGTATAGGGTTGTTGATACACCTGTTCTGTTATGGATTCGGCTATGGGTTCGGCTTGCTTTTCCTCGACCGTATCTGGCTTATTTAATTCTGCTTGAAGATACTTATTAATGTCATCTGGCGGTGGTAAGACAGACAAGCAGCACAGGCGAATAATGAGCATTTCGGCGCTGGCTAAATGGGCATGTGAGAATGGAATTTCTTGTAACCCTTGCATAAGACATTGCCAGAATCTATCCAACTGTCCCAAAGTTAATTGTGATGCGTTATCGGCTATTTTTTGTAGGATTTGTTCTGTAAGACGATATGTCGGTATAGTATCCTTCGCCATTTTATAACGACAAATCTCATGACAAAAATTAGCTAAATCTTGTAATATACGAAGAGGTTCTGCTCCATTTTTGTAGAATTGTTGAAATAAAGCCAGTGCTTCTTGTGCTTGTCCTACCATGATTTTTTCGAATATTAGCACTATATCATTGTTATGTGTAAGACCAAAAATATTGTGTAATACTTCCATTGTTACCTGTGTGTCATTATAGGCAATCGCTGTGTCTAGTATTGATAAGGCATCGCGCATTGATCCTTCTGAAAATTGTGCAATCATATAAAGGGCTTCGTTTTGCGCTTCAATTTTTTCCAGTTTTAAAATAGATTGCAAATTGTGAACAATATCCTCGGCATCTAATCGTCTTAAAGCAAAATGTTGACAACGGGATAAAATTGTAATGGGAAGTTTTCTTATTTCTGTTGTCGCAAAAATAAATTTTACAAAAGCAGGTGGTTCTTCCAAAATTTTCAACAACGCATTAAAAGCCTGCGTCGATAGCATGTGAACTTCATCTATAATATAGACTCTGTATCGCGCAGCCATCGGACGATACTGACATTGCTCTATAAGATTACGTACATCATCTACACCGTTATGAGAGGCGGCATCTATTTCTGTAACATCGGGATGTTGTCCATCAATAATCGCTTGGCAATGCTTACCCTTTTCCTGAAAATCTAAACAGGGGGATTGTATTTTATCACTCTCATAATTTAATGCCCGCGCTAACAAACGCGCTGTCGACGTTTTTCCTACACCCCTAATGCCCGATAACATGAAAGCATGGGCAATGCGATCTAATTTGAAGGCATTTGTAAGTGTCCGAACCAAAGCATCTTGCCCAACAAGAGCATCAAATCCTTGCGGACGATATTTGCGCGCTAAAACCTGATACGTCATATTTTTATCCGCATTATGAATTGAAAAACTCTACGAGCATCCATGAAGACATTCAGAATTGATTACAGCATATTATACGCTTTTCACATCTACAGACCATTTGTCTAACACAAATGCTTACTGTATTGATAACATAAAAAACATGAGGAGAAGTTACAATTAACCTACGAAAGAAATACTTGGGCTGCTTTTTTTCAAATCTGACCCGCTGAGCATAAGACGTACCTAATGCAACTCCTCAATTTCTATTCTTACTAAGAGAAACGCAAACTATCAAGTAAAAATATATTTTTACTGCTAGTTATGTTCTAAAAAAGAATATTGTTTGCTTTTTTGATCATATGCAATCTGCTGTTCTAGGCACAGTTTTTGTAAATGTGCTAATATTGTCAATGTCGCTGCCGTTTCAAGTTTTTTAGGCAAGCCTTTATACATTTTATGAAACAATTCCTGTAGGGTTGAATTTTTTTCACCCTGCATAATCGTTAGAATCTGTCTTTCTCTTTTTTCACGGTGATCCATCAGTTTTTTACAATAACCGTAAGGATCAAATATAGGGGGGCCATGTGCAGGATGCAGCACATCAATATCTTTATATGCATATATTTTCTTCAATGAACACATATAATCATACATATTTCCATCGGGCGGAGCAACCAGTGTTGAAGAATTCGCCATTATCAAATCACCACAAAGAATAGCCTTATATTGCGGCAATGCAAAGGCAAGGTGATTGCACAAATGGCCCGGAGTATGAAGGACATTAATAACAAATGAGCCTAAGACTAATCTTTGTCCATCTTTCAGATAATAATCGGGGTTAAAATTATAGTCACCACTATTGCGAAAGGCCGAATTGGGGTCATAAGAAGGATGTTTTGCAAATCCATATACAGATGTGTGCGGATATAGCGGCAATAATATCTGTGTTAAAGGAGAATGGTCAATATGCGTATGCGTTACGAGAATATGCGTCAATGGATGTTTTTTAAAAAAATCCTTTAAAGCAACTAAATGACTATCTAAGATGGGACCTGGATCTATAAGAATACAATGGGATTCATCAACAAGACAAAAACTATTCGTCCCTGTTTGGGTAAATGATGTAATATTTGCAGCCGTAATACGATATAATTGCGGGGCTATTAATTCAGCTTTTCCATAATCTGGTGTGAAATATCTGTTGTCATGCGTATGCAAGCCTTGATATTGAACAATTTTGTTAGACATGCTGTCCGCCATTAATCATTATTTCGGCCCCATGTATATAGCTCGAATCATCCGCACATAGGAAAAAAATTGTGTGTGCAACTTCCTGCACTTCTCCCAGCCGACGCATGGGTATATGTTGGATAATATTGTGTGTTCCTGGCGATAAAATAGACGTATTGATTTCACCAGGTGCAATCGCATTAACCCGTATACCTTTGGGACCCAAATCTGCTGCCATTTCACGTGACAAAGTTGCAAGTGCCGCTTTTGATGTAGCATAGGCACTACCTGCAAAAGGATGGACGCGATTACCCGCAATGGAAGTAACATTGACAATACTTCCTTTGGCTCTTTCTAACTCTTTTAATAAACCACGTGTAAGCATGATAACAGCAAAAAAATTAACCTGAAACACTATATCCCAATCTGTACATTCGGTATCAACACTGTTATAGCGTTGTCCTGCTTCGTTTTTAGGGGATATGGCCGCATTGTTAACAAGGGCGTGAAGTTTATTATGAGGTAATTTTTCTTTAATAATGGAAATTTTTTCTTCTATGTCGGAGCGACTTGCTAAATCTATTTTAATATGATTATCCTTACCACCTGGCCATGGACATTCTGATGAGAAATCATGACGGGAACAGGTTAATACCCGCCAACCCGCTTCAGAAAATCGTTTGACAGTGGCATGACCTATCCCTCTACTTGCTCCTGTCAAAAGCAATGTTTTTTCTTCCTTTTCTACACCCATCTTACCTACCCTTTTCTTTTCATAGATTTCTACTTTGTCACCCTTTTAAAGATTATGGATATAATATTTTCTTATTCCACATGCTACACCATACATTGCTTGCGTCACTTTGTTCACTATCGTGAACTGCTCTTACAAACACCACTCTATTGTGTAACCTGTTTTCATGGGCAATCCAAAATTCGATTTCTTGGGGCATCAGACTATAGCCGCCCCAATGGGGTGGACGTTCTATAACAGTGTTCGCAAAACGCTCTTTACATGCATTGAACCGCTTTACAAAAGTGTTTTTATTATCCATAAGTGTTGATTGTAATGAGCTCCAAGCGCCCAATTGATTATCTCGCGGTCGTGTCGCAAAATACGCATCTGACACACGCGATGATGTCTGCTGTACATAGCCCTTAATACGAATCTGTCTATGCAATGACTTCCAATAAAACCCTAAACTTGCATAGGGATTATGAAACATATCATCTGCTTTTTGGCTATGATAGTTCGTGAAAAAAATAAATCCATCCTCATTTTTGTCTTTCAGAAGCACTATACGCACATCTGGTATTCCATTTGCTGATACTGTTGCAAGGCTCATGGCATTCGCATCATTCACTTCATGTCTTTGCGCTAACGCGAACCATTGATCAAATAAAGTTGACGGATCTGATTGTGTATACAAGGTATCTATATCTTGTTGCGTGTTTTTATGCATTGAATTTTGTATGTTATATGTTTGTAAGTAGGTAGACCTTTAAAGTGCCATTATACACAATTTTCCTCTATAACAAAATAGTTATTGATGGACCGCGTTGACAAGCTTATTTTTCTTGTATATAAGACATAGATTGATATATTCATAATACATTATTCAAGAATACCTTACACATGGTTGCACATAACACTTTACTTGAGGGGAAAAAGGGGCTAATTTTAGGATTAGCCAATAATCGGTCTTTGGCTTGGGGTATTACTCAGTCTTGCTTAAACGCTGGCGCAAAGTTGGCCTTCACCTATCAAAATGATATTTTGCATAAACGCATAGAACCCTTATTGAAACCGTATAATGTAGACATTTTACAGCAATGTGATGTTAATAACGAGGCCGATTTAGAAGCTCTTTTTGGAAAAATTGAAGAAGAGTGGGGCGAATTGGATTTTGTTGTCCATTCAGTTGCTTTCTCAGATAAAAACGAGCTCACTGGTCGCTATATAGATACAAGTGCAGACAATTTTGTGAATACGATGCTTGTTTCATGCTATTCTTTTACAGCTATAGCACGTAAAGCTGAACGATTAATGCCGCGTGGCGGTGCTTTATTGACACTGACTTATGAAGGTGCCAATCGCGTCATGCCTCATTACAATGTGATGGGAATAGCTAAGGCCGCTTTAGAAGCTAGCGTGATTTACCTTGCTGAGGATATGGGGAAAAACAATATCCGTGTTAATGCTATTTCTGCAGGACCTATTAAAACTTTAGCAGCGTCTGGTATTGGTGATTTTCGCTATATTTTGCGTTGGAACGAATATAATTCACCATTACGACGCCTTGTTACCATAGAGGATGTCGGTAATACGGCTCTTTATTTATTGAGTGACATGTCTCGCTCTGTTACTGGTGATATTATACATGTTGATGCGGGGTATCATGTTGTTGGTATGAAGGCTATTGATGCACCTGATTTAACTTTACCACCTAAAGTGGATGAGTAATATATAAAGTAAATTGTACGTTTTTTATGTCATGGAATAGTTTTGGCCATTGCTTTCGTGTTACAACGTGGGGAGAATCACATGGCCCTGCAATCGGTTGTGTTATTGATGGATGCCCGCCTGGCATTGCTTTGACTAGGCAAGATATACAAGATAAGCTCGATAAACGCCGTCCTGGACAGAGCCGCTTTACAACCCAACGCAAAGAACCCGATCATGTTGAAATTATGTCTGGTGTTATGGAAAGCGAAAACAGTGATGATAACACGCTTATCACAACAGGCACACCGATCGCTCTTATCATATACAATCAAGATGCGCGCTCCAAAGATTATACCGATATAAAAAATTATTTTCGTCCTGGTCACGCCGATTATAGCTATTTTCGTAAATATGGTATTAGAGATTATCGTGGAGGTGGACGCTCTTCTGCGCGGGAAACAGCTATGCGTGTTGCCGCAGGAGCTGTCGCTCAAAAAGTCTTACACCATTATCTAGATGACGTATATATTAAGGGTGCTCTCGTCCAATTAGGCGAACATGGAATTAATAATAATCAATGGGATTGGCAGGAAATTGATCGCAATCCATTCTTTTGCCCCGACGCTAGCGTTATAGCTGATTGGGAGGCATATTTAGATGATTTAAGAAAAAAACAAAATTCGTGCGGTGCTCTTATAGAGGTCCTTGCATGTAATATCCCTGCGGGATTCGGATCTCCTGTTTATGCTAAATTAGACTCTGAATTGGCCAAAGCTATGATGAGTATTAATGCCGTAAAATCTGTTGAAATCGGTGAAGGTGCAGGAGTGGCACATCTTACGGGAACAGAAAATGCCGATACTATGGAGGCACGAGATAATAAAAATATTCATTTTAATAGTAACAATGCTGGTGGTATCTTAGGTGGGATATCTTCGGGACAAAATATTGTTGTACGTTTTGCTGTTAAGCCCACTTCATCAATTAATACACGGCAACAGAGTATTAATATACATGCCGAAAACATTACAATCGCTACGCAAGGTCGTCATGATCCGTGCGTAGGGATCCGGGCCGTGCCAATTGGAGAGGCCATGATGGCTCTTGTTTTGGTTGATCAGCTTCTCATGCAACGTGCACAAACAGGTCGTATACTTCCCTACGATTTATTGTAAGTGGATATGACAACATGCTAAACAATATATTTCAATTAGCACCACAATTTTTACATAAACTTGACCCTGAAAAAGCACATGATATTGCTATTTCAGGGCTTTCACTTCTACCAAAAATGTCCACAAATGCGTGGAAATGTGATAGTTTGAAAATACAATTTTGCAATATGCATTTTAATCATCCTATCGGATTAGCCGCAGGGTTTGACAAAAATGCTCAAGCTTGTGCAGGATTACTTAATTTAGGTTTTAGTTTTATAGAGACAGGAACCGTAACGCCTATTGCTCAAGCTGGTAATGCAAAACCTCGTATTTTTCGCCTTCCGCAAAACAAAGCCCTTATTAATCGTCTTGGTTTTAATAATGATGGTATGCAGAGTATTAAGATGCGACTCAAAGACACTTACACTACTTACTTACCCGATAGCGGTATTGTGGGTGTTAATATTGGTGCAAATAAAGATACTTCAAATAAAGTTGAGGATTATATCATAGGATTAAAAACTCTCATGCCTCATGCGCATTATTGTACGGCGAATATCTCTTCTCCTAATACTCCAGGATTACGCGATTTGCAGCACGAAAAACCTCTTCATAATTTGCTAGAAAGTCTTTGCAAGACGCGTCAAGGAATGCCCCCTAAACACCAGAAGCCGTTATTCGTAAAAATTTCTCCTGATATAACATTTCAAGAACTTCGTTCTATGGCTCACATTTTATGCCAATACCCAATTGATGCCGTTATTGTTTCTAATACAACTATATCACGCCCTGCTACTCTCATATCAAGCCCCCACAACAATGAAATGGGGGGACTCTCTGGCAAACCCTTATATACCTTATCAACGCAAATTCTTGCTCAGTTTTATCTCTTGACCGAAGGGAAAATTCCACTCATTGGGGTGGGCGGTATTAGAGATACACACACAGCTTTAGATAAAATAAAGGCGGGAGCTACGTTACTTCAAATGTATACGGGGTTTATTTATGAGGGCCCTGCCATAGTAAAAAAAATTTACGATGGACTGAAAGAAACCATAAAACAAGACAATAAAAAACATATTACCGATTATGTCGGCATACAGGCAGAACACATAGCACAGGGAAGTTAGTCTCAATTCTCATATCACTTTTAACTCATCGGTGAAACAAACACTCCTCCTGCTTCATAAACCACAGGGGCTGTTTGGTAGACTCTATTATTATCCTGCTGCCAAGAAACAATAATATCACCTCCTGGTAAACTAACTTGCACATGTCTATCGCACAATCCTCTTCTTATTGCGGCGACTGCAGTTGCACATGCTCCCGAACCACACGCTTGTGTAATACCCGCCCCTCTTTCCCACACATGAAGGCGTATATGTGCAGAATCTTGAACTGTTGCAAAGTTAACATTAGTTCGCTGAGGAAAAAGTGAATCATGCTCAATAATTGGACCATATTTTTTTAAATCGCATATTTGCCCCTTTTGTAAAAAGAAAATACAATGGGGATTACCCATACTTACAGCAGCTGCTTGAGGTAACGGAATTTTTGTATCACCATCATAGAAATCATACGTTAAGTAACTGGTATCTTGCTGATGCGATAACGGAATTGCATGCCAGTCCAATTGCGGTTCACCCATATCGGCCTTTACGGATAATTCGGTTTCTGTCGTTTTACAATGTAAAATATCTCGTAATGTACGAATGTATACGCTATTGGATTTTTTTTCTTGTAACAATTTATGGGCAACACAACGTAAAGCGTTTCCACAGGCCTCAGCCTGAGAGCCATCGGCATTATATATATGCATAAAGGCATCGGCTTTTGTATCTTTGTCTATTATGATTATTTGATCACACCCATAACACCCCTTACGATCTGCCAATACACGCATATCCTGTGGCGATAGAGTAACCTCCTGCTTTCTTTTGTCAAAAATAATAAAGTCATTGCCCAAGCCATTCATTTTTTCAAAATAATACGCCATAAAAATTCTCTTTAAGCTGCACAAACAGATATTGTGATTAGTATTTTTTATGTATAGTAATTGACAAGAATAGAAAAGTCATCTTTTTCTTGACAAAATTATTATCCTTGTCGTATTGTCATTATCTGACATATAGTGAACAATCTTTATGATTAGGCCACAATTCAGCAAGACTAGTTAGCTGTTTTTAAGCAACGCAGACAAGTTGGTTTGTATCAGAAGTGAATGTAATTATCCATAGAGTTAGCCCGCATAAAGTAGGTTAAGATAAAATAGGTAGTACAAGCTTTCTGAATGGTCACATTACGCTAAAGCTGGATGAGCAGGAAGTAGATTGTAATAGCTAGTAGTCGCATGAATTGTAACGATACATGAAAGAGTTGAAAATAACGATAGATACATCGAACGCTGGCAAGTTTTGCTCGCGGTCGTAAATTGAGTTTGAATACTATAGAAAAATAATACACAAATGAATTGTTCAGAACATTCATGGTCAGAGCATTCATAAAAAGTAGAGAATTTATAGAAAGTAGAGAATTTATAAGCTAATTATAAACTATAAATAACAATAGTAACTCAAATTCACATAGATCTAGAACCATTTAAACTCAACAGATGTATCCTACACAGACAGAATTAATAAAGAATTTTATACAATCAATAAAGAGATAACGAAAAATAAAAATTTTACATGTTTCAAAATCTTTCTGACAAATTATCTGGTGTTTTTGATACGCTTCGCAAAAGAGGTGCTTTGCGCGAGTCTGATATTGATGAAGCTCTACGCGAAATACGTCGCGCTCTTTTAGAGGCGGATGTAAACCTCCTTGTTGTCAAAAGTTTTATTTCTAAAGCGCGTGATAAATGCTTGCAAGCTTCCGTTATAAAATCAATACAACCGACACATCTTGTCATTAAAATCGTGCATGATTTGTTGACTGAGTTTCTTGGCGGTAAAGAAACTGATGAAAAAGACAATAATACAAAAAACGATCCTATTTTACGTATTAATGTTAAACCTCCAGCTGTCATACTTCTTGCAGGATTGCAAGGGGTTGGTAAAACAACAACCGCTGCAAAATTAGCCAATTACATTCAACAAACGCAAAAAACCAAGCCCTTACTCGTTTCGCTTGATACCTATCGTCCAGCTGCACAGGAACAGTTACAAATTATTGCTAAAAATAATAATATCGCATGTTTGCCTATTGTTGCAAATGAAGCTCCCCTTACCATTGTTAATCGTGCTCTGACGGCAGCACAATTAAGTGCCCATGATGTCATTATATTTGATACCGCAGGACGCTTGCAGATCGATGAAGACATGATGCATGAAATAGAACGCATTACACTTAAAACTTCACCTTGCGAAACATTGCTAGTTGCCGATTCCATGATGGGGCAAGAAGCCGCAGAAATTGCTAAGCGCTTTCATGAACGCATTAAAATTACAGGTATTATTCTTACACGCTTAGATGGTGATAATCGCGGAGGTGCAGCCCTTTCTATGCGTAGTGTTACGCAGGTACCTATAAAATTCTCCGGAGTGGGTGAGAAAATTACCGATTTAGAACCATTTATTGCCGAGCGAATTGCTAATCGTATTTTGGGAATGGGCGATATCGTTAGTCTTGTAGAAAAAGCCAGTGCCGAAATGGATCAAGAAGAATCCTTGCGACTTGCCAAGCGCATGGAAAAAGGGAAATTTGATCTCACAGACTATAAAGAACAAATTAATCAATTGCAAAAAATGGGGGGCCTTGCAAGTGTTATGTCCCTTATTCCTGGTATGGGAAAATTAAAGAAAAGTATGGGTGCCATGAATATAGGTGATGATGCTTTTAAAAAACAAATGGCCATCATAAACTCATGTACGCCCAAAGAAAAAAGAAACCCTAAATTAATGAACGCATCACGTAAAAAACGTGTTGCAGCTGGTTCGGGATGCAAGGTAGAAGAAGTCAATAAGCTGCTTAAAACACATCGTCAAATGGCTGACATGATGAAAAATGTCAATAATAAAGGTGGCATGGCAAAAATGATGCAAGCTCTTGGAGGAAATTTTGGTAGTGGTATGCCAGATATGTCACAATTAGCGGCTATGTCACACAATCAAAGTAATCCGCTTTTACATACCGCCAAGAATGGTGATGATATAAATGCTATTCCATCACATATACGCAACCCCGATAACACCCCTCTGCCAGGATTAGGTAAAAAATCTTTCCCATCATTGGGCAATTTATTGAAAAAAAACAACAAAATGTAATGAAAGAGAGAATGATACATGGCCGTTAGAATACGATTAACACGCAAAGGAACAAAAAAAAGACCTTATTATCAAATAGTCGCAGCAGATTCACAAGCACCACGTGATGGGCGGTTTATTGAAAAATTAGGAACATATAATCCCTTACTCAATAAAGACAATCCACAACGCGTAATGCTAAATGCCGAACGCGTTTCTTACTGGATTACACAAGGTGCAAAACCTACAGATCGTGTGTGGCGCTTTCTTGATGATGCGGGGCTTAGTAAAGAAAAAAGACCTACACCCAATAATCCCCAAAAAGGACTCCCTGGTAAAAAAGCTCAGGAAAGATTAGCACAGGAACAAGAAGCAAAGGAAAAAGCAGAGGCTGAGGCAAATACACAAGAAAATATCTCAGAAGATGAGAATACCCCTTCTGAATCTGAATAACATCTATTTACGATAATATAGGCACTTTGTTTATCCTGTGATTGACTAGCTTATGGATAAAATTAAGGATGCAAAAAGCATACATAGTATACTTTCAAGCCATTCGACGAAATATATATGTGTTGGTAAAATCATTGCAGTACATGGCATAAAAGGTGCCGTCGTTGTTCAGACCTATACAGAGAAAAAAATGTCTGTGTTAGAATATGGAACGCTATGGATAGGAAAACCTAACAACCCTCATGACCTTCGCCCCTTAAATGCGACATTACACCATGTCCATAAAAAGGGGCTTGTTCTGTCACTTGAAGATATTAATGATCGTACAGAAGCTGAAACTCTAATCCATACATTTGTATGGATTGAACGTGGCAGTTTACCCCATAATCAAGAGGAAGATAGCTGGTATTATGTAGATCTTATTGGTATCATAATTTATAATAGCGATAAGGTAGCTCTAGGAAAAATTATCAATATAGTTGATTTTGGTGCAGGAAATTTGCTAGAAATACAGCCTAACGATGCACATTCTTCTACTTTCTTTATTCCTTTTAGAAAAACTTTTATTCCAGAGATTAATATACAAGAAGGTTACATGATTGTTGACAAAAAATTTTCTGATCAAAATTTGAATTAAAAATATGAGCTGGCGAGCAACGATACTAACTCTTTATCCCGACATGTTTCCTGGTCCTCTAGAATATGGTATATGTAAACGGGCCTACAATAAAAAATTATGGGAATTTGATGTGGTTGATATACGTCAATATGGTATTGGTCCGCACAGACAAGTTGATGATAGTCCAGCAGGAGGTGGCCCTGGCATGGTATTACGCGCTGATGTTCTTGCTAAATGCTTTGACGCACACCATAAGAAAAACCAACGAGCTATATATCTTTCTGCTAGAGGACGCCCCTTAAAACAAAAAGACATACAATTACTATCGGAGCAAGAAAGTTTGACGTTGATTTGTGGCCGCTTTGAAGGCATAGATGAACGCTTCTTACACAACCGTCCCATGATTGAGGAAGTATCAATAGGTGATTATGTTCTTGCGGGTGGCGAGATTGCCGCAATGGTAATTATTGAAGCGATTATTCGTCTTTTGCCACATAGTATTGGTAATCACATGTCTTTGAAAGAAGAAAGCTTTTGGAATAATCAATTAGAATATCCACATTACACTAAACCAAGAATTTGGGAAGATACACCCATTCCATCCATTCTCTTATCTGGCAATCATAAATCCATTAAACAATGGAGACAAAAACAGGCACAAGACATCACACAAAAGAGACGACCTGATCTTTTCTGTCCTAAAAGTAATAAGCCTTAGGAAAACCTTTGCAAGCAGGGTGTCTAGCGTTGTTATACGCTGACACATTCTACTACACAATCACCCTTATAAAGGATTTATGATTTGCATATACAGCCCTGCATCCCTTTATTTTAGCGATAAAAACTACTTTGGCACAGTCTTTGCTTTTATGAAAACAACAGAAAGTTTCATATTATGCAAGACACAGTCACATATAACATAAATACACTTCCAACAATAACGAAGAAAAGATATAATTCTTCTCAAGAAAGTGTAAGTCACTGCACAATACGTACCTATACTCCTTTAGTGGCTCAGCTGCTAGCTGCCCCTAAAGGGAGAGAACGTAGATTATTCGCAAAAAAGGAATACCGTTATACGACAGACAAAACATATAGAAACATTCAAAAAATGACTAACGTAACTGTAAAAGGAAATAGGGTTGACTATATTATCTAGATTGTTAGTTGACAATATTAAATAAAAATTATAATTATAATTATATTATATACCAATTTATATAAATTATAAAATTTATGGCCGTAATTTACACATAAAATGGAAAAAAATATGTTTACTCTTTTATCAAAAAAATTTATATATCTCACTTTTTCTGTAGCTATGGGTGCTATTTTAATTACCCCTAATCTTCAGGCAGCTGATGTGGCAAAATCGTATTCTTATAATAGTTATGAGAATTATGATAGTTATGAGAATTATAAAAATCTGCAGCCTAAAAACTACGACCTTCCTTTTTATTACAATATATATTATAGTAGCCCTATATCGTTTAAACCTTACTTTTTAGGATCAAGGGATCTAAGAGCTAGTTACATTCCGACTTTGACCATTGATAGCTCGCGCTCTAAAAGACGTGCGTCTTTTGGTATATCCACATTCAACACACGATTAGCCGCATATTACGCTCCACTTAAAGGAAACATTAGCCCCGTTGTTGCCGCTGGTGCTGATTTAGGACGCAAAGCCAGTTATTCTAATGCTGGGTATCGCCCTATTTCTGGACTTGGTGAAATAAAGGCATCCGTCATTGCTGGTGGTGGTGTGCGTGGTTATATTGACAAAGTCGAATTACTTGCTATTGGTTACAGGGATGTAACTGGCACACGTGCAGGTATAGACGCTGAATTTAAAGCAAAAATGAAAATTATGACGCAAGACAGAAAAATTGTGTTCCAACCTAATGTCTTTGCTCGTTTTGCTGATACTAACTTTCTCAATAGCCAATTCGGCATAACGGCTGCTCAGGCAGCGTCGTCAGCAGCTGGATATACAAACACTTTTCAAGTTGATAAAGCTGGTTTCTATGCTGCAGGTGCAGGAGCAGATGTCCGCTATTTTATTGATGATGGCATGTTCATAAGATTAAATGGAGAATTTACTCACTTACTGTCAAAAGTTACAGACAGCCCCATTGTCCAATTATATGGATCAAAGAATCAGTATAGCATAGGACTTTCTCTTAACTTTAATTTGGGAATTGGTCAGAAAATTAGTGGTAAAGAAGGATAGCTTCCGCGCAGTTGAAAATTTTTATAGCTATTTTATCGGCTAGTAATCCCTACAATAATTAGTTAAAGACAGATTTATATGTCTCAATAATCATCGCTAGCTTCTATTATGTATACGTCTTGAATTTACGCATGCCATAATCTCTAGCTGCTCTTTAATCTCTAACTGACATGTCCAAGAGAATAGTAGTGAATGATTATTAATCCTCTGTAATGTGCATCTTCACACTAAATAGAACCTTATATTATCTATTCCTTGAGGCCATACCCTTTTTTCAAAAGGAAGTAACATACACATGAGAAGATAATATTTAAGCTTACCAAAAAGAATAATCCAAACACAATATCACCTTCAACTTTTCCTGTAATTCCGTATCTAAATCCGTCTATAGCATAGAAAAAAGGGTTATACAACGCGATAAAATAAAGTGAATCAGGGAGTTGAGATAAGCCATAAAACGTACCTGATAAAAACGTCAAGGGTGTAACAAGAAAATTTGTAATTGCCTGCATATGATCAAATTTTGTACAATATAATCCAGCTAATAACCCTAATAATGCCATTAAGTACGCACCCAGAAATGCATAAACAAATAAGATAACAAAAGAATGGATAGGTAATGACACAAAAACAATGAATGACATCGCCGTTACAAATCCAACTAAGAGCCCGCGTGTAACCGAGGCAAATATATATCCAATAAAAAACTCAAAAGATGTGAGAGGTGCTGTAATAATTTCATAAATATTACCCATCATTTTTGAACCAATAAGAGAAGATGATACATTCAAAAAAGCGTTTTGTAATATATTCATCATAATTAACCCCGAACACAAAAATAAAATAAAAGGCATACCATTAATTTGTGGTCTAAAAGCTCCAACAGAAAGTATAAAAATACCCAAAAAAAGCAACGTTGTTACTACAGGTCCAATTATTGTTTGCATATACACTTTTAAAAAACGAAATACTTCCTTTTTATATAACGCCAATAATCCCAAACTATTAATACGACCAAAATAACGATTTGGTTGCTCTGGGGTATTGCTATTGCTTTTATCAGAGTATGTATTTTTCATCATATACCTTGTTTCATTTTTTATATTTTTTTCTAAATTTACTTTTTACAAAATATGATAAAAAGTTATGGAAAACAGGCACAATTGATATGCCAATTATTTTATTTTTTTCTTTTTCCTAATAATTCAATTTTTGAGTTGATTAATATATATCCCTTTTTATCAACTATTTCTCTTTTAATTTTCTCTATTCTCTCATCATAAAATTCTATAACTTTCCCTGTATCAATATCAATCAGGTGAAAATGGCTTTCCTTTTCGGCATGCTCAAAAGTACTCCTGTTACCAGAAAAATTATGTTTTTCTAGTAATTTTGCTTCCTCAAATAACTTTAAATTTCTATAAATTGTCGCAAGAGAAATACGTGTATCTTTTTTTCGGGCTCGCTCAAAAATTTCTATCACATCAAGGTGCTTATCTGTGTTCGCAATCGTTTCAGCAATAATTTTACGCTTTCCAGTTAAGCGCATAGATTTCTGCGAACAGAAATTGACCAATTTTTCATAAAAATTCCGCTCAGCAGGCTTTTTCATAAAATCTCATTTTTAAAACTTTACAGTTATTGACATGGTTTTTTTGATATGGTTTTTTCGGCATGTTTTTTTAGATAATAAGCATTATAAAAAAATTTAAATTAAAAGCCTATAAATCTCTTGATAATTCCCCTAAGAAAGGGCATACTTGTTTATTCAGAAGTAACAATATACTAAAGATATGAGTGAATTCAAGTGTTTTGACTCATTTTATGTGTAATGACATTACAAATATGCGTTTAGATCCTCTTTCTTCCCAAGATTGCCTTTTTGTAAAATCCGTAGCGAAATCCTATGGTCGCAAGCAGGCTGTCGTTGATGTTAGTCTTAAAGTAAGTCGGGGTGAAGTTGTTGGCTTACTTGGGCCCAATGGAGCTGGTAAAACGACTGTTTTTTACATAATTTGTGGACTTACTCCTTGCGACTCGGGACGCATATACCTCAACGAATACGCTATTACGAATATGCCCATTCATATACGTGCACGTATGGGTATCAGCTATCTCGCGCAAGAAACCTCTATATTTAGAGGATTAACAGTTGAAGAAAATGTACGAGTTGCTCTAGAAATGTGTGGCGTAAAAAACCGTTTTCGTAAAGAACGGACACGTGAGTTATTAGAAAGTCTTTCTATTGATCATCTGCACAACATTCAGTCAACAGCTTTGTCGGGAGGCGAAAAGAGGCGTTTGGAAATTGCCCGTGCACTTGCAAATAATCCAAGCTTTATGCTCCTTGACGAACCCTTTGCAGGTGTTGATCCTGTATCTGTGCATGAAATTATAGAATTAATTAATTCGCTTAAAGCACAAAATGTTGGGGTTCTCATCACAGATCACAGTGTTAGGGAAACATTGAAACTTGTAGACAGGGTCTATGTGATTTCAGCAGGTGAAGTCTTGGCACAAGGGCAGCCAGAAGATATTCTCAATAATGACAATGTACGTAAAGTCTATTTAGGCGAAGATTTTAACTTATAGCATTATTATAAAAAACACGCTTGATAAGGTTTTTTACATCTTTTTTGTGTATTATGATTCTTAATGTAGGGCAGCTTGTGTTGATATGAGCCTAAAAAACCCGTATAATAAGAACAATATATGCAATTATTTTATTTATGTCTTTAAAACAGCAGCTTAATTTACGCCAAACACAAAATCTTACCATGACGCCAAAGCTTATGCAGGCGATCAAATTATTGCAATATGCCAATGTTGAATTATCAGAATATGTAAACTCACTGGTGGAAACGAATCCGTTCTTGGAAACGAACGAAACATCCGAAGAAGAGGCTTCAAGCTCATTTACTTCTGATGAGCAGCCACCCAGCGATATACTCATCTCAGCTACAAATTCCGATAGTGCAAGTGTTTTAAATGAATTGGATACGGGTACAGAAAATATATACGCTGATGCATCGGAAATTGATAAACAAAATAATTATTCAACAGATGAGGGATCTTTTTCTGGATCGTCTTCATCCAGTAACACAAACACATCCTTTGAAGATGGGGATTGGCAAAGTCAACTCACGGAAACTCAGACTTTGCGCCAATCACTTATGGAGCAGCTTTTCATTTTTACTCCAGATCCAATCAAGCGGCTGATTGGTATTTCACTCATTGATCATACCGATGACAATGGCTATATGACTGGTGATATTGAAAAAATTGCCCAAAAATTTAATACCAATGTATACGATGTTGAAGAAATTCTTTTGCTCATGCAAGAGTGTGAACCGACAGGCGTTATGGCACGCAATTTAGCAGAATGTCTTAAATTGCAACTGCTTGAAAAGAATCAATACACACAAACAATGCATTTTCTAATTGAAAATTTGAATATGCTGGCATCACATGACCTCGCAGCCCTATGTCATAAATGTGGTATTCAAAAAGAAGAATTACCTGCCTACATAAAAAAAATACGTACGCTCAACCCAAAGCCAGGAAGCATCTTTGAAAAATCTTACCCCATTAATATTGTGCCAGATGTTTTTGTAAAGGAAGATAGCGAATTTGGCTGGAAGGTGTATTTGAATAATGAAACACTCCCGAAAGTGCTTGTAAACAAGACCTATTATACATATGTGAATACTAAGGCTACAAAAAAAGATAAGAAATTTATCGAAGATAATTTTCAAGAAGCACATTGGTTAATCCGAAGCATGGAACAAAGAGCCCAAACCATTTTGAAAGTTACAAAAGAGATTATTCTCCGACAAGATAGCTTTCTAATTCATGGAATAGAACATATAAAACCTATGAAACTTAAAGATGTTGCAACCTCTGTTAACATGCACGAATCAACCGTCAGTAGAGTAACGAATAATAAATATGTATCGACCCCAAAAGGTATTTTTGAACTCCGTTTCTTTTTCTCAACTGGCTTGAATAATGACAATAATATAGATGGCCACTCGGCAACAAAAATTAAACATCTTATCCGACATATTGTTAATAATGAAAATGCACACAAAACCTTGTCTGATGACAAAATTGTTGCCATTTTAAAACAGGAAAACAGTGTGACCCTTGCTAGACGTACGGTCACAAAATATCGAGAAGCTATGAATATTGGTTCTTCTGTACAGCGCCGTAAAGAAAAAGCTCTTAATTTTGCTTTTTAAAGATTGTCTTTTGTTGCGATGCTTTATCACTTTAGATAGTTTTTTATTATATTCTTTGCTATTTATTAACCTTATTTTCAGAAATTTACATACATTGTGTAAGGAATGGAGGGTGAACACTTGCAATATTAGGCTGTATAATATTGCCCTGCGTAAGAGTAAAATGAGTTAATGTAGATATTATGCGTAAAAGTAATCATACATATGTTCCCTTTTGGATTAAATGCATATGTTTTGTATATATAGTTTTTTTGAGTATAACCGATGTTTCTTTGGCAAATAACAGAGACAATTATGCCGACCCTGTTTTTGAAACTCAAAAAAAACAAGCCTCAAACAATAATTATGATGAGAAAAATAAAACCCTTGATGATTTAATTAGGGAAGAGCATCAAAAAGAAGTAAGTAATACTTTTGCACGAAGAGAATTACTCTATGCTGCACATGATGTATTCGGTAAAGGCGTAACAGAATTTGCTAGTGTTTTAGAAGAAATTTTTCGCACCGAAGGGCGTCCCGTTGCCTATATCATTGGAGAAGAAGGTTCGGGTGCCTTAATGCTCGGCTTGACATACGGAGAGGGTATATACCGTTTCAAAAATGGTAATTCAGGTCGTGTGTATTGGCAAGGTCCTACCTTTGGCCTTGATACAGGGGGCAACGTAAACAAGACAATGGTTCTTGTCTACAAAGCAGTTGACGAAAGAGATCTGGTTAATAATTTTACAGGCGTATCTGGTTCTGTTTACTATATTGGCGGGTTTACTGTTATGATACAAAGCTGGAGAAATGTACGTCTTGTTACAGCAAAGCTCGGCTTGGGCTTACGATTAGGTGTGAATTTTGGATATTTGAAATATCGCTTTACTCCGCAAATGAACCCCCTATAATTGCTAAAACATATAATATAGGTGTATCTCAAAAATATTTTGCCTATACGCATACGAAGTATAAAGTGTATTGACAGCTGGCTAGCTTGTCTTTATACATCATGCTATTAGCGGTTAAAGATTTATTTTTTTAAATTAGGACATTTTTATGGCACAAACAAAAACAGCCGTTGTGACAGGTATAACAGGCCAAGATGGTGCATATCTTGCGCGCTTTCTTGTTGATAAGGGGTATATAGTACATGGCCTAGTAAGGCGGGCCTCACAGATTAACCTCTCACGAATGGAATATGTTTTTGCCGATTATGCCCATAAGGATTTGCCTGTTTATCTGCATTATGGAGATCTCACAGATATCCCAAGCCTCGTGCATATGCTAAAGAAAGCACAGCCCGATGAAATTTATAACCTAGCTGCACAAAGTCATGTTGCCGTTTCTTTTGATAATCCGATTTACACTGCTAATTCAGATGGCTTAGGAGCATTGAGCGTATTGGAAGCTATCAGGATACTTGATATGCAAAAGCATACGCGTTTGTACCAAGCCTCAACTTCGGAATTATATGGGTTAGTACAGGAAATACCCCAAACAGAAAAAACACCCTTTTATCCGCGTTCTCCCTATGCTGTTTCAAAAATGATGGCTTATTGGATGATTGTCAACTATCGGGAAGCCTATAATTTCTTTGCTGTAAATGGTATTCTTTTTAACCATGAAAGCCCTATTAGAGGTAAGGAATTTGTCACACGAAAAATCACAAGCCAACTTGCAGAAATTATTCATGGTAAAAGACATCATATTCGTCTTGGTAATCTTAATGCATTGCGAGATTGGGGACATGCTAAAGATTATGTACAGATGCAATGGCTTATGCTACAACAAGATACGCCTGAGGATTACGTAATTGCTACAGGCACACAACATTCTGTGCGTGATTTTGTAAGTAGAAGTGCTGAAATATTAGGTATAAAAATTAAGTGGGAAGGTAAAAATCAACATGAAGTCGGTGTAATAGAAGCTTTGTGTGATGGACTTGCCAGTGGTGATTTATCACATTTGACTATAGGCAAAGAAATTGTTGTCGTTGACCCATATTTTTATCGTCCTACCGAAGTGGAGACATTACTTGGTAATCCAGAAAAAGCCCGTCTTAAATTAGGGTGGCAACCTACAACTTCCTTTGAAAATCTTGTGTCAGAGATGGTTCATGCGGATTACACAAGAGGGCTTGATACAGCAAAAAAAGAAACTGCCAAACCTATTTTTGCATTTATATAACTCTCATATTGATTGTATATTTAGATATTACTGTGGCGTTATGGGTTATATTTATCTAATCTTCGCATAGTAACAACTCGCTTAACTTCTGTAAATGTGTAGCCTTATAAGGCCATTTTTATAAAACAAAATAATCTTGACAAAAATACTATGTTAATATACTCCTTTGCCATTGGGAATGAGAAGGAAATAATGAAAGATAACATAATGAAATTACGTGATTTTTTTTGTATCAAATTACAATTATATTCTCTAATTGCTATAATTTGTCTAGGTTTTTGGCAGTACATACCCATACACGTCAAAGCTGAAGAAGCAGTCGTTAATATATATAGTTATCGTCAACCCCATCTTATTAAAGAATTACGTGATGATTTTACACGCAAGACAGGCATTAAAACAAATCTTGTATTTTCAAAAAAAGGTTTGGCAGAGCGTATGGCTATTGAAGGAAAAAAATCACCCGTTGATATTCTGCTCAGTACCGATATCGGTTTGCTAGCCAAAGCTGCCCGTGATAGCGGACAGGCTATTTCACAAGCCGAACTGCCCGAACTCTATACACATATTCCGCCACATTTACGAGATCCTAATGCAAAATGGTTTGCACTAACGCAAAGAGCACGCATTATATATGCCGCAAAAGACCGTGTAAAAAAAGATGTCTTATACTATGAAGATCTTGCACAACCGCAATGGAAAGGACGTATATGCGTACGTAATGGGCAACATGTTTATAATCTCGGTTTGTTTGCCTCCTCTATTATACATAATGGCGTAGAGCAAACAAAACAATGGCTACAGGATATCAAAACCAATTTGGCTCATAAACCCAGTGGTAATGATAGAGCACAAATAAAATCTATCTATGCAAAAAAATGCGATGTGGCAATTGGTAATACCTATTATATGGGCCTTATGCAGAATAATATAAAAAATCCCGAACAACAAAAATGGGCTCAAAATGTACGTCTTATTTTTGCCCGATTTAAAAATGGGGGAACTCATGTCAACATATCAGGAGTAATGCTTGCACGCTATGCACCTCATAGAAAAGCAGCAATACAATTTATACGCTACCTTGTCAGTAAAGAGGCACAAAGAATATATGCCAAAAGAAATCACGAATATCCAGTTAGAAAAGATGTGTTAGCATCCGATACAGTTCTGAGTTGGGGAAATATACAGCCCGATGATATCTCACTCAATGATATCGCCAAAACTATACGTCAGGCAAGTAAATTAGTTGACGAGACGAGATTTAACCATTAATTACTTAATGTATCTATGCTTACAAAATCAATACCATACATCTATATTTATAACTCTTAATGGAAGGCCGCGCAGCTCGTACGCTTTGTGATTTGGGTCATACAAAATCAGTGAATGTCTTTTTTTATATCCTTAATTTTTTAAAAAAATCGGGCCTTTTTGCTTTTGCTATCATTATAATTTTACCTGTTGTAATGTTATTCTTTTCTGCTGCAAAAATTGAGAATTTCAACTATCTGAATCACCTTATTTCTCATGTCTTATTTTATTATGTATCCAATAGCTTTCTTCTTGGATTAGGTGTCTTGATAGGTACGATGTTTGTGGGCACATCCTTGGGTTGGATTTTTGCACGCTATCATTTTTGGGGTCATAGGGTATTGCAATATGCCATTTTTCTTCCCTTGTCTGTTCCTGTTTATTTAGCAGCTTATACAACTGATGAATTTCTAGGAGATTTTGGGATTCTCCATAATTTTTTTCAGCATATTGGCCTGTCTTTTATAAACGCGTACTGGAGTGTTAATGTGCATAGCATGTCTATGGGCATATTGATTTTGTCTTTATGTCTCTATCCCTATGTCTATCTTTTTGCCTTCGCCTCTTTTTCGCGCCAAAGTCAAACATTAGGTGAAGCGGCTCTATTATTAGGAAAAAGTCATTGGAGTATTTTTTGGAGTCTGTATTTTCCCAGAGCTTTACCATCACTATTTTCTGGTGGTATTTTGGCCGTATTAGAAGCTTTAAATGATGTTGGACTTACAGAATATTTAGGCATACCAGGTTTAAGTGCGGGTATATTTGTTGCTTGGTTAGGAGCAAATGCGTTCGGAGAAGCCATGCTTTTAGCCATAGTGCTTATTCTTATTTGCCTTGCTTTATTAAGCATTGATAAATTTTTTATCCATCCTAGCTTAAAAACAGCTCCCAATGAGCGCAGAGAGAATAAACTGAAACGAATTCGTCTCAAGGGGTTTATGCATTGTGGTGTTGTATTTCTTGTAATCCTACCTATTTTTCTGGGTTTTATTATCCCTGTCTTAGTCCTTATTAATCTCATTGATTTAGACAATGATTATTATTTTGATACGAGTTTTCTTGTTAGCCTTAAGCATAGCGTGACATTAGGGGTGTATACGGTTTTAATCGTCATTACTGCAAGTCTCTTCTTAGTTATCTGGCGAAATCGTATGCGTAATAATAATATGCGGCTTCTTTTTTCATTTACAGAAATCGGATATGCCCTTCCAAGTGTTATGCTAGGTTTAGGAACTTTATCCTTGTTAGCTTATGCAAATTCTTTATTTAATCATATTGTCTTTACAGGGGGTATTGTTGGATTACTATATGTATATAGTATTCGATTATTACCTGTAGGATCACGTTACGTCCGCTCAGGATTTAGATCTATAAATCCAAATTTTGCACAAGCGGCTCGTTTACTCGGACTTTCAGATGCAAAAATTTTATGGCGTATTGAACTTCCTTTAATGAGAAAATTTATTTTTTTTGCATGTGTTATGATATTTCTTGATGTTATCAAGGAGTTGCCAGCAACGTTACTACTGAGGCCTTTTAATTATGAAACTTTGGCAGCACATATTTACAATTATGCCTCTAATGGTAATTTAGAAGCCTCTGCACCTGCAGGTTTACTGTTAATTTGCTTAAGTTTTTTCCCCGTTCTTTTACTACGTAGCATTGTGCGAACAGATATATAATTGTTTTAAGGCATAGTCTTAATTTTTAAGTGCATCCATATTTTGAAATTGTTTAACAATTTCTGGATTAGCGATTGCGTCCAAATTATTTATGGTACGATTATGAATTGCATCTCTTACAACCGTTTCCGAAATCTTACCAGAACGTGTGCGGGGAATGTCATCAACACAAATAATAAGAGAAGGCACGTGACGCGGGGATGCCAATTCTTTAATATGTTGCTTGATTTGATTTTGGTAATAAATGTCTAATTGATAGCCTTCTTGCATAACAACAAAAAGAACAACTCTCGTGTCATCTTGCCATTCTTGCCCTACTGCAACGGCCTCTTTAACATAAGTCAAATTTTCGACAACCGCATAAATTTCTGCAGTACCAATACGTACGCCACCAGGATTAAGTGTTGCATCGGAACGTCCATATATAATAAACCCACCTTGCTGCGTTTGCAAGGCATAGTCACCCTGACACCACACATTTTCAAAATAAGAGAAATACGCCTTATGATAATGTGTATCGTCTTTATCTCCCCAAAAATATAAAGGCATTGTCGGAAAAGCTTTATCACAAATAAGTTCCCCCTTTTTATTTTCAATAACCTGCCCTTGTGGATCAAAAACTTTCGTTGACATTCCCAATACAGCCCCCTGAATCTCACCACTGTAAACAGGACGCAAAGGATTTCCTGCTACAAAACACCCACAAATATCAGTCCCCCCCGATATGGAAGATAGCAATACGTCTTTTTTTATGTTTTCATACACATATCTAAATCCTTGATTACTTAAAACGGATCCCGTACTGAGTATCGTTTTGAGATTGTATAATTCATGCGTGTTAATAGGCTTTGCTTGGCTCTTGCGTAAATAATCAATGTATTTTGCAGAAGTTCCAAATACACTGACATTTTCTGCATCAATTATATCAAATAATGTATTAGGCCCATTATGGGTAGGAGAGCCATCGTAAAGTACTATTTGCGTAGCATTAACAAGCGCACCAACAAGCCAATTCCACATCATCCATCCTGTTGTTGTAAAATAAAACAGACAATCTGTTTCATCTAGATTTGTATGCAATGCATGCTCAACCAAATGCTTGAGCATTATACCGCCTTGACCATGTACTATACATTTGGGTACACCTGTTGTGCCGCTGGAAAATAAAATATATAAAGGCGTATTAAATGGATGTTTTTTGTAGACATAAGGCTCTTTATGATAATCTGAAACGATGTCCTGATATAGATGCGAGGGTTTTATTGCGGCCATTTGTTGATGGAGATCATGAGCCATCGATTGATCTAAACTTGTAACAACAATCACTTTTTTTACTGTTGGTAAAGCTTGTAACAAATCTACCATGCGTTGTCTTATATCAAACAATTTGCCGTTATAACTGTAGGCCTCACAACAAATGAGAATTTCAGGTTTTATTTGACTAAAACGATTTTTTAAGGCTTGAAATCCAAAATCAGGAGAAGATGAGGAAAATATATTGCCTTGCGCAGCACAGGCCAAAAAACTTGTCACCGCTTCGGAAATGTTTGGCAAAACCGCGCATATACGTGCTCTTTTTGTAATGCCTTGTCTATCAAAGAAACACGCTATAGATTCAACATGCTCACGTAACTCGCCAAATGTTAGTGTTACTCTCTCATTTTTTTCGTTCTTCTCAATTATCGCAATTGCGTCTGCCCTTTTTGTTGTTAATATATTTTCAGCATAATTTAACTTAGCCTTAGGAAAAAAGAGCGTCTTATACATCACATCGGAATAATCCATGTATGGGGCAGGACCTTTATAACCTACAATATTGAAATAATCCCAGATATAGGACCAAAATAATTCGGGTTCGCAAATAGAAAAATCGTAAAGATCATCATAGGTTACATTGTGTCTTTGTAACTTATGAGAGATCCACCGCATGAAATGCGTTAAGTGTGACTTATTCATTTGAGCCGCAGATGGTTTCCACAGTAACATTCTTACCTCTCTTACCCCTTTATACGATTGCTAAAATTTAATGTATTAATTTACTTTTGCAATAAAAAACTTTATTCTATACGGATAATTTGCTAGACTTTTATTATATGTTTTATCTCACATTGATATTTGAATTAAAAAAATTTATTTAGAATATTGAAAATTATGGCGTATCCCAAAAAAAAATTTACGTTTACAAAAATTATTTTTATACTTCTCTTTACACCTATAGTGTTGTTTTATACCGCTATCTATATTGTTGTTTCCTCTGATAGCACAAAACAACTTGTTGCTAAAAAATTTGCTGGCTATCTTAACGCAAAAATTATTTTTGATGAAATACATACAAAAATTTTTCCATACCCGCACATTCAAATAAAAAATATTCGTATTTTTAGTAAGGGATTATATGGCAAAATTGCCGCAAAACCTCTTCTTAAAATTGATGCGTTTGATGTTTATCCAGAACTAAAAGATCTTTTAGCTCTGAAGCTATCGGTCGGTGAAATAATTTTACATCAGCCCGTTTTTAATAATTTTCATCATGCAGAAATATCACACGGTTCAAAGATTCCAGAACAAGAACCTACCATCTCAAAAAGGAATAGACCTAATTCCCCTCAAAACAATGTGCAAAATATTATTTTTACTGCAATTGACATCATTAAAAATAACAAAATGGCAATATTAGGTGGGAAAATTATTATTGATGATAACCCCAGCCTTATCAACAATAATCTCAGTGATATTAATGTTTCACTCTCTTCTGATGAAATTAATGCCATCATTCTTCAGGGCAATATTCTTTTTAGAGGCAGCCGCATAGGACTGCAAACATATTTACGATACCAAGAAGAGTCTGGCAGCCAAACTCAAATGGAATTAGCCATACAAAATGAAATTGTTGATTTTCAATTTAATGGAGATCTTATTTTTAAGGAAGGCACTAACATTGATGGAAAATTAAATGTACAATCCGATAACATAAATAGTTTTATGCATTGGTTAGGTGCAGAAACGAAAAAAACATTCGCGAAGAAATTCTCTCTCCTTACACATTTTACTCACTCTGAGGAAGCACTATTATTCAATGACATTAATATGGAACTTGATGAAAGTACCGTTGAAGGCAAGTTAAAACTTCTTCTCACTCCTAGAAAACCATCTCTTTTTGGCACACTTAATCTTAATCATCTTGACCTTAATTATCTTTATTTTGATAAGGAAAATCATTCACAAGTTAATACTATTAAAGACGATGCTAGTAGTAATACACAAAAGAATCCGAATAATTCTTTGTTTGAAGCTCTAGAGCTTGATCTGCGTTTATCTATTGGCAACCTTTTTTTACCTTATGATACACAATTGACTAACCTTATATCAACCATACAGATTGTAAGTGATGAATATCATGTAGCTATAGGTGAAAGCACCTATAATGGGGGACAGTTTAAGGGGTTTATCAAAGGGCAAAAAAAACATAATTTAGTGCATAGTAATGGAAAATTTACATTTGATCATGTGCAAGTTGGGCCACTTATTAAAAATTTTTTTAATACAGATTTTCTTACAGGAAACGCAGATATAAAACTAGACTTACATTTCAAAGGCTTTGATATCAAAACGATAAAGAACAGTTTATGGGCCGATGTAACATATGTAATGGAGAGAGGCGTTCTTAAATCATATTATACAGAAAAGTTTATGGCCTTATTGCGTAAGGTAAGTAAGGTTTTACAAACCACCGAACCCCCTGGCAAAGGGGTTGATATTATGCGTGCCGATGGACATATTGTTTTGGACAATATGATCCTAGATATCAAAGAAGTTAACATTGAGGGGCCTTATTTTAATGTTAACAGTTCGGGGGATATAAATCTTAATAATAAACAACATTCCCTCAAAAACAATGTAACTTTATGGCCTAAATCTAATGGAACTGGATTAAATATACCCTTTAATAGTAGTCAATCTATCAGCGATCCGCATATAATATTTGTTACAGATAAATTACTGGATCTTGAAAAGATTATACAAAATCCAAGCCAAGCATATAAAAAACTTAAAAATATAAGTGATTCAATTAAAAAAAATCAACCTAAACAAATCTTTGATAAGTTATTGCAAAAACCTTGATGGTTATACAGAATCTCATTAACGATATATCCTTATTACCCGACGAAATTATCACAAGCCGTGTGATAGAAGTATCGGCGCATTTCGTAACAGTATATCTGTGCGGCCCTTATATGCGATTAGGAACGCGCATTATAATAGTAAATGATCAAAAAAAAGAATGTCTGTGTGAGATTATTCGTTTAGAAACTTCTAAAGCCATTGCAATGGCTTTTGATGATCTCAATGGCATATCGCAAGATAACATCGTTTATATCCTTCAGGATGAAGCTACTCTTTATCCCGATGATTCATGGTTAGGGCGTGTCATTGACCCTTTGGGTAAGCCAATTGATAATTCACAAATGCTTAGTAAGGGATCTGTACCTTACTCTTTGAAAGCGCCTGCGCCTAAAGCAATCCTACGTGAAAAAATAGATACGCAAATAATTACAGGTATTAAAACTATTGATGTTTTTATACCCATAAGTGAAGGGCAAAGAATAGGAGTTTTTGCTCAAGCAGGAACGGGGAAATCTTCTCTTTTACGTATGCTAACTTTCAGTATAAAATGTGATATCGTTATTGTTGCTTTGGTAGGTGAGAGAGGGCGTGAGCTTAATGATTTTATCGATATCGCTTTAAAAGATAATAAAAAGCAGCGTACAACAATCGTGATGGCGAGTTCAGATACATCGGCTTTGATGCGTAGCGAAGCTGTTGCTACTGCAATGACTTTGGCAGAGTATCATAGAGATAAAGGCAGAAGCGTTCTTTTAATTGTTGATAGTCTCACGCGCTATGCACACGCCCTAAGGGATATAGCCATTACATCGGGTGAGCCACCTTCTGCAAGAGGGTATTGTCCAAGTATTTTTTCTACTTTACCTAAAATGCTAGAGCGCGCTGGAAAAGCTAACACAGGTGGTAGTATAACAGGTATTTTTAGCCTCCTACTTGAGGATGATAAAACTTCCGACCCTTTGGCAGAAATTATTAAGGCTGTTCTAGATGGCCATTTAGCATTAAGTCGCGATATGGCACAATCGGGCATATATCCCGCTATTGATATTAGACAATCTATTTCACGAATTCCTATACAAGAAGATGATGAGCAGAAATATATCATCAATACATCACGGCATTATTTATCTATTTACGAAGACATGCATGATATGATTCGTATGGGTGCATACACAAGTGGAACAAATAAAGAAACAGATGAATCTATAGAATTTTATCATCAATTAAAAAAATTTATTTGCCAAAATATGTATGATATATCGGAACTTGAAAATTCTAGGCAGGAATTGGCACAAATCTTGCAAAATATTATACACAAATCTGCATAAGTAAATTTTCTTATTAGACATAATATACAAATTATATACTTTAACCATAGACATTTTTATAGTTATGAAAAAAACAAAAAAAGATAAGCTCGTTAAACTTCTTAATTTTAAGTTGAATGAAAAAAAAGTAACTTTATCGTCTTTTGATAATATGATTAAAACTTTACGTGATAACCAAAACCAACTTGAAAACACGCTTAAAAAAGAAATAGGCAAGCACAAAGTTGATGAATATACACAATTTACAGTTCCACCGTATATTGTAAACATACGGGAACGACTACAAAAATTAACCCTTTCAATAGAAGAATTAAGTGAAAAAAGAAGTTGTTTGCATGAGCAATTATCTTCCTTTTATCAGCATGTGAAAAAAACCGAAAATGCTATGACCTATATAGAAGAAGAAAAAACGAAGGCGACGGAAAAACAATTAGAAGAAGAAGTACAAGAAAATATTACAATATCTCTTGAAAAATGTGTTTATTAATAGTAGTATGTTTTTTGAAATTGTTTTAATATTGAATATTATAAATGCAGGTAGTTAATATGGAGTTAAAGTTAAGAAGAGTACAGCGTCATCAAAATAATTTTGGTAAAATGTTATTTTTTGGTATGTGTGTTTTGAGTTTTCTGACCATTTCTATACTCATTTGAATGTGTCCCTTCCCAAATAAATACATTATTTAAGCATGCTGCCCTTGCTAAAAGATGGGTAGAAATGGGAACGGTAATAAAAAGAAATATTATGGCCATAATAACGCGAGCGATGATTGAAGGATCGTTTGATATTATGCCTACAGCTAATAATAGAAAACCAACGCCAACGGTGCTTGCAATGCTTGCTGAGTGCATGCGTGTTAGTAAATCAGGAAGTCTAAGCAATCCTATAGTCGTTATAAGGCATAGGATTGAACCCATGATTATAAAAACACTTGTAATCAGTTCTGTTATCATCTCGCATTCGTCCTTTGGCTGATTATTATTCTGTTTTCTTATCCTTTTGTTTCAATGTGTATCTGGCAAAAGCCACAGTTGCCAGAAAGGCAATAAGACTTAAAGCTATTGCCACATCAACATAGAAGTATGATCCCGTTATAATGGCGTATAAACAAATAAACCCTAAACCTATAATCGCCAAAACATCTAGTGCTAATATTTTGCTATATAAATCAGACATACGAGTAAAATAAAAAATCGTAATAAAAAAACTAATGATAAGTATCACTGACGATATTATGATACTTATGTCTAAAATATTATTCATAATCATATCCAAAACTGTCATTGGAAGGCCTCCAATATCATTCTTTCAAACCCATCATGTATGTCCTTGCACATGCTCTCTTTACTTGATGCATCTAAGGCATGAATATATAAATATTTTTTATCGCTTGTGACATCTACACTTAAAGTTCCTGGCGTTAGTGTTATCATATTCGCAAGTAGCGTAATTTGAAAATCACTCTTAACACGTAAAGGATATGAAAAAATTGCCGATCTATGCTTACCCTTACGAAACAATATAATATAGGATACACGTAAAACGGATAAACATAATTCACGTTTAAAAAACAAAATCAATTTAATAACCATCCATATACGCTGTACATATCTCTTACCACTGAAATTATGCCTAATAAGAAACAATACCATCCATCCTAAAATAAATCCAAATAAAACATTCTCAATACTCGCGTCTGCGGTAATTGCTAACCACACAAAGGCGAGGATAATATTGAGTACTAGCATATGTTCCATAAAAACCCTTTCAATTCAAAGCCTTAATATACGTCATCAAAAACGCTCTTAACATAATCTGTGGGTTGCATAAGTGCATTTGCAATGTTAAAGCTAATCTCGCCTAAATATTCAGGCTGAACTCCTATAACAATCAATATTGAAAAAAGTACCATTACACAAATTAATCGGATAGAAAATACCGATGTTTTATCCTCTTCGATTTGTGACTCACCCTCTTGCCAAAAAACAAGGGCGTAACTTCTTGCTAATCCCAAAAGAACTAAAAAGCTTGTTATTATAATACTGGCAAGAGCAAATAAATGAGCACTTTTTAAACTCTCTTGAATGAGCATTATTTTGGGCCAAAACCCAGAAAATGGAGGAAGACCCGCAACAATAAAGAAACATATTAAAACAAGAGAGGATAAAAGTGGTTGCCTTTTATAATAACCACAATTTCTATCAATAAATAATTCTCCATTCGCAAACAAACCCATTAGCAAATACAGAACACTTACAACTAGCATAGAGTGTACAAAATAAAAAACACCTGCAGCAAGAGCTGTAACGGAGCCTAATCCCAAAGCAAGCATTAGCATTCCAATGCCAATAATCACCAAAAAACCAAGTTGTCTTTTTAATTGACGCTCCGCAAGCAACATAACACTTGATGATATAATCGTCACTATGCCCAACAATAGCAAGACACGTCTTTGATTTGCATCGTGCACCAAAACACTTGTATACATACGGTACAAAGTATAGGCACCTATTTTTGTTAACACACCGCCGAACAATGCTGAAACCGCATTATACGATACATGGTAGGATGCAGGAAGCCAAAAAAACAACGGAAATAAAGCAGCTTTCATACCCATAGAAAATATTAATATGTAACCTATACTGCCAAAATCAAACCCTTCTTGTGCAAGACGAGACAAATCCGCCATATTTAATGTTCCCGTAGCACTGTATAGAAAAATAACAGTTATTAAAAAAAATGTAGTGGCTAACAAATTGAGTACACTATATTTAATTCCCCCATCAAATTGCTTTTTATTACCGCCATAAGTTAACAATCCAAAGGAAGCTATGAGTACAAGCTCAAACCATACATACAGATTAAAAATATCCCCCGTAAGAAAACCACCATTAGCACCTGCTACAAGCAGTAAAAAAAGAGATTGAAACCCAAATTCACGTTTTTTAGCTGTTATTTCTTCACTCGCATAAGAAAAGGTTATGAGTGCCACACAATTTGTTACGAAACTTAATAACGCACTAAAGAGATCAACATTAAACGTAATGCCAAATGGTGGTAGCCATTCACCCATCGTCATGCTAATTATACCGTGGCTAAGAACATGCTGAAATAACGCAGCCGAAAATATTATTTGTATGACAAGTGCCACATAACATAGCATTGTATTCATACGATATTTACTAGATAGCATTAAACACAGTGCCGAAAAAAATAGAGGAAGCGTTACTGGCACAACAATAAACCATTGTATTATATCATAACTTATTTGTCTCATGATGCGCGTCCTACCACTTAAAAGGAATATAGTGATTTTCTTCGGGCTCTGCTTCTCTTATATTATCTGCCTCATCAGTTCCCATTTCTTCATAGGATCTGAAAGTCAAAGTTAAGATAAAGCAAAAAAGTGCAAAACTAATAACAATCGCTGTTAATATTAAGGCCTGAGGCAAAGGATTGGCACTCACTATGTCTGCTGATAAACGTTCTTGTCCTTCTTTAATTATAGGAGGCGCATAACCAGCAATACGGCCACAAACAAAAATTAATAAATTAACGGCATTACTTAACATAACTATACCACTTAAAATACGCACAAGATTACGCGCAAGTATAAGATAGATAGCCCCAACAAAAATTACCGCTATTAACAAAGAGAGCAAAACTTCCATATTTTATTCTTCCTCTTCCAACACAAGAATTATTGCCGACAAACCGCCTACAACAACTAAGTACACACCAATATCAAAAAATAAGGGAGTTGAAATATAAAAAACGACTGTATGAAAGATATCAACCTTATGCCATAAACCCGTCAAAAAAGGTTTGTCATATAAAATTGAAAATAATCCTGACAACACACTTAACAGCAAACCAAACGCGCTGATTGTCAACGGTTTAAAATATAACGCTTTACGGATTGCAGCTTCAGATTGTGCAATTCCATATACAGCGAATGCAGATGCCGCAATAATACCTCCTATAAACCCGCCACCAGGAGCATTATGACCACGTAACAATATAAATACAGAAAAGATCATCATCAACGTTGTTATTAATGGTATAGCAGCTCGGAATATAATTGTTTGCATATAAAACCTATGAAGTATGTGAAGCCAATTTTGTTTTTTTATTACGCATCTTAACAAGTGCTAGGCACGCAATCGCCGCTCCCATTACAACGGATATTTCACCCAATGTATCAATCGCCCTAAAATCAACAATGATGACATTTACAATGTTACGGCCATGTGCTTCTATAAAACTATAGGCATTAAAATAATCGGAAATATATGCGTTAAAAGGTTTTGAAAGAATCTGATTCAAATGTACCATTATACCGACACCACAAAAGAGACTAACAATAATTCCTAATAATCTTTCTTGCATTGAACGATAATCAACCATTTGCATGGCTAGTCGTGTCATTACTAAGGTCAAAACAACTATGGCTAAAGTATCAACCATAAACTGGGTAAACGACAAATCGGGAGCACCTGCAATCATAAAAATTACAGCGACGCTGAAACCCTGTATCCCTAAGGAAACGATTGCAAACAGACGTGTCTTGGCCATCAGAACAATAATGACACTTAATACTGAAATAACAATAATGGCTATAAAAAGCAGATTCTGCAATGTGATTTCAGCTTTTACAGCTAGCATTTCCTTAAACACATCATACGCATCATCATATATAGGAGCCCATAATGCGAAAGCAAAAAAAACAAATGTCAACATTAAGTAATGGCTATGATGCCCACTTTGCATATATTTTCTCCAGATAAAGGATAATCTTGTTATGGCATTTACAAACTGGTCGAACCCTTTGTCGGGTCCCCAGCGTAAAAATTTGAAAAGTGAAACAAGAAAACGATGCAGATTATCCTTGTAGAGATATATAAACACGCCAAATAAAATAGTAACAATACTTAAAAGCAAGGCCAAATTAAACCCTCCCCACAGATGCAAATTCTTACTAATCGTGAAAGGAGCTATTACCTGCAGTGCAGGTACTATAAAATAAGTATCAAAATTGTGTAGATAGCCGACAGATACAATTCCTAGCAGCGCCAATATCACTGGACCACATAACATAAAAAAATCACTTTCATGTGGAATTTTGGGCGTTTTATAGGAACGTCCATAAAATGGCATAATCGCAATACTCGCGGCAATAACAAGCATCAGAGCATTTCCTATAACAAGCATCAGCATAATAAAAATGTGAAACCCACCTAAAGATGCAGATCCAAAAATTGAATACATAGTTTCTTTAGCTACGAAACCTAAAAAAGGCGGCAAACCACACATTGATAAAGCCGCCAAAGCAGCTGTAACGGCTGTCAACGGCATAACTCTATATAAACCAGACACCGCGTAAATGTCACGCGTTCCCGTGCTATGGTCGACGCCTCCAGCGAGCATAAAGAAAGCGCCCTTAAAAAATGAGTGCGCAACAAGATACACCATTGCCGCCAACAAGGCCTCTTGTGAGCCCATACCTATCAATAAAACAAGCAAACCTAAGGAAGCCATTGTTGTGTAGGCCAACATACGTTTTAAATCTCGCGATGCCATCGCTAAAATAGACCCTACAACAAGGGTTAAAGCTCCTACAATAGAGAGTATTTCTGTCCATAAGGGCTGCTGTCCTAAAACTGGATTTAGACGCATCAGTAAATACACCCCTGCCTTCACCATCGTTGCTGAGTGCAAATAGGCACTGACAGGTGTCGGCGCTTCCATTGCATTTGGCAGCCAAAAGTGAAACGGTATTTGTGCCGATTTTGTAAAGGCTCCCCCTAAAATAAGAAGTAATATCAGCACATAAAGATCATTATCCAAACTGCGTCCATTGAAAAACAGCATATCCGACAACAGTAAACTGCCTGTTGATAAGGACAACAAAATAAGTCCTGCAAGCAAAGCTAACCCTCCTCCACCTGTAACAACTAACGCCTGTATTGCGGCTCTTCTTGCCTCTGCGCGGTGGCTATCAAATCCGATTAGTAAAAAAGAAGTAATAGACGTTGCTTCCCAAAACACAAATAAGGTAATAATGTCATTTGCTAAAACAAGGCCAAGCATTGACGCCATAAAGGCAAGTATAAAACCTAAAAATCGACCCAGATGGGGATGGTTTTTTAAATAACTTGCTGCATATAAAATAATAAAACCACCAATACCCGAAATAAGTATCGCAAATATCAGTGATAGCGGATCAAGAAAAAATGCAAAACGCACTGACATATTTGGAAACCATTCATACGAATAATAGAGAACAGAACCCGACGAAACCTCAGCCGTAAAAGAAATAAAATAATAGCATATACCAAAGGCGACTATGGATAATAGATAGGCCCCTATTTGCCCCAAAATCCTTACGCAAAATGGAGATGCAAAAGCAACAAAAAATCCTGATAAAATTATCCAAACCATTAAAAAAGCCGCACCATAATTACATCTTTATTTTTTAAGATATCTATGAACATATGAACTAAGGATTTTAAACAGGCTACCCCTTACCTTTTATCCCCTCATTGTTCCTTTTTCACTACCGTTTTATAGATTAAGGTAGCAGAATATTAACCTCTTCACATCCGTCCTTCAGTTATACCTCTCATTCTATAAATGAGTAAACATAGTTGCTTGACATGAACAAATTAAAAACCCTGATATTGTAATTTTTCTGGGGAAATTTATTTGACAGCTTTGTAAGAATACATATATTACACTTAATCAAATGTACTATAATCATATAGAATAATTTATTGAGAAGTGAAAATATATGAGTGAATTAAATACCCAGCTTGAAAAGCAAAATACGCAAACCTACACACACTTTATTAAGATCGTAAAAATTATAACGTTTTTAGTCAGTGGCGTTTTAGTTGGTATGGCGTTATTTTTAACATAAAAATTTAAAAAATTAATGCATTTCTTGTATTCAATAGCAATGCATATCCAAAAATTGCATTGCCGATGCTTCCAGCAAAGATCGGACATAAAAAATGGGGCACATTTTTTCTGTACTATCGCTTTAATAGGTGACTTTGTATTACTTAATCTGGCAATGTGTGCTTCATTATCTGTGATTTTAATTCACCCTATACTAAAACGATAATCATACTGAATATTCACGATGAACAGGAAAATATACAATGGATATTACAAAAGGAACCGTGTTCAATTTCATTGAAGAGTATGGCATAAAGACCATTAATAATATTTTTGAATATCTGCCAATTTTTGTTTTGGCGATTTTTATTTTGTTTATAGGTTTTCGAGTTGCCAATTTTCTTAGCCGCTGGCTTATTCATATTTCGCAAAAAAGTGACTATATTGACGAAACCTTTATATCCTTTATCTCTTATGTAGTACGATATCTCATTATTTTTGCATCATTTTTGGTTGTACTTGATAAATTTGGCATTAATATCATGAGTATGGTTGCACTTCTCGGTGCAGCCGGACTTGCTATAGGTCTTGCCTTGCAAAACCTTCTTTCCAACATTGCTGCAAGTTTGCTAATTAGTATTATCAGACCATTCAAAATCAATGATTATGTCAGTGCGGGCAGTGGAGAAGGCTTTGTTACTGAGATTAATTTGTTCATGGTAAGAATACGTTCTGCTAATGGCACAGAAATCCTGATTCCCAATAATAAAATTTTATCCGAAAATATTATAAAATATTATCCTGAAAATCCATTACGTTATGATTTCGATTTTAAAGTTAATTACAAAGAAAATATTGATACAATTACTGATATTCTATTAACCGTTGTTCAAGATAATGAACATACTCTTTCTACTCCGCCACCTGAGGTACGTGTAATAAATATTGCTAATGGGTATGTTGAAGTAAAATTGTGTTCTTGGGTTATTTCACAAGAATATTGGGGATATACTCTGCAGATGAATCGTCAATGTCTAAAAGCTCTCGTTGATAATAATATTTTTTTATATCAACCTGAGCTATTCATGCGTGGTAATAAATAATTAAATTTATACCTTTATATTTACCAGTAATGGGTAATGTGTTTTACCCAACTAGGTGAGTGCATAATTATCAAATTTTTGCATATCTTAGAAAATCTGTGATTACCTCTATAATTGCTTAAGTAACAAAGCATAATAGTAACCGTTTCACTATATTTTTTCTTATTAAATTGCCTAGATTTGTATTAATCGTTTGTGTAAATTTGTTAGAGTAAAGAGTACATTCATGTTCGGCAGAAAGTCAGCCACCACTGTTCAGACAGGCCCTACCATTCCTTCTCCTGTTCCAAGCTACCCCAACCCCAACAGCGCACCTCAAATACAAGCACCTGCCAATCAACCACGTCCGACACCTGCAGTAGCCAGAAATGTTGCTGACGATAATTTGGCTATTCGATCTGATGATTTCTACAATCTCAAAAATTCTATTTTTAATCTTCTTGTAGAAACTATTAACCTATCGGAATTAGCGCAGCTAGAAGCACAAGAAGCGCGTGAAGAAATTCGTGATGCCGTTACAGAAATTATTAGGGCAAAAAAAATTAACATCAGCATGGCTGAGCAAGAAGATGTTTTAAGTGAAATTTGTAATGAGGTCTTGGGTTTTGGACCTCTTGAACCCCTTCTAGAAAGAGATGATATTGCTGATATCATGATAAACGGAGCGAATGATGTGTATATTGAGGTTAGCGGTAAAATTACAAAAACGAATATACGCTTTCAGGATAATAACCAACTTATGAATATTTGCCAACGCATTGTAGGACAAGTGGGACGGCGTATAGATGAATCAAGTCCTGTTTGTGATGCACGCTTACTTGATGGATCTCGGGTTAATGTCATTGTTCCTCCCCTTGCTCTTGAAGGCCCCACAATGACAATTCGTAAGTTTAAAAAAGATAAACTAACAATGAATAAGTTAGTTGATTTCAATAGTATAACACCTGAAGGTGCAGTGGTTTTGGGTATAATTGGGCGGTGCCGTTGTAATGTATTGATTTCAGGTGGTACAGGATCTGGTAAGACAACATTATTAAATTGTATGACAGGATTTATTGAATCAACTGAGCGTGTCATTACATGTGAGGATTCAGCCGAATTACAACTCCAGCAACCCCATGTAGTTCGTTTAGAAACACGTCCACCTAGCCTCGAAGGTGAAGGGGAAGTCACTATGCGCGAACTTATTAAGAATTGTCTACGTATGCGTCCTGAACGTATTATCGTTGGTGAGGTGCGTGGTTCGGAGGCCTTTGATTTACTACAAGCTATGAATACTGGACATGATGGCTCTATGGGAACACTGCATGCAAACTCACCTCGCGAAGCTTTATCACGCCTTGAAAGCATGATCACAATGGGTGGCTTCGGATTGCCTATGAATACAATCCGAGAAATGATAGTTGGCTCGGTTGATATTATCATTCAGGCCTCTCGCTTGCGTGATGGTTCACGTAAAATTACACATATTACAGAGGTCATAGGTATGGAAAATGATGTGATCATTACACAAGATCTCATGGAATACAATATAGTTGGCGAAGATTCGAATGGTAAATTGATAGGCGGACATATGACAAAAGGTATCGTAAGACCTTATTTTTGGGATAAGGCAAAATATTATAATGAAGAGGGAAATTTAGCAACAGCTCTAGAAAAAGCCGATGCTATCTCAGAAAGCTTTAAGAATGATAATGCTTAAGTAACATGAAATTGGAATAATATTATGTTAGATATTTTGATTTTTATATTAATTGTTGTCAGTTTAGCAGGCTTGTTATACGGTTTATTTGGTATTGATGTCATCGCAGATACAACTTCGCAATATGAAGGGCGCTTTGCCCAACATGCCAGCGGTAAATCAGGTTCTGTTATCGATAGAAAATATCTAGGCAATCTTCTTGGAAACACAAAAGGAAGCAAGCGTAAGCAAAATATTGAAGATGCCCTTAAGAAAATTGAAAAAAATCAATCCCGTAAAGATTTGTCCTCTCGCCTACAAAGCAGTGGTTTGAATCTTGACCCTATGCGGTTTATAGCATTATCCATTGCGTTAGGAATTTTTATTTTTTTGATAAGCGGTAAATTTTTAGATAATGTCGTTATAAAATTGTCCATATCTGTTATATCTGGTTTTTTGATTCCCAATAAACTACTTGATATGCATATTAAATCCTATCACAAAAAATTTATTGATAATTTTACACCCGCTCTTGAAATTATTATTAGAGGTGTTAAATCTGGGCTACCTTTATCTGACTGCTTAAAGATTATTGCAACCGAAGCTCCTTCACCAATTAAAGAAGAGTTTTACATACTGACCGAAGAACAACGTATTGGTATTACTTTAGAACAGGCCCTCAAACGACTATATAGACGCCTACCATTAGCCGAAGTAAATTTCTTTTGTATTGTTTTGACTATTAATGCCAAGATGGGTGGAAATATTACTGAACCTATGCAAGGTCTAGTGAATGTTTTAAAGGGACGCAAAAAACTTCTTGACAAAATAAAGGGGGCATCTTCCGAAGCGAAAGGCTCCGCCTATGTTCTTGGCTCTTTACCCTTTTTGATAAGCGGAGGTATATATGCCATGAATCCTTCTTATCTATCCATACTCTGGACAGACCCTAAGGGCATAGTGATAGTTTGTGGAGCGGTCTTTTGGATGGGTATCGGTGTTTTTGTCATGAGTAATATGATTAATTTTAAATATTAGTGATCTATCTATGTTTATTAATCCTGAAATCGTACCATATTTATTCTTATTACTGGCCTTTATTGTCATAGGCTATGTATCCATTCCCTATTTTAAGCAGGATGTTTACGATCAGCGCCTTAAAAATGTCACAAATGAACGAGAAGAGATGCGTGAAGCGCGTTTGTCAGATCTCAAACTTTCACGCAGGTCTAAAGGCATAAAAATACAAAGAAAAAATATTCTTGCACGTACGGTTGACGTATTAAAATTAGAAGAAATTTTTAAAACAGAGCAAATGCGTGACAAATTGAGTATGGCAGGAATGCGTAGCAAGAAGCATCTCACAACATATCTATTTCTACAATTAACGCTGCCTTTTGTTTTAGGTGCACTTGCCTTTTTATATGCCAACATTAAGAACGTTACTTTTTTTCAATTAATATTGTTTAGCACTGGGGGGGTTGTTGCTGGATTTTATGCCCCTTCAATCTACGTCAATAATTTGATAAAAAAAAGACAAGAAAAATTGGGCGAAGTTTTTGCAGAAATGCTTGATTTTCTTTTGATTTGTGTACAATCTGGTATGTCAGTAGAGGCATCATTTTTAAAAGTTGGAGAGGAAATAGCTACACGCAATATCGCTATGGCTGAAGAAATACAATTACTTAATGCCGAGCTTTCCTATCTACCCGAAAGAAGACAAGCCTTCGAAAATATTAGTAAACGTGTGGGTATTGAAGCCATGCGTAATGTCATGACTGGACTCATTCAAGCCGATAAATATGGAACTCCTGTGACACAGACCCTGCGCGTAATGGCACAGGATTATAGAGATAGCGTAATGGCAAAAGCTGAAAAAAAAGCTTCTTCTTTGCCACCTTTATTGACAGTTCCTATGATTCTCTTTTTTCTACCTGTGATATTCGTTATCATTTTATCACCTGCCGTATTACGGATGATGGGTGATTGATCTTTTTTACACGCTACTGATGAATAATTTTAGTGACGTGAAAAATAAAAAAATAGCAAAAATTTTCTTTAGCTTTTTGGCCTCTATCCTATCCGTCAGACGTGAAAAAATATACGCAAAAAGAGGCGAAAACAACATAACTGATATGAAAAAAATTCCGTTTAAATAACCCACGCTCAATGGTGGTAAATCTTGTATACCATAGCTGAAAATTATATTTGCGGGTAACGCTGCAAGAGCAATAATAACACTTATACCCGAAGATGTGCCAACAGCTACATTCATACTAACTCGATAGGCTGTTAAATAGGGAACCGTAAAACTTCCTCCGCCTATACCAATTAATGATGATATAAGACCATTAAAAAAAGCAAATCCATAATACCGCCATGACCGTTGTAGTGTTTGGCCCAAATAAAAAGGATTGTCAAACCACATATAAAGGCATAGCACAAAAGAAAAGCAGGCAAAAAGTAATACGAGAAATAGGGCCCCTAAATATTGAGCCATAACTCCTCCTAGAAATGCACCACAAATAATAAAAAAAAACCAATTTTTAAACACATTTTTATTAAAATTGTGCTTTAATAAATGTGTTCGAGTTGCTAAAGAATTTGTTATAACAATATTGGCTAGCGATGTCGTTACAGCAATATGTATATTGTGTTCTGAATATCCGTACACATTATCAAGTATTGTATAAAATAAAGGAACGAGAATAATTCCTCCGCCGACACCAAGTAAACCTGATATCATGCCTGCAAAACATGATCCTATAACAATAATTATAATAAAGATTGGATCAACTAACATATAATCACATCCATATTGACTTTTTGAACTAGAGTCAATAAACAAAATTTTTAGCTTCAAAATCTGACTATAATGCAAATATATTTACCTATCGCTGATATTTCCGTAAGTGCCGTCCTTTTAATAGGAATGGGATTTATGGTTGGTTTACTCTCTGGCCTTTTTGGTGTGGGCGGTGGATTTTTAATGACACCGTTACTATTGTTCATGGGTATACCTGCTCCTGTTGCCGTTGCTACAGAAGCAAATCAAATTGTTGCTTCTTCTATTTCAGGTGCTATCGCACATTTTCGACAGCGTAGTTTGGATTTGCGCATGGGTATTGTATTGGCCTTAGGGGGGATCGTAGGCTCTATTGTGGGTGTCTTTATCTTTGGTAGCTTTAAACGTTCGGGTCAGGTGGATTTATTCGTTTCATTGGTCTATGTATTTTTTCTTTCTATTATTGGCTCTTTAATGCTCATTGAAAGCGTGCGGGCGTGGCGAAAAAATAATTCTGGCACATCACAAGCCACACGTAGAGGACATTATTGGGTACATGGACTCCCTTTGCGTATGCGCTTTAAAGTATCTCGGCTCTATATCAGCGTTATTCCTCCCCTTGTCATAGGGTTTACTGTAGGTTTTTTAGCTGCCATTATGGGAATCGGAGGGGGCTTTATCATTGTGCCCGCAATGATCTATATTTTACGTATGCCCACAAATGTAGTTATAGGAACTTCTCTGTTTCAAATTATTTTTGTTACGGCTCTATCCTCGGTTATGCATGCCTATTTGTATCAAACCGTTGATGTGATTTTGGCCTTATTGCTGTTGACAGGTAGCACTGTTGGTGCACAGGTCGGTACATATTATGGACGCTTTTTAAAAAGTGAACAATTGCGTGTTTTTCTTGCTATTATTGTTTTAGGCGTAGCTATCAAATTACTTTTAGGGCTTATAATAGAACCACAAGAATTATACTCTATTGGTAAAATTGAGACAGGAGGGCACTAATATGAAAATTTTAAAGATGTGCTGCCTTTATTTTTTTATATGTCTCAATTTATGGTTGGTATATCCCGCAAAAGCCGATCGCCTTATTACTGATTTATCCAACAATAAAATTATCGTACATAGCAATTTTACTGGGACCCATATTTTTCTGTTTGGGAGCGTAGACTATAGTAATACCAAACAAAAAAATATGGAAAATGATATTATTATTGTTTTACGGGGACCTTCTGAGGAATTTATCATTCGTCGTAAGGATAATATTGCAGGTATTTGGATCAATGCTGAGCATCGTAACGTCACAAAAATACCCGCCTATTACGCTCTTTTTTCTTCGCGTGATTTTAATGAAATTGCAACAACTGAAACACTCAAGAAATATAATATTGGATTAAATTATAAGAGTGTAAATGTTAAGCCGCAATTCGTTTCTCAATTAGCTGAAGATAACAATACATATAATTTTCAAGAAGCTTTTCTGCGTTTACAAAAAGATAACGGAAGATATCATAGGCAACCAAATAGCATTACGAAAGTTAATGACACCTTATTTCATGTGCGCATAAACCTTCCTAATGATGTGCCTAAAGGAGAGTATTTTGTTGACACCTATTTGTTTAGAAAGGGTGTGCTTATTAACCGTAGTGAGCAAAAAATTTCTATTGAAAAAAGTGGCGTTCAGAAACTCTTATTTTTTATCTCTCGTCAACATCCATTATTGTATGGCGTTGTATCGTTGATTATTTCTCTGTCTGTTGGAATTCTTATAGGCGTTGTTTTCGCACGTAGAAAACATTAATACATCATCCATAGAAATGGCTGTATAAATATATTATAAACCTGCGTTTTCCAAACTGTAAATATACAGCATAATGCCACAATCATTACATAGTTCTACCGATAAACCCGTTACTTTTTTAAGAATTATCCAGCTTGTTTTACCCATCATGTTCTCAAACATGGCTGTGACTATCGCTGGCATCGTTGATATTGCTTTTCTAGGACATTATGGAGACAGTTTCATGATAGGAGGGCTTGCATTAGCGGGTTCTGTATTATTGCTTATATTAGGCAGTTGTAATTTTTTAAGGGCCGTTGGTACAGGCTTCTTTGCCCAAGCATATGGAAATAATGATGCCAAGACTATGCTATATCAACTTATACGTTTATTAAGTCTTGCTATATTTTTAAGTTTATGTGTTATCATTTTTAACCATCATATCCATTATTTTTTTGTATCGCTATTATCACCTAATCAAGCAATTCAGGGCGCATTTACAGATTATCTCTTGCTACGTCTTTATGGCGTACCAGCTATTCTTGTGACGTATGTGTTGATTGGATGGCTTATTGCCATTCAAAAAATGTCAGCAGTTTTTATTGTGCAGGTCGGCATGACAGTGTCAAATATTATTATGAGCTATTATTTTGTAGTTGTTAATGATTGGGGAGTGTGGGGTGCTGCTTTAGGAACTGTATATGCCGATTATATTGGGCTGATTTTAAGTATTTTCTTTGTTTTGTATACACGTCCATTTAAATTACCTGTAAAGGTTATTGCTTTCAACAGATTATGGACAAAAAAAGATATACAAGAAATAATGCAACATAGTTTTAATTTTATCCTCAGAACGCTTTTATTAAGTGCAAGTTTGCTATTATTTACAGATCTTTCCGAAACCTTCGGAACGAAACAATTTGCTGCAAACACTATTATATGGCAAATTTTTATGGTAACTGTTTATCTGCTTGATAGCTTTGCCTATGTTGCAGAAAGTTTGTGTGGAAAGGCCTATGGTGCAAAAAATCCCCAACTTCTTAAAAATATTATTCACACAATCACATTCTTTTCCTATCTATGTGCAATAGGGATTGGTTTATTTTTATGGCTGTTTATTGACTTAATTACACCTTTAATGACACGCGATATTTATATCAGGTCACTCGTTCACCAATCTGCATTATGGCTTAGTCTATTACCCTTTATCGGGTTGGGATGTTTCTTGCTAGACGGCATATATATTGGCTTATTACAAACACGTATCATGCGCAATTATTTGATTATAAGCTTTATAGTCTATCTTCTTCTACATAATATGCTTGTTGGACAATTTGGAATTAGTGGTTTATGGATAGGCATTATGCTCTTTTTTTTCATGCGCAGTTTAGCCGTTATACACTTACCGCAATTTTTTAACTCACACAAATAGGATGCTATATTTTTATCTTATTTTTGCCATTTTAAACGTGTAGTATACGTGGTAATAGTATATGTGGATTGGACTTTTATGGCAAAAATTGTACTTGTTGATGACGAAAAAAATATTCTTACTTCTGTGCGTATGGCTTTGGAATCGAAAAACCATAAGGTAACAGAATTTCATGATGGTAAATCTGCGCTTGAATATTTACTTACGCATTCTTGTGATATTGCCATTCTTGATATTAAAATGCCACGCATGGATGGCATTGAATTGTTGCGCAGACTTCGTGAAAAAAATGATCTTCCCGTAATCTTTTTAACTTCAAAAGATACAGAAATTGATGAACTTTTAGGACTCAAAATGGGTGCGGATGATTATATTCACAAGCCTTTTTCACCTCGTCTATTAATTGAAAGGGTTAATACTGTGCTTCGTCGTAATAAAGTTCGACGCACAACAACAGCAACCGATTCTTCTTCAGCAACACATGCTAAAGATATTATTGAGCATGGTGATTTATTTCTTGACCTTAATCGTTATGATTGTCGGTGGAAAAAACAATCTATAAGGCTTACTGTCACGGAATTTCTGATATTAAAAGCTTTAGTCCTTATACCAGGGGTCGTAAAATCTCGTGATGCCCTACTTGATGCGGCCTATAGTGAAGAAGCCTATAGTGATGATCGTACGATTGATAGTCACATTAAACGTTTACGAAAAAAGTTTAAGAAAGTTGATGACAATTTTGATATGATAGAAACATTATATGGCATAGGTTATCTATATAGAAAAAATGATTAAAAAAATTTTTATTGATTACAGTTGTAAAATTTTTTCTTCTTGTAAACGTCTTCTCTCGGGAATATCGTTACGCTATAAGTTATTTCTTATTAATCTGTTGGGACTCAGCTTTTTTCTAATTTGTAGCTTGTATTTAGATAATTTCCGTGACCGCCTTATAGAGGCATCTCGTGAAACCTTACTTATAAAAGCAAAAATAATTTCTAATATCCTTGCTACTGCTGCTAGTAAGGATGAAAATATATTTGCTGAGGGTATTGACATGCGTAAAAATCGTCATAGTTATTTACGTATATATAAAATTCTAGCACGTTCCGTAACAAACCAATTACTTGATTTAGAAGAAAATCGTGCAATTATATATGATCGTTTTGGCAGTGTTGTACACGATACGAATGATTCTTTTCGTGACGATTTTGTGAGTATAAAGAAAGTTATCTCTGCTGAAGAATCTCCTGGTCTTATAGAGCAATTTATTTTATTGGGACGCAATATTTTGACGTCTTGTTATCATTTTATTTTTTCTGGCGATCTTACAAACAAAAAGTACAATACGGATGTTCTGCGCAAAAAATCGGTTGAAAAAGCACTAACAGGAAGATCTGTTAATTTTACAAGTTGGAATGCAGACAAACGCCTTGTGATTACTGTAACTATTCCAGTACAACGCTTTCACGCCGTGTTAGGAGCGTTCAGCCTAACCTCAAATGGTAATAATATTGACAAAGCCGTTGCAGAAGAGCAAGAGCGTATTGTTACGATATTCCTTGTCGCTTTTTTGGTTGTCGCCTTTTTATCCTTTTCTTTGGCATATACTATCGTTAACCCTATTATGCGCCTTAGCCGCACAGCAAAAGATATTACATCGCGAACTTTCTTAAATACACATACTCCCATTCCCGTACTCTCAAAAAGGGATGACGAAATTGGCTATCTCTCACAAGCTATCGGAAATATGACAAAAAATCTTATTGGACGCATTACTGCTATCGAAAATTTTGCCGCCGATGTTACACATGAATTAAAAAATCCCCTCACTTCTTTGCGCAGTGCTATAGAAATTTTACCTCAAATTCAAAAAAAATCTGACATTGATAAGCTTTTAGCAATCATGAAAGATGACACTATGCGTATGGATCGGCTCATCAGCGATATTTCAGAAGCATCAAAGCTTGATGCAGAGCTCGGACGTGAAAAGCCTGAAATGATCAATATTGCTAAAATATTACGCAATCATGTGATCTATTTTAACGATATGAAAGCTTCTGAAAAATATGTTGTATTGCACATTGATGATACCATTGATGAAGAGAAATTTATAATTAAAGGCTATGCTTTACGATTGGAACAAGTCTTTCGTAATGTTATTGATAATGCACATTCCTTTAATCATAAAAAATTACCTATTGATATCTACTTAAAGCATAACAAAAAAGAAAACGTCATGGAAATTATGATTGCCGACCAAGCTATAGGTATTATTCCTGAAAATCTTGAAAATATTTTTGAGCGTTTTTATTCCGATAGACAAGAGGATCAAAAGCAACATTCTGGACTTGGTTTAAGTATTTGTCGTCAAATTGTTCATGCACATGGCGGTAGAATATGGGCAGAAAATCGCCCTCATACCATTCTCAATGACGATAATACAATAGAAAGCGGGACAATTATTTTTATTCATATCCCAACCAATGTATAATAATCTCTTGCTATTTTGTACAATTTCTGTAGATTTGAAAAAATGTAAGATAATAGAAATATGTTGTAACTATGCAAAATGATGACGCTACCCTATTGCTGCGTTCGGTGTTGTATGTTCCCGCTATTAAAGAAAAAGCCTTGCTTAAGGTTGCTCAGTTATCCTGTGATGCCATTATCATTGACTTGGAGGATTCTGTTTCTCCTCAGGAAAAAAAAGCAGCGCGTGAATGTGCATGGAAATTTGCAAACGCAAGCAGTTTAGGAGTACCCTATCGTATTCTACGCGTAAATGGACTGTATACGCCTGATATACAAGATGATTATGACATGATGCAGAATTATCCTTGTGATGCGATTTTAGTCCCTAAAATTAATGATAAAGCGGATATTGATGCGTTATGTAAACTATCAAATAAAGCTGTTTTTTTGATGGTTGAAACCCCTCAAATGATAGTTAATTTACAACCCCTTCTAGATTATGCCTTACATAAAAAATTACCCTTAAAGGGGCTTGTCGTTGGCACCAATGATTTGAGTAAAGACACAGAAATTCCTTTTGTAAGCGGACGCGCAAATATGCTATACGCTTTACAAAAAATTGCTCTTTGTGCAAAGGCATATAAACTCGTTGTTATAGATGGTGTATACGCTGATTTTCGTGATAATGAGGGCTGTAAACAAGAGGCCGAGCAAGGTTACTTGATGGGATACAATGGTAAGACGGTTATTCACCCGCAGCAAATACCCATTGTGAATACTGTTTTTTTACCCGATGCACAGCAAGTGGCAATGGCACAGGATATTATTAACGCTTTCTCATTACCTGAAAATATTCACAAAAATGTGATTAGTATTCATGGCAAAATGGTTGAAAAGCTTCATTATGAAATGGCACAAAAAACAATTGAAAAAGTTACACTGGCAAAAAGTCGCAATGGCTTATCGTAATCGTAACTACAACATTATACTGATAGATTTATGACCGGATTTTTTTTTGAAGATTTTAAGCTCGGGCAAATTATTAAACATGCAACACCCAGAACAATAACAGCAGGTGACGTCTCTGTTTACATGGCTTTATATGGTATGCGCTATGCTGTTAATTGCGCTAAACCTGTGGCCCATACTCTTGGGCATTGTGATACACCCATTGATGAGTGGCTTATTTTTCATATCATCTTTGGGAAAACCGTTCCCGATATTTCTCATAATGCGATTGCTAATCTTGGTTATGCTGAAGGAGTTTTCCATCGTCCTATTTATGTTGGCACGACACTTTATGCAGAATCAGAAGTCATTGGCTTGCGTGAGAATAGCAGTGGTAAAACGGGTATTGTTTATGTTCGTAGCCGTGGATTTGATGAACATAATAATATAGTTTTTAGTTACATACGTTGGGTGATGGTGCGCAAAAATAATATAGAGGCTCCTTGTACCGAATCTTGTATTCCTGAATATTTGCCTTTTATTGAAGGACAAAACCTTGTCTATAACCTTCCTAAGGCAGCAGCTTTACCTTCATACATTACGGGTAGCAAAAATCTCTATGATGATTACCAAATAGGTCAAACTATCATTCATGGAGGGGGACAAACAATAGAAGATGCAGAACACATGCTGGCAACGCGATTATATCAAAATACCGCACGTGTTCACTTTGATGCACACTTTCAAAATAAGAGCCCTACTAAAAAACGCCTCGTATACGGTGGACATATCATAAGTCTTACTCGTTCTTTAAGCTATGAAGGCTTAGAAAATCTTATGCATATTGTGGCTTTGAATTCTGGAACACATAGTCAACCTTGTTTTGCAGGAGACACAATTTACGCTTACAGTGAAATTATTGATAAAGCTCCGATTTTGTTACAGGCTCCAGGATGGGGTGCGTTGCGTATTCGTCTGATCGGATTAAAAAATGTCTCTGTCCATGAATGGAAACAACTTACTGATCCAGAACTGCAAAAAGAGTTAAAAATTCTTGAAATGGATTATTGGGGAGTTATCATGAAAAAAAGCACGCAAACATAGAGGCTCTGCAGATGCCCATACTCACTTTATCAGATATAAAAGGGCAGGTTGATAAGCTGTATATAAACACTGACCGTAATAGTGGCTTGGAGACTGAACATACATCACACTTACATATTGATTTTGCAGGTATTCAAGGGGAGGCACATTCTGGCCTTACTTATGTGTCGGATAGTCGTATTATAAATATCTATCCCGAACCAACAGAAATAAAAAATTCTCGCCAAATTTCCATCGTCTCTTGTGAAGAATTGGCAATCATTGCCCACAAAATGCAAATCCCACATTTACCAGCTCACTGGCTTGGTGCAAATATCGCGACACGGGGTATTGAAAAATTAACGCATTTACCATCATCCACACGATTAGTTTTTTCCTCAGGTGCTGTCTTAACAGTAGATTTAGAGAATTATCCCTGCCATCTGGTCGCAAAAGTCATCGAATCCAATTTTCCAGGCAAGGGAAAAAGTTTTCCTATAATGGCTAAACATTTAAGAGGTATTGTCTGCTGGGTTGAAAAACCTGGTAATATTCATGTGGATGATTCAATTCGCTTATTTTTGCCTCCCCAAAGATAATCAATATTTTGCTTACCTTTCACTAATATTTATAGCGTAATAATATCTATAAATAAAATAATATAGCTATTACAATCCTTAAAAAATACATGCTAAAAAAAATACGCCAAAAAGCCGATGAATGGGAATACGAGTTTTTTAGACCAATTTATAATAATGCAGCGAAACTATCTTCCATAAAAGAACGCACAACCGCTTCTGTGTCTGCAAACAGCGGGCAATCATCAGCCACTGACAAACAGAACACACCACTATTTTCTGATAATGCCGATACTGTTGATAGTTTTCAAGTTGGCTATATTTCAACACGCAGTAATATTATGCCAGAAAATCTTCTATGGGGGCAAGTCCGATGCATAAACGGACATATCATCCGTTATGCCCATCATGGACACAAAAATGAATCATCTTTAGGTACAGTTGTCATTGTTGCTGACAAAGGAGACTATATTGAAAAATATTATGAAACCATACGAGAACTTATTGAACGCAATTTCTCAGTTATCTGTTTTGATAATCCAGGCGATGGTATGTCTCCTATTAAGATAGAGGTTTTTAAAGAAAAAGGAATGGATATTTATATCGATGCTTTGAGGGCCGTTATGAAAACAGTTGCATTTACATATTATAGGCGTCCTTATTTTCTTTTTTCTGTTGGGGCAAGATGTATTACATCGTTACAATATATGCATGCATATCGTGATAATTTTATGCGTGCGATTATGATATCTCCTTTGTTTAATATGCCTATAAAAAGAAAACCCTACATATTCCACAAAAGCATTTTTTTACTTAAAAGTTATTTATTTCCGCATTTATCTGCCAAAAGCGATATGCATTATTTAACCATTAATACAACACATGATTTTAACACTAATATTTACACGCATGATCTTATACGCTTTCAGCGCTGCATTACCCCTATGCAAAAAACAACACAACTTTCGGATATGTTTTTTACACGTGAGTGGTTTATTGGTTTTGGTAAGGCACTCAAAAAGTTTAAAAAATCTGTGTGGTATGATAATTTTCGTATAACTGTATTATTTATCTGTGCTGAAAAAGACGTGATACAGCCTTATAAGATAACCCAAAAAATTGCTCATTACATGCGACAAGCAGGGTTTGTTAAAATTCCATTCGCAAAAAGAGACATACTCAATGAAAATGACGCTATTCGTGCACATTTTTGGCATGCTTTTGATAATTTTATACCTGGATATAATAAAATATTTAACAAAAAATCGTCTTGATATGTTTGACATCTCGCAAAGAAATAGCTAGAAGCTAAATTTTGAATTATGCACTTAGGAATGATATATGTCTAGCTCCTCACTTTCCATAAAGGCTGCCATCCTACATGAACCTAAAAAATCACTTAATATTGAGACCATTACCATTGCCCCCCCTCGTCATACGGAAGTAAGGGTCAAAATTAAGGCAAGCGCAATTTGTCACAGTGATATTAGTTATATCGATGGTAAATGGGAGTGTCAGACTCCTATCGTCTTAGGGCATGAGGCTTCTGGAATCGTTGAATCTATTGGTCCTTTAGTCCGCCATGTATCTGTCAATGATCACGTTGTTGTCACTCTTTTGAGACATTGCGGTATTTGTAATTATTGTCGTTTGGGTGCACCCATGAAATGTCAAGCGACAATAGAACATAATACACCTTTTCCTCTGACAGATTCCAAAGGTAATCCTATTACACAGGGATTAAAAACAGCTGCATTCGCAGAATATGTTTTAGTTGATGAGTCGCAAATAAATGTTATTGATAAAGACATTCCTTTTGATAGTGCCAGCATCGTAGCCTGTGGCGGAATAACAGGCTATGGAGCTGTACATAATACCGCTAAGATTAAAGCCGGTTCTGATATTGTCGTTATTGGTGTTGGTGGTGTTGGATTAAATATTATTCAAGCTGCTGTTTTAGGTGGAGCGCGTAATATTATTGCCATTGATATACAAGAAAGCAAGAAGCAAGCTGCCACAAAATTTGGAGCGACACATTTCATTTCTGCAAAAGATTCTGATGCTTATCAGAAGATATGCAACATAACACAAAAGGAGGGTGCCGATTATGTTTTTATTAGTGTTGGGGTGCAAAAAGCTATTGAAGATGGCCTATATTACGTTACCCCCTTGGGTACTGTTATACTTGTTGGCATGCCAGGAACAGGAGTAAATGCATCTATTGACCCTGATACTATTGCAAATAATAATCTGACCATTAAAGGTTCAAAAATGGGTGAGGCTATCATTCATAAAGATGTTCCGATACTTCTGGATTTTTATAAGCGCAAAAAAATTCTTTTAGATGAATTGGTAACCAACCATTACGAACTTGGACAAATCAATGAAGCTATAGATCTCAGTCGTAGCGGAGCCGTTTTACGTAACGTTATTATGTTTGATTAATCCAGTACGTGCTAACAATTTTTATTCATATTGCTGTCTTGTACTTACAAAATGTATATCAAGGCAAGTTTGTTGCTATATTTCCTATATCACTATTCTCCAATAGCCATGCTCACCATTAATAGAGACTTGTATTGGAATGAGAAACAACCTTTAACCTCCCGTCGCGCTTTACTTCAAATACATCAACACTACGGATTGTTTCACCCGAAGGCAAAAATTTGAAATATCCATGTGTCCCACGAAAACCATTAACATCCTCTATAATGGAATACGGATCTTGCAATCCGTCTTGATTGCTAATAATTATTGCTATGGATACGGCGTCATAGGCTAAGCTTGATAATTTTGTAGGTTTATAATTAAAAAATTTTTTGAATTTATCATAAAATTTTACTTCTTTATTGTTAGCAGTATCACTAAACCACGCATCTTTCAAAGAGGGTTCACTTAAAACTTTTTTATCTTGCCAAGTGCCTATACCTAGCAATCTTGCTTTTTCAAATAAAGAATATTTTTTATTAAATTCATCCTCTTCTGCGCTACTGCTTTTATTACTGTAAAGTAACGAATTGGCAAGTACTCTTACACCAGCTCCGCCTTCTGGGACAAAAATCCCATCAATTGGCAGTCCTTCTTGCTTTGCATCTTCAATGATGCGCGATATGTGCCTTACCGCATTTTGCTTGCTTTGTAAATTATTGGTGTATTGATTGGTCACAACCAATTCGGCTCCTGCATCTTCAATATAATATCTGAATACATTACCACTTAGATGACCAAATGTATTATGCGGAACGATGCTCACGAAACGACGCATATTATTTTCAAGAGCAAAGCGGGCAATACGATGAATTTCAGATTGAATCATATAACTCAATGCATATACGCCTTTACCCAACACTTCTTGCTTGGTTGTAAAACTAATTAAAGGAATACCAATAGACCGTGCCCTTTCTGCAGCTATTTCAGTTGATTTTGCGAATAAGGGGCCTAAAATAATTTGACTGCCATCAGCGATTGCCTTTTCTACCGCTTCTTGCGTTTTTTCCGAATTTTTTCCTGTATCATAGTTTAACAAAATAAAATTATCTCGGTTAAATTCAAAAACAGCTAATTGGGCAGCATTTTTCATTGAACGCGCCAAATTACCAACTTCTCCTTCTGCCGAAAGAGGTAATAATAGAGCCGCCTTATAGGTTTGTTTATTATTTGACGTCCGCCTAATAATACGTTCTAACTCTAAAAAGACTGGTTTTTCTATCTTCTGACTCTGCCTTACATTGTTGCTATTTGAGCAGGCTGTTATTAAAAAAAATGCGCCAATAACGCCTACCAAACGCATACAGAAGAGAGGTGATATCATTTTCTATGCTCCGTTATTGTTGAATTACATGATGGTGATTGCTGTTTAGATTCAACTATGCAAATTGTACCTATTTTAACCAGAATAAATTATGTTGAATATGGTACGTAATACCGCTATCATAGTAAAGGTTATATAAGCGAATGTCTAGTATCTTCATTACATAATTCACAAAACTAGATGACGTATGCGTTAGATGTTTACATAATTATTTTTATTACACATGTCATACACCCCCCTTCAGACATCTTTACCATCTGGCCTCTATATCGCGGCTACACCCATTGGCAATTTAAGGGATGTTACATTACGCGTTTTGGATGTTCTTGCTTCGGCCGATATTATTCTATGTGAAGATACGCGCATGAGTAAAAAACTATTCAGACATTACAATATTTATGTAAAGAAATTAGAGCGCTATGATGATTATAGTACGGAAAAAGATAGGCAAAGGATCCTGCAATATCTGAAAACAGAACAATCGGTTGTACTCATTAGTGATGCTGGCTCACCATTGATTAGTGATCCTGGGTATAAACTCGTAAAAGAGGTACGGGAACATAATTATTCTATCTCTGTCTTACCAGGTGCGTGTAGTGCCATTGCTGCACTGCAAATGAGCGGCATAGCTAGTGATAAATTTTTCTTTGAAGGCTTTTTGCCGCGAAAGAAAGAAGCCATCATAAAACGATTGCATTTTTTTAAACAGATTCAAACAACCATTATTGTGTATGAGTCTGCAAGAAGGCTGTCCGCTATCTTACCTATTATAAATGATATTTTACCCCTTTGTAAAATGGCTGTTTTAAGAGAAATGACCAAAATTTATGAAGAATGTATCAGCAATAATGTTGCAGAAATACTTGATTATATAAAGATTAAGCCACCAAAGGGCGAGATCGTTCTTGTAATTGATACACGTCCTTCTGTTATATTAGCTCCAACAGAGACAGTTTTACGTAATTTAGTTGAAGATAATAACCTCTTAGAGCAAAGTGCTAAACAAGCTGCAAAATTTCTTGCTAATCATACGGGACTTTCTATACAAAACATGTACAATTATATTGTTACATTGAAAAACAACCCCTTAAAATAGAAAAATTGCCTATCAATACCATGTTTTTCGGATATCATAATGCTCAATGAAAATAATATTACATCCGACAATCTAAGTTACAAAGTTATATCTGATAACGATTTTAAACGCCATTTAAAACACCTTATTGGACTATACGACAGTGCGGATGATACACGCAAACATCACAATCAATTAGCATATTTAAAAAATCTTTTTAATGCTTCACGCGAGCATGCTAAGCACATACTTTTTACGCATAAGGATGGGTGTAAGGCTGCCCAATATCTGAGTTCTTTTCAAGATAAATTCATTCATATGCTCTACGATCTTGCCTGTCTGCAGCAAAGATCTGTACTCAAACCTAGTCATGCCAAATGCATGATTGCGGCCTCAGGTGGATACGGACGCGGAATGTTGGCGCCTTACTCCGATATTGATTTGCTGATTATTATTGATACAAAAAAAGATGTATGGTTAGAGGCGGTTATCGGACGTGTGCTTTATTGGCTTTGGGATCTTGGATTTCAATTAGGTCACGCTGTTCGTACTTTAAGCGAAGCTATTGATTATGCACAAACCGATATGGTTATTCGTACAACTATTCTTGAAACGCGCTATATTTGCGGCGAAAAAAAACTTTTTACAGATATGCAAAAAATGTTTGTTTCCCATTTTCAACAAACGATTGATCCAGATTTTATAAGTAGTAAACTGGAAGAAAGAGCCATACGACATGCGCGAGTTGGTGACTCACGCTATCTTGTTGAACCCGATATAAAAAATGGAAAAGGAGGATTACGCGATTTATATTCACTTTTTTGGATAGCTAAATATGTCTATAAAGTTAAAAATCGGGTAGATTTAATTCAGGTCGATATACTCAATAATAGAGAATGGACATTATTTAATAAATGCGAAAGATTTTTATGGACAGTTCGATTGCATCTTCACTTCATTAGTGGCAAACCCACCGAAAAAATAAGCTTTGATGTGCAAACCATTCTAACCGAAAAGCTCGCCTATAAAAGCCGTAAAGGATTACGCGACGTTGAGCGCTTTATGAAACATTACTTTTTCTATGCAAAACATGTTGGCGATCTTACACGCATATTATGTTCGGCCCTTGAAAAAAATTCTGTGCAAACAAAATTCCAAACACAGTATTCAACGCATGATAAACCTTCTTCATATGATCTAGAAGGGGAAAATGACTTTTACGTATATGATCATTACTTACATGCTAAACATAATTATATTTTTTATCAAAATCCTGTAAATTTTGTAAAGCTATTTTATATCACGTCATCATCACAGATACCCATACATCCCACAACTTTGCATCTTGCGATGCGCAATCGTTATCTTGTCAATTCTAAACTCTATAACAATATGTTAGCGAATACATTATTTCTGGAAATTCTGACTGTATTCCCCAATCCTGAAACTTCACTTAGACGCATGCATGAGGCTGGAATTCTCAGCAAAATAATCCCTGAATTTCAACACATATTATGTCTTATGCAATTTAATATGTATCATCATTACACGGTTGATGAACATTCATTGAGGGCTGTAGGAATTTTATCGGCCTTAGAAAAGGGCGAATATAAAGAGGAAAGCCCTACCACAAGTGCTCTTATTCACTCGGTACGTTTAAGGCGTGCACTTTATCTTGCTGTCTTACTACACGATATTGCAAAAGGTTATCCTGAAGACCATTCTGTTAAAGGTGCTGAAATTGCATCACAAATTTGCTCGCGCTTACCGCTAGATGAAGAAGAAAAAGACATGGTTTCTTGGCTCATTTTGCATCATTTACTTATGAATAATTATGCGCAAAGACGTGACCTTAATGATCCCAAGACTATCAAAGATTTTACAGATATCGTTAATTCACAAGAAAAATTAGACCTTCTCATTATTCTCACTGTCTGTGATATTAGAGCCGTAGGACCTGGAGTCTGGAACGGATGGAAAGGAGCACTTTTAAGAGATCTCTACTATGCTGCACGAGATTTTCTTGCAGGAAAAACCTATTCACATGGTATTAAGCATATAAAAGAAAGTAAAACAAAACTCATTACACAACAAGATCATAAAGAGGAAAATTTACATCACAAATATATCAATTTATTTCCAGATAATTATTTTATATCTGTCTCGCAAGAACAATTTGATACCCATATCAAATTGTTGCATACCCATCTTTTTAATGCCGATGAACCGAAATTTGAAATCAAAACTGACTCTTTTAAAGATATCAGTAAAATAACGATCCTCATACCCATATCTGCAAAATTACTTCTTATTCTTGCAAGCTGCTGTGCGTATAGAAAGCACAATATTGTTGATGCCGAATTGTTTGTACTCAAAAATGGAGTTGCCCTTGCTACCCTCTATTTAAAAAAACGTTATACCGATTATCAAACGGAAATACGCAATCTTAAAAGACTAACGCGCAATATAGATGATTCCCTCAAAGGGAAAATGATGATCCTTGATAAAATTAGAGAACACAAACCCAATCTTCCTAAAACGCGTAAAACTTTCGCTTTTGCACCACAAATACACTTTTATAATGATTGGTCAGATCGCTTTAGTGTTGTGGAGATTACATGCCTTGATACTATCGGCTTGTTGAGCATCATAACACATGCGTTCTTTTGCTTGAATCTTGAAATTCATTCTGCTAAGATTATGACGTTAGGAGAAAGGGTTATTGATACATTTTATATCCATGATTTAGTAAGACAAAAAATATATGATAAAAAACGTATCACTGATATCCACAATCACCTCTTGAAAGTTATTACGGATAATCAATTGTAAGTCTTCTAAACACTGACTAGAAAAAAGAAGAATGATTTTTAAATAACCGTATGAATTTTATTAGAAAGGTTGCTACAACGACTATTGCGACAGCCTTAAGTCGTATCACTGGTGCAATGCGTGTACTGGCTCTGGGTTTTGTTTTTGGCACAAATATTTATGCCGATATTTTTCAAATTGCTTGGCGTTTACCTAATTTATTTCGTAGGATTTTTGGAGAAGGCCTTTTTGCGATTCATGTTCCGTTATTTACGCAAGAGCTAACAATCAACAAAACACCTGGCCTTATAAAAATTTCTCAAAATGTATTTTCTTGGCTGTTGCTATTTTTAATATTCTTTACACTTGTTTTAGAACTATCTGCCGATTTACTATTAGGACTCATTGCACCAGCTTTGCAAGAAGATCCTGAAAATTTTGAACTCCTCGTATTAGTGACACGTGTATTTATTCTTTACCTTCCTCTTATTTCCACTACGGTGTTTTTTTGCTCTATCCGACACGCCTTTAACAAATTTTTTACAACTGTTTTTATTGGATGTATATTTAATATCGTTGTCGTCATAAGCTTATTATCACTATATTTTTTCCACTATAGTCAAGCAAATATTTTGCTACATATTGGATACATAGTGATTGCGATAGGTGTTGTTGAAATGGTAACTCTGATTGTTTTGCTGTATCGTAAAAATATCGTCATTATACCACATTTTCCAACTTACAATTTAAATATTAAAGAAATCGGATTAAAAATTCCTTTTCTTTTAGCGCAAAGTGCTTTTTCCTATATGCTTGCTATGACAGATATTTATTTTCTATCTAATCAAACAGGTGCAATAGCAACTTACCATTATGCAGAACGATTCGTATTACTTCCTGTAGGGTTATTAAGCCAAGGTATCGGATTGGTTTTATTGACCGTATTGGCCGAAGGATATGTTGCTAATAATAAGCGGGTCTTTGAAAAAATTTATCAATCCTTCATAATCGCATTATTTACTTCCTTATTTTTTTGTATTGTGTTTGTTGTCTTGAATAAGGAAATCGTTGCTTTCGTATTATATCGTGGTTCTTTTACGTATGAATCGCTTTTATTGACAAGTGAGTTTTTTCTTATTTTGTCTTTGTTTATACCTTTTTTAACGTGTGAGATTATTTTTTCGCGAATCTTTTACAGTCGTAAGAATGTTAAAGTGCCCTTTTATATTGCTGTTAGTGCTTTTGTTATAAACATTATTGGCAATATTGTATTATTCAATATATTTGGGGTTATAGGTATCATATATGCAACAACCTTAGCTGTTATTGTACGGTTTTTTCTGTATGTCATTATATTTATCGTGAAAAGGGAAGAATTTATTACCAACAAACGCTTACTTAGTAATTCTGCAAAGATTCTTTTTGCGGCTGCATTATTATGCATTTTCCTATATAACGGAAAAAATTTTCTTGATAGCTATACAATGGATTTAGGATTTTTTACACTATTATTTAAATTATCACTCTTGTGTGGTACAGGTTTTATTGTGTATATTGGTATTGTTTCGTATTTTAAGATTCTTACAATATCCACTATCAAAGGCTTTTTTAAAAAGGATGCAATCTAACATGTTCAATCAAAGAGTTATGTCTGGTGTACAACCGACTGGTCATTTACACCTTGGCAATTATTTAGGTGCGATAAAAAATTTTACAGCCTTACAAAACACGCATGAATGTGTTTTTTGTATCGTTGATTTACACGCAATTACAGAATATCAATCTGCCTCTACGTTACATAATAATATTTTTAACGTCGCGGCGACTTTTATAGGATGTGGAATAGATTTTAAAAATCATATGATTTTCCAACAAAGTCAGGTGAGCGCACATAGTGAACTTGCTTGGATACTCGATTGTACAGCCCGAATAGGGTGGTTGAATCGTATGACACAATTCAAAGAAAAAGCAGGTAAAAATCGGGAAAATGCATCTGTTGGACTATTTAATTATCCTGTTTTAATGAGTGCCGATATTCTTGCCTACCATGCAAGTCATGTTCCTGTTGGGGAAGATCAAAAACAGCATTTAGAGTTAACCCGTGATATCGCACAAAAATTTAATACAGATTATGGTGTTGATTTTTTTCCGCTTCCTGAACCTGTTATTATGGGAGAGGCTACACGCGTCATGTCGCTACGTGATGGTACAAAGAAAATGAGTAAATCAGATGTATCCGATATGTCACGTATTAATCTTACCGATAGTAAGGATAGTATCGCACAAAAAATACGTAAATCAAAAACAGATCCCTACCCCCTACCAGAAGACAAGAAAGATATGCTGGAAAGAGCAGAAGCCACAAATTTATTGTCAATTTATGCGGCTCTGAGTGATATCAGTATTGATACTACTATTAACATGTTTGCAGGAAAACCTTTTTCTCACTTTAAATCTGAACTTACAGATCTTATCATAGATAAAATTGTGCCTATTGGTGATACAATTCATGCACTTTTGAAAAATAAAGATTATTTGGAAAATATTCTTAATACTGGTTCTGAAAAAGCACGTGCAATCGCAAACCCGATTGTTCGAAAAGTACATAATATTGTCGGATTTCGCTGTTAGAAAATTATTTCATTTTAAAACCATGTATCAAAGTTTTTATGTACAGAATCTCGCTTCATAATATTCCCCTCTACCTATTTATCTGTATCGCATTACCATTGCTTATTGCCCTATTGCTTGAACATTGGGGCCATTATTTGCCTTGCTCCTTATGTCTTAAACAGCGCTGGGCATATTATATCAGTTTAATTATTCTCATACCTACTTGGTTTATATCTTTCCATTTATATCGCTATTTTGTTATTTCTGTTATAGGTATTGCATTTTTTTCTAATGCTATTTTGGCTATATATCACTCTGGGGTTGAATGGTTGTTATGGCAAGGACCAACAAGTTGTAGTGCCTTAGCACAAACTAATCCCCAAAGAACAAACGTATTAGAATTATTGTCTAATAGTAAGGTTATCACCTGTACAGAACCCGCTTTACTTGTTTTGGGATTAAGTTTAACTAATCTCAATTTTATTGTCAGCTGTGTAATTTTATTTTTATGTTTGCGATATGTTACTCTTTCTTATCAATCATACTCGTCTTCAAAAAAGTAACTATTTTCTCAGAACTTGACAAAAAAAATATAGTTTGTTACCAACTCTACAATCTGTGCTTTAAAAATATACTTACTGTTAGCATAAATCACTTGGACGATATACCATGTACACTCTATACCGCTTTACACTTAATTGTGCCTATGTGCTCAGCATAGTCTTATTTTCTTTAAACCCCTTTACGGTTACGGCAAAAACAAAAACACAGCTAACAGTTTACACCTACGAATCTTTTGTTGGGGAATGGGGTCCAGGTCCTCAATTGAAAAAGGATTTTGAAGCGGAATGTCAGTGTGAATTGATATTTAAAGCCTTTGGTGATGGCGCGGCGTTACTTACGCATTTACGTGTAAAAAAGGAACAAACACAGGCTGATGTCATTATGGGCTTAGACAATAATTTGTTATTTGATGCGCTGAACACAAAAGCTCTGATTCCCCATACTATTGATACATCCTCACTAACATTACCGATAAAAGATCGTATTGATATCTTTTTACCGTATGATTATGGTTATTTTTCATTTATATATAATTCTGAGAAATTACCGCATCCACCTACCTCTTTTGAGGAGCTTGTTCAAAATAAAAATATACGATTCATTATGCAAGATCCCCGCAGTAGCACTCCTGGCTTAGGATTGCTTACTACTGTCAAAAAAACATTTGATACACAAGCAGCCGATATGTGGAAAAAATTAAGTCAACAAATAGTTACCGTTGCACCTGGCTGGTCAGAAGCTTATACTTTATTCTTAAAAGGTGAAGCTGAAATGGTATGGAGCTATATCACATCGCAAGCATATCATGAAAGTATTGGAGAAGGAAAAAAATACAAAGCAGCTATTTTTAATACCGGTAATTATATACAAGTGGAAAATGTCGCAATTACAAAAGCCAGTTTGAAAAGAAATTTTGCATTAGCAAAAAAATTTATGCAATTTTTACTTACCGATAAAGCACAAGCAATTATTGCACAGAGTAATTGGATGCATTCAGTTACAGATTACAATGAAAAATTACCCATATATTTTCAAAACTTACCTAAAGCTTCACACACATTATATTATAAATCGCAAACTGTTTCTGAAAACAAAACATTGTGGATTGAAGAATGGCAAAATGCCATGGTAGAATAGGCTAGTTGTGAAACATTTTTATTTGTTGATAGCATATTGCCGCGATATATGCTTTTTTTTCTCTCCTGTTTATCTTTATTGCATCACTTTACTTTTACCCGTTAGCGGTTTTTTTTCTTTATATATATTGATTTCTTATAGTGATCCTTTAACTATCTTTGACATTATTAGTAAGGTCTATTTTCAAACCATTATCATATTTAGTTTTTTTCAAGCATTGCTATCAACAGTTTTAAGCTTAATTGGTGGCCTTTTTTTAGCTTTGATGACCGTACGCCTTACGTCCTCGCGATTACGGGTTTTTTTATTGCATGTATTCAGTCTTCTTTTTGTAACACCAAGCATTATTGCTATTACCGCGATAATTGCCGCTTATGGTAAAGAGGGGTATGCTACTTCAGCTCTTTCTTTTTTTCTTCCTCATACATGGAGTATATATGGTTTACATGGTATCATTTTTGCCCATATTTTTTTTAATATGCCCTTAGCCGCACGTGTTTTTTTTGAGCGCCTGCAAAATACACCTATCATTTATTTTTATTTAGCTCAAAATCTACGCTTTAATGCTTGGAATATTTTTAGACATATTGACTGGCCTTCACTGTACCCAACTTTACGCAGTCTTAGCCTCATTATTTTTACATATTGTTTTACAAGTTTTGCTGTTATAATGGTTTTTGGAGGCACACCTAAATACACAAATCTCGAGCTTGCTATCTATCAACATATTCGTTTCGATTATAACATTCCTGTAGCCGCTACTTTGGCCTTAATGCAAACTGTGATTTTATTTTGTGTTCTTATCTTGCTTAGTCGGTATCGATACATGCCTTTTAAAACTCCTATTAAGGGGGCGGATCTACCTATATATCGTCCTGAGAGATATTCTTATTTTGCCTATGTATCGGATATCATTGCTTTTTTACTGCTACTTTTTATTGTTATTGTACCTCTGCTATCTATTTTTTTAAAAAATATGAACACACAATTTTTTATGCTGCTAGCTTCCTCTTATTTTTGGAAAGCCTTATACAATAGTCTATTTATTGCTAGCATCACCGTTATTCTTAGTGCTTTCATTTGCTACTTTTCTTTAGAATGCTGGCGATCACTCTTTATTCATGGTAAAACTCGCCTTGTCGCACAGCGAATGATTACATTTTATAATATGTGCTGGGTGTTTACTCCTGTAATTATAAGTACCTCTACATTTATTTTTACCACTTTTTGGATTCCTAAAATAGTATATCCAGCGTGGTGGAATATTGTTATCATCAATAGTTTTTTTTCTGTTTTGCTTATGTTTTTTCTTTTACGTGATCGCTATATGAAGCATTGTAGTGATTACATGCTGTTAAGCCAAAGTTTAGGATTAACAGGTTGGAAACGCTTTAAAATTATAGATTATCCTTTATTACGCTCACCTTTTTATATGGGCTGTGCAATTGTGTTTGTACTGTCTCTAGGTGATATCACTTCTGTTACATTTTTCCGTGAAAGTGGTATTATTACTTTACCTTTGTATATATATCAATTACTCTTCTCTTATCAATTTGACTTAGCTTTTACAGCCTGTTTATGGCTAATTATTATAAGTCTTGGTATCTTTTTTATTTTCAATCTCCTACAAAAAAAGAGTTTTTATGCTTGATATACGTGATGTTTATTTTCAGTATGAGAATTTTTCCTGTACCTATCAACTACAGGCGGAAGAATCAAATTTGGCTCTTATAAGTGGCGATAACGGTAGCGGAAAAACCACTCTATTAATGCTGATCGCAGGATTTCTAACGCCAAGCAGAGGAGAAATATACTGGAAATCCAACTCTCTTAATAATGAAGCACCGCATAATCGTCCTATTTCAATTCTTTTTCAAACACATAATCTATTTCCTCATCTAACAGTTGAGCAAAACATTACGATTGGTTTTTCACACAATAAAAAATTAACCGAATTACAAAAGCATACGCTCGATGACGTTATGACTTTCTTTGAATTAACACATATAAGAAAACAATTTCCATCCCACCTTTCTGGAGGACAGGCGCAACGTGTTGCGCTGGCACGCTGCATGATACGTCGGATGCCGATTATTCTTCTGGATGAACCCCTTAATCACCTT
>JAPKNN010000005.1:0-118740 GCA_040266715.1 Paracoccaceae bacterium
GTGATAAGACGGAATCAAGACATGCAGCGAGCCATCTTTCTACGTTATAAACAGGTATTATAATTGAAAAAAACATACAGTAACACCTTATTAATATGTATACAAACTCTAAATATTTTTCTTAAATAATTTCTTGTACAAACCCCGCAATTTATACAAGAGCAGCAAGCATATAGGAAATAAATAACGTGGAACACAATTAAATATAACAAAAATACGACAATTATCCATCTGTTTATCATACTGATTTTGCCTTGCTATACCTTGACTGAGATATGACATTGCTATGGGAGATATATATTGAGGTTTTTCTTGAATTGCTTTAAATATCATTGAATGTAAATGAATAAAAGACATATATGAGTATTGTGCACTTTGCAGTACAAGAGCATGCATTTCTTTACACTCAAAAAACCAATCATTCATCCTTTGAATATGCATTACTTTCTCTTTATGATTTGACTTTGGGAAACTGTATGTACTACTTGTGCTGTTAACTCTATAATGATTGACTATCTTATTATAACAGATAAATCGAGGTTGGTTTAAGAGTAATTTCATGTTAAATGATACATCTTCAAATAATACATTTTCATTAAAAAAAATGTCATTTTCTAATATAAATGCCTTCCTGTAACATTTTGTACATAAAAGTGGTAGGCAAACCATCGTATGATCGGACAGTTTAACTTTCGTTTCATTGTCGTATAAAGTGGCGAAAGCATTCTCAGGGAACCGCTCTTTAGTGTGACAATCATTTTCATCAATTCTATCATAGATACACGCAAAATAACTATCTTTTGTTTTTAGTGCTTTTTCATAATAAAAGCGCAATGCCCCTTGTGCCATGAGGTCATCGCTATCTAGAAAAACTATCCATTCCCCCCTTGCCATCCGCATTCCATAATTTCTTGCCGCTCCTTGACGCTTATTAACGGAATGCTTCAAGACAGTTATACAGCTATGTTGTTTTGCATAGGCTTCATATATTTTGTAGCTCTCATCAGGTGAACAATCATCTACAATAATGACTTCATAATCTGTAAAATCTTGCGACAATACAGAATCAAGGCATGCCGCAAGCCATCTTTCTACATTGTAAACAGGGATTATAATTGAAAAAAACACTTTAATCGGCTTCCTATTAATCTACAATACAAACTCTAAATACCTTTCCTAAACAATTTCTTGTAAAGAATCCATAATTTAGATAAGAATCGCAAACATATAGGCAATAAATAACGTGGAACACAATTAAATATAGCCAAAATACGACAATTACCAATCTGTTTATCATACTGGTTTTGCCTTGCTATACTTTGAATGAGGTAAGAGATAGCTTTAGGAGATATATCTTCAAAATCTTGTAATATAACGTGAAGCATCTTAATCACTACCAAAGGAGCATAATATGAATATAATGTACTTTTTAAAACGAGTATATGCATCTGATTATACTCTGACAACCAATCACTTAGAGATTGCCTTCGTATATTTCTATATTTCTCTGACGTTTTTCTTGCCTGCCTTTCTTCAATGCTTATAGTTCCATATGTACTACTTTCACTATTGACTCTATAGTGATAGACTATTTTATTATAGCAGACAAATTTTGGCTGATTTAAAAGTAGCTTGAAATTAAATATCAAATCCTCAAATAATACATTTTCATTAAAAAAAATATTATTTTCTAATAAGAATGCCTTCCTGTAACATTTTGTACATAAAAATGGTAGACTGATAATCTTGTGGTCCGACAGTTTAACTTTCGTATTATTATCGTATAAAGTTGAAAAAACCTCATCAAATTTTCCAATACTAGATACACAATCACTTTCATCTATTCTATCAAATATACATACAAAATAACTATCTTTCGTTTTTAGTGCTTTTTCATAATAAAAACGCAATGCTCCTTGCGCCATAAGGTCATCGCTATCTAGAAAAACTATCCATTCCCCCTTTGCCACCCGCATCCCATAATTTTTTGCTGCCCCTTGTCGCTTGTTGACGGAATGCTTCAAGACAGTTATACAGCTATGTTGCTTTGCATAGGCTTCATATATTTCATAACTTTTATCAGGGGAACAATCATCTATAATAATGATTTCATAATCTGTAAAATCTTGCGATAAGACGGAATCAAGACATGCAGCAAGCCATCTTTCTACATTGTAGACAGGGATAATAATTGAAAAAAACATACAGTAACACCTTATTAATATTTATACAAACTCTAAATATTTTTCTTAAATAGTTTCTTATAAAGAGTCCATAATTTAGATAAGAATTGATAAAGAGTCCATAATTTAAATAAGAATCGCAAGTATGCTGGCAACAAATAACGTGGAACACCTTTAAATATAACAAAAATACGACAATTCCCCCTTTGTTTATCATACTGATTTTGCCTTGCTATACTTTGAATGAGGTAAGAGATAGCTGTAGAAGACATATATTTATGTTTTTGTTTGGCCGCTTGAAATATAATTGAATATAAAACAATAAAAGACATATATGAGTATTGTGCACTTTGCAGTACAAGTGAATGCATTTCTTTACACTCAAAAAACCAATCATTCATACTTTGAATATGCGCTACTTTCTCTTTATGATTTGACTTTGAAAAACTGTATGTAACACTTTCGCTGTTAACTCTATAATGGAGGACTATCTTATTATAACAGATAAATCGAGGTTGGATTAAGAGTAATTTTATGTTAAATGATACATCCTCAAATAATACATTTTCATTAAAAAAAAGATCATTGTCTAATATAAACATCCTGTTGTAACATTTGCCCCATAAAAATGGTAAGAAAACAACCGTATGATCCGACAGTTTAACTTTCGTTTTATTGTCGTATAAGATTGAAAAAATTTTATCAAAATATTTATCTTCAATAGTGTAGTTATTTTCATCGATTCTATCAAATATACATGCAAAATAACCATCTTTTGTTTTTAGTGCTTTTTCATAATAAAAGCGCAACGCCCCTTGCGCCATAAGGTCATCACTATCTAGAAAAACTATCCATTCTCCTTTTGCAGCGCGTATTCCTGTATTTCTTACCCCTCCCAATCGTTTGTTAACGGAATGCTTCAAGACAGTTATACAGCTATGTTGTTTTGCATAGGCTTCATATATTTCATAACTCTTATCAGGGGAACAATCATCTACAATAATAATTTCATAATCTGTAAAATCTTGTGATAAGACGGAATCAAGACATGCAGCGAGCCATCTTTCTACGTTATAAACAGGTATTATAATTGAAAAAAACATAATACAAATAATTAATAACTTTGTGTCCTAACGTAGGGATTGTGAGTTCATTTTTACGAGCATTTTATGTACAAAAGGCAGTATGTTTTTAACAATTTTTTGCACCCCTTCTTTATTGGGATGAATGCCATCATCTAGATTTAAGTGAGGTACATTTGCGACTTGGTATAAAAAAAAGGGATATAAATCAAGAGCGTGTTTTGTAGCCAAGCGTGGATATATACCATCAAATTCTTTAATATAATCCTGATCATAATCGCGCTTAGCTAACATACCACACAGCAAAATACGTATTTGCCTTTTTTTAAAAAATTGTATAATTTTTTCTAGATTATCATAAGTAGTTTGAGGATCTTGCAAACGTAACATATCATTTGCCCCTAATTCGAGTAACACTATATCGTAATTTTCGTTGCCGACTGTCCATTCTAAACGTTCCAGACCATCCTTTGTTGTGTCGCCTGATACACCAGCATTTTTCACATACACATCATGTCCTTGTTGTTGCAAATGTTTTTGTAATTGCATTGGAAAGGCTTGCTCCAGCTTAAGACCATATCCTGCAACGAGGCTATCACCATAAACGAGTATACGTTTGGTTTTAGCGTGTAATTCATCTATGCACGAGCTCACAAGCAATACTCCTACACATAATATGTAAGAAAGCGATAGTAATTGTCTTTTGTAACTTCTCATCATAATGTCTCATTCTTAAAACTAACTATAAAGCATCATACCATACCCAGTGTACTCAAATATAAATCGAGTAGGGCCTGTTTTTCCTCGCGTTCATGTGCATCTTGTTTTCTAATACGCACAACATCCCTCAATATTTTTACATCAAACCCTCTTACTTTGGCTTCAGCATATACTTCCTTTATATCTTGCATGATGGCACTTTTTTCTTCTTCAAGCCTTTCTATGCGTTCAATTATTTGTTGTAACTCTGCCTTAGCAACAGTTTCACCGTCTGCCATAATCCACCTCCTTTGTATTTATTATGTGATACTGAACCCTATTTTTCTTGCTTGATTAGATTCAATTTTTCCTGCGACACCTCCGTCTGATACAGCTCTTTCCATTTTTCGTAGGGCATACCATAGATATAGCGTTTCGCCGTTTCTTTACTAATAGAACGTCCACGCTTCATGGCTTCTTCATGATACCAATTTGCCAAGCAATTACGACAAAATCCACCTAGTATCATAAGATCTATATTTTGCAGTTCTGTATTTTTTTGTAAATGTAGAATCAGCCTACGCAGGACTGCCGCCTCTACGTCTATATGCTGTGTTGGTGCGTTGGTATCTTCATTGTGACTTTGCATCATGGTGTTTTCTAACGCAAACAAAGACAATGGTCAATTGTTTTCTGTACCAGATCAACTCATTAAACAAGATAGATGCCATCTTGATTGTTACATATCATACTCCAATCCCATTCCCTTCATTTTGCGATAAAGAGTAGAACGCCCAATACCTAATACTTCAGATATTTTTGAAATGTGGCCTTCATAATGATTAAGGGCCATTTTTATGATCTCTGTTTCTATATCCTCAAGGGATCGCAATTCATGATTATTTTTAAATATATTGATAAAAAATTCTTTTCCACCTATGTGTTTTTTTTCTTCACATTGATGATCGGTATCAGTCATTTTGCTGCAATGTTCCGACAAAGAAGCTATGTTATCGGTTTCCTTATCAGAAAGCTTAGATATCTCGCACTCTTCAGTTTTTACTGTTTCATATTCCTTTTGTGTATGTGAGATAATAGAATTATTTAAAAACATATTGCTAGAATTTGCCATAGAATTTTCTTGTAACCCTTCTATCAACTGCGTTACTTGGGGAAAATCTGCAACAGATAATTTTTGTTTTTCTGCCAAAACCACGGCTCTAAACACCGTATTTTCTAATTGCCTTATATTTCCAGGCCAATGATACGCACATAATAATTCTAAAGCTTGTTCTTCATACCCTTCTATACATTTGTTTTCATTTTGGGCAAACATTTGTGCAAACATCTGTGCCAATGCTGGAATATCTTCCTTTCTGTCTCGCAACGAGGGAATTTGTAGTGGAAAAACATTCAAACGATAATATAGATCCTCTCTAAATTTATTTTCACTGATAGCATCAAGCATATTTTTATTTGTTGCCGAAATTAGACGAATATCTATTTTGATAGATTTTTTGCCGCCCACAGGATCAATTTCTTTTTCTTGCAAAGCCCGCAATAATTTTACTTGAGTATCTAAAGGAAGTTCTCCAACTTCATCTAAAAATAAAGTTCCACCATCGGCTTCCAAAAATTTTCCAATATGTTTTTCATCGGCTCCTGTAAATGAACCTTTTTCGTGACCAAATAAAATACTTTCTACGAGATTTTCAGGGATAGCCCCGCAATTTACCGTAACAAATGGCTTATCGGCTCTGTCACTACTATTTTTAATAGCTTTGGCCATAACTTCTTTACCCACACCACTTTCCCCTTCTATCAGCACAGGTATAATAGACGTTGCCGCTCTTTTTGCGTAATGAACAATATTTTTCATATGTGCATTAGCGGTAGGAAAAATATCAAGTGAAATTTCTTTTTCACGTGATTGGCAGGTTATTTGTTTTTTTTGCGAATTCTGCGTAGCGGCTTTAATTTTTAACGCGCTGTCAATAATCTGACCGAGTTTGTCGGGATGAAAAGGTTTTACCATAAAGTCGCTTGCGCCCTTTTTCATTGCTGCAATGACTTTATCTATTCCCCCATGTGCTGTCTGCACAATGACAGGTGTTGTAAAATTATGCTTTTGTAATCTTTCTAAAACTTGCATGCCGTCAACAATAGGCATAACAAGATCAAGTATAACAAGATCAAAATGATATTTTTTTGCATGCTCCCCGATCAACAATGATAACGCTTGCTCACCATTTTCGGCACTTACAAAATTATGTCCGATTTTTTTTATAGCCGTCTCTATAAGGCGCCTTTGTATCGGATCATCTTCAACTATCAACAATTGTATAGACATAATACCTCGTTACGAATTTACTTCACGCACCAGACCTATAGTTCGGCAACAGCACATTTTAAATATTGTATTGTTAGGTATTAGATTTATTTATTATATAATCTGTTGTTTTATACATCTTTCTATGCACATAAACGTGAGTTATACTCTTGCTATGCAATTTATAATGATATACAAAACACTATACTCCCTAAAACCTTACGTTAATAGCGTTATAGCACACAAGCGTAAAAACAAACTTAAAGCCAACCAAAAAACACATTACGATAATCATAATATTGCCTTTATCATCTCAATAATATAAATCTTCACAATCTTAATCTGTAAAAACACATTATGTCTTACCTTCACAAACGTGAATATTCTTATTTTTCGCCATATCAAAATAGTTTATCACATTACACACACACGATTAACACACACAATATTAACTGACGAAAACACAATGAAAAGCAATCTCACACAAAAAATCGATGCCCCTTCTTGGATTCTTGATGATTTGTACACATCCCCCAATGATACCCAGCTTCAAAAAGACCGTGATCTACTAAAAAAAAGGGCTTCTGATTTTTCCACCCTGTATCGTAGCACGTTATTATCTATCGTCGATGAAACAAGTATATCAGGAGAGGATATCGCTGTCGCTATCAAAGAATATGAAGCCATAACAGATTTATTAGACAAAGTATGTAGCTATGCACAATTATACGCCGCACAAGATCAGAGTCTTCAGGGAGCCCAACAATTCTTAGGCGACATCACCCGCTTTGCCAATGAAATTGCTACAGAACTTGTTTTTTTTGAGCTCGCCCTTAATAAAATTAATACATCTGTTATAGAGAGGCTTATAAATGATAGCCCATCCTTAGCACGTTATCATGCATGGATTAATAATATTCGTCTTTACAAAGCACATGAATTAAGTGAAGAACTTGAAAAAATTTTTGTTGAAAAATCTTTTTCTGCATCACAAGGTTGGATACGTCTTTTTGATGAAACATTTTCAACGCTGCGATTTACACCCGAAGACACTGCATTAAGCCTTGATGAAACACTTAATCTACTACTTGAAGAGGATAGAGAAAAAAGACGTAAGGCGTCCGATGCGCTAGGACATACCTTCTCGCAAAATATTTCTTTATTCAAGCATATCACTAATATACTTGTCCATGATCAGGCGGTTAACGCACGATGGCGCAAGTTTAATAATGTTGCTAATATGCGCCATCTTCATAACAGGATATCACCAGCCATCATTGATACGTTAGAAAAAGTTGTTGTTGATTCCTATGCCGATATTTCTCATCGTTACTATAAACTCAAAGCCGAAATGCTAGGTTTAGAGCGGCTTATGGATTATGATCGTAATGCACCTATTTTCAGTGACAATGAAGAAAAGATCAGTTGGGCCGCTGCACAAGATATTGTTCTTAATGCTTATGCGTCTTTTGATGCCGATATGGCAGAAATAGCACAACAATTTTTTGACAAAAACTGGATAGACGCCACTCTACGTAAAGGAAAAGCTGGCGGTGCATTCTCTCATTCTGTTGCGTGTTGTGCACACCCGTATATTCTAATGAATTATCATGGCACAAAACGTGATGTTATGACACTTGCCCATGAATTGGGACATGGTATACATCAAACATTAGCTGCAAAACAAGGAGCACTTCTAGCGCCCACCCCTCTTACCTTAGCCGAGACGGCTAGCGTGTTTGGAGAAATGCTTGTATTCAAGCATCTGCTTAAGCAAGCACAAACAAATCGTGAAAAGAAAATTCTCCTAACACATAAGATCGAAGATATGATCGCTACCGTCATACGTCAAATATCTTTCTATCGATTTGAAAAATTAGTTCATGAAGAAGGAAAAAATGGCGAATTGTCAACGGAGCAATTAGGTGATTTTTGGTATCGTACGCAAGCTGAGAGTCTGGGACCTTATGTCACATTGCAAGACCATTATAAAAATTTTTGGTGTTATATACCCCATTTTATTCACAGTAGTTTTTATGTATATGCCTATGCCTTTGGTGATTGTGTTGTGAATTGTCTATACGCAAATTATGAGAAACAAGGCACACATTTTGTTTTGCCCTATAAAGATTTACTATCTGCAGGAGGTTCGCAAGATTGTGAAAAACTCATGCAAAACTTTGGCTTTGATTTATATAACGAAGCATTTTGGCAATCTGGTCTATCTGTTATTAGCTCCTTGATAAACGAATTAGAGACTTTACATAGTGATGCTAAGGTCTAATTTGGATTATTTTTGGAGTTATCTATTGTATACATTTGAGATTTATGTTTTTCGGGATAAATGGATGCATTTTCATTAGAAATATCTAAGGATTTGATTAAATCCTGTATGTTTTTTTGTTTTTTACCACCGTCCTTTATGTCAGTTCCTAATTGTGAAGTTTTTTTACGATCTGTATAAGGAATAACTTCATGTGCGAGCGAATGTTTTTTACTATCTATATCCAACGCTTGTCGGTGTCTTTCAAAAAAATCTAGCTTTTCTTCACTTTCCTGTTGATCAATATCATTAATGAGTATTTCTAAGGGATCTTTCTTTTCATCGCGATTATGTGCGGCTAATCTAACGGCATAAGGAGAGGGAAGAATCTCTGGATGCTTATTGCTATGCACAGGTTGCATAAAATTTTTCCAGACATGAGCGGCCCCGTTTCCACCTGTTAAATTTTTCATTTTTTCACCATTGTCATTACCAATCCACACACCCGTAATATAGCGTGAACTATATCCTATAAACCAGCTATCCCTAAAATCTTGTGTTGTGCCTGTTTTTCCAGCTATCTCCCAGTTTTTGATACGTGCTGCTTTTCCTGTACCTTTTGCTACAACAGTACCGAGCATATAATTCATAAAGGATACTTCTTCAGGGCTAAAAATGCTGTCATATACAGGATTCTTACGACTGTAGATGACCTTATCATTTGTGCTGATTTCTCTAATTAGATACGGCTCGCTAATATATCCCCCATTAGCGAAAGGTATATATGCAGATGTTAGCTCATGTAGAGTCAATTCAGATGTCCCAAGGGCAAGCGAAAGATTTTTATTCAATTTTGCCGTTATACCTAACATACGCGCTGCTTTAATAACTCTATCTAAACCAACCTCATGAGCAAGCTGCACAGCTATACTATTAGACGAATTTTGTAAGGCTTCCGTTAAGTCTATCACGCCATTATATTGATTTTTATAATTTTTAGGGCGCCATTTTTTATACTGAATCGGTTGATCTTTGCGTTCATCAAAAGGTGTTAGCCCCTTTTGTAGGGCTGCCAAAAAAACAATGGGTTTAAAAGCCGAACCTGGCTGACGTTTGGCTTTAATTGCTCTGTTAAATTGACTATCTTCATAGGATACCCCTCCCACTATACTCACAATCTCACCTTGGGGCTTCATAGAAATAATAGCACCTTGCTGCGCTTTGTATCTTTTTCCATTTTTAGTAATCCATTGAATAAGAGAATCTTCGGCTTGTTTTTGCATGCCTAAATCAAGTGTCGTGTATACATGTATTTCACCTTTATGGTTTGATACATTACTGCCGATGTAATCACCGAGCTGCTCATAGACCATGTCTAAAGCATAATTTATTGTTTGTGGTAACGATGCTTTTTGTGAAATATTAGGATCATATTGACGATTAATATCCTCATCTCTGCTAATCAGGTTTAAGGCGATCATCCGCTCATAGACAAGATTTGCCCTGCCTTCTGCCGCTTTTTTATTTGCGAGTGGATTATCACGCGAGGGTGCCTTCATTAAACCCGCTAACATAGCCGACTCGTAAATAGTAAGCTCGGAAACGGCCTTATTAAAATATACCTTAGCCGCAGTGTTAATACCTTTACTACCTTTGCCAAAAAAAACACGGTTAAGATATAATTCCATAATTTCGTCTTTTGTAAGACGGGTTTCGATCCATAGGGCTAATAATATCTCCTTAAACTTTCTTTCTATACTCCTTTCAGGCGATAAAAATAAATTCCTTACTAGTTGCTGGGTGATGGTACTTGCACCTTCAACTATTTGTCCTTCGCGTAGGTTTTTAATAAAAGCACGAGCAATACCTATAAAATCAATGCCTATATGTTGATAAAAACGCCTATCTTCAATGGCAATAAAAGCATCCAATGTCCATGGGGGTATATTTTCAATAGCTATCGTACGACCTGGATGAAATATTTTGCGATTAATTTCTTTTTTCTGATTATCATAGATGATAACGCGACTTCCGATAGCATCAAAATTAAATTCCTTCGTACGTGATAGGTGATCTAAATAGTAAATGATAAAAATAAACCAGGCAATGCTCACTAGCATGATGCTAATAAGACCATATTTGAGTGTCTTTGTTGCTATCCTAAACCATTTAAAACCTAGGCAATTATGCATTATACGCTGTGCATAACAAAGTAAAAACACAATATTATCGCATGCCGCCTTGATATGACTAGCGATGTATATATGCTGCCTTATTATAAGATGGGTTACATAATTTTGGAAAGAGATACCCGACGTTTTTTTTTGCGACATAGGCGTGAACTAAATACAAATACTTCAATTTACTAAACTTGTAGTTAGTTTAGCAATCACTTGTTAAACTTTGCTTAAGTTCAAAAATTTATCTTCAATATTAATGTATCGATGAAAAAAACAACATTCACCGCATTGATTTTTTCTTAAGATAGTTTAATAAAGCATGATCTGGATACCCATCCGCAACAAGGTTATTATCATGCTGATATTGACGTAGGGCTTCTTGTGATCCCGTTCCAAAAATACCATCTACACCTTTTGTATCATATCCGTTATTTTCTAACAGTTGCTGTACCTGCCTAATCTGCTTACTTGATAAACGGTAACGATGATTAGGCCAAGTTCCATATAATTTTCCTTGCCCTTTAAGATTATCTGCCAATAATGAAACCGCTAAGGCATAAGACACCGAATTATTATAACGCATTATTGCCTTGAAATTGCTCGTTACCAAAAATGCTACCCCTTCACTGCCCATTGGCAATATAAGCGATGCATTTAGAGGAATATTCGGTAACTTTTTTGCGTTAGCCCTGCGAATTTTTTTTTGTCTCCAATATGAAAGAGGTCTCTTTTTCCTTAAACCAACCAACGTATAATCGAAATTTTTAGGTAATGTCACCTCCATACCCCACGGGATTGTATTATCCCAACCAAATTTTTTGAGGTAGTTTGCTGTTGAGGCCAATGCATCGGGTATAGATTCCCATATATTTTTTTTTCTATCCCCATCAAAATCAATTGCGTATTGATCATAGCTGCTCGGAATAAATTGTGTATGTCCCATTGCTGCTGCCCATGAACCCTTCATATTAGACGCTGATATGTGTTTATCACGAATAATTTTCAAGGCATAGATAATTTGAGTAATAGCAAATTTTTTTCTTTTTTGTAGATAGACCATAGTAGCAAGGCTAGAAAACACATCATGCTTGCCCTTATTATGTCCATAATTCGTTTCTATACCCCAGATTGCTAAAACCACATGTCTGTCAACCATGTGCATCACTTCCAAAGCATCCAAAATAGATTCATATTGTGCCTTTTTTGCCAACCCCTTTTTAATACGTCCCTTTGAAACAAGTTTATCAAGATACGCTTTTACACTTGCCGTAAATTCTGGCTGCCTTTCTTGTAATTTTTTAACGATACTAAGATAACGGGCATTTTCAAAAGCTTGATTAAATATTTTCCGTGAAATAGGTACATTTCTCACATGGGGCCAAATCTCTTTTTCAATAAAGCTACGAAATTCTTGCGAGGTCGGTTCGCTAAAGGCCTCACCCCTAGATGGAAAAGCTAAACTCAATAGTGAAAATACTATCACCAGAACAATAAAAAAAGGGTATTTAAAAATATTTATACTATCTATTTTCATACAATAATACATAATTTCACAGTTTGTTTTTACATTCTTAATAATTGGCACCAACAATGATACTAACTAAATATTGCAAAAAATTTAACATTTCTTTGTAAATAACTTTTGTTCCCATGCATAGGCATCCGCTATAATTTTTTCTAAATTATCATAATGAGGTTGCCAACCTAGTATTTTTTTTGCAACATCAGCATTTGCGATAGTTGTACACATATCCCCTTTTCGCCTTTTCCCTTCTACGACTGGGAATGTATGACCAACAACTTTCTTTACCGCTTCCACAACCTCAATAACAGAACTGCCACGACCATAGCCACAGTTACAAATAATATTCTTTTTTTTATTACGAATATAACTTAATGCTTTTATATGAGCATCAACAAGATCAACAACATGAATATAATCTCGAATACAGGTCCCATCAGGAGTGTCATAATCTGTTCCATATATATGCAAGGCCTCACGTCTGCCCAATGCAGTTTGTAAGGCAATTTTAATGAGATGCGTAGCCTGTTGACTTGCCTGCCCACTTCTCAATAAAGGATCCGCACCTGCTACGTTAAAATAACGTAAAATAGCATATCGCATATTGCTGTTAGTGTGCACATAATCACATAATATTCTTTCAGACATAGCCTTTGAGCTTCCATAAGGCGATACCTGCTCTAAGGGAGAATCTTCTTTACATACGCCGCTTTTGGTACTTGCATAAACAGCCGCCGTTGATGAAAAAATAAAATTTTTAATATCATTTTCTCCTGCGGTTTCTATTAAATTGAGTGTATTCATAACATTATTACGATAATATTCTAAAGGCTTATCAACCGATTCCTCAACTAGTAAAGAAGCAGCAAAATGCATTATTGTATCAATTTTATATTCCTTTATAAGACGCTGAACAAGATTTCTATCGCCACTATTACCACGAATAAAAATTGCTTTTTCTGGAACCAATTCAGCATAACCTGTCTGCAGATTATCTAAAATTACGACTTCGTGCTTTTCATCCAGTAATCCAATTGCCGCATGGCTTCCTATATAACCAGCGCCTCCTGTTATTAAAATTGTCATTTTCATCCTCTTCAATTTTTATACAATTTGTATATTTACTAAATTATAAAAAATACACTACACTTTCTATCAAACTACCTATACAGTTTACATATACATAAAAACACTATTTTTTTTGTATTCCTTGATATATAGTTCTTTTATTGTATTATAACTCATATTATTTGGCTATGATTAAAAAAATTACACATGCTGTTTTTCCTATCGCTGGATTAGGTACGCGCTGTCTACCTGCATCCAAAAACATTCCAAAAGAGATGCTTTGTATTGGCAATAAGCCACTTATTCAACATATTTTTGAAAATGTTAGAAAAGCAGGAATAGAACAATTTATATTCGTTACAGGACGTAACAAAACGATCATTGAGGATCATTTTGATCACGCCTTTGAGCTTGAAAACCACTTAGAAAAGAACTCTAAAAACCATCTTATTTCTGATTTGCACGATATGATGGCTCAAACAGGGCAGATTGTCTATACACGCCAGCAAAGACCACTCGGATTAGGGCATGCTATCGCTTGTGCACGGCAATGGATTCCTCAAGATAGCGCATTTTTAGTTGTTTTACCCGACATGTATTTTACACACGAAACCGCTCTTATTCGTGATATGATAAACCTCCATCAAACGAGTGGGCATAATATTATTACTGTAAAAAAAATCCTACCAAGCGAATCTGAGAAATATGGTATTGTTAAGCCACACACAACAGATTCTATTGATAAGCCTTTTTCAATCACACAGGCTGTAGAAAAACCACCATTCGACAAGGCTCCTTCACTGTTTGCAATTTCAGGACGCTACATATTGTCAACAGATATTTTTAATTGTATAGATAAAATCCCTCAGGGTCATGCAGGAGAGATACAATTAACAGATGCCCTAAATGAACTCATCTCAATACAGGGAACCTATGCCCTACCCCATGACAATAAACAGTTGTTTGATTGTGGTAGTATTGAAGGATTAATGGCTGCTAATGTTAATTGGATTTACAATAATGAAACGATATCGCAATCGTTAAAAAATGAATATGGTTTTTCGCTTACGCAAAAATCTTAATCTCTACCCCTTTTATTTCATTACCCACAAGCTCTTATGCTAAATATGATTATGTCGCTTTTGTATTTTAGATCTTCTCTACCTCATTTTATTACAATTCAAGCTGATAACATGCAGAATATAAAGATTCATCTAAAATATAGCAGAAAAACGAGGAAGTTTATATTACGTTTTAATAATTTAAAACAGAGGGCCGAAATGTCTATTCCTCATGGAAGTAGTTTAAAGGCCGCAAAAGAATTCGCACAAAATCACTCTTATTGGCTGGTAAAGCAAAAAGAACAAAGTATTTTTATTAAACCCTTAATGTATTTACCGCTACGTGGTAAATTGCACTTATTGTGCCATGATCAGATACATAAGCGGGGAAGATCCGTCTCTTACCAGAGTAAAGAAATAAATGACGAAACTGTACATCAACTTATTGTTAGAGGTAATATAGAACATTTTCAAAAATACCTTCAGACCTATCTTCGCCAAGAAGCACGCGAAGACATCTACCAAGCTGTTACACATTTTTGTACATTGCAAGGTAGTCCTATGCCCACGATAACAATACGCGATCAACGTACATGCTGGGGTTCTTGCTCTTACAAATCGGGTTTATCTTTTTCGTGGCGTTTAATTATGGCACCTCGTTTTGTCTTAGATTATGTTGCAGCACATGAAGTGGCACATATCCGCGTTCCCAACCATTCCAAACAATTTTGGTTGCAAACCGAAAAACTTTTTCCTGATTTTCGTAACGCAAAGGCTTGGCTAAAAAATCACGGTCACACGCTACATCATTATTGCTTTTCCTGCTCACCCGTTACGCTTAAAGATCATTAAAGCGACTTTAATCCAAGCTGTGGGGCGTTAACCAAGACTGCCATGTTTCCCGGTTTATGTTGATTATCCAACATTTTCTGGTGAGCCTTAGGAATATCTTCAAAAGCAAAACATTCTGACATAGCCGGATCAATTAAACCATCTATAACTAGCTGATTTGCCTCACTGGCTTGCTTATAATGAGCAAAATGACTTCCCTGTACCCTTTTTTGACGCATCCATAAGAAGCGGGCATCCATAGTCAAATTGTATCCCGTTGTCCCAGCACATATAACGACCATTCCTCCTGTTTTTACAACGTTAACAGAAACAGGTATAGTTTGCATTCCAGGGTGTTCAAACACAATATCAACATCTGTACCCCCCGTTATTTCTCGTATTGCCTTGCCAAATTTACGTACTTCCTTTAAATAATCACTATATGCAGTGTCACCTACATCAGGCAATTGTCCCCAGCAATTAAAATCTTTTCGATCCAATACGCCTACAGCTCCCATTTTTTGTACATAATCAATCTTACTTTTATCAGAAATAACAGCTATAGGTTTTGCACCTAATGCACGCGCTAATTGTAAACCAAAAACTCCTAAACCACCAGAAGCCCCCCATATTAGAGCATGTTCACCAATTTTTAACTGGTGTGGAGGATGACCAAATAACATTCTATAAGCTGTTGCCAAAGTTAGCATATAACAACCAGCTTGCTCCCAACTCAAATGAGTAGGTTTTTTGACTAATTGGCGTGATTGCACACAAGTAAACTGCGCAAAAGAACCATCTGGCGTTTCATAACCCCAAATTTTTTGACTTGGCGAATACATTGGATCTCCACCATTACAATGCACATCATCACCATTGTCACGGTTGCAATGTATAACGACTTCATCGCCAATTTTCCAATGCTTGACATCTTTTCCTACGGCATAAACAACGCCAGAAGCATCCGAACCTGCTATATGATAAGGCTGTTTATGTACATCAAACACAGATACTGGTGTACCTAATCCAGCCCATATTCCATTATAATTTACACCTGCTGCCATTACCATCACAAGGACGTCATTACTGCCCACTATAGGCGTTTTAACAACTTCTAGCTGCATGGCCTTTTCTGGTTTTCCCTCACGTTCTCGGCGAATACACCAAGCATACATATTCTCAGGAACTTCGCCTATTGGAGGAAGCTCCCCTATTTCATAAAGTTTTTTACCCATTACGCTGACCTTAATGATAGATTTCCTATAACCATATAGGTTTCTTAAATAAAGCATTGCTCTTCACAAATGCTTTTGTTAATTTCATTTATATATAATAAAATTACATAATCGTATAGATTTATTTGTCAAGTTGAAAATGTTGTAGTAAAATGCAATATTACACAATAATTAGGAATTATTGAACATAATTTATTGGATAATTATCATGTCTTCTATCACACCATCTTCTTTGCAGCAATCGCCAAAAGACAGGCCTTGGATTATGCGTACGTATGCGGGTCATTCTGATGCAAAACAAACAAACGCACTTTACAAACGCAATCTAAAAAAAGGACAAACAGGGCTATCAATTGCTTTTGATTTACCAACGCAAATGGGATATGACCCCGATCATCCTCTTTCTGTTGGAGAAGTTGGTCGTGTAGGTGTGCCTGTATGGAATCTTGAGCAAATGGAAACTGTTCTCAAGGATTTACCTCTTGACCAGTTGAATTGTTCAATGACCATTAATGCGACAGCCGCTTATATTATGGCCTGTTATATTGCTTGTGCTGATAAACAAGGGATTCCACGACACCAATTAACGGGTACAACGCAAAACGATATTGTCAAAGAATATCTTTCTAGAGGGACATATATTTTTCCTCCTTCCTTTTCACAGAGATTATCGGGGGACATCATTGCGTTTTGCGTAGAAGAATTACCGAAATGGAATCCCATTAATATTTGCTCTTATCATTTACAAGAAGCTGGTGCGAAGCCTGTTGATGAGATTGCATTTACTCTTTCGAGTGCTATTGACATGCTTAATCATCTTATGCAACGACCCGAAATTACACCACAGCAATTTGAAAATATCTTTGGTCGGATAAGTTTTTTTGTTAATGCTGGTATTCGTTTTATCAATGAGATCTGTAAATTACGTGCTTTTAAAAAAATGTGGTCAGATATTGGAGAAAATCAATACTCTATTTCAGATCCTAAAAAACGTCATTTTCGCTATGGTGTTCAGGTCAACAGTCTTGGACTTACCAAAGAGCAACCCGAAAATAATGTATATCGTATTTTACTAGAGATGCTCGGTGTTGTTCTCTCAAAAGACGCACGTGCACGTGCAGTCCAGCTACCTGCTTGGAATGAAGCGTTAGGACTACCTCGACCTTTTGATCAACAATGGTCTTTACGTTTACAACAAATCGTAGCCTACGAAACGGATTTGTTAGAATATGGCGATATTTTTGAAGGATCGCATATTATTGAAAATATGACTGCAGAAATCATTACACATGTAAAGGAAGAAATGCAGTATATACAATCGATTGGTGGTACAATTAGTGCTATTGAAAGTGGCTATATGAAAGAAAAATTGGTGCAAAGCCATTTAGAAAAACGCCATGCCATTGAAGCGGGTGATGAGAAAATTGTTGGCGTGAATTGTTTTCATGAAGGCGAATCTTCACCACTTTCACAACAAAACAATGATAATGTAGAAAGCGTCAGTGCCGATACGGATGAAAAAGCACGCGAATCTTTCATGTCTTTTATTAAACAGCGTAATGCACAAAATGTTGCTCAAGCCCTGCATAATCTTACCGTGGCCGTTCAATCAAACGCTAACATTATGCCACCAACAATTGAAGCGGTAAAAGCGGGTGTTACAGTGGGGGAATGGGCCAATGTTCTACGTGACATATATGGAGAATATCGTGCGGCAACGGGTTTATCTATGCAGATGTCGACGCAACGTGCCAATAAAGCAAAAATCCTTATTCAAAAAGTTGATACACTACAAACACGTATAGGAAAACGTCCTAAAATTATGATCGCAAAGCCAGGATTAGACGGACATTCCAACGGAGCTGAACAACTTGCCTTACGTGCACGTGATTGTGGGCTTGATGTCGTTTACGAAGGAATACGCCTATCTCCAGAACAAATAGCAAATTCTGCTCTTGAAGAAGGAGTGCACTTACTTGGTATATCGTTGCTTTCGGGTGCCCATCTTGCACTCACTGAAGAAATTATGAAGAATATGGATGCATTAGGTTTAAAACATATACCAACAGTAATAGGAGGTATAATTCCAGAAAAAGATTATGCTATATTACATCAATATGGTATTAAGAAAATATATACGGCAAGCCAGTATGATATGTATGAGATAATCGCTGATATTATTGATATAATTGATGTAAACAAGGGTCTTTATACATAGAACAGACACATCATATTAAAAAGACTTGTATTGTGATTGACCGCATTATAGAATTTGTAGAAAGATAAAAGCTATAATGGCATAAATTATTATAAAGCATAATGGAATAGAATGACAAAAGAGGATTTATTAGAATTTGAAGGTATCGTTGTAGAATTACTGCCAAACGCAATGTTTCGAGTTAAGTTAGAAGAGCAGGGACATGAGATTATTGCTCACATGGCTGGCAGAATGCGTAAAAATCGTATTCGTGTTTTAGCTGGTGATAAGGTTATTGTTGAAATGTCTACCTACGATCTTACAAAAGGGCGTATAACTTTTCGCCATAAATAAGATAGATATAATTTAAATACTATTTATCTTGTATAATCATACATATTGACAGAGAAGAAAAATACATGTCTGAAAAACAAAAACTGGTTTTGGCAAGTACTTCGCCGCAAAGACTCGTCTTGTTAGAGAAAATTGGTATTATTCCCGATCTTGTTTTTCCTGTGAATATTGACGAAACACCTAGGCGTACGGAAACACCCCACGGTCTAACAAAGCGCCTTGCTATGACTAAAGCGCAATCAGCCTATGACAATCGATTTCGTGAAACAAATTTACAACATAGTTTTATTTTGACGGCTGATACTATTGTCGCATGTGGAAGACGCGTAATTGGGAAACCAGATAGTATAGAGGAGTTAAAAGATATTATGTCCCTCTTATCAGGTAGAGCTCACAGAGTTTACACAACAGTTGTACTCGTAACACCTAAAGGTAATTTTTATAAGAAAATTGTTGAAACACGTGTCTATATGAAAAAATTTTCATCAGAAGAAATTGATGATTATGTGCTCTCGAATGAGTGGCGCAATAAAGCAGGAGGATATGCTATTCAAGGAATTGCTGCCTGTTTTATTACCGAAATATATGGTTCATATTCTAATGTTGTCGGTTTACCCTTATATGAAACCCGCTGTTTGTTGGAAGGAAGCGGTTATAAATTTAGTAATAACTGGGGGCGGATATAATACGTTTTTGCCTTTCATTGTTAAACCAAGATTTTGTAATTTTTCGTATGTCAATCTAAAAAACTACATAGGCAACATTGCAATGTCTAACAAAACGTTAATATAATTATTCAATTATCTATATAGATACTCACTAAATATCAATTATATTCTGGTATATACCTAGATCAATATATGCGTTCATTGTCTACTTAATAGAAGTATAAATGAATTGCTATAAATAATAGTCCGCTACATTAAGGCGTGACAATCAGATATATACGGGGGTATTTTATGGATATAGCAACTATTTTAGGTATAGTACTTGGTTTAGCCATTGTTGTAGCTGCCATCTTCATGGGAGGAAGTTTTGGCATGTTTGTCAATGTGCCTTCCTTATTCATTGTTGTTGGTGGTATGATTGCCGCAACTATCTTACGTTTTGAACTTTCAAAAGTTATGAATGCTCTTGGTTTAGGTAGCTCGGTTGCTTTTAAAACATCTAACAATGATCCACGTGCAGTTATTGACGAAATCATTGAACTTGCAAGCATAATGCGTAAATCAGGACCTCTGGGATTGGAATCAGTAGAGATAAAAGATCCGCTTCTTGCCAAAGGTATGCTTTATGTAGCCGATGGTTACGAAGCAGCTTTCATCAGTGAAACAATGGAAAGAGAAAATGATTTAACATTAGAACGTCTTACTGAAGGGCAGCGTATATATAAGGCGATGGGCGATTCGGCACCCGCTTTTGGAATGATAGGCACCTTGGTTGGTCTTGTACAAATGTTGAGTACAATGGAGGATCCATCTACTATTGGACCGTCTATGGCCGTAGCCCTGCTGACAACCCTTTACGGAGCAATGATATCCAATATGATTGCGCTACCTATTTCTGATAAACTTTCAGCAAAGGCAAAAGTTGAAGCCCTTAAATCGGCCTTGGCTATTGATGGTGTATTGCAAATTCGCGAAAACAAAAGCCCTGATCTTATTAAAGAAGTCTTGATGGCTTACCTTCCAGAAAAATCACGTGCAGGATTAATTGAAGAAGAAGCCGCCTAAATAATTACCATCATAGAGCAAAATATATGTGGGGGACGTAATCTATGGCACGAAAAAAGAAAGAATCTGATGAAGGCGGAGGCGTGCCTGAATGGCTCGTGACATTCGCGGATTTGATGTCTCTTCTTGTATGTTTCTTTGTTCTTATCATTTCGTTTTCTATTCAGGACAAAGAAAAATTGCAAGTTGTCGCTGGCTCCATAAAAGATGCCTTTGGTATTAAGAAAATCAGCCGCAAGGCAGGGATGATAGAAATTGAAGGTGCTCCAGTAAGAGAATATGTGAAAAAAATTGCAGCCCAACCACAAGAAATGGATAGCGACTTCGCAGTTGAAAGTCATGATCAAAAAAACAAACAGGGACCTGAAGCAAATACCCATGAATATAAAGAGGCGGATATAGAAAAACCACGTAATTTTGCCCTAGCCGCTGCTTCCTTACGACAAGCATGGCAAGAATTACCTGAAATTACAGAAGTTTCTACCAATATTATTGTACAAGAAACACCTGAAGGGCTTAATATAGAACTTGTTGATCAGGATGGGCGTTCAATGTTTAAGCGTGGCTCTATCAATCCTTATAGGCACACGCATACGATAATTGCTGCGATGGCCCCTGTCGTTGCCAAAATGCCAAATCGTATTCGCATTATAGGACACACAGATTCCACCAATTTTTTCAATCCTGATGGCTTTGGTTTATGGGAATTATCAGCAGGACGCGCAAACTCAATACGGCGTATCCTAGAAGAAAATGGCGTTAATCACGAACAAGTACACTCGGTAGTTGGAAAAGCTGATACTGACCCCATGTTCCCCGATGATAAGTTCATCGCCGCGAATCGACGCGTTACCATAACTTTGATGTCGGAAGCACCACCCTTTCCTGTTGACAATAAAATGTAACCAAAAATGCACTCAAATCACACTCACAATGAGCGCGTCTTTATATAAGTGTATGGGGATCGATATAATCATACCCAAGTGAATCAGCGACTGCTTTACAGGTCACTTTTCCATCATAAACATTTAATCCCTGTAAGAAGCATTCATCCGATTTTAATGCATCAAGTCCTCTTCCTGCTATTTTGTTTACAAGCGGAAGAGTAACAGCATTCAATGCCAAACTAGAGGTACGCGCAACAGCACCAGGCATATTTGCCACGCAATAATGCACTATACCATCAATAATATAAGTCGGATCCTGATGAGTCGTTGCCCTACTTGTTTCAAAACATCCTCCCTGATCAATCGCAATATCAACTAATACGGCTCCAGGTTTCATATCAGAAAACATTTCTCTTGTTACAAGCTTAGGTGCCGTTGCACCAGGAACAAGAACAGCCCCGATAACCAAATCAGCTTCACAGAGATGTTTATAAATATTTGCTTTGGTTGATATTACCGTTTTTATGGCCGAACCAAACATATTATCTATTTCAGCAAGGCGCTCATGTTGTAAATCAAGAACAACGACATCAGCCCCTAATCCCTTTGCCATTCTTGCGGCATTCAATCCAGCAACTCCGCCACCCAAAACCACAACATTTGCAGGTAGAACACCTGGAACACCACCCAACAAAACACCCCGTCCTCCCATTGGTAGGTGTAAGGCTTGTGCACCCACCTGAATAGACATACGCCCTGCTATCTCACTCATTGGCGCCAGAACAGGAAGCTTACCATTCCTATCAACAATTGTCTCGTATGCAATCGCTGCACACCTACTTTCCTGTAGTAATTCTGTTTGTTTTTTATCATTAGCCAAGTGCAAATATGTAAATAATATATGATGAGCTTTCAGCAATTTACATTCTTGTGGTTGGGGCTCTTTAACTTTAACAATCATATCGGATTTATTGAAAACATCCTCTGCGTTTTCCAATATGGTCGCTCCATTTTCAGTATATAAAATATCACTATATCCGATAACTGTTCCCAGATCTTTCTCAATGAAAACATCATGTCCATTTGCAACCAGTTCAAACACACATTCAGGCGTAAGGCCAACACGCGCCTCATTATTTTTTATTTCTCTTGGAACGCCAATACGCATACATACTCCCTTATAATATATCGCTATTGTGAGACGTTTTGCATCATACTCTATACAAAATTACTGCATTAATCTCTTAGGTATTAAGATAATCTATTATCTTATGCGATGCTATAAAGTATAACTCAAAAAAAGTCACTCACTTTTTAAAAAGTCACTCACTTTTTTTTGCAGGACTTATCTATATGCTTCAATGCTGCTGAAAAACCTGCAAGTGAATACGTATCAACAGTGCGCGTTCCTCGACTGGAAGTGCCCTCGACCTTCATTTCACGCCCTCTTTTCATCGCATTAATAATTCTTTTTTCCTTAATATGCGTATCAAGCCACGCATTTTCATTAACACTAAAGAACGTATATTTTTTTGAACCTATCGTAGCAATAACATTACTACCCTTTTTAAGAGGATAACCAACGAGTATACTCACCTCATCAAATATTTTTTGCTTAGGGCGATGAATAATGAAGGTGTATATGCCTCCTCTTTTCACATTTTTAGGTTTGCTTTGGCGGGGTTGAGATATAACAAAACACGTATCTCCTTTTTTGTAAGCCCCCCAGTCTTTATACTGTTCAAGAAAGATTGGATCCTGTGCCGATGCTAATGGCACATAAAACATAGTCACAAAAATCAAGAAAAATACTGCAAAATAGGTTGCACAATTTCTTACAATATTTCTTACTATACAAGGGGTACGAAATAACCACCCGTTTATTTTTCTATCTACGCATCGCATACAAAATATTCTTATAATTCAAACTTACCGCATATTGCATACAAACTTGTATTACAAGAAGTGTAAAAAAATTCTTAATCACCTATAATGATAAGGTAGAAAAATTATTTTTATGCTTCATTTAACGAAATGTATTATCCGTTGATAGATTGCCAAGGGAATTCTTTGTCATCCTGTGTTAACGTGTCATGAACGATAATGGTATTGTCATTCTTATCGGCAAGAGTAGTAGCCAACACAAGGTGAGAAATCAATTGATCCTTATGAGTCTTTACTTTGCCAATAGAGGCCGTTACAATATCATTATCGTTCAAAGCGTATTGGTTTTGAGTGTTGAGATAATTATGTAGATCTGGGGCAGTATAAACACGCGATGTTTTTCTATGTTCTAAAGTATCGTCAAATTCGTAATATCGTGATTTTTCTGGTGTTTTCAATTCGTTGGAAGATGCTTGTTCTCCTGCCGTTATCGCTTCTGGCCCGCCTTCATTTCCTCCGACATTTCTTGCCCATTCAAATATAGAGTCACCAATATATCTTATTTTACCGCCGAATTCTGTAATCATACCTTTAAAATTGTTACATGTTGCTGCATTTCTTGTGCAAAACGTATCAACATCATCAACGGTCTCTTTTGTCAGCGCATATAGATGCTCTGGGGTTAGATGCCCCTGCGTATTATTTGTAAATTGTTTATAATTTTGTGCCTCATTTACTGGAAACAAAACAACTATAGCTACAATCCATAGAATAGTCTTTATGACACTAAAAAACATTATTCACCCCTTTATTTATGATATATTCTTATCACTTATTTATAGTTGTTGAATATATCGCAATTTCTTTGATTTTCGCTGAAAATGAATGGGTAAATTTGAAATAAATTTTATTAAAATGTATATCTTTTTATTAACTGCATAGAAACCTTTCAAATCTTTATGAAAAGCATGTCAGTCGCTTTACTGTTGTTATTTTGCCATGCTAAAATAACATGAAACACTTGCAAATATTGCATATAAATTTTACCTCACTTTATGCTATATGTACTGGTTATCAACCTAGTATGTAAAAGGAGAACGACATGAAAAAAACAACACCTCATGGTGGAATCAAAAAAGTGACCAATTGGGTTTCTTATCAAATTAATTGGAGACGTATTTATAATGAACTCAATGCTTTAGACGACAGAACCCTAAATGATTTAGGAATAGCTCGTTATCAAATACTTGATATAGCACGCAAATCAGCTTAATTAAGAAATTACATTTTTACATTGTTTACTTCCTCTGGCGAAATTAGATGTTTCGCCTTTTTTCGTTGTAACATAGACATAACATTAACATGTAATGAGTATTGCAAAAAAAATGTTAAAATAGTACAAGGGATATTATTGTTATAATGAAAAGCGTGCTATATGGATAATCAACCTAAAGTATATATAAAAAGCTATGGATGTCAGATGAATGTATACGATACAGAACGTATGTATGATTTGATGTTTGCAAAGGGGTATACGACAACAGATAGTGCTGAAAATGCTGATTTACTCGTTCTCAATACATGCCATATTCGCGAGAAGGCAGCAGAAAAAATTTATTCAGAGCTCGGAAGAATCCGACAACTTAAAGACAAAAAGCGCGCAGAAAAAAAACGCCTCATCGTTGCTATCGCTGGCTGCGTTGCACAAGCTGAAGGACGTGCAATGTTTGAAAGAGCTCCTATAATAGATATATTAGTAGGACCACAAAATTATCATATCTTACCCGACTTGATTGATAGGTATGATAATGGAGAAAGACATTTAATTGAAACGGAATTCAATATAAATGAAAAATTTAACCGCCTAAAAGAAACATCACAAATACAATCATATACGTGTTCAAGCTTTTTAAGTATACAAGAAGGATGTGATAAGTTTTGTACCTTCTGTGTGGTTCCCTATACAAGAGGGGCCGAATATTCACGCCCCGTAGAGGAGATTGTTCAAGAAGCAACACTATTAGCACATAAAGGTGTAAAGGAAATTACTCTTTTAGGGCAGAATGTTAATGCCTATCATGGCGAGGATAAAAATGGACGCAATATAAGTCTAGCACAATTGTTAAATAGACTCATTGATACCGTGCCAGAAATCTCGCGTTGGCGCTATACAACAAGTCATCCTAAAGATATGACACAAGAACTTATAGATGCACATGGTCAGCAAAAAAAATTGATGCCTTGGTTACATTTACCTATACAATCTGGTTCTGATTCCATTTTAAAGGCCATGAATAGAAAACATAATGTTGCACAATATATCGATATCATTGAAAGATTGCGTACACAATGTCCACACATTGGCTTATCGTCGGATTTTATTGTTGGTTTTCCAGGTGAAACTGATGCTGATTTCCAAGATACGCTTAAACTCGTTAATACTATTGAATATGCACAGGCTTATTCTTTTAAATACTCCTCTCGTCCAGGCACACCTGCCGCAGAACACGATAATCATGTGCCCGAAAATATCAAACAGGAGCGCTTACAGATTTTACAAAATCTTTTAAATACACAGCAGTTTAACTTCAATACTTCTAAAAATAATACTGTCGTTGATGTGCTGTTTGAAAAACCAGGTCGCAGAGAGGGACAAATTTCTGGTCGTTCTGCATACATGCAGATGGTCAATGTAAATGCAAATCACAAATATATAGGCACAGTACAAAAAGTGTTTATAGATACAGTTAATGCAAATAGTCTTGGTGGCACGCTCGTTAGTGAAGCACTCCATTTACAAAATGAATATACACACAATCAAAACATATCTTCATAAATACCTATTTCATCATATCCAGATAGTTATAATACATATTTACTTATCGCAAAATGATACAAAAACGGTAATTCCAATATGATTACATTTGATGATAACGCCCGTATTATTCTTATATGTGGTAAAAACGATGCCGTATTAGGTTATCTAGAGGATACACTTCATGTTACTATTCAGTTACGGGGTAATGTATTTTCATTCAACGGCGGTAAAAATGAATGTAAGCGTGCTGGCGAAGCATTGACCTACCTATACGCCCATACAAAGGAGCAATTATGTAATGTTTCTGATGCCATGACTGCGATACGAATGACACAGGATCAAGATTCTCAATTCGCCTACAAATCTATCCACACCAAACAAAAAATTGTAAAGTCTCGCTCTATCAATCAAAGTAAATATATTGATCTTATGCAGAACAAAGCGATTGTTTTTGGCTTAGGAGCTGCAGGAACAGGTAAAACATATCTTGCGGTCGCCAGTGCTGCCGCTATGCTTGAAAAAAATATGGTAGATCGCATAGTACTTGTTCGCCCAGCTGTAGAGGCTGGAGAAAATCTTGGTTTTCTACCAGGGGATATGCATGAAAAGGTTGATCCATATTTACAACCTCTGTTAAATGCCCTAAATGAAATTCTTGGGGCTCAGTACGTTATGAAGGCTTTTGAAAATAATCTGATAGAAGTTGCCCCTTTGGCTTTCATGCGAGGCCGAACTCTATCTCATTCCTTTATCATACTTGACGAAGCCCAAAATGCAACGCGGGAACAACTCAAAATGTTTCTCACGCGTTTTGGCAATGGAAGCAAGATGGTTATTAACGGCGATCCTTCACAAAGCGACCTGAAACACAATAAAAATGCCTTAACAGAAGTTGTGAACATCGTTTCAAACATCCCTGATATAGGTATAGTAAAATTTGTGTATGGCGATGTTGTGCGTCACCATTTAGTGGGACAAATTCTTCACGCCTTTGAAAATGATAATACATGCGATAAATCGTGATATTTCCTGATGACAATTACCATAGAAATCGCATGTGCTGTATACCCCCCGACATACATAAGAAATCTTATAAAAAAGAATATGCGAAAGAGTATTCGCGAGTTACAAAAGGAAAATATTCTTGCAGTCTCTAAAAATTGCTTTTTGTCAATATATTTTACCCATTCTAAAGAAACTCAAGAACTTAACAAAACGTATCGTAATAAAAATAAAATTGCTGATATTCTTTCTTTTCCTAATGCGAATGAAATGAACCCCTATGAGCGACATCTAGGTGATCTCGTTTTTGCCTGTGACACTATCAAGCAAGATGCAATAAAAAAAAATATTACCCTTGAAAAAAACTATCTGCATTTAGCTTGTCATGGCTTATTACATTTGTGCGGATTTGACCATGTGGACGATGCGGCCCATGCAACTATGATTGATATGGAAATTAAGCTGTTGCGAAAATTGGGTTACGACAATCCTTATGAATTGAAATATTGAAGCATAGCTCATCTAAAACCAGATAGTGAAAAATGATGACATAATGTTTCCTAATTAGGCATTTCACTTCAAAATATGCCCTAGTCACTTTAAAATATGCCCTAGCTGAAAATACATATTTCACACGGCTTTATTTTTATATATGGGTCTATTCTGCGCCCACCATGGATCATTTAACAACTGGTTAGCAGCCAAGACCATGGTGGGCCTGGGTAGACTCGAACTACCGCCCTCACGCTTATCAGGCGTGCGCTCTAACCAACTGAGCTACAAGCCCCAAATATACTACAGTATAACTGATCAAGTTACACATAATCCAAATATAAATAGAAATCAAGCGATATTATTTGTTTTCAAATGTTCACCCGTTATTAACCTACATCTTTGCAAATTACGCATTTTGACTTGATTTATTTGTAAGTAAGTAATATCTTAATTCGTGATTGTGTAGGAGAAAAGTAAATGTATTTTATTCAAAAAATATTTTATCGCGTAAAATAACACTAAACAAAATTTTTATGATATCTTTTTTTTCATCACAAGATAAATCACCGCATTTACGTAGTATTTTCGGGTTTCTATATTGTACGATATTCGTTTTACCTGGATATGTCATAAGCAGAAACTTTAGTGCTGACGTGTTTGATCCCATAAAATTATTTTTCCTGTTCGTAACAATATTCGTATTCTATCTATTTTTACGCATGTTATCACGCTGGCTATCTATCCCAGTGTTGCTTATTAACGTGTTTTTTAATTTTGTTAACATTGTTCATTTTTTGCAATACGAAAACAGACTTAAAACCGCTAGCTTAGTTGGTCTATACTTCACTAATTCTGGAGAAGCTGGAGAATTTTATTACATTCTGCATTTTGAAGCCATAATTATAGCCTTTACCTATTTGGGTCTTTCAATATTATTCACTTTGCTTTTTATTATATATTTTCCTCCTAGAATTCACTTACGCCTTCGTAACATCGCTATTTTTGTTGTTCTGATTGCAACGAATATTATTTTCCAGCAATATGATAGGCATTCATTTTTTCATTATACCTATGTTCATTACCGCCATTTCAAACTTGAATATGATGTTTCTCAAGCAAAAATAACCCGACAAATCACATTTGAAGAAAGAAAACAACAAACCCCTTCTCAAATAATCCAATATCCGAACAATAAGGCTCCTGTCTATGTTGTTGTGCTTGGAGAATCGTTATCGCGTAAGCATATGGGTATATATGGTTATAAAAGGCAAACAACCCCCTTTATGCAAGAAAGAATACATGAATTAGGCATCATACATAACGCTGTGGCTCCTGCAAACATGACAGAGTATTCAATTCCTTTGACATTCTCTCCTGTCGGCGTGATCAATAATTATGATTTCCTAAATGCAACATCAATAATTACGGATCTTCGTATGAAAGGGTACGAAACTTGGTGGATTACTAACCAACCTAAACCAAGAACAAAAAATACTTTATTGTCATTACTCATAAATGATGCAGATCATAGCGTTTATACACAAGCAAGCGATCTGAGATCTTATGACGCAAAGCTTATAGAGCAACTAGATGCAGTACTGTCAAAAAGAACCTCTACCAACACACCTTTGTTTATCGTACTCCACATGAATGGAAGCCACGCCAGATATGAAAGACGCGTGCCGCATGATAAAATACATTACCTACCTCAACCAAGCGAAATTACACGATACATACCAACCAACAAACAAAAAGTTATCAATGCATATGATAATACAGTTCGCTATGCTGATTATATTATAGAAGAAGTCATCAAACGTTTAGAGAAAATATCTCAACCGTCATCACTTTTTTTCTTTAGTGACCATGGGGAAGTTGTTTTTGCACGTAATCAAAAACGCATATTGCATGGTTATTCCGATCCTCATAAAGAAGAATATGCCGTTCCCTATTTATATTGGCGCAATAAAACCAATACATGCAAAACAAGAATACCCCAAGAATATAGGAATAAACCAATTCATTTGACATATTTTTATGAAATGTTCTTTTATTTGACCTGCCAAACATCTCAGCTTCCAGAAAATTTACAAGAGGACAAGGTTTTGGCTTTAGGTAGACCTATATATTATAACGAGGTGCGTTAATTTTTGTTTGCATGAAAATGACTTCTAACATGAATTTCCTTAAAATTCGCAATCACTACCTAATAGTTCTTACGGTAGGGCTATTGGAGAATTTGTCATACCCACCCTATAATTATTTTATCTTTTTACCGCTTTGTGTGTTTATTGTTTATTCTCTATATGCTTTATCTGCACAATCAGATAATCCTAAGGGTAAAAATATTTTCTTACTTGGCTTCTGGTACGGTTTAGGAAAAGTCGTTCCAATGTTATATTGGCTCTTCAATGCATTTCTAATTGAAGGCGGTATACATATATTTGTAGGAATCATTTTTATGATTCTTCTCTTTATAATACTTGCTGTCATAATAGCAGTGATATTTTTATTAGCGTTTTATCTCACACATTGGCTTAAAATGTCTGCATTGATGCTATGGTTTAATTTCATTATTATATCAAGCCTTTTTGAATGCTTTAAAAAGTACTTCATTCTTTCTCCCATGCTAACAACTGATGCCCTAGTAAATCAACAATCTTTATTACAAATGGTTTCTGTAATTGGTTCTTATGGTGCTCATGTTGTTTTATTGGCCTTTGCTACATCCTTTTATTTTATTTATATCTCCGTTACAAAAAAACAATATGCATATCTTATCATTCCTTTTATCACAACCTCTATTATGGGTGCTTTTTTCTTTTGGGGTCAAGAGCGTATAGTATCTCAATCCAAAGTTTTAAACACGGTTTCGCACACATCTGAATCGGATATCATTAATGTCAGATTAGTACAGTACAATATTGAGCAAGGCGAAAAATGGAACCCTTATAATATTCAAACAATCTGGAAAAAATTGTATAAATTATCAAACACAAATACAAAAACTTTCCCCAAAGGCCTGCAAGAAATTGACCTGCTAATTTGGCCTGAAAGTGCGTTACCAACTATTCACAAAAGAAATGAATCTTTCTTTCCAACTGTTTCTGCTACACTAAAACCCAAAAATATTCTCTTAACAGGACAAATTACCAAGAAAGCACAGTCTAAAAAAAATACGCATTATGATTACACAAATAGTATTTTAGCGGTAACTCCTAATGCCACTGTTACAGATATATATGATAAAGTTAAGCTTGTCCCTTTATTTGAATATATCCCTTATAAAGACTACTTAAAATCAATCGGACTTGGATTTATCATTGAACTTAGTGGTGAAGGAATGATACCAGGAGATAGATCAAAGGCCATTAATTTACCTGATAAAAACACGTATTTTATTCCTACAGTGTGCTATGAGGCTATTTTTCCTGACTATTTTTATGATGCAAGGTTAGAAAAAGATATGAACACACATGTTTTCTTGCTTAACCTATCAAATGATGCTTGGTTCCGAGATTCTGTAGGTTTAATACGCTTATTTGAATTCAGTAAATTGCGTGCCGTAGAAAATGGTTTACCCTATCTTCGATTATCCAATAGAGGTATAAGCGGAGTTGTTGATCCTTTGGGACGTGTTATTAAAAAGACTGACGCCAATACAGATGCTATTATTGATATCAAATTATCTAAACAAAAACTGCCTACTACCGCTTTATTTATCAATCATAATATTATGTTCTTTTTATTAACTATTTTAGTTATAGTAAATACATTGCGATTTTTTATTGTTAGAAGGATCCTACGAAGCGATTGAAGAGTATGCCTTACCAACATCCTTATTTTTATAGTACCGAAAATGATACCAAAGAAAAAGTTAACGCTCTAATAGAGATGTATGGACAATGGTCTATACAACAAGCTGATGTAATTGTTGTGTTAGGAGGAGACGGACTTTTGCTTACAGCGGTACGTAAATATAAGAAATCTGGTCTTCCTATATATGGCATGAATTGTGGTTCTGTTGGTTTCTTGATGAATGCCTTCTCTACTGACAAACTCTTACAAAGACTAAACACGGCGGAAATTACACCTGTACACCCCTTAGAGATGCGTATTATAAAAGGGAAAAATAAAGACACACCAATAATGGCTTTTAATGAGGTCTCACTATTACGACAATCACATCAGGCCGCTAGAATTTCTATTGCCATTGATGGAAAGCTACGCATGTCGGAGCTTATAGCTGACGGATTAATTATATCAACAGCAATAGGTAGTACAGCCTATAACTTATCTGCGAATGGACCTATCATTCCTGTAGGCAATCATTTACTGGCCGTTACACCTATTAGCCCCTTTAGACCCAGACGGTGGCGCGGAGCTTTACTACCAAGTGAAGCCGTAATTAAAATATACAATACTTCTCCAAGCAAACGTCCTATAAGTGCCACAGCTGATAACATTGAAGTGCGTGATGTTGAGGAAATTGATATCTATGAGAATAAAAAATGTACCGTATCCTTACTCTTTGACAGGGGACATAATCTTGATGAACGGATACTAGAAGAGCAATTTTGGGCAGAACCTTCAAAATTATATTAGATATTAGCACATTACAAATATTCTGTATATATGTCTAAAACCCATTCTTCAGAAAAGTAATATATATCTAAAAAATATTGCGCACCTATACCATTAGGATCAAAAAACCATAACCAAGTGAACACACCAGTGCCCGAAACAAAGCCAAATATAAAACGTAATGGCCATGTTTTTAAAATATAAAACATGATGAATAAGCCAAGCATAAAACTTATTACTATCATAAATGATGGATTTGACGTTGTTTCTGATAAATAATATTCAATATCATTCACGTTTAGCCTCCTTAAATGTAACTCACTCTTATTTTAACACTCAGACAATGCAATATTGTAAGCTTCTTTCGCTGCTATATCAAGGGCAGATGCCTTATTTTGACATTCCTCATTCTCTAATTCTGGTTGTGAATCTAATACAATTCCAGCACCAGCTTGGATGTGAAGTAAATTATCCTTAATAAGTGCAGTACGCAAAATAATACAGGTATCCATATCACCATTACTTGAGAAATAACCTGCAGCCCCCGCATAAGGTCCTCGGATCTCGCTTTCTAATTCGTTAATAATTTCCATTGCCCTTACCTTAGGTGCACCAGATACAGTCCCCGCCGGAAATCCTGATCTTAATGCATCTAAAACATCTTTTCCTTCTGCTAGCTCCCCCGTGACATGAGAAACTATATGCATAACCTTACTATAATACTCTAAAGTAAATTTTTCTGTAACATTGACACTTTTATATTTTGCGACTCTACCAGCATCATTCCTTCCTAAATCAAGCAACATCAAATGTTCCGCACATTCTTTAGGATCGGCTAACAATTCACTTGCCATTAAGCTGTCCTCCTCAGCCGTTTTACCTCTTCTACGTGTTCCTGCTATGGGACGAATGTGCAGATTCTTACCCGTAACATTTACTAAAATTTCAGGACTGGAACCCGCAAGAGAAAAATCATTAAAATCAAAATAAAATAAGTAAGGAGACGGATTAATACGGCGTAAAGATCTGTAATATTGAAATGCTGGCAAAGTAAATTTTTGCGTAAATCTTTGGCTAAGGACAACTTGAAAAATATCACCCGCAAGAATGTACTCACGTGCTTTGTCGACCTTTTGCATATATTCCATAGATGACAGGTTTGAACGCATCTTTTCTTTTGTGCTTTGCAAGCAATCTGATGAGGGGCTGGATATAGGAGTGCTATCCCTTAAAAGATTTTGTGTCTCTTTAAGTGTTTGTATCGCTTTATCATACGCATCTTTTGCCGATAAACTTGCTTTAAAAAAAACAGGGCACGAAATAATGACATCATCATACAAAGTATCAAAAACTACGGTAAGCCCTGCAACAAAAAAATACATATCAGGGACATTAAGAGAGTCCTTCTTAGGAGAAGGCAAATTCTCAATCATGTGCACCGTTTCATAGCTCATATAACCAAACAACCCCGAACATAAAGGTGGTAAATCTGTCGGGTATGGAAACCGTATTTCATTAATTTTACTTTTAAGAACCGTGAAAGCTCTCTCATCTTGCTCTATATATTCACCTTTACCTTCTTTATCGACATCATCTGCTATAAATACTTTTCTATTCTTTACCTTTATAACTGATATCGGATTAAGGGCAATTGCAGAATAACGACCTCTGTGTCTTCCACTCTCTACAGATTCGAATAAGCAAGCCAGCTCCTTTGGCTGTGCGAGTTTAAGATATGCACTTATGGGTGTTAAAAGATCTGCTGGCTGTCTCATATACACCAGCTGACCTACGCCTGAATGGTATTTCTCTGAGAAACTTGTAAAATCTGGTTCTATAAGCATCTAGTCAAGTAAGCCGTAATTAATTCTGATTCATAAACTGTAAAACATTGTCTATTGCATCCTTGTTAATATTTACTTTATATTGCGAACGTAAATACTCTAAAAATGCTGTATGAAAATCTTCTATAGGTGTATTATTAAAATCTTGTTTGACCTTGCTTGACACCTCATCTTTATGTTTTTCTAAAAAACGATTTCTTTTTATAATTTCAAAAAGGTAGACAATTTGTGCATTTTTATCATAATAATAGCCACGTTCCCCTTGCCTATAATTGAATATTTCATTTACTGCTTCAGAGGGAAGTTTTGTATTGTACGACTGCCTTGAGATATGTGTATATGTTGTCACTTGTTTATTTATTTTTCCCGTTGCATCAAAAAGGCTTCCATTTGTATTGGCGTCTTTTAGTATTTTCTTTGAGAATTTAATTAATTCCTGTTCAATTTGCTGTTCTTTCAAAGAAGCAATAATGTCTTTTTTGCTTTCCTCCAAAGTTGAAAAAGATGCCTCTTTTATTGTAAGAACCTCGAACCATAGGGCACCCCCATTATCTAGGTCAACACTGGCATTTTCAACACCAATGTCACTTTCGTATATTTCTTCAAGCAAATTTCTTGTAATATAGGGATCCGCACTACTCTCGCCATTCTCTTGAATCCCATTAATGTCAATAAAGGGAGTATCTTTATAGGTATAACCTAACCCCTTTGCGACTAAACTTAACTGACTTGATTGAGTACGCGCTTGCTCAAACTCATTAATACGATCCTGTAGCAAATCATATTTTGTTTCATTTAAAATATTCGTTGTAATAGTTTCTTTCGCATCTTCAAAAGATGTGTTTTTTGAAGGAAAAATACTTTTCACACGAACAATCGAAAAACCAAAAAGCGTTTCAACGGGTTCCGAGAAAGTATTTTTGGAAACCATGAAGGCCATATCTGCGATTGCCTCATCACTTATATCTTGTTTCGTACTTCTTTCTACCAAAAGATCTTGTTTACTAAATCCTTTTTTTTGAGCGATTTCATAAAAATCCTTCCCAGCAAGTAATTCTTCATAAACACTTTGTGCTTCTTTACTATCTGGTAAAGTAAGAACTTCAAAAATACGCTCTTCTGGCTTATTAAATTCTTGTAGATGTGTCGTATAATAATCGCTGATCTCCTCTTCACTTACAGAGATTTTCTGCGTAACATCATTCTCATCAATTTTAACATAACGCACGCTACGATAGGCTGGCTTAAAGAAGTCCTGCTTATTGTCCTTATAGTATTGTACAATATCATTTTCAGTGATTGGCTTAGAATTGTTGGAAAGATCACTTTTGGATATTGTTATGTAGTCTACATTGAGCGTATTATATAAAAATTCCGCATAAATATCATTAAAGACAGGACTAATATTAACAGGTGTAAAAAGTGATAAAACTATTTGCTGTCGCAAATAGGCATCTCTTAACATAAGACGATAATCGTCTTCTGTAAAATTATTAGAACGCAGTATTTGCGCAAAAACACCTTTACTAAATTTATTGTTACGTTGAAATGAAGGATCTTTTTTTATTTGCTCTGTTATGTATTCGTTTGATATATCAATATTATGCGTAGCAATAAAATTATCTAATAATTTTTCATTAATGAGATTATTGAGAATAACCCTATCCAACCCAAATCGTTTTAACATGGTGATATCAAGTTGCTTCATTCCTACATTTTGAGCAAACTGCTCCGATATTTTTGTGAGTCTTTCTGCATATTCTTGAGCCGAAATATCAAAATCGCCTATATGTGCTACTGTTTGTTCGTCATTGTCTTCAAGCACACTAGCATTGATACCCCAAAACAAGAAACTAATTGCCAACACAACCAAAAATATTTTTGTTACAAATTTTGCAATATTTCCACGCAGGGAACGAAGTGCCATACAATACCTCTTCTTTTAGTAATATGAGTGTTAGTCTTACTTATTTTCAAATATAGATATGCTGCAAAGCTTACCCTTAGCAAGACAAATTACATATATTGTATATTTCATCTTGACGCTTATACAACAAAAACGTATTCTAGGATTTGTTATTCGCCACGTCAACTATTAATAATTTAAAACCGCAAAGTAATGTTTTATTTAACACGATCCTTGTAAAAATAAACTGTATGACAACACACCCATTTATATATGTTGCAAATTGGAAAATGTATGGGTTACGTAACTCAGGCGAGGAGCTGCGTGAAATCATAACTGCTTTGGAAAACACAATATTTCCAAACATGTCAAATAAAGAAATTGTTTTTGCACCACCTGCTACTTTGATATCGTATTTTGCAGATATCATACACACATCATCTTGTTCTACACCCATAGCATTAGCAGGACAAAATTGCCATACGCAGTGTGAGGGCGCATACACGGGTTCTATTTCCGCTCCCATGTTATATGATAGTGGAGCACGCTATGTATTATTAGGTCATTCAGAAGTAAGACAAGTTGCAGATAGTGATGCGGATATATTAGAAAAGACTCACATTGCCCATAGGGCAGGACTACGAACTATCGTGTGCGTGGGTGAGGAACGCAAGCAAAGAGAAAGCGGAAAAGCTGTGCAAACTGTCATAGAGCAATTATCACGATGCCTAGATAAAGATTTTTCTTACGATAACGGAGATATAGCTTATGAACCTCTATGGGCCATAGGTGCAGAATCACCTCCTTCAGTTACTGAAATAGCTGAAATGCACGAAGCCATAACATTGTATTTCCACGATAATGGAGTTAAAAATATTCCACGTATCTTATACGGAGGGGCAGTAAATGAAAATACCATTCACACTATTAAAAATATCGCCAATGTCAATGGAGTTTTAGTGGGACGTGCCAGCCTAAAATCATCACAATTTTTGAAAATAATAGAACCATGATGCCCCATCATTTTACTTCCCCAATTAACGATACTAAAAAACCGCAAGAAAAACTGTCCGATATTTTTTCAGGTCATCGTGACGACCCTCTTGATATAGGCAGTTCTGCATATACATCAACCATAGCTGTAGCCATGTCAGGTGGTGTTGACTCGTCTGTAACGGCAGCACTTCTTAAAAAATCTGGCTATAATGTTATCGGTTTGACAATGCAACTCTATGATCATGGGCAGGCAATACGTAAAAAAGGCGCTTGCTGTGCTGGTGTTGATGTACAAGACGCCAAGAAAGTTGCACATATGATAGGTATCCCACATTACGTTCTGAATTATGAAAAAATCTTTAAAGAACGCGTTATAGATTCATTCGTAGATGGATATTTTAATGCTGAAACGCCAATACCTTGCATTGACTGTAATCGAGAAATCAAATTTAAAGATCTACTATATACAGCACAAAATTTAGGAGCAGATGCACTCGTTACTGGGCATTATGTTGTTAGCGAAAAGTCTGACGATGGAAAATATAATCTCTTTCGTGGTTCTGATAAAAAAAGAGATCAGAGTTATTTTTTATTCAATGTTACAAAAAAAGAACTTTCATATTTGCGCTTTCCTCTAGGTAGTGTATGTAAATCTGAAACGCGTGAAATTGCAAAACAAATGCAGTTGAGTGTTGCAAAAAAGGCCGATAGTCAAGATATATGTTTTATTCCTAATGGTGATTATGCTGCATTATTGCGTCGTTTGCGACCAGAGGCGGTAACACCAGGAAATATTGTTGATGTTAATGGGAAAGTATTAGGCCAACATAAAGGCATTATTGATTATACAATCGGTCAAAGAAAAGGGTTAGGTATTGCCTTAGGTAAACCGCTTTACGTCATCGCAATTAACAAAGATACTTTGGAGGTTGTTGTCGGAGAAAAATCTGACTTTCAGAAAACAGATATCGTATTACGTGATTTTAATTGGCTTGGGGATGACACATGGCACTTTACTGAACCCACGACAGTTTTCGTGAAATTGCGTTCTACGCAAGAGCCTGTAAAAGCCATTTTTTCTATGCAAAATACAACCCCTACAATAAAGATTGATGACCCTACTTTAACACCTACTAACGGTCAAGCTTGTGTAATTTATAGCTCAAAGGAACCAAGAGCACGCGTTCTAGGCGGAGGCTTTATAACAGCCTATTCTTCTCAAGAACAATCAGCATAACCTATGACTTTAGCTGGTATGCCAGCAGCCGTTCTATTGGCAGGTATGTGATTTAAGACAACACTCCCAGCAGCAATTTTTGAGCACGCTCCAATTTCAATATTGCCAAGTATCGTAGCGCCCGCACCGATAAGTACGCCCACACCAATTTTAGGATGCCTGTCACAATTGACCTTACCCATACCTCCAAGCGTCACACCATGCAACAACCATACGCAATCTTCTAAGACGCAGGTTTCACCTATAACAATACCTGTACAATGATCTATCATAATACCCTTACCTATACGTGCACCAGGATGAATATCCGCTGCAAAGCGACGGGAGCAAAGACTTTGTAAAAATAATGATAGATCTTTATTACCACAATGCCAAAAATAATGCCCCAATCTATATGTTAATAAAGCGTGAAAGCCTTTAAAATAACAAAACGCATCTAAATATCTATGGCACGCTGGATCTCTATCCATTACGGCATAAAAATCATAACAAACCGATTTCATGATACTGTGCTCTTGAGACAGAATGAGATAAAATTCATCATACAAATATTGTTCGTTTATTTCACGCGTTTCCAAAACAGAGGCTAGGCGCGACGCCAAACATTCAACAAGATTATTACGTGATAATATATGACGTTCAAAAAAAAAACGCATAATTGGAGACTGTTCTAAAGCCTCAGTTGCTTCTTGTTGTAATTGTATAAAAATACTGTTCTCATCAGGAATAAGTGTATCTTCTATTATACATTTTGTATCTTTAAGCGTGTAATTTAATTTTTTTTCAAACGATTTTTCAACCATATAGTAAACCTTTTTTATGCGTACTGAAAATAATAAAAGTTGGGGTGTATACAACCATTTATTTCTTAAAATACTGGCTTATTTTTTTTCAAGCAATTCAATTAAATAACCATCTGGATCTTTTATAAAAGCGATATGTGTTGAACCATGTTTCATCGGACCTGGTTCTCTTACTATATGTGCCCCTTCATTTGCTAACCTCTTACACACGGCATATATATCGTCAACCCCTAATGCAATATGTCCGTAAGCTGTGCCAATATCGTAGGGCTCTTTTTGATCCCAATTATGTGTTAATTCTATAACGAAATTATCTGCCTCTTCACCATAACCAATAAAAGCAAGAGTAAAACCTCCACTTTCAAAATCAATGCGCCGTAATAATTGCATAGAAAAAAAACGTTGATAAAAATCAATTGATTTTTCAAGATCCCTAACACGTAACATCACGTGTAGAAGTCGAAATTGTGTCATGGCCATATTCGTCCTATTTATAAATATGTGTGATTAAGTTTTCTTAGTATAGCAAATCAAATTATAATTGCTATATAATATAGTATATATTACATCTGTGTAGATGAGATAAAGCTATCTGAAGAGAACATATGGAAAAAATACTGAACATAGGAGATAAATTCCCAACTTTTACACTACTAGACGAGCAGGGAATCAGTCGTAATATGGTTGATTTTGAAGGAAGTAAGGTTATTTTATTTTTTTATCCTAAAGATGATACCAGTGGTTGTACGAGGGAAAGCTTGGAATTTACTACTGCACGAGAACAATTTAACACCTACAACACTATTATACTTGGAGTATCTCCTGACTCAGTAGAGAGTCATAAAAAATTTGTTGCCAAACATGATTTAAAAATAACACTTTTGTCTGATGCGGATAAGGAGCTCAGCCGTAAAACCAATGTATGGGTAGAGAAATCAATGTATGGAAAAAAATACATGGGTGTAGAGCGGACGAGTTTTCTATTAAACGAGCAAGGCATTATATTGGCTGTATGGCGCAAGGTTAAAGTTGCTGGCCATGTAGAAGAGGTTTTGCAAACCCTGCAAAATTTAAATACATAATTCATTGCGGCGTTTGCATACAAATTTTATCATCAAAACTATGCCATATCCGCTCTTTTGCCATTGGGGATTATCAATAATTTCATATACAAACTGCCATGATTGCATAGCTTGTTCTATCTCAATTTTTATATTATGACGACTTTTGAGAAAGAAGATTGGTGTATGTTCATTGCCAATAAGTGCACAATAGGACAATAATGTATCCAGAGATGCCAGAGCACGTGCAACTATACACATAGAAGCTTTATTAGCAAAAAATGGCGCTGTCTTTTCAATACGATTGTTCATAATAACGACATTTCTTAAATTTAAATGCAAACAGACATTATGCAAAAAAGCTGTTTTTTTATGATGACTATCAATTAAATAAAAACGCGTCTCTGGTAATGCAATGGCCAGAACAATGCCAGGAAAACCAGCCCCAGCCCCCATATCAATGCAAGATGATGTAACATTCTCAGTTAGATGATTGATATAACGGTCTTGTTTAATGTCCACAAGTCGGTAGCAATCTATAATATGTCTTTGCCATAGATGCTCTAAATTATGCGAATCGGCAACAAGATTTATTCGGTTATTCCACTGACATAAAATATCCAAATAATGTTTATATTTTTCTATCAAATCTTTTGGTATAGTAAGCATAATGTACAATCATATATATCTATTGATCACGCTATCATAATACAATTACGTTTTGTCATCAAAGTACATATTTAATTTTGTAAGATAATAAAGTAGTTGCTTTGCATAACCTTTAGGCATAACGGAGCGGATTTTTTTTTCTACCTTAAGGGCCTGAATTTCATACGCTATGAGTGCGTTTTCCCCTTCTTCGGTTATAGACAAAATTTGATTGCGTTTGTCTTCCTTATATTTTACTATTTTTATATACCCTTTTTCCAATAATTTTGATGCCAAAACAGCTAAGTTACTCTTGTCTAATTGTGTTTTTTTGACAAGTTGAGAAATATTATATGCATCATGCAATTGAATATTTTTAAGCAATAAATGTTGTCTTGGCGTTAATCCTGTATGTTTTGTGTGGACGATATATTCATAATTGATTTTTTTTCGTGCTTGAAAAAATGCATACTCAATACTGTTTTCTAACTTAAGGCGGCGCTTTTTTTTCTCTAATACCGAAGCGGTTTTATTTAATTTTGTATGCATCGTAAAAATAATTATATATAATTTTAATCACGGTCCTTATTAATTTTATCTTTCTGATGGGAAGTGATTAAAGGTAATTGTAAGGAGATAAAAATAATGGTTAAAGGCAAAAAACCAAATAATTTAAATCCTGCCCAAAATTCCGTAGAAAAATTACGCCACACAATTTCATTAATACCTCCCATTACAATAAAAAAAACAATCCATCTTTTTGTAAGCGTATTCCATATGTCTCGCGGTAATTGAATATTTTCTCCCATTAACATCTCTAAAATATTTTTATTCATTTTAAGCCCTACAAATAATACTAAGGCAAAGGAAAAATTAAGAATGGTAGGTTTAAGTTTTATAAATAGTGCGTCATGAAAAATGAGCGTAAAACTACCAAATATAACAACCAATAGAACACTAGAAAGTAGTACATAGGATATTTTCCTAGCAAAATGCCAGTGTAAAGCTAAACTTACAACGCTTGCAATAATAAAAGCAGCTGTAGCAAAATAAATATCGTAACGACTTGTAAAAAAGAAGAACAAGCCAAGCGGTACGATGTCTAAGGATATTTTTAACCATTGGGGTATTTCTTGGGTGTTTTTTTGTAACATGTTATATTTCTCCTGTATTTTTTTGAGATATATCCAACAAAGCTTCTACATAAGCAATTGCGTTAAAAGGAACAATATCGTCAATTTTTTCACCTACGCAAATAGCCCTAATTGGTATGTTATATTTCTGACAGATAGCAACGATAATTCCACCTCTTGCGCTACCATCCATTTTTGTGATTATTAGCCCATTTAAATTTAATTTTTTGTGAAACATATCGACTTGGGAAAGCGAATTCTGACCTGTCGTTGCATCAATAATAAGATATCTATCTTGCCGCTCTTGTGTCGATATTTTGTTCAGTACACGTTGAATTTTCTCTAGTTCACTCATAAGATTAACTTGATTTTGCAAACGTCCTGCCGTGTCAATTATAACAGTATGAAAGCCATTTTCTAGCGCGTAAGCATATGCTTCATAAATTAAGGCCGCTGCATCATATCCTGAATCTTTTGTAAAAATTTCCACTACTATGCGTTTTGCCCATATAGCTAACTGTTCAACCGCGGCGGCTCGAAAAGTATCTGCTGCAACAATTAACGTTTTATATCCTGCTTGTTTATATTTATAAGCTATTTTTGCAACTGTCGTTGTTTTACCACTACCATTAACACCCGCGAGCAAAACTATATAGGGGAGTTTATCTTTTTTATGTAAAACTATATCACTTGCTTTTTCAGCAAGTTTTTCGCCAAGATAAGTGGCAAGATATTGCTGTATATGTCTAATATCTTCATTTTTATCAAAACGCTTAGTTTTTAGGAAGGCCATTATATCTGCTGTTGCCTGAACACCAAAATCATTGAGCAACATTATGTCTTCAAGTGTTTCCAAATCCTCTTGCTTTAACCTGTCTTTCTGCGTAATTTCTTGGAGCTGCTGAACAAAACTTTGCCTTGTTTTGCGCAGACCCACTCGCAATTTTTTAAAGAAGCCAAGTTCTTTTTCACTCTCAGACATAAATGTGAGACCCTTTTATCTTATTTCCATGAAACCCCTGACAGTTTTTTTCATTATATATTGGTTGACCTATCAATTGATTATCAACAATATTTGTAATTTGTAGTATTACCATACTACCAATTTGCGTATCCGTATTACAGCTTACGGGAAGATAATGAGGAGTTAAGCCAAAACTATTCTTTTCAATAAGGACTTCTTGCTTTGTTCCTATAATTTTACTAAATAATTCATGTCTTTTTTGCGTTCCTTTTTCCCTTAATAGACGCGCACGTTCACGAATTATTGTCTTTTCATTTTGTGGCATTCTTGCAGCTGGTGTATTATTTTGTGCAGAAAAAGGGAAAACATGTAATAATGATATGTTACACTCGTCAATTAGGTTCATAGTGTTATTAAAGTGTTGCTCATTTTCTGTTGGAAATCCTGCTATAATATCGGCACCTAAAACAATGTCGGAACGAATGGTTCGTAGCTTATGACAAAATTCAATAACATTCTCACGACTATGTCTGCGTTTCATACGTTTGAGTATCATATTATCACCAGATTGCAGTGATAAATGCAAATGCGGCATAAAGCGTTCTTCAGATATACATTCTATGAGATCATAAGGTATCTCGGCACAATCGACAGAAGATAAACGCAAGCGTTTTAAAGCAGGAACTTCGCTTAAAATTTTTTGTACTAATCCTCCTAATGTAATGCTCTCATCTAAATCATTACCATAAGCCGTAATATCAACTCCTGTAAGAATAAATTCCTTATAACCATTCTCGCATAATACCTGTATTTGCTGTATAATTTTTCTATAACAAACAGACCGAGAATCACCTCTTGCAAAAGGAATAATACAAAAAGTGCACCTATGATCACAGCCATTCTGAATTTTAATAAAAGCTCTTGTATAATTCCCAAATTGCTCAAGCATGTGACTGCTTGTTTCATAGGCATCCTCTTGTGTTGTTATAAGAACATCTTGCGATTCTGGTTTAGTAATATAAGCTTGAGCCGATAATTTATGCGTATTGTCAACAATAATATCCACAGGAGTCTTTTCTTTCAACTCAGTTGGATATAAATGCGCTGCACATCCCGTAACAATAATTTTTTTATGCGGGTATTTTCTTTTGGCTTTTCGAATAATCTGTCGTGTCTGTCTTAGGGCTTCCTTAGTAACACAGCAACTATTTATGACAACCATTTCTTGGTCAATATTGGCTTTTTTAAGACAATACTTAATTTCTTGTGTCTCTTGTATATTAAGACGACAACCCATCGTGATAAATTCAGCTTTAGTCATAAAAATATAGTTAATGATTTTACTTTGCGTTTTATTCGCATTGGGCAAACACACGCAATAGCATGTCATATAGTGAGCCAACACATGCTTTTATGTCACAAAAGTGCCATCAAATCTACAAAAAACAGAAAGGTTTTAGAATAAACCCTCTATTTGACCATTTTTATCTAGACAAATATCCACTGCCGCTGGTTTTCCTGGTAAACCAGGCATTGTCATAATTTCTCCGCAGATAGCAACAATAAACTCCGCTCCTGCGGAAAGTCTTACTTCTCTTATGGGAACAACATGCCCTGACGGTGCACCAAGAGTATTAGGATTTGCAGAAAAACTATATTGTGTTTTAGCCATGCAAATTGGAAAATGACCAAACCCTTGCTTTTCAAATCCTTCTAACCTTTTTACTATTGTCTTATCAACACTCACATCTTTTCCATGATATATTTTCTGCACTATAGTACGCATCTTTTCTAACAACGGCATCGAATCGGGATAAAGCGGTTGAAAATCAGCTTTGCCACTTTCTACCAAAGAGATAACTTTATGTGCTAATTCTTCGGCACCTTCACCTCCCAATGCCCAATGTTTAGAAGTAATTGCCTCTACATCATGCTCACTCTGACAATATTGTTTAACAAGATTAATTTCATTTTCTGTATCTGCTACAAAATGATTAATTGCAACAGCTACGGGAACACCAAAGGATTTCACATTTTTAATATGTCGTCCTAGATTTTCTAGCCCATCCTTTAATGCGTTTAAATTTTCTTCTTTTAGATTTGATTTTTTTACGCCGCCATGCATTTTTAGAGCACGTATCGTTGCAACTATAACCGCAGCAGACGGCTTTAAGCCTGCCTTTCTGCATTTGATATCAAAAAATTTCTCTGCACCTAGATCTGCACCGAAACCTGCCTCTGTTACGACATAGTCCGACAATTTCAGTGCCGTTTTAGTTGCCACCACAGAATTGCATCCATGAGCAATATTTGCAAATGGTCCTCCATGTACAAAAGCGGGGTTATTTTCTAACGTTTGCACTAAATTCGGTGAAAGTGCATCTTTTAATAAAACCGTCATAGCTCCTGCAGCTTTGAGATCACTCGCACGTATGACGTCCTTGTTTTTACTGCGGCCAATAATAATATTAGCAATACGCCTTTCCAGATCATCCAGATTGTTAGATAGGCACAAAATAGCCATAATCTCAGATGCAACTGTAATATCAAAACCTGTTTGACGCGGATAACCATTTGGAACACCGCCCATAGCCGATACTATATCACGCAGCGATCTATCGTTCATGTCTAACACGCGCCGCCATGTTATGCGCCGTGTATCAATTTTTAACTTATTGCCCCAGAATATATGGTTGTCAATGAGAGCTGAAAGCAAGTTATGCGTTGCTGTAATTGCATGAAAATCACCTGTGAAATGTAAATTAATATCTTCCATTGGCACAACTTGTGCGTAGCCCCCTCCAGCAGCTCCACCCTTCATACCAAAGCAAGGACCCAAACTCGGTTCACGCAAACACATAAGCGTTTTTTTACCAACTCGGTTAAGCGCATCGCCAAGACCAACAGTTGTTGTGGTTTTACCCTCTCCTGCTGGCGTTGGACTCATTGCTGTAACAAGAATGAGCTTTCCGTCTGGTTTATCTTTTAGTCCATCAATAAACGACGGCGATAATTTTGCCTTTGAGTGTCCATAAGGTTCAATTTGATCACTATTGATATTGATGCTAGAAGCAATATCAAAAATAGGTTTAAGCTTCGCATTGCGTGCTATTTCAATATCCGTTAAATTCATGCCTATGTCTTCCTTTTTATTTCTTAGTTGCACAATTTTTGTATATTGGCTTGTATTTTATACTGTAACGCAAGAGATACCGTGCTCAAATACATTCGCCTTTTCGAGCAATTTCGCTTAATTTATTCGGTTTTACTTATAAGCGTATTGTATATACGAACAATTATAGCATATAAAAGACACGGTCGCTGCTATTGGATATTTAGCACCATTTATTGCATTTTCCATGTACTAGCTTATAAAGCTAAATGCTATAAAAATCTTTTCCTATTGCCATCTTTCTTGTGATAAGAAGAGTATAAGTCAAGTCCACAGGAATGAACCATTAAATAATACGCTAGGTATTCCTGTCTTTCTATTTTCCTTATTGTCTGCAAGCACTTCATTAAGATTTTACGTAGATTTTATGGGATTGTAAAACTGATAATAAACGCAGCTATATACAGTGCTGACCGTAATATCTTAAAAGAGTTAACTCAAAAAAACGATGGTGTTAAATGCATATACTACACAACAGCTAAATGTAGGGAGCCATAATTTTTTAATTACACGCTATAGATAATAATGTGTCTAAACATATATGCTGCTCACAGGTTTTTGCTATCTCGTCTAAAATCGAATCTATTTTTCTATTATAATCATAGGATTCTCCAGCAAAATCAGCACTCAATCTCTGTAAGAAATTTTGTCTAAATTTATCATCCGAAAAAAGACCATGCACATATAAACCACTCACATTACCATTTTCAGAAGTTGCACCACAGGCTGCATCTTTATTTTCACAAACCAGAAATGGCCTTTCACAATCTTTTCCGAAGGTCCTGCCCATATGAATCTCATATCCCACAACGTTGTGCCCGTCTGATAAATGAAATTGTCTTTGACGTACTGTTTTGTCTCTATCGAAAATTGTTTCTACATTAAGTAACCCTAACCCCTCACAACTCTCATTAACATTTCCCTCCAGTCCATAAGGGTCAGAAATTTTTTTTCCTAACATTTGATAACCAGCACATATCCCCAAAACCTTTTTTCCACGACGCACATGTGCCTGAATATCAATATGCCAACCTTGCGCATACACAAATTTTAAATCGGCTATTGTTGATTTTGAACCTGGTAGAATAATTAAATCAGATTCCGGCAAAGCTTTACCTGCTTTACCAATGGTTACATTTACCCCTTTTGTTAATCTAAGGGGATCAAGATCATCAAAATTTGCGATACGGGGTAACTCAGGAACAACAATATGCAAAGATTTTTTTGAAGGATCTCTCTCAATATTTCTATTGTTTTGTATAGAATCGGATAATGACGTTGAATCCTCTGCGGGTAGTAGTGAAGCCTGTTGTATATAAGGTAATACACCTAAATTTTTCCATGACGTTTTTTGTGTAATGAGCTCTAAACCTTTGTCAAACAAACGAATATCGCCTCTGAATTTGTTAATAAGATACCCTTTTACTTGTAATAAATCATTTGTAGATAATACGTGTTTCATCCCTACCAAAGAGGCGATAACTCCACCTCTGTCTATGTCGCCTATTAAAATAACGGGGACATTATTGTGACGCGCAAAACCCATATTTGCAATATCACCCGCTCGTAAGTTAATTTCACCAGCACTACCTGCACCCTCCACAAGTATAAGGTCAGCTTGTTTCTTCAATTTATCAAAAGCCTTACATACACTCGATAGTAAGTGTGGGCGCAACTCTTGATAAGCCATAGCATCGTAGCGACCATACACTTTCCCATCTAGAATAACTTGCGAACCTTTTTCTGACTCAGGTTTTAGCAAAACGGGATTCATAGCGACAACTGGTTCTGCACGGCAAGCCAGTGCTTGTAAGTATTGTGCTCTACCGATTTCTGCGCCACAACGTGTTACAGCGGCATTATTAGACATGTTCTGCGGTTTAAAGGGTAAAACATTTATTCCTCTATTGCTAAATGCACGACACAGAGCTGCAACAACAAGACTTTTGCCTGCGTCTGAACCTGTGGCCTGAAACATAATTGCACCTGCCATAGTAAACTACACCTTGATGTTACAAATAGTTAAAAAAATAACTTCCCGAAAAGCCAATATACCCATAATATACTAAAAAGGCCGCCGCAGATATCGCAACCCCATAAGGAATTTTATTGTTATGGACCAACCTATCTAAGGGTTTAAAGGCTAACATTATAGGCGGAAAGTGTACCTTACGTACAAGAAGTATGAACAATGTAAGAGCACCACCTATAAGACTAAAAAAAAGAGCAAAAATCAATATATTTTCTAATCCTAGCCATAACGCACACACAGAAGCTAATTTTACATCCCCTGCTCCTAACAGATTGTAGGCAAATAAAATAAACCCGACTATAAGTACAATAAATCCCGACATAACAGAAAGCAAAAAAGCATCCAATGTAACACCAACTATTATTATCATAATGAAAAAAGTAACTGCTAGAATAATGTTCAACCAATTCGGTATCCGAAAAGTTAACATATCAAAAACAGCCGCAAGTGTAACAAAAAAGGGAAAAACAAGATGCACTAATAATGTTATAAAAGAGGGAGGAATAAAATCAAACATATTCTATACTTCTAATTGTAAATTATAACCAACCAGACAATTCGTTTTTTAAAAGATTTTTGTATAATGTAATAGCATTTTCACTATCATTCAAACATGGTATATAGGCAAAATTTTCACCTCCATTATCTTTAAAAATATCACCTATTTCTTCTTGGATTTCTTCTAATGTTTCTAAACAATCTGCAGAAAAACCTGGTGCTATAACAACAATATTCTTTACTCCTTGTTGTGCTAACATAGCCACACTATCTGCTGAATAAGGTTGTAACCAAGGGTCCTTACCAAAACGAGACTGAAATGTTGTCATAACAAAATTATCATCACAATTCAATTTTTCTTTTAAAAGACGGCTTGTTTTTTGACAATGACAATGATACGGATCCCCTTTTTTAAAATACGACTCAGGAATGCCATGAAAACTCACAATGAGTTTTTCTGGTTTAAACGAAAGTTTCCCTAAACTCTCATCAATCATATTACTCAGCATATCAATATACAAGGGATGGTCATGATACGGTGGTAAACTACGTATAGAAGGCATCCAGCGCAAAGTCTTTAAGGCATCAAAACAATCATCCATAACACTCGCTGTCGTGCTTGCACAATATTGTGGATAAAGGGGCATAATTAAAAGGCGATCACAACCTTGTTGTTTTAAATGCTCTATTTGACTGCGTATACTCGGTTTTCCATAGCGCATTGCCCACGCAAGCTGCACATTCGAATAATTTTTTTGTATGTTTTCTTGTAATTTTTGTGTCGTAGCACGCGTCGTTGTTATAAGGGGGGCTTCATTTCTTTCTTCATTCCAGATTGATTTATAAAGCTTTCCACTTTTACTAGGACGCGTTGTCAGAATAACAACATTAAGCAAAAATTTCCAAATTATAGGATTAACCTCAATTACACGCCTGTCGGAAAGGAACTGGTGTAGATAGCGCCTCATTGCACCATAAGTATAATGGCTCGGCGAACCTAAATTAACAAGTAACACTCCAATCTTTCCATACTTCACCAAAGGATGTCCTGTAGGTAGGGTATTTTTCATAACTATCCTAATTCATATATTCAACTTGTGTAACCTACATACATTCATACCTCAATAAGAAAATACCAACCATATGCGATAATTAAAGCAGGAATTGCTGTATATAAAGTTGCAATAATAGAGGCTTTAGGCGCTATTGCTAGCGCTGGAAAAAGGGCATCTCCATCATTACTAATAGAATTTCCAATAAGAGCTGCAAAAGGAAGTATACCAGATAAATAAAGTGATGTCACAACAATTTGTGGCCCACATCCAGGGATAAAACCTATAGCAATAGCCATTGCAGGCAACCATAAGGGAATTGTTTTAAAAGAATTCTCTAAGGCAAATCCGCTAAAAAATAGTATTAACTCATATAGAACAAAAGCAAACATTACTAAAACCGAAATCAAACACGCATCCCCTATTAAGCGATAGCTTAAGGGACATTCCTTAATATCTTTGTTAGAATTCGAGTGAAGAAGCGAGATATTTTGGCTATCAGGAAAAATATTCAATGTCCATAAACATAACATAAAGAACATAGCACACACAGCAAGATACACAATGAAAGTTGGTGGTACTGCAAAAAATAGTGCAATATCCTCGTTACTCCACTGTGCTAACCACAAAACGCCTATTATAAATCCAGGTACAAAAAGAAAAACAAATACAATACCTATACTTTGCTGTATTAAAGACAATATATTTTTCTGATTTGAAATCCAATGCGAAAGGGAATTATTTTCTATATATTGCTCTTTATGTACGAGCATACGCAGTGAAGAATTCAGATATGTTTTGTTACAATTCTCATTACGCAGATAGTCTACACCTTTTATGTAATCTACCAGATAACCAAAGCTGATACCCGCTATTAATGAGATCACTATAACAAGAAGGCCTGTTGTTGGCTCTCTTACCAGTAAAAGAAAAGCGGCATCTCCCATAGTTGCTGTTAGTGTTGCTATTAAAGAGCCAAAACTGACATACCCTTTTGCATATTGCATTGTAACAACGATTGCCCCTCCGCATCCTGGCGTTGCTCCAAGTATACCAGCCAAGAAAACCTGATACGAACTAGCATTTTTCATAATTTGGTTAAAATCTATATTAAGCAATTTCTCGGCACACATAATTGTTGCCAATGTTGCCAAAACAAAGACAGATACGCCAAAAAAAGCGTCTTGCATACTTTCTGTTACTATCGTACGCGTATGTGGTAGAAAGTAAAAAATACTTATAAAAGCAAAAATTAGCAACCGCCAAAATTTAAAATTCGGGAGTCCTCGTAGGGATATTATAACCTGTCTGCTCGTATCAAGAAGTTGTGCAGTCATAAAATTTTGTTTTTAATCCTTCAATTCCGATGGCACTAACATTACAATGTGTATTCAATAGAATTAACTTGCATACAGCCTGCTCAAAGAATAAATAGAATGTTTTTTCTTATTGTTATTGAGAACTAATATCATTATACACTTATTATAAACAAAACGTCAATAAGGAATTAATAGACACACAGAATTACATTCTACAAAATAGAAAACGTCAATTACTTTCTAGCATAGTGATGAATTCTTGTATCGCTGATTCTACTACAAGAAAATCGTCTAGCTCTACCATAATTCTTATAACAGGCTCTGTACCAGATGGACGAATAACTAAACGACCATTATGAGCTATCATCCTTTCTATTTTCTTTTGCTTTTCTATAATTCGTTCATCTGCCAGAATAGTTTTATCCACTACTTTTATATTAAATATTTTTTGTGAAACGGGTGTAAACTTATGAATAATTTCGCTCAGAGGTTTATTCACTTTTTTAAGTATTCTTAATATTTGTATAGCGGCTAGCAACCCATCGCCCGTTGTTGATATATCATTAAAAATAATATGCCCCGATGGCTCACCTCCTAAATTTAATTTATGTTTCACCATATGTTTATGTACGTATCTATCACCAACCTGCGTACGATATAATTTAAGAGATAAAGAGCGTAGATAATGTTCTAAACCTATGTTTGCCATGCATGTCGAAACAATTCCATCACCTTTCAATAATTGCCATTTCTTCCAATAATAAGCAAAACAAGCTAGAATTTTGTCTCCATCTATTATAGAACCCTTTTCATCTACAAAAATAACGCGATCTGCATCCCCGTCTAAAGCAATACCTATATCAGCACGATTTTCTAAAACGGATTCTCGTAAATATTGTGGCATTGTTGAGCCACAATTTTTATTAATGTTTTCTCCATCTGGTGACGTGCCACACTCAATAATTTCAGCACCTAATTCCCACAATGCTTTTGGGCTTACTTTATAACCTGCCCCATTAGCGCAATCTATAACGATGCGCGTACCTGTTAATGTTATATCACTTGGTAGTGTGCGTTTAACGAACTCTAAATAGCGTTCACTTCCACTATTTAGGCGCTTGGTACGTCCTATAAACCCCTGTGAAACAAGATAACGAGAGGTATCACATTGATGTAATAATGCTTCAATTTCTTTTTCTTTTTGCTCACTTATCTTGTACCCTTGCCCATCAAAAAATTTTATTCCATTGTCATAAAATTGATTATGCGATGCCGTGATCATAACTCCCATATCGGCACGCATAGAAGAGGTAAGCATAGCTAATGCAGGAGTGGGAACGGGCCCAAGTTGAAATACGTCAAGTCCAATTGCATTAAAGCCTGATGTCAGAGCTGTTTCAATCATATAACCAGATAAGCGTGTGTCTTTTGCAATTAAAACCCTTTTGGTTCCATTTTTTTTACACAGTACCTTACCTGAAGCCATTGCTATCGCAACTACCTCCGTTGGATTGATAACGCTTTCATTAACACACCCTCTAATGCCGTCTGTTCCAAAATATGCTTTATTCATGATACTATCTATAATTCCTTGTATTGACAATCATACACCCTGCATCACAATGCAGCTTTAACCATTGAAACGGCAAAAAACATGCCATAACATAGGAGGCTTATAATTCTACATTATGCAAATGATCCCACATATCAAATGCTTGTCTTATTTGCTTTACATCATGAACACGCACACAGTCAATAGCACTATGAAGCGCACTATATAAAACAGTGGCTATTGTTCCTGCAATTCTGTTTTGGGGATTTTCTTCATTTGACACATGTCCTATAAAACCTTTGCGCGAGGTTCCAATCAATATTGGACACCCTAACCCATGAAAAATAGGCAATCCTTTCAAAAGTTGTAAATTTTGAATGGGCGTTTTCCCAAAACCTATTCCAGGATCTATGATTATGCGCTTTCTATCTATTCCACATGCGACTGATTTCTCTACCATGTTTTTTAACTTATCATATACATCAAAAGTTACATGCGTGTATGTTGTATTTTTTTGCATTAATTCAGGAATATCACTACTATGCATTAAAACAACATCAGCGTGTGATTGAACAAGAGTATCTGTGGAATCCTTATCAAATTGTAAGCCTGAAACATCGTTGATGACTGAAGCTCCTGCGTTAATAGCTTCCTTCATTATGATCGCTTTTCTTGTGTCTACACTTAACACAGCTTTGCAACCAGAAAGACCTTTTATGACTGGAATAACTCTTTCCCTTTCCACTGCCTCATCTACAGCTCTGGCTCCAGGGCGTGTGGACTCACCTCCGATATCCACACAATGAGCACCTTGCTCTATAAGATTTTTAGCATGTTCAATAGCCTTTTCGGTATCGCTAAATTCACCTCCATCAGAAAAACTATCTGGAGTTGTATTAACCACCCCCATAATTAAAGGCATGCTGTCAGATGTCTTCATCCAACTACATTTGTGCGGCTGTATTAGATTTTGCCATATATTCTGTATGGATTTATCATGTGAAAGGGCTATATCAATCACATTGTATATCTTATCTTTTTTGACGCTGCCTTCTTCGCAACGCTTCCAAACAGCGACTTTACTAAAGTACTTTTTTTTCCCAACAAGTGAAGCTATTTTTTTTTCTGATATAGCCTGCTCAACCTCATATTTTGTTATATGATGATAGGATAATGGTTGTAAATAAAGCTGAACCATAACATTAACAATAATGTGATATTTTTATCCTACATTTCTGACATGTTTTTGGGTATTAACAACCGACGATTTACGATTGTTTCGGCTATTTGAACCGTATTTAAAGAGGCCCCTTTTCGTAAATTATCCGATACAATCCATAAATTCAACCCATGCTCAACCGTTTTGTCTTCACGCACTCTACTAATGTAAGTTGCATATTCCCCTACACATTCTATAGGCGTAATATATTGATTATCCTCTACTTTATCAACCAACATACAACCTGGTGCTGAACGTAAGATATCGGATGCTTTTTTAGCTGATATCGGATGATCAAAACTAATGTTAACTGCTTCTGCATGCCCTACAAAAACAGGAACCCTTACGGCCGTAGATGTAACCTTGATGTTTTTATCCAGTATTTTTTTTGTTTCAACTTCAATTTTCCATTCCTCTTTCGTATCTCCACCTTCTATAAAGCTATCTATGTGTGGTATTACATTAAATGCAATCTGCTTTGTAAAAAATTTCGATTTTTTAGTATTATTCATGTAAACACTACGTGTTTGTTCGAATAATTCATCTGTTGCGACTTTACCTGCACCCGAAACCGATTGATAGGTTGCCACAACAATACGATTAATTTTTGCCTCATCATGCAAGGGTTTCAAAGCAACGACGAGTTGAGCTGTTGAGCAGTTAGGATTTGCAACAATATTCAAACGATTATCTTTTTTCATATATTCCTCTAAAACATGTGCATTAACCTCTGGCACAATAAGAGGAACATCTTGATGCATTCTAAAATAAGACGCGTTATCAATAACAATAACTCCCTGTTCAGCTATTTTACGTGCCCACAATTTAGATATTTCACTACCAGCCGACATTAAAACAAAATCAACTTCCTTAAAATCGGTATTTTCAAGGCTTTGACATTTTAAGACCATATCCCCATAGAATACTTCTGTTCCTACACTTCTGCTTGAACCTATGGCAATGACTTTCTTGGCAGGAAAATCCCTTTCATGAAGAATATTAAGCATCTCACGACCAACATTACCCGTAGCTCCTATAACAGCAATAACATACTCCACGACTATGCCTCTATTCTATCAAGCTTTTCTATTAAGATTTCTCCTACTTCTTTAGTAGACACCGTCTTTTCTCCAGCGTTGGCTATATCTGCTGTTCTTACTCCTTCCTCAAGCATCTCAGCAATACAATTTTCTATCAAATCGGCGATTTGTATCATATTAAAAGAATATCTCAGCGCCATAGTAAAAGATAGAATTGTAGCCAGAGGATTGACAATATTCATCCCTGCTATATCAGGTGCTGATCCATGCACAGGCTCATACATAGCAGGTATTTTACCACATTCTTGCTCAGCACCTAATGAAGCCGATGGCAACATACCTAGCGACCCCGTTAACATAGAAGCAATATCGGATAAAATATCGCCAAATAAATTGTCGGTAAGAATGACATCAAACTGTTTTGGGTTACGAACAAGCTGCATTGCACAATTATCTGCAAGCATGTGACTTAACTGAACATCCGTATACTGTTCCTGATGCAAGGCAATGACTTCTTCATACCACAATAGGCCACTTTCCATGACGTTTCTTTTTTCTACGGAGCATACGCGCCCGCCTCTTTTGCGTGCAAGTGTAAATGCCTGATGTGCTATACGTTGAATTTCATAGGTATCATAAATTTGAGTATTTATACCTCGCCTTTGGCCATTTCCTAAATCTGTTATACCGCGAGGCTTGCCAAAATATACGCCTCCTGTTAATTCTCTTACGATAAGAATATCTAAACCCTCAATAATATTTCGTTTTAAACTTGAGGAATCTGCAAGTGCTTTAAAACACAATGCAGGGCGTAAATTTGCAAATAATCCCAATTCTTTACGTAATCGCAATAATGCTGCCTCAGGTCTCTTGTCATACTCGACGCCTTCCCATTTCGGGCCCCCTACACATCCCAATAGAACGGCATCCGCTTGTTGTGCCTTTTCCATAGTTGAATCCAAAATTGCGCAACCATGTGCATCATAGCAACACCCACCGACCAATTCTTTTTCATACGTTAGTGACATCTTCCCCTTACTATTGAGCCAATCTATTAAACGTATAACCTCAGCTACAACCTCTTCACCAACACCATCTCCTGGTAAAATTAGCATATGTTTATTCATAAAATATCCTATTCAATGCTTCCAATACATTCCTTATAAAGGTTAAATCCAACCCTTGTTAGCTATCTTTTTTTCAAATTCTGCAATAACATCAGCTTGACGCAAAGTTTGCCCTATATCATCTAGCCCTTCTAAGAGAGCCTTTTTTCTATTATCCTCTATCTCAAAATTATAGCGCTTGTTTGCAACAAGAACAGACTGATCAGGAAGTGAAACATGCATTTGACTGAGATTGGTATCATCTATTATTTGCATAATCTCTAATACATCTTCACGAGGAAGGGCAATAGGTAGCATACCATTTTGAAAACAATTATTGTAAAAAATATCTGCAAAAGAAGGAGCCACAATCACCTTAATACCAAAATCTTTCAATGCCCATGGTGCATGTTCACGACTAGAACCGCAGCCGAAATTATCATCCGTTACAAGTATGCTGGCCTGTCTATAGGCTTGTTTATTCAAAACAAAATCCACTATCTCATTTCCATCATCATCAAAGCGCATCTCATCAAACAAATGCTTACCTAAGCCTGTTCGTTTTATGGTTTTTAAAAATTGCTTTGGTATAATCATGTCGGTATCAACATTAATCATAGGCAGTGGTGCCGCAACACCCGATACTGTTTCTAACTTTTCCATTGTTATTCTCCATTTTATACTATTGTATAATTTATACAATCAACGGTATTGCATCAGGGTTATTATCTCATAGATAAGATACATGACAAATAAAAATCCTAAACCCCTACCTATTTTTTTGCCCCAATACTCAACTTTATCTTCGTCATTTTTTACATTACGCGAAAAATCTTGCCCGCTATATCCTGTAATTGCATCACTGTTATTTGCGAGTTTTTGCAGCTCACTCTTTGCTTGCATCTCTATCTTTTTTGCGTCTTTTCTTTTTTGCATAGTGAAAGGCAGTAATCCTTGCTTAGCAATCATTAATAAGGTTTATCTGTAATTCCAATGTCTTACATCAAAAAAGTGTCCTTTAATAGCAGCAACAGCGGCCATAGCAGGAGAAACAAGATGCGTTCTTCCTCCACGCCCTTGTCGTCCTTCAAAATTTCTATTTGACGTTGAAGCACATCTCTCACCGGGTTGCAACCTATCCGCATTCATAGCCAAACACATGGAACAACCAGGTTCGCGCCAGTCAAACCCTGCCTTTTTGAATATGGTATGGAGATCTTCTGCCTCAGCTTGTGCTTTAACAAGGCCTGAGCCAGGAACAATCATCGCTTTGACATTAGGATTTACATTGTAGCCATCAACAATCTTAGCAACAACACGCAAATCCTCTATACGTGCATTTGTACATGAGCCTATAAACACTTTATCAATGGGAATATCTTTAATTGGTGTTCCTGGTACAAGTCCCATATATTCAATTGCTCTTTTTAGATATTGTTTTTCTGCCTCGTCCTCAACATCATCAATAATTGGTACAACACCATCAATATCTACGACTTCTTGTGGGCTTGTGCCCCAAGTAACCAACGGAGATAAATTTTCTACGTCAATTTCCACCTCTTTATCAAAAACAGCATTGTCATCTGTATAGAGTGTTTTCCAATAGGAAAGAGCCTCATCCCACATATCTTTAGGCGCCTTGGGGCGTCCTTTTATAAAATCAAATGTTGTGCTATCTGGTGCAATAAGACCTGCACGTGCGCCAGCCTCTATGGACATATTACAAATTGTCATTCTGCCTTCCATAGATAATGCTTCTATTGCGTTACCAGCATATTCCACAACATAACCAGTTCCACCTGCGGTACCAATTTTTCCAATTATTGCAAGTATAATATCCTTTGCGCTGACATCTTTGGAAATTTTTCCTTTAACATTGATGCGCATATTCTTAGATTTTTTTTGCTTAAGTGTTTGTGTTGCTAATACATGCTCAACTTCTGATGTTCCAATACCATGTGCCAAAGCACCAAAGGCTCCATGTGTTGACGTATGACTATCACCACATACAATTGTCATACCTGGCAATGTAAAACCCTGTTCTGGGCCAACAATATGCACTATACCCTGTCTTTTATCATCTGTATTGTAACATTCTATTCCAAAATGTTGGCAATTATCAATAAGTGTTTTGACTTGCAATGCCGATTCTGGGTCTTTAATACCATTCAGACGATCTGAAGATGTCGGCACATTATGGTCTGCCACCGCCAATGTTCTATGCGGTGCCCTTACCTTGCGGTTCTCCAACCTTAATCCCTCAAACGCTTGAGGGCTCGTTACTTCATGTACCAGATGCCTATCAATATATAGTAAACACGTTCCATCTTGGTATTGATTTACTATATGTTCATTCCATATTTTATCGTATAAAGTATATGATTTCATCATAAGAACCCTGACCTTAATTTATTTTATCTATAACAGCGCGATGATATACACATCATCCATAATCCTAACCACTATACAGCTTACTTAACCAGATTATCTGCATATATTTTCTAAAAGATTTATAAAAATCAAAATTTTTTTAATATGTTTTTTTAAAAATTATACATACAACTTTAGATTGTTGTAAAATATGCACCTTCTACACCACTAATTTTGCTAAAATCAAGAAAAATTATTTGTGTGTAACTGGACGCTTCTTTTCTGTAATCCTTGCCGCTTTACCACGCAGTTCACGTAGATAGTAGAGCTTTGCACGTCTAACAGCACCGTGCCTTACAACCTCTATTTTACTTATGGTTGGACTGTACAAAGGAAATATTCTTTCCACGCCTTCTCCAAAAGATATTTTACGCACTGTAAAGCTTTTGTTTATTCCTTTGCCACCCCTCGCTATACAGACTCCTTCAAAAATCTGAATTCTTTCTTTGGTTCCCTCAATAACGCGCACACTTACTTTGACGGTATCTCCTGGGTAAAAATCGGGAACAACCTTATCATTCATAAGGCGTTGTATTTCTTCTTGTTCTAATTGTTCAATAATATTCATAGTGTTTGCCTAGTGTTTGCCTGTTTTTTCTAAAATGTTATCACTAACACCCACAATCCATCCTCATACTGTTTATTTTACCTTACACATCACACATATTAACAGGTATATGAAAATCTGATAATGAGCTTCCTACAAATTAGGCAACACAATATCTCATCCCATTTCAGTGGGTAACTCACATTCTATCGCCAAAAATCACTCTTCCCAGACGAATATGCGTTGCTCCCATAAATATAGCATCTTCATAATCCGCACTCATCCCCATACTAAGCATAGAAAGACCTGCCTCTTGTGATAATTTCTGTAATAAGGCAAAATGTAAACGAGAATCCTGATTTACAGGTGGTATACACATAAAACCTACGATATGCAAGAAAAAGTTTTCAATACAATATTTTGCAAAAGCAACCGCTTCACCTAAAGGAAGTCCTGCCTTTTGTTTCTCATTTCCTGTGTTTACCTGTATGAATAGCCGCGGTTGTGTGTGTTCCTCTTTACTAATACGTGCAATACGTTCAGCAAGTTTAAGACTATCTAAAGTATGTATCACATCAAAAAGGCGTAGCGCTTGCCGGACTTTATTCGTCTGCAGCGGCCCCAGCAAATGTAGCTCAATATCAACATAATTTTCTTTTAAAATAGGCCATTTACCATAAGCCTCCTGCACACGATTTTCTCCAAAAACACGTTGCCCTTCATCCAAAAATGGCTTTATTGCTTCCGCATCAAAATTTTTACTTACGGCTATCAAATTGACATCATCTGTTGCGCGATGAGCTCTACGGCATATATCACTAATATTTTCTTTAGTAATACGAAATTGCTTTATACTATTGTGTTGCATAATGTAATATTGCCCTTTATTGGTGTGGACAAATGAAATAGGGATTACGGTAAATAGCCAAAACGTTTCATCTGAACGTTATGAACCTCAACAATTTTATCAATTTGTTTTTTGCTTAACTCTGTTTCCCATTGCCCTTTTATTCCTTTTCTAAAAAAATTTTTAACATATTCTGGGCGCTCACTGAAACCTTGTACCTGCTCCTTTTGCTGTAACTTTCTAAACGAAACATTATCTACTGCCTGCCGTAAAATTTTTTTAGGAGCCTTTAATTGTAAAAAACGCACAAGAGATGAAAAGCTTTTTAGTGGATTTTCAAGCATGTCTTCATAACGCATACACATGAGAAAATTTGGCAATTCCTGTTTCGTCCAACTAAAGACGTGATTTGACCAATCCGTTGTTTTTTCAAACACCAATTTTTCATATGTAGGTGTTTGTGCATTTGGATTATTCATAATGTCTATTGTTTTATCAATACTTACATTGAGATGATGAGACCATGATAGTGCCACATCCAAAGGGTTCCTCACGATATATAAAGCACCACGCATATATTTTTCGTTAAAAATTGGATGCCCATATGCCTCACCTAAATAACTATGCGTTTTCATAAACAAAAGAGAATCCGTTGAATTCGCGATCTTCTCTTGCACATCGCGTCGATACTGTGCGATCATCTTGTCATCGCCTGATGTAAGTTCTTTTCCATGAAAATTACTATGAAAACGTGTATGAGCTTCCGACGCTGTAAAAGAATATACAAAATTAAAATCTACACCTTGTGAAATATCTCTGCCTTGTAAACCCGCAATAAAATTACTTAAAAAAGCCCGCACCCATGTGTTCCCAGATTTGGGATAAGATGCTAACCAAAAAAAACCACCCATTCTACCTCCTTCTATTATATCTTATAGTTATTCATAAACGATTCTTTCTACTTGCTTTTTGTTTTGCGATATAATGGATAGTAAACATAACATGCTTAAGCACAAGTAACGGAATTTGCATTTGGGAACGCATATCTCTTTGTACTTTATTAAACTTATGAATTATCTTAATTATATCGGACAATTCCCATATCTGACATTGCCGCAATATAAGCTCACGTCTTTTATAAAATATCAAAGGTCGATGCTCTTCAACAATTTTTTGTAAGTTTTTTTGCTCGGCTGTTTTTAATAAAATATTTTGTATCATTAAGACATGGTTAATTAAAGTCGCCAATATTTGATTTTCATTAAAATTTGCATGCAAGGCTCTATCTAATTTACGCGTCATACTGTCAGTATTGCCTACAAAAATTGCATCACACATAGCATCTAACTGAAATTGGCTCACATCGGCTACACTATTATACACATCATCAAGAGTGATTTCGTTTTTATCATGACAGTAAATAAGTAATTTATCAATTTCAGAAAGAGTTTTCATACGATCACTTCCTAATTGAGATGCCAAAAAGGATATCGCATCCGAATGAATAGTTTTGTGAGAAGCGCCTACCTTTGCTCTAATGAGTGACATGATGTCCTTTTCATCATCATCATAACAAGCAATATAGGCTATACGTGGATGAGATGAGGCAAGTTTTCTTAGAGACGATTGTTTTGACAAAGCCATTGCCTGTACGATAACAAGGCAATGTGCATTGTGTGAATCAGCAAATGTTTCTAAATTCTTGGTAAATTTTTCAGATGGCTCAATAATTTTTAAAACATTCCTATTAACAAAAAACGAAGGAGAATCGACCTCATTTATAAAAAGAGAAACATCTTCGTCCAGTTGCTTTTTCGATAGCTCCTTACACGCCATAGGGTCGGCGGCAAGCTCTGCAAGATAAACGTCTTTAACGGCCTCAACAAAATGACTGACTTGCCCCCTATCATTTCCTGCCAATACAACAACATTGTAATGAGCAATAGCTGATTGGTGTAAAAAGGTATGAATATTTTTTTTTCGTATCTCAGTCATTGCACATATCGCCACAGGGTGCTAAGTCGTTATTCAATTTTACTTGTTTCAATATCACTTATCAATAAACGTCCAATCTCACGCCCTAAAATTTTTAAATCATTTTCTTTTGAAACGGTTGATGTAATTATGTCATCACTTAATTTAAACACTTTCTCAATATTAAAGTATCCCCTCGAATAGACATCATACCTATTGTTTGTTTTTGTAAGGGTCCATGCTACCCTGTAAGAATTAAACATACGCCGTGCTTCGCCCGCGGTGTTTTTGAATAATTCCTTATTCATAGACGTTCTTATTTTTATACGTAGGATATAGCCTGCACTATCACGATTGGTTTGGCTATAAGGATATAGGTAATTATAAACAATCTGCCCCAAACGTCCATCAGGCATTTCAACATAAATATTGTGTAATATATTATTAGTCGTTGTTTTATCATCATACAAGGGACGTATATTACACGCTTGCAAAGTTCCTAAACAAAACATTATAACAATTAAAGTAGAAACTTTATGCCAATAGCGTTTAAACAATAGCCTTTCCTCTTCACTGCCCAACAACAATATTTACTATACGACGCGGTACAATGACCACGCGTTTTATTAATTGTCCTTTTATAGCCTCTTTTACCAACTCTTGCTCAAGGGCTTGGTGTTCAATATCTTCATCTGTTGCTTCTATAGCAACAATTATCTCGGCTCTCCTTCTGCCATTTACCTGAACAGGCATAACAATTTCTTCAACGATTAACAAATCCTGCCTTACTTTTGGCCATGGCAACAGACATAATTCTGTTTCATTTCCTGTCAACTGCCAACATTCATGCGTTAAATGTGGCATAATGGGCTCGACAATACGCAACATAATCTTAACAACTTCATCAATAACTGCAATTTCAGCTGGCGCTAAATTTTTATCGCTTTCTTTTTCCTTAATATATGTATCGAAATTATTGGTAAAACTATAGATTAAAGCAACACACACATTAAAGCGTAATGAATCTAAAGCCTGCGTATAATCGTGCAAGATTTTATGAGCCGCTTTTAAAATGTTCATACTCTCTTGTGGTATTTCTTTTACATTACTAGTATCAAATCCTCTTGAGTCCTGCGCACTCAAGCAAATAGATCTTTGCATAAGACGCCAGAATCTCTGTACGAAGCGATACACTGCTGCTATTCCCTCGGCCGTCCATATAATGTCTTTTTCTGGGGGCGAATCTGAAAGCATAAACCAACGAATAGTATCCGCACCATAATCACTGATAATATCACTCGGATCAATAGTGTTTTTCTTTGATTTTGACATTTTTTCTATAGTACCAATTTGTACTAATGTATCGGATTCTATGGTATAGGCATGTCTCTTACCGTCAGATTGCTGAATATAAATTTCAGCAGGTTCAAAGAAAGATGGCACTCCATTGTCATTAATAAAATAAGTTTCATGATTCACCATCCCTTGCGTAAACAACCCCTTAAAAGGCTCCTTACAATCAAGATGCCCCGTTTTCTTCATAGCACGAGAGAAAAAACGAGAATATAGCAAATGCAAAATAGCATGTTCAATGCCACCAATATACTGATCTACAGGCAACCAATAATTAACCTTTTGTGTGTCTGTTGGTATATTGCTATTCGGATCGGTAAAACGTGCATAATACCAAGATGAATCTACAAAAGTGTCACAGGTGTCAGTCTCTCTTTTTGCATTTTTACCACATTGATGACATGTTACTGCACACCACTCCTCATCCCTTAATAACGGATTACCTGGAATTTCAAAAGACACATTTTTAGGTAATCTAATAGGCAAATCTTTACGTCTTACTGGCAACAAACCACATTCCTCACAATGTATAAATGGGATTGGACAGCCCCAATAACGTTGTCGTGATATACCCCAATCACGCAAACGGTAATGGACAATTCTTTTGGCTACAGGTTCATTGTTATGCGTTTGTAGCTCCAATCGTTTAGCAACCATTTCTCTTGCTTGCTCTGTGGTCAAGCCATTCAAAAAATCCGAATTTATTAACAATCCGTCCCTTGTATATGCTTTCCCGAGGTCAATTTCCTGCCCTTCCTCATCTTTTTCCGCCTGAATAACGGGCGTTATATTAAGGCTATATTTGCGTGCGAAATCTAAATCTCGTTGATCATGTGCGGGACATCCAAAAATAGCTCCTGTACCATATTCTATTAAAACAAAATTAGCGACATAAACAGGTAGTTTTTTTGTTTCATCAAAGGGATGTAGCACGTAAATGCCTGTAAAAAATCCTATTTTTTCAGCCTTGTCCAAAGCCTCTTGCGTTGTTGCTTGTTGCTGGCAAGTGGCAACAAAATTTTTAAGCTCGTTGATATTGTCATATGATGAATTCAGCAATTGCTCAACTAATTGATGGTTTGCTGCGATAGCACAAAAACTTGCTCCAAATAAAGTGTCATGACGCGTTGTAAAAACGCGCAAGACATCAATTGTAATATCTGTAGGCTTATTAGCTATTATAAAGTCAATCTGTAAACCTTCAGAGCGCCCAATCCAATTACTTTGCATAAGGCGTACTTTTGTAGGCCATTGATCTAATGTATCCAAATCCTCTAGGAGTTCCTGTGCATAATCGCTAATTGTAAGAAACCATTGCGTAAGTTCTTTTTGCTCTACCTCGACCCCCGAGCGCCAACCTCTTCCTTCTATGACTTGTTCATTAGCTAAAACTGTTTGGTCAACGGGATCCCAGTTAACTTTTGCTTTTTTGCGCTTAATTAATCCTGCTTCATAAAAATCAATAAACAAACTTTGTTGCTGCTTATAATAAGATTCATCACAGGTGGCGATTTCACGTGACCAATCAATTGAAAAACCAAGCTTTAAAAGCTGCCCTTTCATATGAGCGATGTTATCATACGTCCATTTTGCAGGGTCGGTTTTATTTTTTATTGCTGCATTTTCCGCAGGCATTCCAAAAGCGTCCCACCCCATAGGATGTAATACTTGAAACCCACACGCTCTCTTATAGCGTGCAACAACATCACCCATTGTATAATTACGGACATGCCCCATATGAATGCGTCCCGATGGATATGGAAACATTTCTAAAACATAGTATTTGGGTAAAGAAATATCTACATCACTGATTTCAAAAAATTTTTTTTTATCCCAAAGGATTTGCCATTTTTTTTCTGCTATCAAATGATTATATCGTGTTTCTGTTAGGCCTTGTTTATGCATAATTGTTTATGTTGCTAGATAATTTGCCAATACAGTATATCATGTTTTCTGTTTCAATACAGTCATATGTCAAGTCCTTTACTTCACACACATTACTTTTTTAATAGCAAATATTGATATTTAATATCAACATATTTTTTTGTAAAAATTTTTTATCTAAGTTAATGACATTAAAATAATACCCCTATCAATATTAATGACTTATACTCTTGCAAAATGACTACAATTAATATATAAGGGCAGTGATATATTGTGGGGCTGTAGCTCAGCTGGGAGAGCACCTGCTTTGCAAGCAGGGGGTCAGGAGTTCGATCCTCCTCAGCTCCACCATATTATATCGATATAATATATGATATCGATTCAATGATTATGATTTTAGTGATTATGATTTTTCTGAATCAGGCTTTTGTGTTTTTATCTATTATTTGTAGTTTCATTTTACATATCTATCTCTAGTTTGCGCACACACTGTGTCATATCTAGTTTAACATAATCTAATATAATGGAGATACCAATGCCTATATCCTTATTGAGATATTTTTCTCTGATTTTTTTAATCCTATTAAGCCTAACAATGAGCCTGCCAGTAAAAGCATCTGAATTAGTTTACCCTCGTTTATTTTCTCAGTTAACGTCCTCAACTGGGCAAGCCGATCAAGTTATAACAGTTTCTTATAAAGATTTTAATGGCAATATACATACCGACGGGAAATTAGTTGTTCCTCAATCAATCGCTAAACAAACTATTGCACTGTTTGATAGTTTACAAAAGTCTGATTTTCGTTTTTCTATAATTAAGCCCTATACGGAGTATGACGATATTTTTTCAGCTCTTAAAGCCAATGCAAGCTTTATCTTTGTAAGCACAGATCCCATAGTAAAATTTTGGTTAGTTGTGAATCCAGTGAACAACCCTTTTATTGTAGGTCAGATTGACGGTTCGGGCACAATGCATAATTCCCGTGAAGACACGAGTGGCAATGCCGTCAAATCGGCACTTTTTGTTTATCCTGCTGCAGGAACCGTTAATGTCAATAGACATTTAGCACCAGAAGTCGGCAAAATTACAAAACAGATTATACCCATTTTTAACACATACGGTTTTAATCAAGAATTTCAACCCACTGATGAGAATGAGCTTTATTTTGGGCTTATGGGCTTATCTTCAAAATCACAACCAAGGGATTCGCGCATTAAAAGCAATCAACAAAATACAAGCAGTGCTACTGTTGCATTTACCAAAGATGTAAAACATCAATTTCATATTCCTTCCTCAGGTAACAAAAAAAGCCATGCAATCAACAATAATTTTTCTTATGGACCCTTGCCAGAATCCGTCAAGAAAAAATTAATTGATACGGGTGTTTGGAAAAATGGATGCCCTGTACCGCTAGAACGTTTAGCCTATGTTCAGTTTTTGTACTATAATTACGATGGTACTGTTGAGCAAGGTTCTATTGTTTCTGCGGATATCGTAGCCTCCAATATACTTAATGTATTTTATAATTTTTACCAAAATAAATATCCTATTGAAAAGACAGGCGGTGGTGATCCTACTGGTGGCGGTACGGGAATGTTTAATTGTCGTCAGATAACAGCTGGAACAGGATTTTCCTTACATTCTTATGGAACAGCAATTGATATAAGCTATTATAGAAACCCATATATAGGAAATTATAAGGTTTTAAACCAAGGCATTGCAGCATCTGCAGTATTAGTGCCTAACATAGCACCGTTGTCACACCTTAATCGGGAAGTCGCACAGCCTGGATTTAATGAGGTTATTGCACCACTTATGCGTCAACATGGTTTTTCTGAGTGGGGCGGTGATTGGTTGAACCGAACAGATTATATGCATTTCCAAACAAGTCCATTTATTTCATACCTGTTCCCGTTGATAGATTACGATAGTGGAGTTACGCTATTTGGTTTAGAAGCTACACATGATGAAATTCTACATAAATTCTCAATAGAATCAACAGAGGTAGCAAAATGGGCATTGCTCTCACAGCTATATCCGCAATCTTTTGCCCATAGTTTTGTAGCCAATATTAATCAATTTGATGCATTGGGAGAGGATGGATTTTATCGCTTTCTAGTTCAATTACTTCAAAGCTAAAAGTGTCACTTGAGTGGCTTGTAATGATAGCGCTAGGTAAATGAAAGATATACTTTTATAGATAAAAATCTTTCTCTATGTTTTCATCACATTAGATCCAACCTAGCACTGTTACAAAGCCACTCACATTATCTTAATTAAAGACGTTATTTCTACAACATATTATTAACATTGAATTCATTCCTTAGAATTCTGTTTGTGTACAATACTATTCCTCTTGTTCGTCCTGCGAATCAAGTGGTGTGTCTAGTTCTACATCAGACACAACGTAATAATCAGTTAGCCAGCGTCCTAGATCTACATCACTACATCTTTTTGAACAAAACGGAGAAAAAATTTCCTGTACGTTTTTTTGACAAATAGGGCAATGTGCTGTTTGTTCATTCTTATTCATTCAATTATTACCTTATGTATTGTTATATATAATGACTTTTAAAACAATTTATATAATTGTATATGCGTGTTCCAATTCGCTATCACTTATCATTTGTGTTTCTTGCTGATGAATGGAAAAATTTACGTAACAAGATTTCTTAATTTCACTTTCTATAAATGGCCTAAACTCTATATAAGTCTTATATAATTGTGGCGAAAGCATTAATTGCTTTTTATTCTGCAATTTATGTTCTTGCAGTTCCTTTTGAAATTTACGCAAGACACTGTCAAGCGTGAACATATTCTGCACCTCATAAGCGTGAGTCTTTAAGGGTGGATTTTTAAATTGTCTTGTTAATTCTATAATTTGGAATCGGGATGGAGGTAACACATCGATGCGTGCGTCATCTTGTTTTGCAAGCTCCAATATATATCGGTAAAGGGAACGCGTATTTTTAGCTGACATATTGATCAAATCAATACATATAATCCCATGCAAATTTCTCCATTTCATGTGTTTAAAAATACACTGAATTGCTTCGTAATTTGCCCGATACAATGTATGTTCTTTAGGTAAATTTGCGCTTATCATATATCCTAAATCAATATCAATTATATGCCCTAATTGTGTGTATTCTATATGAATTGTTACCCCACTATTGAGGGTTATTTTTGTGGTAAAAAGGCTCTCATAAATTGCCTCTATGAGTTGCTCATCATAACATATTTGCTTTGATTTTATGGTTAACTTATCTGTTAATTCCGAATCGGCATAATTTAAAGTTTTATATATACGCTGTGCTATATCATGATTATCTACATGTATAACTGATAAATCTTTGTCAGGGTAATGATACGCTAAGTTCAAAACTGCTTGCGCTAATGTGTTATCAATTTCCTCTGTGATATTTGGCGTCAGTGTAACAGATTTTTTTGTTGTGTGTGCGTTTCTTATGGCTTGGACTATAGAATGTATGTGATTTATGCAATAATTTTCCACCTGTTGAGTTATTGTGAAAGTATCCTTTTTTTTGCTTATATGGAAAGGTAGTGGTGTATTATTATCAGTCACATCTACAAAGATATTGATAATTCTTTTATAAAATTCTGTTTGTGATAATTGACTATTAGGTTTTTTCTTAGCAGCATCACCTCCTATACACATTTCTATACCGCACATTTCCAAACGTATCTCACTTGATATTAAGGGCTTTTTGTTTCTTCCTACATCATGGCTGATGCAATAACCTATAATGCGCTGTCCTATTTGTAATTTTTCTGCTATATGTATGGTCTGCTGATTAACAATTAGTGGCTGACTTCCTTTGTTGCGGATAAAGCCATCGCGGCCGTCAGGCATACGTACGACAAAAACATCCATTGCTTTTAGATAATCAACAACTCTTAACAGATATATCCTGTGCAAGTATGGACTAACCTGCATCTTCTTTTCAATATCTTTATTTTTGTATATATGTTGAAAATCTAATGGATTACCATGGTTATCAATTGTCATCAAACGATAACCGAAAAACATATTTGTAATAACTATATGCATACTCAATGGCTTTACCTTATATGACAGCTATCGATTTTAAGGTTGTAATAAAAACTTGCCCCTTTCAAAAGCTTTGTATATTGTTAATGTAGGGGATAATAATACCAATGCCTATCACTACTCAAGAAAAAAGAACAATAAAGGGAACAAAAAAACAAGTTGGCTTTTTTGTAACTTGTCTGGTTGATTTTTTAAGACCATCTGTAGGTTTTAATTGCCTTAAAATTCTTGAGACGCAGGGTTTTGAAATAGTCGTACCTCTTACACAAAGCTGTTGCGGTCAACCTGCCTATAACAGTGGTGATAAAAATTTGGCTAAAACGATCGCTCTACAAATTGTCGATAGCTTTAATCAATGCGATTATATTGTCGTTCCTTCTGGCTCTTGTGCGGCCATGATGCGTAAACATTACACAAGTTTAGCAAAACACTCTTCAACGCAATATGAATTATTCTCGGCTTTTGCTAAAAAAATTTACGAATTTACAGATTTTCTTTATCACTTTTGTAATTACCAGCATCCGCCTTCATGCGCTAACGAAACAAGTGTAAAGCATATCATTTTTCATGACTCCTGTTCAAGTTTGCGTGAATTGGGTATTAAAGATAGTCCCCGAAAATTGCTACAAAAATTACCCCATGTCTCTTTAGTTGAGAATAGCGATCCCGAATCTTGTTGTGGGTTTGGAGGTGTATTTTGTGTAAAATTCAGTGACATATCTGCCAAAATGTCTCAAGAAAAAGCCACACATATTCTAAATTCAAAGGCATCCTGTTTAACGTCAACAGATTTAGGCTGTCTTATTAACATAGCTGGCACCTTAAGAAAAAAGGGAGAAAATTTAGAAATTAGACATATAGCCGAAATTTTAGCAAATGATAAAACATCCCCCTCTATATAAAAAAACTAGGACACATGCTGCTCATTAATAAAATCCCTAAACATAATTTTCATTCTCGGGCTTATACAGCCCTTAAAGATACACATTTGCAGCAAGCACTTAATAAAACTAAGCATAATTTTATTAATAAAAGAAAGAAAGCTATATCACACATTCCAGCGTTTGATTCCCTGCGTGATGAGGCTGTAAACATTAAAAATCATACATTGGATCACTTAGGTTTATATCTAGAATTATATGAGGAAAATGTTATCAAAAGTGGTGGACATGTGCATTGGGCACAGGACTCACAAGAAGCCTGCAATATAATCCATAATATCTGTCGGCAGTATAATGCAAAAAATATTACAAAGGGCAAGAGTATTGTTTCTGAAGAAATTGAGTTAAATAATTTTCTTGACGATAAAGGTTACAATGTAACTGAAACTGATCTTGGTGAATATATTATACAATTGCGTAAAGAAAAACCAAGTCACATTATTGCTCCTGCCGTTCATTTAACACAAGAGCAAATTAAGCAAGCTTTTCGATTTCATCATCATAACAATAGCGAGGCCCCAGTTTATAATACTGCATCCGATTTACTCAGTGAGGCTCGTAAAGTTCTTAGACAAAAATTCTTACATGCCGATGTCGGTATTACTGGAGCTAATTTTCTTATCGCACAAACAGGGAGCTCTGTTATCGTTACCAATGAAGGCAATGGAGACCTAACACAAATTTTACCTAAAACGCATATTGTTATCGCAAGCATTGAAAAAATTGTTCCGACTATAGCCGATGTTAGCCTATTATTGCGCATTCTGGCACCCTCGGCGACAGGGCAAGAAACTTCAGTTTATACAACATTTTCTACAGGAGTAAAAAAGCCCACTGACCTAGAAGGACCATCTAATTATCATGTTGTTTTATTAGATAATGGTCGTTCTCATTTACTTGATCATCCCGACAAAGAAGTGTTACGCTGTATTCGATGCGGTGCCTGTATGAATCATTGCCCTGTTTATCATGCTATAGGAGGGCATGCCTATAACAGTACATATCCTGGACCAATAGGTGCGGCACTAAGTCCACATCTCTTCGGCTTAAAAAATATGTATCAACTTCCTTTTGCCTCTTCGTTTTGTGGACGCTGTGAAGAGGTCTGTCCAGTACGCATACCGCTCCCAAAAATTATGAGACATGCTAGACAAAAGGCATATGCTTCAAATCTTCTATCATTCAAAGAAAATTTCCTATTAAGCCTATGGGGGTATATTGTAAAATATCATTTCTTATATCGCATTACGAGTTACGTTTCCATTAAATGCCTTCGACTTATAAGTCGGCAAAAAGGGTATGTTCAATGGTTACCGTTCTTTGGAACATACTTTTCTCATAAATATCTTGTGGCACCCACTCAAGATAGTTTTATTACTCAATATAAAAGACAGCAAAAAAACATATGAAAACTTCAAGAGAACGTATTCTAAAACGCCTTCGCAAAAAAACTGATTACTCGCAAGAAGCGTTAAAAAATGTTCAAAACAGATTAGACAACGCTTTTTTGCCCTACATAAAAATACCAACAATGGATCAAACTGACGAACACAATTACACTCAGTTCGTTAACAAGACTTTATTGCATAAGGCCGAATATGATTTTTGCGAAACACAGGACGATATTCCTCCTTTAATTCTGCAATTTTTAAAACGCTATAATTTACCACATTCTTTAAAAATTGCTCCCCATGTAAAACTTGAATTTTTACTTACATGTCAAGATTTCCCTAATGTTAAGATTAAATCAGGATTTGCAATAGATACCGATTCTACGTCATTATCATTGGCTTATGGGGCTATAGCTGAGAATGGTTCGGTAATGATAGCATCTTCAAACGAAAATCCTGCTTCTTTAAACTTCTTACCTGAGAATCATATAATTATTCTTGAAAAAGAACGTATTTTTACACATTACGAGGCCATCATAGAGCATTATTATAAGAATAATAATAAAAATATATTGCCTCGTTTTATCAATTTCATTGCTGGTCCGTCTCGTTCTGCAGACATAGAACAAACATTACTCTTAGGCGCACATGGACCACAAAGAGTATACATCATTTGTTGTAATAAAATTTTAAGTAGAAATTAATAAATACAAAGTGGTTAATGCAAAGCTGTTTTGCATTAACCACCAAAATTCTTCATTTGCTTTTATAAAATCTCTATTTACCTAACCTAGCCATAATAATAACCGTGAGCTCAGGTGAACATTAACATTAAGCGATTTGTAAAAACTAGGCAGTTTTTGAAACACTTTCTAAAAACATCTTAACTTCAGTACGTAGTATCTCAAACTTCTCTCTTAATTGTTTTGATGATTCATATACTTCCGTTGCAGAACCGTTTGTTTCATTAACAGCTCTTGTTAATCCTGTAATGTTATGTGCTACTTCTTTTGTGCCATTAGCAGCATCTTGCACATTGCGAGATATTTCAGCTGTTGCTGTTCCTTGCTCTTCAACGGCTGCTGTAATAGCTGTAGTAATTCTATTAACCTCACTCATTGTTCCTACAATGTGTTGAATTGCCTCAACAGCTTCATTGGTAGATAATTGTATGCCGGAAATTTGCTGACTTATTTCTTCCGTAGCTTTTGCCGTTTGATTAGCAAGAGATTTTACCTCATTGGCAACAACAGCAAATCCTTTACCCATTTCTCCAGCTCTAGCGGCTTCAATTGTTGCATTAAGCGCAAGTAAATTTGTTTGCTCTGCAATATCTTGTATGAGATTAACAACATCACCAATTTTTTGTGCTGATGCGGCTAAACTTTCAACCTTATTATTAGCAGATTCAGCAACATTTGTTGCCCTTCCAACTGTCTCGCTAGATTGCCCCACTTGGCGACTAATCTCATTGATAGAACCCGATAGCTCTTCTGCAGCACTTGCCACTGTTTGAACATTCAATGACGCGGACTCAGATGCAGAGGCAGCTGCGCCAGCCTGATTATCTGCACTATGCGCTACGTCTGATAATGCTTGTGCTGTAGTTTGCATTGACATAGCCGATTTATTAACTTCATCAATAATTATTGTAACTTGAGAGTTAAATTTCTCAGCAAAATCTGCAAGTTCTTGTCTATTTTTTCTTTGCATCTCATCACGCTCAAGAGCTTGCTCTTTTTCTGATTCTATCTTGCTACGTGCACTTTCTTGAAATACGTTTAGTGCCCTTGCTATTTCACCTACTTCATCACCTCTATGATTACCTTCAATAAGTAAATCCAAATTACCCTTTGATAATTTTCTCATAACTTCTATCTGCCTACTGAGCTTATTCATGAGAGTTTTACTGAAAATTATAACTATCAAAGAAACAATGATTATTAAGCTTAATAATACTGCCGTCACCTCAAAAAGAACTTTATCTGAACTTTCATAGGCAAGTCCCTTTTCTAATTCACTGACAACTACCCAATTATTATCACCAACTTTAAGTAACTCTAGAAAGCTCAGCATTTCTAAACCCTCTTCCACGACAATTCCTGCGCTTGAACCTTCATTTATCGCTTGCTTCACAAGTTCTTTATTTCCGAATTCAGTTTCTAGCCCCATATCACCTTTGTAACTACTTATACGTATAATATTATCTTCACCTATAATTTTTGTCTTTCCATCCTTTCCAAGTGTCTTTTGTGCATTTGATAACATATTCTCGGCAAGTAAACCAAGGGGTACCTGTATAGCAAGCGCTCCTATAACTTTGCCATTTTCAACTATCTGATGTGCCATAAACATATTTGGGGTATTCGCACTAGGGGCATAAGCTTCCACATCTGAAAAAATTATTTCTCTTTTTTCCATAGCAGCCCTTGAGGCCATTGCCAAACCTGTATCACGATATTCCCCTGTGAATAAATTTGTGGCATAATCTAATTCCTTATAGACTGAGTAAATAATATTACCTTTTGTATCGACAATGAAGAGATCATAAAGTTTGTATATATCTATAATATCCTTGTATGTCTGATGATATTGTCCATGTGTAAAATCGTAAGACAAACCAGCCTCTGACATATTTAGCCCGTCTTTCTGACCATTAGGGTAGGGATTTTCCCTTATGTAAGCCGTTTGTAAAACCATTTTTGGATTACCAGGTATACTATAGAAGTCTTGTTCAAACTTTCCTGCAGCTTCAACTGAGTTCCGTGCGTTAAGTCGCAGCATAGACTCTAACCCCTGCATATAATTTTGTATGGATGCATTACGTTCATCTGTATAATTTTTTAATTTCTCATTAACTTGCTTTTGCGCAAGCTCTGACAAGTCCACATAAACGACATAGACTGTGATAACACTAACTAACAAACTACTTAAAATAAAAATTAGGGGTATTTTTACCGAAAAGTTAAGATTCTCAAAATATTTAAATAATCGCATTATGCTGTCCTCGTTTTAGATATTATATTTGCACTGCCTTGATAAACCACAATTTATGCGATATAAATTTTTAACTGTAAGAGCGGTACGTCTATTTGCTGCAAAATCAACGTTGTAAGTCCCCAACAGCCAGAAATTTACTATTTGTTACTTTCACTTAAATTGCACTTATACCGCATATTGATTCGGCACAATTTATGGCTACACAGACCTCACAATATCTGTAAAAGTGTTAATTTTTCGTATACAACCTAGAGTATTTAAGTCTTTTGCTTCTTGTATACTTATCAAATCGTTCTTTTTCATGTTTATAAGCTTGGGCCAGAAGCATATGCCTGTTTATATCGTACCCCCATCTTTTTTGTATTCCTCTACTACGCTCTTGCCGTAATTTCTTGGCTAAAGAGCATAATATATAGCCTTGATTGTTCGGATAATCTTCTTTTAAAGCATTTAGGGAGATACCTAATATCTTAGGTAAATCCTTCTCACGAGTATATGAAGAGCGAAATACAGGCCTAAATGACTGAGATGTAATAGACATAATTTTTATAATAATACACCTCCCAGTAAGGAGGATAATTTTTATTATATTTTTCATTTTGAATTTATCCCCGCACTTAGAATCATCATTAAATTAATTGCATCTTATGTATATTACTACTTTAAGGCGAATTTAATTGTATGGGAGTGCCACATGTTAGACACAGAAAAACAAAGAAAGTTAAATGCTAAATTTTCATATCTTATTTCTCTAGAACAAAGAAAAATTGATCTTAAGCAACAAAGATGGGCTCAGTCTATACGTAAAATAGATACACTTAACAAAGTTTTGTTAAGCTACTTTAATATAAGTAAATCTGAGCTTTATGCATCTTCACGCCAAAAAGCTTCTATTGCCTTGATACGCCAAATCGCTATGTATATTTGTCACGTCAACTTCTCTTTAACATATACGGAGATAGGTATCGTTTTTGGACGCGATCGTACAACCGCCTCACATGCGTGTCGACTTATTGAGGATAAAAGAGACAATCCTAAGTTTGATTCTGCCATAGGACAATTAGAATTAGTACTTAAAAATTTTGAGCTTTGTACAAATAAATATAGACAGATGGAAAAAGTAAATGAGCATTAGCACACCCAAAAAAAACCTATATAATCTTAGTGAGCTTTTAATTGTCATATTTGAAAATAAAAAAATTGCTTTTACTGTTTCACAAAAAGACATTCGATTGTTTAAAGACGCACAAAAGAAAAAATTCTTAGCTTGCGTGACGCAGGAGCAAAGACAGATGCTACTTAAGGCAGGCTGCATAAGGGAGGATAATAACTTCTGGCATATCACACAAAAAACATTTGATATGATGTCATCTTATAAAAAAAATACGCTTAGCCTTAAATCTTTTTCTTCAAATGCCGAAAATAAAGAATATTGTATCATTCACACAAAAGAAAGTGCGTTACTTTGGCTTTCTCAACATACAGACAAAAAAGGCCGTAAATGGCTTGAAGAACATCATCTAGAAGCAGCTCAAAGATTATATAATGATTTTATTTATGCAGGTATTCATCCTCATATTACAACCAATTATGCGACATTAAATGAAGCCAAAGATAAAAAAAATAAACACCATTCTGGTTTACATCTTCTTGACAACAAGCTCACTGCAAAGAACAGACTTAACAAAGTTCTCCGCAAACTAGACGAAGACTCCGTCCATTTGCTTTTGGATATTTGCTGTTATCAATATGGTCTTGAACAAGTTGAAAAAAGTTACGGTTGGCCCAGGCGTTCGGCAAAGCTAATGTTGCGCACGGCATTATCTAACTTAGCACATGAATATAATCTTATTCCACAAAATATGCAAAAATCCCAAAGCATCCAACTCTGGTTTATGGATAAATATCAATCTAAAACCTCTTCTTCATTATAATCGATTGATAAGACATCTTCCCAACGTAATAAATAAACCTCTCGCGATTTTTCCTTAATGACATTATAAAAGTTATCCATTCCTAATTCAAAAATGAGTTTCCTTGTTTGAATACATGCCTCTAAAACTAGCTCCGAGCGTATTACATTACACTGTCTTATCAAACCTGCACTATTACCCAAAATTAATACAAACACGATCGCATACAACATGATCGTAGTACTATAGAACATTTTCTTATTGCGCAAAAAATTGGTACTCCAATCATTTTTGGCCGTTGCGTAATAATGAAATTTTTTTTCTAATTGCCTATTCTTTGACGCTGCCATCCCTTACCTATAGTTTTCTAAAACTGAAAATATATAAATGGAGCAACATCACTAGGAGATATCGCATCAATAATCAAGATAAAAATACCACACAAAATAGCAAAAATAAGTGGAGGTATACGTTCAAAAATAACCAAGCAATATAATCCCAAACGCCTTGGAATAAATTGACAGCATAAAGTTATAAGTATCAAAAAAACCACAATAGGTGTAGCTTGCTCAGGACTTTCGCTCCATTGTCCTAAAAATAAGGCTTCTATATAATTAAAAGCAGAGAATATCGTCTCAGAACGAAAAAATATCCAACAAAAACTTACAAAATTAAATGTTATAAAAATTCCCAATATATGAAATACAAAAGTGCCTAGCTTATCAGATAGAGATAGTATGCGATTAAAACTCGACGATGTGGATACTAAATCAACCTGTTTAGCATTTAAGTGAATGAATAGATGTGTAATTATTAGCATAAACCCGTGCAAGCTACCCCATACTATAAATGTCCAATTTGCCCCATGCCAAATTCCTCCTAAAAACATAGTTATAAAAATATTTCTAGCTGTATTGAGATATTTTCCTCTATTTCCACCTAGAGGAATATAAATATAATCACGTAGCCAATGGGAAAGTGATATATGCCAAAGACGCCAAAAATGAATAAGATTAGCAGCTCTATAAGGACGGTTAAAATTTCGCTCAAAGCGAAACCCTAAGAGTGCCGCAATGCCAATTGCCATATCTGAATAACCAGAAAAATCACAATAAATTTGGATGGCATATGCATAAACGCCTACAAGTAAATCAATTGAACTATACTGAATCGGATCAAAGAAAATGTCATCAACAATCTCAGTTGCCAAATAATTGGCTATGTACATTTTTTTGAACAACCCCAATAGAAAAATACAAAAACCATAGGTACGTAATTTTCTATCTAGGAGTCTTGGTGTTGCAAGTTGTGGTAAAAAAACACTTGCTCTTACTATAGGACCTGCGACTAGCTGTGGGAAAAATGATATATAAAGGAAAATATCAATAATACTATAACACACAGGAATACGTGATTTGTATACATCTACAATATATGATATGCCTTGAAATGTAAAAAAGGATATTCCAACGGGTAAAATAATTTCTAGAAATACTAAATCTCTCTGTACTCCCCATATAGTTAAAACATCACTCAAATTTTCTAGAAAAAAATTGTAATATTTGAAAAAAGCCAAAATAGATAAATTTAATGCAAGTGCTACGATTAAAAAAAACCTGCGCAATGCTGTTTTTTTTACTGCCGAAATCATAATTGCAAAGATGTAATTAATAAATGCACTAGCGGCAAGTAATAAGCAGAACCGTACATCCCAGTAGGCATAAAAAAAGAAACTAGCAGTTAACAATACCCATTTATTAAGTTCCGAAAATCGGCAACTTAGCCATGATAAGGTAAAGACAACGCAAAAAAAAAGTAAAAAATCTATTGTCGGGAAAAGCATCCTGTGTACCCTTTTTCTTGGCTATTGATATAAAACACACCATAGGGAGATATTGCATGTAAAAGAAATTAGTTTCAAACTAAAAATTTTTAGTTTCGAAAAACTCCTTTTTCCCTATTATAAAAATACATAATATCATAAAATAACAATCTTGCAGAATAACGTGCTCCTTTATGGGTCATATGAACAAAATCACTATATGCAAAAGCGGGTTTTTGCTGAGACCAGCTTATAATTCCACAATCACCTTGCATAATGGCAGACCAATCCCAAAACCAAGCTCCTATTTCCTTGGCAATTGATTCCTGTACAAAACGTACTTTATTAAGATTAGGGGGAGGATGCCAAAAAGCTAGCTTTTTGTCTTTTTTATAAAGCAGTTTTTTATAATTTTGTATTTCTTGTTTTTTAAGTTCTCGACAATTACCAATTGCTTTTTTTCTTCCAGACGAAATATAACGCGGAAATCTAACCGCACCAGGAGCACCTATAATAAGAAAAGAAGCATTTGGCGCATATTTCTTTAAAACTTTAATTGAATTAACATACTTATCCCTATACCTCTTGATATTAAGATTATCAAAAAAACCTTCATTTGTACCATAGGATAGCACAATTAAATCAGGTTTCAGGGCTTTTATATCACGTGCAATGAAATCCTTATCCCAGCGGGACATAATATCAGCGCTTACGCCAGTGTGACCTATATTAGTATAAATAATACCAGGTCTTGTGTTTTCTACTCGCCATGAAAGAAGTGTAACCTTACCATCACCATGGGGACTTACAGTTAATCTTTTTCCTTTCTTATAACTCTTGAAATATCGTATTTGATTTTCATTTCCTTTTGTATCAAATATCTCTTTATGCTGTCCAATATGGATAACAACATGCCCCGATTCAGGTGATGTTTGAAATCCAACTTCAGAGTAATCAAAAGGGTATTTCGTTTCAAGCATCATTTTACTTTTTTTATTCCTGCTTGAAAACTTAACTCCCGAAATACCATACGGAATTTTTTTATTTTTATATACTGAATATTTTTTCCAATCACCATACTGGCTTACCTTTATCCCTCTGGCATGATAATATTTATCAGGAATACCGGGCGGAAGGAAGCCTCTACCTGCACTATCAAAACGATTCTGAAAAAACTCCCGAAGGTCACCAGAAAATAAATCCGCAACAATATGGCTGTCACCTAAATGCAAAATACGTACAGGTGTTGATCTTTTTTTTGTCTCAAGCCTATACAGGGAATAGAAAAAAGAAGATAATTGGTGCTGACTCATAGATGCTTCTTTTTCTAAAGCATTCTGGGTCAATTCAAACTCTCTTAAAAGTTTTGCAATAGGGTCTTTCGCATAAACTATATCTTGAGTAGATGCTATTAAAAAAAGCATACCGCATATAAACCTACATTGCCAAAACTGTGACTGATGACAGCTGGCTGATAAGAAACACAGAAGTTTTTTGAAAAAAATACCCATATATGGAAAAATATTATACCTTCATAAAATCTTTGTGCCCATCCTTACAAATATCGAGTACAGAAAAGTGAAATGGCCTTCAATAATTATTGACCTAACTGTTTACGTAAGGCTTTTTCAACGCCATATGCTAGCTTTCTATAACCTATACGTGTAAAGTGTACGCCATCATTAGCACGTAAACGTCTTATTTTTCCGTTAAGATCTGGTCCATATGAATAATACCGTCCATTTTTATCAGAAAAATCTTTCCACGTTTCTATGAAAGTAACACCAACCTTATAGGCTTCACTGCGCATAATTTTATTTAACTTAGCGGCACTTTCAGACATTTTTTTCTTCCTCATGTTAGGAAGACCTATCCAATATGAAGGAATGTTTTGCTTACTTATATACTGCAAAAATTTTGATAAGCGCTCACGATAATGACGAACCCAAGACGACGAAAAAAATGCATGATACCCTTCAGCTGTACGCATTGGTCTTATATCATTTGTACCAAAAAGCATAACAAGAGCATCTGGTTTTTTCTCTTTAACGATTTCCACTATTTCTCTATTCCAATCAAAAAAATCCTTACTAACAAAACCAGTTGATACCTGTGAATGTCTAATAATTTTAACCTTTAAATCTCTACGAAAAGCATCATAGAGCCCCATCCAAATACCATCCCCCAAGGAATCACCCACCACAACAACACGGTGTAAACTCTTGGAAGGTATGGAACTTAAATTTTTTTCTACCTTTGTATTAGTATCATTATTGGCCCCGTGATTATAGCTTGCATAAGCAAAGCTAGGTATCTTAACACAATCAAACCCTGCTCCAAATTGATAGCAATACAGAAAAGTAAATATAAAAATTATGTATCTTACCATAAAAAATAATATGATCTATCGGAATTGTTTAATTTTTTTAGAAAAATTTATATTTAAAATAGTATATACATCAACGTACTAGCTTTCAAGCCATTAGGGAATAATCTTAACAAAATTCCTTATAACCACAATTTATTTTAGGAATATTTGAGTGTTGCGCTTATTAACTTATCCGTGATACCTGGTTCCGATACAGCATGTCCTGCATCTGGTATAATATGTAAATTACTTTCTTTCCATTTCTTATGTAATTTCCATGCAGTTTCTATCGGTGTAATAACATCATATCGTCCATGAACAATAACACCTGGTATATTATTAAGCACTGAAGCGTTTTTAATAAGATGACCATCCTCACTAAAAAACCCCCCATTTATAAAATAATGACATTCTATACGTGCCATTGATAGGGCAAACTTTTCTTCCATAAAACGCCCTATTATCTCTTGGTTGGAATACAATGTAATGGTTGAGCCTTCCCAGCCACTCCATGCCTTAGCACAATCATACATCACCTTTTTATTATCACCAGTTAATCTTTTATAGTAAGCTTTTATCATGTCACCTCTTTCCTCCATAGGTATAGGACGTATATAATTTTCCCACAAATCGGGAAAAAGTAAATTACAGCCATCTTGATAAAACCAACGTATTTCTCTTTGTGTAAGTGTGAATATGCCTCTAAGTATAAGTTCTGAAACAATTTCTGGGTATGTCTGTGCGTATGCCAAAGCAAGTGTCGATCCCCATGAACCGCCAAAAACTTGCCATTTCGTTATAGATAATTTCTTGCGTAATTTTTCAATATCTTCAACTAAATCCCAAGTCGTATTTTCTTTTAACTCGGCATGAGGAGTTGAGCGTCCACATCCTCTTTGATCAAATAGAATAATTCTATATTTTTTGGGGTCATGATACCGTCGCATCTGTGCATTGCATCCTGCACCAGGTCCCCCATGTAATATCACCACAGGTTTACCATTTTTATTCCCACACTCCTCATAATACAGAGTATGTATAGGACTAACCTCAAGTGAACCCGTTTTATACGGTTCAATTTCCGGATAACAGGATTTTCTGACATCTAAAGACATTTATTTAACCTATTTTCGAATATACCCCTAAAGCTGGAACAGTCATCAGTGCCATTCCACCAATCCATACGCCATACATGATGCTATCTTTAGGCTGCTGTTTTAAAACATGCCAAGAAATTTGTTGATACAGAGCCGCAAAAAGACCCGAAATCATTATAAAGAGTGTAGACGTAAACAAAGAATTTAAGAAAAATATACCACTCTCATTAACGGGTAAGAAACCAGGATACCATACAGGGTAAAATACCCATACCAGAGAAAGATAAGGTGAAAAAATTCCGTTAAATACAGCCAATCCTAAAATTATAATTACTCCATGAGGCATTACATATTCTCTTTCTTACAAATATCTATTAAAGAAATTAACCTAATCTGATGCTCGTAATATCCAAAACAGTAGCAAACGTAAGACTGCCATCCAAAGAATGCTAAAAATTAACAATACCCTATACGGAACAACATTAGGTGTAATAAATGACACCGCTCGTACCATTGGATTAGTCATCCAACAAAAATTTCTCCATATATAATTATCCCAATTGTTATCAACAAAGAAACTAAGCAATAATCGTCCTATCAACAGATACATAATTAACGCCACAGCGTAATTTGGTATATGGAAATACCAATATTCAGTAACTTCAGACATCTTAGTTTATTCCTTAATTAGATAATCCTAGTAGAAAATGATCATAATCTCTTCTGATAATAACGTAAAGAGAAAACACTCTTATCTAACAAAAAAATGAGGGGCTAGTAATCATTTAGCCCCTCACGCAATTGTATATTAGTTAATTGCAGTATTCAAGACAATTTCCTATCCTTTTTTAGCCATTCTATCAGTGTAAGCTTCACCTTTAGGTGTTCTTACATCTTCAACCATATCCATAACTTCTTGCGAAGGTTCGGGGGTCATTAAACTAACAACAATACCTACAATAAACCCTGCTGGTATTCCAAACACACCTGCAGACAAGTTAGCAACTCCAAACCACAGGCCACCCGCATCGGCCAATACAAGTGGAATTGCGTCATATTTGGTCGCAGCAAGGTAATACAATGTTAAGCAGAAACCAACAACCATAGAGGCTATTGCTCCTTCTTTATTCATACGTTTCCACCAAATACCTAAAACAAGTACAGGAAAATTACCTGCAGCAGCAAGAGAAAATGCCCATGCCACTAATGATAATATTCCACCTGGCGGATCTGCGGCAACGAGTGCGGCTAAAATCGCAACTGCTAATAATACTATGCGCGCAGCTACAAGACGTGTTCTTGTTGATGCCTTAGGATCCAACATATGAAAATACACATCATGACTAAGAGCGTTCGCTATCGCAAGTAATAATCCATCAGCCGTAGATAGTGCTGCTGCCAAACCACCTGCACCAACAAGCCCAGCTACCACATAAGGTAAACCAGCTATTTCTGGAGCAGCAATAACAACAACATCCCGAGTAATAGAAAATTCACTCAGATTAAGCACACCTGTAGTATTCCCTGCCGCTGTACAAGCTGCCTGTATAGCTTCTGCACTAACAGCAGCAACACCACAAATTTTAACCTTTGCTGCGGAACCATAAATATATATCCACTCAGGCAACGCTTCTAAACTTTGCCCAATCACATTTTGATATACTTCTAACTTTGTAAATGCAGCATATGCTGGTGCTGTAAAATAAAGGAGAAATATAAAAAGTAAACTCCACCCTACGGACTTACGTGCATCACGAACATTTGGCGTTGTAAAGTAGCGCATCAATACATGAGGTAAGGAAGCGGTACCAACCATAAGACAGAAAATCAGGGCGAAGAAATTAAATGGCGAATAGTTCGCGAATGGCTCTAAATGCCTTTTCAAATTACCTATTTCTGCCAATCCTAATTTAATCATTTCTGCCTCGCGAGCAGCAATATCCTGCATCACTGATCCATAGGTCAGCTGTGGAATAGGCACCCCATTACGTTGAAAAGATAAGATAATAACGGGTATCATATAGGCGATTATCAACACAATATACTGAGCAACTTGTGTCCACGTTACGGCCCTCATACCACCCAGCATTGAGCAAAGTAAAATACCAGACAGCCCCACAAAAACGGCATAATGATAAGGTATGCCCATGAAACGCTCTGCTATTAAACCAGTTCCGCGTATCTGTGCGACTACGTATATGAAAGAACACACGATGAGAACAAGTACACCCAATAAGCGTACAATATTGCCTCCATAGCGGGCCGACAAGAAATCTGGAACCGTATAAGCGCCAAATTTCCGCAAATATGGTGCAACGAGTGTTGCAACCAACACGTATCCACCAGTCCAACCGACAACAAATGACAAACCATCATAACCAAGCGTGTAAAGAATACCCGCCATTGCTAAGAAGGAAGCGCCACTCATCCAATCGGCAGCAGTTGCCATTCCGTTATAAAAAGCAGGAACTTGTCTTCCTGCAACATAATATTGTGAAACTTGCATTGTACGGGATATAACACCAATACCTGCATAAATCGCTAGTGTAAAACCAACAAAAAGAAAGCCTAACACTTTATCTGGTACACCCAGCTGTTCAAGTATAGCAACAAATACGACGAACGCAATAAAGCCACCCGTATATATGCTATAAATTTTCTTTAGCGGAAGATTTGCTACTTCACTATTCATAATTTACTCCTTCCCTTAATCTTCTTCTGCGACGCCATGTTCTCTATCTAACTCATCTTGTTTTGTAGAGTAGTAGAAAATGATAACCACAAAAGCTATTAATGATCCCTGCGCAGCCATATAGTATCCTAACGGAAAACCTATTATCACTATTTCATTTAATATATTAACAAACATGTGTATAACAAAGCCAAAAAAGAACCAAATTGCTAAAACAATCGTTACTAATCGCTTCGTTGCACTCCAATACATTCCATCCATAAAAACCCTCCGATTTTAACATTACAATAGGAAAGCCAACACAAAGCCTGTGCCCGTGTTTTAACTACTGAATTTGTATGTTGAACAAACAAATTACGAATGGGAAAGCTTCCTTAATTTTTTATCCCATCTTTACCAAAATAAAGGTTTTTTTAATTTTGTCAAGAATCTTAACAAATTATTACCATAATTGCCTATTAGACTTAAATATTTAAGAGTTTAATGCAACATAACCTTCAAAATAACGACACCAATAACCGCTATGATGGCCAATGTGAGTGTCAATATAGCGAGATAATTCTGAAGCCATTTTTTTGCATAATGACCAAAAAAATACATTAGCGTTGCAATTGTAAAAAACCTCAAACCACGAGAAATAAAGCTATATACAATAAAGGACGTAATATCCATTGCCGCAACTCCACTAGCAAGAGTAACGGCTTTGTAGGGAATAGGTGAAAATCCCCCTAGGAAAACGATGAATGCACCATTGCTATTGAATTGTTCAAAAAACCAATCAACAGAATTATCTAGCCCGTAGAATGAAATTATTAATTTACCTACATGTTCATACAAAAACAGACCTATCATGTAACCAATAATTCCCCCTACCACTGACGTAAATGTTGTGATAGTTGCATAATAAAAAGATTTTTTTTGATTAATCCCACTGAGGGTTATAAGGCCTATATCGGGTGGTATTGGAAAAAAAATACTCTCACATAAAGACCAAAAACCTAAAATATAAACATTATATCCCTTAGACATTGCCCGGATGAGGCTATCATTTATCTGCCTTATTTTTTGTTTCATCAATTGTCCTGTTAGTTATTTTTATCTGATTAGTTAGAGTGTAGTAGCTTTAACACTAGGTGTCTATGTATGGAAAATTTTGTCTTGATCGTAAAGTATTTTTTTAATTATTACCTAGCCAATAACTCAGCAAAGCGTATCATGGGAATTAAAATTATAATGTACATAAAAAAAAAGATATTTAAAATATAACAATTATTTTATTGTAATTTAGAATTATACAGATAATAAATGTTATTTTATTAGATAATGAATTTATTTTGTACAATTATATACATGAATAACTTAGAACACCCTCACAACAAAGGATAAATTATGTCAATATACTCACAGTTACGACTTTTATTTTTACGTTCCCATTTATTATCGCGGATTTTTTTTGTATTTCCTATAGTGGTCCTTTTTACCTTGCTAATGAACCAAGCTACATATGCAAACACTGCTGAAAAACTTGTTGATGCAAAATGGCTAAGTGCTAATTTGCAACGCAGTGACATTGTTATCCTTGATATACGAAATAAAATTGATGGAGGAAGCCGCGAAACATATCTGAAGGCTCACATCCCTGGCAGTCTACATAGTGACTATTTAACTGAGTGGCGGGCAACGCGTGACAATGTAGTAGGAACAATTCCACAAATTAGCACATTAGAATCGCATCTATCCCAACTTGGGGTGGAGCGTGATGATCATGTCGTTATAGTGCCTGCAGGAGTAAGTGCCACAGATTTTGGATCAGCTACACGTGTCTATTTTATTCTCAAATATTTAGGTCATAAGAAAATCAGTATCCTTAATGGAGGTTTCTCTGATTGGGTTAAAGATGTAAATAATCCTATAGAAACAGGAACACAATCATTTGAATCACTTAAACCCACACAATATAGAGCAACACCTGTTGAAGATTTAGTTATAACGACACAGCAGCTCGTTAAATTGAAGCAAGAGCCCCGTAAACCTATTCTTATTGATGCCCGTCCCTATGATTTTTATATAGGCAAAAAGAAACATCCAAAAGTTAAAAAATATGGTCGCATTCAAGGCGCTTTAACACTTACACATGCGAGTTTCTACGATAATAAAAACAATAAAATTTACGATGCGAGCACGCTAAAAAATATTTATGATGAAAAGCTAAAGAATCTAAATACACATTTTTCTCAAGATGATACTATAGTTAGCTATTGCAATACAGGGCATTGGGCATCTATCAATTGGTTTGTGCTTAATGAACTGATAGGTGTAAAGAATGTTCGTCTTTATGATGAATCGCTTGCCGCTTGGGCAAATGACGACAATCTGCCTATGCAAAGTGAACGGACACGTCTTGATGATTTAAAATCTATTTTTAATTAATCATATCTCTGAAATAGAGGCAGGTATTATTAAGGAGAATAATCCTGCTCCCTTGCATAGAACCTAATATACATATTGAAAGCTTCATTGACTATGTCGGATATAATAGTTGCACTTATTGTTATTACATTTTTCGTAGGACTTTTATTTTTAGAAATATCGTCCGCCATGATGGGTTTATTTATGTGTGGTATAGGTTTGGGATTTACACTATTTCATGGCGCTTATGGCTTCACTGCTCATTGGCGCCGTCATATACTCGGAGGTGATGGATCAGGGTTTCGTAGTGAAATCATTATGATAGGATTTACGGCGCTTTTATTTTTTATTATTCTCGGAAATTTTAATACCCAAGCGGAGTATAGTCTTACACGTGCTCCGATAGGCTTATCTCTTATAGTGGGGTCATTTATTTTTGGCGTAGGCATGCAGCTTGCCAATGGCTGTGGTTCAGGTGTTATGTTCTCGCTTGGCAGCGGTAGTCTGCGTATGATAGTTACGCTTATTTTTTTTATGATTGGCAGCCTACTTGGTACAATAATTTTACCTCCCTTGCTTGATATACTATCATTCAAACCCCTTATACTTCAAGAATTACTTGGCTATACATTAGGCTATATCTCCTTATTATTCTTGCTAGGAAGCATATTTTGGTTAAGTTACATAATTGAAAAAAAACGCTCTCTACTAAACAGTAAACATAAAGAATACACTCACAATAAACAACCTTATACCCCTCATATTTTTGGTAAAAATTTTTTTCATTCTTTTTCATTTATAAGCGGTCCATGGCCAATCTCCTTTACAATCGCATTGATCGTCTTTTTTAGCACCCTCATTTTGTTATTGTCTGGATTTCCTTGGAGTGTTACTTTTGGTATCACTATTTGGGCAGGTAAATTAGCGACATTATTGGGCATTGATATTAGTAGTCTTCCATTTTGGCAATGGCCCCGACCAGCTCAAGCTTTAGAAAAGACAATTCTCTCTGATGTGAGCTCAACTACAAATATAGGTTTACTTTTTGGTGCTTTTCTCGCTGCTTCATTAAAGCGATTGAAAAGCTCTGATAAGCCGATCACTCCACCATTAAAATCTTTTTATGCTGCTATCCTTGGGGGTCTGCTTTTAGGTATAGGGGCACGTTTGGGTTTTGGTTGTAATGTGGGAGCTTTTTATTCTGGTACGGCCTCTGGAAGTTTGCATGGTTTTATCTGGTTAATATTTGCATTTCTCGGAAGTATTGTGGGTGTTTCGGCGCGTCCCTATTTTAATCTGGAAAATAAAGTATAAAAATGCGTTTTATATTCTATATTTTTATATTTATGTTCGTGGCACTTGTTGTGGGTGATCATCTTTTTAGTGCACCCTATCATGGTAGTCAGATTGAGCTTTACGACGCCGCTTGTGCACCTTGTGGAGCACCTTGCAAAGACTAACCTTCTTTTTGTATATGAATTCGGTTTCCTATTATACACAAGCTGTAAAGCCTCGCTTATGGCGCATTATAGCTAAGTAAACACGTATACACTTGTACACTTGAAAATAATTTTATGAAGTGTTAATTGTGAAATTATATACATGCCGTTTCAATTTCAAGGAGATAATTATCATGTTAACTGAGGAAATGAAAAAGATAATAAAGACATATCCTGCTGGCTTTGCTGCTACTGTTAACGCAGATTCCACTCCTAATCTTTCAACAAAGGGAACTATGGTTGTATTGGATGATACGCATATTATTTTTGCTGAAATACGCTCTCCCAATACATTAAAAAATATTACACATAGACCTACAATGATAGTTCTGTTCCTTGATATTTTAGCGCGTAAATGTGTACGCATTAAAGCTCATGCGTCTGTTATATATCCAGATACAGATAAATATACAGAGCTATTACCTCATTTTGCAGCTTGGCCAGATCTTATGCATAAAATTAAACACATCATTATTTTACATACTATGTCTGCGCATATTGATCTTTCCCCTGCTTATGATGTGGGTGAAAAGGAGGAAAATTTACGTAATCACTGGAAAAATATTTTAGCACAGGCATGAAAAATTCTTGAATTGCAATTCTAATATCTATACAGACATTTAGAAACTACGCATAAATACACTGTAAGGAGGGCATAATGAATGAGCATCATACGATTCCTAAAACTATGAAAGCCTTTGTTTTACACGGCTATGGAGGGCAGGATAAGTTAGTTTATCATAGTGACTGGCCAACCCCACATATAGGCCATAACGAAGTTCTCATTCAGGTTCATGCATGTGGCCTTAATAATACAGATATTAATACGCGCACAGGTTGGTACTCCAAAACAGTTACAGAAAAAACTACGGGTAAACCTTTTGGAAATTTTAATGACCCCAACGCGTCTTGGGGTGGCGCTCCCCTTCAATTTCCACGTATACAGGGTGCCGATGTTGTTGGAAAAGTTGTTGCAATCGGCAAGGATGCGTCTCCTTCTTTGTTAGATCAACGTGTAATGGTAGATACATGGATACGTGACTGGGATCGTGCAGATGATCCTTCGACATGTCGCTATTTTGGCTCTGAGATAGATGGTGGCTTTGCCGCTTATACAGCTGTTAATTATCGTAATGTACATATTATAAATTCTTCCTTAAGTGATGTTGAATTAGCGAGTTTTGCTACTTCTTATATTACTGCAGAAAATATGATCAATAAAGCAGATGTAAAAAGTGGTGACCGCGTTCTCATAACAGGAGCTTCGGGAGGCGTTGGTTCCGCCCTTATTCAATTAGTAAAACGTCGCGGTGCAATAGCAATTGCAATAGCCTCTGAAGACAAGCATTCATTGTTACGTGAAAAGTTAAGCATTGACCATATTTTACCACGTACGGTTAATAATCTTTCACAATCCTTGCAAGATCTTACAGGAAGTGCCGAGGTGGATGTTGTTGCAGATGTTGTAGGAGGCGATTTATGGCCGCAATATATTGAGGTTTTAAAACATAGCGGACGTTATACATGTTCAGGTGCAATAGCTGGTCCAATTGTCTCATTTGATCTACGCAGTTTTTATCTTAAAGATCTTACATTCACGGGGGCAACTATTATACCTGCTGGCTTATTCTGTGATCTTATACGTTACATTGAAAATAACGAAATCAAACCGCTCGTAGCCGCACATTTTCCACTTGAAGAATTGCACACCGCACAGGATATGTTTGTTAATAAAAAACATATCGGTAATATTGTTGTAACAATTTAATCTGTGGGATTATATTTTTTTCTGCGCTTAATCATGTAGCGCAGTAATTTTACTTAACTTGGGAAAGCAACTGATCTAAAGAATCTTTAGCATCCCCGAAAAGCATACGTGTGTTTTCCTTGAAAAAAAGCGGATTATCAATCCCCGAATAGCCAGTACCCTGACCACGTTTGCTTACAACAACATGGCGTGCCTTCCAAACTTCTAAAACAGGCATTCCACTGATTGGAGAATTGGGATCATCTTGTGCGGAAGGATTAACAATATCATTAGAACCAATAACAAGCACAACATCAGTTTGTGGAAAATCATGATTAATCTCATCCATCTCCAATACTATATCGTAGGGAACTTTGGCTTCAGCTAATAATACATTCATGTGACCAGGTAATCTACCTGCAACAGGGTGTATTCCAAAACGTACAGTTTTACCTTTGCTTCTTAGACGTTTTGTTAACTCACTCACTGCTTGCTGAGCCTGAGCGACAGCCATACCGTAACCTGGTACAATAATAATAGATTCTGCCTCCTCTAATAGAAAAGTAACACCATCAACATTAATTGCCACTTGTGTTCCCTCAATATGCGTATTAGTTACAGAACTTCCTCCAAATCCCCCTAATATAACACTTATAAAACTACGGTTCATCGCCTTACACATAATATAAGACAAAATTGCTCCAGAGGATCCAACTAAAGCACCAACAATTATCAGCAAATCATTACTTAATAAAAACCCTGTAGCAGAAGCCGCCCATCCTGAATATGAATTAAGCATGGAAACCACAACAGGCATATCAGCACCGCCAATTGCCAAAACTAAATGAGCTCCTATAATAAACGCAATAAAACACATAACATACAATGTCCACGCTTGCTCACTCTCTACATATAAAATAATCATAGCAATAGATATGAACAGCATTATCACATTCCAAAAATGACGACCAGGAATTAACAAAGCACGCCCAGAAACAAAGCCAGATAATTTACCGTAAGCAATAATAGAACCTGTAAACGTAATAGCACCGATAAAAATTCCTAACGCAATTTCTATTTCATGAATAACTTTCTCGGCTGCTGTGAAATTGGATGTACCAATTAAATCTGAATTAATGCCTATAAATACGGCCGCTAACCCTACAAAAGAATGTAAAGCCGCAACAAGCTCTGGCATATTGGTCATCTGGACACGTTGAGCTATAAAAGCACCCAGAATAGCGCCTAAAAGCATGCTTACAATCAAAAGCGGTGAAAAAACAAAATCTGGATCTAACATAGTGAAGCCAATAGCTATCACCATGCCAATGATACCATACCATACTCCCCTTTTAGCACTCTCATGAGCTTTCAAACCACCCAATGATAAAATAAACAATACAGACGCGATTATAAAAGCCGCCATTTGAATTTGTGAAATGATCATATTAACTTCCTAGGTTTAGGATTTTTGAAACATTTGTAGCATTTTTCGTGTTACGATAAAGCCACCAACTATATTTATAGTTGCAATAAAAACAGAAATTGCAACCAATATCTCTACAAGGGGTATTGAACTCATACTTTGTACAAGAGCCCCCAGAATAATAATTCCCGAAATGGCATTTGTTACAGCCATCAAAGGCGTATGTAATGCATGCGATACGTTATTGATAACTTGAAAACCCACAAAAACAGCTAATACAAAAACTGTAAAATGTTGCATAAAACTGGCCGGGGCGTACAAGCCGATTACTCCCATGACTATTGCCCCTAAAGCAAGCCACATCACTTGTTGAAAACCCGCTTTGCGTTGTGTTGTCTGTAGAGTTTGCTTCTTCTCACCTTGTTTTTTTTGTGATTGTGTGGATGCATTTGCAGACACCACAGAAATAGCTATTTTGGGTGGTGGGAAGGTTACCTCCTTCTCATATGTAATAGTCGCACCTCTAATGACATCATCTGTCATATTGTGGACGATTTGTCCGTCTTTATTAGGCGTTAAATCATCCATCATGTGATACACATTCATCGCATAAAGTTCTGATGATTGTGCACTCATGCGACTAGGTAAATCTGTATAGCCAACAATTTTAACGCCATTATTCGTTGTGATATGCTTTCCTGGTTGCGTAAGTTCACAATTACCACCTTTTTCAGCCGCTAAATCAACGATAACCGAGCCAGATTTCATCACGTCCACCATATCTTTAAGCCACAATTTCGGGGCCGCTTGTCCAGGAATAAGCGCCGTTGTAATGACTATATCAAGCATTGGTGCATATTCACGAAACAAAGCAAGTTGCTTCTCACGAAATTCTGGACTTGAAGGGGCCGCATACCCTCCTGTTTCTTGGCTATCTTGTTTATCATCAAAATCAAGAAACAAAAACTGCGCTCCCATAGACTCAATTTGTTCTGCAACTTCAGGGCGCACGTCAAAAGCATAGACAATAGCCCCCATGCTTTGTGCTGTACCAATAGCTGCCAAACCAGCAACACCTGCTCCTATAATCAAAATTTTTGCTGGCTGTATCTTACCTGCGGCCGTCACCTGCCCTGTAAAGAAACGGCCGAAATGTTGTGCCGCCTCAACCACCGAACGATACCCAGCTATGTTAGCCATTGAACTCAGTGCATCCATTTTTTGTGCTCGACTAACCCGAGGAACCATGTCCATGGCTATTACATTAATGCCCTTTGCACATGCTTTTTTCATCAAATTTTCATTTTGTGCGGGATAAAAAAAGCATATTAGCGACTGACCTTTACGCATTAAATTTATTTCTTGTTCACTAGGTGGCTGAACTTTAACAATAATGTCAACCTCCTTGCACACTGATTTAGCATCTTGAGCCAGTGAAACTCCCTCATCCGCATATACCTCATCTGCAAAGCCAGCTTTTTCTCCAGCTCTTTTTTCTATAAAACAGCTATATCCTAATTTTTTCAGACGTTGTGCTGAATGGGGTGTGAGGGCTACACGGGCTTCTGTATCACCTGTTTCTTTAAGAAAACCAATTTTCATAGCATTATTATCCATTTGATTGTTCATCTTGTTGTTTGCAATACACAATTCTAAGCATTATCCGTATGTTTGCCATAATATAACCCAACCACATGTTCTGCTTGCGCAAAAAACAACCATCGGGACACAATAGTACCTACCATATGCAATAGTAAAATGATAAGAGATACACCAACAATTGCGGGCAATAGAATTAACAAAAGTACGGGTAATACAAACATCAACATTAAAGCTATAATTTGTAATTTTTGCACATGCTTACGACCTACTGTATAAACCATTTCTTTACACAGATAATTCGTACCAGTATGAGGGGCTTCAAATAAATTTATTTTTTTCATATTTTGCAAACCTGTTGCCGTTTGCATAGTAGTTAAATTGTTTTTAAATGCTGTTTTCGTTGTTTTCCAGGTCACTATCTGGAATATCGCTGCCCCGCAGAAGAGTAAGAGAAGCATGTCGGGTGGTAAAATTACAATAGCACCTCCTGTTAGAGATAATAACAAAAACAAGGGACAGGTTGTCCAATGATTCCAGCGTGGCACAGTTTTAAGTTGGGCATAAATCATTGAAGTTGTGTATACTGTTGCCAATGCAGAAATTGCCACAACAAAACCTAATACCTCACTAACTTTAGCAAAAAATAATATCAATATAGCATAAATCGCCGTTGCAATGAGTGTAAAAATTGATAAACAGCCCTCGCGTGACAACCAACTTGTGCGCCATTGAGAAAAGGCTCTCCAAGCACGACTAGGACTCGCTAAATGCAAAGTGGAACTCAGCAGCCCCGTAACCGTCAGGGTTAATGCAAATGCAAATTGCGTAAAAATTTCCAGCTCATTACCTTGTGGGGGCAATATTCCTAACCAAAAAAGTTGTCCTAGACCAACCCCCGAGAAAACAGTAAAAATAATAACAGATGCTGCAGGATTCATTATATATTCTCCAACATATTATCCAGCCATTTTAAAAATCCTTTAGGCCCATCAGCAACAGGTTTTAGTGTAGCGTTTATGCTATTCTTTTCCTGCATTTCTTTCATTATCTTGTCTTTTGGCCTTGGAGGTAGATATTTATTAATCGGCTTTGTACCCTGTTCAGGCATCAAGTCAATTCCGTTGCGCTCAACAACTAACTGAGAGACCGCACTTTCGGGATCTGATAAATCACCAAAGTGGCGCGCACCAGCAGGACACGTTCGAACACAAGCGGGTTGTCTATCCTCTTCAGGTAAATTTTCATTATAAATCCTATCAACACACAACGTACATTTTTTCATCACACCCGCGACCTGATCCATTTCTCGTGCTCCGTATGGACAGGCCCAAGCACACAAACCGCAACCCATACAATGGTCTTCATTGACCAAAACGATACCATCTTCTTGTCGCTTATAACTGGCTCCAGTTGGGCATACCGTAACACAAGGTGCATTGTCACAATGCAAACAAGATTTTGGAAAATGCACTATCTGAGCAGTACCTTGTTGCGGCTCACCTTCAAAGGTATGAATCCTATTAAGAAAAGTCCCCGTAGGCTCTTCACCATACGCATCAACATCAGATAATGGGGCTCCATAATTTTCAGTATTCCATCCCTTACATGAAACGACACATGCATGGCATCCAACACATGTATCTAAATCAATGACTAATCCTAATTTTTTATGTGTTGTTTCTGGTAATTGAGTCATTCGTGTATTCCATTTTTTATTTCAACATTATTTTACAAATAATCTTTTGGTTTATTATTGTGTAGATCGGCTATTTTTTATCTATATGTTTGTTTTACTATTCTGACTAACATTCTTTGGTGCCTTTGGCACTGGTGATACGAGAGAGTTAAATTGTGGCAAACTCTTATCTTGCTCTTTTACTTTTTCTATCTTAACACGCAGGTCAAACCATGCCGCCTGACCTGTAATAGGATCCGAATTCTGTCCACGATAAACATCCTGTTGCTCTGGCAAAAGTTCATGAATAAGATGGTTCAGCAAAAATCCTTTTGTGGCTTCCGCAGCCTTTGGATCTAAGGCCCAAGCTCCGCTTCTTTTTCCTATTGCGTTCCATGTCCAAACGGTATTTTCATTTAGAGCCGCCATATGCGCTACTGGCACAGTAATGCTCGCATGTTTTGAACTTAATTTTGCCCAATCCCCTTCCTTAAATCCATGTTTTTTCCATATTTTTGTTGGCACGTATAAAAAATTTTTACTGTGAATTTGACGAAGCCATGCATTCTGCGTCCCCCAACTATGGTACATAGCCATTGGCCGTTGCGTTAATGCATGTAATGGATAATCTTTAGTATCGAGTGAAGTCTCTTCAAATGGGGGGTACCATATCGGTAAAGGAGTGAGCGTTTTTTTAATACGCTCTCGTAAAAAATCTGGTGGTTGTCTTTTACCAATACCTTCTGCAGCAAGCTGGAAACGACGTAATGGTTCGCAATAGATATCAAAAATATATGGTTGCTCTGCATCAAAAAGGCCAATTTCAACGGCCCATTGCTGATAGGCTTTGTTCCAAGGCTTAAAGAAACTTGCTTGTTGAGGAACATGCATGATATGAAATCCACCATTATCAATGTAGTCCTGTATTTGATGTAAATTTGGCTCACCTCTACCTGACTTTTTACCCTTCTTACCACGAAATCCTGCTAACGGGCCAATGCCTGGACGTCTCTCATGGTTAATAATATAATCGGCATAATCTTTATATTTTGCTGTTCCATCTGTATTAATAAAACTTGGTAAACTAAGTCGCACTGCTAAATCTATCAATACAGATTGAAAACCACGCACATTTCTATCTGGTTCAACGACAGGCCATCGGATGGAATCGGCAGCACCGTCAGCCTCACTAATAGGACGATCCAACAAAGATATGCAATCATGTCGCTCTAAATATGTTGTGTCTGGTAAAATCAAATCAGCATAAGCAACCATTTCCGAAGAATATGCATCAGAATAAATAATTTTTGGAATCTTATAACTACCATCTTCTTTTTTTTCTGTGAGCATTTCAATTACGCCCGATGTATTCATGGAGCTGTTCCAAGCCATGTTGGCCATATACATAAATAGAACTTCAATGGGATAAGGATCTGACTTATAGGCATTTGCAATTACCATATGCATTAATCCATGAGCCGACATCGGATTTTCCCATGTAAAGGCTTTATCAATACGTGCTGGTGATCCATCTTCCTTAAGACATAAATCATCAGGCCCTGTGACAAAACCCAAATGAGGGCCGTCTAATGGTTTACCCGCAGTAACTTTACAATGTGGTTTGGGATGAGCCGATACGGGTTTTGGATAGGGCGGTTTAAAACGAAACCCGCCAGGAACTTCAACGCTACCCAAAATAATTTGCAAAATATGTAAGGCACGACAAGTCTGAAATCCGTTAGAATGTGCAGAAATTCCTCTCATAGCATGAAATGAAACGGGCCTGCCTATCATTTTACTGTGCGTTTTCCCCCTAAAATCAGTCCATTCCTGCTCAATAACACAAGGGTTATTAAAGGCGGTATTTGCTAATTCCGTTGCAATTGCACGAATACGTTTGGCCTCTATACCACATTGTTCTGCGACAGCCTCAGGTGCATAACGCGCATCCATATACTGCTCAAGCATATGTTGAAAAACCGTCCTATGAATAACATTATCCCTACTTAAAGTTCCTGTTAGTGAAGGGGTAACACGTGGATCATCAAAAGCCATGGGGCTTTTTGTCTGCCTATCTATAACAAGTAGTTTACTGGCATCATCGCGTAACAGCAATCCTGATGTAGAAACATTTTTTCTTTCATCAACTAAAGCCGCTGCATTCGTATAATTAGCAAGATACTCAAAATCAACTTTACCTGCAGTCAGTAGACAATGTATAAGTGAAAATATAAACAATCCATCTGTGCCCGGAGTGATACCTACCCATTCATCTGCAACCGCATTATAACCAGAACGGATGGGATTTACACCAATAATTTTAACTCCCCTTTCCTTAAGTTTACCTATACCCATTTTAATAGGGTTAGAGTCATGATCCTCTGCAACGCCGAATAGCATAAAGAGCTGTGTCCTTTCCCAGTCAGGCTGTCCAAATTCCCAAAAAGCACCACCCATAGTATAGATACCAGCCGCTGCCATATTCACCGAACAAAAACCACCATGCGCTGCATAATTAGGCGTTCCAAAAGATTGTGCCCACAAAGATGTAAAACTTTGTGACTGATCACGTCCTGTAAAAAAAGCTAATCTTTCCGGATTTTCTGCGCGTACAGGTTCAAGCCAATCAGTGGCAATGGACAACGCTTCATCCCAGTCAATTTCAACAAATTTTCCAGAACCTCGTGGCCCCACACGCTTAAGCGGTGAACGTAAGCGTGATGGGGCGTTCACTTGCATAATTCCAGCAGAACCTTTAGCACATAAAACTCCCTTATTAACAGGATGGTCCTTATTACCCTCAATATAGGAAACTTTACCATTTTTCATGTGAACATTAATACCACAACGGCACGCACACATATAACATGTTGTCTTACGCACTTCATCCGATACCGGTATTGTGGTACTAATCTTAGGTTGCTTATACATAATCAACACGATGTCTTTTTGCGCATATCTTGTCGGTTTATACCTGCAACTCGTACGGGCTTTTTCATTGCATCTCTTCTAAAGGGTTCGCCAAGCTCTTGATTGAGAACAACCTCTATAAAAGTAGTCACACCCTGTTTCATTTGCTCATTAATGGCCTTATCCAATGTTTCACTAAGTTGTTCCATCGTATGAACCATTACTCCCTTCAATCCACATGCTTGTGCAATTGCTGCATAAGAAACATCCAAATCTAGCTCTGTTCCTACAAAATTATCATCAAACCATAAGGTCGTATTGCGTTTTTCTGCACCCCATTGATAATTGCGGAATATGACCATTGTAATAGCAGGCCATGAACCACGTCCACAAGCAGACATCTCATTCATAGATATTCCAAAGGCGCCATCACCAGCAAAACCAACAACAGGGGTATCGGCACTACCAATCTTAGCCCCTAATATCGCAGGAAAGCCATATCCACAAGGACCAAACAAACCAGGAGCTAAATATTTACGTCCCTGCAAAAAACTTGGATACGCATTGCCAATGGCACAATTATTACCAATATCTGATGAAATTATTGCTTCTTCAGGCAATGCAGATTGGATAGCTCTCCAAGCCATACGAGGGGACATATGCTCAGGTTGACGCATACGCGCCCTATTGTTCCAATCTGTTCCTGGATCATCTTCTTCATGATCCATTGAAGCCAACTGTTGTAACCATTTTGATTTTGTATAAGCTATTTTTTCCTCGCGCTCTGAACGATTATTATCCCCAGCTTTTGCGCCTAATTTTTCTTGCAGGGCTACAGCTACCTTTTTAGCATCGCCAACAATTCCTACACTTACCTTCTTAGTTAATCCAATACGCTCAGCCTTGATATCAACCTGAATAATTTTTGCCTGTTTCGGCCAATAATCAATTCCGTAGCCAGGTAGTGTTGAAAATGGGTTAAGACGCGTACCCAAGCATAGAACAACATCTGCTTGATTAATGAGTTCCATAGCCGCCTTCGAACCATTATAGCCCAGTGGCCCTGCGAATAATCTATGTGTTCCAGGAAAGGCATCATTGTGCTGATATCCGCAACATACTGGTGCACTTAAGCGTTCTGCTAATTTTTTTGATTCTTCAATGGCATCAGCCAACACAACTCCTGCCCCGTTAAGTATGACGGGAAACTTTGCTTGAGAAAGCAAGTTAGCAGCCTCTTGTAAGGCCTGCTCACCTCCCGAAGGACGTTCAAATGTTAACATATTCGGCAACTCAATATCTATCACTTGTGTCCAATAATCACGCGGAATATTTATCTGTGCTGGACCAGAGGCACGCTCAGCTTCCATAATAACTCGATTAAGTACTTCTGCAATTCGTGAAGGATCGCGCACTTCTTCTTGATAAGCAACCATATCTTTAAAAAGTGCCATTTGTTCAACTTCCTGAAATCCTCCCTGTCCAATTGTCTTGTTAGCAGCTTGAGGCGTAACTAGCAGCAAGGGAGTATGATTCCAATAAGCCGTTTTGACAGCCGTTACAAAATTTGTAATACCAGGTCCGTTTTGTGCAATCATCATTGACATAACCCCCGTAGCACGTGTGTATCCGTCTGCCATATATCCTGCATTACATTCATGCGCACAATCCCAAAAAGTAATCCCCGCGTCTGGAAATATATCGGATATTGGCATCATTGCTGAACCAATGATTCCAAAAGCATGTTCTATTCCATGCATTTGTAGAACTTTTACAAATGCCTCTTCTGTTGTCATTTTCATGATATTACTCTCTTTCGTTTTGTTTTTCCTATATCAAAATTAATATTGTTGTAACTCTTTAGATTCATGCCTCAATTTTGCTCATGCCTATAATACATTCATCCTTTGCGATATTGTATCATCTCAAGGTTTAATTGAACCATAACTAAGACGTAAAGATTTCCATTTTACCTGTTAAACTTATATTTTTGTAATTTCAAGGCCTTTAAATACATATATTTTGGTTCGCATCCGAATCTTCATTTTACACTTAGCAAATTTTGTATCCTTTTGGCAACATAAACAAACATTTAACGCATATATTTATCTATTTTTTAGTAATTTGGTCAAGAATTTATATAAATGCTGCGTATATTCCTTTACATAACTTCTCCCTTCATAGCTTGTATATTGTAATTTATGTCATTTATAGTGTGTTATCTCTTTACTAAAAAAATCACTTGATTTTTTCTTAACATTACAGTAATTGTTAATTGAGATATTAATTGCTCTTACACATGTGACGTTATACGAACTATTCCTTTATTTATATACTGTTGATGGTATTTTTAGTTTGGGAGTTGACTTTAGATGTGCCTACAAGGGGGTATGTGGTTCTACTGCTTTTATCATAAGCTTGAACGCTGTTACTTAAGTCAATACTCTAAAAGAACTATAGCACATAAAACTAATCAACGGAGATTATACATGACGAACGGAATAGTAAAATGGTTTAACCCTGTCAAAGGATATGGATTTATTGCACCTGATGACGCAACAAATGATATATTTGTCCATGTTAGTGCTGTTGAAAAAGCCGGTATAAAACAACTTGCGGAAGGCCAGAAAGTTAGTTTTGACATCGCCACTAATAAGGGAAAAAAAGCAGCGGCTAATCTTAAATTAATTGATTAATTCTAATTAATTTTCTGCATTGCTTTTGATTTTTATGTGTCCCGATTAACACTCCAGAAGCAATGCATGGCACAGATAGTGGCATTTAAGAGTGCGTGACTCTTACACTGGTTTGAAGAAAGTTTGAAGCAGATGCTTTGGTCTTTGCTAGGCTAAGCAACTTGTATAAGAATAAGGTCATGCTCCCTTTAATCTTCCTTGCTACACAATATAATATAAAACTATTATGTGTCTGCATTTGAAAACAGCGGCAATGCATGTAGTCTTGCAGTTGTAATAACGTGGGATTAAGACGATTCTATTTTGTTAATGCCTTTTTTTGCGATAGCTATATTTTTAGTTTGAACATAATTCCATAGTGCCTCTCTGCCCTTTTCACGACCATAGCCAGACTTTCCATACCCTCCGAATGGAGTCTCAACGCCGCCAGCATACCATTCATTAATGAAAACCTGTCCAGCTCGTAATTTCCCTGCGGCATACATTGCACGTTCCAAATCATCTGTGAATACTCCTGATACTAACCCGTAATCTGTAGCATTAGCCAGACGTATTGCCTCATCATCAGTTTTAAAACGTAACACTGACAACACAGGTCCAAAAACCTCCTGATGAACGATGGTATGATCAGGCTCACAATCCATCACTGTGGGTGCCATAAAAGCACCTTTACGATTAAGCTTATGTCCACCTGTAATACATTTCGCTCCTTCATTTTGTGCCTTATTTACCATTTCCTCAGCTCGATCACGTTGCTCTTGCGATACCATGGATCCCATATTATTGCCAAAATCAGGCATTGTAATACCCTCGTCAATCTTCAATCGCTTAGCCACATTTTCTGCTCGTTCTAAAAATTCTGCATGCCGCGATTCATGTATAATCACCTTGGACATGGCAGAACAAACTTGGCCGGCATTAAAAAAAATACCCCATCGTAGATCATTCTCAAATGCTTCTAGGTCAGCATCCGCATGCACGATCGCAGCAGATTTACCCCCAAGTTCTAAAACACATGGAACAACATTCTTTGCGGCTGACGTGGCAATATTTATTCCCGTGGAAACTGAACCTGTAAAGACTATTTGATTAACATGCTGATGGGATGCTAACGCTGCTCCTGCATCAACACCAAGCCCACAAAGTATATTTATAGTACCACTTGGAAATCCTACAGATTGGGCAGCGTGGGAAAAAATATAGCTGGTAATTGGAGTTAATTCAGGTGTTTTTATAACACATGCATTTCCTGTGGCCAATGCGGCCGAAAGCGAACGTGCCGTCATCTCAAGGGGATAATTCCAAGGAATAATCTGTGCCGAAACACCCATCGGTTCATAAATGGTAAAATCAAAATAATGAGCACCAAGAGGAATAGAACGTCCTTCTACTGTTTCGGCTTGATTACCATAATATTCAAAATAGCGCGCTGCTCCTTCAATCTCAAGATGGCTTTCCCATAGGGGTTTACCCTGTTCTAGAGTTAATTCACGAGCGAGCAGTTCTTTGTTTGCAAGAATATAATCACCCATGGCACGTACCATACGCCCACGTTCGACAGGTCGAAGTCCTGCAAATTCTTGTGCTTCATGGATTCTCTGAGCAGCTTGCACAGCACGCGATATATCTGCTGCATCAGCACATGCATGTTCTGCAATTTTTTCTCCCGTTGCGGGGTTAATTACATCCACTCTGCCTGCACCCCCATCAACAAAATTACCGTCTATATAATTTTTATAATATTCTTTCATAATAAACCGCTCTCTCCGAGAACCTTTCTTGCAACACGAAAACACTCCAAGCCTTGAGGGACACCACAATAAATTCCTACAACATGAATGATCGCACGTATTTCCTCTTTTGTTACGCCATTAGTTAAGGCTCCACGACAATGAATTTCCCATTCATGCATTTTTCCAAGCGCACCAATCATTGCAAGATTCATCATAGAACGGGTTTTTGCGTCAATAACCTCATCATTCCAACCAAACCCCCAGCACCAAGCCGTCATTGCTTCTTGAAATGGTCGCGTAAAATCATCTGCATCAGCCAAGTTTTTTTCTACGTATTCCTTACCCATTGTCGCACTGCGTTGCTTAAGGCCTTTTAAAAATAGGTCTTCATCAAATATACTCATACATCCTCTCTTGTTCTTACTTATCGGTTTAGCCTACATATCATTTCCTTACCTCGTATGTGAGATAAGCCAGCATAGATTTTTTTATTCTAGCGAGTCTTTTATCCATTTGTGAAGATGTTTAATTGAATGTTCGGAGTTCACTCCGCTTTTTGGATCAAGTACGAGAGGGCCAGGTTTGTAACCACGCGATTTTAAACCGCGTTGAACACTTTCAACAATGCGAATATCCTCTTTAACTGTTGTCTCACGATCTTGAATTGCCAGTTCGCTAATTACCCTATCCTCTTCCCCATTTTTTGTATACCAACCGCGCCACACAACACATCTTTCATGATTAACAGGACGCCAGTGATAGGTATTGAGAACATTCCCAGGATAAACCTGAAATGAAAACATCGGCCACAAAAACCAACTTGAGTAATCACCCGCATGTGGAATGGTCATATCAATTGGATAGGACATTTTTTCAAGTGATTGGCATTCCGTCGTATGTCTTAAACAATATCCTTGCGGTTGAATGTCATAGGTATTCGGTTTAATTACACCCGTTGCAAAGGTTGCATGGTTAATGGAGCAATGATAACATTCCGAATAATTCTCAACAGAAACTTTCCAATTACAATGTTCGGGAACCTCTACCCATTTATATGGCTCAAGCTCCTTCCAATGCGGCACAAAGTCAGATAGCTCTTCCCTTACCTTGGGAAAACATTCATCCATAGTTTTTGCGTTATCGTCAAGATTAACAAATACGAAGCCAAGAAAAAATTCAGTACGCACTTCAGTGAGACAAATCTGAGATTTATCGAATCCTTCAACTGCGTTTAGATTAGGTCCCGCACGCAGTTTACCATTTAGTTCATAGGTCCACGCATGGTATGGACAGACAACTACACGCGTCTTACCTTTCCCTTGAACTAGTTGATGACCACGATGCTGGCAAACATTGTAAAATGTACGAATAATATTATCACGACCACGTATAGAAAAGAGACTTTCTTCTGCTATTTTATACGTTATATAATCGCCAATTTCCTTTAGTTCAGACACATGGAACGCAAACTGCCACGAACGTGCTAAAAATCCTGAAACCTCTTTTTTATAAATTTCGGGATCTGTATAATAATATCCCTCTAATGCATATATAAGAGAGCTCTTATTTTCGGTGTTATTTCTAGTAATTTTTTTATTCATACGCCATCTCCGTGATAAAGCCCAATATGGTAACGGCGTTTATGAAATTTCTCTACCCGTCTTACGATATCATCTGAAGCATTTGCAATTACAAAGGATAGTAAAGTTTCTAATAGGGCAATTGTTGATACTGAACTTGGAAAAAATTGCGGTGTATCAATTTTTACAATAAATCCATAATTTGCTTTCAATATTACTGGACTTACCTCACTATCAGAAATACCTATGACTTTAACACCTTGTTCTTTTGCTATGTCAATAGCCTCTAACACTTCTATACGATACGGTTTACATGTAATCGCAATTAACACATCGTTCTCATTAGCCCAAGCAAGATCATCTGTTGCGACAGAACCAGCTCTTGGTATAGAATGAAAAGAAACCATACCCGTGGAAGCAAGATACGTAAAGTTGCGTGCATTAGCATTATTAACGCCAACACCTAAGACGAATACGTTACGCGATGCCCAAATTATTTTTGATGCCGCTTGCAGATCTACTTCTTTAATAGTAGCAAATGTCTCTTCAATATTGCGAATTGCTGAACTTACCATCTCAACATAAAGATCTCCCATCTCTCCTTGTTGTTTTATATTTTGAAGCCAGCGAGCACGGTCAGGAAAGCTGGCTTCTCCATTACGTATCATTTCACGGAAGGGTTGACGAAAATCTTCATAGCCATTAAACCCAAGTTGATGGGCCATACGCACAAAAGTATTAGGCTTTACATTGGCTGCCTCAGCAATCTCTCGTACTGATGAGATACCAACCTCGTTCGGATTTTCCATCACAAAACGAGCGGCCTTTTTTAACTCAGGACTAAGTTCTTCAAAATTTGTTTTAATTTCTTTTATTGGTACATTCGTTTGATTCATAATTGACAATAATACATTTGTTTGGTATATTTGTCTAGTAAAATAATTTTTCATCTAAATCTTATGTTGAACACATTGTCTGAATATGGCTTTCAAAGATATAACTTATACGATGATAAAAAGAGCATATGGTAAGAAAAAAGCTAAACATCACCGTGCTTCGCTTGCTTTGCTACATTTGTCAGAAACATAACACATGCTAAATTGAAAGGACGTAAAAGTGAATAAAAATTTTCCAGATCAAGCCAAATGTGTTATTATAGGTGGTGGAATTATGGGAACAGGCTTGGCCTACCATCTCTGTCATGAGGGGTGGAAGGACGTTGTATTGCTTGAAAAAGCTGAACTCACATCTGGTTCAACATGGCATGCCGCAGGGCAGATTACACAGTCGATTTCAAGCTATGGGCTTGGCCAATGCGTGGATTATAACATCCAACTATACTCGCATTTACTTGAGAATGAAACAGGGCAGGCTGTCACATGGCATGGTTGCGGTTCACTACGCCTCGCTTATACCGAAGATGAGATGGATTGGTTGCGTCACACCCTATCAGTTGGGCGCACACTGGGTTTCAATATAGAGCTTATCACGCCAGAGCGTATTAGAGAATTACACCCTTTCTATAACATAGACGGTATTAAGGGAGCACTTCATACACCTGATGATGGACACGTAGACCCAACAAATGTTACAATGGCTCTGGCTGCTGGGGCCCGACAAAACGGTGCGTTAATTATCCGTCATTGCCGCGCAACCAATATTACCCAAGATAAAAATGGTGAATGGGTTGTCGAAACAAACAAAGGCACCATTCGCTGTGAGCATGTTGTGAATGCAGGCGGAACATATGCGCGGCAAATTGCCGAATGGTCAGAGCTACAATTGCCTATGACATCTATGACTCATCATTATCTCGTTACTGAAAATGTACCCGAATTTATACATTTAGAAACTGAACTACCTGTCATTAGAGATGATAGAGAGGTTTCGGGCTATATTCGTATGGAACAGAAGAAAGGATTAATCGGTATTTATGAGAAAGAAAATCCAAAAACTGTTTGGGAAGATTATTGTCCTTGGGAAGTTGAAAATGTACTCTTTGAAGCTGATTATGATCGTATTATGCCGTGGCTTGAAAACGCTATGAAGCGTATGCCTATTTTTTCTGAACTTGGTATTATTCGTGAAATACATGGTGCTATTTCGCATCCACCTGATGGAAATCCCCTAATAGGACCCGCTCCTGCTGTACGCAATTACTGGTGCTGTTGTGGGGTACAAATTGGTATCGGCTGGGGGCCAGGTCTGTCAAGAGAACTTGCACGTTGGATGGTACATGGTGCGGCCAACATTAATATGAGAGAATTTGATCCACGTCGCTTTGGTAGCTATGCCGTCAAAGATTGGCAAATTCTTAAAGCAAAGGAAGATTATTGCCTGCGTCATGAAATACCCTTTCCGCACTATAATCGACTTGCTGGGCGGCCAATCAAACCCAGTCCTCTTTATAATAAAATTAAAATTAAAGGTGCTATATACGAAGAAGTATACGGGCATGAAAGACCAAGATGGTTTGCAGGGGACAATCTTGAACAACGCGATTATTATAGCTTTCGTAGAAATGAAGTATTTGATCGCGTAGCACGAGAGATAGAGGCCGTGCGCAAAGCTGCAGGTATTATGGATATCACTGCTTTTACTAAGCTTGAAATTTCTGGAACTGATGCCGAACAGCTACTCAATACATTGATAGCGAACAAAATACCGCAAAAAATTGGCAATATAACACTTACCCACATGCTTAATGAAGCTGGACGTATAGAGCTTGAAACAACTGTTACACGCCTAGGTACAAATCGCTTTTATCTAGTCTGTGCCGCATTCTTTGAACAACGACTTCTTGATCATATTGAGCAATATCGTGGCGCGTATAAAGTTGATCTCATCTTACGTTCAAATGACTGGGGTGCACTTGCGATTAACGGTCCAAAATCACGTGAAATTCTTAGCCAATGCACAGATGATGCTTTGTCGTTTCGCTGGCTTCGCGCAAAAGAGATAGCAGTTGCAGGACATAAATTATGGGCATTACGCATATCATATGCAGGAGAACTGGGATGGGAATTACATATGCCAAAAGAGGCCATGATTGATGTCTATAATGCGCTTGAATTGGCAGGTAAATCGTTGGGTATGATTGATTATGGTAGCTTTGCGATGAATGTGATGCGTATGGAAAAAGCCTTCAAGGGTGCTGCAGAGTTAACTAATGAAGTCACCCTTGTTGAAGCCAATGTTATGCAATTTGTAAAAAAGGATAAAAATTTTATCGGTAAAAACCTTACACTTGCTCATCCACCACGTTTTGTATGTGCTTATCTTGTGATTGAACCCGATGGCATCGATGATGGAAATGGTGGTGAAGCCGTACTCGTTGATAACAAAGTCGTTGGTTCAATAACATCGATTGTATTTGGGCATAGTATTGGAAAAATTCTTGCCTTTGCCTACATAAAGCCTGATGTTAACATTGCAGGTGCAGCCGTAAAAGTTATCATCGCGGGTCGGGAACGCTCAGGAAAAATTTTGTCCGCAGCAGCTTATGACCCCAACAATAAATTACCTCGAAGCTGAATATTAAAAAAATTAACCTCAAAAAATATATATTCCATTGTTTATTACATCCAAAACATTTTTCTATATAAAACAACCTATGCGACAGGATTCTTATTATGAAAATTAAACGCATTAGTGTTTACCATCACGATTTACCACTAGCAGAACCATACTGGCTCTCTGGTGGACGGCTAAAATTTGAAATTTTGGATGCAACTTTTATCAAAATTGAAACTGATGAAGGAATCACAGGATGGGGAGAAGCAACACCTTGGGGACATACATATGTTCCCGCTCATGGGCCTGGTATACGGGCAGGAATCAAAACAATGGCACATTCCCTCATTGGTCTTGACCCACGCAATATCTTACAAATTGAACGCATCATGGATCTTACACTTCCTGGTCATCTTTATACGAAATCGCCTATTGACATGGCTTGCTGGGACATAAAAGCCCAAGCGGCAGGGCAACCCATTGCAGCTATGATGGGGGCTATTTCATTCACACCCAAACCTATAGCCGCGTCAATCGGTGCTAAAACAATAGAGGAAACAAGACGAGTTATGGATGCATATCGTTCTCGTGGCTATGTTGCTCATTCCATAAAAGTGGGAGGGGATGTTGAAAATGATATCCAGCGCATTCATGATGTTGAAACAACACGCCCTCGTAATGAAATTATACTTTATGATGTTAATAGAGCTTGGACACGTCAACAAGCGATCCGTGTAATGAAAGCAACTGAATCACTAAATGTAATATTTGAGCAACCTGGCGAAACAATTGATGATATTGCAGCAATACGGGCACTGCATAGTGCACCAGTATCAGTAGATGAAACACTTGTGACCTTACAAGACGCTTCGCGTATTGCACGTGATGGCATTGCAGAGATTTTTGGTATAAAAATCAATCGTGTAGGAGGTTTAACAAAGGCAGCCCGTATGCGCGATATAGCACTTGCACATGGTATTGATATGTTTGTAATGGCGACAGGTGGTTCTGTTCTCGCTGATACCGAAGCTTTACATTTGGCAGCAACTATCCCTGATCACGCCATGCTTGGCGTGTGGGCCTGCCAAGATATGATTACTGCTGAAATCGCTGACGGGCAAGGAGCACGTGCAAAAGATGGACATCTAACATTGCCTAACGTAGCGGGGCTTGGTGTACATCCAGATGAAAAAATTCTTGGTTTAGCAAGTGATATATATGAGGCATAACATGCGTATAACTAAAATATCACTTTGGCACGTTCCTCTTACCTCAAAAGAAACATATTATATGGCAGAAAATAAAACTTGCGATAGGCTAGAAAGCGTTGTAATCCGCGTTGATACTGATGCTAATATTTCGGGATGGGGTGAAGTTTGCCCCATTCCTCATTATTTACCAGCCTATGCACGTGGTGTTCTGCCAGCAATAACTGAGATGGCACCGTTAATCATTGGTAGTAATCCACTTGGAGCACAAACACTTTCTGAACAATTAGATAGATGGCTTATCGGTCATGAGTACGCTAAGTCTGCTCTTGATATTGCTTTTTGGGATATAACAGCTAAAGCCGCTGGCTTACCACTATACCAGCTTTTGGGAGGACAACACACCCAAATGTTATCGCTTTACCATTCAATTACATGCATTGCCCCCGATGATATGGCTAAAATTGCACATGACGCAAAAAAAGAAGGTATAAAGCAATTTCAAGTGAAATTAGGCACTGATAGATGTAATGAAATGGATATTGAACGTCTTATTAAAGTTCGAGAGACGGTTGGTCCTGGCTATCTCGTCTATGGAGATTGGAATGCAGGTTCAACTCAACTTGATGCTATCCGCGTGGCTAATGCAACGAAACCTTATGACATTATGCTAGAACAGCCTTGCGAAACACTTGAACAATGCGCGCACGTAAAAAATGCCACAGGATTACCGATGAAAATTGATGAGAACGCTTATAATATTACAAGTCTTCTTAAGGCCTATCAAGTCGGCACTATGGATGCTGTCGCTATAAAAACAAGCAAATTTGGTGGTCTATCAAAGGCACGACAAGCACGAGACCTTTGTATTCAACTCGGTGTAAAAATGTGCATCGAAGATACTTGGGGAAGTGACATTGTTACTACAGCTGCTCTTCATCTAGCAGCGAGTACTGATCCTAAATTTATCATGAATGTATGTGATCTTTCCTACTATGTTACACCCCATCTTGACAAAAATGCACCTAGACGGGAAAGGGGATATATTTCCCCACCGCAATCTATTGGACTAGGAATTGAACCCTTATTAGATCATCCAGATAATATTATTGAATAGGAAACAATATGCCACTTTCTAAACATTATCCCTCTCATGACCCTGAATGGGTTGCTGAAATGCATGCAGAGCATTATCTGCAAAGTTGGTCTAAGCAGGGACATAAGCCAATCGTAATTAGTGGTGCAAAAGGATCCTGGTTTTGGGATAACAACGGTAAACGCTATTTAGATTTTCAATCTCAACTTGTAAATGCGAATCTTGGACATCAGCACCCGAAAATTGTACAGGCGATCAAAGATCAAGCCGAGACACTTTGCTATATCGGGCCAGCTTTTGGTTCTGATGTGCGCTCTAAACTTGCAGCTATGATAAGAGATATTACTCCTGCCAATCTCACATCTACTTTTTTTACAACAGGTGGAACTGCCGCCAATGAGACCGCTATTCGACTAGCTCGCCATTATACAGGGCGTACTAAAATTATTGCACGCTATCGTTCGTATCATGGTGCAACGGGTGGAGCGCTTAGTCTTACGGGTGATCCACGTCATCACCTCACCCGAGCTGATATGCCAGGAGTGGTACGTATGTTAGATCCCTATTGCTATCGTTGCCCAATGAATCATATCAATATTGCTGATTGCCCAGTTTGTTCTGGGGCTCCTCATCTTGAAGAGATCTTGATGTATGAAAACCCCAATACAGTCGCTGCTATAATCCTTGAACCTGTAGTCGGAACAAATGGTATTATCGTACCTCCTGATGGTTATCTCCAATCAATTCGTAAGGTGTGTAATAAATACGGAATTTTACTGATAGCAGATGAAATCATGGCTGGTTTTGGTAGAACAGGAGAATGGTTTGCTGTTGATCATTGGCAAATAGAACCTGATATACTCACTGGTGCGAAAGGTATTAATTCTGGCTATACTCCTCTTGGAACTATGACTGTGTCCAAAGCCATTGCGGACTGGTTGAAAGACTATCCTTTCCCAAGTGGGTTGACATATGCTGGACACCCACTTGCTTGTGCATCTGCCATTGCATCCCTCCATGCTATACAAGACGAAAAAATTTTAGAGCATGCTACGAAAATGGGGGATTTTATGCGCGCTAAACTTCATGATCTTGCTAATACACATGATATCATTGGTGATATTCGTGGACTTGGTATGTTTAATGGTATTGAACTCGTTAAGAACAGAGAAACAAAAGAACCTCTTGTGCCATTTGCTGCAAAAGGCGATGATGCAAAACCTATGAACCTTATTACCTCTTATGCTATGGAAAAAGGTCTTTATCTGAGTACTTTTTCAAATGTAGTGAGACTAACACCCCCCCTTAACATTTCGGAAGATGATCTGTGTTATGGCCTTGAAATACTTTCTCAGGCCCTTTCAAAAGTTAGCTAAACCATGGTTTATAGTATATTTGAAATATGAATATCTATATTCACAAAATTGTGCAATATAAACGCTTTATCGTGCAACTTTAGATCATTTTTACAATGTCATCCATAAAAACGGCACTATTAGCTTTTACCTTGAAAAAGGTAAAGAGCAGAATAAGGCATCAAGAATAAAATTTTTGCTTTTAAAGTGAGCACAATTATAGAACAGACGACTTTTGTTGAAATAAGCTCAAGAATGTAAAATAGAAATTGCTATTGGTTCTGCTCTGATCTAGACTGACTACGGTACTCCCGTTGAAGAAAAAGCAAAGTAAATATTAATGTGAGGTCTTTATGAGCAAAGAAAAAGCACAACAAGGTTATACTTTAATTAAAGAGGCAATTTGTGAATTGTTGGAGAATAATAACGCCTTATGCTTAACGGAGATTGCCCGTTCTCTTGGTATAGAAAGTGAATCACCAGATGGTAGTCAAAGAAGCTGGCTGTGCTATGGTTTCTTACAAAATTTGCAATGCGATAAAAAAATTAAAAAAATAGATAGAAGATACTATCTTTGTGAATAGTGTACTTACAGCTAACATTAACATAAATGTGAAGTTAAACTAATGGGTAAAGGCAATCCCGAGAGTGCCGATGCTGCGATAGCAAGAGATAGTAGTGTGTTTGTTGCGGACAAACTCTCAGATACTAATAAATTACAATTTAATGATTTAGGTATTCAGTGGATTGAATTAAGAAATAAGAATGGATTTTATAAATTTGAGTATATTCTTTCTAAGTTAAATATCCCTTATACACAACTTTCAAAAGAGATAAATTATAACAACGCCATTAACAAATCTTTTGAATAATGAAAGATGATTTCTTGACACCTTAACCACTCACACCCAAACGGGGGTAATACTATTTATCTTCTCGGAGCAGATAAAGTTTGGTTTTCTTGTCTTAAAATTTTCTGAAGAGTTTCTATATAGAATATTTTATACAATTTTCTTCTTAACAGCAAAAAACTCTGCTTAAAAAAGTATGTGTAAGGTTTAGATTGTAAAACAGTTTCGCATTTTTGTGTCACAGTAATCGGTGATAAATCTTTTTCCTGTTGTAGGATATATTTTGCTATTTTAATTAAACCTTTATCCAGAGTATATTCTTTCATCAGTTTTTCGCGTGCGTTAAGAACATATTCTTTATTCTTTTCGTGAAGATTATTATCCAAGGCATTGCGCATAATGCGAACAGCTTCATTGGGGTTATTAATATCAAGCGTAACAAAAGATTCTTTTGGAAAATATTTTTCAAGATTCGTACACCCAACGTAAAAAGGAAAGCATTTTGTGTAATAGGCATGAGCAATCTTTTCTGTCCAGTGATCCGAATGAACACTATTTTCCATAACAACAGTATAGTCATAATTTTCAAAAGCTTCCTGTTTTTGTTTTATAGGACGAAAACCGCGACCATAGATATCAATTTGGCTACCAAGTTTTTTCTTGAGATGATAGGCAAAAGCTATACGCTTAACTTGATTATTTAAAGTAGCCTCATCACTAATTATAAGGGATATACGAGCAGGAGTATTCTCGAACCATGCATATTCTTTTACAAAATCTTCTGCAAAATACCATAACCAACTTAAATATGTATTACTACACATTATGTTAGGATGCTGCTTATATCTATCCTTGAAGGGAGTTACAAGTAAGCCAAACTGATTGTAATCTGCGTCCTTTTTATATTCATTAGGGGGTTCAGTTGTCATAAAAACACATCGACTTTTGGGAACATGTGTTCTTATGTTAAAATTATCAGTATGTGCGTAAACTATCAGAAAATCATATTGTGAATCAAGAGGGCATTTACAACAATAGAAAAATTAGGATCGTTTTGTAAGAAACCAAAGTCATGTAGTACCTTTAGTTCTGTTCGATGAGCTTTATTTATGTTTATTATACTCTTATCATCACTCTGGCTCCTTTCGGAACAAACGAAGTTAATTTTATAAACCACGATTTAATTCTAACATCCTCATTTTACTATAACAATGCTCGTAGACAAAGTTTCTAAGGAAAGCCTAACAAACTAACCTTTTTTAGTCAACATGAAGGGTGTGAGTTAGTCTATAACTTAATAAACGCATGATAATAATTTCTTGCATTTTTCTTAATAATAAGATAGATGTTTGCTGTGTTTTGAGATCTTTTATATGTACCCGTAGCTCAATTGGATAGAGTACTTGACTACGAATCAAGAGGTTGAGGGTTCGACTCCTTCCGGGTACGCCATTCAAATGGTTGGTTTAACTTCTTTTTTTTGTTTTCTTATATTCGGCTTTTTAAAGTTATACTGTTTCTTGTTTTTCTATCTACTGAGACTTGAGTATTGTGGGGCTTGTGTATGGGGGCACTCATTTGACGAGCCCTGTCTACTACTGTGCTTAGTATTTTACCATTTCTGACGCTTTTTGACCTAACGCACAGGCAATAGCTTTGCTTGATACTCATTAGGTTTACTAATCCTACTTGCATCAATCACTTAGCCTGCAATTTATAGTCAATTCAGATATTTTTTATTGAAGTTAATGAATGGAACAGTGCAAAAAGCTAATCATAACTAATCTAAATAATCTTCCAATTTACCAATTACAAAACCAGCATTTTTTAATGCTACTATAAGATTATTAAAGTTTTCCCGACCATCAAAAACATTTCTAAACATTTCATCATGCATAAGCAAAATAAGTTTATCTTTTTTAACTGTTCTCCCATTTTCAAAAGCTAATTTGATTTGCTCAATTAATCTATCAACGGTTTGGATAGGTCTACCGCTTGATTGATGCGCCCATTCTAAATCCCAACCGAACAAATAAAAATTATCCTTAAATAGTGCGTCAAAATCTCTATTTTCGACAGAATTTTCAGCATGGCTTAAAAATGGATCGTTACGACTTATGCCAGGCAAACGGAACACATCACGACCAGGAAGCCTTGCAAGAACAGGACGTTGCGTAATTCCTAAATCAGTTGTTGCTCTTTCCATATCTTCAATGACACCCGTCACACTTGAATAAAAATGCCTGTAATGACTATGTGCATGCGAATAGCTATGATTTCCTACAGTTATGTATGGGCTAGCGTGGGATTGGGCTAGAAGATCTTTATTTTTATCACTTAACTCAACTTGGCCTGCTACCATGAAAAACGTAACTGGAACTTTTTGAGCATTAGTAACGGATATAAGATTTGCGGTACCACCTACGGGTCCATCATCTATTGTTATGTAAACCGTCTGCTGAGAATAAGCACGCGTGTAAACAAGGATACTTAAAAAAAATATGGATATAATAATTAATAGTATTTTTTTCATTTTATTTCCTTAAAAATTGTTGCTATAATAGCCATTCGCTAGCTTTTGAATATGAAAACATATATTATATAGAAAATATAACACTCCTGATTAATAATTATTAGCAGAATTATTTGCAAATTACAATTGTATAGTTAGTTACAATAATTAAGAAAATGAGGATATTTTTATAAAATGATTAATATAAGCAGAAAAAAAATTGTTCGTAAATCAGATCCCAGTTACAATGAAGACAGGGAGGAAAGAAATAGGGCGTTTGACATCAAACCAGAGGCAATATATTTTTGCAGTTCTGAACAGGATGTCATTGATGCCTTAAATTATGCTAAGCTATATAATCTGGAAGTACGTTTACGTTCAGGTCGCCATAGTTACGAAGCTTTTAGTACTGCAAACGGCGCCTTAATTATTGATGTTAGCTTTATAAATACAATTAGTCTTTCAGATGATAAGAAGACAGTTCGTTTAGGTGCTGGATGTTTATTATACGACATTTATCAACAATTATGGAAGGAGAAACTCACCATTGCTGCTGGTTCCTGTGGAACTGTTGGTATCGCAGGATTGGCTTTAGGTGGGGGTATAGGTTTTTCAGCAAGAAGGATAGGATTAAGCTGCGATAATATTGTTTCTTTAGACATTGTGACGGCACAGAAGAAGCATCTTACTATAAACAGAGATGTTGAGCCAGATTTGTTCTGGGCGTGTTGTGGTGCCGGAGGAGGTAATTTTGGCGTTGTAACGCATATAACGATGCGAACACATCCTGTATCCATTGTAGGATTATTTAATATAACCTATCCATGGGATATGTTAGAGGACATAATGGTTAATTGGTTTGCAACACAACAGAATGCATCAGAAAACTTGATGTTATTTGCAAGAGTAGGGTGCGTAAAAAATGGGAAAATAACCTCTTTTGGGCAATATTTTGGGCTACAAAAAGAAATGGAAGAGCAGATACAGGCTTTAGTGCATATTAAGGGTGCCCAGACAACCTTAAAAGAAGTGAATTTTTTTGAGGCCGTTAAGGAACATGCGGGTTCAATTAAACCACATACGATGCATTTTCAACAACAGAAGCCTTTTAAGGCGCGTTCCATGTTTGTAAAAAAAACTTTTGGGCCGGAAGCAATGAATATTCTAAGAACGTATCACACACGAGATGATTGTCCCGCAACGGCGATCACAATCTTTGACTCTTGGGGTAAACAAACTGCAATACCTCCAAAAGATTATAACGCCTTTGCACATCGTGATGCGATTGCTTCAATACAAAATTTAGTAACTTGGACAAAAGGTGAAGATAAATCTCCGCTTGTAAAATGGTCTGGAGAATTTGCCCAAGCGTTAAGGCAATATACACAAGGTAGTTACATCAATTATCCAGATATAGATTTGCCAAATTGGCAGCAAGAGTATTATGGCGATCATTATGAAAGATTGGTGAGTATTAAGAAGGCTTATGATCCAGATAATATATTTGACTTTCAGCAAAGCATTGAAGTTATGTAGGGAATTACTCAAGATTTGAGCTTTAAGATTTGAGTGTAATGTTGACGGTTTTTAGCGCTGTAAAATATCTGCAATGACAATGTATGTATCCCACAATATGACAGCGAGTATAGAGCTCATTATGAGAATGATAATATAGTCTATATAATGCCATGTCTGGTTGTTTTTGAGATACGCAGAAAAAAAACGAGCGGCGTAACCAAGCAAAAAGAAAAACAAAAGGGAAGCTAAAGAAGCTCCTGTTGCATAGGAAAACTTTTCTTGCCAAGTAAAATTTTTGGATAAATTACCAAGTATAAAAACGGTATCGGAATAGACGTGCGGGTTGAGATATGTGAAGGCGAGTGTTTTATAAATTGTTGCAAGATAAGAGGAGCCGTATGTGGTTTTTTCAAACGTATTGATATCAATTTTTTGGTAGTATTTTGTGATGATGAAATGAACAAGAAATCCTATTAAAAGGAGGTTTAGTAAAAGATATACTGTCGTATCTATCCATTTACCGAATAAATAAAAAATAAAGATACCTAAAAAAATAAGGAGTGCATCAGATAGCGAGCATAGCATGCAGATAGTAAATACATACTGATTTTTTAATCCCTGTTCAATTACAAAGATATTCTGGGCACCAATAGCAAGAATGAGGCTCAATCCTGTAATAAATCCTAATAATAAAAAATCCATACTGATATTAACCTATAATTTTAACTTTGAAAATCAATCTATAAATAGTATTAGTAATAAATCTGGCAAGATACTATATGCTTCCTTGCATAAAGTTTGCTATATTATGCAGTACGATTTCTTGATTTTACATATAAATTTAAGGCTTTCTAGGGCAGATAATTAGACGCCCTTCGCTCAAACAATAATTTTTACACTACCCCTGTATAGGGTTTAATATTGTCTTGCATAGCATTTTACATGGAGCGGGCGATGGGATTCGAACCCACGACCCCAACCTTGGCAAGGTTGTGCTCTACCCCTGAGCTACACCCGCTAATTTCTAAACTCTACTTTTGACTAGCATCAGTTTGCATTGTCATTCGTATATTTGTACATATATTGTTACGCATTTTTTTAAAATTGTCCAGCAAAAAAAATATTATTATATAAACAGGTTAAAAAAACTTTTTTCAGCGATTTCTTGCATGTATACACTGTGTCTATAACAATATTCATGCACCAAAAAGCATATTGACATGCATTCTTTGCAATGATATTTACATTGTAAGAATAAATTGTTTTGAAATTTACTATGAATTACCTGATTGGATCATGTGGTTCGGCATGATGATATGAATTAATTAAGCTCAAGGAATAGTTATGCGATATTTTACCTCCTATACACGCAATGAATGTGTGTCCGCACCTGAAAAAGAATTATCTGCTACACAGGTAAAACCCTGCGGCAGGGCCCCTAACACCACAGATAAGCGTAAAAAACTTTCCTTACAATATAGTTTGTGGATGGTTTTACCTGCTTTATACGCATGCGGTGGCGGTGGTGGTGGTGCTTCCACTGATACTGATAATACAGAAACATTGACGCTAGCCCGTTCACTTCATTCCGCCGTTGCTAATGGTGGTAGTTCTGCAACTAATCCTCATACTGTAAACACATTTACTGATACAGATAGTGAAGGCGCTACGATTACATACACATTAGAAGCCTTAGCAGGGGGAGCAGATAATACCTCTTTATTTAGACTCAATGATAATGTGTTAGAGTTTATAGGTGATGCTACCTATGATGCCTCATCTGCAGTGGATAATATGTATGGAATTGTGTTACGCGCCGCTAGTACGAATTATAGTGCAAGCAGTACAATTTATGTTACGGTATCTTCTGCCTCTTCTGCACAGGCTGTGTTAAATAAGATACTTGCTATTACAAACGATGATTATAGCAGCATCCGCTCTGATGAATTAATGCTATTGAGTTCTGGTGTGAATGATGCTCTTCTTTCAAGGTATCGTAATGCTCTGGCCGCTGAGAGTGAGCCATTAACAGAAGCCAAAATATTGGAAATCATTAATACCCAGAGTGCAAGTTTAGCTAGTTTTTTTATTAATGGCAATGGTATTCCATCTAATGCTATTAGGCTTGATGTCTCTAAGGCCACTAATATGCAGTATATGTTTTTCAAAGCTACTGCTTTCAATGATGATATAGGGGCTTGGGATGTTAGTTCTGTAACGGATATGTCGCTAATGTTTAATCAAGCCACTATTTTTAATCAGGATATAGGGGCTTGGGATGTTAGTGCTGTGACTAATATGCAAGAAATGTTTTCTGATACCACTGCTTTCAATCAGGATATAGGGGCTTGGGATGTCAGTTCTGTAACGAATATGGGGAATATGTTTTCTGGTGCCACTTCTTTCAATCATGATATAGGACGTTGGGATGTTCGTAATGTAACGGATATGGGTGAGATGTTTTCTGGTGCCACTTCTTTCAATCATGATATAGGACGTTGGGATGTTCGTAATGTAACGGATATGGATGAGATGTTTTCTGGTGCCACTTCTTTCAATCATGATATAGGGGCTTGGGATGTTAGTGCTGTGACTAATATGCAAGAAATGTTTCGAAGTACCTCTTCTTTCAATCAGTATTTAGGGCGTTGGGATGTAAGTAGTGTGACTAATATGCATGGTATGTTTAATTCAGCTTCTTTTTTCAATCATGAAATAGGGGATTGGAATGTAAGTAGTGTGACTACTATGAGGAGTATATTTTTTAATGCCACTGATTTCAATCAAGATATAGGGGGTTGGGATATTAGTAGTGTGACTATTATGAGGAGTATGTTTTTTGGTGCAACTGATTTCAATCAAGATATAGGGCGTTGGGATGTTAGTTCTGTAACGACTATGCAGAGTATGTTTTTTGGTGCAACTGATTTCAATCAAGATATAGGACGTTGGGATATTAGTTCTCTAACAAGTGCTAGCAACATGTTTAATGATAGCGCTATGAGTAGTAATAATTATGATGCATTATTGTTGGGTTGGTCCACACTTAATAGTGTTGCGGGTGAAACAGCAATTAACACGGGCGTAAC
>JAPKNN010000006.1:0-116906 GCA_040266715.1 Paracoccaceae bacterium
GAAAAGGAACTTCTTATTGATGCAGGTATTGAAGGAGCGGATGTTTTTTTAGCATTAACCAATGATGACCATGTCAATATTTTATCTATGAAACTGGCAAAAAAAATATGTAATTCGGAAACAATTAGCCTTATTAATGATGAAAATCTTCTTACTTTGTTTAATCAAGAAGAGTATATCAATCTCATTGATCCACGTGGAGTAACGATATCAAGGGTTCTAACAAGCTTACATAAAGGCAAGATAAAATCGGCTCATTCCATAAAATATGGTCAAGCAGAAATTCTACAAGCACAAGTTCCAAAAGCCTCTTCCTTGTGTTCTAAACCCTTACGAGAAATTATACCAAATGGTATTAGAATAGCGGCGGTTATGCGTAAAGATGATATTATTTTTCCGAAAAAACATTTTCAGTTTGAAACAGGGGATGAAGTTATTCTGATATCGTCAAACGAGCATTTGGATGAGGTTGATGCTCTTTTTAGTGTACGTCCCCATTCGTTTTAAAGAAATAAGCTGGATACTGATTCTTCACTATTGGTTCGTTTTATTGCACGGGCAATTAGCGGAGCAATAGATAAGATTCGAATCTTTTTTGACTGTAGTATTTCTTGTTTTGGTTCTATTGAATCGGATATCACTAATTCTTCGAGACATGATTCATCAATTTTTTTGTAGCTATCAGCGGGTAGCACACCATGTGATATATAGGCTTTAACCTCTGTTGCTCCTTTTTCTTTTAATGCATAGGCAGCACTACATAGAGTACCGCCTGAATCAACGATATCGTCAATGATAATACATGTTTTTCCTGCAACGTCACCGATAATATTCATGACTTCGCTTTCTCCTGGATTATCTCGTCTTTTATCAATAATGGCTAAAGGAACTTCAAGTTTTTTTGCAATGCTTCTGGCACGAACAACACCGCCAACGTCTGGAGATACGATAACGACATTGTCTATATTATGTTTCTCTCTTATATCTTTAAGAAAAACAGGTCTACAAGAAAGATTATCTGCAGGGATATCGAAAAATCCTTGAATTTGTCCAGCATGTAAGTCAATTGTCATAATGCGATTCGCACCTGCTGTTGTAATAAGATTGGCTACCAATTTAGCCGATATGGGGGTTCTAGACCCCGATTTTCTATCTTGCCGAGCATAACCAAAATACGGAATAACCGTTGTGATACGCCTAGCTGAAGCCCGCTTTAAGGCATCTATCATTATAAGTAACTCAAGTAGATTATCATTTGCAGGGTAGGATGTTGGCTGTATGGCAAATACATCTTCACCACGTACATTTTCAAAGATTTCGACAAAAATTTCCTTATCATTAAAACGCTTTACGGCGCATTGTGTCATTTCAGTGTCAAGGAATGAAGCGATATCTTCAGCTAAAGGCTTATTAGCATTACCAGTAATAATTTTCATTATTCAATTTATTTAGTCATTACAAGGAAACGATTTATTTAACGAGGTCTTATCATATATCAATCGTTTAAAAGTTCAATCACTTTTATTGACGCATCTTGGCTTGCATGTCTAGATATTGTATTCCATTGGAAGTGCATATCATGTTTACTAAGTGTATTTTTTTGCTGTATAAGGCCTATTTTTTCGCCAGAATTTTGTTGAATATGCCAATCAAGACGAATGGCATTATCTGTATCACTAATAGATTTTACATGGGCTTCTGCGGTTATAATAAACTGTGCATTATTAACGCTTGATGTAACGAGTATATTATGACTACCAAGAGCTTGCTTAAAGCTTCTCAGTATTGCGATAGTTTTTTTAGTGTCTAGCCCTTTTATACTATTTGCTATGAAAACAATGGGAGCAGGGCGTGAATCCTGATTGATTATGGGGTCTTTATATCTTTTGATAGAATTAGTAACCACATTATTATCTGTTTGTATTACAGGTTTAGGAGGTGTTTGATTCTGTGTAGTTGCGACCTGAGGTGATTGGCTATTGATAGCAAGATTCGGTTTTGCGTTATTAATAGGCACGCCATGAGGTATTGCAGCATTCTGATTGATATTGGGCTGTGCAGTTTGCGTGCTAACGGCGGGTTGCTGGTAATAATTGGGCTGTGCAGTTTGCGTGTTAACGGCGGGTTGCTGGTAATAATAGGGTTGTGCAGTTTGCGCGTTAACGGCGGGTTGCTGGTAATAATAGGGTTGTGTAGACTGAGGCATAGCCATAAATGCAGGAGGCATAGTCCTATCGGGATAAGCAGAACTATAGCGCGCCCACCATATCGATAATTTTTGCACTGTATTTTTGGCAATTTTATTTAACACGTTGCGTGGAAAAACAAATGTAGCTCTTTTTTCTGGATTATTATTAATACCCACTTCATCTTTTATAAAATGTACTTTACCACCTTGTGGATCATGAATATTCCACACATAATAGAAAACTGAGCTATCAATACCAGGTGCATAGTCAAATTGTGCACTCATGTAATGCTGATTAGAATTGTAATTTGCATAAAGATCGGCATATTGTGTCGGAACGATTGACAAGCCAACTTCTTCTGCGTGTTCAATAATAATATTGTTTAGTTCCAATTTCTGCTCATCTGATAACCCTTTGATATTTGTAATCACCAAATTACCAGGTAGTTTGTTTTTTGAATTGAATAAATATTTTTTAGGATCTGCATATACATTTCCGTCAATGGCTGTAATTTTTTTACGTTCATTGTTAATATATATGGGGGCGTTTTCATCAAACGTGCTGCACCCTAATATTGGTGTTAACACAATAAGGTAATAAAAAAGGGAATAAATGACTTTTTTTAGATGCGTTTTTTTCACAAATAGCCTATATTTAGTATAGTTTGATAGAAACTAAAATGTATAGGTTAAATTCACGTAAAAATTTACGCGTAAAGTTAAGAAAACACATATTGAGAGCATAATCCGTGTATTCATATTTATGTCACCTCATTGCCTTTTTTTCATGTCTACCCATATCTCATTCTAAGGAAAAAATAACAAGTTTCCATACGTTTATTTACCTATTACCCTTTGTTGGAGCCATATTATGCTTGCTATCCTCTCTAATTTTTATTTTAATATTTTGTATTTTCGATAATTATATAATTGCTATACTAGCCATGATAGCTATGCATACATGGATAACACGTGCTATGCATGAGGATGGTCTATGTGATTGCATTGATGCATTTTCTGCTTATACTTCTATTGAAGAACGACTGAGAATCATGAAAGATCCTCAAATTGGTAGTTTTGCTTCGGTTTTTTTATTTTTTGTTGTGATGTTTCGTTTTGTTTCGCTAGTTACGGCAATGCATAATGAGCAGGGGAGTATTGATGCTGCTTTCAATATCGTTTTAATATGGATATTAGGTGGGGTCATAGCAAAAACGATGATTGTTTTTACAGCTTATCGTTTGTATCCCGCAAAGGAAGGCGGGTTAGGGGAATTAATGAAAAACATTGATGGATATGTTTTTATAAAAACGATAACTATGATGAGTATATGTATCTTGGGTGCAATTTTTTTTGTTGAAAATGCTATCATGCTTTTTTTAGCTTTGGTTATCTGTTTTATTGTGGCCTACTATTATATACAATTAACGTATAAAAAAATTGGAGGGTTTACTGGAGATGTTTTTGGTGCGGTGGAGCAAATTAGTTTTACTTTGTTTATAACTATTGCTTTAATGGCAATGTGAGTTATCTGTTTTTATAGATGTGTTTTTCTTTTTTTGTCTTGTGATTTGCTTGGAATTATTATAGAGATAAATTGAATTTATAGGGATAAATATGCAAATTGAATCACCTTGCCAGAAAGTATGTAGTCTTGAGCCTGAAACAGGATACTGTCTAGGATGCGGTAGGAGTCGCGAAGAAATAAAAATATGGCGAAGCACAGATCAAGCCGTTCGTGATGAGATATTGGAAAAACTGCCACAAAGATTGCAAACGTTGAAAGAGTTACGCAAAAAAAGAAGAGACGAAAATAAGAAATTACGTAACACTCAGCGTGATTCACAGTGACATTCTTGATTTAAAATTATCCGTATAAATAGTGCTATGTTTGAAAAACCTCTCAAAAATTGTAATACATTTACACAAGAGTATCAAGATAGAGCCTTGATAAATCCGCTTGGTTTTCGTGAGTATGATGCGCGCTGGTTGATTGAAGAGCAGTTAAATCTTACAGGAGCATTCTATGTGGGGATGGGCTTGGGTACCTTACTTAAGCGTCATCATAAAATAAATAATCCGCCTATCATAGTGGGCCATGATTATAGACAATATTCTCAAAGTATTAAAATGGCACTTGTCAATGGCCTTATAAAGGCGGGTTGCGTTGTCAATGATATTGGCTTGTGTACAACACCTATGGCATATTTTGCCCAAGCACATTACGCCATTCAAAATGTCGCCATGGTTACCGCAAGCCATAATGAGAATGGATGGACTGGTATAAAAATGGGGCTACAATTTCCACTTACCTTTTCACCAGATAATATGTCTGCTCTTAAAGACATAGTTATGAATGCTGATTTTGACTGTGATGATTCAGGAAAATATATTCTGCTAAAGGATCTTGCGCAACATTACAAACAAGATATTACACAAGCAAAGCAAAATGACTATAATATAAAAGCTGTTATTGCCTGTGGAAACGGGACTCCTGCTATTATCGCACCAGATATTTTACACTATGTTTGCACTGATAGTGTTGAAAGACATTGTGAGCTGAACTATCATTTTCCTCATTATAATCCTAATCCTGAAGATTTGGAAATGTTAACAGATGTAAGTCAGACCGTCAAAAAACATAAGGCAGATATCGGTTTTGCGTTTGATGGGGATGGTGATAGATGTGGTATTATTGACGAGAATGGAAGGGCAATTTTTGCTGATAAGATAGGGCTTATTATCGCGAGAAATATGGCTCTAGACAATAAAAATACAAAATTTATTGTTGATGTGAAATCTACAGGATTGTTTTTAACTGATGAGATATTAAAACAACAAAATTGTGAAATTGTGTATTGGAAAACAGGGCATTCGCATATCAAATCTCATTGCAAAGCCATCAATGCTATTGCAGCATTTGAAAAAAGTGGTCACTATTTTTTTAATCCGCCTTATGGTTATGGTTATGATGACGGTTTGAAAACAGCCTTAGTCGTATTGGATATTATAAAGCAAACTGGTAAGAGTATAGGGGAGCTTTATGATGAACTGCCTGTAACATATATTTCTCCAACAATGTCTCCATATTGTCCTGATGATAAAAAGTATGCCATTGTAGAAGAAATTACACAGATATATACAAAACGCTTTAATAATAAAGAAAAAGTTGCTGGTAGAACAATTACAGATATTTTAACAGTTAATGGAATACGTTTTAATTTAGAAGGGGGAGGATTTGGTCTTGTAAGGGCATCTTCTAACAAACCAGAGCTTGTTATTGTAACAGAGGATTGTCAATCACAACAGGGTATGAAAGATATTTTTATGGATATTGAAAAAGTGTTATCGTGTTTTTCTGAAATAGGTGAATTTAATCAAAAACTGTAATAATTGTTAGGATATACTATTAAAGTATATGAAAATGTATGAATATGGAATATATTAATCAATATATTCGGTATGATTGCTTACTTCAATCTCTAGGTTTTTTTTCTCATGACATATATTTTACGATATTCATCCTTAAATATTGTACAGTTTGTTTTAATATTCTCTCCTCTCATTTATGCTAGCAATCGTTTAACATTATGGTTTTTAAATGGGGCTTTGGTAAGTGCATCTTTTTTATTTTATTTAATTTCGTTATACAAATCTCCTGCGGCATTACCTGCTTATAAAATAAAAACTATTGTATGGTTGTTCTGTATAGTTATCGGTTGGATAATTATCCAATGGTTGCCTTTAGACAATGCTGTTTTATCACACCCGTCATGGCAATTAATTTCTGAGGCTATTGGTGAACCCCTAAAAGGACGAATAACTGTAAGCCCCATTCATACGCAGTATAGCCTTATACCTTTAATAACCAATGGTATGTTGTTTTGGTTGATAATGCAATTTAGTGCGGCAGGCTATAGTCGTAGAATTTTATATACATTGTTTTGTGTATCCTTTGTTTATGTAACATATGCTTTTTTATGCTGGTTTTGGGATATAAGAGCAGTTTTATGGTATCCTAGTTCTGCTGGATATGGCACATTTCTTAATGTTAACATGCTTGTAATATATACCATAATGGCAAGTTTGCTAGCCATATACTTATCAATAGATAAAATTAAAAGACTTGCGAGTAGACGTAATATTGTAGGGGCGATAAACTGGATTAATTTTGTACTGACAGGTTTAAAAACTTCCATATACGCTCATTTTTTTATTATCCTCATATTTACGAGTATGATTTTTGTTTCGGGTTCGCGCGGCGGTTTTATTCTTTATCTTCTTTCCCTTTCTTTATTTGTATTATTCTATCTAATAAAGAATAGTTCCCATATATTTACATACATTTTTTATGTGTTATTTTTAATTTTCTTTTTTATGATAGCTAATCTTCTATCCTCCTATACAGCATCACGATTTTTACAATTTGGATTGATTGATGAAAAAAGAGTGTCACTTTATAATGTATCGTGGAATATTATCCAAGATCATGCTTTGTATGGCACAGGATATGGTAGTTTTCAGGTCATATTTCCTCTGTATAGAAATGATAGTTTTTATTGGGAAGCACATTATGATAAAGCCCATAATACATTGCTGGAATTGATGGTAGAACTTGGTATACCTGCCACATTTTTGCTATTGTTATGTGTTTTTATTCCTTTCATACGGGTTGTAAAAAAATTGCTCAAAACTACTAGAAATAGTACGCTTTTTATTCTCGTCACTGTTACGTCTATTTTTATATTTTTACAAAGTTTAATTTATTTTCATATACAAATTCAAGCCATTGCATTTTTTTATCTGACTATTTTGGCAATTGGATATGAAAAATCATTAAGAAGATAATAATAATGGCGTTAAAAATAGAATTTTGATACATATATTGTTAGTATTATTTAAGTTTAGTCATGTCATAAAGGAAAAATATGAAGGTAAAACCTTATATATTGTGTGGTGGTTTTGGTACACGGTTGTGGCCATTGTCAAGGCGCCAAGATCCCAAACAACTTATTAAAATGTTTGAAGGAAAAAGTTTATTCAGAAAAGCTTTGGATTTTTGTGATGATAACATTTTTTTAGAGCCTTCTATTATTGCTAATGCTGAACATCGTTTTCTTATTGCCGAAGAAATACAGCAAAAAAACTACACACAATGTGATATTATATTAGAACCAGAAGGACGTAATACAGCTGCAGCCGCTGCAACAGCATGTTTAGATGCGTTGCAATATGATGACGATACTTTGATTCTTCTTATGGCTTCCGATCACATAATTAAGAAACCAGATAATTTGATACAAGCCATTAAAGCCGTAAAAAACAGAGTAATTGAAAATAATATTGCTGTTTTTGGTATAAAACCTACGTCTCCACACACGGGTTATGGATATATAAAAGCAGATAAACAATCTGATAATATCGTTAATGTTGTTGAATTTACAGAAAAACCAAGTTTAGAAAAAGCAGAGCAATATTTAAAAACAGGGCTATATAGTTGGAATGCTAGTTTGTTCTTATTTAAAGCAACAGATATGATTAAGGCATTCGAAACACATGCACATGATATATATTCAGAAGTTACAAAAGCGTATGATGCAAGACAAAAAGATTTAGATTTTATAAGACTTGATGAGACCTACTTCAAACAGGTGCGTAGTGATTCGATAGATTATGCTATCATGGAAAAAATTGACAATGTTGTGTGTGCAAAATGTGATCCTGATTGGAGCGATTTAGGCGATTGGCAGTCAATGTGGAAAAATTTTGATAAAAAGGACAATCTAGGTAATGTCATTGTAGGAAAAGGAAAGACTTTTAATGCTTCGGACACACTTGTTTATTCAGAGGATATTTTAACATGTGTGGCTGGTGTTAAAAATCTTGCCGTGATTACAACGGCTGATGCTGTTTTAGTTTTAGACAAGGATAAATCACAAGACGTCAAAAATATTGTTACTTATTTAGCTGAAAATGATCCAGATAAAGTGACTTTACATAAAAAATGCTATAGACCTTGGGGGTGGTTTGAAAATCTCCTTAAGATAGATGGGTTTATGGTCAAACGTATCATGGTTAAACCTGGAGCTAAACTATCATTGCAAAGTCATAAACATAGATACGAGCATTGGGTCGTTGTTAAGGGAATTGCTGATATAACAGTAGGCGAAGAAACGCGAGCAGTAAGTGCTAATAATGCAGCGTATATTCCCTTAGGTGCCAAACATCGTTTGGCAAATTCTTCTGCAGAACCAATTTATATTATAGAGGTCCAACTTGGCGATATTCTCAGTGAGGATGATATTGTTCGTTACGAAGATGTGTATAGACGTAACTAATAAAGTTTACCAAGAAAAATATGATTTCAATTATAAAAACTATATATAATAAGCTTACACAAAAGACCTTAGCAAAACTGCCAGAAGGGGTAATCGTTTATTGTATTGGCGATATTCATGGTAGAGCCGATTTATTGTTAGATGTTCAGAATAAAATACGTAAACATCAAGAAACACAAATCTTTGATAAAGCCTATGAAATATATTTAGGAGATTATATAGATCGCGGTAATTCTTCTAAAGAAACTTTGGATATACTGTCTAAATATCAACCCGCTAATAGAGAATGTATATTTATTTCAGGGAATCATGAGGCTATGCTATTAAATTTTTTGAATGAAGATTTTGAAGTATATAATATCTGGAAGTTATATGGCGGTAGTGAAACACTTAACTCTTATGGTGTTAAATTGGAATCAGGTTATAATATTGATATAATAAAAAAGGTGAGGAAAAATTTTTTAAAAAATTTTCCTCAATCACATTATAATTTTTTTCAAAATTTAAATTCACATTTTATTTTAGGTGATTATTTTTTTGTGCATGCAGGGGTTAATCCAAAAAGACCGCTTGAGGAACAAGATGATAAAACGATGATGACTATAAGAGATGAATTTTTAACCAACTCCTATTGGTTAGGCAAACGTGTTGTTCATGGTCACACCCCTGTAAATGAACCGTATGTAAGCTTTAATAGAATAAATATTGATACGGGAGCTTATATATCAAATAATTTGAGTTGTCTTTTTCTCAAGGATGATATACATGATTTTTTATAAAAGAGTAGTATCTTTGTATAATTTATAACATGTATTGCAAAAAAAAAACTAACTGTTATAATTTCGCAACAGGAACAATGATAAGCAATTGTTTATAACGAGATTTAGATTGTGTTTTATATGGTAAGGTCGATATACACTGGTTACAGAGCTTTATTTTTTGTATTGGCTATTCTCCTCTCAGGTTGTGCTGGTAAAGCACATGTTGATGCCGAAGTAGGTGAAAGAAAAAAAGAATTCTCTTATTTTCTTGGTAGAGGTGATGTATTAAGAGTATATGTTTACGGTGAGAGAGATTTGTCGGGTCAATTTGTCGTTGGTGAGCAAGGTGAAGTTAATTTTCCGCTTATAGGAAGTGTTGTAGCCGAAGGAAAGAGCGTCAAGGGGTTTGAGGCAGATTTAAGAACTAGTCTTTCCAAGGGGTTTTTAAAAAATCCTAAAGTTACAATAGAGGTTCTTAACTATCGTCCATATTATATAAGTGGAGCAATTAGCAAAACCAATAAGTTTCCGTATAAAGCTGGTATGACCCTCTTGGATGCTGTTGTTGTTGCGGGAGGATATACTGCTAGAGCAAATAAAAACCTTGTTTATATTAGAAGCGCTGGTGATAATGTAGATAAAGCCTATGATTTAAGCGATGGTGATAATATTTATATCTATCCAGGAGATAATATAACAATACCAGAAAGTTTCCTTTAATATATAGCAGATTTGCAATTCTCATTCTGTACGAATCACTTTTGCAAATATATAGAGTGCATTTTAATTACAGGGAACTAATATCAGGCACTAATATCAGACATAGGAATAAGTGTAGATAAAGCTAGATCTATTGTTGGTACAGTTGTAGACAAATGTGGTTCGTAAATATGATATCTCTACTACTGGCGCATTTCCGACTTACCCAAACCAAATAAAAAAGATGCAAAGGGAGATGCAAAGGGCAGGGGAAGATACAGCAATCTACTTCACCAAAAACCCAAGATACTAGCGGTCTACTTCGCCAAAAACGATATCCAGTGATCCTAAAATTGCTGATACATCTGCTAGAGTATGTCCCTTACACAGGAAATCCATTGCTTGAAGATGTGTGAATCCAGGTGCTCGTATTTTACACCTATATGGTTTATTGCTGCCATCAGCTACAAGAAAGACGCCAAATTCTCCTTTAGGTGCTTCAACAGCAGTATACACCTCTCCAGCGGGTACATGGTATCCTTCTGTATATAATTTAAAATGATGTATAAGGGCTTCCATAGACTCTTTCATATCAGGTCTTTTAGGGGGAGTAATTTTATTATTGGTATTCGATACTTCACCTGAAGGCATTTTGTTAATGCATTGTTCCATTATCTTGACAGATTGCCTCATTTCTTCAACTCTAATCAGATAACGATCATAGCAATCACCATTTTTTCCGATAGGAATATCAAATTCTAGTGCATTATAACATTCATATGGTTGATTTCTGCGAATATCCCAAACTCCTCCACTACCTCTAAGCATAACACCGCTAAATCCCCAAGCAAGGGCCTCATCCAGACTAACTACCCCAATATCTACGTTACGTTGTTTGAAAATACGATTTTCGGTAAGTAAAGTCTCTATATCGTCTATCTTTTGAGGAAAGGTTTGACAAAAACTATAAATATCCTCCAATAATTCTGGTGGTAAATCTTGATGCACTCCTCCTGGACGGATAAACGCTGAATGCATTCGTGAACCGCTAGCTCTTTCATAAAAAACCATCAATTTTTCACGTTCTTCGAATCCCCATAAGGGTGGGGTTAATGCGCCTACGTCTAAAGCCTGTGTTGTTATATTAAGTAAGTGGCTTAATAAACGTCCAATTTCACTGTATAATACCCTTATATATTGTCCTCTTAATGGTATATCAATATGTAATAATTTTTCTGTGGCAAGTGCAAAAGCGTGTTCCTGATTCATTGGAGCTACGTAATCTAGACGATCAAAATAGGGAACTGCCTGCAGATATGTCTTATTTTCTATCAATTTTTCTGTTCCTCTATGTAGAAGACCAATATGCGGATCAACACGCGTAACAATCTCTCCATCAAGTTCGAGAATTAATCGTAAAACTCCGTGAGCGGCCGGATGTTGCGGGCCAAAATTGATTTCAAAGCTTCTTTCATTTAAAGTCATATCGGTGCTATTAGCCATTATCTGTACCTATATTATAATAAAGTCATGGTGTTTCTTTTTGAACGACTTCGGGTATAGTATATTCCGTGCCTTCCCATGGGCTTAAGAAGTCAAAATCACGAAAACCTTGAACAAGGTCAACAGGTTCTTTGATAATTCTTTTTTCGTTTTCATCATATCGAATTTGTGTAAATCCAGACAAAGGAAAATCTTTTCTTAAGGGATATCCTTCAAAATCATAATCTGTTAAAATACGCCTGAGATCGTCGTTACCACTGAACAATATGCCATACATATCAAATGCTTCACGTTCAAACCAGACAGCACATGGATAGAGAGAAGCGATGCTAGTGAGAGTTATATTTTCATCAATTTTCACCTTAACACGTAATCTATAATTTCCGTATGGGTTAAGAAAATGGTATACAACTTCAAATCGTTTTGAGCGTTCAGGGTAATCTACGCCACAAATATCAACAAGTATACTAAATTGACAAAAGGGGTCATTTTTTAAAAATCTTACAAAATCAAGCAACCTATCGCGTTCACAAATTGCCGTTAATTCATTACAGGCAATAGACATTTCAATAATGTTATCACTTGCACCTGCACTAATATGGTCGCGTAATTCTTTTAATTTTTCGTCATCTTGTTGGTAATACATTTTACCTCTCTATTGTTCCAGTGCGTCTAATTTTCTTTTGTAATTGTAATATACCATATAACAACGCTTCTGCGGTTGGAGGGCAGCCTGGCACATATATATCAACTGGTACGATCCTATCGCACCCGCGTACTACAGAATAAGAATAGTGATAATACCCCCCACCATTTGCGCAAGACCCCATAGATATGACATATCGGGGTTCGGGCATCTGATCATATACTTTACGCAAGGCAGGCGCCATTTTATTTGTAAGTGTACCTGCCACAATCATGACATCTGATTGGCGAGGGCTTGCACGTGGTGCAGTGCCAAAGCGTTCCATATCGTAACGTGGCATACTTGCCTGCATCATTTCTACTGCACAACAAGCTAAACCAAAAGTCATCCACATGAGCGACCCTGTGCGCGCCCAATTCATGAGGTCGTGTGCACTTGTTACTAAAAAACCTTTATCTGTTATGGTTTGTGAAAGAGCATCAAAAGCTGTGTTAGTTTCATCATTATGAGGGGCGTTTGCAAAGGCCATTAGCTTTTCTTGATTATCACTGTTCATATTTTTATTCCTTTATTCGTAAGCTATATCGTTTGAATGGTACATTTGCTAATCCCACTCCAAGGCTCCTTTACGCCATTCGTAAATAAATCCAATTGTTAAAACGCCTAAAAAAATAAGCATGGAAAATAACCCTAACGCTCCTATCTCTCTAAATGCCACCGCCCATGGAAAAAGAAAGGCTATCTCTAAATCAAAAATGATAAATAAAATAGAAACAAGATAGAAACGTATATTAAAACGCATATGCGAATCATCAAATGGCTCAAAGCCACATTCATAGGTGGATAATTTTTCAGGATCGGGTTTTTTTACAGCTATAACGACAGCTGAAAAAAGCAGAGCTATGCATATTGCAGCACTTACGCTTATAAATATAAATATTGGAAGATAATCCAATGATGTAGCGACCATAATATTCCTCTATATTCTATTGCATTAATACGACATAAGCTATTGGTATGCACATTTTATCTTTAATCAAGGCATATATATTCACATATTTTACGTTTGAATGCTATATGTTTTTGAAAACTCATACTATCTATTTATTTTTTTTGCATATATTGCATGTGTGCAAGAGTATTACATAAAAAAACCATAATATTCTATGAATCTCTTATCTGAGTTGAAAAATAAAATTTATGATTAATTATGAATGAGAGATTTTTTTGATTTTTTGTTATAAAAAATTATCAAATAATCTTGAAATAAGTAATTATTTATACTATATAATAAACTATAGTACGTTATGGTTGTGAAGTTAATGTAGCATCTATAACATTAAAGTAGGTGATATAACGCAAGCGTAACGTATCGTTGGTGCATTATGCGGTTGCGTGTAGTGCACTATATTTAAGCTATAACAATTTGATTATTAAGTTAAAGGAGATAATAGATGGCAGATTACGACATAAGATCAGGACAGGCACAACGTGCGGGTGTCTATGTGGATGAGGGACTGCGTGCTTACATGCTCAAGGTCTATAATTATATGACTGTTGCTTTAGCAGTAACGGGGTTAGCCTCCTATATCATGTTTCAATTAACTTTTGATAATGGACAGCTTACGCAGTTAGGACAATCAATTTTTGGTTCCCCTATGCTTTTTGTTTTAATGCTAGCGCCTTTAGGTCTTGTGGTTTATCTCTCAGCACGTGTCAATAAGATGTCAGTTCCTACCGCACAGAAAGTGTTTTTTGCTTATGCTGCTCTATTAGGGGTAAGTTTGGCGCCTATATTTGCTTACTACACAACCTCTAGCATAACGCATGTGTTTTTTATTACAGCAGCTACGTTTGGTTCGTTGAGTATCTATGGCTATACAACAAAGCGTGATCTTACAGGTTTAGGTACCTTCATGACTATGGGATTGTTTGGTATTATCATTGCCTCAATTGTCAATTTATTCATTGCCGATTCGTTTCTATCTTTTATTATTTCTATAATCGGTGTCATCGTTTTCGCAGGATTGACAGCTTATGATACGCAGAAAATTAAGCATATGTATTCAGCTGCAGACGGTTCAGGCACACAAGAACGTAAAGCGATACTCGGTGCTTTAGCGCTCTACCTTGATTTTGTAAATATGTTTATGATGTTGTTACATCTTTTTGGTAATCGCGAATAGTCGCGGTGTTAATATTAAGCTTGGTTTGAATGATTGAGCTAGTATTTATAATTAAGAATATAAAATGCCCTTGCTAAAGCGAGGGCATTTTTTGTATATACGCTCCTTGTATATACGCCCCTGTATATACTCCCCTGTATATATCCCCCTTGTCTTTTACTAATTACTAACTTGTCTTTTAGTAATTACTAACTTGTCTTTTACTAATTACTAAAATGTGTTTTTGTTATATGCACTTTATTTTTTATATAATTATGCTTGCATTTTGCATTTAACTTTGATTAATCAAACATTGGGAGAGAATATATGTTTGATGATAAACCCACTATATATAACGGTGAAGCACACAATAAGCCGCTTAAAAACCCAGTGTCTGCCCAAACGCTTACTAAGGTCCGTCAATATCGTCTAAAAAGAGTGCGTGAACAATTAATTAAACATGATTGCGCAGCCATATTACTCTTTGATCCTATTAATATTCGTTATGCAACAGATGTGAGTAATATGCAGGTATGGGTATTACATAATCCCACACGCTATGCCATCATAAACACGCATGGCCCAACAATGGCTTTTGAGTATTCTACGACTCCTTTTTTAGCAGAGGGTCTTGTTGATGAAATTTATATAGCGACAACATGGTTTTATTTTACAGCAGGCGATAAAATAGAACAAAGAGCAAAAAAATGGGCGCAGGAAGTCGCTTCTATCGTTAAAAAACATGGTGGTAATAATAAACGACTCGCTATTGACAATTGTAATCCAGAAGGAGCTTACTATCTAAAGGAAGAAGGGATAACTATCGTTAATGGTCAAAGCCTCATGGAGCAGGCAAGATACATAAAATCTGCAGAAGAATTGAAAATTATAGATTGGACAATGTGCGTTTGTAATAAAGGCATGGACAAAATTTATGCAAACAGTTTAGCCGGTAAATCAGAAAATGAAATTTGGGCTGAATTACATTATGAAAACATACGTCACGGCGGGGAATGGATAGAAACACGATTGTTAAGCAGTGGGCCGCGTACTAATCCTTGGATGCAAGAATGTAATGATAGAATTGTTCAAAATGGTGATATTCTATCCTTTGATACCGATTTAATAGGGCCTTATGGATATTGTGCTGATATATCACGCAGCTGGACAATCGGCCATACAAAGCCGACAGATTCACAAAAAGAACTTTACAAAGCAGCCTATGAACACATTCACTACAATATGAGTGTATTAAAAGCAGGAATGACCTTTAGAGAATTTATTGAAAAAAGTTGGATAATACCAGAAAAATATAATAAAAGACGCTATTCGGTGCTCGCTCATGGCGTTGGATTGTGTGACGAATATCCTTCTATAGGTTTTATAGATGAACTCAAGGATAGTCCTTGTAATGATGATATTTTTGAGGAAAATGCAACAATATGCATTGAAAGCTATATAGGAGAGGAGGGCGGTAAAGAAGGTGTGAAACTTGAAATACAAGTGCTTGTAGAAAAAAATGGTTGCAGGCGTCTTGATACTTACCCCTTTAATGAGGATTGGCTCTGAGATTGTCGCAACTATTGATTAATATAGCACGAAGCCAGCCTTTGAGTATATGTTTGAGAGTTATATACGTGCTGTGTTTTTCATTACATGACTATGCATTATGTAATTTTGAAACATAATTACGCATCTCGATTATACAAAGTTCTATCGCAGCAAGTGCTTGTAGCTTATGTATTTCTAGCAATTCCGATGGAATAGTCTCGGCATGTTCAATAACATTACTTAAATGAAAAGCACCAACATTGCGGGAAGTTCCTTTTAAGGTATGAAGCACATTGCACCATTCTTCATAGCTTGTTGTTTTTTTTAATGTGTTAAAATTATCATCTGACTGAGTTAAAAATGATTGTAATATTTCATTTTGAAGTTTTGTATCACCAATTGTGTAGCCACTCAGATGAACAAGATCGATTGGATGATTATCGGTTTGCTTTCTAACTGTACTTTCTTTTTTATGGGTACGGCTATTACTCATTACTTAACTCTCAACTAAACTGTGGATTTATATACTAAGCTATGACAAATGACATAGATTTATTGTACATTAATACAATAGTTATGATAATATTACGTAAATTTATATAGTAAATTTTTTCTTCCAATGCGTTTATAATTATAAATATTTTATTACAAAACTATAAAATATTCATGACTTGGTAAAAACAACGTGATGTATGGATGATAAATTAAATGGAATGATTTGAGTAATCAAGGTGAATGCCATTAAATATAACGAGCAATAAAAGAAAATTAATAAAATTTAAGATAATTGTAGGGAATTTAAGGAAGAACAATAAATAGAATTATAAAATGCACAAGAAATGCAATATTAATTAAGGATAAGTTTACGAAAAAAGTCGGAATCCTAAGAAGCGGCGAATGAGTAAGAGGGGTGATGGTATATAGAGGAGTGATGGTATATAGAGGAGTGGTGGTATATAGAGGAGTGATGGTATATAGAGGAGTGAGTAAGATTCTGTATGGTTGAAAAACTGAAATGCCAAAAATAATGTATTTAGCTAAAACAATACAGCATAAATGTAAGTGTTGAAATTAAGTACGTGGTTTAGTTTGTCATAGTATAGCCTATACAGTTATAAAATATGTAAATGTTTATTTTATAGAATAGTTATACAAATACAAATACGTACTTATGTTCAATAAATTGTAAGAGTAGATAAGTGGCAAAAAATAAAACATCTGTTCAAAATAATCTTGAACGTCATCGTATTGGTAGTAAGATGCCAAGTCGCGATGAACTAGATAGTGTAGAGAAACAGGATGAAAAAGAAAGGAAATTTCCAACTTCTATAAATGAAGTTGGTGCCGATGGTTATGCTCAAAATAAAGTTCGGGCACCTTTGCCCAAAGATAAATATAGCATGACGGATATGCAGAAATTCATTAAAAATTTTAATACTCCTGTCAGTAAACGTGCTTTCCTTATTGCCTTTATTGTATCCTTGTCATGGGTTTTCATTTCATTCACCCTCTTGTTGGATAGAGATACTATGGCTGGAATAACAGAGTTTCTTACGTTTGAAAACGGCGTAACAACACGCACACGTTTAGCCTTTGTCAATTTGTTTTCACTTATTTTTTTCCCTCTTTGTTTTTTTTGGTCTTTAGCTATTATTGTTTATCGCACGCAAGAGGCAAGGCAAGTTACCAAAGTCATCGTTCAGGCAGCTGTTATGATTTCACAACCACAAAAAATGGCAAAGGATGCTATGACGAGTCTCTCTGGCTTTGTAAGGCAGGAAGTTAAACTCATGGATAGCAGTATTGAAAGGGCCTTAGAAAAAGTCTCGCAGTTGCAAAGTATTGTACAGGAAGAGCTGGATAAATTAAATCGCTCCTACTCCGAACAAAAATCTACACTAAGCATCTTATTACACGATTTAAGCACTGAGAGAGAAACAATGCTAAAAACAGTGCAAGATTTAAGACAACAAACTATAGATGCATACGAACCTATTGTAAAAGAAAACGATAAAATAGAAAATCTCATAGCATTATCGACACAACGTGTAACTGAACTTTCAAATTCACTTAAAGATAATGTAAGTTTCTTTGAAGAGGCAAGTAGTAAAATATTTGATAATTTACAACATAATAATGATTTATTCAGCAATACTTCAGAGAAATTGAATTGGATATATCAAGACAGTAACGAGAAATTTGGTCATACCCTAGGTGTCATCGACGATCAAACAACACAATTAACGCAAGCGGCTAATGCATTGACTGAGGCTAATGAAAAAATAGATAAAATGCTGCAAGAAAGGCATGATAATTTGGCTAACATGCTTACCAAAGTAGACAGACAAGCGGATGCTATGCTAACAAACATCAATCAAAGCGTTGAAAATTTGGTGGAAGGGGTTACTTTGTCGGAAGAAAAGGTTAACCAATTTAGTCAGGTAATACGCTACAACAGTGTAGAAGATGTTAAACAGGCACTTGATGGTTTTGCACAGATTTCAAATAGAATTGAAGTTGAAGGTAATAAAATTCGTAGCAAAATGAAGGATGATTATTCCGCGACTTTAAATGATATATGGAATAAGTGTGAGCAAACATCGCAAACAATTAATAAAAACATCTCACAAATGCATGATGTCGCTAGTGTTGCACTTAATGAAGTTTCTCAAACACGCAAAAAATTAGATGAAGCGATACACGAACTGCCCCGCGAAACAGCTAGAACAAGTAAAAGCCTTAAATTAGCTGTAGATGGGCATATAAAAACGTTACGAGATTTAGCACAGGAAGCTGGAAAAACATTCTCTCATCTTGAAAACGCTAAAACCGAAACAATTTCGTCACATTATTCTTCTGACTATCCCTATGATGGACAAGCCAATAGACAAACTACACGCCCTTCAAACGCCACTCAGTCAAAATGGGGACTCAATGATCTCATTACAAATGCTAAAAAGGCTGAGCAAAAAAACGAACCTGTTACACCTCAATATTCTAATGTAGCTAAGAAAAAAAGCATTGGAAATTTCTCGTGGAATGAAGCGGATATGGTACGTGCATTTAATGTATCAGATTTAGAACAATTGTGGATGCGTCATAACAATGGTGAGAAAAATGTTTTCACTGAAATGCTTTATACAAGAGAAGGTTTGTCATTGTTTAAAGAGATACAATCAAGATATAAGTATGATACATCCTTTAGAGAAGAGGTTGATAGCTATTTAGATGAGTTTGAAACTTTGCTGTTTTCTGCGCATAATTCCGATAGACATCAAATGCTTCTTAAAACTTATTTGACATCTGAAACAGGAAAGATATATTTACTATTGGCACATGCATCTGGACGTTTACACTAAATTAACAACCGTTTCGCTTTGAATGACACTTCTAACAAGAAATTAAAGTAAAAAAGCATGTTCTTATAAGTTTAGACTTGTAACAGAGTAAGTTTTGTGTAATAACGCTCATGCTCGTCAAAAAAATATAGTCCCAACCTGTGGAGCTATAAAATTGACAAATAATAGAGTTATGCTGCATCTGTTACTTCTATAACATAGGGGCAAGGTAGAGTGCCAAAAGTCATAGAAGTGAATCATTAGGACGTTATATAACAAGCTCATTTGAAAAGTGATGTAATGTGAATGGCGTTTAGAATGGGAATTGATACGAATAACTTGCAATAAATATATGTGTAAAAAATATCAAGATGCATCACAGCGAGAAACATTGATTTTTTTAAGTGCAATAAAAATAACAATAATGGTTCAAGTTTATGAAGAATAATATGGCTGCTGTATCTACGGTAGAGGGGCGATATGCTCAAGCATTGTTTGATCTGGCACAAGAGGAAAAAGTAGTAGAAAAAGTTTCTAAGGAGCTAAAAGAGCTACAAGATATTTTAGTAAGTAGTGTTGACTTTGGTAAGTTAATAAGATCACCAATTTTTAAAGCAAAAGAGCAAATACAAGCTTTGCAAAAAATTGCCAAAAAGATGAACTTTTCTAAAATAACAATCAATTTTGTATCCTTGTTGGCAAGACGCAGACGTTTAACTCTATTACAAACGATTATAGATAATTTTTTTACTATAAGAGACGATGTGAGTGGACGCTTTAATGTTTATGTTACCAGTGCTAGAGAACTAAAAGCAAAAGAAGTTGACAAACTTACCGAAGTTCTCAAAAAAAAATTGGGTGAGGGAGTAAATTTAATACAAAATGTTGATGAAAAAATCCTTGGGGGACTTGTTTTAACGTACAAGAGTCATATGATTGATTCGTCTATAAAGAACCGATTAAACAGTTTAAAACGCCGTATGAGAGAGGTCGTGTAATGAATATAAAAGCATCAGAAATATCCGATATTTTAAAAGAGCAAATTAAGAATTTTGACAATGAAGCACAAGTGTCCGAAATTGGACGCGTTTTGAGTGTAGGTGATGGTATAGCGCGTGTTTATGGATTAGATAATGTACGTGCTGGTGAAATTGTAGAATTTGCAAATGGAACGAAAGGTTTGGCATTGAATCTAGAAATAGATAATGTCGGTGTCGTTATATTAGGTTCCGATAGAGGCATAGCTGAAGGAGATGCAGTAAAAAGAACTGGAGATATACTTGATGTTCCCGTAGGAAAAGAGTTACTTGGCCGCGTAGTAGACGCTTTAGGCAATCCTATAGATGGGAAAGGACCCATTAAAACGAAAGAACGTCGAGTGGCAGATGTAAAAGCACCTGGAATTATTCCAAGAAAGTCAGTTCACGAACCTATGTCAACAGGTTTAAAAGCTATTGACGCTCTTATTCCTATCGGTAGAGGGCAAAGAGAACTCATAATTGGCGATCGCCAAACGGGAAAAACAGCAATTGCCCTTGATGCGATGCTTAATCAAAAAAGCATAAATGAAAAAGAAGATGAGTCTGCAAAACTGTATTGTGTTTATGTGGCTATAGGACAAAAACGCTCTACGGTCGCACAATTAGTGAAAACATTAGAAAGTCGTGGAGCTCTACATTATTCTATAGTGGTTGCTGCAACGGCTTCTGATCCTGCACCTATGCAGTATCTTGCCGCATTTTCAGGGTGTGCTATGGCTGAATATTTTAGAGATAATGGCATGCATGCGCTTGTGGTATATGATGATTTATCAAAACAAGCCGTAGCTTATAGGCAGCTATCCTTGTTATTAAGACGTCCGCCAGCACGCGAGGCTTATCCTGGCGATGTGTTTTATTTACACAGTCGCCTTCTAGAAAGAGCCGCAAAACTGAATGAAGATAATGCGCTTGGATCATTGACAGCATTGCCTATTATTGAAACACAAGCAAATGATGTGTCTGCTTATATTCCTACGAATGTTATTTCAATTACAGATGGGCAAATATTTTTGGAAACTGATTTATTTTATCAGGGTATTCGACCTGCTGTTAATGTAGGATTATCGGTATCACGCGTTGGTTCTTCAGCACAGATTAAGGCCATGAAACAAGTTGCTGGAACAATTAAAGGTGAACTCGCACAGTATAGAGAAATGGCAGCCTTTGCGCAGTTTGGTTCAGACCTTGATCAAGCAACACAAAAATTACTTGAAAGAGGCTCATGCTTAACAGAATTACTTAAACAAAAGCAATACAGTCCTTTGAAAACGGAAGAGCAAGTCGTTGTGATTTTTGCAGGCGTTAATGGATATTTGGATAAAATTGATCTCAAAAGAATAGGAGAATTTGAAGAGAAATTGTTATCATTAGTTCAAGAAAGCCATGCATATATTTTGGAAGATATTAGTACTAAAAAAGAGATCACAAAAGAAACACAAGAGCAATTACATACAATTATTAATTCTTTTGTCGAAAAATTTAATTGATGCTATACCTAATATGAGTTGATATACAAAAATCGGATATTATATAATGGCAAATCTTAAAGAATTAAGAAATAGAATCACAAGCATAAAGGCAACGCAGAAGATTACGCGTGCTATGCAAATGGTATCGGCCGCAAAATTAAGACGTGCTCAAGAGGAAGTTGAAGGTGCAAGACCGTATTTAAAACGATTGAATACGGTAATTGCGACAGTTATGAGGTCTCCCGAAATTAGTAGTGTTAACGATACTATTATGATGGGTGGAGAAGATGGTGATCAGTCTGTTCTTCTTGTTCTTATTACATCGGAAAGAGGGTTATGTGGAGGTTTTAATACGGCAATTTTTAAAAAATTTAATACGACTATAGCCACTTTAAAAGAGCAACAAAAAAGCTTTAAAATCTTGTGTGTGGGTAAGAAAGGATATGAACTTTCAAAGCGTTTGTATGGAGATTTTATTATTGAGTATATAAGTTTGGCTTCTTATCGTAATATAGATTTTTCTTTAGCACAAAATGTTGCTAATAAAATTATTGATCTTGTTAGGTCTGGGCAGTGTGGATCGTGTGATATTTATTATTCACAATTCAAGTCTATTTTGTCACAAATTCCAGTTGAACAAAGATTGATACCATTTTCTTATGAAGGTGGTGATGATACATCTTCTGATGAAGAAGCATCGCTTTATTGCGAGTTTGAACCAAGTGTTACAGAAATTGTATCAAGTTTAGTTCCACATAGTTTTGCTGTTAATATATATAGCGCATTGTTGGAAAATGCAGCAAGTGAGCAAGGGGCGCGTATGAGTGCTATGGATAGCGCGACAAGAAATGCAGGTGAGATTATAGATACTTTGACATTGACTTATAATAGAACACGTCAGGCCATGATCACAAAAGAATTAATAGAAATTATATCAGGTGCTGAAGCACTGAAAAGTTAGGGCGTTAGGAGAAAATTATGACTGAAAAAAATAAACAATCAAAAAAAGAAAAGCAAGAAGCTAATACACAAATACATGGACGTATTATACAAGTTATAGGTCCTGTTGTTGATGTAAGTTTTGATGGCCATTTACCTTCAATACTCAATGCTCTAGAAACAGAAAATCAAGGCAATCGTTTGGTTCTTGAGGTTGCACAGCATTTAGGCGAAAATTCTGTTCGCACTATCGCTATGGATGTTACAGAAGGTTTGGTACGCGGACAAGAAGTGAAAGACACAATGGCCCCTATATCAGTACCCGTGGGTGAGGGCACTTTGGGACGCATTATGAATGTTATTGGTGAACCTGTTGATGATGGTGGGGAAATAAAAAGTGATGAAAGACGAGCAATTCATCAACCTGCTCCTGAATTTGTGGAACAATCAACAGAAACAGAAATTCTTGTTACAGGTATTAAGGTCGTTGACTTACTGGCGCCTTATGCTAAGGGAGGTAAAATTGGCCTTTTTGGGGGTGCTGGTGTTGGTAAAACAGTTCTGATCATGGAATTAATTAATAATGTTGCTAAAACGCATGGTGGTTATTCTGTTTTCGCTGGGGTTGGCGAACGAACGAGAGAAGGTAATGACTTGTATTGGGAGATGATTGATTCTGGTGTTAATAAGGAACATGGTGGCAGCGATTCCAAATGCTCCTTAGTTTATGGACAAATGAATGAATCACCAGGTGCACGCGCTAGAGTTGCATTAACGGGATTAACAGTGGCCGAAAATTTTAGAGATCAAGGCCAAGATGTATTATTTTTTGTTGATAATATCTTTCGTTTTACACAAGCAGGTTCCGAAGTGTCTGCCCTGTTGGGGCGTATACCTAGTGCTGTTGGATATCAACCAACGTTATCAACTGATATGGGAGCACTTCAAGAAAGAATTACTACTACTAATAAAGGTTCTATTACATCTGTTCAGGCCGTTTATGTTCCAGCGGATGATTTAACTGATCCGGCTCCTGCTACATCTTTTGCTCATCTTGATGCAACGACGGTTTTATCGCGTCAAATAGCAGAAAAAGGTATTTATCCTGCTGTGGATCCGCTTGATTCAACAAGTCAAATGCTAGATCCACGTATTGTCGGTGAGGAGCATTACAGTGTAGCAAGACAAGTGCAGCAAGTTTTACAGCGTTATAAAGCACTACAAGACATTATTGCTATATTGGGTATGGATGAATTGTCAGAAGAAGATAGACTAACGGTTTCAAGAGCCCGTAAGATTGAGCGTTTCTTTAGCCAACCATTTCATGTTGCAGAAGTGTTTACAGGATCAAAAGGAAAGTTAGTGGATCTTGCAGATACAATTAAAGGATTTAAAGGACTCCTTAGTGGTGAATATGATGAATTGCCAGAAAGTGCCTTCTATATGGTAGGTACGATTGAAGAAGCTATTGAAAAAGCCAAAAAACTTGCAAGTGAAGCGGCGTAATATAAAAGGTAAATTATGGCAATAGATTTTGAACTTATTCTGCCAAATGGTAAGTTTTATACGTGTGAAGAGGCTGTTAGTGTAACAGTTCCAGCCATTGAAGGGGATATGACTGTGTATAAACAACATATCCCATTGGTTACGGAGCTTCATTCTGGAATGATTACGCTAAATACCTCTCATACTTTTTTTCAATTTTTTGTTTCAGGTGGCTTCTTACACGTAACCCGCTCGGGGGTTTATGTTTTAGCTAAAAAGGCTGCTAAAATAGGGGAGCATATTGATCTTGTTCAAGAAATTTTAGTGGAAGCAAAGAAAATGCTAGAAGTATCTGAAGGGTTAATAGATAGTGACAGAGATGTCATTAGACGTTATATTGCTAACACTGAAAATTTTTTAAAAAAATAATGTCGCTATTTAAATGGATGACAGCAAATTTTTATGCCTATATGAGAGTAAAATTGCCGATGGTAGTTTAAAAGTTGATAAACAACAAGAATGTGTTGTGAAAAGTTTATCAAATATAGAGAAGATAATAAAAAATAAATCTCAGAAGTCAGGCTATAACTTTTCTATTTTTTCTCAATTTCTTACTAAAGAAGAATCACCTTATGGGCTGTACATATATGGCTCAGTAGGAAGAGGCAAAACAATGCTTGTCAATATGTTCTTTGAACATATTGATGTGTCTTCAAAAAAAAGAGTGCATTACCATACTTTCATGCAAGAATTGCATGAATCAATACACCTATTAAGGCAAAAAAAAGAAACACATAATCAAGATATTATTTTTCAAGTTATAAAAGATTATGTAAAAGATATCAATTTACTTTGTTTTGATGAATTTTTTGTCAGTAATATTGCAGATGCATTGATTTTAGAAAACGCATTTAAATCATTGTTTCAGTTAGGAGTTATAATCATTATAACAAGTAATTGTGCTCCAGACTATATATATGAAAACGGCTTAAATAGACATTACATATATAATTTTATTGAATTAATCAAAAGTAAAATGTCTATAATTCTTTTGGGAGGAGATTGTGATTGGCGTTCACGTCAAATAACGAAACAAAAAAAATTTTTTATTTCCACAGAAATATCAGAAAAGCAAGAATTTTATGAAAAATGGTTTTTTCTAGCAAATGGTAAAAGACAAAAACAAAAAACCTTGAAAGTTCATAGTCGCGATATAGTGCTGAAAAGTACTGTTGAAAAAAGCTTGCTTATACCTTATTCAGAGCTGTTAGAAAACTTTTACGCCGCTGAGGAATACACTGTTATAGCAAAAAATTTTGAAACAGTTTTCATTGAAAATTTTCAAGCTATTAATAAAGATAATAGAGATCTCATTAATAGAATGATTGTTATGATTGATATTTTTTATGCATCAGAAATACGTTTATATGTCTTAGCTGGTTTTGAATTTAAAGATATTTTTCCTCGATATATTAATGTTGAGGGCTGGGAAAGGATGTATTCTAGGTTAAGTTTAATGATACTAAATAAAACTTGACAGGGAATGTGTTTTATTGGATATTTTTATTTTAATTAATAGAGAGGAATTTTTTAATGTCATTATGTAAGAAAATAATTAATAAGGCAAGCAAACGTCTTATGGTTTTTGTACTCTTTTCGGTTTTTACCGTATCTTGTGCGATTATCAGTACTGGCGTTGTTGCAAATGGACAGGCTTTCGGCATAGGTGGTATACCTTTAGGTAGCGTAACGATGGTATTTAGCGACGATGTTCAGATAAATACACAATCAGCTAATGTCAGTATGAGCTTGTTAGGAGAAGATTATAACGGCACTTTAGTAATAAGAAGTGAGAACCCTCCAGGTCCTTATCCGCCATTCCCTGGTCCATTGCCACCATCCCCTGGTCCATTTCCACCATGTCCAGCGGGTGCAGTTTGTAATACTCCAGACATTAAACAACAGTTTTCTTGTTCTGGTGGAGGATTTAGATGTCCAGACTTTCCACCATATAGAGATATTGCACACGAAGCTGTAGCTATAGGACATCTTTTTACAATATCTGGAAATGTAATGTCTTGCCGCTTTTATCTAAGAAATAGAGGTGCTGGCTTTCTTGGTGGTGGTACTGGTAATTGCAGGACGCTCGATAGAATAAGAATCGATCTAAACTTGGTTCCTACAATATAGTAATATGATTGTAGAATTACGATCGTAATATTTTAAAAAGCACGTCAGTTGGAGGCGTGCTTTTTTTGTCTTATAGCAATTTTTTCATAATATTCTGAGATATTGAAACACCAGCTTGTGCACGTTTTCCTAGAAAATTGTGTATATCTGTTGCTTTTATAGTAGTTTTGTATTTCTTAGTTACAATTTCAATATCTTTATTGAGCTCAATGGAAAAAAGATTAGCGATTGAAGAATCTTTATACTTTTGTAATCGTACCCCTTTTCCGCGTGGCATTGTAGGTAATTCATTACTATAAAAAGCAAGAATTTTTGCATTGTAACCAACAGTTAATACAATTTCACCAACAATTTTTACAATATCTAAGCAATTTTCGTTCGTCATTAAATTAATTATTTGCTTACCATTTTTCGTGTTACTGAGTAAGGTTTTTGCCTCTACAATGAATCCCCTAGCATTATCAGCATAAATGATATATTTAGCGGCTTCATCATATGTTAACATTTGAGCTATACTTCTTCCTTCCTCCATTTCTGTGAGCAATCTTATAGGATCACCAAAACCCCTACCACTAGGTAATTTGTATGCGTCAATGCAGTAGGATTTTCCGTTATTACTGATAAAAATAATCTTATCTGTGCTATAAGCTTTAAGAGTAAATGCTTCTTTATCACCCTGTTTGTACTGCAAATTTGTCGTATCTTCCAAATGACCTTTAAATGAACGTAACCAACCTTTTTGAGATAAAGTAACTGTGATCGGCTCTTTTTCAATTAAAACATTGTGTGCCTGCTTTTTAACCACTTCAACTTGCGTAAACGTTGTGCGTCTTGCTCCATTAGGTGCGTTATGCCCAAATACTTTTTGAATATTATTTATGGAATCTCTTACACTCAACCATTGAAGTTGTGATGAAGAAAGCAAATTTTGAAGTTGTTTGTGTAATTTTAGTAAATTATCATGTTCCTTACGAATCTCTGTCTCTTCAAGTTTGCGTAAGGAACGTAAGCGCATATTCAATATTGCTTCTGCTTGTATATCTGTCAGATCAAATTGGATCATCAATTGCTGTTTAGGTTTGTCCTCAAAACGAATGATATGGATAACCTTATCGATATTGAGGTAAACAATAAGCAATCCACTAAGAATCTCTAAACGCTTTTTAGTTTTATTAAGTTTGAATTGGGCTCTTTTTATACAAATAACTTTTTGATGTTCTAACCATTCTTGTAAGATATCTTTTATTCCTAAAACAACAGGTTTTTGACCTTGGCTCAGAACGTTCATGTTTATGTTATAGCGAATTTGTAAATCTGTTGATAAGAAAAGGGAGGCCATAACTTTATCTGGATCACAATTACGCTGACGTGGCTCAATGATAATACGAACATCGTCCGCCGATTCGTCTTTTATATCAGCAATCAATGGAAGGCTTTTACTATCAATTAGTTCAGCAATTCTTTTAATAAGGCGGGATTTTTGTACTTGATAGGGAATTTCAGTTATAACAATTTGAAATAAAGATTTTGATATGTTTTCTTTATGCCATTTTGCTTGTAGGATTACATTACCTTTTCCAGTTTTAAAGTAAGTCAGTATGTCATCTTTATTTTCAATTAATTCACCACCTGTAGGAAAATCGGGTCCTTTAAGATGCTGCATAATTTCTTCTGTACTTACTTCTGGATTGTCTATAAGAGCTATAAGAGTATCACAAAGCTCTCCGACATTATGTGGAGGGATATTCGTTGCCATTCCAACGGCTATTCCCGATGCTCCATTTGCTAGCAAATATGGAAAGCTGCCAGGTAAAATAGTAGGTTCGACCTCTTCATTGTCGTAATTGGGTCTAAAGCTGACTGCCTCTTCTTCTATTCCCTCTAATAAGCTGACTGCTACTTTTGTTAATTTTGCTTCTGTATAGCGCATGGCTGCAGCATTATCACCATCAATATTGCCAAAATTGCCCTGTCCTTCAACGAGAGGGTAACGTACATTATAATCTTGCGCCAAGCGTACCATTGCATCATAAACTGCTTGTTCACCATGAGGGTGATATTTACCTATTACATCGCCAACAACGCGCGCGCATTTCTTAAAACCAGTCTCTGGATTAAGTTTGAGCATATACATGCCATATATAATTCTTCTGTGAACAGGTTTTAAACCATCTCTTAAGTCGGGCAGGGCTCTGTTCATTATGGTTGATAGGGCGTAAGAGAGGTATTTTTCTTCTAAAACCTCGATTAATTGAATATCTTGTGTCATTGGCTACCTATTTTTGTTAAAAGTAAAATTAATAAGCGTATTAGAAATCTGTTTTAATACCGCCTTCTTTTTTTCTTTTTTCAACAAAGGCGTCTAATTCTTCTTTAATTGCAATATCCATATACGGTTGTTGATATTCTATTAACATTTTTTTCCATATTTCATTAGCTCTTTGCGTGGCAGTTTTAGAACCAAGAATTTGCCAATTTTCAAAATTATTCCAATCAGATATTAAGGGCGAATAAAATGCATTTTCATAATTTTCTTGTGTATGTTTTGTACCAAAAAAATGCCCTCCGTGACCTGCTTCTTTAATTGAGTTAATAGCTAATGTATCTTCCGAAATATCTAAAGGCTCAAAAAACTCTTTGAATTGTTGTAACATTTCCATATCTAAAATAACTTTTTCATAGGATGCAACAAGACCACCTTCCATCCAGCCTAAAGAATGTTTCATAAGGTTTACGCTACCTAAAATATTTCCCCAAATTGACATCTGTGACTCATACGTAGCCTGTGCATCTACAATATTAGCAGCGTTTACATTTGAAGTGCGATAGGGAACTTTATAGCGTCGTGCAAATTGTCCACTTATAATAGCTGCCTTAGTGTATTCGGGTGTTCCAAAAGCAGGGGCTCCCGTTTTCATATCAACGTTTGAAGTAAACGCTCCATATATAACGGGCGCACCTGGACGAACCATTTGTGTAAAGGCCAAACCCGCTAATCCTTCAGCATTTTGTTGTGCTATTGCACCTGCTAAAGATACAGGTGCCATTGCTCCTGCTAATGTAAAGGGGGTAATTACTATAATTTGATTGCGGCTAGACATTTCAATAATGCCTTGCAGCATTGAATAATCATATTTTAATGGTGAGTTCGCGTTAATAACAGATGTAATTAACGGGCGTTCATTCACTTCTTCCTCAGTTAAATTATAAGCTATACGTGCCATTTCAATTGAATCTGTATTCATAAATGGGTTTAAAGAATAGCAGTGAAAGCATTTATCAGTTAGTGTTAAAAAAGCTCTTGCCGCCTCTAAATGTCTTATAGAAGGATGAATGTCTAGTGGTTCTGTTGGATAACCAGATGTGGAGTGACAAACATTAATATGCTGTCCGAGTTTAACGAGATTAACAAAATCTTCCCAAGATCCAGGTCTACGTCCTTTATCTAAACAACTTACATTTGGTGTACTACCAACAAGAGCAAAAATGAGTGCATTACCTCCAACTTGAAGGTTTTTTTCTTCGTTTCGTGCATAGTAAGTAAATTTTTCAGGAGCCGTTTTAATTTTTTCTTTAATTAAATGCCTATCAAACCGTACAAATCTATTATCCTGACTAACATCTGCACCGTTCGCCCTCATAATTTCCGCTGCCTGATCATTAAGTATCTCTATACCTAGATTTTCTAAAATATCAAAGGAGGCATTTTCAATTGTTTCAATTTCTTCCTCATTAATAAAATCAACAGGCCTAAGAGGATTAAAGGGTTGTTTGAAAGATACTTGTGTAGTATTTTTTTTCGTACGTGCCTCTATATTAGATGTACGTGCATTTTGCCTTCTTCTTTTAGGGATATGCTCTGTAATACTATTAGATTCCATATCAATAATTCCTTCCTATATTTAAAAAATATATTTAAGTGAATACAGAATAGTATTTTAAATGCAACGTTTTTTTAAAAGAAAAAACCCTTTCTTAAAGAAAGGGTTTAAGTTTAAAAATATTACTAACCTACTTTTTTGCTAAATATAACAAAGGGTCTACTGGCTTAGTTCCACTTCGCACTTCAAAATGTAATTGCGGCTGATTTACTGAACCCGTATTACCAACCTTTGCTATAATTTGACCTCTATCTACTCGATCGCCTTTTTTGACAAGATTTTTACTATTAAAAGCGTAGGCTGTAACTAAATTATTAGCATGGCGAATGAGAATAAGATTACCATAACCTTTCAATGAGTCATCGGCATATACAACTTGTCCTTCTGCAGCTGCACGTACTCCTGTGCCATGGGGTGCAAGTATATTAATACCTTCATTCTTATATTGCCCTTGCGTACTAAATTTCTTTATGACACGACCAGATAAGGGCCATCTTAATTTCACTGTCTCTGTAGCGCTTTGATGTGTTACTTTTTTTATCTCAAAGCTACTTGGTGCGATGTCTGCTTCTTCTTTTTTAGGTAAGGAGACAGGTGTTATATTATTGCTCTCATGTACTGTTGCTGTTTTCTCTAAATTTTCTGTTGGAATTTGAAGAACTTGGCCTGCATATATCTGCGATGATGCTTTAATATTATTGAGCCTTACAATTTCAGATACTGTGGTTTTATATCTTAATGATATGCGAAATAAATTCTCTCCATTTGCAACGATATGCTGTACATGCTGAGGAATCTGTGCACCCTGATCGTTTACCTGATTGACTTTCGCCGTGTGAGATAGGGCAGCTGTATAATCGGGGTCATCATTGGGTAAAAAAAGTGATTGACCAACTTTTATCACATATGGATATGATAAATTATTTTGATTGGCTATATCGCTTACTTTATAGCCATGTACGCGTGATAATTTATACAATGTATCACCTTCTTCAACAACGATTGTATAGGTAGAATCCATTTCCCTATACGCATTCTGAATTCTTGCTTTAGATGCGGAAGGTATATTAGTAATCGGTGATTGTGTTAATATTTGACTCTGTTTTTCTTTTCTTACTGAAGAAGTAGTAAGCCCTGCATCATCGAGCTGTTGCTGTGTGTAATTTTTTTGTGATACAATTTGTGTAGTTTTATTCTGGGTGTTTGTTTTTATAGAAGAGGTTGTTAACTCATCACCATCTTTGGGATTATTAGTGATATCACTATTATTAAAAGAAGGTACATCTGATTGAAAATAACTATGCGGATCTTTTGCGTCTGAATATTCTAGCCCTTCATTTTGTGTTGCTTGATTATTCCTAACTATCAAATCATCATCAAGATAAAAATCGGATTGTGTATCTCTTACCTTAACATTTGCGTTGGCAATCGGAGAATAATTCGTATTATCTATTCGGCTGCTTTGATAAAATTTTGAATTTTGTACTGCGAAAGTCTCGTATCCAAATCTTTTTGAATCATTGGTACAAGCCGCCAATGTTAGAGGAACAATACTGACCGACATTAATTTTGATATTAATCTTTTACTCAACATTTTACTACCTTTGTCATTATACTTACATAAAACTACTGTAGCCAATTAATAGAATATTGGTTAATCTTTTCTAAATTTTATTATAAATTTTATAAAATTTATTTTTTGGCAATTCCAAGCAATAATATTTTGGCAGGGTAGATCCATACAAATCCAGCAATAATAAAAAAAAATAACTGTATTATTGCATGTAAATTCAGTATGTATTTGTCAGCAAAGGTAACAATGAGCAAGCTATATAGCGAAATATAGATTATTAGCAGCAATGTGAATATGAGTTTTTTTAAACGTATTTTTACGCGATGAGATTTTTTTTCTTGTTCTGAATGCATTTTTTTAGTTCCATAACCTTTGATCATTGAGTAATCTCTTTTATTATTACACTTTTTATGATAGTATAAGCAATGTCTTATTTAACCAAGGAACACAATTCTGCTTACATTAGTACCTGGTTGAAATTATTATGTTTAATAATTTTTGTACTTTTTGTTGTTGGTGCCATCACACGTTTGACGGATGCTGGCCTGTCTATTACAGAGTGGGAGCCAATTATGGGCATTATTCCACCATTATTGCATAGTGATTGGCAAGTTGTTTTTGAGAAATACAAACTTATTCCCGAATACCTGTTAGTCAATAGCGAAATGACATTAGATGAATTTAAGTATATTTATTTTTGGGAATGGTTACATCGTTTCTTAGCAAGATTTGCGGGTCTTTTTTTGTTTATACCATTTATCATTTTTTTATTTTTAGGTAAAATTCGAAAAGCTACGCGAAACCAGTTAATTCTATTATGCCTGTTATTCTTGTTACAAGCTTATATGGGATGGTTTATGGTTCAAAGTGGTTTAGTGCAGCGTGTTGATGTGAGCAGCTATCGTTTAATTATTCATTTAGGGCTGGCATTGATTGTGCTTGCCTTATGTATCCATATAAGCTTACATCCTGCCCGTTTAATTGTACGAAAAAAATCGTATGCTTATGGTGCTTTTTTACTCATGTGTCTTGTATATATACAAATATTATTGGGGGCATTTGTAGCAGGAACACATGCGGGTAAGGTGTATAACACGTGGCCTTTAATCAATGATGTATGGATACCTGACGATATGTTTAAACAGGTCAATTCTTTAGAAGATTTTGCTACAGACACACTGACTATACAATTTATGCATCGTGTCTTTGCTTATATTGTTTTACTTTATGTTATCGTTTATTATGCCTTACATTCTTTCTTAAAAAAGCGTTATGCTAAACAAACAATGTTACTTATTTTGTTCGTTACGTTTAGTCAAGTCATCTTGGGTATACTGACATTGTTAAATTTTAGTACTTTCAATTTTGCCTTGATGCACCATATAGTTGCAATTATTTTGTTTTACATCGTTATCTATCATTATAACGCTGTGCGCAATCGTGAAGGTGTAATCTAATCTCCACCCCTCATCGTGAAGGCGTAATCTAATCCCAAACTATCAAAGAGTAGGGTAAATTAATGGGAACGTATTTTTATACTTGAAATAAGTCGGCCATAATCACTTATGTTGCTATGAAAATTGCGTCTTCTGCTAAAAAAGAGGTCATCATTTTTATAGGTGCATAGATTGATATTTTCAAAGCGTATACCAAGTGTATGTGCTTGATGTGCGATAAATTGTGGTAAATCAAACTGCCAGTGTTCTGCATCTTTACCAGGACTAAAGAAATCGGTATTACCGTTGGTAAGCGCATAAAAATCATTATAAAATCTCGTGTCTACTTCATAACTTTCTCGTGAAATAGTGGGGCCTAGACAGCCTACAATATTGTCTATGTGACTACCCAATTTTTGCATTTTTTGTATTACCTTAGATATAATGTTTTGATGAGCACCTTTCCAACCAGAATGTATCACAGCAACAATAGGATTGTGTGTATCAGCAAGTAATATGCTCCCACAATCAGCCGTCAAAACCGATATAGCTACATTTTCTAATTGAGTTATTAAGGCATCTGCAATGATAGGTGTAGAGCTATTTAAAACCGTATCATCAACGCAAACACATATATCACTATGCGTTTGATGACACGTGATAAGCCTCTTATAAGGTACCCCCATAAAGTCTGCAACAATCGTGCGATTTGCAATTACGTTTTGTGTATTGTCTTGCGAGCCGTAACCACAATTTAAACTTTCATATATACCTGATGATACACCACCTCTATGTGAAAAAAAAGCGTGTTCTATAAAGGGAATATTTAATAAAAGAGAAGAATTAAAATATTTCATACAATAAAAATAAAGCTTTGTTGTTAATTAAAAGGATACATTATGGGTGTTTCTTTATCGGATATATATAAACATTTAAATATATTACCCATACTGCTTGGCGTTTGTGTATCTGTAATGCGCTCTTTTCTTTCAGTTAAGTCCTTTAGTGCATTTTTATCAATATGTTGAGCATAGTGAGTTAACAATTGATTAATACCCATTTTACATAAGAATTCATTTTGTGTAAGCACATTTCCACTGTGCATATCACTATGCGAGGCTGCTTTTATTAACATATCGAAATCAACATGGCTGGTATAATCACTTGTGCCGATATCGGAAAAAATCTTACTATAATTGTTATTCTTGATACTTTGAAAACTGTTACCGTATGCATGCGGATCATTATAACCGTAATCAACTATAAGACATAATCCTTTGCTTGTAGATAAAGTATTTGATATGGCACGTATGTGATAATCGCTAAACGCATTATATTCAATCACGTAAGGCTTTTGCCCTTGTATGTGATCTATTTTTTTACGTAGCATTACAGGGATATTTTTATGATCAATTATAAAATTATCTTCATAAAAACAGTCTTTTTCTGCATTATATAGTACATATTTTTCATAAATTTCTGTATCATCAACAACAAATTGACGCACGGGTAGAGCATCAAAAAATTCATTTGATACAAAAATCTTCATTATACTCTTATCCTTGAGAAGTGTATTTGACCATCGTATTTTATGTATGTGGCTATGCACATTATGCGCTTGTTGTTTTTGTAAATAGTGACTAATTTCAACAATTTGCACGTGACATGCTGCATAACATTGAGGAGTTTGTTTAATTATTCGTAACATGTCATTCATCATAACACCTTGTCCTGCTCCCATTTCAATCAATTCAAAATTTTGGGGTTTGCCAAGACTTTCCCACGCATGAATAACAAATATACCTAGACACTCGCCAAATAGTGGGCAAATAGAAGGAGACGTAATAAAATCTCCTGTTAATCCAAATGGATTACGCGTACAATAATAGCCGTATTCGTGATCATACAAGCAAAATTGCATAAATTCAGCAATAGAGATTTTTTTTTTACCTTCAACATCTCTATAAGGCGCTGACGAGCATTCGAAGAATTATGCATATGATTTATTAGAGGGTGTTGTTAATGCGTAAATAATAATTCCAATTCCTGCAACAAGCATAGGAAGAGATAATATCATGCCTACAGTCAAGTTTCCATAAATTAACCCCAAATGCGCATCAGGTTCTCTGAAAAACTCTACGGAAATACGTGCAGTTGCATAACCGATCAAAAACAATCCTGTTATACATCCTGCTTTGTTGAGAATATAAGTTTTTCTAACTAATATTTGAAAAGTAACCAACAATAAAAAACCTTCTAAAAAAGCTTCATATAGCTGACTCGGATGACGCGGTTCTGGCCCAGCGCCTGGAAAAATGAAAGCCCACGAAACATCGGTAACTCTTCCATAAAGTTCTCCATTAATAAAATTGGCTATTCTACCTAGAAAAAGAGCTATCGGCACGCAACAACATAAGAGGTCTGATAAATAAAAAAAATTTATGTTTTGCCTATAACAATACACAATGAGAGCCACAAGAATGCCTATAATGCCTCCATGAAACGACATACCCCCTTGCCAGATAGCAAAAATTTGTGCTGGATGTTCTAAAAAATAAGGAAGATTGTAAAATAATACATATCCAAGCCTCCCACCTACAACAACGCCAATAACAGAATAGGAAAATGCAAAACCTTCTAAATGTATGGGTTTGATGTGATACTTACCGTTAGTTCTCTTTGTTTGCATCTTTACAAGACGTAAAGCAAGCATATATGTGAGAATAATACCAAATATATAAGCCAAAGAATACCAACGTAGTTCAAATATTCCAAAGGAAAACACTACAGGATCTATTGCTGGAAAAGGAATAACTAATAGATGCATTATATTATGTTTATTAAATGATACGTATATGAATTAATTTTATCTGTGTATTTACTTTTTTTTGTAATTGCATTATGTAAAGTATAATTCCAGCAAATACAAGATAAAAAATAATGTACACAAAACCTATAAACCTATGTGATGGTTTAAAAGGGAACGAATTATGATGGATATAAAATGGCCGTAGATCAAGCATTTACACGCTCGACACTTAAAGGAACAGAATTTGAAAGTGTTTTTGCTGGTGCTCAGAGTTTTCTAAGACGCAAATACACAAAAGAAGTCGCCCTAGCGGACGTTGTTGTTGCAGGTATACCCTTTGATTTAGCAACAACAAATCGTCCTGGAGCACGGCTTGGTCCTAATGCCATTAGAAGAGCTTCTACACAATTAGCTGAACTGGATTCATTTACAACAGGTGATAATATTTTTAAGAAACTTGCTGTCGTTGATTATGGTGATTTGTGTTTGCAAAATGCAGATCCTGAATCTATTTCACGTGATATTGCCAAACAAACCTCTGATATTATTCAGCATAACGTCACTTTTGTGGGGTTGGGGGGAGATCACTTTATTAGTTATGGATTATTAAAAGCACATTACGAAAAATATGGCCCTCTTGCCTTAGTACAATTTGATGCACATCCAGATACATGGTCCGAAGAAAACGGCCCTATTGATCATGGTGTCATGTTTGGTAAAGCAGCTGACGAAGCTATTATATGTACTGAAAATTCTATCCAGATAGGGATACGCACTTTTAGTCATCACAATAGAGGAATTAAACAAATTAGCGCAGAAGAATGCCATGATATGCGTGCTTCGCAGATTGCAAAAAATATAAAAAAAACAGTCGGTACACAACCGTGCTATTTAACTTTTGATATTGATTGTTTGGATCCAGCTTTTGCACCAGGTACAGGAACACCAGTATGTGGAGGGCTTACAACAGCACAGGCGATGGCAATCATTAGACAGTTACAAGGTTTAAACATTGTCGGTGTGGATTTGGTTGAAGTTAGCCCACCCTTTGATCATGCAGAAATTACAGCTCTAGCAGCAGCAACAATAATTTATGAAATATTGTGTCTGTTAAGTATACAAAAATAATAAATTATGTTACAAGTTTTCAGGCTGATATAGGTAATATCATTTGATATAAGTGCGCATAATGCATAGCTATGAAAAAAAAATTCGTGTTGTTATCGTTGGAGCTACGGGATATACTGGAGCTGATCTGATAAGGCTTTTATATAGGCATCCCTATGTAGAAATTGTTGCGTTAGCAACGCACTCTTATGCGGGAGAAAAAATACATGATGTCTTTGGACATTTTTATGGTCTTGATTTACCAGATCTTGTAAGTATTGAAGATACGTGTTTTGAAAAATGTGATGTTGTTTTTAGTGCATTACCTCATGGAGTGTCGCATGATCTTATCCGTAAATTACCTAGACATATTAAAATTATTGATTTATCAGCAGATTTTCGACTTAACAATATCTCTCAATATGAGAAATGGTATAATGTATCACATACAGCTAAAGAATTTATGACTGAAACAGCCTATGGTCTCAGTGAACATTTTGCAGATAATATTAAAAATGCTCGTATTATTGCCTGTCCTGGTTGTTATCCAACAGCTGCTTTATTGTCTCTTTTACCACTTGTTAAAGAGCAATGCATTTACACCGATGACATAATTATAGATGCTAAATCTGGTGTTTCTGGGGCAGGGCGTTCTCTTAAAAAAAATACACTTTTTTGTGAAACGGGAGAAGGTATACAACCTTATTCAGTAGGAAAACACAGACATATGATTGAAATAGAGGAAAAATTATCTCTTTATAGCCAAAATGATATTCGTATTAGCTTTACACCCCATATTATACCCATGTGTCGTGGTGAATTAGTTACAAGCTATGTAAAATTACAAAAAAATATGCACATTAATGATTTAAGAGATGTTTTAATGCAAGCTTATGATGATAGTAGTTTTATACGAATTTATGAACACAATCATACCCCTTATACACATAATGTAAGAGGGTCAAATTACTGTGATATTGCTGTTTTTAATGATAATATTAAAGAAAGAGCCATAATTATTTCTGTAATTGATAATCTCGTTAAAGGATCTAGTGGACAAGCTATACAAAATTTGAATATTATGTATAATATACCACAAGATTGCGGTTTAGAACAACTTCCTTTATTTCCGTAACCGATAATTAATACCAAAGAAAGTAGCTATTGTTATGACACAAATGAAAGACACAATACGAATAGGACTCGCTGGAGTTGGAACCGTTGGATCGGCTGTATTACGTCTGGTTGAAGATTATGTTGATATTTTGCAAAGCATAACTGGAAAGCAAATTGAAATTACCGCGCTTGCAGTTGAAGCAGGCAAGATAGAGCGGCAAAAGCAAAAAATAAGTGAGATAAGTCAAAAAAATTATCGCTATTATGATGTTCTTACAGAAATGGCTCAGGCCTCTGATTTAGATGTCATTATTGAACTTATTGGGGGAACAAGTGATGTGATTATGCACTTCTTGTGTCATGCCCTTCGTCATAACAAACATGTTGTGACTGCAAATAAAGCTATTTTGGCAGAAAGAGGACAGGAAATTTTTCAATGCGCCCATGATACCAAGATGCAGATACGTTTTGAAGCCGCGGTTATCGCTTGTATACCTATTATTCATACCTTAACTAATTCTGCCTTTCCACTGCATCCGCAAAAGATAGTCGGAATATGTAATGGGACGTGTAATTATATATTAAGCACAATGCAACAAACAAAAAGAGATTTTGCAGATATCTTAGTGGAAGCTCAAGAAATCGGCTATGCAGAAGCAGATCCTACACTCGATGTTGAAGGAATTGACAGCGCACATAAAATTGTCATTTTAGCACGTATGATATTTGGAGTTTCATTTTCGTTCCAAGATATCAATATATCAGGTATTCGCAATGTTAGCTTGCAAGATATTGAGATAGTTAAGCATTACGGTTATCATATTAAATTACTTGGCGTTGCACGTATCATTCAAGATGGTGAAAATAAACAATTACTTGTATATGTTGGTCCTACTTTAATAAGCGAACACACGAATTTAGCACAAATCGAATCGGCAACGAATGCTCTTGTTGTTACAGATGCCGTTGCAGGAGAAGTGTTTATGTCGGCTGCGGGAGCGGGTGGAAATGAAACAGCTAGTGCCGTTCTTGGTGATGTTGTGGCTATTGCAAATAATACTTGTTCACACCCATTGCGTTATTCTATGGATGCATTAAATGAAATATCACTCGTGCATGTTGACACCGTAGCTTTGTGTTACTATGTAAGGTTAGTCATTGAAAATGAAGCAGAAATAGAAAATATACAAAACCATATTTCACAAGAGTTTTCGTTGTTTGATATTCACATTAAAAGCTTAACTAAACATCGTGATACAATTTCTGCACAAAAGACAAATATTGTTATCTTTACACATGCTGTCTCGTATGAAAAGTTACTTAATATTCTAAATAATATTGAAAAAAAGGTATCGTTTTCTATCCCCTTTATAACAATGATAGTTGATGGCTAATACATAGCTCAATCAGTGTGATCAATTTTATGGCAGTATTGGATACACGACTACTCTTACCACTTATTATCTGTTTTTCGTACACGTTACCTTTGCTATTAGCTTTCATCGAAAAAGAGACTGCTATTTTCATCAGTTTTTTAAGTGGCTTTTTTATTGTTTCTTTTGTAGTTTTCTCTACTTATTTTTTGTTTTATAACAAAAAAGTACGTTTTCTATATAGTAATCTTGCGCTGAGAATATATTTTATGTGGTTGGTGGCAGGTATTATATATGCAATTCCTGTAATTTTGTATGAATTCCAAAATGAAGCAGATTTTTCTATTATCAATTCTTTTTTTACAGTTTTTCTGGCTCTTACTACAACGGGTTCTTCTTACATAGTTGAAAAATACTCACATTCCCAAACTATGCTTTTTTGGTTTGCTCTTATACAATGGATTGGTGGAGGGTTAACAATAACTAGTTTTTTACTGCTGTATTACGCACGTAAAAGAAATACTGTATTTTCAGAATTATTATTATTTTTTCGTTGGTATATTGTCGTTACTTTATTTGTTATTATAACATTTTTACTTATGAAGTTGGCACCTGTTGAGGCATTAATATTAAGTTTTAGTAGTATATCTTTGGGTTCAATAGTTCCAACACAAGAAGGGTTATTAGAGTTTTATGGAATAAAGATTGCGGCATTGTTTTTTTTCTATATTATTTTGTTTTCCTTACCGTTTTTTATTCTACTTGTTAATATAACACAAAATAAATCACTACATGTAGAAGTTAAAAATTTTTATTATTTGTCTAGAATAAGTTTACTCCTATTTATTGTTATAATTTTATTTTCAATTATTCATACAATGAATACCCAATACGGAGATATCCATATTATCGTTGCCGAAATTACAAATCTCATATCTCTATCCACTACATCGGGCGTTAAAATTGTTAATATATCCACTACAGAAAACTCTTTGTACATAAGTGTTGTTTTTTTAATTGTTGTTATAGGGGCACACCAAGGAAGTTCTGGGGGAGGTGTAAGAATAGGCAATATGCGCATTTTAAAGAATATGATTGTAACTGAGATATATAGAGTCTGCCACCCTCATAATCGTATATTTTATGAGCATGAAAAGAGTCATGATTACAGTTTTGCATTTGCAAATTTTTTTGGTTTTATTCTTCTTATTTTTTTTGGTGCTCTTTTGATTAGTTTTGAAGGGGAAAGTTTTTTTTCTAGTATTATGTTATCGTTGGGATATCTCGCGAATACGGATAACATGCTTTTCTTTACAATGACTGAACCTTTAACACATTTTGTATCATATCATGCACTTACAAAAAGCGCGTTAATTGCCATAATGATCATAGGTAGGCTTGAAATTGTTGTATTTATGGTGTATTTCACTAAATATTATTGGAGAGAAAAATATGTCTAGAATTGCTTATGTAAACGGTGTTTATGTTAATCATCATAGTGCGAGTGTACATATAGAGGATCGTGGCTATCAGTTTAGTGATGGGGTATACGAAGTTTGCGAAGTTTACAAAGGGTCCTTGGTTGATATGCAAAAGCATATGGCGCGATTAAAACGTTCACTAACAGAATTACGCATGTCCGTGCCTATGGATTTAGATATTTTAGGACAAATCATGCAAGAAGTTGTCAAACGCAACTACGTTTTTTATGGGATGGTTTATATTCAAATTACGCGCGGCGTTTCACCCAGAAAACATGAATTCCCTACGGCAGATATAAAACCTGCTATAACTATAACCGCCAAAAATGTCAGTAGAAAACCTCAAGAAAAAGCTGCACAAAGCGGAATACGTGTCGTAACAACAAAAGACAATAGATGGGATCGTCCAGATATAAAGAGCATATCATTATTACCGAATGTTTTGGCCAAGCAAATAGCTAAGGACAATCAAGCTTATGAAGCATGGTTTGTAGATAATCAGGGCTATGTTACTGAGGGTAGCTCAACTAATGCATGGATAATTGATAAGCAAGGTAATCTTATTACGCGTGCTGAAAATACAGGTATTCTGAGTGGTATAACTCGTCGTTCCCTTATAGATATGGCTAAAAAGAAAGGAATCAAAGTTATTGAAAGACATTTTACTGTTGAAGAGGCACAAAGTGCAAGAGAAGCTTTTATCACAGCGGCAACAACTATAATTGTTCCAGTTACAGAAATCGATGGTAAAGTAATTGGCAATGGTAAACCTGGTGAGATAGCAAGGCAACTTAGACTAGAATTTCATAATTATGTTGATATTGTAAATTAATGTTTTATACTGTAGATATATTTAAAATTTTAATAATAACAATTAAGGTAGGCGGTTTATGAGAGGTGATGGACATCAAGATTTACAAGATTTTTTTCTTAATCATGTACGAAAAAATAAAGTACCAATAACAGTTTTTCTTGTTAACGGAATTAAATTACAAGGCATAGTGAGTTGGTTTGATAATTTTTGTGTTCTTATAAAAAAAGATGGACACATGCAGATGCTGTATAAGCATGCTATATCAACAATATCTCCTAATAAAGCGATTGATCTTTTTCAGGATTCAGAAGAAGATGCACAAAAAGAAAATAAAACAGAAACACAGGAATAACATTCCTAGATGTGATTTGCTACAACTATAAGATGATTTGTATTGCTATATTACCTCAATTTGGCCGCATAAAGAGAAATCTACGTGGCAGTAATGGTGATCTAGTAACAAAGAACATTTATAAAAATACCTTTGCACAAAAAACTGACCTCAATCAGTTTTCTGAAGACACGTGTGAAAATGAAGAGCTATCCTTTACAGATCATGACAATCTATCGTTAGATGATGATTTGGCAGAAAATACTGAAGAGGTACGTCGTCTTTTGCTTAGCTGTGATCTTCATTTATCACATGTTTTCTATCCTATTATTTATGACATTAATCCAGGAACTTTTTTTAAAAAGGGTTTTTTAAATTCAATTCAGGAACTTTTTTTAAAAAATAATGGATCCGATACGCATACTAACAATTCACATCGCGCTTGTGCAAAAAATGTTACGCACAACACTAAGCAGATTGATAACAAAGATCAAAGCAATAATTTTTGCCTATATACGGATTGCGAACTTACCGCAATACAGATTAGAAATCTTAAAAAATATTTTAATTGTTCCATTTATACACGTAAAGCACTAATTATTGAAATTTTTTCGCGTAGAGCACGTTCTTCAGCTGGAAAATTGCAAGTATCACTTGCACAATTAACATTAGAAAAAACACGCTTAGTAAATAGTTGGACACATTTAGAAAGACAAAGAGGCAGTAAAGGTAGTCGAGGTTTTTTATCAGGGCCAGGTGAAAAACAAATAGAGATGGATAGACGTATAGTTACTCAAAAAATTGATCGCATAAAAAGAAAACTGCAAAAATTAGCAAAAACGCACAATGTTCAAAGAAAATCACGTCAAAAATATGCTATACCAATAATCGCTCTTGTTGGTTATACGAATGTTGGAAAATCAACTTTATTTAATAACCTCACAGAAGAAAAAACATTAGCAAAAGATCAATTATTTGCTACCTTGGATACAACAATCCGTAAAGTTACACTGCCACAACAAACAGAAGTTCTTATTTCTGATACAGTCGGATTTATTTCACGTTTACCCCTTGAATTAATAACGGCATTTCGTGAAACTCTTAATGAAATTACCTTAGCACATACTATTTTACATGTTCGCGATATTTCATCCCCTCAGTCAGCGCAACAAGCCAAAGATGTTATGACTATATTAGAAAATTTAGGCATTAATAATGATACATATAGGATTATAGAAATATGGAATAAAGTAGATAAACTTTCAAAAGAAAAACGTTTAGAATTAAAAGAAATGGAAGACAATAAACATATTCTTATATGTGCGAATGATGCACAACATATTCGTAAATTAAGTCATGTTTTAGAAGAACATTTACATGTAGATGATAGCTATCATGTGCTTTCTATTCCACTAGCAGAATATTACGATATATCATGGTTATATAAATATTGTTCTGTTATAGATCGAAAAAATGATGCAAACAACGCGTATGTTAATGTGTTTTTATATGTGGGTGAGCGGTATTATAAAGAATTTTATAATAGATATTCAAATTTTATTATATAAACACAGCCATATTTTTATAATTGCATAAGTAACGGGTAGGGGTAGAATTTAACGTTTTGGTTTTGTTTTACGATATGTGTATGCGGTGGTATTTCAATTAATCCCTGCGTATCTCTTATAGATCGAATAAGTCCCGAGCCATCATTTTCATATTTTGCAACACATGTTTGATGTGTTTTTTGACACATATATCCACGCCAAAATTCGGTACGCTCTAAACGATTCTGTGTATTTTCGATTGTGTGCATTATTGGTAAATACATATAATCTTGTTGGGTGTTACGTATACCATAGAATTGCTGTATAGCTTGGCGAACGAACATTAAAAAACAGACATACACGGCAACAGTATTACCAGGCAATGAAAAAACAGGCTTGCCTTCTACGATAGCTAAGCCTATAGGGCGACCTGGTTTTATAGAAACGCCTGAAAAAACAAGTGTACCTAGTTTAGCAATAATTTTTTTTATATAATCACTTTCTCCTTGGCTTGCACCTGCTGTAATAATAAGCATATCACTTTGTGCAATAGCTTGTTCAATAGATGTTTGAATCATATTGAGATCATCGTTAAGACGATATGTGCTTTGAACCTGACAGTTAAAGTCTGAAATAAGAGTATGTAATAGAGGGGTATTTGCGTCATACACTTTATGGTTTTGGTATGCCTGCCCTATGTGTAGTAATTCATCACCATTTGATATAATTGAAATTTTTAATTTTTTAAAAACTTCAATATGGCTATATCCTGCAGATGCTAACACTGCTATATCGGCATTGCTTAATTGTTTTGCTTTTGAAATAAGTACATTAGCTTTTTTGTGATCTTCACCTGCTTTTCGAACATTGCTTTTTTGTGTTACCTCACGCGTAAAAGACACGTGATTATCGTTAATGTTAATATGCTCTTTAGCAACAACGGTATCACAATAATTTGGAATAGGAGCACCTGTTGTGATATGTACAGCGTGAGCAGGGGTAAAAATGAAATTTTCGGGATTCATACCGCAATGTATTGTTATTGGCGATAAAGGCATTGGCACATTGGGCACATAATCCGCATAAGGAATAGCAACACCGTCCAAAGCTGCATTATCAAAATTGGGAATATTGCGCTCAGCGTTATAGGATTTTGCTATAATACGCCGTAAACTTGAGGTAAGAGTGACTGTTTCCGTATCGGTTAACGGGTTTATATGGTGATGTATTTTTTTTTGGGCTTCTTTGTAGGAGATCAGCGACATATTAGGCGTCTAACAAGAAAAAAAGTATCTATTTGATTGTGTGATATTTATAAACATATTATTGTTTATGTTTAGAGGAGTGTTTTTTTTTGTTGAGATATTCTAAAATAAAATCAGCTATTTCCTTTATATTACTACGATCTAATAAGTCAATATTAGGCACATTATCGTTATAGGGTTTATCTACAGCCAAGGCGATAATATGAGAATTGCTCACATATAGAGGGGGTTCTGTTTCTGCTTCATTTCTGAGTTCAATTTTAGGTATAGGTAAATTCTTATAGCTTTCAACAAATATAATGTCACTATATGAAAAACTTTTACATATATAGGGAATATTAATTATTGGCGCTTTTTTATCTATCATAATAGCACATTTATCATCTGAAATAACAGCCGTTCCATTTGCACCTGCTTGGCGAAATTTCCAGCTATCTGTATTGGGTTGATCAATAGCAAAATCATGATGCCCTTTTTTAATAACATTAACAACATAGTTTCTTTCTGTCAGTTCAGATGTAAGTTGACAAATAAGTGTTGTTTTCCCACTATTTTTTGTTCCGACAATACCAAAAAGTGGCCAATTGTGTAAGTCTATCATATGTTCTCATTATGCATGATTTGTAAATCAATAATTTGTGTATAATCTTGCGGTGTGTTGATATTAAAAAAGGGGTCTATCTGTGTGTTGGCATTGTCTGAAAAATCCACATAGCTATAATTTTGCGATTTTACCCAATGCATAATTTTTCTTATATGACATGTATATAGCATATTATGTAGACTTTCATACAAGTTTACATGATGCAAAGAGAAAGTCGGGTGTATTGTATTGTTATGTGATGCAACTAAAATTGTATTTTCATCATTAGTCTCAATAGCTTGCATAAACTTCTCTAGCAGGTTAGTAGGAAAGAAAGGAGTATCGCACGCAATTGATAAAATATACGAGGCATTGGGGGCGTTATATTTTGCCCACTGCATAGAAGCAAGAATTCCAGCAAGGGGACCATTATATCCTTCTTGTAAGTCACTTACTAATGGGTATCCAAATTGCCCCAAAAAATCGTGTTCGTCATTAGCGTTAATTATAATTTTTCCATTAAAAAAAGTGTGAACTCTTTGTAAAACTATCTCTATTAGGGACATTTTATCTATACGTAAACACGCTTTGTTTTGTCCTTGCATGCGGCGTGACTGTCCTCCAGCAAGAATTGTACAAACTATTGCATCATCTAATAAAGGTAATTTTTTATGCATATTTTTTAAAAGAATAGCTGTTACTAATTTTAGGGGTCAACATGTTATGCATCAAAGATAACACGTTTTTCACCAGATAAAATAAAAAATCTCTTTCCCTTTGCTCTTCCAATAAGAGTAAGCCCTGCTTTTCTGGCTAATTCTATTCCTGAAGATGTAAATCCAGAACGTGAAATCAGAACGGGAATTTTCATTAAAACTGTTTTAAGTATCATTTCACTTGTAAGGCGACCTGTTGTATAAAGGATTTTATCATGAGTAGGGGTGTTATGACAAAACACATATCCAGCAATTTTATCAACAGCATTATGACGTCCGACATCTTCAAAATAAAGCAAAAGTGTATTGTGATCGTATAAAGCACATCCATGAATCGCGCCTGCTTTTAAATATAAACTGGGCTGCGTATTAATATTTTTAAGTAGAGCATATAGGTGACTTGTTTTTAAATATGTATCTTCTGGCAAGTAAATTGTTTGAAAGACATCTTCAATATCTCCGTACAAAACACCTTGTGCGCAACCAGATGTTGTAATTTTTTTTCGTAATTTTTTTTCGTAATTAGTTGAGCGTTGCGTGTAGACGATAAGCGATTGTGTTTCCTCATCAAATATGACGTCTTTTATGTGGTCTTCATCTGTTAACATACATTGATTTCTGAGATATCCTAAAGCCAAATATTCAGGATAATCTCCTATAGTCATTAGCGTAACAATTTCCTGTCCATTTAAAAACAAAGTTATAGCTTTTTCATTCACAATATCAATACGCTGTGTATTTTGCATATTATCAATGGCTTGCACTGTTGTTGTCAAGTTAGGGTCATTGAGATTAGGAATGATTGTTCTTTGCTTTATATCAGATAGAAATTGCGACAATCTTTATCCTCCTGTGTGCGACATATGTCTTTCTAATGACGGTTTTTGTCCAGGATGGGTTATGGTAAAATCGTGCCCCTTTGGTTTGAGCTGGATAGCCTTTTTTATGGCATTTTGAATGTCGGTATCACTTCCTCCTTGCCGTATAATGGCTTTTAAATCTGCTTTGTCCGATTGTCCTAAGCACATATATAGCTGGCCTGAGCAAGTAAGACGAACACGATTACATTGCGTGCAAAAATTATGCGTCAGAGGCGTTATAAAACCCAATCGTCCACCTGTTTCTTCAACATAATCATAGCGTGCTGGTCCAGATGTTCTAAAATCAATAGGCGTTAATGTAAAACGTTCAGCTAGATTATCTTTAATAACCGACAAGGGGACATATTGATTGATTCTATCAGAGCCAATATCTCCCATTGGCATAACTTCAATTAAAGTAATATCCATATTCTTTTTGTGGGCCCAAATAATAAGTTCTGCTATGTCTTGGTCATTAAAATTTTTTAAAACAACAACATTTATTTTTACTTTCAATCCACATAGTTGGGCATCCTCTATACCCTTAAGGACTTTTAACAGATTACCGCCACGAGTCATTTCCTTAAATTTATCGGGATCAAGTGTATCTAAAGATACATTTACACGCTTTACTCCACATTCAAAAAGACGTTGAGCATATTGAGATAAATGTGTAGCGTTAGTCGTTACCATTATTTCTTCTAAAGTATGCGTTTTTTGTAATTGTGATAATTGTTCGAAAAAACTTATTATATTGCGTCTTGTAAGAGGCTCGCCACCAGTGACACGTATTTTTTTAACTCCAAGTGAAACAAAATTAGCACATATTCGGGTCAATTCCTCAATGGTTAGGAGTTCTGTTTTAGGCATAAAATTCATACGTTCTGCCATGCAATATTGACAGCGTAGATCGCATCTATCTGTTACAGATACGCGTAAATATGTGATGTTTCTTTGGAAAGGATCAACTATTTGGGGCATGAAAAAATAACCTTGTCAAGTTTTCTTATAACACAGCATGACTATAAAAAAAACTGTTTTAGAACATGTATTAAAATTTTTTTTATAATACTGTGTGAACGTAACATAAAAAAATATTGCAAATGTATTTTTTATGTTATTCATAGTCAGTTAAATTTTTTGATACGATGATATTAAGAATTTTGCTAACGATAAAGAAATAATTAAAAACTGTATAAAAGAGAAGTTATGCTTGGTTTTCCTTATACCCGAATGAGACGAAATCGTCGTTCTGCATGGTCACGTAAGCTTGTTAGAGAAAATTCTTTGAATGTTTCTGATTTTATTTGGCCAATTTTTATTATTGAGGGGCAGAACGTTAGTGAACCTATAGCCTCAATGCCTCAGGTCAACCGTATTTCTATTGATATAGCTGTTAAGGAAATACAAAAAATACATGCTTTGGGTGTATGTGCTGTAGCTTTATTTCCTTGTATTGATGCCAACAAACGTACCGAACATGCACAGGAGGCATATAATCCTGATAATTTAATATGTCGTGCTGTAAAAACGATCAAAGATGCGGTTCCAGACATAGGAATTATATGCGATGTGGCATTGGATCTGTATACTGCACATGGTCATGACGGCATTTTAACACAACAAGGATATGTCGATAATGATGCAACTCTTGAAATATTGACCAAGCAAAGCCTTGTACAGTTACATTCTGGATGTGATATAATCGCTCCTTCGGATATGATGGATGGACGTGTTGCATGTATACGAAAAGAAATTGAAGCGCAGGGTTTTGTTAACGCACAAATTATGTCTTATACGGCAAAATATGCATCGCATTTATATGGGCCTTTCCGTCATGCCGTTAATGCGCAGGGAAGATTAAAAGGTGACAAGAAGACTTATCAGATGGATTGTGCAAACGCTAATGAAGCGATAGAGGAGGCGAGGTTGGACTTTTATGAAGGTGCCGATATGGTCATTGTTAAGCCAGGAATGATGTATTTAGATATTATTTATCGTATACATGAAACTTTTAAACGTCCTGTTTTTGCATATCAAGTTTCTGGCGAGTATAGCATGTTATATTATGCTGCACAAAACGGATGTATAGAAATGCACTCAAGTGTAATGGAAAGTTTGATGGCTTGTAAACGTGCAGGTGCAAGTGGTGTTTTTACATATTTTGCACCTTACATCGCTGAAATTTTGAATGATTAATACTCCATCATGCAATTCACAGTACAATATTTAAGAGATTGCATGGTGAGCTGACTAAAAAGTCGCAAGCAAAATGCCAATTACAGTTAAACCAATTATAAAACTCCACCCTAGAAATATAAATGCAGATAAGAGCATCCATATACTAGCTGCGTTATAGGAGCGACGCAATTCTATAGCATTTTTCATGATAATTAATGGACCTGCAAATACATAGACTAATAACCGTGTCCAAAAATTTACACCTTTTTCATACTCCAAATTAAAATCAATCTCTTGGGCTGTAATCAGTTGGTATGTATTTTTAACAATACCAGCACTAACAAGACCACATAAAACACATAACATTATAACATAGAATCCAGTCATTTTACTCCTCACCAACTTTACTTTTACTTCATATCATTACAATAACCAAAACTATGCAAACATATACTCGTTAGACATGGTAAACTACCCAAATCATATATTGCTTTAAATCTACGTTACATACGTTTTTCTACATTTAGAAATAAAGCAATTATTATGCCGTTATTGTTATCCATGACATATTGCTATCTAATACAATCAATGTAACATAAGGAGAATGCTGTTTTTTCTTACTCGCAATTTACGCATTCATAATCACGCTATTATTATGACAGTGCTAATATTTTAACAAATTTTTAACTATTTTGCAATTCCTTTTATAAACTTATATGTGAAGTTATGAAAATTAACTTGTAACTTTATGTTATAAAGCATATTCTAGTGATGAATTTCAGATTTTTATGTTCTTATGAGTTTGCCATTGTGTAGCACTGTTTTATACTCCTATAAGCCTATAGTTCATGTATTAAAAAGAAAAACCACTCTCTTTTTAACCTCTTTGCTATTTGTTGTTATATATGGTTCTTTTTGCTCGGTTTCATACGCATTGCAAATAATCCGCGATGCGCAAGTAGAGGCTTTTATTTTTAAAATCTCAAAACCACTTTATGAGGCAAGTGGAGTTACTTTTGAAAAAGATAAAATTTATATCTATAATGGTGATGAAATAAATGCGTTTGTCAGTCGCAAAGGGTTATTTCTTAGTACTGGCCTTATAATGAAGGTAGACACTCCCAATGAAATTATAGGCGTGTTAGCTCATGAATTAGGACATTTAAAATCAGGTCACTTAATCCAATTAGAAGATCATATTGAAAATATAAACAAAAGATTTATAAGTACGTTTTTGTTGGGCATTGGTACAGCGCTTGCCGTTGGTTTGTCTGGAGGAAATAATGACGTTATTTCAGGGGCGGGGTTAGGAGTTATAAGCTTGGGTAGTGCTGTAAATCGCGAAGGATTTTTTTCATATAGACGGCATCAAGAAGGCTCTGCAGATCTAATAGCGCATCAAATACTTGAAAAAACAAAAAATTCAACAACAGGTTTGATCAATGTCCTAAAAAAAATACATCAGAAAAATTGGCATCTTAGTACAGGAAGAAATTATGCCCGTACACATCCAAGTAACTCCTCGCGGATACGGTTTTTAGAAAAAAAAGCACGTGCCAGCAATTACTATGATACAAAAGATCCCAAACAATTATATGCTGAATTTGAACTTGTTCAAGCAAAGTTATTAGGATTTCTTAGTGAGGAGAATATATGGTTTAATAAGCGCTTTTTGAGCTTTGCACCAAAAGCTCAAAAATTTGCAGAAGCTATCTATAGATATAAAAATTCTCAACATAAAAGAGTTAAATTAATTATGGATGCACTTATTAAAAATAATCCTCTCAATGCTTATTTATATGAATTTTATGGGCAAGTTCTTTTAGAAAGTAGTGAAGTTAAAAAATCTTTACATTATTTCGAAAAAGCCATTAAATTAGAATCACAGGCCCCTTTAATTCGTGTTATGTATGCAAAAGCCTTGATAAACATAGGTGATCCCAAAGCCCTTAGGGTTGCAACAAACCAATTACATAAAGTGTTGAACATGAAAGTTTCTGATCCAGAAATTTTATCCCTTCTTTCTATGGCTTATGCAAGGCAAAATAAAATTGGACTTGCCGAACTATATACAGCATACTATAAAATACAAACTGAACGTAAAGAAGAGGCATTAATACATGCAAAAAAAGCTTCTCAATTGTTGCCACACAATACGGCTACGTGGATTAAAGCAGATGATATCATAAAAAGCTTACAATATCGCTAAACTTCAAAAACCCAAGCGGAATATACGACAAATGAATAATAAACAAAATTATATCAACCTTTTATTTGTTTTTTTTATTATAATCAGTTTTGCCTTACATTATCATTGGTATAATAAACAAACAGAATATAGTTCATCGCTTAACGAAGATAAGTTAAGATATATGCTGAAAAATATTGCCAAGCAAGAACCCAATTTTTTTAGATTGATATCGCAAAAAACAAATCAAGAATCTAAAAAAACAGATGAAATAGCTGAATTAATTAAGACACTGTTCCACTCACCTTATGCAACTACTCTAGGTGATAAGAACGCTAAATATATAATTGTAGAGTTTATTGATTACAATTGTGGTTACTGTAGGCGTGCACACAGTGCTATAGACAAAATATTGAAAAAACATACAGATGTTAAAATCGTTGTATGGGAATTACCTTTACTTGGTGAGGGTTCAAAGATTGCTGCCCAAGCAATATTAGCTTCAAAAAAACAGGGCAAATATAGTGCTTTTCATAAAGCATTATTGCAATCATCACAACGTATAAACGAACACAATGTTTTTGAAATTGCTTTACAACAGAATCTGAATATTGAACAATTAAAACGTGATATGAAACATGAGGATGTCAAAAAAAGTCTTAACACTGCTTACGAAATTGCTATGAAAATGGGGATACAAGGAACACCGTATTTTTTTATAGATGATACAATCGTTGGCGGTTATGTATCGGATGAAAGAATGCTAGATTATGTTGTAGAAATGAAAAAAAAGCGATGCGTATATTGTTAGTTAATAGAGTTAATTCATGAATAAGAACATATATATTATTAATGGCTGCAATCTTAATATGTTGGGGGTTAGGGAAACTGCGATTTATGGACAATCATCTCTCTGTGAAATTGAAAGACAATGTCGTCAATTATGTGAAAGACAAAATTTTACTTCTGTTTTTTTCCAAAGTAATTCCGAAGCTGATATAATTACAAAAATTCAAGAAGCTTCTGAAAAAGCAGATGCAATTATTATTAATCCAGCAGCCTTTACGCATACATCTATAGGTATACGTGATGCCTTATTATTGTGTTCTATGCCAATTATTGAAGTCCACATATCCAATATATACGCACGTGAAGAATTTAGAAAAAATTCTTATGTATCTCCAATTGCTACTGGTGTTATAAGTGGCTTTGGAAGCGAAGGATATTTGCTATCGCTTGCATTTTTAGAAGGTTTGCTAAGAAAATAGAAAAACATTGTTTTATCACAATAATTATATATTATATAGAATGTTTCTTATTGTAAAAAATAAAAATAAAAACTATAAACCACATCACATTATAAATTAATTAGTAAAATGGTTCAAAATTAATTCATGTCTTTTTTTAGTAAAAAAAATACCAATACGGAACTAAAATTTGTAGAAAAATTAGCTGATATACTTAGTAAAAACGATTTTGCCGATATAGAGGTTAAAACAAAAAATTTCTCTATAAAAATCAATCGTAAGGTAAAAGCAACAGAAAATTATACTACTTATGTGCCAGCAAATACATCTGTTAACAATAGCGGAAAAAACACAGCCGACACGATCGAACCTGTTTTAGAAACATCATCGCAAAAGACAAAAAATGATGAAGCAAGTAATTTTGTTGCGGCGGATATTTTACACTCACCTATGGTCGGCACTGTTTATCTCGCCCCTTCACCAGATAGTAAAGAATTCGTACAAGTGGGCATGGCAGTTACTAAAGGACAAACAATTGTTATTGTTGAAGCCATGAAGACTATGAATCATATAGCAGCCCATAAAGATGGCATCATTAAAGCTATACTTGTTGTTAATGAACAACCTATTGAATATAACGAGAAATTAGCTATTATTGAGTAATTATGTTTGACAAAATTTTAATTGCCAACCGTGGTGAAATAGCTGTTCGCATCATTCGTGCTTGTCATGATTTAGGTATTAAAACTGTTGCTGTGCATTCAACAGCCGATGAAAATGCCATGCATGTTCAAATGGCCGATGAATCTGTTTGTATTGGTCCACCATCTTCACATTTGAGTTATCTTAATATACCAGCCCTTATTGCTGCCTGTGAAATTACTGGAGCAGATGCGGTTCATCCTGGTTATGGTTTTATGTCAGAAAACGCTGATTTTTGTGAGATATTACAACAGCATAATATAGGTTTTATTGGCCCTGATGCAAAACAAATTAGGCAAATGGGTGATAAGATTGAGGCAAAAAAGACAGCAAAAAAATTTGGTTTGCCCGTTACACCAGGAAGCAAGGGAAGTGTAGATACAATAGATGAAGCTATTAAAATAGCTGATGATATAGGTTATCCCATTATAATCAAGGCCAAAGCTGGTGGTGGTGGAAGAGGGATGAAGGTTGCACGCACTAAAGAAGAATTACGTGAAGCTTATTATTCTGCAAAAACAGAAGCCAAAGCTGGATTTGGCGATGATGATGTCTATATGGAAAAATTTTTAGATAATCCTCGTCATATTGAAATCCAGGTATTTGGTGATGCTCATGGAAATGCTATTCATTTGGGAGAAAGAGAATGTTCTTTACAGAGAAGGCATCAGAAGGTACTTGAAGAGGCCTTATCGCCAGCTTTAGATAGTAAATTAAGAAAATCTATTGGTGAAATCTCTGCAAAAGCCATCAGAGAAATTGGTTATAAAAATGCGGGAACAATTGAATATCTTTACCAAGATGGAGAATTTTATTTTATTGAAATGAATACACGTCTTCAAGTCGAACACCCTGTGACAGAGTTAATCACGGGCTTAGATTTAGTGGAAATGCAAATAAAAACAGCAATGGGAGAAAGTTTAGCCGTAAAACAGAAAGATATTAATTTTTCTGGTCATGCTATTGAATGCCGCATCAATGCTGAAGATCATCGGAGTTTTATTCCTTGCCCTGGTACCATTGAGTATTACCATGCGCCTAGCGGACCTGGGGTGAGGGTGGATTCAGCAGTTTATACAGGCTATAAGGTTCCTCAATATTATGATAGCATGCTTGGTAAACTTATTGTTTATGCAAATGATAGAGCAAGCTGCTTAAAAAGATTGCAACGCGTTTTAGATGAGTTTATTATAGAAGGTATTCATACGACTATACCGTTATTTAAGAATCTTGTAACGAATAAGGATATTTTAGAGGGTAATTATAATATAAAGTGGTTAGAAAACTATTTAGATACAAATTATTGTTAAATAAAAAATTTTTAGATTGTATATTTGCTTAAATATTATATAGAATTATAAATATATTCAGTGTAATGATTTTACTAATTTAAACAAATATTTATAATTTTTCTTGACATTACTGGTAGTATAATAATAACTTACTTTTATTAACTATATAATTAAAAATTTTAATTCGGATATACATTTTGTGTTATAATACAAGATGTTAAGAAGAGCTCTCCAATGCTAGTTCCGCCGCATATACTAGTATAGGAGATGGTCGCAAGGGATGTGGTGAGTTGGCCTCCTCGTTTCATCGCCTCCCTACGACCGCCTTAACCTATTGTATTTACTGTGATTAAAGTTTACACAGAAAATTCTTTATCCATATATTTTTTCTTATAATAAGTAGTTTTATACTTAGTTATATTTCTAAACATTCAAATTTATTTTGCCTTAAAAGGTGGCAATCGTAGCGCGCATCTTTTCTGCTGTTGTATTCTCCAACTTGCAAATAATATCGTAAACCTAGATTTGGGTTGTTTTTAACCACAATGTAGGCCCTTTTATTATTTAATGTAGATGCATTATTTTTATAAACATGACTCCACATTTTGACTGCATTTTCCTTTGAACGAAAAACTCCTAATTGAACCCGCATACCATTTTTATTGGATGCATTATTATATTGAAATTTGGGTGTTAAGGCGTTGTCATTTAGAATTTGCTCTTTGCTTTCGCTGCGTCCGAGGGATATAGATTGTTTATTTTGTCCGTAATCTAAACTATATTTTTGTGTATGCCATTGTGATGGATTATATCCTTTTTCCTGTGTAGTATTATAGGTTGAATTTTTTACATTATTTTGCGTGTTTGATAATGTATTCTGGTTAGGTTGTGCTTGCAGAGGATATATTCTTACTTCTTGTCCTTGTCCATTACGCAAATGTAGTGATGTATCTTTTTGAAAAGATTGCACAGGATTTTTTGGTGTAATATTTTCAATAAAAGGTGCTGTATTTATTTGCCCTGTATTTATTTGCCCTGTATTATTCTGTAACATTTCATACGCTTTGCTTGCTATAGATGTATCTTCATGCTGAAATTTAACTTTATGAGTAGTTTTTTTAGTATAAAAATTTGTATTATTTAATTTTACTTTTTGGACTTGATTTTTTTTTGTACGATGCGCTTGTGTTTGCCAAGTAAAAGAAGAAGGTGAAGAGGAATTTGATACGCTGGCTGTTGTAATGTCACTATCAAATACGTTGTTATTATCTAAAGCAATTTCATTAAGCGTTTGATCCTGCGAGGTGTAAGGTGAGGATTTTCTTTTATTGATTGAATTATATGTTAATTTATCTACAGGAAGTAATAATTGAGGTTCTTCTAGTAAACTTGAAATATTAGAAGCTGTTTTTATGAGTTTTTTAGGTCTTTGTTTTTGATAATGTACCGTATTTCTATTATGACTGTTTATGGTTGCTTGCAAAGCTATTACATCACTATTGAAAGGGTATTGCTTGCCTAGTGCTGTTGCTATATTTGCTGCTTGATCGTACTCACCTATGGCGTATAAATTTTTAGTTAAGGCAACTTTAAGAGTCGCTTTATCCCTATAACCATAATTATTGGCCATTTTATAATGCTTTATAGCTTTTTTATGTTTATTTTCATGGGTAAATATAGTGGCTATGAGATAATGCAGATTAGCATTTTTAGAATCATACGTAGCCGCTTCTTCTAAGTCAGCTTTAGCATCTTTGATGTTATTACTTTGTATTAATAGACGTGCTCTTTTAAGAAGAATACGTGTTTTTTTTTCTTTGCGAGGTTGAGCGAGCCATAATATCTTTGTGTAATCCGCAACAGCCTCATCAAAACGTTTTATTTTTTCAAAAATAGTGGCACGTTTGTAGAATAAATTGGATAATAATTGTGTATTTAATGCATCATCATGTATACTACTGTTTAATTGTGCAAGTGCTTCAGTATATTTCTTTTGTTTGATGTTTTTATCAATAGCTCGCAAAGTTGCATTTAACTGCACTCTGGATACATCAACTTTTGCCGTTTTACGAAAGATTGCATCTTCAGCAAATACATTGTCTAGGGGATATAATAAAAGCAATCCCAGCACGGGTAAAAAATAATACAACTTACATCTATACATTAGTATACTTTACTTAATAATAACATTGTATTAAGTAATAAAGTATTATGGTAAAGAACATATTAATGGCATTTGCATAAGATATTGTATAAATAGTTTAATCTGCTGTTGATTTTATATTGCTATTCGCTTATGAATAAAGACGATAATCAGAAATAGTCGGCAGAGTTAGGCATCTGCTACGTCAAAAATGTAGACAGGGGTAATGATACAATGAAAATTTTTCTTGATACAGCAGAAGTTGAAGATATTCGTTACTTCGCGTCTATAGGTATTATAGACGGTGTTACTACAAATCCAACCTTAATACATAAAGCAGCGAGACCTTTTACAGATATCTTAAAGGAGATATGTCAATTAGTGAACGGCTCTATTAGTGCAGAAGTATCGGCAACAACAAAAGAGGGCATGCTTGAGGAAGCTTATTATCTTGCCGATATATCTCCTCAAATTACTATAAAACTTCCAACAACTATGGATGGTTTAGCGACTTGTAAAGAGCTTTCAAACAAAGGTATTGACGTTAATATGACACTTATTTTTAATGCAACGCAAGCCTTATTAGCTGCTAAAGCAGGAGCAAGATATGTTTCTCCATTTATAGGAAGAATTGATGATATGGGGGCGTGTGGTATGGATCTTATCGCTTCAATTATTAGTATATATGATAATTATGAGTATGATACACAGGTTCTTGTTGCCTCTGTGCGTACGGTGAATCATGTTGCAGAAGCTGCAGAATTGGGAGCAGATGTAGCAACCATCCCGCCTGCTATTATGCATGCGATGATACAACATCCTTTGACAGATTTAGGTATAGAACGCTTTGCAATAGATTGGAAAAAAACAGGCCAAAATATTATTCCAAAGTGAGAATATAACTAAAATTTTTGTATGTTGAATTTATTTTTAAAAGGATAAAAATAATGTTCATTTTTATCATTAAAAGGTTATTCATCATGCTTATGACAATGATGGTATTGACCTTCATTGTTTTTTATCTTGTTAATATGGAGCCTAATTTACGAAAATTAGCTAAAGAACAAAGTAATAACCGTATCACAGAAGTTGAAGTTCAAACATGGCTTGAAAAAAATGGCTATAGACGTCCCATTATAGAACGTTATGGTGAATGGTTACTCAATTTAAGTAAAGGAGATTTAGGCTATTCAACACGCTTTCGTAAACCTGTAAATAATATAATGCCCCAAAGGCTTCAATATACAGGTATACTGGCTTTTTGGGTCATGATTGTAATGGTGCCCAGTGCTTTATTAATAGGCATTCTAGCGGGTATGAGAGAAGGATCTAAAGTTGATAGAGGGTTATCCGTTGTATCGATTGTTTCTACGGCTACCCCCGAATATGTTAGCGGTATTATTTTTACAGTGATTTTTTCTAGTTGGTTAGGATGGCTAAAGGGTATCGCCAAAGCAGGAGATGTAACTTTTATCAATTTTACTTTGCCAGTTATGACGATGGCCATTTATGGCGTCGGTTATATAGCACGCATGACACGTGCTTCCATGACAGAAGTAATGACTTCTCAATATATACGCACAGCACATTTAAAAGGATTGAGTTTTCATTATATCGTATGTAAACACGCTTTGCGTAATGCATTAATTGCCCCATTTACTGTAATTATTCTCCAGTTTCCTTGGTTGTTAACGGGCGTTGTTATTGTTGAAAAACTTTTTAATTATAAGGGTTTTGGCTGGGTTTTAATAGAAGCTGCGGAGAATAATGATATAGATTTACTTTTATCTTGCTCGTTGGTATCTGTTTTTATCGTTGTCGTCACTCAATTGATATCCGATATAGGGTATGTGTTTTTAAATCCACGGATTAGGGTCAATTAATCAGCATGCAATATATAGAGGCACATCAGGTATTTATAGAAATTATCATGCGATTATGGCTCGTCTGGCTCTGCATTTTTGTGATAATGGTAAGTAGTTATATAGTAAGAAAAAGACTTGGCTTATATGGTAAAATTTATAATTCATTTACAGGAGTGATTGGTTTATGTATCGTTTTATTCTGGTTTTTATGCGCTATATTTGCGGATCAAATTGCACCATATGATCCTTTACAACAATTTTATCAGTTAAAACGCAGTAAAGTAGGGGCTTTTGATGTTGAAACAGGGGTAACGTTTTTGTTAGGAGGAGATAATTTAGGTAGAGACCTTTTTTCACGTATGATACACGGTTCACAAACCGTTCTTACTATTGCACCTGCAGCCACTTTAATAGCCTTTTTGGTAGGTGTTACGCTGGGATTACCTGCTGGTTATTATGGAAAAAGAATCGACGCTATTCTATCGTTTATTGCTAATTTAATTTTGGCATTTCCTGTTATTTTACTTTTCTATCTTCTGGTTACACCAGGCATACGCGAGACTTTTGTTCCTGTAGGTATGGCTGGCTTATTTTTCTTGTTTCCTATTATATTCCTTTTTCTTGTATTGTGTTCACGTTACAGGGAACGTCCTGTTTTATTAAGCATGCAATTATCAGCAACCCTGTTAGTGGGTGTATGGCTGTATGCTAGTCTGGTATTTAATGCCGATCCATTCCATTTACTTTCTCTTGAACCCAATGAATTAAATATTTTTGCAGCTGTAATATTTGCAAGCTCTCCTGGCATATTTCGTATTGTCCGTGGATTGGCAATGGATATTAAAACACGTGATTATATAACAGCTGCACAAACGCGCGGGGAGGGGGTATGGTATATAATGCTTTGGGAAATGTTACCTAATATAAGGGGACCTTTGGTTGTAGATATGTGTTTACGCATTGGATACACAACAATTTTGCTTGGCACTTTAGGTTTTTTTGGATTAGGTTTGTCCCCCGAATCTTCAGATTGGGGATCAATGATTAATCAAACACGTAAATATATTCGAATTGTTCCGACGATGGTTCTTCCAGCCACATTAGCATTGAGCAGCCTTATTCTAGGTTTTAATCTACTCGCAGATGTGCTTCGGGAGCAATCTTTAAAGGATTAAAATGACAGAGCCGTTACTAGAAATAGAAAATCTTTATATATCTTTTGATACACAGAAACAAGAGATCCCAGCTGTTATTGATTTTTCTTGCAAGATTATGCCCGGCGAAGTACTTGGTTTGGTGGGCGAATCTGGTTGTGGTAAGTCTACAGTCGCTCTAGCCATTATGCAATATCTAGGGAAGAATGGATATATAAAAAGTGGTACTATAAAATTTAAAGGCAAGAATCTTAATACACTCAGTTTACATGAATTACGTAAAATCCGTGGTTCTGAAATTGCTATGATTTATCAAGAACCTATGGCAAGCCTTAATCCAACCATGCGTGTTGGTGAACAACTTACAGAAGTTTTACGTTTACACGAAGTGGGTATAACTAAACAAGATGCCTATTTAAGGGTGCTAGATATGCTTGTTTCTGTAAAATTACCCGACCCTAAACGTATAATGCATACATATCCGCACCAATTGTCAGGGGGGCAACAGCAACGTATTGGTATCGCTATGGCTTTACTTGGTAATCCTGATTTGTTGATCATGGATGAACCTACAACATCACTTGATGTTACTGTTGAAGCGGGGGTTATTCAATTAGTTAAAGAGCTTAGTAAAAAATTTGGTAATTCAATTTTATTTATTTCTCATAATCTCGGCCTTGTTTTAGAAATTTGTCAGAAAATAAGTGTCATGTATTCAAGTCGTGTCATAGAGCAAGGAAGTGTAAGACAGATTTTTAATTCTATGCGTCATCCTTATACTCGAGGCTTATTTAATTCTCTTCCATTGCCTAGTTTTAATAAAAACAAAAGACAATTAGTGTCGATACCTGGACAACTCCCATTACCTAACGAAAGACCGCAGGGGTGTGCGTTCAGTAATAGATGCACATATTATGTTCAAGGAACATGTGATAAAGAAATGGCGATGATAGATTTAGGCGAAGGTCATATGACTCATTGCACACGTGTTAAAGAAATTGATTGGAGTGAAGAAACCTCCTTAAATAAAAAAGATGAAGGCGTAGAAATTGGTAACGTCATACTTAACTTAAGCAATCTTAAAAAATACTACCATGTAGTCAATAGCGATATTTTGGGTAGTAAAAAGACAAAAACAATTAAAGCTAATGAAGATATATCATTTGATGTCAGAGAAGCAGAAACAGTGGCGATAGTTGGTGAGTCAGGATGTGGTAAATCGACATTGGCAAAAATGCTGTTAGGCTTAGAGCAGCCTACTCATGGATCAATTCATTTTAATGGACAAGAAATTGCTAACATACCCGTTTCTTTACGTGATACAGAAACAATAAAAGCAATACAAATGATTTTTCAAAATCCTTTTGATACTCTTAATCCTAGTCATACAGTTGGTTCACAAATTATTAGAACTCTTGAAAAATTCAACGTGGGAAATACGCATAAAGATAGACGCGCACACATGTTTGAATTGTTGGATCTCGTAAAATTACCATCGGATTTTGAAAATCGTATGCCACGTCAACTCTCAGGTGGACAAAAACAACGTATTGGTATAGCGCGAGCCTTTGCCGCACAACCTAAAATTCTTGTAGCTGATGAGCCTGTTTCGGCCTTAGATGTTTCTGTACAAGCTGCTATAACGGAATTGCTTATTAATATACAAAATACGTACCGTACGACAATGATATTTATTAGCCATGACTTATCAATTGTAAAATATTTGTCAGATAAAATTGTGGTGATGTATTTAGGATATGTAGTAGAGCAGGGAACTGCAGAGCAGGTTTTCTCTCCTCCATACCACCCTTATACGGAAGCTTTATTGTCGGCAGTTCCTATAGCCGATACGTCTGTAAAAAAGCGTCATATTGTTTTAGAAAATGATATTCCTTCTGCTATAGATCCTCCATCGGGTTGTCCTTTTCAAACGCGTTGCCATAGAAAAAAACACGTGCTTAATAATTTATGCGAAAAAGAAGTCCCGCCTATACGTTCCTTAAATGGAAAGCACAATATTCGCTGCCATCTTGCAGATGAAATACTCGAATCTATGGAACCTGTTATTGGCTTTAATACTAAATAAATCTGTTTTGTGTTTTTGATAACATAAATTACCATGATATAGTGAGATGATTATAGTAAAAATAGATTGCACATGATATAAAAACGCATTATGAGATAGTACAGCTTTCTATTTATGACATAAACATTATAAAAGCGGGTGTGGCGGAACTGGTAGACGCGCCAGATTTAGGTTCTGGTGGTGCAAGCCGTGGGGGTTCGAGTCCCTCCACCCGCACCACGTATTAAGAAAACGCAAGCACGGTAAAACATTTACACGTAAACGTAAAAACAAATGGAATAAGAATGAATATAGAGGAATTAAACATTACGGGTCTAAATAGACATCTTAAAATTACACATTTGAGCAGTGAATTAGCTGAAAAATTAGAAAATCGTTTAATTGAAATACAAAAAACTGCTCATGTAAAAGGGTTTCGTGTAGGTAAAGTGCCTATACAGCACTTAAAAAGTATATACGGAAAAAATATTACTGCTGAAATAATAGATAAAGAAGTCAAAGAGACTATACAATCCACTACAGAACAAAGAAATGAAATCCCTGCTAAACAACCGCAAATCATTTTTCCTGAAGACGAACAAATAGCTAATGATATTGTTAACCTTAAGCAAGATCTAGTCTATGAAGTTAAGTACGAAATTATTCCACAATTAGAAATTGAGGGATTAGATACATTGAGTATAGAAAAACTCATTGTTAATATTCAAAAAACAGAAATAGAGGAATCTATTAAAGATATTGCTGAGAAACATAAATCTTACACACCCAAAAAAACAAACGCTCAAAAAGGTGATGAAGTTACAATGGATTTTGTCGGCTATATCGGTGAAAAGGCTTTTGAAGGTGGAACGGCTAACGGAGCAAAATTAGAAATTGGTAGTGGAATGTATATTCCAGGCTTTGAAGAACAGCTTATTGGTAAAAAACAAGGTGAAAACTGTCAAGTGCATGTTACTTTTCCTGACGATTATGGACAAAAAAGCTTAGCTGGTAAGGAAGCTAGATTTGATGTTAATATCATTGAGGTTGGGAAACCTGCAAAAACAGAAATAGATGATAAATTAGCAGAGTCTTTAGGATTAGAGAATCTTAATAAATTAAAAGAAGCTATTGAAGAACAACTTAAACGTGAACATGGTAGACTTGCTGATACTGTAGTCAAGAGATACGTATTGGATGCCTTAGATAGTAAATATCAATTTGATTTACCAGAATCTCTGTATAATGATGAATTACTTGCTATTAAAAATGAAATGCAAAGACAAAATAACAAATCTGACGCAGATGATAAAGAGCAAGAAACTCCTAAAGATATAAGCATTGAGGATATAGAAAAAAACTATGGTGATTTGGCAAAACGTCGCGTTCGTTTGGGTATAGTTTTATCCCAAATAGCGAGAAAGGCCAATATTTCTGTATCTGATAAAGAATTACAAGATGAAGTCAGGCGTCAGGCTTCGCAATACCCTGGTCAAGAACAGCAATTTGTTGAATTAATTCAAAAAAATCCAACTATACAAGGTCAAATATCCGCCCCAATATTGGAGCAAAAAACAGTTGATTATATTGTTGAAGTCGCAAACATAACAGAAAAAAGTGTTACCGTTGCAGAATTACAAGAGATATATAAGACAATTACTGCAGAAGATGAATTAGAGCCAGAAAAACTTACAAAAAAAGCAAAAACACCTTCAAAAAATAAAGAAAAAAAAGCTAAGAAATAGCGCGCTAATGAAGGAATATTATAAAAGATAATACAGGTTTTAAAAGAGTAGGGACTTGTGATTGATTATCTTGTTTTTTAATTTTTGTAAAATTCATTGCTAATGAGATGTAGGTACATTGCCAATTTAAAAGTAATTGATAATGTGCTGGAAAAAGAGGTGCTAAATACAATATCTAATGGCAGTGCTAGTTCTACTCAAAGTGTAACTTGCTTTTACTTTATTTTTTGCCTCGTCTTTTTTACATAATGTATTTAGTACCTCTTTTTCTTTGCAAAGATTACAACGCAAACACCTCATAAATATTAGTGAAGTGTTTGCATTGATTCGCATAATTGATATTATGGAAACTATTTACCATGATTTAGTTTCATCCTTGTGGTTATGCCGTGTGGTTACGCTGTATTGATACTAGTTTATATGGTGTGTTTTTATATGATGTGTTTAAATATTTTGATATTTTAAAATTATATGCTATTACAATTGATAAATTGAAAGTTGTAGTTTAGCCCTATAACTAGACTGATTGTGGAGATAATTAAGATAATGTGTAATCTATGTTATTCGCGCCGAGATGTTTTAAAATCTGTTGCCGCTTTATCGTTAGTAAGTGCAGCACCTCTACAAGGTTGTACTAAAAATACGCACACAGGTAGAAAACAGTTAAGCTTTGTTTCAGATAAACAGCTTACAAAACTGGCTTTACAAGATTGGAAGCAAATAAATAGGAAATACAAAAAATCTAAAAATAAGAGAAATATTGCAAGTGTAGGACGTGTCGGAAAAAGGATAGCCGCAGTTTCAGATATACAAACTAACTGGGAGTTTACGGTTTTTGCAGGGGAAAATGTAAATGCATTTGTTTTGCCAGGAGGTAAGGTTGCTATATTTGATGGTTTATTTAAAGCCGCTAAAAATGATGCCCAGCTTGCAGCTGTCATTGGGCATGAAATAGGACATATTACAGGTAAGCATGTTAATGAAAGAGTAAGTCAATCGACAGCGTCGAATCTTTCGTTAGTTCTACTTTCAGCTTTTGGCGTAAAACAGCAGACAGTCGAACAGGTTGGAGTAGGTTTAAATTTAGGATTGCTACTTCCATTTTCACGTAAACAGGAATTAGAGGCTGATGTAATTGGTTTGAAGTATATGCATAATGCTGGATACAATACGTATGAGGCCATTAATTTATGGCGTAATATGGGTCGTGTTTCTAAAAGCAGGTTACCAGAATTCTTATCAACGCACCCTTCCCCAGAAAACCGTATAGAAATTTTAAAAAAAGAAATAAAGAAATTGTAATTTTTTTATTCGTTATTAATTTGCATCAAGATTGTTAATTATATAATCAAGCTGAGCAGAAATAAATTTTTTTGTAATTGTACGTTTTTCTCTTAGCGAGGTTTCATTTATATATGTTACTATCTTCTCTATATTATGATAATTTCTTTCAATTTTAGTCAGTAAATATTTAATAGGTTCTATGTCAATATTTACTTGGTGATTGACAAAAGCTTTTGAAAATAATTGAATGAGTAACTTATCATCTGGATGCTCTAGTGTAACATGTTTGGATTGACGTAAACGTGAGGTTAAATCTTTTAGAGAAAAACGATTTATTATCCCCATATCGGCACTAGTGAGTAGAATATTTTTACTATTTTGCTTGGTAAAATTCAGAATGTGAAATAAATCTGCTTCCGATGTGTCATAAGTTAGATCTTCTATAAGAATATTTCGTTTGAGATCACAAGCGTCTATATGTAATTCAATTGCATTTATTTCTTGTGCGTGCGATTTCTCTTTCCATAGACGTGCTAAAAATGATTTACCTGATCCTTTGTCTCCTGTTAATAAGCAGCAATTACCTTCCCATTGGGCATTTTTTTGAATTATATAATCAAAAGCGTCCTTGTTTGGTTTTCCGATAATATAATTTTCAGATTTATATGCAATATCGATTTCTAGATTGAGTAGTAGCTGTGTTTTCATAGTAAAACACCTATGTTTATCTAACTATTTTTTATCTGTAGATAAAAAAAAGTGTTTATTATAAAAATCACTGGCTTGGTAATATTTCAGCAAATGTCTAAGTATGACGTCAAGAACAGCCCCTAAAGGAATAGCTATTATAGCTCCCATCACACCCCATATAGAAGTAAAAAACACGATAAGAAATAAAATATATAAGGGTGGTAATGCAAGTTTTTTAGACATAATCTTAGGAGTGAGTATATTGGCTTCAACAAATTGTCCGATTAAAAATAACACAAAGATTAGTAAAATTATATAAGGTTCTTGCCAAAATTGTATTATAGCAAAACTTAATGACAATAATAACCCCAAAATAAAACCTAAATAAGGAATAAATATAAGCGCTCCTGATATAAGTGCTATAATTATAGCATTATTGAGTTCAACAAGTGACAATACCGCAATGTAGAATAGCATCATGATCACGGCAATTAGTAATTGTGCACCAAGGAAAGTATATATTTTTTGGTTTATTTCCAGTAATAATTTTGTAATAAACTCACGACGATATGTGGGGACAATCAGCAAACAATTATGTACCATGCTTTTATAGCCATAGAGGATATAAACTGCAATAATAGGGCAAAGAATAACGTAAGTTATTAAACTTAATATGCTGTCTTGTGTAAAAAATACTGATTTTAAAACACTGGATAATATAGCAGAATTCTTACCAGCAATATGTGCGGACAATGCTTTAATTTCATCGGCTGTATTGTACCTCTCAATATTTAATGCATCAAATATAGATGCAATTATCTCAATGGCGTTATTGAGTATACTAGGTAATGAGAAAATAAATCTTTTTAATTCTTCTACAAGATACGGTAAAAAGAACAATAATGCAAACAATAGCAATGATAAAATTATTGTTACAAATACTGCTAAGGCCCCTACTTTGGAAAATCCAAAACGTTGCATTTTTTCGAACAAAGGAATAAAAATATAGGCAAGTATTAACCCATATACAAATGGTTTTATTGGATCTATAAATAATATAAATACAACAATAAACGTTATAAAAACACCTGCCCAAAAGAGTATTTCTTTAATTTCTACTATATTTTTTTTATTATTTTCCACTATAAGATAACTTTCTGATAAAATTATAAAAATATGTTGCACCTGATAGCATCGTCATAATAACACTTGAATATATAAGGCCATCAATATAGTTTGAGTAATGATTAATATTACTGTTTGCTATATTATTATAAAGGATAAAAGTAATAAGTGTGATTAGAAGAACTGTATTAATTTTTGAAGTAATAATTACTTTTATTTTTATTTTATACTTTAAAACATTTACACATACTACCCCCAATAGTATTACCAGTTCTCGTATGGCTATAAGGGCAACAAACCACAGAGGTAATAGTTGATTATGTACTAAAACAATGCAAATTCCTAGAATCATGAATTTATCTGCTATCGGATCAAGATATTCACCTAACATTGTTACCTGATTATATCTTCGTGCAATATGACCATCAAATGCATCTGTAAGACTAATAATAATAAAACTATACAAAGCAAAACTATAATATTCAACATACACAAAATACATAACCAAAGGCGTAAAAACAATACGTGATAATGTCAGAATATTTGAGATATTGAGCATAAAATTTTCTTTACATCTATTGCGGCACATTAAACATTAGTCAATAACCAAAAAACCTTCGTTTTTCTTTGCGTATAAATTGAGAGCTGAAAGATGCTTAATTAAATTCTGCAAAGTTAAATCGGTTTTTATTTGAATATGTGTATTTTTTGCACTCAATGCTTTTATATCAAAGTTTTCTTCACCAAAATTTTGTATAAGGATATCGCGTATTTTCAACCATCTTCTATAATTAGAAAATTTAACTATAATTTCAAAGACATTTTTTCTATTAAAACTCTTTTGGTTGGAGGTGGCTTTATTAGGTGTCTGTTCTAAATCCTGTACAATAGTGTTTTCATCATTTTGTAAATTAAGTTTCTGCCAACGATATTCTAATACTTTTAAGAAAATGCGTGAAGCATGCAGTAAAGTACTTTCTACATCCATGTCGGGGGTAATTGTAAAGCTACGTGAGTAGTTAATCTCACCTGTTGCATTATGGCCAATCATATGAATAGTAAACAATGTATTATTATCGTCTTGTAGATCCATTAATACTACAATGATGTTATCGTTTTTATAATATTGCTGTAATTTATTTAAAGTTAAAGAATCGATAGAAACGCCTTTTTGTAGTAGTGGCAGATTGGCTTGTATATCTTTTGTTGAAGGTATACGCAAAGGAACAAGTTTTGCCTCTTTCACAATATTCTCCCATGTTACGAACCAGTTGTTTTGTACAGAAAAATTAACTTCTTTATTAGAATTAAGATAAACTGGTAGCAAAATACTCGTAGAACTTTGAACTACTTTATAGGGGATGTTGGATTGACGCAGAAAATCCTCAACAATTTCTTGATTAAAATGAATAACAAAATCTGCTTTATAATTTACAGAGCTAAATATTTCATTTTCCACCGAAAAATTCTTTATAAGATTAGGTAAAATAGCAATATCAATTTCGGGAATATTCTCTAAATATGCGTATGGCACAATACGTATGTACAAACGTTCTAAGGCTTTTCTTTGTGCTTCTTCATGGGCTTTCTCTTTTGCCAAAACTGCATTTTTACCTGTTGTTTTAATATGAATATTATAAATAGAAAACACATCACTAGCATTGACACGTGTCGCTACTAACAACAATTGCAATAAGAGTAATATTGATATAAAAAGGTAACGAAGTTGAAAAAATTGGTACCCTTGAAGTAGGAAACGCGATTTAATTAGACGAATATCCATATATTTCCGTATAGCATATAAACGGTTTGCATGCAATGTTAAGAACTATTATACAGCCAATGGCAAGTTAAGTAATTTATAACACAAAAAGATACTAATTCAAGTTATAAGAAATGTTAAATAAAACGTGTATTTTTATTGATAACCTTACGGTTAATGCCTTTATTGGTGTTTACGATAACGAAAAAAAAGTAAAACAGAAAATAATTATTGATACCAAATTGTACTTTTCGCATATTCCTTTAGAACATATTGATTTAGATGAAACTATTGACTATGCCGAAATTGCCCGAAATATTGAAATGATAATACATAAAAAGCATTGGTTACTATTAGAAAATCTTGCTGAAGCACTTTTATCATATTTTTTTAAAAACAATCAAATTTCACATGTTTTTTTACGTATTAACAAGCCAGATGCGATACATAATGCACACGCAGCTGGTATTATCATTGAGAAATCACGCGATACGAATCGCTTGAACGATGGTTTTGTAGAGCATAAAAGTTCTTATTGAAACAATATATAAAAAATTTGGTCTGTATGCATAATATGCAAAATATTTTTCTCTCTGAAGATGAAATAACACATGATGTGGCTCAGGAGGGGCGTATTGTCATTAAAAATCATCTTTTACATTTAAGCAATAGACCCGGTGTTTATAGAATGCTTGATGCTAATAAAAAGGTATTATATGTAGGAAAAGCAAAAAATTTAAAAAAACGGGTGGCCAGCTATACGCGTATTACAGGGCATCCTTATCGCCTAAAACGGATGATTTCGCTTACTCGCTTTTTGGAGTTTATTGAAACAGAAACGGAAGTAGATGCTTTACTATTAGAGACAACGCTAATAAAAAAACTAAAACCCGCATATAATATATTAATGCAGGATGATAAGTCTTTTCCTTATATTTTGCTTACAAAAACAGATTTTCCGCGCCTTATGAAATATAGGGGTAAAAAAAAAGACGATGTCATGTATTTTGGTCCTTTTGCCTCTGCATTAGCTGTAAATCAAACAATCGAAATATTACAAAAAAGTTTTCGATTACGTACGTGTAGTGATATAATTTTTAAAAATAGAACAAGACCATGTCTTCTGTATCAATTAAAAAAATGCAGTGCACCTTGTACACAAGAAATTTCACAAGAAGAGTATAATGATAACGTTATAGCATCACGAGATTTTTTACGCGGTAAAAACGCTGATTCTCTTAATTCTTTAAGAAAAAAAATGCATGAAGCAAGCACAGCACAATTGTATGAAAAAGCCGCTTCATACCGTGATCAAATTAATGCCTTACATACCATATTTAGCCATAAAGGCTTTTATCCCAAAAAATTTCCAGAGGCCGATATTTTTGCACTCGTTACAAAAAACGGGCAAGCCTGTTTGCAAATTTTCTTTTTTCGCTCGTTCCAAAATTGGGGTAACAAATCACTTTTTTTTCAATATGAAAAGGACCAACAAATTCAAACTTATTTATACAATTATATAGCGCAATTTTATAACGACAACCCCTGCCCTAAAAATGTTATTCTATCCCATGAGATCTCAGAGCGAATTTTACTACAAGAAGCATTAAATAAAAAACACAAACATAAAATAAACATTTTAGTGCCTCAAAAAGGTGAAAAAAAACAACTTGTTGATTTGGCACTTCAAAATGCTGATAGTGCTTTAATACGCCATAATATGGAAAAAAGTAAATGGCAATACCAATTTAATCATTTTTGTGAAACATTTAATTTGCAAGATCCTCCTAGACATATTGAAATCTACGACAATAGCCATATACAAGGACAATTTGCTGTCGGTGCGATGGTTGTTGCCGATAATGAAGGATTTAAAAAAAGCATGTACAGAAAATATAATATGCGTATGCAAATTGATAAACATGGAGGAGATGATTATGCGATGATGCAAGAAGTTTTTCAAAGGCGCTTTGGTAAAATAGATGCACAGCATTGTATGCATCCCGATGTTATTATTATAGATGGTGGACAAGGACAATTAAATGCAGTACATGATATTCTTGAAAAACTTGATATTAAAATCAAACTTGTTATGGCTATTTCAAAAGGGGTAAATAGAAATGCTGGAGAAGAGAAAATCCATATAAAAAACTTGCCAACATTAAACTTATCTAAAAACAATGTAACTCTGTACTTCTTACAAATATTAAGAGATGAATCCCATAGATTTGCAGTTCATTCACATAGAGTAAGACGAAAAAAATCGCTGTATGATTCAAGTTTAGATTCTTTAGAGGGCATAGGTAAGAAAAGACAAAAGGCATTGATTGAATATTTTGGTTCTATTAAACAAGCACAACAAGCTAACATACAGGAATTACAAAATGTTCGTAATATTAGTAAAAAGATGGCAGAAAATCTATATGCTTATTGGCATAATAATTAAGTTTGTGTTATAATTTATAAAAGAATAAAAAAAGAAATAAAATTAAAAAGGCATAAATGTAATATATGGATGTTTTTACGATACCCAATGCTATAACTTATTTACGTATTTTTTTAATATTTATACTTGTTTTGTTCTTTGTTGTTGATGATCCGTCGTTAGAACCACTACACCTTTTATTTTTTACCATAGCTGCAGCAACTGATTATTTGGATGGTTATATTGCTAGATTATGGTCTATGCAAAGCAATTTAGGGAAAATACTTGATCCTATTGCCGATAAATTACTGGTCAGTACAATGTTGTTGTTATTAGCCAGTGATGGAATTGTGGTAGGTTATTCATTAATCCCTGCCAGTATTATTATATGTCGAGAAATTATTATATCAAATTTTCGTGCTGTTTTGGCAGAATCTGATTTAGCTTTGAATGTTAGTTACTCGGCTAAATATAAAACGGCCTTGCAATTCATAGCTATTTTCTTTTTAATTTCAGGCGATTATGGAAATTCATTTTTTATCTATAGTCATGATTTAGGTATTATTGCATTATGGTTATCCGCCGTGTTTACATTTTACTCCGCAGTAATTTATTTATATAATAATAGCAATAAAATTATTGGTTAGCAGCAATGAAAGTAAAGTATTTTGCCACTTTTAGACAAAAACTAAATATTTCAGAGGAAGATATTGATTTTCCTACAATAGTTGAAACTGGTTATGATGCTTTACATTGGTTATGTGAGAAGGATAGTGCCTATAAAAGTGCCTTTTCTGAATCTGAGGTCTGTTTGGCGATAGAACATGAATTAAAACCACTAAAGACCTCTATCAAAAACGCAAAAGAAATAGCTTTTTTTCCTCCAATAACGGGTGGGTAATGACTCAACAATACAATCGTGATATTTTTATTAGAAATACCAGTATTGACGGTGTTTTTGAGCAAAAACAACTTATAGAAAAATGTTATAATGCAGCAAATGGTGCCGTGAGTAGCTTTACGGGACTAGCAAGAGGATATAACGAAAAGGGGGAAGTTGAAAAAATATACATAGAACAGTATGAAAAAATGACACAAAAATCTATAGAAACCATTACTGAAAATGCGATGGATAGGTTTTCTGTAGATTATTGTCGTATTGTACACAGATATGGGTATGTTGAGGCTGGTGGCATAATTGTTTTTGTTGGGAGCATCGCCACACATCGTCGTGAAGCTTTTCAGGCGGTGGAATTTATTATGGATCATTTAAAAACCACAGCACCGTTTTGGAAAAAGGAAATGGGTTCTTTCGGAGAACTTTGGGTAGATGCTAAACAAGCAGATTATCAAGCTAAAAAAAAATGGTGACGCTAATGCATCACCATTTCTCAAGCAAGGGAGTTTCCCATTCAATAATTCATTTTATTAGTTATTCAATATCGTCTATGTTAATTTCTTCTACAATCTCTTCTACTTCCTCTACTACTTCTTCACCTCCACCTACATTTGCTCCGGCATTTTGTGTTTGAAAATTTTTAACATATGCCTGACGTTCTTCTATTAATCTTTGGTAATATTCACGTAATTGCTTATTTTGAGCTTCTAATGCTTGATAATATTGTTGTTGTTGAGGATTTTGGTGACCTTCAGTTTGGTAATTTTGTTGTTGTTGAGGATTTTGGTAACCTTGAGTTTGGTAATTTTGTCCTTGTTGATAAGCGTATGGATCACTAAAGGGAAGATTTGCGTAACCAGGAACGTTTTCGTTTTGTTCATTAGCTTCATTAATCATTGGACGTAAATCCATAACATACCCACCATTACCACCACCATTGCCACTACCATTACCATTTTTACCATTGCAAAAATCATAAGCATAACTTTCTTGTGCGGTGGCCGTATCTGTATATGTTATATTTCCATACATTGTTTTTACGGGTTCATATACTTTGCTATTTTCCATATCATAGCCATAACATGAAGTTGAATCTCCTTCTTCCTCTTCAATAGTAACTTCTTGTACTACATTTTGTTGATAGTTAGGATAATATCCTTGATTATAGTAAGAAGTATTTGGATATGCAGGATATGAAGGGTATGAAGGGTATGCCTGATTACTTGATTGTTGGTAATAATATGGATATCCGACAGTTTGTGCGCTTGCGCTATTTACTGTGATAACACCCAAAGTACAACCTAATAACAGTATTTTATGGGTTATTTTATTTTTTATTGAAAAATTGAACATAATGTACTCCTTTTGCTTGCTTGGTGTATAAAAAGCAATAAGTGTGCCAATAGATACGAAGCGTAAAAAAGTTATTTTGAACAATTTTATTCCAAAAAATAAAGCCTTTAGAGTAAAATGTATACCGATTGTCTCAAAATGCAACAGTAATAGATAGTAAACAGCCCTACCCTTTCATTTTGATACATAATCTATATGGATAAGAAGCAATGTTTATGATAATCTTGCATATATTAATTTTTTTTGCCAGACAATCGTTCTATGATAATTGCTTTATCCATAAAAGGAAATATGGAACTTAATTCTGGACCACTTTCTTTACCTGTTAGAGCCAGTCGTAAAGGCATGAATAAAGCTTTACCCTTATAACCCGTTAGAGAAGATATATTATGTGTCCATTGTTTAAAACTCTTTGTATCCCATGGTTGTTCGGGAAGAGCCTGAATTGCTTTTTGACAGTAATCAGAATCATCAATGACAGTTTCAATTGTGCCCTTGATAATATTGAGCATATCAAACATATCATTAAAAACTATACAATTACCTTTTACTACTTGCCAGATAGCAAGAGCATCTTCTGAAAAATATCCGTTTTGTTTTAAACGAAGCACAACCTCATCATCCGAAAGAAATTGAATTTTTTGGGCATTAAGACTACGTATATTCTCAATATTTGTATGTGCCGAAGAACGCGAATAACGAGATAAACTAAAATTATCTACCATATCCGACAAGGTTAATTTAGGATCGGGAGCATGAGCGCTACCTATATAAGTCACATAATTACTTAACGTATCTGGTTCAAAGTTATTTTCCAAAAGTTCTTTTATAGAAAGACTAGACAATCTTTTTGATAAACCCTCTCCTGTTGAGGAAACAAGTAAATTATGGTGTGAAAAATGAGGGGCAACACCTTTAATACGATGGAACATATCTATCTGGACCGCTGTGTTAGTAACATGATCCTCGCCCCTTATTATATGCGTAATACCAAGATCTACATCATCTACTACACTTGTGAATGTATAAAGAAAACTACCATCTTCTCTACGAATGACGGGATCTGATAATGTTTTCAAAGAAATTTTTTGCAATCCGCGTATTCCATCATCCCATTGCACATCATTGGAATGTAATAAAAAACGATAATATGGTTTGCGACCTTGATTTTCATACGCATTTTTCTCTTCTTGTGATAAGTGTAAAGAAGCCCTATCATATATGGGTGGTAAACCTTTTAAATGTAATTTCTTACGTTTAATTTCCAACTCTTCAACTGTTTCGTAGCAACTATAAATACATTTTTTTTCCAATAATTCATTAAAGGTTTTTTCATATCTATCTTGACGGCAAGATTGTTTATAAATGCCATCAAGAGTAAGATTCAACATTTCAAAATCACGTATAATCTGATCAACGAAAATCTTTTTACTGCGCTGCATATCGGTATCATCAAAGCGCAAGTAAAATTTTCCTTTTTGTTGACGTGCACACAACCAATTAAGTAAAGCTGTTCTTAAATTACCAAGATGCAAATATCCCGTAGGACTAGGTGCGAAACGTACTATAACCATCGTGCTTCCTTATAAATTTTTACTAAATCCATTTGTTATGGGATAGCGTCTATCAAGTCCAAAAGCAAGCCGTGTAATTTTAGTTCCTGGTGCGGCCTGCTTTCTTTTATGTTCTGTTGCGTATATTTTTTTATTAATATCTTTAATAAGCTCCCTACTATACCCCATATCATATAATTCTTCTACTTTGCCTTGCCTTTCTATAAGAACTTTTAAAATCCTGTCAAGGATTTGATATTCGGGCAAGGTATCTTGATCGTATTGATCAACACTTAGTTCTGCAGAAGGAGCTTTATGGATTATATTATCCGAAATACATACACCGTTTTTACCTTTCATAGAATCATAATACCAGCTATTGCGTAAATGAGTTAAAGTATAAACATACGATTTATACACATCCTTTATAGGATTAAATCCTCCATTCATGTCTCCATAAAGCGTTGCGTATCCGACTGCAATTTCTGATTTATTGCCAGTAGTCAAAAGCAATGCACCTGTTTTGTTCGCTATTGCCATTAACAATACCCCACGCAAACGCGATTGTATATTTTCTTCTGTTGTATCTCGTGCAGTATTTGCGATGATATCTACAAGCGTTTCCTCACAGCAGTCAACTAAATTTCCAATTGGTAAAATATGATACTGCATGGATAAATTATGCATAAGAATTTTAGCATCTTCTATACTATGCTGACTACTTATCTTTGAAGGCATGAGATATCCTTCAACACAAGATGACCCAAGAGCATCAACGGCAAGAGTCGCACACAATGCACTATCAATGCCCCCTGAAATTCCTAAAATAACTTTTTTAAATTGATTTTTTTTTACGTAATCTCGCAAACCATGCATCAATGCAAGATAATCTAATTGTGTATCTGATAATAAATGCGTTTTTATTGTATGTTTTTTTTGTTTATCTAGCTTTGAGCAATAAGGCGTTAGGGATATGTGTGGTGATTTATTTTCTCCACTACCAAGCTTAATATCAACCAAGGCATAATCTTCTTTAAACCCATCCATATAATACGCAGATGATGTATTGTCTTGTAGTACAAAACTATGTCCATCAAAGACAAGTTCATCCTGACCACCTACCTGATTAAGGTATATGAGGGGACATTTTATGTGTTGTATTGCTTTTTTAGCGATGTGCTCGCGTTCACTCAATTTATTACTTTCATAGGGTGAGGCATTTATAAATATTGCACAATCAGGTTGCTGTGGTTTTATAACATGATTTATAAATTCCGCATGCCACATATCTTCACATATACCTAAAGCTATTGTAAAATCTCTAAAACTAACACATTGATTTGTTTCAAAATTTGAACAATATGTACGTTTCTCATCAAAAACGCCCTCATTAGGTAAATGAGTTTTATGACGAACAGCCTGTATAGATTGATTATATATCCAAAAAAGGGAATTATACGTTTTATTGTCGAACTGACTTGGTAAGCCTACAATAAGGGCCGTTTGTGAAGTTGTTGCCTTAATTATTTTTTGCAAATAGACATCTAGAGTAGATAAAAACGAACTGTCATAAACTTGGTCTGCTAATGGATAGCCCGATAAGAAGCATTCTGGAAAAATAACAATATCCGCTTTTAGTTGATTGGCCTGTGCATAGGTTGATATAATCTTATTGTAATTGTCCGCGATATCCCCTACTGAACTGTTCATTTGTGCAAGGAATAAGCGTATACATCGCGTCATGATGATAACCAAAGATTGTATCTATTCAATATCATGTAGTGATATTATTTTTTTTACTGCGTTGTTTTATTTTATCTGTTATCATAAAGGCTAATTCTAAAGCTTGTGAGGCGTTTAATCGTGGGTCGCAATGTGTATGATAGCGATCCGATAGATTTTCCTCCGATACACAGGATATACCTCCACCAATACATTCGGTTACATCCTTACCTGTCATTTCAAAATGTACCCCTCCCGGATGCGTATCATGTTGATTATGGATATCAATAAATTTCTGCACTTCGGCAAAAATAGTTTTTAAATCTCTTGTTTTGTAGCCATTTGAAGCTTTAATTGTATTGCCATGCATAGGATCACAACACCACACGACATTCCTACCTTCTTTCTTTATACCCTCTATTAAATTAGGTAAGTGCTTATTTACCTCATCGCTACCAAAACGACATATAAGCGTTAAACGCCCCTCCTCATTATCGGGATTAAGAATATCGCATAATGTCAGTAAGGAATCTACAGATAGCGACGGACCACATTTAACGCCTAATGGGTTTTTAATTCCGCGACAAAACTCAACATGGGCCTCATCGGGGTCCCTTGTTCTATCACCTATCCACAAAAAATGAGCCGAAGTTGCATACCACTCATTTGTTGTTGAATCAATGCGAACGAGTGCTTGTTCATAATTAAGCAATAAGGCTTCGTGGCTCGTGTAAAAATCTGTTTCTTTCAAAGCTTTCGTATTATCACTATACACACCACAAGCTTGCATAAAATCAAGAATATCATTAATCGCATTGGCTATTTCATGATATTTATCGATAACCTTCGAATTGTTTAAATAATCCAATGTCCAGTTATGGGTAAGACGTAAATCTGCATATCCTCCTTTTGCGAAGGCCCTTATGAGATTAAGAGTTGCCGCAGATTGTCTATAAACCTTTATCATTGCCTCAGCATTAGGTTCACGAGCCTCCTTATCAAATTCAATTGAATTGATAATATCACCACGATAGGAAGGCAATTCAATGCCGTCTATTATTTCTGTATCACTTGAGCGCGGTTTAGCAAATTGTCCCGCAATGCGGCCTATTTTAACAATGGGTGAACATGTACCAAAAGTTAGAATAGCCGCCATTTGCATAAAAACACGAAAAAAATCTCTTATGTTATCGCCACTATGTTCGGCAAAACTTTCTGCACAATCCCCTCCTTGTAAAAGGAAAGATTCACCCCTACAAACTTGGGCTAATTTATTTTTTAAATCTCTTGCCTCTCCCGCAAAAACAAGTGGTGGATAGCTTGCTAATCTATCCTCTGCTTTTTGTAAAAATTGTTTATCCGTATAATCAGGTACCTGACGAATTTTTTTACTGTGCCAACTTGTAGGAGTCCAATTCATAGTAATTCTCTATTGTTTTAGATAAAATCTTACATGCAATATAAAACACTTATGTTAAAGAGTAAATTAAAATATACACTAATTTAGTGATGGTGCAGATTTAGGTATAAGAGATTTTAGCATAAAACTTGCTTGTTATTTGTCATGAATGTTTTTTTATCTATAATTTCTGCTATACGTCCATCGCGTACAATAGCAATTTCATTTGCTATATACATTATCGAATCAATATCATGACTGATAAAAAGTAAACCTACCTTACCTTTTTGCTTAATACGCATCAATAGTTCCAGTATATCAAGTCTGTTAATACTATCTAATGCACTAAGAGCTTCATCTGCAACTATAAAGGGAGCTTCGGTCATAAGTGCCCTTGCTAATGATATCCTTTGTTTTTCACCTCCTGAAAAAAATGTAATATTATCAAATAAGCGTTCTTTAGGAATATTACATTGCTGTAATACCTGCTCTGCTTTATGACGTAATTGTGCATCATCATAATCATTCCTATTTCTATAGGCGGCCTCTTTAAGTATATCCATGACAGTGTATAAGGGATTAAAACTACGATGTGGTTCTTGAAATATCATAGCCTGTTTTGGTAAAGTATAAAGTCTTTTATCTTTAGCGTTTATTGAAACTCCATCTTGTAGGATCGTTCCATTTTGCAATGTTTTTAAGCCAAGTAATGAGTGTGCAATACTTGTTTTGCCAGAACCAGAAACACCTATTAAACCTAAACATTGCCCCCTATAAAGACACAATTTTTCATAGGATATAGTATGCGTTGTGTTGTGTGAAAAAAAAGATAACAAAACCGATGGTTTATAACAGATAGTAACATTATTTGCTTCTATTAACGGCAGGGTTTCATGGGGTGTGTTTATGATATTATCTGTATTTTTATATCCCTCTTGCATTTTTTTTGTACATGCAATAAAGCGCCTTACAAGTGGGGTTACATTGGCTTTATCAATGTTAAGGATGTCGTGGGAATGAATAATTGAATTAATTTGTCCTTTGTCTATAAAAATAATTCTAGAACAGTAATGCGAAGCTATTTTTAAATCATGAGTAATCAGTAATAAGGACATATTATGCTCCTGACATACATGATGTAATAATTCTAAAATAGCTGTTTTTTGCTCACTATCAAGTGCGCTTGTGGGTTCGTCTGCAATGATAATGCGTGGTTGCAAAGCGATTGCCATTGCTACGAGAATACGTTGTCTTTGACCTCCTGACATTTGATGCGGATATCGGTTATAAAATGATGTAGATAATCCCACTGCAGAAAGTATTTTCAATGTACTGTTTTTGCTATCTGTAATTCCTTTTAAACGTAGACATTCTCTAATTTGAACTCCTACTCTTTTAGTCGGAGTAAGACTATCAGCGGCATCCTGAAAAATAAGAAAAACACCACTTCCTCGCATATTGCATACATATTTTTCATTTTTCTGACATATATTATCGCTATCATTGATGCTTATATGTCCACTAATTTTTGCATTTTCGGGTTCTAAACGCATAATGCATCGTGCCAATTGAGATTTACCTGCACCCGATAAACCACAGATAGCAACCGCCTCACCTTCCTGCACATCCATAGTAATATCACTAAGTATCAGAGCATCACCAATATGCAGGGTAAGATTTTTAATATTGAGTACAGACATTATTAATCAGATAATCTTATGTTATAATGTTTTGAAAAATAACTTGATAATTCTTGTCCACATATTTGTACCGCTAAAATAAATACCCCAAGAATAATTGATGGTATAAAAATAATGTGTGGTGCCATGAAAAAATAAGTTTGTCCCTCATATAACATTTTACCTAAGCTAGGCTGAGGACTGACAAAACCCAGTCCTATAAAACTCAAAGATGCCTCAATGATAATCGATATAGAAAATAAAGTAATGCTTTGTACGATAATAAGAGGTAAAATAGAGGGTAATATATGGTCATATAAAATATTCCATGTATTTTTTCCACACAAATATGCCGCCTGTATATAAGGCTCATTCCATATATTTCGTGCCGCTACACTCACAAAACGAATATACACGGCTATTAAAAAAATACTTATCGTTAAGGTACTATTGAGATACCCCGATCCTAGCCACAAAGAAAGCATTATGGCAATGATTAAGGAAGGAAAAGCAAAAATAAAATCACTTAAGCGCCTTATAAAAAAGGTTATTCCTCCTGCATATAATGATGCAAATAAACCCAATATGATACCAATATTTGAGCCCAACAGTAAGGCCGATACAGAAACACTTATGCTATTCAGCAAACCACGCATTATTAAAGAAAGTATGTCACGACCATATTGATCGTTACCAAGCCAATGCATCCATGAGATAGAATTTAGGCGTTTATGTATGTTGATTTCGTGTACAGGGTATGGTGTATAAAATAACGATACCAGTGACATGGTAATAAGAATAAACAATATACAACCAGCGATACGTGAAATGGTTTTAGGCATATAGTTTATCTATCCTCAAATGCTTGGTTGCGCGGATCAATGCGTACATTTATAAGGTCAACAATAAGGTTAATAAACAAAACCGTAAGGATAAATAGCATGATAAGGTTTTGTAAAATATCTAAATCACGACTGTACACACTCTTAACTAGCAAGGTTCCTATTCCTGGCAAGGCAAAAATATTTTCTATAATGATAATACCAGACAATAAAAAAGCCGTTTGTAATCCTAATATACCTAAAACAGGATTAAGCGAGCTGCGCAAAGCGTGCCTAAGGATAACCTGCCGTGTATTTAATCCTTTAGCACGTGCTAATAATACATAATTTGATTGCATGTTTTTATGTAAACTAGCTTGCCATATACGCGTTGTTATTGCAGCCTGTGTTATACTAAGCGTGAGTGAAGGCAGAATCAGATGAGTTAATTTTATGTATAATGATGCTTCTTGATCTGGATAACCTCCTGCAGGCAGAATCATATAATATAAACCGAAATAATATATGAAAACAAAAGCCAGTATAAAGTTGGGTAAAGCAATTATACTAAAATTATAGACGTTAATACATGACGCTATATTTTTATAGAGAGTTGCCAATAAAGTTAAAGAAAAAGCGATAATACACATAGTCACGAATGATAAAAAAGCTAGTGGTATACTTACTTCCAGACGTTCCTTAATCAACTGCTTTACAGAAACGCCATGCAAGCGACTATGTCCAAAATCTAAGTGAATAATATTATATAACCACTGCGCATACTGATTAATAAAAGGTTTGTTTAAACCTAATTCTGTGCGTAATTGCTCTAGACTTGAATCATCTGCTTGAATGCCCAAAATGAGAGTCGCTGCATCCCCTGGTATAACACGAATAACGACAAATACAACAAGAGAAAAACTCAGCACAAAGAGTGTGTATCTAATACATATCCATACAATTTTTGCTATTGAATACACGCTTTAAGTAACCTTTAAGGAACCCAATATGTTTGCGTTAGAACGTTAGCCTGCAAAGGGCTATTATGCCATAATCCTTTTAATTTTTTGTTCCATACACCATATTTGGGTAATTGAAAAAGAAAAATATTTACCGCGTCTTCTGCTAAAATTTCCTGTGCTATTTTATACAATAGTTTCCTTTTGGAAAGATCACTTTCTGTACTAATTTTATCAATTATTTTTCTAAATTGCGTGTTATTATACTGAAAATAATATGAATCCTTTGCATAAATATTGATATCATTGGGTTCGGTATGTGCTATAATTGTCAATTGATAGTTTTTATTACGAAAAACTTCTTCTAACCATTGCCCCCATTCCATATAGGTTATATTTAGCTGTATACCAATTTGCATAAATTGTGCCTGCAGTATTTCGCCACTTCTACGTGCATAGCTGGGAGGAGGCAATTTAAGACTAAGTTCTCTAATAACTATGTTATTTTGTGAGAGTAATGTAGTAGCTTTTTGGGGGTCATATGCATATTTCTGTGAAAGATCAACATAGGCGGGATCATGTGGCGACATATGACTACCTATAGGCTGTGCGTAACCAAGAGTTACGGCTTCAATAATACTATCTTTGTTTGTTGCATGTTGCAAAGCACGTCTTACATTGATATCTTTAAGGATAGGATCTGCATTGTTGATAGCAACAATTGTTTCACCTTGCGTAGAACCAATAACGACTTCAAAATCTGAATTTTTCTTAAAATTTTCTAATGCTTCAGGGGCAGGAAAATTAGGAAAAGCATCAATTCTTTTGCTTAAAACTGCGGCAATAGCAGCAGCGGGATCTGAAATGAAATGAAAATCAGCCCTTTCAATTTGAAGTGGCTGCCCCCAATATGCACCAAATTTTTCTAACCGTACTTTTTTACCTTTTTGCCAATTTACAAACCGAAAGGCGCCCGTTCCTATAGGATGGTTTTTATTACTCTTTGCCGAATCCTTATCTACGATGACGCAATCACCCCAACTTAATATATACGGAAAGTTACTATCTGGCTGTGTAAGTGTTATCTTCACGGTATGACTATCAATAGCCTGTACCGATTTTACATGTTTAAGAAGTGATTTTTGTGCATTAACACTATTCGGTTTTCTCATTCTATTAAGTGAAAAAACAACATCTTCAGAATCAAAAATAGCATTATTATGAAAAACAACATTCTCTTGCAATGTAAAAGTATATTCGGTTAAATCTGCATTGGCTTTCCAACTTTTGGCAAGTGCAGGTACAACCTCTCCTTCTTCATTTATGCGTGTTAGCCCTTCAAATATATTCGTATAGACTATTTCATCAATGGCCCCTGCTGCTCCTGCTGTTGGGTCAAGATGCGGTGGCTCAAGCACCATACCTATGTGGACGGTATCGGTTCGCGCTTGTAACGATTCTATACCTCCGATACACACAATAAAAAACAAGAGGAAAGTAAATGATATAATTTTTTTAAATTTCAACTGCACTGTATACGTAAACTGTCCTATTGCCATAGGCTATACTCCACTTTATAAATTTTAAATTTGCACATAAAAAATCATATATTACATTTTAAATAATACCATAATTAGGTTTTTTTAAAAATGAAAAATATACACTTACACAATCTATAAGATATTATGCACTTACACAAGAATCATGAGAGATAAAGTACGTTAATTCTCTTATGTATCACAAAATGCGCAAACAGATTGCACATACATGCGTATAAGAACAACGATCCATCAGCGTATCAATAGAACATAGAGTAGTTAAATGTCAAGTGTATCTGCATTAACAAAAACGGCTTTTCGTTGAATAAACTGAAACCTTTCATCTGCTTTTGTTCCCATCAATTTGAGTACCGCCTGGTACGAAGCTTCTTGATCTTCAAGTTTGAGCATAACTTTTATAAGCGTTCTTTTTTTCGTATTCATTGTTGTGTCTCTTAATTGATTAGGGAGCATTTCTCCCAAACCTTTAAAACGTCCAATATTAATTTTTTGATTACTGTTAAAATGTTCGTGAATAATCTCATCTTTATGTTTTTCACTGTTAGCATAAAAAATTGTATTGCCTTGGCTAATTTTAAATAAAGGCGGAACCGCTAAAAATAAGTGTCCATTTTCAATGAGTTTGGGATATTGTAAGCTAAAAAAAGTTAAAAGCAAGGAAGCGATATGCGCACCATCAACATCTGCATCCGTCATAATAATAATACGTTCGTAACGTAAATCTTGCTCATCATATTTCTTGCCAGGTTGACTGCCTATAGCCAATGTCAGATCATTAATTTGCTGATTCTGAAATATTTTACTTGGTGTTGTTGCGGCAGTATTGAGTATTTTACCACGAAGCGGTAAAACGGCTTGTTTTTCCCTATCTCGTGCCTGTTTAGCAGATCCACCAGCAGAATCACCTTCTACAATAAATAACTCAGTATCGGCTCTGGAACGACTACTACAATCTGCTAACTTTCCAGGTAATTGAGATTTCCTACCTGTTTTTTTTCTTAGTGTCTCGCGTTCTTCCTTACGTCTTAGGCGCTCATTGGTATTTTCTATTACCGATTCTAATAAGAGATCAGCCTGTTTATTTTGTGATACTAGCCAATGCTCACATTCATTTTTCAAACAATTTTCAACAATACGCATAGCATCTGTTGAGGCCAGTCGTTCTTTAGTTTGCCCTTGAAATTCAGGTTCTGAATAATAAAATGAAAGCAGGGCATGACAGCTTGCCATTACATCTTCTGTTGTAATAATACTAGCTTTACGGATATTTTTCATATCTGCATAATTTTTTAAAGCTTTTGTGAGTGCGATTTTCAAGCCCGTTTCATGTGTACCCCCTAATTTAGTAGGAATGGTATTACAAAAAGAGCGAATTGAGCTTTGTCCATGTTTTTTCCACGTAACTGCCCAGTCTAGGCTTCCATGTTTGCCCAATTGTCCTTGTGAGCCGCAAAAAAGCGATGTGATAACACGATCATCAGATGGCACAGTATCATTTAAATATTCACTGAGACCATTTTTGTAACAAAGCGTTGTTGTAGATGGAATAGCAGTATTTTGAAAAGTGATATCGCTTTCCACACGCCAACGTATTTCAACGCCTTTACAAAGAAAAGCCTTTGTCAAACACATATTGTATAATGTTTCCACTTGAAATCGGGTCTCATTGCCAAATATCTGTGGATCTGCCCAAAATCGTATAAACGTACCGCGCTTATTTGGACATGCTCCCTTACTAATAAGGGGCGTAGTTGCATACCCTCTTTCATATGATTGTGCGTAGAGATTCTTATCACGCGCAATTTCTACATACAGTTTTGCGGACAAAGCATTTACCACAGATATGCCAACTCCATGAAGTCCGCCCGATGTTTCATAATTGTGTGTATCAAATTTACCTCCCGCATGTAAGGTCGTCATAATGACTTCCAATGCAGATTTATCGGGGAATTTGGGATGTTTATCTATGGGAATACCGCGTCCATTATCACGCACAGAAAGCGAATGATCATTATGATAACAGACCTCAATAAAACGCCCATGTCCTGCCAACACTTCATCAATGGCATTATCAATGACCTCAGTAAATAAATGATGCATGGCGTTTTCATCAGAGCCACCTATATACATGCCAGGACGTTTGCGTACAGGCTCCAACCCTTCAAGAACCTGAATAGAAGATGCCGAATATTCTCCTACAGAAGTAGAATGTGATGAGTTATTGACAGTATCTGCTTCTATTTTATCAGAATTTTCTTTTACTTTTGCAGTATCGTCACTATCTTTCGCAAAACTGAATAAATCATGCGTCATAATTTTGTGCCTTTATAATTTAAATGCGTGCTTATTTTCATTATTCTTTTAATATTAAATTGCTACTCTTTTATTGTATACTATCTTATTAAAGCTATGTTGTCATGGATATCATCATAATATCCATAGCAATACGACCATAAATCTTAATCTAATGCGTTAGCACGCCAATCATGTATAATTAAAATATCAAAAAGAATAGAAAAAAATGCCTAAGAAACAAAAAATTGTTGATACTCACACAAAAGCTCCTGCTATTTTACTTAGCAAAACACAAATGGGTAATAATATAGGGGCATCGGCAAGGGCTATGGCTAATTTTCGTATGAATGATTTACGATTGATTACGCCCAGATGTCACTGGCCAGAAAATATGGACGCCTATGCATTGGCCGCAGGAGCAAATACAATCCTTGATAACGCACAAACATTTAATACGATATCTGAAGCCGTCGCTGATTGCCATTTCGTATGTGCCACTACAGCACGCCCTAGGGATCTTATCAAAACAATATGCACACCCTATGAAGCCGCACTAGAATTACAAAATCATATAGATAGGGGCTATAAAGTCGCAATATTATTTGGATCTGAAAGTAAGGGACTCGATAATGAAGCTCTTCAACATGCACATATCGTGTCCATGATACCAGTAAATCCAGATTTTGCTTCCTTAAATCTTGCACAAGCTGTGTTGTTAATGGCCTATGAATGGTTTAAAATAAAACAGGTTAAAACTTATGGAGCACGACGCGATAAACAACTTGTAGACAATACAGGGCTACGTATGCAAGGCACACAATTGGCCAATATGCAAGAATTGGAAAATTTCTTTTTTCGACTAGAAAAAGAAATTTCAATGGGAAATTTTTTTACAACTAAAGAAAAAGAAATTATCATGAAGCAAAAAATTCGTAATTTATTTATGCGTGCTAATATTACCGAACAAGAAGTACGTATTCTTTTTGGTGTGATGACAGCTCTTAAACGCTCAGGTAGTACGTTTCATGAATAGAGTAATTTTTAATTGACATATTATTATGTACTGTTATATCTAGTGTGATAACTGCTCATATCTATATGTGCAGGTCTGCTACCCGTGTGACAATGCATAGCACGTGTCACTGTCGATTGATGGAATACAACCAACAATAAAGGAGGGTGCTTATTTTGAGAAGCAGTATAACTACGTAGGCAAAGGTAAAAAATTATGACTAAACGCAATAGTGCAAAATATAAAATTGATAGACGCATGGGGAAAAACATTTGGGGAAGACCCAAAAGTCCCGTTAATAAAAGAAGTTACGGCCCTGGTCAACACGGACAAAGACGCAAAACTAAATTATCTGATTATGGCGTTCAATTAATGGCTAAGCAATTGCTTAAAGGCTATTATGGTAATATTACAGAAAAATCTTTTAGAAGACTTTACAAAGAAGCCGTACGCATAAAAGGTGATACAGGCCAACAGTTAATCGGTCTTTTGGAGAGACGTCTTGATGCGGTTGTATATAGAGCAAAATTTGTCTCAACTGTTTTTGCAAGTCGTCAGTTCATTAATCATGGTCATATAAATGTTAATGGAAAACGTGTTAACATACCAAGTTATCGCGTTCGTGTCGGTGATGTTATTGAGATACGTCAAAAATCTCGCACACTAAACATTGTCATAGAAGCTCAAGCTAGTCAGGAAAGGGATATTCCTGATTATATTACGGTTGATAATAATACCATGACAGCAACCTTTAACCGTATTCCTGTGATTGATGATGTTCCTTACCCAGTGACTATGGAACCGAATTTTGTAGTGGAATTTTATTCACGCTAATATTAATAAAACACTTTCATTACGCAAAATTTTTAACAGTAACATTTATAGGTATAGAGAGCTTTCTTGTTAGTAATAATAGATATGTATGTATCATTATAGAAATGTAAATCAATGCCGTACAAAGTGATATTTACCTTAAATTAAGTACATGTTACAAATTGTAACAATAAATAGATTGTTTTAAAATTTGAATGATGTTTAAAAGTTTAGTCATTAGTATTAGTAGTCTGGGTACATAGATAGGTTTCAAATGCAGTATGTTACATATTAATGTCATAGTGTATCAGTAAGACAGTAGATGCTACCTAGAATATTTACTATTAAAGTTACGTAGCAGCCATAATAAAATTTTAAATTTGTGTGCTGCTTACGGTGTTAATTACATAACACAATCAGTAGTGTTTAAATAATTGTATATTGAATATTACTTTGGCTGTTATTATAAAGTAAATATAAAAAGACTTGCAACGGTAAAATCAATGTTAAAATTTAATGACACTCTTGCAGACGAGAGAAAGAATTTAATGGACTTTTCACTATCTGATATAGACCAAGAATGCGAACAGATGCGCGTATTTCGTGAAATACCTATAAAGAAATCTGACTTTTTAGGTAATAAAAGCTTGCCACAAATTGTGATTGATAATTCTACTTTCTTTAAAGCTAATGATTATGTTTCACAACTGACTGGAAAAAAGGCTGGTGTATATATTCATAATTCACGTGGGCAAATTATTGAATCAATTGAATATAAAGATTGTCATGAAATATCGGTGAACCATGCCCGCAAAATGAGAGCTGCGGGTATTGAAAGAGGACATACTGTTGCACTGTTAGCCACAACAACAAAAAGCTTTATTATTAGCTTTCTAGCATGTCAATTTATAGGTGCGTTACCTATTACTGTTCCAACAACCATTAATCTTGGAGGCAGACAGGCATTTGTAGAAAAATTAAGCAAGATGTTTATTGTCGCTAAACCTGACTTTTTTCTCTACAATCAGGATTATAAGGAATTTATAGAAGACGTAAAGACAAATGTTTCTACAATGAAACGTGAAACCGTTATTTCATACGAACAAATTGATAGCTTAAAACCTTTAGATGTTGAGCTTGAACCATTTACAATAGAAGAAGACAGCAATATTCAGTTTTCCTCAGGTAGTACAGGTATTCCTAAGGGCATTGTCCTTTCTCAAAAAGCGCTTATGCATAACATGCAGTCTATGTTAAAACGTTATGATTTAAATTTAACAAAAACTATTGTAGTGGGATGGTTGCCTTTTTACCATGACATGGGTTTTATAGGCCTACTCCTTTCTAGTTTTTGTACAGGTTCAAGCTTTTTCTGTTTTGAGCCATCTATTTTTGCTAGAAATCCACTTTTGTGGTTAGAATTAATGTCGCGTTATAAAGCAACTATTACAGCAGCGCCTGGTTTTAGTTACGACTTAACCCTTAGAAAATTAAATATCAAAAAAAAGAGTGCTCCTGATAAAATTAAACAAAACATAAAAGACCTTAGTAACCTAAAGATCTTACTTGTAGGATCTGAGATGGTAAATTATCAAGTCGTCAGCCAATTCGGAGAGGCAATGAAAGATTTTGGTATGAATATTAAAGCTATATCACCTGCCTATGGCATGGCGGAGGCTAGCTTGGGTATATCTATGTACCCTCCTTTGGAAGTAGGAATTAAATTAGATGTTATCAAGCGTAAAGAATTTCAAGAAAAGAATCTGGCCTTACCTGTAGATGATGACAATGAAGATTCCTGTCATTTTGTTGCGTGTGGTACGGTCTTAGATAATCACCATTTACGTATTACTGACGATGAGGGTAGAATCTTACCCGATAGACATGTCGGAAATATAGAATTTGGAGGAAAAAGTCTTATGAATGGTTATCTCAATGATAGCAAGGCAACACAAGAAACTTTTACAGAAGATGGGTATTTACGTACAGGAGATTTAGGGTATGTTTCTCAGGGTGATATCTATATTTCAGGACGCAAAAAACAAATGATAATCTATAATGGACGCAATATTTATCCGAGTGATTTAGAATTTGCCATTATGAAAATCCCTCATTTTCGTACAAATGATATAGCAGCCTTCTCAATTCAAAGTGATAGAGGAGAATCTGTTTACATTGTTGCGCAAGCACGTATAGATAAAAAAAATATGCCTGCTTTAGCTAATGAAATTAAAGCTATTGTGCAAGCACAATGCGGTGCTTCATGTGATGTTGTATTCATAAGCTCGAATCAAATGCCTTTAACAAGCTCTGGAAAACTCAATAGAGAAAAAGCAAAGCAATTATACTATGATAATGCATTTGAAGTTTTATATCATAGTTAGTAAATGACCCTGGCATCTCAAACAAATAAAACTAACACTATTATAGGTATCACTGGAGCTACTGGTTTTGTAGGCGGAGCGGTACTGCAACAACTTTTGAAAAACAAACATCGCGTTCGTTTATATGTTAGAGACATAAGTCGACTTGACCACACAAATATGATTCCTGGTGATGATTTAGAAATTATTGTTGGAGATCTGAATAATGTTGAAAAATTACATGAATTTTGCAAAGGTTTGAACACAGTTATTCATTGTGCTGCTGTTATATCGGCCTCACACAGAAAGGAATATGACACGACAAATATTGTTGGAACAATGAATGTTGTTAATGCCGTAAAAGAAAACAAAGTTAAGCGCTTTATTTATTTATCATCGCTTGCAGCAACCCGTCCACAAACTTGCTTCTATGCACATACAAAAAGAAAAAGTGAGATAAGTGTTAAAAATTTAGATGCAGTATGTGATTATGTAATTTTACGCCCACCCGCCGTATATGGACCTGCCGATAAAGGAACATTTGAACTGTTTAAAATGGCCTATCAAAAAAATATGTTGATTATGCCAAGCAATAAATACACACGAAATGCTTTAATATATGTCTTTGATATTGCCGATGTTATTGTTAAACTTGTAGAAATAAAAAAACCACTTAAGGGGATATTTGAGTTAGATGATGGCGTTAAGGAGGGGTATTCATGGGAAAATATTCGACTGGTATACCAAGATATTATAAAAAAACCCATCCGATTATTCCTGTTGAATAAATTTTTAGTTTATCCACTCGCACGCATTATGGACATATTCGCTTTAGTCTTTAATAAAAAAGCCTACCTGTCTTACGATAAGGCGAAATTGTTTTTTAGCGATGATTGGCTATGTAAAGGGAATCGGATAGAAAATTATTTAGATTGGCAACCAAGCGTAGAAGCTAAAGAAGGATTTAAGTTAACATTAGAATGGTATAAAAAAAACAAGTGGTTATGATGTAAATGGATAAAGAATATGAGTAATGAAAGTATTCAAAAAATTATTATTGAAAAATTGAGTGCTATTAGCACAACAGATGCACATATTGATGAAAATACAAAAATCATTGCAGATTTAGGAATTGATTCAATCACTGTTATGGAATTTATTATGGAAATAGAGGAAAAATATAATATTGATATTCCTCAAAACGATATTGTCGATCTTTATACTGTGAAAGATTTTGAGACATATATTAGAAAAAGGATAAACTAACTGTGATAAATTTAAATGAAAAATATTCTGCTATAAAGCAAAAAACTAACATATTTATAGAAAAGGGAATTCCTGTTCTGCGATTGGAATTATCAGATGTTACTAATCCAACGCGAGCGAAATGCAATGGTAAAGATATTTTATTAGCTGGTACCAATAATTATATGGGCTGCACTTTTGATGAAGAGTGTATCAAAGCAGGGTATGAGGCCCTACACAATTATGGAACAGGGACTACAGGATCGCGTGCGGCAAATGGTGGGTATGATTTGCATACACAATTGGAAAAAAATCTAGCTCACTATTTGAAACGCAAGTATTGCTCTATCTTTACAACAGGCTATCAAGCCAATTTAGCCGTTATATCGACTTATGTTACAAAAGGTGATAAAGTTTTTGTGGATATCGATTCCCATGCAAGCATATATGATGGGTGTCGTTTATCAGGCGCTGAGATTATAGTTTTTAAACATAATGATGCACAAGATTTAGCCAAGCGCTTGGAACGTAATAAAGATGCGCCTGGTGGAAAATTAGTTATTCTTGAGGGCTTGTATAGTATGTTTGGCGATCGTGCACCCTTGCATGATTTTGTAGATTTAAAGCAAAAATATGATTTCACTCTCTTACTAGACGAGGCCCATTCTTTTGGAATTATTGGCGAAAATGGGCGTGGTTTGGCCGAAGAACAGGGAGTAGAGGAGCATATAGATTTAATTGTTGGTACTTTTTCAAAAAGCTTGGGATCAATTGGAGGTTTTGCTGCAAGTAATTCGGAAGATTTCAATTTATTGCCTTACATAGCACGTCCATATATATTTTCTGCTTCTCAATGTCCCTCTTCAATTGCTACAACAATAGAAGCTCTCAAACAATTTGAACGCAAACCAGAACGTCGGAAACGTTCAAAAATGTTATCGGAAAAACTGCATGCTGGTCTTAAAGCATTGGGGTTAAATATAGCATGCGATGTTCCTAGTCCTATTGTAGCTGTAAAAATTGCCGATGAAAACGAACTCGTTAAAAAATGGAATGATTTACTAGAAAATGGATTATATGTTAATATAGCACTTCCACCAGGTACGCCCTCGGGAACCTACCTTTTACGATGTAGTGTGTCTTCAGCTCATCAAGAGAGCGATATAGAACAAATCATCAGTATTTTTCAAAAATGCGTCGTATAGCTAAGTAAAGATTTTTTATAGTAGCTACTAATCAGATTTCTTTTGACAAAGTATCTGTACGTATTTTATTTTCTTGTTAACAAGCGCATTATAACGATATAACCATATTTCCATCTCATTCAATATATATGGATATAATTCCTTTTTTATATCTTTTGCACTCAGTTCTTTTTCTAATTTTTTCCAACCTAACGTGATCAGTTCAATATATTCAGCCGAATAATCTTTAGTGTTTCTCATTTCCATATTCACTTCCGTGGCCAACTCTTCATATTGAGACTGTGTGTACAAATATATAGGCATGTCTTCTGCTTCTGATAAATTTTCTATATCTACATCTGACATAGGAATATCTTTATTAAGGATATAATCTGTAAATGTGAATTCACCTTTTTTCTTTAAAGCATTGTGAATTTCTTTAAAAAGTTGCTCTTTATTTTGAATCGTAAACAAACGATCCCTTGAATATGCATAATGGTATTTTTCAGCAGCAAATGTAAATGTATCGGCATAATCAATGGGTTGAATTTTTATACGCGAATTTGCTTTTGTTGATGCGATATTTTTAAAGGCTTCCTCGCGCAATATTTGATTCTCTTCAAAAGCGTCTACCCACACTTCATATTCTAATGATAAATTTTGTGATACACCGCCTAAGCCACAACTAACATCTAATACAGTTTTGCTATTATTAAGTGTAAATAGGCCAAATATTTTTTTATTAAAATCTATATAGCCTGGTTCAAGGAAGCCCTTTCCCCAGATACGCTCTAACATGTTAATGTAGTTAGTACTTACTTTGCGTAATGTGTTTTCCATATTTTGCTCAGTTTGCACTAAGGAAGATTCATTACTGCCTTCTGCTTCGTGACCATTCCACCAAGCAATAAATTTATTTTTAACTCCCTCTTCATGAGAGTCGTTTTGTTTAAGTAAACTATTTTCCATGCCTTACTATTCCTACACATACTAAGAGTAGCGTAAAATACTAAAAAAAAAATAAATATCTTATATATATTTTTAAGAATGTAGCAAAATTTCTCGAATAGAATTAAGAACAAATTGTGCTATTAGGCTGATGTTATCTGAACGTGAAAGAGAAACATCTAGTGACATGGGCAGTATGATTGCTTCCTTATTCTTTTGCAAAAGTGCAATATAGACAGAGCCCAATGCCTCATCTTGCATACTGTGCTGATCTTTTGCCAAACCTATATTACCCGTTACAGAAATAGCAAAATTGGCCTGACTATTGAATAATGCACCTTTCGCCATATTATGTGCCATCTGCCTGCTCACACTTCCATATTGTAAGAAAATATCTTCATCTATATTCAACATAGCAATTTTTGATTGTTTGGAATATGTAATAAATCCCCTATCATAATACTGGCTTGCCCCTTCTATTGACGTTAAAGCCGTGGCAATAGAACCTGCAGTGCATGATTCAGCAGTTGTAAATATCGTTCCATTAGCAATTGCTAAAAGATAAATTTCCTTAACCAACGATAAAATATTAGAAGTCATAGCTTACATAATATGATGTAATGGCCTTAAAACATTTGCTACAACCATCACAGCAATACCTTCTTGACGCCCTATATAACCCATTTTTTCATTCGTCGTAGCCTTGATATTAATTTGTTTATCTTGTATATTCATCAAATCAGATAAACGCTGTTTAATTGCATCATGATACGGTAAAATCTTAGGATATTCAGCAATAATAGTGCAATCAATATTAACAATACGAGCTTTTTGCTTGTTCAAACATGATACGGCATGCTCTAAAAATACAGAGGAGTCGGTATTCTTCCATTGCGGATCTGTTGGAGGAAAAAATTTACCTATATCCCCTTCCCCCATAGCACCATACAAAGCATCACATAACGCATGTATCAATACATCTCCATCTGAATGGGAGATAATATTATAACCACAATATATGGATACATTTCCTAATTTTATGTACGCATTTTTATTGTAATCTACTGCCAGACAATGGGTATCATAGCCAAAGCCTGTGCACATCTGTAAGGACGTATTATGCATATCATTCTCCAAGCGTCTTAATGTATTTATGTCTGTAACTTTTGTCGTATTCACGTGTGAAGCATTATAATAAGATATATTGAGATTGTTATGTAAAGCAATGGATATATCATCCGTAAAATTATGAAATTCATCACGTAATTTCAGATGAGCTGAAAGTATTTTATTATATCGAAAGCATTGAGGTGTCTGTATACTGTATAAATTTGTACGATCTATATAAGTAGGTTTAACTGCTATATCATTATCAATGTGCATGACACTATCATAAACAGGTTTATAGGGTGTTACAGCGTCATGTGTTTCTAGCGCTTTCAACATATCTTGCATTACATGATGATCAAGTATGGGTCTTGCACAATCATGAATACAGACAATATCTGTCGTAATTGACTGATCTTGTAAGCTAATTAATGCTTGGTAAACGGATTCTTGACGCGTATCACCACCATATACTGCAGGAAGTAATTTATTCGAACGATACTCTTCAAGTGGTAAGGTGTAATAATATTCATCGTGTCCCTTGCCAATTATAGGTAATACCGCATGAATATAAGGACAAGATAAAAAGAAGCGCAAACTATGCATTAGTAACTCCTGACCCGCTAATTTTACATAAGCCTTAGGAATATCTTTTTTTAGGCGTGTGCCCTCACCTGCTGCTAATATAATTGCTACTGTTTGTGACATAGTAACCCTTATTCATGTCATAGTTGCGTTTCATATTCTACCTTTTGGTGGTGAATATTGTTTCATTACCCTGTGTTGGATGTCTTGGAATAGCTAAAGACAAAAAAAGTGATATAAAGGCCAGAAATGCACCTATAAAAAAAACGTAACTATTATCCACAAGCCACACTAAACCCAAAAGAAATGGCAAAAAAACTGCCGTGATATGATCTATTGAAAATGCTATAGAAACTGTAGAGCTGATCTCATCCTTTACGACAATTTTGTTCAAATATGTATCAATCGCAAAACTCATCGAAAAAAATACATGATCCAAAATATATAAAACAATCACTATATAAATGTTATCTATTATTGCATAGAGTGTGAATACACAAATAAGCCCAAAATATTCAATAACCAATATTTTTCTTTCGCCAAATATATTAATTAACTTTCCTACATATGGTGAAAAAACTGTTGTTATCAAACAATTCGCAATAAAAACTATGCTAATTTCTTCAATATGTGTATCAAATTTTTCAACCATAAGGAAGATGGAAAAAACCACAAATATTTGTCTTCTGGCACCTTTAAATAAAGTCAGTAAATAAAACAACCAATATGATCTATTAAGTAAGAAGCGATTTGATTGAACTGTACGATGTTTTAATTGCGGAAAATAAATATAACAAAATAGGGCAATGCCTACAGTCATTAATCCAAAAATGATAAATAAGTGAAAATACGAAATTGATAAAAGACTTAAAAGAAGAAAAATAGATGTATAAATCAATAAAGATATAAAATTCTTTATTGATACTAACTGTCCCATAAAAACAGGTAAGTCTTTTTTATTTATATACTGCAGACATAACGAACGTCTAGCCGTTTCAAAATAATGAAATCCAATCGACATAATGAGTGTCATTACATATATCCAGCTAGGTACAGCATGATATGCTGTTGCAGCTACCCCCAAACCTAGTAATAACAAAGAGATTACTAAAAGGGATTGTTCGCGCATAAATATTAATATAAAAATTGCTAAAAATGCAAGTAAACCTGGTATCTCGCGTATTGATTGCATTATTCCAATTTCTTTACCAGTAAAAGCAGCCTCTTCATAACTAAAGTTATTGATAAGCAGCATCCAAGCAAAGAAAGAAACTCCCATACCTAAACTTGAAATTATGAAAAGGTTTGTAGGAGTTTTTTCAGTTAAATTTGTGATATGTTTTTTTATATGCATATTAAAATTTTTACCACGTTAAATAAAAACATAATGTGTACTGAGTGCACTCACAATAAAACTGTTTTTGATTTCTGCTTGTGTAGTCATATTATTTTACGATTGTTCAGATACAAAATGCTTCACTTTGGCAAAAACCGAACTAAACATCGGATATGTTAAACGACGTGTTTGTATATTATAGCGCGAACAATGATAGCTACAAAATAAACGTATATTATGTTTAACAATGCTATGCACAGCTCCATGAGAAAATGGATAATCGGCTAACTTAACATCTAAAACACGTATTATTGTTTCATATGCAACACGTCCTAAAGTAAGAATAGCTCGTAGATTCGACATAGCTTGTATTTCAGATTGCAAAAAAACACGGCAAGTTTTAGCCTCTATCGGCAGAGCCTTATTTTTAGGCACAGCACAACGTACAGCATTGGTTATGCGTATATTAGATAAAACTAAGTTATCCGTGACAGATGCCTGATACATTCCTTCAGAAAAGCCATGTTCAGCAATAGCTTTATATAATATATCCCCAGCATAATCGCCAGTGAAAGGTCTACCTGATTTATTAGCTCCCATACGACCAGGCGCCAATCCTACGACTAGTATATGTGCATTTAAAGGACCAAAAGAAGGAACAGGTGCATTATGTCCGCCAGCAACATACAATTCATTCTCTTGACGAAAGGAAACAAGTCTAGGGCACAGTTGACAGTCAATTGTAGGAAGCAATGGTTTTTGCATAAGAGACTTCTATCACCTAATCTCATCTAGTTATAATAACCAATACAACAAGATGTGCTCACAATAAACATATGAAACTTGTAAGCTTCTTCCGTCTCTTACGCGAGCTATTATATAGCCAAAATAAAAACAATCGTGTACTAATGAGGCAATAGCCAATAGAAGATTATAGCTTCTTGATTTTAATAATCCTTAAGCATGTCTTCATTAATATTGTCTTCAAAATGAACATTTGAATTCTCATGCTGCTCAATTTGACGCCCACATATATCACTAAAAACAGACATATCAACAAAAAAATCGGCCTGCCTTCTCAATTCGTCGGAAATCATTTGTGTTCGTGATTTTAAGCTAGACACAACAGTCACGCGCTTACCCTCGGCCTGCAGATGCTTAATTAAGTAACTAAAATTACCATCACCTGAAAAGAGTACATAATGATCAACATGCGGAATGAGCTTTATCATATCAACGCATATTTCCACATTCAATTCACTTTTAATTTTTCGCACTCCATTATCATCGGTATATTCTTTTAGCGGTTTTGAAACCACATCATAACCATTATACTCCAGCCAGTCCACCAATGGTCTTAAGGGTGAAAAATCTGAATATTCATTTAAAGCTGTATAATATTTTATACGCAATAATTTACCAATATCATGAAACAAAGATGCTAAATTTTTATAGTCAAAATCAAACTGTAACAATTTAAGCGTTGCATAAACGTTAGCACCATCTATACATACAACATATCTTTCTTCTGGTCTTATATTAAATATTTTATTTTTGTTCGTTTTACTCACTTCTATACTCATCAACTGCATTTATTAATATTGTTTTAAATAATCACCTCATTTAAGCATATACGTTTATTGACTCAGCATGTACATTTATTGTGTACTGAAAATATGCCTATATTGAAAAAGACAAACCACATCCGCAAGATGATACAGAATTAGGATTTTTCACTTCAAAAGCTGCTCCTATAAGTTCTTTTTTATAATCCAATGCGGCTCCATCTAAAAACGTCAACGAATCGCTATCTATTAACAAGTTTGTTCCTTCTGCTTCAAAGCTATAATCATCCCTCTCCTTCTTATCGGTTATATCAAAATTATACTTTAATCCAGAACATCCCCCCCCTAATACCTCTAGACGAACGAACAAGCTTTTGTCTCTTGAAATTTCGTCTTTTATGCTTTTCGACCTTAGTATCTGTTCAATACGCAGTCTAGCCTCCTCTGTTATTGTAAAATCAACCATCTCTAATCAGTAGTCTTAGTTACTTGCAATCTGTACATAGTACAGGAAAAAAATAAAAAAAACAAATATAATGTGTTCTTATATACTTCATAGTTAATTATTTAAATTACTCAATAGTTACTTCTACAATTTTATTTTCTGCCGATGTAACATTAAAAAGTGATTTATACTTCTTATTTTCATACATTACCTCAATATTGTATTGCCCTGCATTGAATATATGACTAGGTGTAACTTCTTCTGTTTCTAACACTTCATTACCAAGATTGTCATAAAATTTCCATAAGATATTATTAAGGATACGTTTTCCACTTTTTGTTACAAGCCTGAAAATAACTTTTCCAGCTCTAAAATTAAGTTTTATTTCGCTAAGTTTTCCTTTTTGAATATCCACTAAACCTTCGATACGTGAATTAACATTGCCATATAACCCAGTCAATTTATATTGCCCTTGATTCAGCCTATATATCTCATTATTAAGTGCTGTTCTTATTTTGTATGTCTTAATATTGTCCTCACTTTTTTCGTTTTGTTCAGAAAGTTCAATAATAAGTTCATCATCAATTAAATCTTTTGAATTTGCAATATAGGCTAATACACGTATTCCTCCTGCGTTTAGAGCAATATCTATAGCTTGCGTTTTTTGATTATTTTCTTTTGTAATGTTAATTTTTTTATACCCATAAGCATGTCCGTAATGTGCTATGATATAATATTCCCCTACCCCCAGCCCACCTAGATAAATTACACTTTGGTTTATTTTTTTAATTGTGCGTCTTTTAGCTGAATTATTGGGATCATCAATGGCAATTTCCCACATCACGCCTTTATTAAGAACAGCCCCCCCATCTTCTAAGCGCGCTTTAAGATGCAGCTGACGTGAACTATCTGAAACATTATTGTCACTTTTTGCATCTTGCACTAGTAAGTTTGTGTCTTCATTATGTACGATGGGTTGTTGTATTAATGTATTATCTGATAATACATTAAAAATTTTATCCAGCGCTTGTTCAAATTCATTTTTTGTATTGGAATTAAAAAATAACCCGTTTGTTTCTTGACTAAGATACCTCAAATCTTCAACATCCTTTGTGGCAACGTCAAAAGCAATGATATGGACACGAATATCTGTTTTATCGTCTTTTAAAGTATTGGCAATGTTTTTAAGGTCTTTATTACAATTATCTTTTCCATCAACAATGAGTACAATATCGTACGTGTTTTTCGTTGGCGGATAAACCTCTAGAACTTTTTGTATTGTATTTGCGATTGGTGTTTTGCCTTTGGGTCTAATGGCATATATTTTTTCAATAAAACTCTCATAATGCTTTTCTAAACTACTTCCTTGCTCTGCATGCGCCAGCACTTGTTCAACATCGCTACAACTTTCTGTTTTCTTATGTCCATACGCAAATAACGAAGGATTAATACCATTTTGCAGTATAGATATTTTGTCTTTAATGACCTCACGTACAATAACAATTTTATTTACGTCATCGATTTGACCCCACATACTGTTTGATCCATCAAGGATAAATACAACATTTTTTTGTTGCTCGTTTGCATGGAGATTATCAACAGAAAAAATCAACAATGTAAATATTATAAAATATAATTTTATACGCATGTATTTCATATAGACCTCCCCGCTAAGTATATGTATTTATTACATAGTGTATTTCTTTATAATACCCCAGTTATATTTTATGTAAAGCGAGTTTTTTATACATAATTATTTTACTGTCTATGAATTTCATTTTATGTATGTTAGATAAGTGTCCTCACAATAGAGGTAATAAGAATAAAACTAACAGCAATAAATAATAATTATAACACGAATAAACAGCATGTATTTTATCCCTCAACAATCGCCACAAGAGTTGGAAAGTAACGACAATGTATTAAAGCAAGATCCATTCAAGGCTTTAGTGGTACCACGTCCTATAGGTTGGATAAGTACAACAAGTGCACAAGGAATAAATAATTTAGCACCATATAGTTTTTTTAATGCCGTTTCAGATAAGCCACATATGGTTATGTTTTCTAGTGGAGGGTATAAGGATACTTTGTCCAACATCATAGAAACAGAAGAGTTTGTATGTAACTATGTGTCTTCAGATTTTAAGCTTGCTATGAATATGAGTGGTCATTCTTATGCACCGGATATTGATGAAATAAAAGAAATTGGTTTAAAAACAGAACCTAGTAAAACTATTAAAGTACCTCGTATAGATAAATGCTGGGCAGCTTTGGAGTGTCGTTTATGGAAAATCATTGATTTACCTACAATCGAAGACAATAAAAATGCTTATAAAATGGTTATAGGACAAGTCAGTTGTATCTATATTAAGGATAGTTTTATTGTTGATGGTAAGGTAGCAAGTTACAAGGCACCGCCTCTAGCAAGAATGGGATATGCTGATTATACTTATGGCGATAATTGTTTTACGATGCTACGCCCTGATAAGTAAGCGTAAGAAACAATATTGCTTTTAAGACCGTATGTGTGTGGCATTAGGTCTATTTTAACTTTTGAGGCAGTGTGATTTTAAACGTTCTAACCATTGCTCTATGCCTCTTAACCTCTCGGCAGGATTTTTCCAAGCTTGTAATATAATCAATTTATTGTCTGCACGTAATTTCAATCGTTGTTGATATGTATGCAATATAGTGGCTAGCTCTTTTGGGTATGCGAATCTATTATGATAGAAACGTACTACTACCCCTTTTTTACCTGACTCAATTTTATCAATATTAAGCGTCTTACATAGCATTTTAATTTTACATATAATAAATAAATATTTAAACTCTGTGGGGAGAACACCAAAACGATCTTCTATTTCATTGGCAAATACTTGAAAAGACTGAGAATCCTCAATATCCAGCAAACGTTTATAAGTATCAAGCCGTAAATCCAAATCAGGAATATAGGTTTCGGGAATTCTTACTGGCACACCCAAACTAATTTCGGGTGACCATTGATTATCGGTAACGCTAGATATACCAGACTTCAAAGCCATGATTGCTTCTTGTAGCATTTGTTGAAAAAGTTCTACACCTACTTCTTTTATATGTCCTGATTGATCTTCACCTAAAATATTTCCACCACCTCTTAAATCAAGATCATGACTTGCAACTTTAAAGCCACCTCCGACAATATTTATATTCTGTAAAACCTCTAAACGACGTAGGGCTTGTTTGTTTAAACTTGTTTTGAGAGATGTTGTAAAATAAGCATAGCCTCTTTTAGCGGCACGTCCGACCCTTCCTCTTAATTGATACAGCTGAGATACACCAAACATGTTGGCTTTATGAATAATTATTGTATTTGCATTTGGAACATCAATGCCCGATTCAATGATTGTTGTTGAAACAAGCACATCGTATTTACCTTCATAAAAGGCACTCATGGCATTATCCAAAGTTGTAGAATCCATTTGTCCATGTGCGACAACATAACGTAATTCAGGAACTTTCTCAGATAAAAAACGTATGATATCATTAAGATCAACGATTCGCGGCGCAACAAAAAAACTTTGCCCAGATCTAAAATGTTCTCTTAGCAAGGCTTTACGTAAAGTCATTGTATCAAAGGGAATAACATAACTACGAATCGCCAGACGATCTATAGGTGGTGTTGTAATAATTGACAATGATTTAAGACCTGCAAAAGCCATTTGCAAAGTTCTAGGGATCGGTGTAGCAGACAAAGTAAGAATGTGAATGTCTTGTGATAATTCCTTTAATTTTTCTTTATGTAAAACACCAAAGCGTTGTTCTTCATCGACTATAACTAACCCCAAATTTTTAAATTTTATATGTTTACTGAGTAAAGCATGCGTGCCGATAACTATATCTATTTTTCCCTGTGCTAATTCTTCACGTATGCATTTTGCATCTTTGGAAGTCGTCATGCGCGACAATTCTGCAATTTTGATTGGAAAGGATGCAAAGCGCTGTTTGAAATTTTGACTATGTTGTCTGCATAATAATGTGGTAGGTGCTAGTATCGCGACTTGTTTGCAATGTGAACTCACAAGAAAAGCTGCACGCATAGCAACTTCGGTCTTTCCAAAACCAGCATCACCACACAATAATCTATCCATAGGTTTATCTTGTGCCAAATCATGAAAAACTTCTTCAATAACAGTTTTCTGATCTTCTGTTTCATAAAATTTAAAACCATCACAAAATTTTTCATACAACGGATTATCAAGATAAAACGGAGTCGTTTTTGACAATTCTCTTTTAGAAGCAATGTCAATTACCTTAGCTGCAATTTCTAAAAGATTCCGTCTTAACTTAGCTTTACGCATTTGAAATGCGGTTCCACCAAGCTTATCTAATACGATTTGTGTTTCGCTATTGCCATAACGCGTGATCATGTCTAAGTTTTCTACAGGTAAATAAAGACGATCATTATCTCTATAGAGTAATAATATACACTCATGTGGATGACCATTAATATCTATTGTTATAAGATTTTGAAATTGTCCTATGCCATGAACCGAGTGGACAATATAATCACCCGTATTGAGTGCAAAAATATGCTCAATAAGGTTCCGACGTGCTGTTTTTTTACGTGCATAATTAATTTTTTCACCGAATACATCGTTTTCTGTTATGAGTGTAAAGTCTGAGCATACAAATCCGTGCTCAAAATTAGCAACACACCCCACAAGAGTAGGATCAGGAAAGTTTTTAATATCTGAAAAATGATTAGTTTTTTTATGTATAATTGCCTGACCATCTGCTTGTTTAAGAATATCCAGCACCCTATCCAATCTTTTTTCACTTATTGCGCTAACAATTACGAGCCGATTATTGTTCAAATTTTCTTGAATGTAATTGTGTAAATTATCACTTATATTTATTTGTTGTTGTCTTTGTTCTAAAAAAAACGAACGCCCTTTTTCACAATCACAATCAATCAATACTTTGTTGTTTAGATCTTCTTCTAAAAAAGGGGAAAAAACTATCATCCTATCATGACTTAATATGTCTTCGATATATTCGGATGATAGATAGAGCATTTTAGGGTCTAAACTACGATAAACCTCTTCTTTAATTGTAGAGTTTTGCAATTCATCCTGTCTGGCCTCATAATTATCTTCTATTAATTTTATTCTTTCAAAAAGAGCTACTTGTGCGAGATGTTTGATAAATATTTTGTCGGGATCTACATAGGTAAAAATATCTGTTAACGTGTCAAAAAACAAAGGCATATAATGCTCCATTGAAGGAGTATGCTCATTTGCATTGACGTTTTGATAAAATATATCATTTTTAGCGTTAATACCAAATTCCGATAAATAGCGTTTAGCAAAGGAATTAATCTTATCTTCATTTACAAGAAGTTCATTGATAGGAAATAACGTCAACGAATCAATTTCTTGTATTGTTTTTTGTGTATTAACATCAAAAACTTTGATATTTTCTATTGTATCTCCAAAAAAATCTATGCGACACGGATGTTCATTTTCAAAACTAAAAACGTCAAGTATACCTCCTCTATGTGCAAAATCACCTTCTGTGATTACCAAGCTAACAGGACGATAACCCAGGTCAACGAGTTGTCTACGCAATTTTGTTAATTTAATATTTTTTCCTTTTTCAAAATGCACTATTTGACCGATAATCTCATCTACAGGAGGAATTTTTTGTATAACTGCATTGGTCGTTGACAGTACAATGTAATGCTGGTTTTGTGTGTCTTTTAACGCATGAATACGGTGTAAGGCTTCTATGCGTTTATGCATAATGTCTAGGCGTGGTGAAGTCCTATCGTAGGGCTGACAATCCCATGCAGGAAATGAGATAATTTCAATATCTGGTATAAAAAAACGAAGTAAATCTTTTGTTCGCTGTAACTGACGATCATCTTGCAAAATATACAACATGCCACATGGTTTTTGCGTTTGAGATGATTTTATGACTTGTATAATCTGAGACAAGATAAAACTATCATGCCCCTCTTGAACACGCATAAAAACATGCGGTTTATTATGTAAAACAAGTGATTCTTTTAAAGAAGCTGATGTTAAAAAATTATGGGACATTTGTAAAATCCGTACTATAATCTGTTATGTTTCCTTGCATAGTAAATGCCTTAAGCTGAATAAACACATTATTTCGCTTCACAGCTGAAGGTATTTCGGATTTACCACGAATGTAATTATATAAATCCTGATCAGGAATTTGACAAATTTCTTCAAAATCTTGTAACTCCTGTTTAGAAAAAAGAAGCAAATGTTTTTTAGCAAAATTTTCTAAGATTATGTCCATTTCTTTTATTCCTCTATATCGTGAGCGAAATAAAAGTTTTTTGATATGGTTGTTCATGACATTATTAGAATTGGTTAATTTTCTTGGCATATTTTAGTTTTTTAAAAAACTCTATTGAATGATTCTATTCTTTGTTATATTCCCTTTATAACGTCGTTCCAAACATACATGAATAATATCAATAATTTAGAGATTATTGATATTATATGTGCTATCAATTTATCTTGATTAAAACGATATCATGTTATATGAGAAAACTTTCAAAAGGCAAGCTAGAAATTAGGAGTTATTAAATGACTACATTAACAGATATAACACAAATGCCCTCACGGCCCTCACAGGAAGAAGCAGAGCAAGCGGTACGTGTTTTGTTAAAATGGATAGGTGAAAATCCTGATAGAGAAGGTTTGCAAAAAACCCCTAAGCGTGTCATTGCTGCCTATAAAGAACATTTTGAAGGCTACAATTGTGATATTTCTTCAATTTTATGCTCTACATTTCAAGAGATAGAAGACTATGAAGACATGGTATTGCTAAAAGATCTACCTATAGTTTCTCATTGCGAACACCATATGGCACCTATTATTGGCAAAGCACATGTCGCCTATGTGCCGAACAAAAAATTTGTTGGTATTTCAAAAATAGCCCGTCTTGTTAAAGCATTTTCAAAGCGTTTGCAAACCCAAGAGATTCTAACAACGCAAATTGCAAATGCCATGTATCACACACTAGATAGCAAAGGGTCTGCCGTTCATATTGATGCCTATCATCACTGTATGACGACCCGCGGCGTAAATCATCCCCAAGTATCAACTGTAACCAATAAATATACAGGTATTTTTTCCGAAAGCGATTTTTGGAAAAAACAATTTTACCGCAATACAGGAATCTGAAGAAAATGACAGAAGATTTATCATCAACACAAATAGCCAACAAGATTACATTTGAGCAACGTTCTTCCGTTTACGGCGTTGAGGAAGGAGATAGTCTACAACCAAAATTTGGACCTGATGGTCTCATAACATGTGTTACAACCGATTATGATTCGGGTGAACTTCTCATGGTTGGTTACATGAATGAAGAGGCACTACGGTTATCTATTGCCAATAAACAAGCCTATTATTGGAGTCGTTCACGCGAAACATTGTGGCACAAAGGAAAAACGAGTGGTCTGGTACAAAACATAGTTGAATTACGCATTGATGATGATCAGGATGCGGTATGGCTGCGTGTAAAAGTTGCTGGCAACGGTGCAAGTTGTCATGTGGGGTATCGTTCTTGCTTCTATCGTGCCGTCGATATAGATGGATTCAGCACAACGGGAAAAATACAACTTAAATTTTGTGAAAAAGAAAAAGTTTTTAAACCTAACGATGTTTATGGGGACGCCCCTAACCCTACACAATTATAATGAAAAATTCTGTGTTAGGGCGGATGAAAAATTCTGTGTTAGGGCGTGCGTATTCACATAAACAACAAAGCAGTATAAACGACTAATGTAACAACTAGTATAAAATATACTAATTTTTCTTGACTTTAACTGTATTACGTAAACTTTGCGGTTCACCATTATATGCATCTTGAAAAGACTCTAAGGGTATATTAATACGTACCCTTTGCCCATTAAAAAGGATATACAGAATATTTGTATTTTCTGCTTTAAACATTTTTTCTATGACAGCATTATCGACTTCTTTATCGGCTTGACAGCCATCATTAATACACACATCATATTCTAGTTTCAACGTCTCACCCGCAATCTCAAGCTCAATACCAGGTTCAACTTTAATGCCAACAGGAACTTTGGCAATGATAAGGCTTTGCTTTTCGTTAGCAATAGAACGTACAGCTAATGCAACAAGTTGTTGACCATTTTCTAAAAATAATTTTTGTGATGTTATACAAGAAATTCTCTTCTCACTTTCACGCACACAATTTTTAATCCAAGACGTTGATTGCATATTGACATCTTGAGTTTGTTCAACACTTTTTTCATCGGTTTGGGCAAAAGCGTCAAAAAATACAAGCATAGAACACAACAATGTAACGATACCTGCCAATATTATTCTGTTCAATAAATGTATATGTATACTACTCACTTGCATATGTTGGTGTCCCTTTATAAAAAAAAAATTAACTTCTTAATAAACATTCTAATTCCGAAGAAAGTCTTCACCATCGAATTTGATATTTTATCTTCTTCTAAATATGTCATACGAAGATCTTACGCATCATTGTAAAATAACAGACGCGAATGATAAATCTTATTTATGGCTCCATTATGTTAACCACTATGCAATACATGCTATATTTTTTTCTTTTATTTTGCAATGATTTTACATAGTATTCAACACATAGTATAATTTAAAATCGCTTTTTACTCTTGTACGAAATATTGTGGAAGTATTAATGAAATTAAAAAAATCAAGTATTTATATATTATTTCTTATACAATTGACTTTCCTTATGTCTTATATAGAGCTGACAAGCGCTAAGACAAAGAAAGTAGAAAAATTAAAACATGGTATAAGTGTGCATGGTGTGCTCAAGCATCCACCCCATTTTAAGCATTATGATTTTGTTAATCCCGATGCCCCTAAAGGGGGGCGTATTATTTTTTTGCACCCAACAATTTTTAATAGCTTAAATCCTTTTTCAATACAGGGAAGTGCCGCACCTGAAATTCGTTTTTGGGTTTTTGAAAGCCTCCTTAATAGAAGCTATGATGAACCTTTTGCAATGTATGGTCAAATAGCCGAGAATATTGAATATCCAGATTCTGGACTTTCAATTACATTTCATCTTAATAAAAAAGCACATTTTTCAGATAACGTTCCCATAACTTCTAATGATGTTTATTTCACTTTTCATACGCTTAAGGATAAAGGATTAGTCTTTCAAAGACGCTCTTATAGTAAAGTTAAGGATGTGATAATACATAATAAACATAAGATAGAATTTATTTTTCACGATAACAAAGACAAAGAACTACCTTTAATAATAGGATTAATGCCTATTTTACCTCAACATGTTTATGCACAAAGAGATATTACTAAAAGCTCAATGGAAATCCCTGTGGGGAGTGGTCCTTATGTTGTAGGTAAATTTAATGGCAGTCAGTTTATAGAATACAAACGCAACACAAATTATTGGGGCGCACATCTTAACGTCATGAAGGGACGCTTTAATTTTGATACTATAAGATTTAACATTATCACCGATAATACTGTGAGTATCGAAGCTATTATAGCTGGCCAGTATGATATGCGTTTTATTCGTTCTATCTCTGAATGGCATAGCCGTTATAACGTTTCTGCACTAGATGAAGGAAAAATTGTTAAGCGGAAATTTATGAGTGGATTACCAGCTGGTATGAGAGCCCTTGTAATGAATACACGCAAAGAAAACTTAAATGATATAAGAGTACGTAAAGCACTTAATCTTGCCTTTGACTTTGAAACGCTTAATCGTAAGTTATTTTATAATGGATATCAACGTACACAAGGATTTTATGATAATTCTTACCTCTCTTCGACGCGTATACCCGCTAATGAGAAAGAAAAAAAAATATTAAAACCCTTCTTAAAAAATGTAGAGCCTGAGATTTTAGATGGAACATATATTTTACCACAAGTGAATACTTCTTCCGATGCACGAAAAAACCTTAAAAAAGCAATGGAATTATTAAAACAAGCTGGGTATATTATAAGAAATAATGCGTTGATAGATACAAAAACAAACAAACCATTCGTTCTTAATTTAATTTTACTTGATAGATATACAGAGCAAAAGCGCGTTGCCTTACATTTTCAAAAGAATTTACGCAAAATTGGCATTACATTAAATATAGAAATTTTAGATAGTAGTCTTTATCAAAATCGTTTAAACACCTACGATTTCGATATGATGTATTATTATTGGTACGCCTCTATCTCACCAGGCAATGAACAAAGTTTTTATTGGGGCAGTAAAGGAAGCCAACAGGAAGGCACTCGCAATTATATGGGCGCTAATAATAAAGCTGTTGATGCCATGATTGATGCATTATTACAAAGTGATACACAGCAAGATTTTATCGCTAGTGCAAGAGCACTTGATAGAGTATTGCGCTCACAATTTTACGTTATCCCTTTATATCACTTGGAAAAACAATTATTGATTTTATCAGCACATATCGCAACACCAAAGCAAAGTTCTTTATATGGGATGCGTCCAGAAAGCTGGTGGGATAAAAATATCTCACCTTAAAAATATTTTAAAATATAACTTCTTATGTTTTTCACAAGTAATTGAAGTTAAAAGAAAAATTGATATCGTCTTAACTCATTAAAGTGGTAATGTTCAACAAGTTGTTTGTAATATTGGCGGAATCAAAATGATATTTTCATCTAAAGAAAAAATTTCAAATTATGTAAGTTCAGGTGTGTGGGGTACAAAGAGCCTTGAAAAACTCATGGCAGGTCATGCAAAAGAAAATCCACACAATATTGCTCTAGGAGATCCCTATAATAAAGAGGATTTTCTTAAATCTATTCCTAAAAATATCTCATACGATAAATTACAGCAAAAAGTTGATCGTCTAGCTGCGTTTTTTATGAAATTAGGGCTTAAAAAAGATGATATTATTTGTTTATCACTACCCAATATTGTTGAAAATTATATATCTATTCTGGCTGCGTGGAGAGCTGGTCTTATAGTTTTTCCTTTATCTCCTATATGGCGCAATTATGAAATTAATAATGTGTTTTCTATTGTGCAGCCCTCTGCCGTGATAACAACAGCGCGCATGAATTCTCATCCCTATGCAAATATGATGCGTTACATAGCAAAAGATAATTTTTCTATCCGTTTTGTATTTGGTTTTTCATCACCATTGCCAGACGGTGTCATAAATTTGGATAGTATTATTAATGACGAAGCTGTTCCCAGCGATATGAACGATATTATATTTCCTATCAATGAAGCCAATGATATTGCTGTTATTACCCTATCTGTTACGGACGAAGAAGTACCTACTCCCGTTGCCCGCAGTCATAACCATTTGTTAGCCGCTGGAATCGCCTGCTTTGTTGAGACGGGCATGGGAAACAATAATAACATTCTTAGTTGCTACTCACCTAACAATTTATCTACCTTCACAACTTCTATAGTGCCATGGCTTTTATCAGGAGGTAAACTTATAGCACACCAACCCTTTGATGAAGCTCTCATGGCCAAACAAATTGTTGAGGAAAATATTCATTTTCTATCTTTACCCTCCTCTATGGTTCATATAATGGACAGGTTGCCACAAAATTCGATTCGTGGTGTATGGGCTATTTGGACAAAATTATCACATGGTGCTCATGAAATGTCACCGCATAAAACACTACATAATATAATTGATATCTATTCCTTGTCTGAATATGCGATTATGAGCATAAAAAGAAAAGGGTTTAATCCTACACCCATAAACATTGAATGTTGTTTACCATCGAATTCAAAAAACAAAAGTGATATTTTAAATCTTTCAATAAAACATAATATGCATTCTAAAGAGGATGATGGCTATACGTATCTATTGTCTTGTAAAGGAGCACAAGTTCCTGAATTTTCATTCAACATGAAATCTCCTTATATAAATTCTTCTTTTAGTAAAAATTGGCCTAAACATAAACCTTACAGTATAGATGATAAAGGATATGTGGATACAGGTCTCGTATGTAAAATTTATGAAATTGATGGTAAGAGATACATACAAAGTTATAATTATTCATTAGATGTCGTTTTTCATGGGAATATACCTTTATCGGCCCTAGAATTAGATAAAATTTATAGTGATTATTATTTGATTGAAAGTGCGGCAATTTTAGAAATGCAAGATACGAAGTTAGGAACTAAAATCGTTGCGGCAATTGTTGTTAAGGATATGAATAAATTTATTTTACAAGATTTTTTGAAATATTTACATGATTGTCGTATTGCAAGATATAAGATCGTTGAAGAATTATATATTGTAGAGCATATTCCTATTGATGAAAAAAAGAAGGTCAACAGAATAGCGTTAAAGAATTACATTTTGCATGGCGCTGATATGCACAATAAAGCACGAAGAATATTCACAAATGTTTCATAGATTACTGTAAAACACATTCATTAGCTAAGATGTATTAATGCAGTTCTACCGTATAAATCAAAACATATTACGGCTTATTGTTAGACTTTATTATTTTTCAAAAAACGGCAGCATATAGTGCATGGTAGTCGTCACTAAAGCTTATGTACAAGGAAAGGTATATGAATCACAATAATATGTGCGGTGCATATTGTATATTATCTAACCTTGAAAACGCGGGTCAAAATTTTGATGTATAAAATCAGAGTTATTCACGTTCGTTTCATTCTTTAAATTTTTCTTCTCATAATCTGAAGTAAGATTTTGATTTTCTTGCTGCGTATTCGTTTTCTGATATGAACTTAAATGCGTATTGTTATAAGATGAATCCTCAGATTTATTTAAAGCTTTTGTATTTTCTGTATTACCAAAATCCATTGATAAAAAATCTAAATCCGCACGAGATGGCGACAATACGCGTTGTGTATTGCTATTTTGTGTATGTTGTGCATTTTGATTATGTTGTGCATTTTGATTATACGAATATTCTTGATTGGGACGTGCGTTAGTAGCAAAGTTTTTATGCTCCTGCATTGGGTCAGTTTTATCTTCGTGTAAGGTGGCACGATTATGTATCTCTTGATGATTTTTATTATCCTCTTGCGACGTAGTTTGTTTTACATCATTAATTTGCTGTTGTGCATAAAGCTGCGAAGGGTTTACGTTTTGTCTATTAACAAAATTTTGCGTATTATCCGAGCGTTGATTACTTCCATCTAATCGGTTATTCATGTCACTTGTCTTAGTACCTACATGTTCAATTTCATTATGAGTATCTAGGGTATTATTGCCAGATTGGCCAGACATAGCTCCATATTCTTGAATAATATCTTGTTCTTCTTGCGGTTTTGTCTGCGGACGCATCATCATCTGAGTAAAATTGTCACTATGGAAAGCTCTATTCACTTCTTGTGCGGCTGTTTGCTTTTTTGTGTCCTCAGCTTCATATTCATAGGTAATATTATCATTATTAGGAGGTGTATGATGCTGAACTTTGTTGTAATGTAATTCATCATCTTGTAAAAAGTCAGTTAGTTCTTGATCACTTTCATGGCTAACAGGAGTTAATTTTTGCTGCCCCTGATATGGCAATAAATGTGTATTAACTATATGATCTAAACGCTGATTTATGTTGTTAAAGGCCTGTACTGCTACAAAGTTCCTATAATCTGACATACCTCCCAATGAAGGGTCTTCAAACTTAGTAGAAACTTTAAGAGACACTCTTTTTATTTCTTCTATTTCTCTTAAAAGACCATCAATCATTTGTTCTTTAAGCAGATTAGATATATTCTGCTGCATGCTCTGGACTTCATCCCCAAGACGTTTTAGTTCTTTATTAAATGTTTTCTTACTGAATTCATCCAAAAACCAATTACCTCTTGCGCTTTCCCGAATACTTTCTTCAAGCTGCTCAAATTCTGCGTTATCAAGACTTTCGTTTTTTGACATTTTTGTCCTATCTGTTCCGCCTATTTAGTATATTTTTACAGATCCAATTACAAATTACTGATTTAGTCTTACTATTCGGTTATAATCAAGGGATTTTATATAAATATCAAGTTATAATCATACTCATACACAATAGAATTAGAGACTTTAATATATCGTTAATAGCGAAGTCCTTTAACGAAACGGATGCAGCCGTTTCGTTAGACATTTTCGTTAGACATTTATCAAAAAAACACTTAACAAAGCCTATAAATTGCGTAATCCTACAAACAATAACCTTGAAGATTGAAGGTCGCAACATTGGTATCACCCTTACTTACATTATCCCCATAACAACTTATCGGGAGGGTATATATAACTTCCTTCAAACGAGAGAGCAGGTTCTTGGTCTTCTGACAGAAGTAAAGGACCATCCAAATCAACTATCATAGCATTTTGGGCGATAATGAAGGCAGGTGCCATAGCAAGAGAGCTTCCCAGCATGCAACCTATCATAATATGTAAATTTAAATTTTGGGCTTTTTTCTGTATCTTTAATGCCTCTGTTAGTCCGCCAGTTTTATCTAATTTTATATTAATCATATCATATTTAGCAGCAATTTTGTCTAAATCTTCATACGAATGAAAGCTTTCATCAGCACATAACAATACGTTTAATGAGCATGATTTTTTAATATCTATTAAAAAATCATCTTCGTCTGCTGCGATTGGTTGTTCAATCATACTAAAATTATTTTTTTCAGCACAATGTAGGTAACGCTCAAGATCATCACATTGCCAACCTTCATTTGCATCGGCTATAAGTTGGGTATTTTCTAAGACATTTTGTCTAATTTTTATCATTCTCTCTTCATCTTCTTCGGCTCCTAATTTTATTTTAAGGAGTGCGTATTTAGTGGCTGCTTCTTTTGCCTTTTGAGCCATGATATCGGGTGTATCCAAACTTATCGTGTAAGCGGTTTTGACTTTATGTAAAGGTTTTTGCAAGCCAGCTAACTGCCATACTGGTATATTTTTTTGTTGTGCCTCTAGTGCAAATAAAGCACAATCCAATGCGTTTCGAGCAGCACCTGGCAACATTTTTTTACATAGATCATCACGTGTGAATTGACAATTTTCTATATCAGAACGCATCTCTTCCATTTGAAAAATGACTTTTGATACCGTTTCTCCATAACGTGCATAAGGAACACATTCGGCTCTTATTGTTTTATCGTGCTGCGTTATGTAAACAAGCACCGCTTCAACATGTGTTTTTGAGCCACGTGATATTGTAAATTTTCCTTTTATAGGATAGGAAATAGTATCAATGATGAGTTCTCGCATAAATGTTTCTACCAGTTAAAAATAATGCTTGTTTTATAGACATTACTTACCACATAAGAACAATAGCTATACTGGTTTATTGACTGTCGAGCTTTAATAAATAAGTATAGATATCATCACAACCGAATCGCACAGGATCACAGCATGGTAAATCATATTCTTGTGCAAAGCTTGCCAATATTTTTTTTGCCTCTTGTTCATTTAAACATGATGTATTGATAGAAATACCTGCGCATTGAATTGCTGGGTTTGTCAATTGACCATGAATAATTGTTTGTTTAATGACATCTGCAACATCTGGCATAGGCGTATTCACATTACGCATTGTTTTGCGTGTTGTTTCATGACAAACGATAAAATAGTCGGGTTGGCTACCGTGTAATAAACCTAACGTAACGCCTGCAAAGGAAGGATGAAATAAAGATCCCTGCCCTTCAATAAAACTCCATGTATCGGTTCCAGTTGCTGGGGAAAGTGTTTCCGCTGCTCCTGCTATAAAATCGGCAATAACGGAATCAATTGCAATACCTTCCTCAGCTATTAAAACACCCGTTTGCCCTGTCGCACAAAAACGCACATCGTGATGATGTTTTTGAAATATTTTATATAATGCTAAAGCAGTATATTTTTTTCCAACAGAGCAGTCGGTACCCACAGTCAATACCCTTTTTCCCTCTCTTTTTATACCTTTAGCTGTTGAAAAACTTTTGTCTACAAAACGTAAATTTATCAAATTAACGGGCTTTTCTAGTTGCGATTGCATATGTTGTATTTCTGGTATATCTTGCAATTTCTGATGCATGCCACTGACAATATCAAACCCCAAACGCATGGCTTCAAGCAAAGTTGGCAGCCACTGCGGGGGCAATACGCCACCTGGATTAACTACCCCTATTACCAAACTCCTTGCACCTTGATCCCAAGCCTCTTTTAAACTCATATCTTGTGCACCTACACTCACTTTACACTCATCGAATCTGTATTGTCCAATAACCCATTCGGGACGCCAATCCATCACTCCAAAAGCAGTTTTTAATGCTAAAACATCGGGTGCATCACCCAAAAATAATAAATATGGTTTTTTTATCTCCATAATACTCTCACACCTGTAGCGAAATGCTTTTGTTTAATTTAAACAAAAAGCCCTTTTCTCTTAATTTTATTCACATGAAAAATTTTATTTATCAATTTTTCATGTTTCATATTATCATAAATTCTTTCTTAGACTGAATTACTTTAATCAACACAACAAAATACCAATGTCTAAAAATATTGCAATGCCCTTCTTGAATGCCGAACGCTACTTTAAACAAGCTAGTGATAATGTGCGTAATGCATTCCAAAAAGATCGTGATAGAATTATTCACAGCTCAGCTTTTAGACGTTTACAATATAAAACACAAGTTTTTATATACAATGAAGGAGATCATTATAGAACACGTTTAACACATAGTCTAGAAGTTGCGCAAATTGCACGCAGTATTGGTGTACAATTACATGGTAATATAGACCTCATTGAAGCATTAGCATTGGTTCATGACATAGGGCACCCTGCTTTTGCTCATTCGGGTGAAAAATCTTTACAAAAATGTATGCAAAATTATGGTGGCTTTGATCATAATGCCCAAAGTTTTCTTATTGTAACCGAATACGAAAACCGATACCCAGATTTTAATGGGCTGAATCTGACTTATACATGTTTAGAAGGAATGCTTAAACACAATACCTTAGATGATATTCAAAAAGCAGAATTTAAAAATTTAATATCCCATAGCATCTATCATGATGTTCTTGATTTTGATTCTTTTCCATGTTTGGAATCACAAATAGCTTCAATTAGCGATGATATAGCCTATTGTTCACATGATTTAGATGACGCTATTCGAGCTAACTTACTTTCACTTGAGTCCATATCTGAAATTGATTTTTTATGTGATATCATTAAATCAGTCTTATCAGATTATCCCACAATTTCACAACAAAGGCTGCGACATGAATTTATTAGACGCCTTGTACACTCTTTAATCAGCGATGTTATACAGGCTAGTCAAGAAATTATGCGTAAACATGGCATTGACTCTTACCAACAGGTTCAAAATGCGCCCTTTTTATCTGTGAAATTTTCTGAGGCCATGCATAAAAATGTCTATGATATTAAAGCATTTTTATATGATAATATGTATCAATCAAAACCCGTATTAGATGTTATGCAAAAAGCACAAAATATTATAGAAGATTTATTTTCTGTTTATTTTCACAATCCAGACAAATTACCTTCGCAATGGCATAATATTGAAATAATGGATAATGAACAGCATAAAGCAAGACACATATGTAATTTTATCGCTGGTATGACAGATCGTTTTGCCATAGAACAACACAAAAAACATTGCATTGTCTTGTAAAGACATACATAATATCATGAAAATAGTATAACTTATCTTTTTCAATTTTAGCACAATCCGATATCTTCTTCATGCATGATATTTTTACACAATATGAAAACAAAATTAGACATATTCTGAATGAATTATGTCAATCAAACCAACTCCCCCCAGAGGTAGCAAATAGTGATTTTAATATTGAACCACCACGCGAAAAAAATTACGGCGATATGGCCGTTAACGTTGCTATGGTACTGGCTAAAAAAGCCAAACAGTCACCACGTTATATTGCACAATTATTTATTGAACACCTAGAAAAGGATCCACATGTCGCAACATGTAGCATTGCAGGGGCAGGTTTTATTAACATTACACTCACCAACGCATGTTGGCACAATGTATTGGCAAACATTCTTCAGCAAAGTGATACATATGGTAAACATGATATTGGTAAAAAAGAATCTATCAATATTGAATTTGTTTCTGCTAATCCCACAGGGCCTCTACATGTAGCCCATGCAAGGGGAGCGGTATTTGGTGATGTACTCGCCTCAATACTAGAATTTTGCGGATATTCAATTACACGTGAATATTATGTGAATAATGATGGTAGTCAGATAGATATTCTTATTGAGTCTTTTTCTATAAGGTATCAGCAACAATGTGGCATAGATGATATTGTTCTTGATGCAAACCTGTATCCTGGTCAATATCTTATTGATCTTGCCGAAGAGTTATTTAAAAAAGACGGCGACAAATGGCTTAAGAGTGATTCTGAAGAAAGAATACATTTTTTTAGAAAATATGTCCTTGAGCATATGATATTACTTATCAAAAAAGATTTAGCAACACTGGGCATTGTACATGATGTGTTTTTTTACGAAAGTACTTTACGTAAGCCTAAATCAACGACCACAGGCAACCCGCTAAGTTTGCTAATAGAACAATTACAAAAAAGTAATTGGATTTATGAGGGGATTTTGCCTGCCCCTAAAGGCGAAGAGCAAGATAATTGGCAACCTCGTAAACAACTTATTTTCCGCTCTACACTTTTTGGTGACGATAATGACCGTCCTCTATTTAAACATGATGATAGTCCAACCTATTTTGCTAATGATATAGCCTATCATTACGATAAATACCTCAGAGGGTTCAAACGTATGATTGACGTTCTTGGTGCTGATCATGCGGGTTATATTAAACGTATTCAAGCTTCTGTTGAGGCAACGACTCAAAACGAGGCCAGTTTGGAAGTCTGTGTCTGTCAACTGGTTAGATTGATGCGTGATGGTGAGCCCGTAAAAATGTCAAAGCGATCTGGAGAATTTATTACACTTGCGCAGGTTGTTTCGGAAGTAGGGTCCGATGCCT
>JAPKNN010000007.1:0-99324 GCA_040266715.1 Paracoccaceae bacterium
AATGCGGATGGCAAGGGGGGAATGGATAGTTTTTCTAGATAGCGATGACCTCATGGCACAAGGGGCATTGCGCTTTTTTTATGAAAAAGCACTAAAAACGAAAGATAGTTATTTTGCATGTATATTTGATAGAATAGATGAAAATAATTGCACTATTAAAGACAAATATGCTGATGAAACTTTTTCAGTCTTATACGACAATGACACAAAAGTTAAACTGTCGGATTATACAATGGTTTGTCTACCACTTTTATGTACAAAATGTTACAGGAAGGCATTTATGTTAGAAAATGACATTTTTTTTAATGAAAATGTATTATTTGAAGATATGTCATTTAACATGAAATTACTCCTAATCCAACCTCGATTTATCTGTTATAATAAGATAGTCCTTCATTATAGAGTTAACAGCACAAGTAGTACATACAGTTTCTCAAAGTCAAATCATAAAGAGAAAGCAATGCATATTCAAAGGATGAATGATTGGTTTTTTGAGTGTAAAGAAAGGCATGCTCTTATACTGCAAAGTGCAGAATACTCATATATGTCTTTTATTCATTTACTTTTAATGGCATTTAAAACAATTCAAGAAAAACCTCAATATATATCTCCCACAGCAATTTCATGTCTCAGTCAAGGTATAGTAAGGCAAAATCAGTATGATAAAAAAAGGGGGGATTGTCGTATTTTTATTATATTTAATGGTGTTCCACGTTATTTGTTGCCGATATACTTGCGATTCTTGGGTAAATTATGGATTCTTTATAGGAAATTGTTTAAGAAAGGTATTAAGAAAGATACTTAGAGTTTGTATTGTAGATTAATAGGAAGCCGATTAAAGTGTTTTTTTCAATTATAATCTCTGTTTACAATGTAGAAAGGTGGCTTGCTGGATGTCTTGATTCCGTGTTATCACAAGATTTTACAGATTATGAAATCATTATTGTAGATGATTGTTCACCTGATGAGAGCTACAAAATATATGAAGCCTATGCAAAACAACATAGCTGTATAACTGTCTTGAAGCATTCCGTTAATAAGCGTCAAGGAGCGGCAAAAAATTATGGAATGCGGATGGCAAGGGGGGAATGGATAGTTTTTCTAGATAGTGATGACCTCATGGCAGCGGGGGCATTGCGTTTTTATCATGACAAGGCACTACAAACAAAGGACGGCTATTTTGCGTGTATCTATGATAGAATTGATGAAAATGATTGCAACATTAAAGATCGCTATGTTGAGGAAGCTTTTTCTACGCTATACGATGATGGGACAAAAGTAAAATTATCTGATAGTACGATTATTTGTGCACCATTCTTATGTGCAAAATGTTATAGAAGAGCATTTTTATTAGAAAATGCTCTCTTTTTTAATGAAAACATTTTATTTGAGGATGTAATGTTTAATACCAAATTACTTTTAGCACAATCCAGGTTCGTCTGTTATAATAAAATAGTCTATCACTATAGAGTCAATAGTGAAAGTTGTACATATGGTTTCGTGGATCCAAAACATAAGCAAAAGATAGATAATAATAATGTTATTATAAATCAAAAAAGGCTAAATGAATCACTTTTTGAGTGCAATACTAGGCATAAAGTTCTTGTAAGAACTACAGAATATACATATTTTGCACCCATATTAATATTAAAAATGATAAGCCAGATAGTTACCCAAAATCCTAAATACATTTCTAAGACTGCAATATGCTATCTAAAAGAATGTATAATAAGGCAAAATCAGTATGATAAACAGAGGGGGGATTGTCGTATTTTAGTTATATTTAATCGTGTTCCTAGTTATTTGTTGCACATATGCTTTCAGTTTATGTCTAAATTGTGGAATGTGTACAAGAAATTGTTTAGGAAGAATATCTAGAGTTTGTCTACAGATTAATATAGTCGCTATTTCATGTTTTTTTCAATTATTATCCCTGTTTATAATGTAGAAAGATGGCTTTCTGCCTGTCTTGATTCGGTATTATCACAAGAGTTTACGGATTATGAAATTATTATTGTAGATGATTGTTCGCCTGATAAAAGTTATGAAATATATGAAGCCTATGCAAAACAGCATACTTGTATAAGCATATTGAAGCATAAGATTAATAAATGCATAGGAGGGGCAAGAAACACAGGAATACAAAATGCAAAAGGGGAGTGGATATTCTTTTTAGATAGTGATGATCTTATGGCGCAAGGCGTTTTAGGACGTATCGCGGATCAATATACATTGAACAAAGATATGTATGATGATATTGATGTCATAGGAGGAGCAAGGGAGTTTTTTTATGATAAAAGGCATTTGACACCTCTTTATATCCAAAAAATCTATAAAAAATCACATAAAACACGCCTCAACGATTTTCCTGAAATATTGCAAGATATTCACGTTTGCAACAAATTATGGCGGAGAAGTTTTTTACAAAATAATGACATTTGTTTTAGAGAAAATATTTTTTACGAAGATATAGATTTTTATATGGTTTCAATAGCTAAGGCAAGGTACATGTATGTCAACGATTTTTATTTTATCAAGGTAAGAAGATATCGGGAAGGGAGCATAACGACGGTTTTAGAGGGGCATAAATTTTATGATTTACTATGTGGTTATGAATGTGCTTTAGAGAAGCTTAAGCAGCATGATTTGCTAATCGAATCGATACATTGGGTGATAATTAATCGCCTATTGCTGTGTTTTGTAAAACCTTTGGTTGTGGTTGGTTTTTATTTGTCTGTGAATGAAAAGCAACAACGTTATAAACATTACCTAATATTAAAAAATAAAGCCAAATATTATGGCAAACAATATCGTGTACTAAAAAAAACTCAATCACATCATAAAACAAATTTTAATAAGGCATTGTATCGTTTTTTTTTGATTTTTTATACTTTGCCGCATCCTCTATTTTACACCGTTAGTAAGATGTATGTTGCTATATTCAGAACTATGCTAAAGCTTACCAAAAGGCAAACAAAAAAATAGTTGGTATAGTTGCGCAGTGATTTTCACTGTTTATTGTAAAGCGTGTAAGATATATGTGCAATTTACTATATGTGGATATAAAATAGGTCTTATATAATAAAGTATATAAGAAAAAAAATTAAAGGACTAAAAAAATTCAACACGTTAACTATATTTTATTTATAGACCCGTTATGGTTATGTTTAATATTATATGGTTGTTTTATCAATAATATGTGTGTATTGTGTGATAAGTTTTATGGGGCGGCACCTGTATAGTGTTAGCCGTTTTTTTAAGTAATTTTTAGGGCAATAATTATGAATGATGAAAACGAAAAGACTTTTGATGAGTCCTTTGCTGATAATGATGATATAATATCTTGCGATAAGAAGGAAGGCGAGTTGAATAATGTGGAAGATGATTTCCGACATTACGTTGTATTACCATTGCGTGATATTGTCATTTTTCCAAAAATGGTTACCCCTTTATTTATAGGGCGTTCAAAATCAGTAGAGGCCTTAAATAGAGTCGTTGAAAAAGAGGAAAAAATACTTTTAGTGACTCAAAAAGACTCAACAGTTAATGAGCCAAAGGTTGATGAGTTATATAAAGTAGGTACTTTAGCCTCAATTGTTCAGTTGCTTAAGATGCCAGATGGCACACTAAAGATACTTGTCGAGGGTGAGGAGCGTATAAAAATTGAAGAGCTTTCTATCACTAAAGATATCTATCTTGCCAAAGGTAAGATAGTAAAAGAAGAGCCCGTTAAACAAGATATGGAACAGCCCCTGCGAAGAACTTTAATGGCTAGTTTTGAGAACTATGTCAAAGGTAATAAAAAGCAAAGAGCAGAGATATTGTCAAATATGTCGCAGATGACGGATTTGGGGCAGTTGGTAGATAGTATAGCCGTACAGATGGAAGTTTCTGTTACACAAAAGCAGGATATTCTCGAAATTTTTTCTCTTAGTAAACGCATCAACAAATTATCTGTTATGCTTGAAAATGAAATTAGTATTCTAGAGGTTGAAAAACGTATTCGTTCGCGTGTTAAAAAGCAAATGGAAAAAAATCAACGTGAATACTATCTCAATGAACAGGTTAAAGCGATTCAAAAGGAGTTAGGCGAATCGGAAGATGGTGTTGATGAGATTTCGCAGTTTGAAAAGAAAATTCGCGATAACAAATTAAGTAAAGAGGCTAGTAATAAAGCAATGCAGGAGCTTGGCAAGTTAAAGATGATGAGCCCCATGTCTGCTGAAGCAACTGTCTTGCGTAATTATTTGGAATGGATAACATCTGTTCCATGGAGCAAAAAGTCACGTCCTAATAGCGACCTTACTAAAGCAGCACAAATTTTAGATAGGGATCATTATGGACTAGAAAAGGTTAAAGAGCGTGTGCTTGAATATCTTGCCGTGCAAAAAAGGGCCAATAAGGTTAAAGGGTCTATTATATGTCTGGTAGGTCCTCCTGGTGTTGGAAAAACTTCTTTGGGACGGTCTTTGGCAGAGGCGTCAGGAAGGGAGTTTGTACGATTAGCATTAGGTGGGGTGCGCGATGAATCAGAGATTAGAGGACATAGAAGGACTTATATTGGCTCTATGCCAGGGAAAATTATTAGCTCCATGAAAAAAGCGAAGACTATAAATCCTCTTTTTCTACTCGATGAAATTGATAAATTAGGCGTTGATTTTAGAGGAGATCCTTCCTCCGCTCTTTTGGAGGTACTTGATCCCAATCAAAATGACACTTTTAATGATCATTATCTTGAAGTTGATTATGATTTATCAAATGTAATGTTTATCGCAACAGCTAATACGTTGAACATACCTGAACCCTTGAAGGATAGAATGGAAATTATTCGTATTGCTGGATATACGGAAGAGGAAAAAATACGCATCGTAAGACAGCGGGTACTGGCTAAACAATTAGAGGCAAATCACTTAAATGAAGATGAATTTCAAATAACAGACAATGTTATAAGGGATCTTATAAGGTATTATACGCGTGAGGCGGGGGTAAGAAATTTAGAAAGGGAAATAGCGAATCTCTGTCGTAAAGTTGTTCTCAAAATTGCTAAAGGAAAAGAAAAAATTAAAAAAGTCAAAATTATTTCAAAGCAGCTTCAACGATATGCAGGTGTAAGAAAATATAATTTTGGAGAAGCCGAGAAGAAAGAGCATGTAGGTGTAGTAACAGGGTTGGCCTGGACAGAAGTGGGAGGAGATTTACTCACTGTTGAGGCGCTAATGATGAATGGTAAAGGTAAAATGGTTGTCACGGGTAATTTACGTGATGTTATGAAAGAATCTATTTCTGCCGCAAATTCATATGTTAAAGCTAATGCCAATTTTTTTGGAATAGACGCAAAAATTTTTGAAGATAAAGATATCCATGTGCATGTACCTGAAGGTGCTACGCCTAAGGATGGACCATCTGCAGGTGTAGCGATGGTTACAACTATTGTCTCAGTTCTAACAGAAATTCCTATTCGTAATGATATTGCTATGACAGGAGAAATAACCCTCAGAGGAAGAATACTTGGTATAGGAGGATTAAAAGAGAAATTACTAGCGGCATTACGAGGAGGAGTAAAAAAGGTTTTTATTCCTAAGGATAATGTTAAAGATCTTGCTGAAATTCCTAATAATGTTAAAAATGGCTTAGAAATTGTTCCTATAGAGAGTATTAGTGAGGTTGTTATGCAAGCTCTTGTTAGGCAACCTAAACCTTTAGATATAAAAGACTCAACTTATGAAAGTAAAAAACTTATTGCCAAGCAAAAAGATATAGGTGGAGATTTAATCTCTCATTAATTGGTGTAGATTTGTCATACATAGTAATTGTGTTATACTGTTTCGTAAATAGAACAGCAATGCTACAAAATAATAATCGCATTTCATGATAAGAAGATATACAAAGCGATATGTATAAGCATATTATTAATTGCTTCATTTCTTGTATATATAATTTTAGAAACTATCTAAGGTGCTAATTTTTATACGTATTTTTATAGTGGTGTATGTAGAAAATTGGCTAGACAAAAATGTAAGATATAAAATTCAGAATTTAATAAAAATTATAGTATAAATTTATTTCATTTTAATCATACAAAGAAAGGCAAAATATGTACATATTTTGCCTTTTTATCTTGGGTAAACGGTACTTTTAGTTTAGACTATCCTTAAGAACCTTACCAGGTTTAAACTTTGGACTATTTGAAGCAGGAATATTAATTGTTTCCTTTGTTTGTGGATTTATACCTTTTTTAGCGGCTCTTTTAGCAACGCTAAAGGTTCCAAAACCAACTAAGCGTACTTCATCACCATTTTTTAAACTATTTGATATAACTTGAATTGTGGCATCTATAGATTTTTCTGCGTCCACCTTAGAAAGGCCAGACTTTTCTGCTATGGCTTCTACCAATTCCTTTTTATTCACATTGTCTCCTTTGTTAAAAAATTAAAAGTTACAGTGATATACAGATATATTATCCGTAGATGACTATATCTACAAGCACCATTCTAAATCTTTTATACACACAAAATAAATAATACAAAAGAAATAAGTAACGGATTGTACAAATAATTTGTGAGTTTTACGCAATAAATTAAAATTAAAAAATACCTACCACTTCAGTACCAAAAATTGAAGCTGAACTCGCTGCATTACCATCTATTATTTTTTCAAATTTATATATGCCACCTATTGAAACGCCCTGTAATAGATTATATGCCACTCCAAAACCCAACCTACTAAACTCGTTTTGTGATATATTGTCCTTATTTTGCATATAACCTGCCCCTATATCTATATCTGAAAAAATACTGACTTTAGTTGAGCCACTAAATCCTATGTTAGTAAAATTATTTCCATATTTAGTTTGAGAAACACGAGCTCCAACTGAAACCTTATCAAATATCATATGAAAGCCCCCTGCGATTGTTAGTAAGCGTTGAGTAATACGTATTGCACCGTTAGGAGTGTTTTCTCCAAATTCATAACTACCACCTATAGATAAATCAGAGTTAAATAATTTACCTCTCATATTAAAACTCGCAGATACTACGTTTTCGTAAGTATTAGCACTTTGTAAAACAATACTTGCATTTCCACTAGAGCTACCACCTTGAGATGAATCCTCTGTAAAAACTGGGGTATAACTGATACCTAATGTTACAAAATTGAATTTGGGTAAAAGGTAATTAATTTTATTTGATTTTTTTGTAATGCTAATGTTTGTATAATTATAGGTGCTATCAGGTGGTGTAAGAACTGACCAGTCTGCTGTGTTTATACCACTGTCTACATTACTTGCTGGGCCGAAATTAGGAATATTGGGTATGAGTGTGTTTTGAACAGCATCTGTAATACCTGCGGAGAATTTTCCAATATCAGATTTAAAATAGACGTAAGCTTGTTCTATTTGCCCATTATTATTAGTATAACTTGATATGTCTTCATCATAATCATTGCTTGTATAACCTCTCAACGCAAAAAGACTACCGACCTCAATTTTGTTGTTTGCTTTATGCATAAATTCTATTTGAATTCCAGCATCCCACTTAATAGAATTATTTATATTCAAATTTGAGTTTGATGTAGGTTTTTGGTAATAAAATCCAGCCTTCGCAAATCCTGATAAGTTAATTAATGTTTGGGGGCGTTTATTGGTATTTTTATTATTTGGAAAAAGAGGATTATCACTTAATCTTTCAGGTAATTTATCGTTAACTATATACTGTGCCTGTGTATAGGATGATGTTATCAAAATAAAGACAATAGCTATAAGAAGAGTACGCATTTTACTTAACCGTATTAAAAAACAGCACATTTTACTAAAACACGTATATATATATCAAAACTGCCTTAAGAAAATATTATGTAAAAAAAAAGGCAAATCAAAATGATTTGCCTTTAGTATAAATATCTTAATTTCTATATTAGAAAGATGCTCCTAATTCTAAACCAATGAGACTTCCTTTTACTGCTGCAGCGCCTATATCCTCTTGCTTCTCAGAAGTGAAACTAAATGCTGCATCTACGCCAGAACCGAGGCTGTATTTTACGCCTGCTCCTAAACGTGTGCTTTTATCACCAGCAGTATTTTTAGCGTTGAAATAACCAACACCTAAATGTATATCACCAAGTGCATAACTAGCGGATACATTATACGCCTTATCTTTGTTTTCTGTAAGAACTAATGTTCCCCCAGCAAGCTCTTGTTTATCAATTGAATAACGAGCACCTATAGTAGCTCCTGACATTGAGGCACTAAGTCCAACAACTGTTATGTTACGCTTACTAGCAGCGATAGCAGCTGTAGAATCCGTCTTACCACTTTCCATTCCAGCTGCTATAGCTACATTCACTCCGCCTAAGTCAGAAGAGAATTTTGCTGCTGCTGATATAACATCATGGTAGGTAGTAGTTGTTTTAAGTTGAGCATCCGTAGCACCGCCCGTACCAGTTGTACTTACTGTAGATGGAGTAAATGATACACCTGCTTGGAAACCACCAATACTAGGACTTAAATAGGTAATCTTGTTAGCGTCTCCACTGAAGCGTGTCATTGTTGCAGTAAGGGCAAGTACACCAGCATTAAACGTAGGAGCATCTGCACCGGTACCGATGCCATAGAAAGGTCCATTAGCACTCAGCAAATTACTTGCTGCATCTTCAGCACCTAATTTGATTGTACCAAAACCACTTGTTAGATAAATATAATGCTCATCAATTTGATCACCAGCTGTGAAAGCTTCTAACTCAACGCGAACACCTGCGGTCATTCCGTTTTCTAATTTAATCTTTGCATTAAACTGTATTTCACCATCAGTTGAAACAGCTTTACCTACCTCGCTGACGCCTGCAGCATCTGTACTATGAAGGAAAAAACCACTAGTAAAGTAACCACCGACTGTTACTGTTACTGGATTTTCAATTTTTTCTGCGGGAACAATAACATCTGCTGCATAAGCATTAGATGCAAATCCTAACCCTACTAACGAAGTTGTAAGAAGTAATGTTTTTTTCATCTCTTTTCCTTAATTAAATTCAATTAACTACATTTATCTCAAAGACCCTAAGCTCATCTAAACATAAACAACCGTTTACAATAGCAAAAAATCTTCAAGCGGGATTGATGAACGATACATCAACATTGTTAAAAAATGACTATCTATCTCTAGGATAAACACAATTCACTAACAACCGTTCTCTGGTCACGTTTTTGCTTCTACTAATTGCTTTATTCCGTATTATCTTGTCGTTAGTAACAATACTAATAAGAATAACACGAATATACAGCCCCTAATGGATGCAAGAATCCCTTAAAACAAGCTTATAAAGGTATTTAATATTTGTAGCAAGTTTTTGAATATTTATTAACACAAAAAAATATAAAACTGTTGTATTATTACAACAGTTTTACTCTTCGGCATTCATTATGAGAATAGTAAAGAATAAAAATTCCATAGAAAATGCGATTAGTAAAGTGCTTTTCTTACATTTTGTGCTTACAATGTTTCCGAATAGGGAAGATATTCACCAGCTTATTACGATATAGAACAGAATAGTTTTATATTTATATAGTTATATGGTAAAAATAATTAAAATTATATGTGACTATATCCTTTTCACGGGTAATTATGATATAATAATAAAGGGAAAATTAAAACTTAAGGCGTGAGTATGTTTAGTAAATTACTTGTAAGTTCAGTGATATTGTTTTTTATAACAGCGTGTAAAGAGTCTAATGTAAAACATGAATACCCCTATGATATAGGAGGTAAGACCTATAAATCGGAGGAAGCTGCAAGTAAAAGAGAAAAATTATTTGGGGATATGCTAACATTTGGCGGAAAAGACCAAGACGGTTTGCCCGTCAATTTATATCTCTGGAGAGCAAGTATAGATGCGCTAACGTTTATGGGGCTTGAAAAGGCAGATCCAGCACAGGGAATTATTGAAACAAAATGGTATACTGATCCCGCGGTGAGTAATGAACGTATAAAGGTTAATGTGAGTATTCTAGGGAAAGTTTTATCGGTTGAAAATCTTCGTGTGGCAATAAAAAAAGAGATCCGACGCTCAGGGGTATGGAAAAAAAAGACGGTAAGCAGGAAGACAATTCTGGCCTTAGAAGATGTTATTTTAAGTCGTGCTACGGAATTTAAGATTAATGAAAATTGATATAGAATTGGTTTTGTACCGCTATCTCTAGGGCGATATTATAGATTTGTGTATCAGTTAAGAGTGCAGTGATTGTTCTATGTAGGGATGTAGTGGTAATAAAGATAAGATTTTAAGGCTTAGGTATATTTAACACAATTAATGTATGCATTCTTGCTATCTTGCTATGTTTTTCTACTTTTCCCAGTAACATTTTATGTTATTTATAACATTATTGTTAGTAGGCCCATTTTTTACTTTTCTGAATAAGAAAATCACGGAATAATTGAGTTCTTTTCGTAGTCATATTTTCCTTAGCGTAAACAAGGTAAGTATCGAAGGTTGGTGAAGGAATATCTTGTAATATCCTTACATTATTATGCTCCAACATATCAAGATAATCGGGATAGGCTGCAATACCAATACCCGCGTCAACTGCCCGCTTTATTCCATATAACGTATTGACATACATAGACGGCTTGATAAGTTTGTTGTTTTTCGTTGTGGGTGTTGAAGTCAGAAAGTTTATAGCCTGAACATGGGGGGGGATTTGGGGCCCAAAGGCAATGATTCGGTGGCCAACAGAAAGATCATCAATGGTTTTTGGGGCACCAAATTCATCAAGATATTTTTGCGAAGCATATGCATGAATATGAACGGAGAATAATTTACGTTGAATAAGATCCTGATGTAATGGTTTGCGTAGCCAAATGGCTATATCTGCTTCACCCTTGCTCATATTGGCTTCATAATCGCTGAAAATAAGTACGATTTCAATATCGGGGTATTGTCTACAAAATTCTTCTAGTAAGGGACTTAACCATATAGAACCAAGACCCGTAGTTGTAGTAATACGCAAAACGCCGCGTGCCACTTCTTTTTCTTTATGTAATTTTGATTCGACTAAGGATAACTCTTCAAATATGCGAGTGGCTGATTCGTAGAGAATCTGCCCCTGATCCGTTAGTGTTAGTCCACGTGGGTGGCGGTGGAATAATTCTGTTTTTACCTCATACTCAAGATTCGTTATTTTACGACTTAGGGCAGATTGACTAAGGCCTAGAAATTCAGCAGCATGTGTGAAACTGCCTATGTCTGCAACTGAATGAAAAACTTTAAGTTTATCCCAATCCATGAACCTTTTCCCCCTTTTTTGTTAAATTTTATCATATCAAGGCACTGTAAGAATAGATTCTTATAGAGAAATTATGCGGTAACAATATGGCATAATGCGTATAACTAAATAAAACAGAAGTTAAATTCTTACACATTGGTTGTATGGGTTAGGAATTTTTCCGCTTCCAACGCAGCCATGCACCCTAAACCTGCTGCTGTAACAGCTTGGCGGTAAATTTTGTCACACACATCGCCTGCGGCATAGATACCTTCTATAGATGTTTGCGTTGTGCCTGGCTTTACATGAATATACCCGTGTGTATCTCTTTCTAAAATACCATCAAAAATCTGCGTCGCAGGTTTGTGCCCGATGGCAATAAATAGGCCATCAATGTCAAATGTTTCTTCTTTTTGAGTGAGTGTGTGTAACATTTTTACGGCACGTAGTTGGGCAGGTTTTTTGTCTCCCATTATTTCTGCTACCTGCTGATTCCATAAAACCGATATTTGAGGATGATTGAGAACGCGCTTTTGAAGAACTTTCTCGCCACGAAAACAGTCTCTTCTATGAATTATAGTAACTTTACGAGCAAAATGAGTAAGGTGCAGGGCCTCTTCTAAGGCCGTGTTTCCTCCTCCAACCACAGCAACGTGTTTGTTTTTAAAAAAGAACCCATCACAAACAGCACAAGCAGAGACACCAAATCCTCTAAATTCATCTTCACCAGGAACCCCTAGCCATTGTGCTTGTGCACCAGTTGCAATAATAACTGAGTGACTATAATATGAGGTTCCATCTTGATCGCGTAAACAAAAAGGAGAGTTAGTAAAATCAACAGATTCAATGTGAGTAGCTATAATACGCGTTCCTGCCTGTATAGCTTGTTGCTTCATTTGCTCCATAAGCCAAGGGCCTTGGATAACATCGGCAAAACCAGGATAATTTTCAACGTCAGTCGTAATCGTTAATTGTCCACCTTCTTGAAAGCCAGAAATGAGAATGGGGCAAAGCATAGCACGTGCGGCATATATTGCAGCGGTATAACCCGCAGGGCCAGAGCCAATAATAATAACTTTCTCAATTGTCTTTGTGGTCATCGTATTAATCTGTTGTTTTCATATAGGCGATGCCCACAAAATGTGTATATTTTAAAAGGATTTTTTAAGTAAAATAAATGTTCGTGTTTTTGCAGTATATTATGCATTGAACTACAAAAGAAGTACAATCTTCGTACGCATATGTCAAATACTTTTCCATATATTGAGTATCAAGAAAAACAGCAATGTACATAGAAGTTATTTTTGTTTTTAGTAAAAAATTAATACTAATATCATAGACTTAATTCAGGTCAACTCACTACATTAACGTATGAAACAAGAGGGTATAGTTTGTATATGTAAATGATATGTTACAGGATAAAACAAAGCAATGCCATGAACAGGCATTGACTACTTTCCTGAAAAAATATCGCAATAAACTTTCAACTTCGGATTTTGAAGCTATAAATACTATAGTTAGCAGACTTGCTAGCAATGGTATTGATATAAAAAATGTACATAGCATAAGAGAGTTATTAGCTCTTGCACAAAAGAATATAGGAAGTTTAAATAAAACCCAAGCACAAAGTCCTAAGACTTTGAAGGTTGGGGATATATTTTCAGCAAAACAAAAATTATTATTAAAACCAATCAACTATGTTTGTTATAATCTGCCGAATCCTTCAGAGATTATTTGCGGAATTAATCAAGATGATGTTACAAAAATCTGGCGGTGGATTGTTGATGAAGTTCTCACCAATGAACAAAAAAAAGAATTTGATGACCTTGTTACACAGTCGCAAAATAAGGAAGAAGAAAGAGATAATATTAATATTATACAAAAATGCATAGCCTCAAGCCTAGAGAAGTATTGCCAAGAGGATGTAGGTGAAAGCAAAAATAATTACATTACTAAAAGATTTGGTAGCGTTGAGTTTATTGACTATATTAGGATATTGCACGATTGCTTAGTTAATAGTAATGCCATAGAATTTATCTATCTTCGTTTTGCCATCCTTAAAAAGAAACACAAAAATTTAAATACATTCCTATGTCTTGATTGTTTTAAAATTTGTGAAGATTTATTGGAGGGTTATGCGTATCTGGGTATTACGTTGCTGTATAATTTCTTTCCAGATCCCACAACAATAATAGAAACAGCGTGTAAATATAAACGCGTCCAAGATAGCGTGGCGTTGGATAGAACCGATTATGCAATATGTTTGCGAGCAGCATTTTTTCAAGCCTCTCTTTTACAACAAGATCTAATAGCTTCACTGAAAAATGAAAAATATACCCTTTATGATATCAAACAGAATCTACAATTCTTTTACCATTACATATATAGCTTGAGTAGTAAATTACCAAAAGGCAGAGAAGGTCCATATAAAGCACATATATTGACAATACGCGAATCATTTTCACAAATGTTTGATGATGCATTGGAGGAATTAAATGTGTCTTTACCGCACATTCTGAATGAGTCAGGAGCTGATAAGGAAGAAGACCATGATACTATAGAAACCAATTTACGTTATTTTACAATTATTAGGGAAAGTCGCCTTTTTGCGGATCAATTACTGGTTAATTTAAAATTGCAGCAAGGTTATGATAGGTGTCGAGATATTATTGAAACAAAGAAAAATGATATCTTATTGCAGCTACGCTCTGGAAAATATCCAACTAGAGAACTTAAGCGATCGGCAAAGAATATTGAGAGATTTCTAAGTGTTTTCCTCAATGACCAAAATGTTGAAGATTTTAGTTATGAAGTTGAAATCATAAGCAAACGTATTCAACGTCAAGCGTCATTTGGCTAATAGTTACCCATTTATATTGTGGGCAAGGGTAAAGAATATGTTGTGATGCTTTCTTACACAATAGGTTTATCCGTCACAAGTGCCTGTATTCCTCTTTCTCTGTAGGGCGTAGCCCCGTATAATGAACGATAACATTTTGCAAAATGAGAAGGCGATGAAAAACCACAAGCTAAAGAAACAGCTGATATTTGTAAATTTGTTTGCAATAATAGCTGACGGGCTTTTTTTAAACGCAGTTCAACATAATATCGTTTGGGTGATAACCCCACATATCGTCTAAACAAGCGCTCTAACTGACGCGTTGAAAGAGAAACAAGACGAGACAAGTGAGCTGGTGAAAGAGGATTTTCTAGGTTTTGATGCATTAACTCAATGACCTTAATCAGTTTAGGATGCCTTGTACCAACTCGCGTTGTAAGAGACATGCGTTGTTGGTCGTTATGTTTGCGTGTGAGGGTATGTAAAACTTGATCGGCAACATTACTCGCTAATATATCACCGTGGAAATGTGCAATAATTGAAAGCATCATATCAATAGGCGCAATTCCACCCGAACAGGTAATACGATTGCGATCAATTTGATAGAGATTTTCCGTAACATGTATATAGGGATATTCTTCCTGAAAGCTGGAGATGTTTTCCCAATGGATTGTGCATTTATATCCTTCTAATATACCCGCCTGAGCCATGATCTGGGCGCCTGTGCACAAACCACCAATGACAGGATAAAAGCGTGAAGCCATTTTTGTCCAATTAAGTAATTGCTTGTTTACATGATGCTTAAAGTTTAAGCCGCTACACAAAATTACGATATGATTTTTACCAATTTTTGATACGTGATGGCATGGTCCTAAACTTAACCCATTTGAGCTTGTGACAGGATTTCCATCAATACTATACAAGCCATATTCATATAAGTTTTCAGCAGCTACGTAATTGGCTATCCGCAATGGCTCGATGGCTGAGATAACAGGCTGCATAGAGAAATCGGGAACAAGCACAAAAGCAAAACTATGCGGAGGGTCAAAAAAATAATCGTCTAACATGGGTAGGTCATAAACGCATATTTACAAAAAATGAATAACTCCTTCGTTACACCATATAAAATAATAATTCCATAAGTTTTTCAGTACTAATTTTAAAAAAAATATTATTTTTCTAATCCAACGGTACAGATTGAATATTATACTCAATATTATCAATTTATGGATATCCGATATATGCGTATGTGGTATTTTACGATAGGTGAAGTGTTAAATTATATGACTTTAAAGCGTGCTATTTTTATAAATAATGATAAATCATGTCTTGATTGTTGTATATAAATATTGTAACCTAGAGGTGATGAGCATTGACAAAAAAATACTATATAAAGCAAAATTTTGCATCGGTGAAGTTGTAAAACATCGTTTTTTTGATTTCCGCGGTGTAATTTTTGATGTAGACCCTGAGTTTGATAATACTGAGGAGTGGTGGGATTCGATACCAGCCGAGATACGGCCAAGAAAAAATCAACCTTTTTATCACCTTTTTGCAGTACAAGAAGGAATGCAATATACAGCGTATGTCTCAGAACAGAATTTGGTTGGTGATGATTCGTTAATTCCCATAGAACACGCTTCAGTTGAGGATTTTTTTGATGGTGTTAGTGAGGGGTTGTATAAACAAAGGCATATTCTTTTTAATTAACGTTATATATACGCATAAAGAGTATTTGTAATAGAAGATATTATCTTCCCCTTTTTTCTGATTCTGGTAAAATAAAAGATGTCCGTTTGAGTTAAGCTAAAGTGAAGTTAAAACCTTGTTACTTTTTTGCATGGGGCATAAGCTCAGCAAGTACGTATTTCTAAGATCGTACATTCAAATACAAACAATCATTATTGTGAGGTCAAAATGGAAAAAGATAAAAAAAATAATGTAGCTGTTCTTACAATCGGTGGAGAAAGCTATGAATTTGAAATTAAACAAGGTACAATGGGACCATCTGTTATAGATATTTCAACCCTATATTCTCGTACTGGGTACTTTACACATGATCCAGGTTTTACGTCGACATCAAGCTGTAGTTCACATATTACTTTCATCGATGGGGATAAGTCGACTTTACTATATAGAGGTTATCCTATTGAAAAATTATGTGAAAGCTATGACTTTCTCGATACATCATATTTGTTATTATATGGTGATTTGCCTAACAAGCAGGAAAAACAAAATTTTCTGAGTCTTATTAAGAATCATACAATGGTGCATGAGCAAATACATCGTTTTTTCTCAGGCTTTAGAAGAGATGCTCATCCGATGGCGATTATGGTTGCTATTGTAGGGGCATTGTCGGCCTTTTATCATGATGAGCTTGATGTCAGTAACCCGCAAATGCGTGAAAGAGCTGGTTTACGTATAATAGCAAAAATTCCTACTCTCGCAGCAATGGCGTATAAATATTCAATAGGACAACCATTTGTTTACCCAAAGAATAGTCTTGGTTTTGGAGAAAATTTTTTAAATATGTGCTTTTCAGTACCTGCGGAAAAATTAGAAATAGATCCTGTCTATACTAAAGCAATAGAAAAGATATTTATTCTTCATGCTGACCATGAACAAAATGCCTCTACATCAACTGTGCGTCTTTCGGCTTCTTCGGGAGCTAATCCTTTCGCTTGTATCGCTGCAGGGATTGCTAGTCTATGGGGACCTGCGCATGGTGGAGCAAATGAGGCCGCTTTGAATATGCTTGAAGACATTGGTCATGTTGATAATATTCCTAGTTATATCGCACGTGCCAAAGATAAAAATGATGATTTTAGACTCATGGGGTTTGGACACAGAGTGTATAAAAGCTATGACCCACGGGCGGCCGTAATGCAAAGTACATGTCACGAATTGCTTAAGATTGCTAACATTAAGGATCCCGTTTTAGACGTTGCAAAAAAATTAGAAGAAATCGCCCTTGAGGACAGCTATTTTATAGATAAAAAACTCTATCCGAATGTTGATTTCTATTCTGGAATTATTTTACGTGCTATGGGTTTTCCTGTTTCTATGTTTACCGTTTTGTTTGCTGTATCACGTAGCGTTGGTTGGATTGCACAGTGGAATGAAATGATGGCGGATGATAAGCAAAAGATTGGGCGACCTCGTCAGCTATATCTAGGATCTTCAGAGCGTCATATTTAAAATTTATCTCAATTCTTCAATATATTGTTATATTTTTATTTACCTTAATAAAGCATGATGTCTTTGTAGCCTCGTTATGGGGCTTAGTAGGTTCTAATTGTTACGGTTGTTTTTTTACCTTGAATAAAAGACAATTATATTGTTTATTATGTAAGGGCAGATGTGATTGATTTACAATAATGGAACGCCTAAATTTACATATAGAAATGTAAAATCATGTTTATAGTCAGTAGTGAAAGTTGAACGCGTATGTCAAAGGATAAAGAACGTAATAATACAAAAAGCAAAAATACACTCTATTGTTCTTTTTGTGGAAAGAATCAACATGAAGTAAAAAAACTTATCGCTGGTCCTACGGTTTTTATTTGTGATGAGTGTGTTGAGTTATGCATGGATATTATTGGAGAAGAAACTAAATCAAGCTGCATTACCGCAGACAATAAAGTACCTACTCCCAAGCAGATTTTTGAAGTGCTTAACGAATATATCATCGGTCAACATAAAGCTAAGAAAACACTTTCCGTAGCTGTCCATAATCATTATAAAAGACTTGATTATATAAATAAGAAGGATGATGTTGAGCTATCAAAGGCTAATATACTCTTATTGGGCCCAACAGGAAGTGGAAAAACTTTATTAGCTCAGATTCTTGCAAAAATTTTGGATGTGCCTTTTACGATGGCAGATGCAACGACTTTAACGGAAGCTGGATATGTTGGTGAAGATGTTGAAAATATTATCCTGAAACTTCTACAAAAGGCTGATTATAATGTTGAAAAGGCGCAAAGAGGTATCGTTTATATTGACGAGATAGATAAAATTAGCAGAAAGTCAGAAAATCCTTCGATTACACGAGATGTTTCGGGAGAAGGTGTGCAACAGGCTTTGCTTAAAATTATGGAAGGTACTGTGGCAAGTGTACCTCCACAAGGTGGACGCAAGCATCCACAACAAGAATTTCTTCAAGTTGATACAACAAACATTTTATTTATCTGCGGGGGTGCATTTGCAGGTATTGAAAAAATTATTGAACAGCGTTCCGAAAAAACATCGATAGGTTTTGGTGCCGAAATAAAAGAAAAACATGATAAAAATATAGGAGAATATCTTAAAAACTTAGAGTCGCAAGATCTTTTGAAGTTTGGCCTTATCCCAGAATTCGTAGGTCGCTTGCCGATTATAACGACCCTAGAAGATTTAGATCATGAAGCATTAGTAGAAATATTATCAAAGCCAAAGAATGCACTTGTGCGGCAATATAAAGTTCTTTTTGAGATGGAAAATGTTAAATTGACTTTAACGGATGATGCTTTAGGTTTGATTGCGGAAAAGGCAAGGCAAAGAAACACAGGAGCACGCGGCTTAAGACTTATTATGGAAAATGTCTTGATTGATACCATGTATGAGCTTCCTAGTATGATTGATGTGGAGGAAGTCGTTATCGGTCCAGATGTTATAGAAGGTAAATCACGACCCCTTTATATATATTCGGATCTTTCTAAGAATAAAGAAAACATAAAGATTAATTCATAATATCTATGTGTAGTAGCATGCGGGTATGATATTCACTATCGTTCTGACTAATTTAATGAATTGAGTTTTATTATATTATAAAATTTTCTTTCAACAAAACAATCCCCCTTCCAACAATAGTCGGAAGGGGGATTGTACTTGCATGTTGTGTATTACAAATCGAGTAATAATAACATGTTTTAATTATATTATTGCACAAAATATAATTAAAAAAATGGTCCTTTTATTAGAAGAGTGAAAGTACACTTCTGTCTGACTGAATTGTCATGGACAAAGAGGTTTGAGATAATTGCTGTCGTGTTTGCAAAGCTAGTATTTTTGCGCCTTCTTCGTTTTGATCAGCAACAACTAATTTTTCAGCACCTTCGGTTAGTGTACCGATCATATCATTGGTAAAATCTTGTCTCGCTTGCACGATTGTCAACGAGGTACCAAAAGAGGCTGATTGATTACGTAAAGTTGTTAGAGATTCTTTAATCTCGGATATTGCGGCATTGATATCAGAATCCGCAGCCCAGGAATTGGCTGCATCAGATATGCCTAATCCACCAGCCGATGCATAATCAACACCTGTAATAGACAAATTACTGGAAGAATCCTCATTAAAGTTCACCGTTAAACTATTTCCCTCAAGAAGATTAATGCCCTTATAACTAGCATCGCCTGCGATATCAGCAATTTGTGCTAAAAGACTATCAAAATCACTTGAATATGTGGCTCTATCTGAAACTTCTGTGGTTCCTAAGGCTTGATTAGCTTTAGCTTCAGCTGATTCAACTAATTTTGTAATTGCATTAATACCTTTTTCGGCTGTTTTGAGTGTTTGTACGGCTTGTCCCATATTATCTAATAATTTAGACAAATCGCTTGATCTACTTTTAAGGCTACTAGCTGTAAAAAAACTACTTGCATTATCAAGTGCTGAATTTACCTTCTTTCCAGTTGACAAGCGCTCTTGTGTTGCTTGCATTCCTTTTGAAATGGATTGTAAGTTTGACAATGTACTTCTAATACTGGCACCTAAAACTACGTCCCCCATAATAACTCCTTTTTTAATTGTGTGTGATTATTTGAATAACAATAAAAACATTTAATCACAATTTAAATAATATTATTCTAATATTTATAGTTTTTAAATAATAAAATTTAATATACTTAATTTAATAAAATTTATATTTAATTTTATGAATAGAGTTTACAGCTTAGTAACCTTGTTTGTGTGATACACAAAACAAGGTAGTAGAAAAGGAGGGGTAGAAAAAATAAGAAAAATCGCTATTCTATAGAATGTTATATTCTTTGTCCGAGGGTATTTTTGACGGCCTCAACCAGTTGTTTTATGCCAAAGGGCTTTGTAAGAAAAACAAAACTATCTTCATCAAGATTATTTTTGAAGGCATCGTCGGCATAACCAGAAATAAAAATCGTTGGCGTAATACCTTTTCTTTTACGTATTTCCTGGATTAATGTTGGACCATCCATACCTGGCATTAATACATCGCTAATAATTAAATCAAACTGCGAACCTTTATCAATTAATTCAAGGGCCTCTAATCCTCCGCTTGCATCTGATACTATGTAACCCTGCTGCGTTAAAGCGCGTGTTGCAAAACTCCTGACACTATCCTCATCCTCTACAAGAAGAATTCTTTCCCGTGATCCCGTATAATCACTCACTTCAATAGGTGCGGTAGAACTTTTGTTAAGTCTCTTCTGCTGCCGTGCTTTTTCTTGCATCTGATGATAGGTCATTTCGGCATGGTGATGCGGTAAATAGATGCTAAAACGTGTGCCTTTTTCTTTTTGACTTTCAACAAAAATATGTCCTTCTGATTGCTTTATAATACCATATACAGTTGATAGCCCCATTCCTGTACCTTTACCTGTTTCTTTTGTTGTAAAGAAAGGTTCAAAAATATTATCAATAAGCTCATGCGGTATTCCCGTCCCATCATCTTCTATCTCTAGACAAACATACTCTTGGATAGGCTCAATATGCTTCTCTAATTGAGCAATTTCTTTTTCAGAAACGTTGTAAGCTCTTATATGCAAAGTTCCTCCATCTGGCATTGCATCTCTTGCATTGACTGCAAGGTTTATGATAACTTGCTCTAGTTGATTTTCATCGGCTTTAATAAACCACAAATCTCTATTGATTTGTGTATGTAGTTTAATAGTACTTGTGATAAGTTTTTGAATAAGATTCTTAAAATCGGCGCTAATCACTTCAGCAAGACTTAAAGTGATGGGTTTTAGTTTTTGTTTACGCGAGAAAGCCATCAGATGTTGTACAAGATTTGCCGCTCTATTAGCATTATTCTTTATTTGAATGACTTCGTCAAATTGTTTAGATGAAGGAGACATGCTTGTGAGCAAGATGTCGGAAGCACCTATAATACCTGTCAAGACATTATTAAAATCATGGGCAATTCCACCTGCTAATTGACCAATAGCTTGCATTTTTTGACTTTGTGCATGACTTTCTTCAAGAATATATTTTTCCGTTGTATCAATTAAAAAAATTAAAATACGTATGTCGCTAGTATTATGTTCCTTTTGAAAAGAGGGGTCACGTATAAATTGGAACTGGGCAGATTTTTTAGTTTTTTGAAGAAAGTTAAGCGTTAATGGATAAGACAATTCTTTATCATGTTGTATAGAATGAAGTATTGTATGAAATTGTTTTGTTTCCTCTTCGTCTAGTAGGTAAAAGAAATCGGATGACACAAGATTGTGATTTTCAAAAAAATCACAAAATTTTGTATTCGCTTCCAAAATTTTTCCTTTGCTATTGATATAACCGATACCAAAAGGAGAACGTTCATAGTAAAGTGGCTTAGATTGGGGAGAGTGGGAAAGACTTTGAAACCATTGTGGATCTAGGGCGATAAGATTATAGGATAAGTTTGTTCCATCCGAGCGGTTATGTTTAACAAGTATAAGTTCTTTTTTTGTTTCACCTGTTATGCAAGAGGCGTGTATAGTTAAATTATCAAGAGTGTTTACATTTTTATTATGTGCAATTATTTGCTCTACTGCATTGAGGGAAAATATATCACGAATATTAGGTAATTTATCTGTTAGAACATGGGTGTCAAACTCTATCATCTGTATGAATGTGACATTTGCGTATGTAATTTGTCCATCATAATTACAAGAGAAAATTCCAATAGGTGATAAATCGAGCTGATTAACAGTTTCTTGTAGAGCTGATATATCCTCTACCATAAGTTTATTATCGGCATGTACGGGAAGCAATTTAAATAAAATAAAACGCTGTTGTTGCAAATGCGAATCATAGGGTTTTAATGTAATATCAAAGTAACTTTCAACTTTCTTGCTTCCTATGTTAAGTACAATTCGAGCTGAGCGAGTGTGTCCATTTTTGACATCTTCCTGTAATTTATAGAGCGTCTTATGAAGTTCTTCATTGCCGCTTAAAATGGAATAAATATTTTGCTTTGCAGTACTATTATGCTCAAGCAAAGTATAGAAGAAGGGAGTTGCATATTCAATTAATCCGTTTTCATGACAAATAGCATAAGCTTCATCAATAATAAGTGGTAAATGACTTTCTAAATCGGAATATTTTTCTGGCGTCTTATCAAAAAGGCGGTATAGCCATAAGAAAAATATATATAAACAAACAAATGCTAACCATATGCCTCCAATAAAAATAAGAAAATCAAAAGGCTGAGGATAAAATATGTTAAAGATATAAAGTGGTGCTAAAACTATAACAACGAACAATACTATCCGTAATAACACATTAAAGCGGCTTTTTTTCTTTTTGTGTGGCTTCATAAAGGCATCACTAGGATTTAAGAATAAGTCTATGTACAAATTGGACTAAATTATTTCTATAGGGCATCGGCATAACGTATTTGGCACAATACATTTTTTTGTGACTTATTATTAAAAGAAACTTTACAGCTTAACTACGTTTATTTTACTACATACAAAGCGTACAGATTCACAATTACTAACGAACCACTCAAAAAATTATAACATTTATGAAATAATGATACAAATAAAACACGGGAGTAAAAACGAATAATCACACCTTTTTTCTTCCTAACTTAAGGACAGCGGAAATAATTGCAGCAACAGCAGCGTAATGCTGTGCTTGTATTTCTTCATCTATATCAATATCGGCGTAGAGTTGACGTGCAAGTGGGGGGTTTTCAAAAATGGGGACATTATTTTCTTGTGCTATTTTCCGCATATTTAAAGCAAGATAATCAGCACCTTTGGCAACGCAGGTCGGGGCCTGCATGGAATTATCATATTGTAATGCTATGGCATAATGAGTCGGATTTGTAATGAGTACGGACGCAGTCGCGACACGTGCTATAGAACGTTTTTGATATGCATTGTTTCGCAAGCTTCTGAGTTTGGCACGGATTTTGGGATCACCTTCCAGCTCTTTATGCTCGTCTACTTGTTCTTGATGTGACATGCGTAACTGTTTATACCATTTATGGTATTGATAACTATAATCAATAAGAGCAAATGCAGTTATCAAAATTAAGGTATAAGCTGTCAGATATATAATATATTCACGCGTTGCATGTAACGTGCTGAGGAGAGGTTGTGAAATAAACGATTCAAGAATGTCTCTATTATTCCAAAGTAATGTGTAAAAAATAACACCAACAATGATAATTTTTGTCAATCCGCCAATGAAATTAATTAGACTTTGTCCAGAAAAAAGACGTTTGATGCCTGTCATAAGTGAAATATGCGACACTTTTATCTTTAATTTTTCAGTGGTAAAGCGGGGACGACTTTGAACAAGATTTCCGATTATTGCCATGGCCACTGTAATACTAAAGATTAATAAAAAATGACCTAAAAACCCCTTTGTAATATATTTAACGAAATTATAGACGTTACCTGTATGGATAGAAATTTCATGGGCATTCTCAATAAGTTCACGAAAAAAAGTAAAAAAATTCGTTGCAAAATGTGTTGAGAAACTAACAACCAGCAAAAAGCTCATCAGCATAAACCAATGTGATATTTCCTGGCTGCGAACTGTGTTCCCTTTTTCAAGGGCTTTGCTAATTTTGCGTTCTGTTGGATCAAGTGTCTTTTCGGCGTCTTGATTTGGGTTCTCTGCCATCTATTGTATTCCTGTAATCTGTGCAAGCATTGTGCTAAAATAATCAATATAAGAATTCATAATCACTCCGAGTAATAGCATTAATAGCAAAAAGCTGATTGTAATATTCAGAGGCATGATAATAAAAAACACTTGGAGTTGCGGCATAAGGCGTGATAAAATCCCTAAACCCGCATTAAAGATAAGGGAAAAAAATATGAAAGGCGCACTAATTTTGAGCCCAATCAATAAAGACTGTCCCATAATATTGACAAGGTGCGAAGAAAATATTTCTACTTTGAGTGGTTGTAGTGCTGGAAAATAAGTGTAGGAGCTTTTCAGCCCCATGAGCATGATATGATGGATGTTTAGTGTAAATATGAGTAATAATGCAACAAGAACCAAAAAACCTGTAAAAATACTACTTTGTTGTCCATTATTACTGGGATCGGCAATAAGGGCGAATGCCATTCCCGAGTGATAGGCGATGACAGTTCCAGCATAATCAAGAGTACTTGTAAGCATCTTTATGAGTGTACCTATCATTAACCCTAAAAGAGCTTCATTTAAGAGAAGAAACAGATACTGTCCATCGGTTCGGATTGTAGAAAAAGAAGGTGCTAAAATAGGATATAATACTAAGGTTATCGATAGAGCTATTGCCAAACGTATACGTGGTGACACAGCCGTATAAGAAAAACCAGGTAACAACATAAAGATGCTACCGATCCGTGCAAAAATTAAAAGAAAAACCGATGCCTCTTGTGATAAAAATTGAATATGCATGGTTTACTTAGCCAGATTATTGGGGCATTACAATAAAGGTGGTGATGTTTTGTGTATATTCAAATAGGCTGTTTCCAATGAAAGGCATAAAAAAGATAAAGGCTAAAAACATTATAATGATCTTAGGAACAAAAGCTAACGTCATTTCCTGAATCTGTGTTAGTGCTTGAAGTAACCCGACAATAAGCCCGACAATCAGTGCAGAGAGCATCAGAGGTAGGGACATTTGCAAATAGGTAAAAATAGCATCACGTGCAATGTCAAGAATTGTTACTGCTGTCATATCATGATCCTTTTTTATATACCTTTTCTATATTGCGACTATCCTCAGACAGTTTTATTTACTTACACTATTAACCAGACGGGTTAAGGTGTAATACGTGTTAAAATTATATTGGCATATTCAAAATTTCTTTGTATGCACCGATAACTTTATCACGCGTTGCCACCAATGTTTCAATAGCAATTTCAGCATTCGTAATTGCATTGACCACATCAACGACGTCAGCTTTCCCTCCAATAGCTTGGAGGCTTTTTGTTTCTGCCATACGTGTTGCTTCTTGTGTGTCTTGTAATTGGCCTAACAATTGTGCAAAGGCACTTTCATCTCGAGAAATAACATTTTCAGGAATAATATTTTTTCCTGTATCAGTTTTTGTAGACGCATACGCGTTTTTTGCTGTTAGGGCTGTATGCATGCTGACATCAGACATAATATGCGTTCTCCTTATAAGCGTTTCATGTGTTAATTGACGAGTATATTGATAGTTTTCGTGAGCATAGATTTTGCACTAACAATAACATTTAAATTAGCTTCATAGGCTCTTTGAGCCTCTCTCATATCTACCATTTCAATGAGTTCGTTAACATTAGGCATTTTGACATATCCAGTATCATCGGCTCCAGGATGTGAAGGATCAAGTTTTATAGGAAACTCTGAATTATCTAGACGATATTTACCCGATGAAACAATATTGGCTTGAAGTTGATGATTAAACTTACTTGTAATAATAGGAATATGGCGTCTGTAGGGGTCGCCTCCAGCAGTTACTGGTGTAGAGTGTACGTTGGCAATATTTTCTGCAATAACACGCATGCGTCCACCTTGTGCACGAATACCATGTGTTGCTATGTTCATTGCGCGGTAAATTTCTGTCATAATTAGCTACCTTATATAGTGTTAATCTTCATACATAACATTTTTCTAATAATTATTTTTTCCCGAGAGCTGATTTAAAGAGTTTAACGGATCTTTTGTAAATATTTGATGCCATTTCAAAACCCAGTTGATTTTCTGACAGCCTCATCATTTCTTGTTCTAGAACAACGGCATTTTTGCTATGTGTAACTTCCCATGGTTCAACCAAACGCTCTTTGAAAGCTGTTGTTTGCTGATAAGAAGCGTGCGGACTTATATGTTTGTGATCTGTTGTTGCCAGATTAAATGCATTGGCCGATTGTTGTGATGCCGCAAGCATTTTCTTAAAATTTGGTAATGTAATATCTTTTGCTTGGTAGCCAGGTGTTTCGGCATTAGCAACATTTTCAGCAATTACGGATTGACGTGTTTGGTGCCACTTCATTTTTGCACTAATAAGATTGATAAAATTCATTAAATAAACCTCATTAAATAAACCTATTGCCTAGATATTGTTTGTATAGGAAAAAATTGCCGTGATTTGTATTAATAAATCGTTAATTTTTTCTCGCTATACCGCTAAGTAGGAATTAATATATTATTCACTGTACGAATCTACCCTTACTTAGTATCATCATTATAATTCTGTGCTGCCAGGTAACAATCTTTAAGCAATATTTTTAGGGCATATCATGATACGATTTGAAAATGTAAGTTTTAGCTATAAAGATAATGAGGTTATACTGAAAAATTTGAATTTTGAAATTAATAAGGGGGATTTTTATTTTGTAACAGGACAATCAGGTGCAGGTAAAAGTACATTGCTGCGTATGCTATTTATGTCATTAGTAGCGACGAAAGGGAAAGTGAGTATTTTTGAACAAGATGTTGCGCAATTACATAAAGAAGATGTTGCACATCTCAGACGTCGTATAGGTATAGTGTTTCAGGATTTTCGCCTCCTTGATAATTTATCAATTTTTCAAAATATTGCTCTTCCTTTACGTGTGTTAGGACAAAGGGCAGAGGATTACCAGGTTGATGTTATTGAATTGTTAGAATGGGTGGAGTTAGGTAAGCATCTCAATAATTATCCTCCTTTTTTATCAGGGGGTGAGCAGCAAAGAGCGGCTATTGCACGGGCTGTTGTTGCACAACCAGATCTACTTATTGCAGACGAACCCACAGGTAATGTTGACCCAGAATTGGCACAACGTCTATTACGCTTATTTATAGAACTCAATAAATTAGGAACTACAGTGATTATCGCAACCCATGATATATCTCTTATGCGCGAATTTCATGTGCCACGTTTAACGTTACAAAATGGCTATTTAACAGAGGGAGGATATTTTTGATAACACAAGATAAAAATAATTTCCTGACCGGGGCAGAAAAAAAACCAGCTATGCATGTTGAATCCAAATTTTCTCTTATTAGCGTTTCTGGTATGGCTCGAAATAGTTTGTTCGTACTAATGATGATACTTTCTTTGTTGGTTTCTATGTCAATCGGCGTTGGTCTTCTTGTAAACAAGGTTATGACAGTATGGGTTAAAGATATTGTCAATGAAGCCACAGTAGAAATTCGACCAGTTGTTGGGGTATCTATGGAAAATCAAACGAAGGAAGCTTTAAAAATTTTATCACAGACTCCTGGTATAGGAACTATTAAAGTACTTGATGATCTTAAAAACAAAGAATTATTAAAACCTTGGTTAGGTGAAACAGATATCATTGACGAACTACCACTGCCGAACTTGATATCTGTAGTTATAGCCGATGCTAATCAGTTTAATGCAGAGCATTTGTCAGAGCAGCTTACGCAGAATGTTATAGGTTCAAGTCTTGATACACATGATCGTTGGCAGAGTGAATTAAAAAATTTTGGACTATTACTGAATAATGCAAGTTCGAGTGTTATTTTTTTGATAGTTTTAACGGTTGTTATTATTATTGTTTTTGCAACCCGTGCCGTCATGACAGGTAGTCAGCAAATTATAGAAGTGCTATCTCTTGTAGGAGCAACGGATAATTTTATTATCCATCAAGTAGCTGTATATTTTTTACGAATGAGTTTTTTTGCAACTTTTGTAGGTGTTATACCATGTGTAACAATTTTTATAATTTTGGGGAATTTTTATAATTTACAACAAAGCCTATTTATTCATTTCATACCTCTTTCTATGGGTGATTATCTTATTATTCTTTTGAGTTCACCCCTCCTATCATTGATAACTTTATGTACAGCGTCACTGACATCCTATAGTATATTGAAAAAATCTAACGGAATGTAACAATAAAGAGGCTCTGATATAAATACAGTCTTCACTACAGCATAGTGCTTAAAAATCTGAAGTAATACCATTTTTCTCCCAATCACCATATCGGGTAGGGTCTAGGCCTTTATATCCATTTATTTCTTTTGTGTTTGTGTGTATGGTGGTTTGTTGATTATTTTTTTGCCTTTCCTCTGCTTCTTGCAAGGCTTTCGTGGCGTTATGTTTTTGATTGTTGGATGTTTTCATAAAAAATATCTCTCAATGGCTTGAATCTTCATAAAACATTCCTATTCTATAATTAAGAATAGGAATGTTTTTCCATATCGTCATCATAAACCATAATTAAAGGAATACCAATGAATATTTTTCGTAGTTTCGCTTTGCTTTCAATGCTTACGGCGTTATTTATTTTAGTTGGATTTTTGCTTGCTGGTACTGCAGGTATTTTCATAGCATTGGTTATAGGATTATTGTTGAACGTGTTTACTTATTTTTATTCAGATAAGATTGTGCTCAGACATTACAAGGCCTATCCTATCAACCCGCACAATGCGCCAGAATTATATCATGTTGTTGAAGGTTATGCACAGAAGGCGAATATGCCGACGCCAAATATCTATCAAATAGAAAATTCTATTCCCAATGCTTTCGCTACAGGACGCAATCCGCAAAACGGAGTTATTGTGTTAACAACTAGTTTAATGCGTCAATTGAATAGGGAGGAGATAGAAGGCGTTATTGCTCATGAGCTGGCACATATCAAACATTATGATACGCTTTTAATGACAATTGCTTCTGTATTTGCAAGTGCAATAAGTATATTATCACATTTTGCTCTATTTTTTGGAAATACGCATAATTCACATAATAGTGCCTTAAATCTGATAGGTAAATTAATTATCATGTTCACAGTGCCGATGGTGGCTGGTATTATGCAAATGGCAATTAGTCGTACACGAGAGTATGCAGCAGACAAATATGCAGCGCAATTAACGCACAATCCCTTAGCACTAGCCTCGGCTTTAAAAAAAATTGAGAAGTTTGTTCGTGATAATCATACCTTACAAGGCCATAATACAGTTAGGCGTGATGATACCGCATTGTCACATATGTTTATTATTAACCCCTTTGTTACACGAAAAGGTGATAGTCTTTTTTCAACACACCCTTCTACAGCAAATCGAGTCGAAGCTTTAGAAAATATGCATGAAATGCTGAATAATAAGTGACTATTTGGGATCAGAATTACTGGCTCTCACCGTTAACATGTTGCTCAAAAGCGTAGGTTACACATTGCAGAACATTTTTGGCTAATCAGAGGTAAGTATGTCTGTCAATTTATCTTCATCTGGATTGCCTACGAAAGAGAAAAAAAGCGCTTTATCATGTAACATCTTTTTGGCCATGGCATTAACCTGATCACGTGTAATTTCCTTAATTCTTTTATTGCGGGTATGAATATAATCCTTACTAAGATTAGCATCATATATGGCTAATAACTGTCTAGCAATAGACGAGCCAGAGCTAAAATTAAGCAAATAAGAGCCAGTAAGATAGGTTTTGGCTTCTTTAAGTTCATCGGGCGTAACGCCTTTATCGTACATCAAGCGAAATTGATTACGTAATTCTGCAACTAACTTTGCGACTGTTTCATTACCTGTAGCACTCTTACCCAGATAAAGTGCCGCGTGGTTATAATATCTATTTGCACTGAATATACTGTATGTTAAGCCTTGTTTCTCACGGATTTCCGTCATTAAGCGTGAAGAAAAACTCCCATCACTAAAAACATAATTCATGACTTGGTATGTAAGGTAATCCTCATTATCTCTTTCAAGTCCAGGCTTGGCAAAAGTTACAATTGTTTGAGGGATATCAAGTTTTTGCGTAATGTAAAGAGGTAGTTTCTTGTGTTGAAAAGTTGGAATTTGCGGCAATGTATCTGTTTCATTCCAGGTAGAAAAAACACTTTCTATTCCTTCCTTCACGTCATTTTTGCTAATATCACCAACTACGACAACGCGTAATCTTTTACGATTGCGTATTTTTGCCATGTGCGTAATTAAATCATTACGGGTTAGATTTTTAAGACTATCAATTGTACCATCGGGATGCTTGCTATATGGATGTTGGTTGAAATATGTGTGAAAAAGATGCCGTATTGCTACAGATGAGGGATTTTGCTCACTTTCTTGTAAACTATTAATAAGAGAGAGTCGGATCCTTTCAATTGATTCCTCATCAAAGCGAGGAGAATTGAGGGCTAATTGCAACAATTTGAAAGCCTTATCTTTGTTACGCGACAATGTTTTTAAGACACCGTAAATATAATCACGTCCATTACTAAATTGCAGCTGAATAGCATGATCTTCAAGTATTGTTTGGTAAGATTCGGCATCTAAATCACCGGCACCTTCTGTTAATAAATGCACTAATAAACTCGTAAGTCCATTTTTTTCAATGGGTTCGTAAGCACTGCCTGCTTCTAAGGAAAAGTGAAGATGAATGATGGAGGTGCTTCTATCTTCTACAAACCAAACAGGTATATGAGAGGGGGATTCTACCTCCTGTATATTTAAAGCGTGTCCTTCTGACCTGTTAAGATATGATGTCATAATAATTCCTATTGTTATGATAATAAAAAATCTGTATGTGTTTTGCAGCATTTTGGGTATAACTTTGTATATTTTTTGTGAGATATATCGCAGATGATACCACGATAAGTCAAAGACACTCACTTCTTTAAAATGCATATACAATATATTAATGATGTTTTTGCTCATTTTGTAAAGTACCGACAATTCTGTAATTTTCAAGAATATATTGTTGAGCAACTTCTTTAACTTTCTGTGCAGTGATGGAGTGAATAGTATCGACATAGTTTTCCATATCATGCAAAGAATGACACGTAAGTATTAAACTACCTAATTGAAGGGCATAGTTAAACTGATTGTCACGACTGTAAATAGTTTGAGCTTCGAGTTGAGTTTTGGCTCTTTCTAATTCTTTTTCTGAAACCAGCTCATGTTGTAGAAGATATATTTCTTTTTCAATAAGTTTTTCCAGCTTATTAAATGCAACTGTTTCTCTAGGTATGGCATTGATATATAACAATCCACCATAGCGTAAGGATAAAAAGTCAGCGTCCGTTGAAATGGCTTGTTGTTTGTCAAGGACTAAGGTTTTGTACAAGCGACTATTATAACCATTACCCAAAATATTAACGAGAATATTCATTGCCACTAAATTATCAAATTTTTGATTAATACGTACAGTGTTATATAATACGGATAAAGAGGCTGTTTTCACGTTATTATCTATGGAATCTACGCGGGATTGCAAAGGTTTTTGGGCGATATCACGTGGCCTGCATCTTTGTTGTAGCGACGCATCAATGTCATGAGTGGAGGTAGGAATATCGGTATAATATTTATGGGCTAAAGCTTCTCCATCTTCATTGGAGATATCGCCAGTAATAATAACAACAGCATTAGAGGGTGAATAATTCTTCTTATAATATTCCAAAGCCGCTTCAGGGGTCAGTGTATCAAGGATTTCTTTCCATCCGATAATGGGATGCCCATATCCTGTATTTCCAAATAATGCCTTGAATTCTTTTTCAGAATGTTTGGCTTCGGGATTATTATCTGTGCGTTGCTTGCGTTCCTCCATAACAACGCTAAGTTCCGTTATAGCTGTTTCCCTTTCAAAAATAAGATTTTTCATGCGATCTGCTTCTAAATCCATAATAATGGGTAATTTATCTCGCATAATGCGGACATAATAAGCTGTGTAATCAAAACTCGTAAAAGCGTTAGTTTCACCGCCATTTTGTGCAATAATTTTACTATACTGACCATCTGGATAGCGGTTTGTTCCTTTGAACATAAGATGTTCAAGATAATGTGCTAGGCCCGTTTCATGAGCTGCCTCATCAACTGAGCCCACTCTATACCATATTGAATGAGTTACAATAGGAAGGCGATTGTCTTTAATTAAAAAAAATCGCATCCCATTACTCAGACTAAATTCATGTATATGCGATTTGGCATTGTGTTTCGGATAAGAATTTTTTTGTTTCAATAGAGGTACTCCCTTTGGTTGAATGAAATAGGCTTGGATAATGAATATAAGGCCAGTAATAGCAAACATAAAAAGAATTACTGTAAATAACCTGCTGGACATTTTTTTTATCAATTAAAGCTCCAAGGATGAATATATTAGTCATTAAGCAGCGTAGTAAAAAAACTATAACTGAACTTCATTTTATGATGTGTAGGCTATTTTCATACAAGAACATTATGGTTATTCTATACAGACATTTTTGTTTTTTTTGCATTCCTGTTCTATGATTTGTATGAGTCGATTTCTTTCTTTTTCAGGATCTAAAGTTTTCCCTTCAACAGCAGCAGGGCGATTAAGTAGCTGATTTAATAAGCGTTTTTTACTTTTAACTTGATTACGAAAATTATCTTGTAATTCTTTACGAATGTTTGCATCGGCTTCATCCGCATTAACCCGTTTTAAGATAGCTTTTTCTAAATTACTTTGTTCAGAAGAGGGGGTAACCGCCTTACCAGTCAGAGCAATGCGCGCTTTAGTTTGCAAACCTTTTTCTTTGACGCCTTGGGCTACGGCACTAGGTTTTTTAAGTGTAAATTTTTTAGGGACAACTAATTCTTCATTGGCAATAACAGTATACTCATTAGGTCCCCTTTGTTGGGCGCAAGACACTGCTATTACAAAAACGCTAGCCAAGAAAAAAGAGCTGTGCCTTTTATTCAAAGGAATAAATTCTTGAACAGATTTGTAGCCTATCTTTTTTCTAAAACTAGATAATAGTTTCTTCATACATTATCCAACTATACTAATATTTTATAATAACACACAATGAAATAAAAAAATGTATCGTTTAATCAAAATTCATACAGAATATTGAACGTTACAACAGGATACATGTTGTATTTTTTCAATTCATTGTTAATGTTTGCCTTTTCGTTATCAATATCTTCTTGGCTAATAGCGGTCGTAATATCACTCAAAAAGCCTGTCGTTGTTAAAGAAGTAACTTGAGGAGGACCTTGGAAAAATACGCCAGCATTAAGACCCACACTAAGATTGGCGAGACTAAAAATTTCTAACCCTAAGCCGACATATGGAGATATGGTATTTGTTTCTATTACCCCGCTAATTGAACCAACTTCAAGTGGAGAGAAACTAGCATCACCAATTTGTACATTAGAACTGGGTGTCGCACTTATAGTAACAGAGTTGTTATTGAGTGATAAACCCGCCATAAAGCTAATTCCTATAGGTGTCTTGTAATCCAAAGCAGCAATAAAGTTTAGCAATTCTAGGTTAGTACTATAAGAAACATCAGATACCCCCATTTCGTTAGACAAAGAAAAATAACCCGATATTAAACGAATGCCAAGACCAGAATAATTGTCAAAACGCTTTATATATTGTAACCCAGCTCCTGTTGTGCCAAAAACAATGCCTGCTTGGGAAGAATTAGAAGAAGTATCGGACTCCGTTGATTGGGTTGGTTGTGTATTTGTTTTATCTTGCGCAAAGGATGTACCAACTGTCAAATCACAATAATTCGCAGAGCAAAAAACAATAATTGTTAAAGCAAAAAAACGTGTAATATTCATCAAGATTAATCCTATAGTAAAAACCTCAGCCCTTTACAGTGTAATATTTTATATATAAGTAATACACATATAAAATATGTCACTACGTATAGCTGGAATTTGCTCTCATTTTGATATGTATTATAATTCAAACTTATGTAGAGCAATTTTAGCAATAAATTTGAATATATACAAAAATAAAATTCTGTATTTAACGAGTGTATAGCACGTGAAAGAAGTCATTGAAAATTTTTTTTTTGATATAAACAGATTATACTATATCTAGGATTATGTAATCTAGGATTATGTATAGCCTTTGACATATATCAATAAAGACACATGTATCACTAACATACATGTGTGTCACTAAAATACATGTGTATCACTAAAATACATGGGAAGAAGTGGCTTTTGAGAAATGTAACCGATATATCCATACTATATAAGAATAGTAGGAAGCTTTAGATTATTGATTGCGTTGCATTTTAGCTAACTCAACATGTATACGCAAATCTATCTGGTTCAATACTTCCTGCATACCGTCACTATGAGTCAATAAATTAACATCTTGTGATAATTGGGTTAGCTTTTGTTGCGTTTCAGCTGTGATGCGTCCATCAATCAATTGCTTGGCGAGTGTATCTAGTGCCTCTAATTTTTCATCGGCCTTTTCAATAGCAATGTGTAGAGGATTATTAAATTGTTGTTCCGATGCTGATATATCGCCTTGTAGCAAAAGTAATGTCTCAACTCCCAACGTTTCTTTGGCTGTTTCTGTTTGTTCAATAGTTTTAGGCGATGACGTATTGTCGGGCAATGTGAATATGCTGCTTCTATCAGAAGATTGATATTTTTTTGTATTACTCTTTATGGGCGTGGGTCTATTCGTTTCAATACGCATTTTTGGCTCCATTGTAGCCAATTTAGATGGTGAAACGTTAACAACTTCTTAATGTATTAAATAAAATATTATTATAACTCTAACTAATTTAACCTATTCTTAAATTTAGTGTGGCATAACCGCTATATACACCTCAAAGGTGTTGTGTAGTATTGAGTAACAAAAGGAAATAAAAATGAGTGATATAGTACTGGCGAGCGGCGTACGCAGTAATCTTTTGAGTTTACAAAAAACGTCAAATTTATTAGAATTAACACAGGGACGTTTAGCAACAGGTAAAAAAGTCAATTCGGCTCTTGATAATCCAAACAATTTTTTTACAGCGAGTTCTTTATCAGATAGATCAAAAGATTTATCTAAGCTACTTGATAGCATGGGGCAATCAATACAATCATTGAGAGCAGCTGATTCGGGTATAAAAGCGATAACAAAACTTGTAGAGGCTGGACAAGCAAAAGCAAACCAAGCATTGCAAAATTCTGATGCTACTATAAGAGCAACTTTTGCAGGAGAATTTAATGAGTTATTGTCACAATTGTTTGATATAGCTGGCGATTCTGGTTACAGTGGGAAGAATTTACTTGGAGGAGATAATTTACAAGTTAATTTCAATGAAGATGCAAGTAGTCAACTAACAATAACCGCCGTTGATTATACTGATGGTACAGGTGGTTTAACTTTGACAAATGCAGCAAATTCATGGGCAGACGATACAGATATTAATGCTGCGGTTGCCGAATTGGAAGCAGCTTTAACAACTTTACGTTCTCAGGCCGCTACTTTTGGTACAAATATGACAGTTGTACAAAATCGTCAGGATTTTACAAAGGAGATGATGAATTCACTGCAAGTTGGTGCAGATCTTTTGATACTTGCCGACCAAAATGAAGAAGGTGCAAATCTGCTGGCTTTACAAACACGCCAACAGCTTTCTACACAATCTTTATCTATGGCTGTACAAGCAGATCAAAGCGTATTGAGTTTGTTCTAAGAAATAAATTACAATACATTATATTTAATTGATATTTTAAACTCAGACCTTTTCGGTAATGTATACGAAAGGGTCTTTGTTGTGTGTATATCACATATATTTATATAACATATATTTATATAACATTGTCTTTTGTGTACAATAATTGCGATATTGTTGGCAATACAATGTATAGTTTGACTTCTTAAATGCACACAACAAGATGCGCAATTAAAAGTCGACATGATTAAGAACGGAAAAAATAAAACATTCATTGTAAATTTTTCCAAGAAATTTGAAAAATTGCAGATATTACATTTTTCTATGTAAGCAGCATTTATAATCTCTCAACATTCTCTTACGGCAAGCGGCAAAAAATACCTCATTCGCTTCTTTTGTAGTACCTATTTTTCCTGTTCATATAAACATATTATCCGAATGGCTTTTTAACATCTTTAAAGAAAGAATAAAAAACATAGCATTTTCAATATGTTATAAAAAATTTGCCGTATCGATACATATGTATAAAACTGGCACGTTTATAGCAAAGATATACAATATGTGTTTAATGAATTGTGTTGGGCACGATATACGAAATACGTAAAATAGTCGTAGGAAAGTGTCATGCTAAGACACCACAAAATGAAAATAGTGGCATATTGTCAGATCGGTATAACATATATTATACATCGTTTAATAAACGGTGTCTTATTGTGTTTGTTTTTCTTAGGCCTTGTTATACCTTTTGATAAATCCCATGCCATATCGCGCATAAAAGATCTCGTCAGTATTGAGGGAGTACGTGAGAATCAGTTACTCGGCTATGGACTTGTTGTTGGTTTAGCTGGAACGGGTGATACGCTCAATAATTCTCCTTTTACACGGCAAAGCATCGAGGCGATGCTAGAGCGTTTTGGTGTGAATATTTTGGGTTCCGATAATTTGAGCACGGCCAATGTCGCTGCAGTGGTCGTTACAGCAAACCTTCCATCTTTTACAACGAATGGATCACGTATAGATGTTGCCGTAAGTGCATTAGGTGATTCAAGTTCACTTGAAGGTGGGACGTTGCTTGTTACACCGCTGATGGCAGCCGATGGTGAAGTTTATGCCGTTGCACAAGGCGCCCTTACTGTTGGTGGTTTTAATGTACAAGGAGAAGCAGGGTCTGTAAGAAGAGGCATTTCTACTTCTGCAAAAATAGCAAGCGGCGCTCTGGTAGAAAGAGAAATGAATTTTTCTTTAGATGCTTTACCAGTCTTACGCTTAACGTTACATAATCCAGACTTTACAACTGTCAAGCGTATCACAGACGTCATTAACCTCTATATAGGTGAAAAAATTGCAATGGCGTATGATGCATCACGCATAGAGTTAAAAAAACCTTCAAATGTAACAATTACCATGGCAAGCTTGATTACGGAGATAGAGCAGTTATCGGTTGAACCCGATCAATCGGCTAAAGTCGTTATTGATGAACAAGCAGGGGTTATCGTTATGGGTAAAGATGTGCGCATTAGCGAAGTTGCTATTGCACAAGGAAATCTCACTGTGAGTGTTTCAGAAAGACCCGAAGCATCACAGCCTCAGCCTTTTTCTCAAGGGGGTACGACACAAACTTTGCAACGTACAGATATTAATATAGACGATGGAAGTAATGCAAAAATAGCTGTTGTGCGTGATAAGGTAACACTAGAAGGACTTGTGAAAGGTCTCAATGCTTTGGGAGTAGGGCCGCGTGATATTATTTCTATACTACAATCTATAAAAGCGGCAGGGGCTTTGCAGGCTGAAATAATCGTTATGTAAGTATTGTAACAGGAAAATATACCCATCACTATAGATGAAAACAAAAAATATAATGAGTCATGAAAGAGAATTATTATGGATATTCGTCCCCCAGTAGATATCAAAAACATGATAGATAATCATACACGTCCTAAAATACACAAAAATACTGCATCCGATATGCAAAAAATCGATGATTTTACAAAAAACTATGAGGGTTTTATGCTTGGTGTGATGTTTGACCAGATGTATTCGGGCATAGAATCACCACCGCCATTTGGTGGAGGACAAACCGAAAAAATGTTTCGTTCCATGTTGGTCCACGAGCAGGCTAGAGATTTTGCTCACATTGGAGGAATAGGATTAAGCGATGATATTAAACGACAATTACTAACTGAACAGAGCATACAGAATCCAGTAAATACAGCTGATATAAAAAAGCTCTATGATGCTTCAAGTGAAATGTAAAAGAATTAATATAAAAAACAGCGGGTTAATACAATAAGAAACCAGATGGTTTCATGAGAATAAGAATAAACAGCAATTAAAGCGAAGAATAAACAGGAATATGATGGATACGCTTGATAACGAAATGAAGAAATATATTGAACAATGCCATATGCTTGCAGATTTGTTTGATAAAGAAACAGCATTGATCAATAAAAACAATCTCAAAGAGTTGCCTTATTTTACAAAGATGAAATCGCGTCTTGTTAACAATATGCCGAACCTTAACGAAATATTTCTTGGTAACAAGGTAGATATGCATAATATGGTCTCTGCCAAACGTCCTCTTCTTGAGGGAGCCAAAAAAAGATTAGATGAAAGCATAAAAAAGAATCAAGAATCATTAGCACGCTCAAAGAGTTTATTGGAGAATCTATTGCGCTATGTTGCACAAAAGGTTGAAAAACAAGATCAACCAAAAAACGTCTATAATAAGCAATCCCACATTATCGGGACACCAAAAAACCAAGCACAACCTGTAACATGTAATAAGGTATGTTAAAAATCGTGTGTCTTTGAATAATCATGGTCATGTTTAAAACAATATTCTAGATAATTTTAAGTGAGATTATCCAAAAAAATATAGATAATTATTGCCTCACTATGATTGTTGTATAACCAGCCAAAGCTGTATATCAAAAATAATCAATACATATTGAAATGTGTAAGAAGAATTCAATTGATGTGCTTTTAAAAAAAGTATAACATTTGCATAGAAATATATATGTATAAGTTGAGATATTTTCATGAATTACAATCAGATAAACGATAATATTTTATCTACAATAGGCAATACGCCACTTATTAAACTTAAGGGACCCTCAGAGATAACAGGTTGCACAATTTTGGGTAAAGCAGAATATGCAAACCCAGGTCAATCCGTTAAAGATCGTGCGGCATTGAGTATAATCCAAAAGGCTTTGGAAAGGAAAGACATAGAAACAGGGGGCATGATTGTTGAGGGTACAGCTGGCAATACAGGTATAGGCTTAACTATTGTAGCCAATGTCTTGGGGTTAAAAACAACGATTGTTATACCTAAAACACAATCAGAAGAAAAAAAAATGACTCTCAGATTACTTGGTGCAGAGCTTATTGAGGTTCCAGCAGTTCCGTATAAAGATGACAATAATTATGTGCATTATTCGCGTCGTTTAGCAAAAACATTAGCCGAAAAGAGTTCAAAAGGAGTTTTTTGGGCCAATCAGTTTGATAATATTGATAATCAACTGGCACATTATGAAACAACTGCTGCTGAGATTATCCGTGATACAGAAGGGGCAATAGATGGTTTTATCTGCGCGGTAGGCACAGGAGGAACTTTAGCAGGCACAGCAAAAAGGCTAAGAGAAGATAAAAAAAACAATATTGCAATAGGATTAGCTGATCCCATGGGTGCTGCTTTATATAATTATTATACATGTGGTGATTTGAAAGCATCGAATGGTGATTCGATTGCTGAGGGTATAGGACAAGGAAGAATAACGGGTAATTTGGAAGGTTTAAAAGTTGATTTTGTTACACAAGTAGATGACAATGAGGCTCTACCTATTATTTTTGACTTGCTTTATAAGGAGGGTATTTGTTTAGGCACTTCGTCAGCAATAAATATTCTAGGAGCTATGCGCATGGCCAAAGAATTAGGTAAAAATAAAACGATTGTCACGATATTATGTGATTATGGAACACGCTATGCAAGTAAATTGTATAACACACATTTTTTAAGACAAAAAGGGCTGCCATTACCATCGTGGCTTACTTAAAAGGTAAAAAGTTAGAGCATTGACCATTATGCATAAAATTGATATACCATTACTACCAAGAACGCATAAAATTTTCTTAGAAAGCGCCTATGCTACTGAGTGCGAAGCAGAAATTTTATATGTACAAGATAATATAATTATTCTAGATAAAACGCTTTTTTATGCCACATCAGGAGGTCAACCAGGTGATAAAGGCCTACTATTGCTATCTGACGGTAGCCCTATAGATATTGTGGACACATTTTATGTTGATAACAAGAAGACTATAGCCCATAAGATATCAGATAATACCCCTGAAATTCTGCTAAAAAAAATGTCTATAAATGATACTATAACATTACAAATTGACTGGCACAATAGATATCAGAATATGCAAATGCATACTGTTCTACATATTATTTCGGGGCTGTTAGATGACAAGATTACGGGATGTCAAATTGATGGACATAAAGCACGCATAGATTTTAATCTAACTCAAGATGTTCCACAAAAAGAGGCATTAACAGATGAAATTAATCAAATAATACGTCAGAGATTGGCAGTAAACCATTTCTGGCTTGATGTAAAAACACTTGAGGAAAGGCCAGAATTGGTAAAAAGCCTGTCAGTATCACCTCCCAAAGACGAAGATCAAGTGCGTTTCATCGAAATAAAAACCCACGATCTTCAACCCTGTGGAGGAACGCATGTTAAAAATACGCAGGAGATTGCTGAAGTCGTGGTGAATAAGATTCACAATAAGGGAGCAAAAAATAGACGAATAAATCTGCATTTTGTCTAGAAATTACATATATTTAGTTAGTCTATGGAATGTATAAAGAATCCTATGAAATCTAATGACCTAGATATGTTTGTATTGCTCTATACAAAGGGCTTTATCCGTGTTATACTAGAACTTTACGGTAACAATGTTTTCTTTACTTTAATAACATACAGACACACTTTCTAACTGGACAAATTGTGTTGCTGTATTATAGTCATACTAAAGCTGTAATTAACTTAAATAAAAGGATTATAAATGCTAGAAAGAAGAAATTTTTATATTGATGGAAAATGGGTGCCACCTAGTCAAAGCAATGATTTTGCTGTTATTGATCCTTCTACAGAAGAAGTTTGTGCCACACTATCCTTGGGTTCACAAGCCGATACAGATGCTGCGGTAGAGGCGGCCCAACGCGCATTTCAAACGTGGTCTTTGTCATCAAAAAAGGAGCGTGTCGACTTATGTAAGAAAATTCTTAGTATATACAAGCGACGTGTTGATGAAATGGCACACGCAATAAGTATAGAAATGGGGGCACCGATAGACATGGCCTTATCTCAGCAAGCATCTGCAGGGATTAGTCATATTCAAACATTCTTAGATGTTTTTGAAAATTTTGAATTCGTCAGAATGTTAGGAGAACATGCTCCACATGATAGAATAATTTACGAGCCAATTGGGGTGTGTGGATTGATTACGCCTTGGAATTGGCCAATGAATCAGGTTACGCTTAAGGTTATTCCAGCCATGCTAACGGGGTGTACAATCCTGCTTAAACCATCAGAAATAGCTCCTTTGTCATCCTATTTGTTTGCAGAAATATTGGATGAAGCAGGCGTACCGAAAGGCGTCTTTAATCTTGTTAATGGTGATGGGCAAGGTGTGGGGCAGCAGATGGCTCTGCATAATGGTATAGATATGATATCCTTTACAGGATCAACACGTGCTGGCAAATCTATTTCAAAAAATGCGGCAGAAACATTAAAGCGCGTGCATCTTGAATTAGGAGGTAAGGGAGCGAATATTATTTTTTCCGATGCCGATGACAAGGCCGTAGAAAGGGGTGTACGGCATTGTTATAATAATACAGGGCAGTCTTGCAATGCACCTACACGTATGCTTGTAGAGCGCAAATCCTATGCACAAGCAGTCGAAGCAGCAAAAAGCATAACAGATGCAATAGATATTGATATAGCAAGTAAATCGGGTAATCATATGGGCCCTGTTGTCAGCGAAATTCAATTTAACAAAATACAAGACCTTATCCAAGTGGGTATTGATGAAGGAGCACGCTTGGTGGTTGGAGGTACAGGGCGTCCTAAAAGTTTTAGAAAAGGTTTTTTTGTAAGGCCAACTGTTTTTGCTGATGTATCAAATAATATGAGAATTGCACAAGAGGAAATTTTTGGCCCTGTTTTATCTATAATACCATTTGATACGGAAGAGGAAGCTATAAAAATTGCCAATGATACGCCTTATGGTCTAACTAACTATGTACAAAGTGTTGATAAAGAGCGCTGCCTTAGGGTCAGTAAACAATTGCGTTCGGGCATGGTTGAGATAAATGGCACTTCACGCGCTGCAGGAAGCCCTTTTGGGGGGATGAAAGCCTCTGGAAATGGTCGTGAAGGCGGAGTGTGGGGATTGGAAGATTTTATGGAAGTTAAATCAGTAAGTGGTTGGAAAAAGAACTAAAGTCAGATTCTCTATGGGAATGATGTTTGCCCAAAAAGCTATAGATGATATGCACGTAATTTTGATATTAAAATAATATCTACGGTGTTGTTAACTTTTCCCCTACTTTATGTAGCATGTCAAGGCATTGTGCAAGCTGTTCGATATGAATAAACTCATCGGCTTTATGGGCTTGTTCTATGGAGCCAGGTCCGCATACAACAACCGATGACGGAAGTGATTGGAAAAGCCCCGCCTCTGTTCCAAAAGCAACTAAATCCGTACTGTTTTTTCCTGTGAGTTGTTGAATGAGTTTTACCGCCTTGTTATTTGGTACGGGGATAAGGCCATCAATTTCTGAAATAATGTGTGTTATAATATCTGATCCATGATGAACTTTCCTCATTTCTGGTATGAGTTCATCATTACAAAAATCTTCCATTTGTTGTTTTACATAATTGGCATCAGTAATTTGCACGGGTCGAATCTCCCAAACGAGTTCAGCGAGTGTTGGAATAACATTATGTGCTGTACCGCCAGAAAATTCTCCAATATTTAAGGTTGTTTCGCAGGGAAAGAATTTACTTGAAGGGGGTGTCCTTTTCTTAAGTTCTTCACGCATTTCTAATAATTTATGAGCGTAACGTATAGCATATTCCACAGCATTGACACCTTTGTATGGATTAGAAGCGTGACCAGCTAGGCCTTTAAAACATGATTTATAAGAATAACACCCCTTATGTCCTTCTATTGCACGCATTTCAGTTGGTTCGCCAACGATAGTTATGTAAGGTTTGATATGATTTTTTTTTAATTCTTGAACCAATTCCTTAGCCCCTAAACATCCTGTCTCTTCATCATAGGTAAAACAAAAATGAAGTGGTGTGTGCAATTTAGTAACATCAATATTTTGAGCAAGACATATACAGGCTGCAATAAATCCTTTCATATCACATGTTCCCCTACCATAAAGCTTACCATCGCTTTCTTTCATTTTAAATGGATCGGTAGACCATTTTTGATCGAGAACAGGTACGACATCTGTATGCCCAGATAAAACATATCCATTATTCCCTTTGGGACCCATTGTTGCAAAAAGATTAGCCTTCTTTTGGGTTTTGTCTTTAAATAAAATGATATCAGCACCGCACTCCTTTAATAGTGTGGCGATATAATGTATAATATCAAGATTAGAATCAGAAGAAATCGATGGGTAAGAAACAAGGTTTTTTAAAATTACTTTTGTTTGTTCAATGTAATTTTGAGACATATAATTTACTCTTTTTCGCACAATATTATTCTACATTATTGTATAATATTAAAAAAATCATAACGCCACTTCTATTACTTTTATAATCAAAGATTAATCTATACATTATATTAGATAAACAAATTTTGGCAAAGTATAATTATTTAAACAAGGTTTCGTTTGTATAAAGCAGTTTTTCCTTGTGGATTGTAGGTAACATGTATACACTTACCAAAAAGATGGCTGATAATACGCGTATGTTTTGTTCTTATGAAACATGAATTATATTCCCCTAAAAAAAATCACAACCTAACGAAGGATCTTGTTAAAAATTTTTCACAGAATGTATGTGCTGGGGATATTTTTTCTTTAAATGGTCCACTGGGGGTTGGAAAAACGCAGTTTGTAAAATATATTGGCAATGATTTACATGTGAAGGATTATATAACAAGTCCTACATATGGGTTGGTACATTTTTATAATACACCGAATCTCAACATTATGCATGTAGATGCATATAGGTTGGAATCACAGCAAGAATTTTGTGATCTTGGCTTAGAAGAATTTTTTGATAATCATCTTACTTTCATTGAATGGGGAGATAAATTAGAGTTGCTTTTTGATATGTTTATACATGTGCAATTAAAATTCGATGAAATGGACGAACAAAATAGGTTAGTTGATTTTACAGTAAAAGGCATAGATATGGATTCACGCAAGACAAAAAAATGGTGTCATTTTATTGGTAATCTTATGTCATAATAAGACGGTGAAGAATATTGGCGTATCAGATTTAAGAGTGAATATAGTAATGCTGTTATGTATCGAATCTACAACCCCTAATCCAGTTATAGGTTTTTTTGATAAGGATATTTTTGTCTGGCGCTCTGACACAGATAATTCTTTAAATAAAAATGATTTGCATGATCATTTTCGATATGGACTTGAAGCCTGTGATATGCCTATTGCTAATTTTACAGAAATAGTTCTTGATATTGGACCAGGGGGATTAATTGCAACGCGATCAGGCGTGAGCTTTGCCAACGGACTTGCACATAGTCTGGGCATAAAAATTGTTCCTGTTAGGTCTTTAGATTTGATGTTTTATCACAAAGTAGAAAAAGATTTCGAAAGAGTTATAACGGCAAGGAAATCAAACAATGGCAATTTCTTTATGAATTTTTTTCTAGCAAATCGCTGTATAGGGACTATGCGTGGCTTAGTTCAAGAAGCTTTAGAACAAAAAGAATGGCTTAATAAAGAATGTCTTTGGTTAGGTCCTACTCCTGCACATTGGTTAGAGCAGGGGGTACCTTTAGGAATGACGGTAGTTAATTACTGTTGCCCTGATTTGGATGTATTTTCGTCTTTTATTCGTACTCAGCAATATAAAGATGCTCCGCGATTGCACTTTGCTTCACCAGATGGACAAGGATAATGGATTATTTTGTATTAAACGAACAGAGTTCATGCAACTGGCAAGACAAAGAATCGGCACTCATTCTTGAAAAAACTATGCTTAGCTTAACACATGGAGGCGTTATTTTAGTTCCTACCGATACGGTATATGGGCTTGCCGTGTCACCGATTTTTGGCGATGCTATAAAAAAAATTTATTCTTTGAAAAGGCGTCCTCAACATGCTCCTTTACCGATTGTCATAGCGGACAAAAATCAATTAAATGAACTCGGCCTCCTGTTAAGTGAGCATGCGAATATGCTCATAAGTTCAAGATATATGCCAGGTGCCTTGTCTCTTATTTTACCTGTTTGTTTTTCTAAGGCACCTTCATGGCTCAGTGAGCGCAAAGAAGTGGCTGTGCGCATACCAGATAATGATTTTTTAAGATGCCTTATTAGGAAATCGGGTCCGTTACTTATGACGAGTGCTAATCAACATGGTAAAGATACACCAAATAATGTAAAAGCTATTTTAGATCAACTTTCTGGATGCCCCGATTGTGTTATAGATGGCGGATTTATAGATACAATCCCATCAACGATTGTGAATTGTGTAGATAAAGAGGCCGTAATTGAACGAATAGGCGTTGTACCTCACAATACTATTGAAAGGATATTGTATGGGACAAAGTAAAGAATTGGTTTTGGGCATTGAAACTTCTTGTGATGATACATCTGTAGCCTTGGTAAATGAGAAAGGTTTGGTCATAGCCGAAAAAACGATTACACAACACAATATACACGCCGCGTTTGGGGGCGTGTTTCCAGAATTGGCAAGTAGAGCCCATTTGCATGCATTAAAGCCAGCTTTGATTGAAGTATTAGAAAAATCAAAAATTGATGGAAAAAAACTTTTGGCAATAGGTGTTACGCGCGGACCAGGATTGATAGGATCCTTGTTAACTGGTATAAATTATGCCGCAGGATTATCAATTGGTTGGAATGTACCACTATATGGAATCAATCATTTGCGTGGACATATCAGAAGTGTAGATTTGGAAGAACAGCGCCTCGAAACACCAGCTATAATTTTACTTGTATCAGGCGGACATACACTTTTAGCATATCATAAAAATAAGAATGAGATAGAACTTCTGGGAAGCACTATCGATGATTCGGTTGGAGAAGTTTATGATAAAGTCGCACGTATGATGGGTTTAGGGTTTCCAGGTGGACCCATAATTGATAAATTAGCTAAGCAGGGTGAAGCTATTATTCAATTTCCTCGCCCTCTATTGAAAGATGCGTACCGTTTTTCATTCTCAGGGTTAAAATCTGCAGTAGCTCGGTATATTGATAGCACGCCGCAAGCAAAGCAGGAAGACATATGCGCATCCTTTGTAGAGGCATGTTTAGAGGTTCTTTTTATAAAAAGCTGTAGAGCATTAACAGCCTACAAACCAAAAAGTTTTGCAATAGTAGGTGGCGTAGCAGCAAGCATGCAAGTCAGAGAAAAGGCGCAACATATCGCACAAAAGTATAACGTCAATCTCTGCTTGCCACCTTTAAAATGGTCAACTGATAATGGCGCTATGATAGCTTTAGCTACTTGGGATTATATACACAATAATTGGCAGCAAAAACATAATGTTGAAACACGCCTACATATACAAGAGATGTAATTTTTTAAATATAGAGGAAAGGATTACGTTATTTAAATGTTAGGAAATACATATATAGGCAAGAGGATAGATACGATACGTTTGTCATACCATGCTGTTGATATGCAGGCCTTATTTGTGTTGTTATTGGGTATAAAGCAACAAGAAAGTGCTAATAAAGAATAATATAAATAGACATAAAGGCAGATGGGATATTTAATTGAGAATGGAAATTTTCCTTATAAGTGAGTTTTAAAATTTGTATGCTATACCCTACCCCCCTTTCACATTACGAAGCAGCAAAAAGGAATTATCGCCCAGCGCGTTTTTTTGAATTAGATAATTACTTTATGGATGAAGGTATGATTAGAGGAAAACTCCCTTCTCATTCAAAGATTGGCGTTATAGGTGATTGGGGAACAGGTATGCAAGACGCCTTCTTCTTATTGAATGATATGTTAACAAGAGCTCCAGACATAAGTGCGGTTGTTCATCTGGGTGATATTTATGAATCTGGCTTGCCACACGAGTGTATGGCCCATTTCAAAGAGCCAATAGAAAAAATTTTTGCAAAAAAATATCCGCACATTCCATTTTTTGCAATACCAGGTAATCATGAGTATTTCTCGGCAGGGGGTGGATATTTTAGTATGATAGATACTCTTAACAATGGTTTGGAGGATATTTGGCAGCAAAAAAGAAGCTATTTTGTTATAAGGTCAGTATGTAATAACTGGCAAATCATCGGATTAGATACGGGATTAGGATCAACGAAATGTCATCAACAAGGGCAATATTGCATACCTACTGTTGAATATGAAGAAGCAAAATGGGCTCAAAAAGTCATACAATGCTTTTCAGGTAAAACTATACTTCTGACGCATCATCCTTTTGTTAGCTGCGACGTCTATTTAAATAAGCAGATTTACAATGATATAAAATTCTTTAATATTAATCTATTAGATACTTTTTGGAATGAAATAGACAAAATAGATTTATGGTTATGGGGGCATGACCATTGGTTTATACCATTTGTAAAAGACTTACAAGTTCCGCAAATGGAAAATGATAAAAGAAAAACTCCTATTCTCAAGCGAGGCGTTCTATTGGGTGGAAGTGCACGCGAGATAAAACAAGAAGACAGAAAAATTCTTTATAAAAATGGCGTTGAAAAAAATAAAGAGGGTCATTTTATTGTACCAGAGATTACACAAGATGGATTGTACAATCATACATATGCAATAATTAATTTAGGGCAGTCGTGCATTGAATATTTTCAAACTCCTGCTTGGTTTGGTGATGCTACAATACCGTCAGCTAATCCTATACACAATCCCATCTTTTCGCACTCTATTTGAATTCATAGAGAGGGTGTAAGCAGGTTACACTTATCATTTATGACGTTAGAAAATAGTGGGTTACATTAAGTGCTATTTAAGGAGTGCAGGAATATCGGATGGTACTGAAGCAATTTTTACATTTGCAGCTTCTAGAGCCGAACATTTGCTTATATAATCTCCTTTTCCACTTGCGACAATGGCCCCTGCATGTCCCATTTTTTTATCAGGAGGAGCCATTCGCCCAGCAATAAACGCAACGATATTTTTTTTCATGCCAGCTGCGTATTGCGCAGCATCCTCTTCCATTGCCCCGCCAATTTCTCCACAAATAACAATGGATTGAGTTTTTTCATCTTGATCTAGAATCTGCAAGGCATCTTTTGTTGTCGTGCCGATCATAGGATCACCGCCAATGCCATAAAAAACAGATTGACCAAACCCTTGTTGAGCAAGTATTAAGCATACTAAGGTTCCCAAAGAACCAGAACGTGAAATAACACCGACATTTCCTGGTTTAAAGATATTACGATTAAACCCTGGCATAATACCTACAAAACATTCATCAACGGTTACCAATCCTGCCGTATTAGGGCCAACAATTTGAACATTATTGCGTTTTGCAGCAACATGCATTTCCATGACATCTTGTGCAGGGATATGTTCAGTTAAACATACAAGTAATTTTACACCAGCTTCACAAGCATCAATAGCAGCGTTTTTTGCCATCATTGGAGGTATAAACATAACAGAGATATCAATTTCGTGATCATGTGTAGCGTCTTTAACAGAGGCATATATGGGACGCTCAAGATGTATACTGCCCGCACGTTTAGGATTGATACCGCAAACAACATTAGTGCCGTATGCAATCATCTGTTCACTCCAAAAAGTACCTTGCTTTCCTGTCATGCCCTGTATGGCGACTTTATGGTGTGATCGTGGTATCATTTCCTGCCTCCTTTGTTGCTAAAATAGCGGCTTTTACGGCATCATCTCCTAGACGATATGGCGTTATACCTAATTTTTCTTTGACAAGTTTAATAGCTCGCTCCTCACCAGTTCCGTGAATAGTAAAGAAAACAGGTATATTCGGTTGCAGTGTAGACCACGCATTTATAACGCCTTCTACCATGATATCGGTACGTGCAAAAGCGCCACAAAAATTAACGACCAGTGATTTTACATTCGGATTATCTAAGACAATAGACAGAGCTTCAGTAGCCTTTGTATAGGCTTCACCACCTATTTCCATAAAATTTGCTGGTTTTGCGCCATAATGTGCAATCATATCCATAGTTGTCATTGTTAAACCTGCTCCATTGGCGAGTATACCAATGTTACCATCTAACTCTATATATTTTAAATCAGAGAGTGAAGCCCGTTCTTCTAACTGTGTTCTAGTCTCTGGTACACCATCTTTGGCAAGATCAATATGTCGTGAAATAGCGCTATCATCCAATACAAATTTACAATCAAGAGCAATTAGCTCATCCTCCTGTGTAATAACAAGAGGATTAATTTCGACAAGTTCACTATCTGTCTCTCGGTACACCTTGTATAATTTCAAGAGTAAATCTTGTATTGTGTTAAAAGTTATTCCTATGTCACAATCGCTAAGCATTTCTTTTATATCTTCATGCTGTAACCCTTTGGTAATATCAATAACAATTTTTTTCATTGCGTGAGGGTGTTTTTCATACACTTCTTCAACATCCATACCACCATGTATTGAAAATAATAAAACGGGGCTTTTGGTTGTACTATCATTCAAAATAGCAACATATAACTCTTTTTTACTCAATATCTGTTCTTCAATTAAGACGCTACTCGCTTTATAGTTACCGATGACCATATTGAGTAAATTATGTGTGTGTGTTCTTGCTAATTGTGCAGTTGAGGCTAATTGAATACCACCAGCTTTACCTCTTTTACCCGTTGGCACCTGTACTTTGACAATGCAAGGCCCTAACTCTGATGCAATATCATACGCTTCATCAGGGGTGTTGGCTTTACTTCCCTTGGGAATAGTTATATCAAATTTTTTTAAAATAAGCTTAGCACGCCATTCTTCAAATTTCATCTTGAACCCATTGAATACAATTATTGACCATATTTTTTCCAAAAATCTCCAAAAATCTCTTCTTCAGTTGGTTTATCTTCAGGGATCTCACTGACAAGATGTGTAATATTGATAAAGTGCAACCAATTAAGGTTTTCGGATATAGTATTATTTGCCCAGGTACCGCATCCCATTGACAAGGTAAAAGGAAGAGAATTTGAAAAGCTCCCGCCATTTCCGAAGGTGTGTGCTTGGTTAACCAATACTCTAACAACATCACTGTCTTGGGCTAATTTTTGGGCATGTTCATAATTCTGTGTATGGATACCGATTGAATGTCCTTTGCCTTTAACATCAAGAATTTCTCGACATATATTTTGGGCATGATCAAAATTTCTTGCCTTGTATACAGTTAACACAAGAGATAATTTTTCATCGGCGAAAGAGTTAAGCCCTTTAACGGCGTCTTCCTCTACAATGAAATATTTTGTGCAGCTGGGTGTATTAAATTGAAATTCACTCACGAGAACATCTATATCTTTGGCGATAATATTGCGATTAAGGTGGTTATCGTGCCACAAGTTACGGTGTATGACGTCCTTTTCCTCAGCATTACACCTATACCCACCCTCTTTAACTAAAGCTTCTATAGCCTGCTCATAAACATCCTCTAATATAACAAGAGCATTTTCAGAAGAACAAGAAGTCGCATTATCAAAAATTTTTGATTGTGTAATTTTTTTTGCGGCATCACATAAGTCTGCATCGCTATCAATAATGACAGGAACATTACCAGCACCAACGCCAATTGCAACAGTTCCTGACTGCATGGCACGTTTTACATTGTTTTGTGAACCTGTCACTACTGCCAAATCACTTTGTTTAATAAGTTCTTCTGTCAATTCTTTTGATACTGGGTTTGGTAATATTTGAATAAGATCAACAGGATGCTGTGTCTTTTTCAAGGCCTCACGCATTAACGAAACAGTCTTTTGGGTTGTTTTATATCCAGAAGGGGAGGGAGCAATAATAACGGCATTACCTCCTTTAAGAGCCATCATAGCTTTATTGACAGGCGTAGCGGCGGGATTAGTGGAGGGGCAAACCGCCGCAACAACACCAACGGGTTTACCATATTTTATTAATCCTTTTTCGGGGATATTTTCAATAATCCCAACCGTCTTAACACGGAGTAAATCCCGAACTGTTCCAAAGGTTTTACGCGTGTTTTTTATGATTTTAGACTCGACATTTCCTAAACCTGTATCTTCAACAGCTAACTGCGCTAATTGCTTTGCATGCTCTGGTTTATAAACTGACCAAGCTATGGCTGTGACGGCATCGTCAACGCGTTGTTGGATATGATTTTCATATACACACATAGCAGCTTTAGCTTGTTGGATAAGTTGTGCTATGCATATTTTTGTATTGTGTGCTTCTTCTTGCATAAATTGTATTCTGTATAACTATATTCTGCCAAACAACCTCTCTATCTGTGCTCTGCTATTTTGAACGAACATACATCAAGAAGAGTCGAAATGCCTTTTAAACTGTAAAAATTGTGATAAAGGTAAAATTTTTTACCCTTATCACAACTATGTTTATCACAAATTTTATAAGCCTGCTAACAGTTTTTTCAAAGTTTCTTCACGTTTAGCCCACATTTCCTTTACTTCGTCACGTGTCATAACATGCACTGGCGAACCAGTTTGATTCATTTTACCCAATACTCTTTTATTATTAAACATTTTGGGCATTACATCTGCTAGCTTATCAATAATATTTTGCGGCGTTCCTTTAGGAACCATTATACCGCGAAAATTAACAGAGCTATTATCAACGTCCAATCCTTGTTCTTTCATTGTAGGAACATCGGGTAGGAATTTATGACGTTGTAAATCAGCAATACCTAGTATTTTAATATTACCTGCTTCTTGCGCTCTGAAAGCATCGGATAGATTATTAACACCAGCTTTTACATCGCCAGCAATAACGGCCTTCATAGCAGCAGCACCACCTCCCTTTGTAGGGATATAGGCCATTTTTACACCAGCAGCTTTTTCAATTTGTAAGGCGGCTATATGATGGCCAACGAATAAACCAGCACCAGAAAATGTGAGTTTGCCAGGGTTCTTTTTTGCATAATCAACTATGTCTTTCATAGAATTAAACGGGCTGTCTTTTCCAACTATAAACACGGCTGGATCGGCACCCCAATTAGCAATCGGTTCAAAGCTAGAAGCAGAATATTGAACGCCACCCTTAATGGATTGAGCTATAAAATGCGGTATATTATATGCACCTAACATATAACCATCTTTTTCTGCTTCTGTTGCAAACCAATTCCAACCGTTACGACCTCCTGCACCAGGTTTATTAATGATAGCAATAGGCATTCCCAAAGCATCTTTATTTCCAGCGCTTAATGTAACGATACGCGCTTGAAAGTCTGTGGCCCCTCCTGCTCCATAGGAAACCATAAGTAAGACAGGACGATCAGGATATTCTGCACCTGCTTGATGAAACATACTACTAACAAATAAAGATAATCCCAAAAAAAGGATTGATATTATTTTTTTCATTTTTTCTCCCTTGTATTGTGTTTTCATGTAGACATTAAAATAAATATCCCTTTGGTGTATAAACCTGAAGTAGTTCATAAAAAAGGATATACATTACAGCTGTAAAACAGCTTGTAATAACAAGACGCTTAATCCAACTTCGGAAAAGATGATGGGAAGCGGGATCATATAAAACAAGTAAGGTAAAGCTACATAAAAAGAGAGCAGCATAAAAACCTAAAAATTTGGCTAGCCAGAAAACATAAACGATAGAAACGAGTAATCCAGGTAGAAGCTGCATAAAATCGTTATAATTTAGACCCGTACCAACCTTTGATCGACCAAGGCAAGCTTTGATAAAAGTCCATAAGGCTAAAAGAACGAAAATAATGGAAACTAAACGAGGAAATAAAAACGCCTCAGATGGTTCTTGTGTAAAACTGAGATATAGTATCCATATCCCAACCATACAAATGACACCAGAAGTTACGCTATGCTGTATACGTCGAACCATGACTATTTCCTTGATAAAGTGAGCCGCAACGAATAGGTAATTGATAGAACCACCACACATATAAGAAAGATATTTAATCCTCCCGTAAAGAAGTAAGTAAACGCGCCATCTGTCGCGTTTGCTATCAAAGATCCTTGTATAAAATTAGCCTCAGCAATAGGTCCTAGAATAAGCCCTAAGACTAACGGTGCCGCAGAAAAGCCGAATTTTTCTAAGAAATACATAGCAATACCAAGAGCTGCCATAATATACACATCATTCATGGAATTTTGAACAGAATATGAACCAAATACTGCCAACCCCAATACAATTGTTGCCATGATGGACTGGGGTACCTGTGCAATGCGTGCGGCATAAGCCGCTATATAAAGCCCAAAGAGAAGCATTAAAATTTGTCCAATAAGCATTGAGTTAATGAATGTCCAAGCAATTTGGGGATAATTATTGAATAGATCGCTACCTGGAAAAATACCATGAATCAATAATCCTCCAAGTAAAACGGCAGCTGTAGGGCTACCTGGAATAGATAAAGTAAGAAGGGGAACTAATGAAGGGCCAACCATTGCATTATTAGCAGATTCTGCGGCAAGAATACCTTCACTATGTCCTGTACCAAATTTTTTAGGTTGTGTAGAAAATTTTTTAGCCTGATCATAGGCAACTAAGCCTGCAATTTGGCCACCTATACCAGGAATTAAACCGATAACAGAACCTATACTTGTACCAATCAGAACCGATTTTTTATATAGCTTTACTTCTCGTATGGCATCAAACAGGGAGTGTTTTTTAATTTTTAAAATATCAATTTTATCTATGTTGCGTCCTTTGGCAAACATTTTTATGACTTGTGGTAGAGCAAATAATCCAATCAAGGCAGGTATAATATTAATACCGCCACCCAAGGAGGGATGAAAAATAAATCGCTGTGTACCTAAAATATCATCAAACCCTATTGTCGCCAACCATAAGCCGATACAGCCCGACAAAAGACCTTTTGCAAGAGATTGAGAATCCAATGTTCCAATAACGGTAACGCCTATAATGGCTAACCAAAACAAGTGGGAAGGTCCAAAAATTAAAGCCCATTGAGCCAAGATGGGAGTAAGAAAAATTAATAATAATACGCCTATTATTCCTCCAATAGCAGAGGATAAAAAAGATAATTGCAAGGCTTTTGCACCATTTCCAGATTTAGCCATTGTATAGCCATCCAAAGTGGTTGCAATATTAGCTGGTGCACCTGGAATTTTTAATAAAATAGCACTTACGGCACCTCCTGCCACTGTAGATGTATAGGCCGCACCCAATAATATAAGACCATGCACAGGTTGAAGATGAAAGGTAAAAGGAATAAGCAATGCAACAGCCATAGTAGGAGAAAGACCTGGTGTCGCTCCTAAAATCAAACCACCAACGGTACCCATCACCAACAACATAAAAGCGGCGGGTTCAAAAACTCCTCCAAAGTATGCAATAAATTCCACGTTTATCTCCCTTAAACGTTAGCTTTATGAGTACATGTCTTTCTTACTCAGTGTTATATGGTCTACGCGATATCACTTTGTGACCTATTCTGGCCACCCCATCTCGTATACTTAACCATTCCATCTGATATATAATAATGTCTAGGTGACAGTAAGCGTCACAAACGCAATACTCCTTCCTATCCCATAATCATGATAACACATTTGTATTTGGGAGTAAATAGGTTTTTGTGCAAATTATTATTATCCGTGTAATAAGGAGCCAAATTGAGCAGAACAGGATGGCTGTACTCCAGCAAGTGTCATGGCGTGCCAAAATAATGCAGAATTACTCGATATCGCCGTCACACCAAATCGTTCTTCTATCTCCGCAAGATAATCCAATACCGGTAGATTTGTACAGGATAGAAAAACTATCTCTGCTTGTGAGTGAGGTAAAATATTTTCTAAAGCAAAAAAAATTGATTCTTTTGCTATTTTCGGTACATAAATATCTTGCTTAATACTAAATGAGGCAAAATCAGTAACAGTGAAGCCAGCATTGCGTAATTGCGTGTAGAGTTCATAATTGACGGATGTTGGATAGGGTGATAGTACAGCAATTTTGGAAACATTCAGCGTATGAAAAACTGCTTTTGCAGCCGTCCAAGGATTTGTTGTTGGGATATTAGGGTGATCTGCAGTAAGATATTTTGCAATCTCACTCTCACCAATCATGAGGGTCGCTGAAGTACATCCAAACATCATAACATCAAGTGCAAGACCTTGCGCAATAAGAGAAGCACTTTGTTGAATACGCTTAGATATATCATATAAAGAAGAGGAATTCAGCAAACTATCAGAAAAAACACGGTTACTTAAAACGCGCGCTTGAGTTCCTGTAAGCTTCGTTAAATCTGGCTCTAAAACATGATCAGTTGATAATTGTACAAGGCCAATATTAGTACATTTTTGTGATATTTTATTGTGATAGGAAAAAATTTTTTCTAGTCTACCAAATTCTTCAATGGACATTTCTAAATTACCCTATTTATGTTTTGATAACGGTTAATTCTGGGGACACGCGTGTTGTTATCCATTCAGCCCCTTCTTCTGTAATAACTATGTTTTCTTCGTGGACCATAGATTTGTTTTCTGCATAAGTCATACTGGGTTCTAGAGTTAACACCATTCCCGGTTTAATGACCGTTTCATCTGTTGCTGTTATGGATGGTGTTTCTGTAAGTTGCATGCCGAGTCCATGTCCTAAACGTCCAATATTATTGCCAAAATTATTATTTTGCGACAACACTTCCCACATCGCATGAAAAATATCAGATGTTTTATTGCCAGGATATGCGGCCTCAAATCCCTTTGTTGTTGCTTCATAGATAATTCTATGCACCGCTAATATATCATCATGTGCGTAATCGAACGCCCAATTGCGATCAAAGTCACAAAAATAACCATCACGAATGGAACCTGTGTCAATAACTAATACATCACCAGGATTTAGAGTGCGATCGCTTGGGCCCATTATAATACTGTCATAGCCGCTAGGTCCAGAACCTGCTATAATATAAGGACAATCATCAGCGCCACTTAATAATAATTGCTGTTTAAAATTATGACAGATTTCACGTTCTTTCATACCTGTTTTTGCATATTGGACTATTTGTGAGAAAGCGTTTCCTGCAATGCAACATATATCACGAATCTTATTGATTTCAGCAGGGGATTTTATCTGTCTTAAGGCATGAAGTAGGCTAGTTGCATCAATAAATTGTTTATTGCTCATTTGACACATTTGCTGAAAATCTTTGTAAGGCATCCGTAAGCTTGTTTCTGCTCCGAGCATAGCGCCTACTCTACCAAATCGCGTTGGTAGGTCATTAATGACTTTAGTCACTAAGCTTATACCATCATCTTCAGGGCACGGAGATGGCCAACTATAAATGTCATCAATCCATGTTGAGCGCATACCACTAACGCCTATTTCAGGAATAATGGCTATAGGTTTACCTTCGGTTGGAATAACCACAAACCAAGGACGCGTAGGACTTTGCCAGAATTGACTATGAAAACCTGTGAAATAACGGACATTAACTTCTTCGGTAAGAAAAAAGGCATCCATTTGATGTTGACGCATCACAGCCTGCATATTTTGCGTGCGCTGTTCAAATTCAGAAACAGGAAAGCCTCGCTGTGAAGATTTTAGGTTCATATCATTCATCATCAATTGTATAGCGATGTTAAAAAATCACAATTTCAGACAATAATATGCTAAAGTAAAATAAAATCAAATAAATAAATAGGAAAAACAAGTCACCCTTATGAGGGTGTGGAATTTGTTAGGGTGTCAATAGAAAAAAATATCTTTATTTTTGAAAATAATCCTTCTATCATCGTGATGTGTATAAGTTGATATAGTGCTTCTGTGGAAAATACAATGCTAAGAATGGTAAGGAATAATTTTTTTAATGGAGTTTCCTGTTCTCTTTTTGATGATTCTATAGCACAAGATATACATAATTTTCATAAGACGATACCTCATTATTGCCCCACACCTTTGATAAATCTATCTGATCTAGCCAGTAAGATTGGGTTAGGAGATATATACGTTAAAGATGAATCACAACGTTTTGGTCTTAATGCTTTTAAAGTTTTAGGCGGTACGTATGCCATTGCAAAAATAGCCATGCAAAACAGAAACATTAAGACAGATAACATAGAATTTGAGCACTTATTAAACGATTTTGACAAACCTATTATATTTGCTACGGCAACAGCTGGCAATCATGGTACGGGCATAGCGTGGGCTGCACATGTAATGAAACAGCAGGCCGTGATATATATGCCCAAAGGTGTAGCACAAGCAAGTGTTCAAAGAGCACGTAACCTTGGTGCAAAAGTTATTGTTACTAATGTGAATTATGATGATACTGTATCATTGGCTGCTAAAGATGCAAAAGTAAATGGTTGGATCTTAGTACAAGATACTGCATGGGAAGGATATACGCAGATACCAACTTGGATATCACAGGGCTATATGACTATGGCACGTGAAGTTATTGTACAGATGACAAAAAAAAATATGCGTAATTTTTTCACCCATGTGTTTTTGCAAGCTGGGGTAGGGGCGATGGCAGGAGGGGTGCTTGGATATTTCGTTGATGCACTTGCTCAATATAATTTTAAGGCAATTATAGTTGAACCCGCTTCGGCTGATTGTCTATATCGCTCTAGTCAAACGCAGGATGGTGGAATATCAATAGTAAGTGAGGGTACCGAGTCAATTATGGCAGGTTTGGCATGTGGGGTTCCTAATCCAGTAACTTGGGAAGTTCTTAGAAATAACAGCCATTTTTTTGTTGCGACTTCAGACGATGTTGCAACAAAAGGAATGGATCTATTAAAGAAGCCTACGGGTGCCGATACGATGATTGATAGTGGACCTTCTGGTGCCGTTACTATGGGTGCCTTATATCGTATAATGACAGAAGAAAAGTACAAGCCCATCGCCCAACATATGGGCTTGGATGCAAGTGCAAAAGTATTAATTTTTAACACAGAAGCTTCCTTTACAGATACTTTGCAAGGAGCATAGAAAGGAGCATAGATATGTATTATGTGATTAAGGTTTTTCGATAAAATTACAAGATGTTAACGATATGATGAAAACATAATTATGAAAAAAACAATACTTATCACGGGTGCCACTGATGGAATAGGCTTTGCGGCTGCCAAAATATTAGCAATGCAAGGTCATACAATTCTGGTACATGGTAGAAATTTAGAAAAATGTAAAAAGGTTACCCAGACATTACAGACACTTTCAAAAAATGCCATAATAGAAAATTATGTAGCAGATTTGTCTATTATAAGTGATGTAATGGCACTTGCACGCTCAGTCGGTGAAAAATATAAAAAGCTTGATGTTCTTATCAATAATGCAGGAGTGTATAAGACGCCCCATATTATCGCACAAGATAATATGGACGTACGTTTTGTTGTCAATACGATAGCCCCGTATCTTTTAACGAAACAGCTTCTTGGACTATTTGATACGCCTTCGCGTGTGATTAATGTGTCTTCTGCGGCACAATCAACCGTTAGTGAGCCGGCCCTTTTGGGACAGTTAAGAGAACCCCTGAGTGATATGGACATTTATGCACAAAGTAAACTTGCTCTTACTATGTGGTCATATGGCATGGCGTCGAACCTCGTAAAAAGTGGCCCATCAATCATTGTCTTGAATCCAGGATCTTTACTTGCAACCAAAATGGTTAAAGAAGGATTTGGTATCAGTGGGAAAGATATCTCAATAGGAGCTAAGATAATCGTGCGTACAGCTATTGAAGAAGAATTTGCTTCTATGACGGGTGTCTATTTTGATAATGATAAAGGAGAAATATCAAGCCCCCATTCCGATGCACAAGATGCATATAAATGTGAAAGAGTGATATCTATTATTGAAACTGTTTTAGCAAAATATATCACGAATAAAGCATAGAAATTACTACCGTGATATCTTTATTCTGTGTAAGTGAATTCATTAAAAACAGAGAAATTTATAATACCCCATCTACGCATATGTGCGGTGATTACAAAATGTAACCTTAAGAAAATTGTAGAATTGGCATTATTACGTTAGCAAGAATCATGACAATGACGCAAGTCCATCATGTGTTGCATATTGTCATTGGTATTGTGATGGTTCCTATAGTTACAAAAATTGCTGAAAAGTAAATATTTTTCAAGTGGTCCATAAAACGAATTTTGTAGGATGTGGGAAGGTTAAAAATTTATCTATGAACATTTCATAATAGGTAACACGGATAATATTATTACAAAGGATTTATTGTTTATCCTGCGTAAAATTTTTGTAATAAAAATATGTTTTCTTAATTGGTACCAACCAATTATGATGACTTACGGCAAGAAGCACAGAATTCGGCTTACCGCTAATGTTAGATAATTCATCAGTACTGAATATATCCGCATATAAAACAGAATCTAGCATTTCTTTATGAAGCCTTCTGATACTGTCTTTACCAATTTCATGGCTTGCAGCTAGAAAAATTTCTTTACCTCTCATTTTTCTTAGCAACGTAATAACTTTTTCTGTACCTGATACTAAGCAGGAGGCTTTACGGGAGAAATGCATATATTGCATCAATTTTGCCTTTAATTGTGCTTGTACATCATCTGCAAGTGTATCGGAGCAAATAATATGTGGGTTAAATGCACGTTTGAACAGCTGCTTATCACAGGCTTTTTGAACGATGTCTTTATGTGCACTAATCCAAACACCTCTTCCATGAAGCTTCTCGTTTATGTCATATACAATGCGATTATCAGGAGACACCGTAAAACGCAATAATGACATAGAAAAACGATCTGCTTTTTTTCCTGTTACAAGACAGGTACGTATAGGGTCGCATCTTTTTTTAGACACTAAAATCAATCCTTCAATAAAATACGCAGATATAACAATCAATTGTATAGGCACGTATCCCTATATTTTTATCATATCTTTTTAAGTTGATTGGGTATTTCCTTCACTTGTGTGCGCTGTTGAGTTTGGGCTTGTCTTGTCCATATTCTGCGCATCTTGCTCTACTGCCTGTGCCTCTTGCTCTACTGCCTGCGCATCTTGCTCTACTGCCTGTGCCTCTTGCTCTACTGCCTGCGCATCTTGCTCTACTGCCTGCGCATCTATTGATATGATATCATCAATTTTTTCTTCGGGTTCAATCCAGTTTAATAATCTGCGTGCTTGAAGAATCATAGCCTCTACTGTGCGATCGGACAGTTTAAAATTTGAAAGGATGCCTGGTTTAAATTCGGGTCCATTTTCTCCACGCTCTTTCCAGCCATTAAGTTCGTCTCGTGCACAATCTGCAAAATTTTCTAGAGTAAATATCTCATTATTTCCTAGCGTAATCATATATTCCCGACGCATACCATCAATTTGCAAAAGTAAATCGCTGACTCCCATTTTTTTGCACAAATTTTCTTGTTTCTCTTCATATTCTTCAAGATATTCCTGTGCCCGCGATTGTAGTTCTTTAACGGTATCTTCTTCAAAACCTTCTATTTGTAGTAGTTCGTCTTTATCAACAAAAGCAACTTCCTCAATAGATGAGAAACCTTCCGCAGCCATATATTGTGCAATTACCTCATCAATATTCAAAGCATTACAAAATAATTCTGTCCGTTCTTGAAATTCTTTACGACTTTTTTCAGATTCCTGAGAATCTGTCATAATATCAATTTTCCATCCACTCAACTTGGAGGCAAGTTGAACATTTTGCCCATGCCGCCCTATAGCTAATTTAAGTTGTTCATCAGGCACGATAACTTCAATACGCTCTGATTCTTCGTCTAAAACCACCTTAGAAATTTCGGCAGGAACAAGGGTTTGAACAATAAAACTTGCAGGATCATTAGACCAAGGAATAATATCTATTTTTTCACCTCTGAGTTCATTAACAACGGCTTGCACGCGACTACCACGCATGCCAACGCACGCCCCAACGGGATCTATGGTTGAGTTACTCGTTGTAACAGCTATCTTGGCACGGCTGCCAGGATCTCGTGCAATGGCGACGATCTCAATAATTCCCTCATAAATTTCAGGAACTTCTTGCTTAAATAAAGCATGCATGAATTCGGGTTTTGTACGGGATAAGAAAATTTGTGGACCTCTTTTTTCGCGTTTAACATCGTATATATAAGCACGTACTCTGTCTCCACTATGAAAAGTTTCCCGCGGGATCATTTGATCATAACGTAGTACGGCCTCAGCCCCACCGACGTCAATGATAACATTGCCATATTCTTTTCTTTTATAAGTTCCATTTATAATTTGTCCAACTTTATCTATATAATCATCGTGCTGTCTGTCACGTTCTGCTTCTCTCACTTTTTGAAGAATAATTTGCTTTGCACTTTGTGCCGCAATGCGTCCAATGTCAATAGGTGGTAATTGCTTAATAATCATATCACCAACCACAGCATCAGGATTTGTTATTTTTGCCAATTTGATATTAACTTGTCCTGGCTCTATGTCTTCATGTTCAACGACTTCTGTATATTGTTTAAAATCAGAGTCTCCTGTTTTACGATCAATGGTCACGCGAATATCATTTTCATGCCCAAAACGCTGTCTTGCACCACGTGCCATAGCCTCTTCCATGGCTTGAAAAATCAATTCTTTATCGATATTTTTATCTCTTGCGACTGATTCTACTATTTGCAGTAATTCTAATTTATTTGCAGCCGTCATTGTCATTTTCTCCTTATATTTTTTTTAAACTCTTTAATGTGAGACTTTCATTAAATAATCAAGTAATTCTTGTGTTGCGATAACACGTGCTGTACGCATTTCATCATAGCGTATAGTCATAAGACAAGAGGTATTGTTCTCGTCTACGGCAAGTGTAATGAATGTATCACTCACTTCTTGTAGTCTTGCGCGTATTTTTTTACGTCCTGCCTGCATTTGCTTTAATTCTACGCGTATTTCAAAACCAATATACATTTCAAAGTCATTTTGTCTTACTAAATGACGATTGGAACCTGCAGAAGAAATTTCTAAATTATACGCATGATTTACGGGGTCGTTAACTTCTAAAAGAGGCGATAGTGCGCGTGATATTTTTGTGCAATCATCAAGCGAAAATGTACCATCACTTCTTTGAGCTGTAATTCTTAATATATGCCCCTTGTCCTGTGCGAGCTCTACCCAAATCATTTGATAACCCAAGTGATGAATGGTGGATTGACAGATGTGAGCAATTTTTTTTGCTAAACCTTCTTCAACAATTATGCGATCATCTTGAAACGGCATCGTATTTTCGTCTGTGTTTGTTTGAATGAAATGAGTTTTATCGTGGTTAGTCTGTGATGTTATTTTGTTACGCATACAAAAAATCCGTGTATATAATTTTGCATATAATTCTGATGCTTTATGTATGTGCTTTCTTTAAATTTTATTTCTATCAGTAATAGAATACATCTTTTTTATAATAAAATAATATGATACTAACCCACAAAAAAAGTGGGTAGCACCCACTTCCTAACCATCTTACAATTTTACATCCCCTCTTCCCCTCTTTTTTCTAACTAGCCCTCTTTTACCCCACATTGTTCCGATACCACACAACAATGACTATACTATAACACTTGCTTTAAAAATACAAGCATTATTCTAAACACCTATGTAATTTTCATACTTTAATCCAGTGCTTTTGATAAGGCAGGCAACGCCTCAAATAAATCAGCGACCAAGCCATAATCGGCTACTTGAAATATAGGTGCCTCGTCATCTTTATTAATGGCAACAATTATTTTTGAGTCCTTCATACCAGCAAGATGTTGAATAGCCCCCGAAATACCAACAGCTATATATAGCTGAGGGGCAACTACCTTACCTGTTTGGCCGACTTGATAGTCATTAGAAACAAATCCAGCGTCTACGGCTGCACGGCTGGCACCAACAGCGGCTTTGAGCTTGTCAGCAATATTTTCCAATAAATTGAAATTCTCACCTGACTGCATCCCTCTACCCCCAGAAATAACAATTTTAGCAGATGTTAATTCAGGTCTTTCGGATTGCGAAATCTCCTCGCCAATATAGGTAGTACACGCAAAAGGTTTTTCACAAGACACCGCTTCAATAGAGGCGGGTTGAGAACTTTCATCCACGGCTTCAAAAGACGTTTCTCTTACTGTAATGATCTTCTTACTTTCGTTACACTCCACAGTTTGTATAGCATTACCTGCGTATATAGGACGTTCAAAAGTTTTATTATCAATAATTTTTGTAATATCTGATACCTGCATTACATCAAGCGCTACTGCAACTCGTGGCATAAAATTCTTGCCATTAATATTTGCAATCGCCATTACAGCGTCATATTGTTCTGCCATCTTTATCACTAGCTTTGCAATATTTTCTGCGATATTCCCCAAAAATTGGCTATCATCGGCTTTAAATACTGTTCCTACACCTTGTAGTCGGGCCGCTTGGTGTGTGATATTGTCAATATTGTGTCCTGCAACAAGCACATCATAGGAGTTCTGTCCCGTCATCTGCAAAGCTGCGTTCGCTAATTTAGCAGCCGAGCTTGCAATATTTTCACCATCATGATCAACAAATATTAATACTTTCATTATTTATCTTTCCTTAACTTATGTAGATTTTTAAGATCCTATTAGGAGATTACACCTTCAACATTGCGCAGTTTATCAACAAGTTCATCTACGGAATCAACACGAATTCCCGACTTACGCTGCTGTGGTTCCACCGTATGAAGAATTTTAAGGCGAGGCGTCACATCAACACCATAATCTTCTGGAGTTTTTTCTTCAAGGGGTTTGCGTTTCGCTTTCATAATGTTAGGCAAAGAAGCATAGCGCGGTTCATTTAAACGCAAATCAGTACTAAGGACAGCAGGCAAACTCACCTGAATAGTTTGTAAACCGCCATCAACTTCTCGTGTTATATTTAAAGAACCCTCTTGAGAGAAGGCAACTTTATTAACATACGTAGCCTGCGAACACCCCATAAGCCCCGACAGCATTTGTGCAGTTTGATTGCAATCATCATCAATAGCCTGCTTTCCTAATATAATTATCTGTGGCTGTTCTTGATCAACAATAGCTTTAAGTATTTTTGCAACAGCTAAAGGTTCGACTAAGATATCGGTTTTTACATGGATAGCACGATCAGCTCCCATTGCCAGAGCTGTTCTTAAGCACCCTTGTGCGCCATCATTGCCAATCGTAACAACGACAATTTCTTGTACATGTCCTGCCTCTTTTAAACGTATAGCCTCTTCTACAGAAATCTCGTCAAAAGGATTCATTGACATTTTTACATTATTAAGTTCAACACCGCTACCATCATCCTTAACACGGATTTTAACGTTATAATCAACAACCCATTTTACAGGCACTAAAATTTTCATATATTTTCTTCTTATGTATTGTGTTTTACCGTCTATTATGTGTGCAAAATTGCCATTGTGGAGGTCTCTTATTTAATTTATAATAAGCGCAATTTATTTTTTAAAAAATATTTCACAAATTTAAGAGTTTATCCTTTTTTTGTATGATTCACTTGTTTTATATTGAATATGAATGTTTAAATAATTTTATTAACTTTTACGTCTACATATTCAGCAAGTCCCTGACTTTATGCTCACCCATATCAAATTATTTTAGATTACGCAATCGGAGTATCAATCACCAACACTCTTGACAAAATTAAATCAATCTATTCACCTCTCTTATGCCTTTCATTCACCACTTAATCATCTATACAAATAATCGTTTTTTATAAAAAGTTTTTTTGCATGTCAACAAAAGTTTACAAGATAAAAAAACAAAAAAATTTTCATTTAAAAAATTAAGGAGTTTTTTTTGCTGGCAACCATAAAACATCATCATATTGACATAATTGATTAACATGCCGCGATAAAACAAATAATAAATCAGATAATCTGTTAACATATTGAATCAAAGCGTCAGTAACGTTTTTATCGTGTTGTTTAAGAGTTATAATTTTGCGTTCTGCCCTTCTACATACGGTTCGTGCTACATGTATATGGCTTGAAACATATGTACCACCAGGTAAAATAAAAGATTTTAGAGGTGTAAGATGTTGATTAATGGCATCAATTTTATTTTCCAAATAAACAACATATTCAGGTTGAATTCTAAGTTTTTTTTGATCACTTTCGTTCGAAGCGGGCATACACAAATCGGCACCTAAATCAAATAAATTATTCTGAACATGCATTAAAATTTCAATTATTGGTTTTAGGTTATTAAAAAATTTTTCATTTTCTTTTTCATTAATGCAGGCAATAATAACACCAATATGTGCATTAAGTTCGTCAATTGTACCATACGCTTCAACGCGCGGGTCATTTTTGGCGACACGATGCGCTGATCCCAAGGCTGTAGAGCCATCATCTCCGTTGCGTGTATAGATTTTATTTAATGTAACCATTATTCACACCCTCTCTTTTTTTGATATGGTAGCCCTTATTATAAAGGCATGTCTTTTCGAATGCGACATAACACCTGTACATATGCGACTTTTCATTTATTTACTTGTGAATATAACAAATACAAATATTACGGCTAATACTTGAAAAAAAATACGCATACGCATGTAGCGATTAGAAACATGACTTTTCTTCTGAGAAAAGCTATTGAGTCCTTTAAAGATAGAGTAAACAACAAATGCTAAGATGATGTATAAAATAATTTCGTTCATAATCCTTTATTCTTGCAAGTAGTTTGACCTTTTTATTTTAGATTACGCAATACTAACATTGTACATTATGTAGGGGTAGGAAGTTGTCTAAACCTCCATAGTTAGATAATTAGTATGAATACTTTAATAATATATTTAATATAAAAATCAACTAAGATTACATATTTTATATATTTTTTTCAAAATAACGTCTGGCGATGACCTCGGCCTGAATTTCTGCGGCTCCTTCAAAAATATTCAAAATACGGGCATCACACAATACGCGGCTGATTTCATATTCAAGTGAAAATCCATTTCCTCCGTGTATTTGCAGTGCGTTATCGGCCGCCGCCCAAGCTGCCTTTGCTGCGACCAATTTAACCATGCCAGCACCCAGATCGCATCTTTGACCTTTGTCTTTTTGGCGTGCGATACGGTAAATTAATTGATCCAAGAGTAGTATATCACAAGCTGTATACAAAATTTTATTCAATATACGTGGAAAAGCAATGAGTTTTTTTCCGAACTGAATACGTTGTGTAGCATAGGTAATAGATAAGTCTAATGCATTGAGAGCAACGCCTGTTGCGCGTGCTGCTGTTTGAATGCGTGCGCTTTCAAATGTTTGCATCAACTGTTTAAACCCTTGCCCTTCTTGTTGACCTAGCAATGTGCTTGTAGGAATATTAAGATTGTCAAATGCGATATCAAATTCCTTCATACCGCGATAACCTAAGGTTTCGATTTCCCCTCCTTTAATGCCTTCAAGAGGAAAAAAATCATTGTCAACACCCTGTGGTTTTTCAACCAAAAACATGGAAAGCCCTTTATATCCTTCTTCTTTGCTTCCAGTACGCGCCATAAGTACCATAAGATTTGCCCGTGCACCATGTGTAATCCATGTTTTATTACCCTGAATAGAATAGTAATCTCCCTTGCGTATAGCGCGCGTACGTATATTGGCTAAATCTGACCCAATATCTGGCTCTGTGAATACAGCTGTTGGTATTATTTCACCGCTTACAATCAACGGTAAATAATGTTTTTTTTGTTCTTCAGTTCCGCCACACATAATGATTTCTGCGGCTATTTCTGCTCTTGTACCCAGTGAGCCAACTCCAAGATTCCCACGTGACAAAATTGTTGACGTGACACACATATCTAATTTACTTTGGGCCATACCGCCATATTCTTCATCGATTGTAAGACCAAAGACACCGAGTTCCGAGAGTTGGTGCAATATATTTTCAGGTATATACTCATTATGCATATGCCATTTATGCGAGAAGGGCTTGACTTGTTCCACAACGAAACGATGTAAAACATCTCTAATTTCCTCTGTCTGTTCCGAAAGGCCTGTATAGGCAAAATATGACCAATCATGCCTTTCAACTAAGGTGTCTATTAAATTTTGACGGTAAGTGATATCATCAACTAAAACCCGCAAAGCTTCGGCTTCTTTTATTAATAGCTGAGGGCGTAGATGGGAACTATGGAAAGTTTCCGCACACACAATTTCATGCTGATTCATGGCCACACCTGTGCATAACTGTTCGTAGTAACGCTGAAAACCAAGCGTTGCTAAAGCTATTTCAAAATCCTTGTCGGGCAAGTGGGTCTGCAGTGATTTAATATAGTCACAGGTTGATAACAGAATTTCATGATAACTCACAATCCAAGCCATACCGTGTGTTATATTTTGTATGAGATAACGCTTGTCTTTAGGGGTGTCATCAAATTGCTTCTTAACATATTGTGTTATAGACAATACATAGTGTTCAGAGGCTTTGCAGCAAGCTTCTATATGCTGTATGAGTGTATCAATATTGGGTATAAGGTTCGTATTCATTGTCATGTGAGTGCTTTTCTTTAACAAACTGTTTTTATGTCTTATAACTTACGTAGCATGATTTGGTCAATGCTATGATTGCGATTTTTTTGCAAAACCATGTGTGCTCTATATTTTGTAGGAGCAATATTATCGTGTAAATTAGGTTGATTAATACTTTTCCAGATATTTTTTGCTGTGTCAACTGCTTCCGTATCACTCAATTTTGCAAATCGATGGAAAAATGATTCCGTATGAGAAAATGCCTGTTGCCTTAATTTTAAAAATCTCATCACATACCATCGCTCCAAATCCTCTGTTTGGGCGTCTAAATAAATAGAAAAATCAAAAAAATCAGACACAAAAGGCATTGCATTATGAGAGGCTTGCATACGGTTTGTTTGTAGGACATTCAAGCCTTCAAGGATAAGAATGTCATGAGGTGGAATTTTTTGCCATGTTTGGGGTAAAATGTTATAATGTAAATGCGAATAGACAGGGATGGATAAATTTCTCTTTCCCGCTTTTACACAAGCAAGGAAGTGTATAAGGTGTGTAATGTCATAACTTTCAGGAAATCCCTTACGCATCATGAGTTTTTTTTCTTCAAGTATCTCGTTATTATACAAAAAAACATCAGTTGGAACAAGAACAATTCGCGGTTTTGTTGATGTATGGCGTAGTAATTCTAATAAGAGACGCGCAAGTGTACTTTTTCCAGCTGCGACACTTCCAGCTATACCGATAATGAAGGGGGCTTTTTTTTGCTCCTCACCAGTAAATTGCTGAAAACGATTATTGATTATCGTCTTACCATGCATATAATCACTTATAATTTGTATTAAGGGATTATATATTTTATGGACCTCTTCTAAAGTGAGTTCTTCTATGATTCCCGTTATTTTCTTGAGTTTAGACGCGGTTATTGTCAAAGGTGTTGCGTGCGTAAAACGTACCCATTGATCACGTTTATAACAGTGAAATATAGAATTTAAAATCGCTTCTTGACGCTCACACATGTATAAACCATTGAATCATAATAATATATTCTGGAGAAGGTAGCTGCAGTTATTTTAAAACGGGATGTATTAAATAGCAATCTTTTTTACTGTGGGTTAGGCATTATAATTCTATATATTTTATGTTTTGTGCTGTGTTATCGCTATTTTCTTGATATGGATGTCAATTTTTGTTAGATCCTATTGCAGGAATACACTTCGCTATAATCTAGGCACTATCATAGACCACATTACAAAAGCTGAAAGAATGAAAGAAAATATGGGCCATAGCAAAGCAAAAATACGTATTGTAGGCAATAATACAAGTGTTAGCCTTTTAGCCTTATCTTTGATAAAGCATGATCTTCATCACAATGCAGTTATAGAGTGTGAACATGCTGTATTAGAAAGTTTATGCCACAACCCGCAGCAATCACTAACTGATAATCGTTTTTTGGCTTTGACACCTGCAACCGTAAACCTATATCGCAATCTAGGTATATGGCACGCTATACAAAAATTTGCTTGCCCCACTATAGCAATGGATATTTATACGCATAGTTCTGTATCGACAAAAAACACCAAATCATTGTGTTTCAAGGCCCCTTCTGATAATGAGCCTCTGGCTTACATTGCACCCTTTACCGGTATCAAAAAAGCTATACATAATCGCCTGCACGCATATAAAGATTTTTTACATACCTATACCCCTTGCTTAAATGATGCCTATAATACACCGACAGCAAAAGAACCCAATATAACAATTGTAACCGATACAAAACAATATACGATTTTTAGCGAGCATATTGACAATACACGGTGTAAAATTGGAGAGGGTGAGGTTGCTATAACAACACAATTAAGTATGACACAAAGCCATGCTAATAAAGCATATCAAAATTTTTTACCCAGTGGTGCTATAGCATTGTTACCTGTGTTGGATGTCAATGGAACGGCACCATCTATGTCACTCATTTGGAGCTTTAAGGATGAGGGGCATAAAAATGCAATTCTTCGTCTCACAAAGGATGAATTTTTAGCAGAAATTGCCAAAAGTTTTAATTGGCCCCGTAATTTTTTCAATAATCATGACACGATAAAAACCTTTAATCTAGGGCGTCACATTCGCCCATACTTACACAGTAAACATACGGTATTGTTAGGTGAAGCGGCACATACTCTTCATCCTTTAGCAGGACAAAATTTCAATCTAACTGTAAAAGATATCGCAGAATTGACAGTGCATTTAAAGCAAGCCGCTCAATTAGGTTTATTGCAAGCGCCAGCAATTTTTCTTGAGAATTATACAAGGCAACGTAATATTGATACGTCAGCATTCTTTTTATTAACGGAGACTCTTAATAAGGTCTTTAGTCAGCAAAACCAACTTCTCAATGAATGTGCAAAATTGATATTCAATTGTGTTGATTATACACCATCATTAAAAGATTTTTTTATTCAGCGCGCGATGGGTAAATCACATAACCGATTGCTTTACAATCTGCCTATTTAATATTGATAAAAACGTATGTTCTTTATTTATTGAGTGTTTCTGCTTCTTCAATGAGCATAATAGGAACTCCATTAACAATAGAAAAAGCAAGCCCCGCGGCATGACTAACAAGTTGTTTTTTTTGCTTGTCATAATAGAGTTCTGTTTTTGTTAAAGGACAAACCAACAATTCAAGTAAATGAGGAGAGGGTTCATAATTGTGATTGTGTGATTTTTGCATTATTAGGTATATGTATAGCAATTGTGTGTACTATTTATCTAGATTTTGTTGTTTTGTGCAAACTATGTATTGTGCCATACATTGGCAGCATCAAGTTATTATCTTATTTATTATTAATGGCGGATGGGGTGGGATTCGAACCCACGAGACGCTTTCACATCTGCCGGTTTTCAAGACCGGTGCCTTCAACCACTCGGCCACCCATCCCTGTAATCAGGGTAAAATCAAAATCACAGCGTTAATAGTATAAATCATGACAGTTTACAAGATAAATATTATATGTCAATTTATACGCATATCATGACAAAGTTATCATACACAATGTATACATTGTTTACACCAAAATCCTATATTTCGCTACTACACCATTCATAACACATATATGTAAACAGTCTAGAAGTGTTTTTTGAAATTGACATTCACATTATTTGCTATTACATCTTGATGCAAGGCACTATATTACTTAAAAGGAATTATATGATCGTATACTCAGTTGATAATTTTATGTCCGACTGTCAATCTGTTCTCAATTCAGTCAATACGAATGCTGCGATTGTAAAAGCTATCGTACCATTTATGAATATTCTGTTAAAAGATATTCATACATTCTTAAAACCAGAACATTACCAGTCTGATGAGCATCAATACAAAAGAAATTTAATTTTCAATGATACCGAAACAGGCATGTCGCTATACACACTCGTGTGGCTTCCTGGGCAATATACACCTGTACATGATCATGGAACTTGGGGGGTTGTCGGTATTATAGACGGTCATCTAGAAGAACAAACTTACATTTATGAAAAGGCAGAACAAAACGACCCACACAATTTACAGGAAAGTAACCTTGTGCTGTTGGGGCCTGCCTCTATATCTACCTTTGTACCCAATCCCGACCATATACATAAAACGGGCTGTCCTGATTATTTATCGCGCTGTGTTAGTCTTCATTTATATGGCCGCTATATGAGTTCCTTTCATTCCTATGATGTACAAACAGGAACTAGAAAACGAATAAATGTAGGGTATTAAATCTCTTTTAATAATTATCATGCTTAACTGTATCACGCCATAAATTAAATATATATTTTATATATAGCGATAGATTTAACCCTAAATTAAGTTTTTTTGTATCACTTAGAACAGTTCATACACTTTATTATTTAGTTATGAAGCTAATTTATGTTAATACTATAGTAAAATTGGAATTGAAAATGGGTATTTTTTGAAAATTTATTAAAGAAGATTCTGGTGCTACTGCTGTTGAGTATGCGTTGATTGTTGCTGGTATTGCAGTGGTACTTATAACAGCTGTTGAGGCAGCGATGAATTAAGAAGTGTTTGGCCTTTAAAGATAGTAGAAAGTACACTTAAAGATAGGGTTGATGATAGTAGAACTGGCACACCATAATATCTGATAGCATATAGAATTAAGAAACACCAAGTGGTTTTTGCCATTTGGTGTTTTGCTTTACAAAAAGTTGTTTATTTCTACATTGTTATAAGGTAAATGGGTATTATGCCATTTTACCTTGATTTATGGTGAAAGCAAATATATTATAATCCTTTAATATACCTGTTTATTTACCTGTATATTTGAATTCATAAATATTAGCTATAAGCACTAGAATATTTTGTGTATATATGGTGACTCTATCTTTAACAAAGGATGATTTGTATCAGATCTTTGAGATGCTTGATATACATGTTGATACGTATCAACATCCACCGTTATCCACGAAGCGAAGATTCACAAAAACTTAGAGGAAAAAAATAAGTGAGGTCATTGTAAAAATCTATTTCTAAAGGATAAATCTCAGCAATTGTATCTGATTGTCTGCCTTGAGGATAGTGTCATTGACCTTAAGCAATTACCTAAAAAAATCCACTGTCAGCGTATTAGTTTTGGTAATCCAACTTTACTAAAAGATGTACTTGGGGTTGTTCCTGGTGCCGTTACTCCTTTAGCACTCATTAATGATGTGGAAAAACGTGTGAAAGTTGTATTAGAAAAAGAAATGATGCGGCACGAAAAACTTAATTACCATCCACTTGTTAATACCGAAACCGTAACTATAGGTAGCCAAGATTTATTACGATTTATTGCGTACACCGAACATAGTTACGATATCGTATCTCTTGCAGATAATACATAAAAATCTGTAAAACTACAGCATAAATGGCTTAGGATCAAAAATCATACATATATAACAAATATGGCAAAATATCATTTTAGCAAAAATGATGTAAGTCCTTTATATGGCTGGAAAGTAACTATAATCAAGCATCACAAAAAATGTCACGTGAAGCATTTTGAAGTTTTTCTAGTGCTATCATATTACCATGCCTGCCTTTATATAAGCCTGTGAGAGATACGTCTTCAGGTGAAGTAAAAACGCACATTTAACCTGCGGGCGTGGTGGGGGGCAGCGCGAAAGGATGGGTAAAATTGAGGTAAAAAGATGAGTATTGCCTTGTTTTAATTGTATCATTTATTTTTTATTATATTTTGTAGTTTTGTAAGATTTCCTCTGAACATTTGAGTATGGGGATGCTTTTCCCTAAGGCATTTTGTTTTATTTCTAAGGCTTTTTGAAAGAGAGTTCTGCTTTTATACAAGTCTGATTTTGACAGTCCTGCCAAATTACTACAAAAGGTAGTGGCGTAAAGGAATGACTGGCTTTTCTCTGTTATTTCTAAGGCTGATTGATAGATAGGTTTCGCTTTCATTTTGATATAGTCCTGCATGATTATTGTTGTAGTGGGGTAAAGGGAATGGGATTTTCTGTTTTTTTTCTGTTATTTCTAAGGCTGATTGATTAGATAGGTTCTGCTTTCTCATACAAGCCCTGGAGCTTGATAAAGTAATGCCAATATTATAAAGGCCACGTGTAATCGATGATTTTCACCTAAGGTATTTTGTGTTATTTCTAAGGCCTCTAGATAGAGAGGTTCTTGCTTTCTCATACAAGCCCTCTGAGCTCATATAGTTCTGCCAAATTATTAAGTTAAGTAGCGTAATCGGGATGCTTTTCCCAAGGCCTTTTTCTTTATTTCTAAGGCTTCTTGATAGAAAGGTCTGGCTTTTTCATACCAGCACTGAGCATAATTATAACGCTGCCAAATTACTAAGCAATCCTCCGTATCAAAGATGATTTTCCCTTGTTGCCTTTTTTCTTATTTCTAGTTTCTTTTAAAAGAGGTTCCGCTTTGTCATACCAGCCCTGAGCTTGATGAAGTAAGTATATTATTAAGGGAAGCGGCGTAATTGGTATGCTTTTCACCTATGCATTTTTGTTATTTCTAAGACTTCTTTGGAAAGAGGCTCCGCTTTTTCATACAAGCCCTGATCTGATATAGTGTTGCACAGCACATTATTGGTGAAGCAAGTAATTTAATGTTCTTTTCTTACAGCATTTTTTTCTTATTTTCAAGGCTTCTTTGAGAGGCTCAGCTTTTTTTATACCAGCCCTGAGCTTGATGGTGCATGCTGATTAATAAGCGAAGTAGCGTACAGGATGATTTCTGCCCAAGGTACAAGAGCCAATATTTCTTACCTAAGGGAACAATCGATGACTGCCTAATTTACTTTGAATTCGTATAGTTGTAAACAATGCAATAAAATACTTTTGTGTGTTCCAGTTGTGTCACTAATAAAACATTTTCTAAAGTAATTTGTTGCTACCATTGCTAGTATTCGTAAATTACCACTTGTGATAGAGCTTTATATCAAGACGGCAATAGCTGGTATTACTAAATTGAGATAAAAAACTGTATTTCTGCTCTTGAGGAAATTTTGTTGATATACATTCCAAACCATTTAGGTTATGTTCTAAATAAATAATGCTTTTACATTGTTCATTATAAAGCTGTTTAACGGTAGAATTGACATCATACTCATCTGAAAAACTATAACCGGCAATAACAAGTTTATTATTACTATCACCAAGAAAGATATTTTTTACTGCGTAAGTACAGGACCTAATATTTGTTTCTTTAATAATATCATTCATTGTTGTAATAATCGTTTCAGGTTTACTAATACAACCATGTATTTTGATAACAAGGATTTTATCTGAATTACCAGCTTTCTTAATATGATCTTCAAAATTCTCCAAAATAACTTCAAAATCACGCCCTTGTGCTAACCCCAAACATTCTAAAGCCTGCTCAATCAGTGTATCAAAATTGGTAGTATAGATATGCTTACAACGTCCGTTTTTTACAAGTTGTGCAATAGCGTAATGATTAGCATTGGGATGATAATTATTCTGGGAGCTAGCAAAAATTTTTTTTAATAAGTCCAGAAAGATTCTATTTCGCTCATCAACAGGGATACTTTCTTTAAAAAAACCCATAAACCGCTCAAACTGTTGCTGAAGACGAAAAGTACCGTTCTTAAAATAGCCTATACCTTCATACCAATTTTCTTTATTGTGTGTTGTCTCTTCAATTTCTCTAACAGTAAGTATCTTAATAATATTACCTACAATATCATTAACAGAGGCGACACCAGAATTAAAAGAAATACCAGAACCCACAAAAAAAGTTATTTTATCCTTAGATGCTATAATATCACTAATGTTTACCATCAAAATTCCCTTAAAATAAAAAATTAAAATATAATTTTATCTATCACAAAGGAAAAAGTGAAACAATTAGAAACCAAAAAGCGTCGCTTAACCCGTATTGCTGATTGATGGTGGACATTGGCATTAAAAGAGCGCGTTAATCCTTCAACATTCATTGGTAATTCATAATATCGCCCATTAAAATAACAATGCCAATAATCCATAATACGACTTAATCCATCAAGCACAGGAACAGGATCTCCAAAGTTAAAAGCATCAATAAGGGCTTATCTAGCAAAATACCATGTGGCACCGATTTGACGAGATTTAAGAATATTACGAATACGAAAATGCTGTAAGGCATCATACCATTGTTGTTGATAGGTAAATAAAGATTCTTCAAAAGCTTTAATAAGAGCATCAATGTGTTCATCTGAGAGATGATTTTTTAATTTAGAGGTATTTTTATGCCTTTTTTTTATGTTAGGATTAAGGTCGGCTTCACTTGTGGAAAAATCAGTTGATTATGAAAAAACATTGGCCGAATTCAAGCAATTACAATCAAGTCATGAACGCACACAAGATGAATTGAGAAAAGTTAAAACACAGTTAGAGGAAATAGAACAATTCAATAGCCAAGCAGACCCGTCTCAAAGCGTTAGACCTTTATCAAGTGGAACACAGATATTAGCCAGTGAGTTTTAGAATGATTATGGCGCAAGTTGAACGATAAGTATAAAGAACGCCGTTTTTACGAGCGAGCGACAAATGATAAAGAACGCCGTTTTTACAAGCGAGAGATAAATGATAAAGAACGCCGTTTCAATAACAGATCCATCGTTAAAATGAATGATATCACCTGTCTGAACGCGTAACTGTGTGTTATCAGCATTAATTTCAGCAATTGTGCCTAAACGGACAATATTGTTAAAGCGTCGTGATAATTCAGCTAAAGCAAAACTCATGATATTCCTGTGTTACAAGAATATAATCTAGGCAAAATATATAAGCCTATGCAAGAAACTTAAGGCCAGAAAAGAGCCTTTATGGCCTTAAAGTTTATCCTGAGTGTAAAAACTAATACGCATTAAATTTATGCCCGTATGTCATATCGTATGATACTTTTTTGTATGTACATTTTTAACTGTGAACTTAATGTGTTGGGAATAGTATCGCAATGAAACAATTTAACTACAGAAATCACCCTCATTACCGTCATATGCTGAGCCATTATTTACGTCAGGGTTATCATTCATATCGCATAACAAAGCAACAACCGCCGACCACGCATTACATTTGGCGTACGCAAGGTGATAGCAATGTACGTGAAAGCCATGCTAAGAATGATGGAAAAATATTTGCGTGGGATGAGCGTCCTGAAACGGGTCATCCTGGCGAAGATTTCGGGTGTCGTTGTACAGCCGAACCGTATTATCCAGACGTTAAAGAATATGCAGAAATAAAGTTATATGATGTTTATGACACAGGACCAGAATGGGATAATTCTTCATATTATCCTCCAAAAAACATACTCAATGGCGAATGGTATGGGCATATTCAAGAAATTGTAGCTCAAAAGCCAAGCTTTTTTCAACATTATTTTTATGGTGATGGTCAACCCGTAAAGTTAAGGGAGATAGGGTTATTAGAAAAGGTTGTCGCAAAATATATCCGTGATGGTGCAATAGAACGTTTGAAAGGGCAAATAGCTAGTAAAGCGAGGTTAAATATAGGAAATTTTTTTGATTATGATTTTTTAAACACTTACCGACTTATTTGGGTTAAATTTAGTCTTGGGAGGAGTACAATAAAGGGTATTTATTACGGTAAAAGTGAACTCACCAAAGAGGGTCTATTTATAAAGGGAAGAATAGATTTTGATTTTATAGATAGGTTTGCAGATCCTTATGATATCGGTAACTGGATAAAAGAAGATTCTGAAGATCCTGATGGCACTCCTTATGATATTGCAGACAAATGGTACGGCACCTATGAAGCTCTTGTTCATTCAGATGAAACAAGGAGTGTTTACTTTTCAAGGAAAAAGGATTAGTATGTAAGAAAGGATACGGTTTGTACTGAAATGTTAGATATATTTTTTTTACTATTCTTACTATTTATTATTATTATTACAACATTTATTGCTATTTTTGTTTTTTGGCTATTTTTAATTGTCATACAATTCGTTAAATATAAAATAACAAAAAAACCCCTTAAAGGTAATTATACTATTGGAATACGAAATATATTGTTAATTTTTACTTTTTTCTTTATTAGCATTTCCTTTGTTTATATTAAAATGCGTTATGACAAAGCAAGAATATGTATTATTCTGCCAAATGGCTATACCGTTGGAAAGAAATCTGTTTTTGATTTTTATACGAACTTTCGCGTTCATATTTTTGTTATAAGAGATTCAAATGGCAAGGTATTACCTGTTGATGATGTGGATTGGACTTCGTATAGGATAAAGTTAAATACTCTTAACAAAGAACATAGAAGTTATCACGATCCTAATTTAACGAATCCACTTTTGTATGAATCTTCTTATAAGGGTGGAAGTGTTTTTTATATCAAAGCAAAAAAGTTTACGGATTGGAGAGAAATATATGGAGATGATTTTATAGAAAACACACCACAACCGCATGAGTATTATATTGGTGACGGCTTGTATGGAATATTTTCATTTTATAATGAGTTGAAAAACAATCCCTTATATCCCAAAAAAAATTGTTCTATTGATATTTTTAAGTTTACAAAGGGCTATTAATGATATGCTTTATAATGATATTTTCTAGCATGTGAATGTCAGAATCTGTAATGCCTAACAATTGTCGTGCGGGGTACTGAATGTTGCGTTGACCGATACGCTCTCGCAATCCATAATGATGAACTCGCGCTATTCGTGTTGTTCTATCATCGTGACTAAAACCTACACATAAACCGTGTGAATAACTATACGCTTTCATATGTTTTGCTGCTCGTAAACCCATCATCATTTTTGCTTGTTTTTTAATACGTCCCTTTTTATCTTTGAGCCTTGAATTTTTACGCGCTTGCCATGCAGAACCATCGGGATTGTGTTGCGATGTTATACGGCGTTGATTAGTACGACGTAATGCTTGAGCCATTATGCGTAATAATCTAATGCGTGATGACGTATCAAGACTTTTTAAAAGCGTGCGAGACCAATCTTCTAAGCGTTCAAAATTATTACTATTTACAGGCATATTCATGACCTATGCTTAATTGATATCTTTGCTTTGTTTGCTAACCTCCGTTAAAGCAATTTTAAAGGCAAGATCAACTGTTTGGCTATCGTGAATATCAGCTTCGAAGTTCATAGCATCTTGATTATGGTCGGGTTGATTGTGTGCTAACCACTGTACAAGTAACAAAGTAACATCGGATGTATGACCTTGAAAATCTGTCAGAATAATTGTGGCTGTATAATCAAGCCTAAACAAATTATTATCAATACCAGGCGTTGATATGACTTTACCTTGTTCAACAAAAGTAAGCAATTGAGCGGGATCCACGCCGTGTAATGAATTTAATAAATAATCACGCAATTTATGAAGCTTGTGCATATTTTGATATATCCCTATTGCTAATAATAAATTCAGTAACTTTCTTGTTATAAGCATTGTTAATGCTGTAAGACGTCTTAACTGGTATAATTGTAAAATTAGCAAATAAACGCTGTATTTCTGGATGAACGTTTATACTTAAGATAAATGCTCCTTCAATATTTGCTAAAATATGGCTTAAATATTCAAAATCATCACGAGCAAATATATTCTTGCCATAATCATTTTCATGCCCATAATAAGGCGGGTCAAGATAGAATAGGGTTTGAGGGCCATCATAGCGTTTTATAAAATCTTTATAATCCAAATTTTCTATGGCAACATGTGTTAAATAGGCATGTACATTATCTATGAGTGTGCACACCTTAAAAGAGTTAAATCGAGCAGCGGTTGATTTACTAACCCCATAAGAATTACCTATTGGCTTTGTACCAAAGGTAAGGCGTAGGCGATATAAAAATCGAGCGGCTTTTTCTAAATCTGTTAAGGTATCTGGGTTTGTTTTACCCAGACAATAATATTCTTGGCGTGATGTGAGGTGATAATGAATAACCTCCTTTAATTGCTGGGGATGGCGTTGTACTAAACGAAAGAGATTGTAAATATCACTATTAATATCATTAATGACTTCGGCTGTTGCTCTTTGTGTGCGTGCTAAGAATACGCCAGCCATACCACAAAAGACCTCCGCATAGGTTTTGTGTGGTATATTTTATATTATGGGTATGAGTCTTTTTATAAGTAATTTTTTACCGCCTTGATAGCCAGATAAGGGCTTTACGTGATTGTGGGATATGTTTTGTTTTTTCGTATTGTGTTCCATAAGGGAATCTCCTAACGCTGTATTTGCTCTGGTACAGAGTAGCAGGCGATTAATATCGTAAGAGATTATGCTCTCTTGGTTTAGGGTGTTGCTTCACTCTGACCCGGCTTTTTTTAAAAACAGGTTTGAATTTCTGTTTATCTGTAGATGGTAGGTAATGGCAAGATTATTAACGCCAGAAAAGCCCGTTTATGGCCTTAAAGTTTAATCAATATGTTTCTGGCGCATAATTTATGTATATAAATTCACAACATTAACCAAAAGATATTCTCCTTTATGTTTTATGTGCTAATTCTTTGAGATAGACCCAAAAATTAACAAAAGGTTAATATCTTGACAAGAAAGATGCAATTTGCTTTATTACATTCAATATTAACATGTTTTTTACCGTTTAGGGTCATTCTTACTTGTCAGAAATCACAAATTCCAGTTTAGTTAGGTTAATGAGTAGTGAAAAAAGCAACATGTAAAGATAAAAGAAAGACTTTAGAAATGTCACAACAAAGCTTGGAGCAAGCTATTCAAGAAAGAGACGCTTTTTTGGATAAGCTTCGTGAGTTGAAAAAAAATGGTCATACTTTTCGAACGAGTTATGCTCAATCAATGTTAGAAGATCTTTTAATTGAATATGAGCCTATAGATTTTGTTAAAAATATGGATATTTTTAAACAACAAGATGAGGATGATGATGTTGTAACTTCTTCCTCGTAATAGATAAAACTAACTTATATCTGTTGTGGGAGGAAAACTTTGACTAATAATTTTCATATTTTTTCTGAAGAAAACCTTCCTGTTATTAAGACAACAGCTGGAGAGGTTATTACCACAAATATTTTTCTATATGAATTTGCTTTAGCTTATGATAGATATTCACTAACTGAAAGTGGGCCAACTGCTAATTTTAACACGTATAATAAAGGAATTCTGCAAATTAATAAAGGAATTCTGCAAATGGTTTATTGTCTTGCTGAAGATACGACTAATGCACCACTTCTAGAAAGTCAGGAAGAGTTCTCTTACAGGATGAAACAATCTTTAAGCAATTTGTATGAAGCTCAGTATAGTATTTTTATGGAAACAATAAAAGTATATGATGCATACATAGAGTTTTTTCATAAAAAAATATCCTAGTAAATTGATTAACGAGCATTATGTACCAAAACAAGACTATAATACAAACATTAATGCTTTTAAGAGGTTAATAAAACCATATATATCAGGCAATTTTGAAATTGATGAATTTCTAGAAGAAGGAAGTGATCATAGCAAAAATATATCAGAATTAGCAGAATTTTGTAATAATTGTAAAGAATGCGAAGACAATCACTTAAAAAAAGAGGGTTACCCTAAAATAAGAAAATTAATAGATCATCCAATTATAAAAATTATTGGAGGTGTTTTCATTATAATAGGAATAATAGATACTATATTTAGGATAATAAATATATTTTAGCCATTAGGTAATCAGATTTTCCAAAATATCATTTTAGCTAAAAATGAAGAAAGTCTTTTATATGGCTGGAAAGTAACTATAATCAAGCATTACAAAAATGTTGCTGAATATGCACTGGTGCCGCACGCCGGACTCGAACCAGCCACCCCCGCATTACGAATGCGATGCTCTACCAGATGAGCTAGTGCGGCACATAACAGCTCTTACACTTTATGAATATCCTAAAAAGGACATGCAGTAAAGTAACTGAATATACGATCACATAACAATTTTTATACATCGTAGCAAGATAAAATTATAAGGGTAAAAAGTAAAGAAGATTTACTTCACTATAATCACAATGGTACGAAAAAAAGCTCTCTAAGCCAACAAAAACACAGCCATAGAGACATTGTAACTCACCGATACATGAATACATCAGAAAAATATCATAAGATAGTTTGATTATTGTAATATAATACTCTATAAGGTAACATTGAATGTGGTTTAGTATAAAATAATGAGCTTGTATGGATAATGACAATAGAGAAAACGGTCATATAAATGACGCGGAAGCATTGGGGAAAAAGCCAAAGCTAAGTATCCGCATGTCGTCACATGACAGTATTAGGCAAAGCATGCCGAATAAACGGTCGAATACTGTGGTTGTGCAGCACAAGAAAAAACGCATTTTACGTGGAAAAGATTCTGAGGCAACATTAGCCAAGTCGGAATCAGAAGCAGCGGTACAGCCTGTTTTTCCCAAAATACAAATAAGCCGTGATATGTCAATACAAGAGGCCCGAAAAAGGGAACTCGAAAATAAACGCTTGAGGGAGGAAGAAAACCGCAAATTAGAGGAGGAAAGAAAATTAGCGGAAATTGCTAAGCTGGAAGAAGAGGCAACAAAAAAAGCAGATGATGCAGTTAGTGAAACGCCTATTTTACCTGTCATAGAACAAGATGAAGTCATTGCTCCTAAGCCTAAGAAGACCGCTGTAAAAGAAGAAAAAGCAGATGCCGATAGTAAGGCGTCAAGAAAAGGAAATAAATCTTTTAGGGAAGAAAGCAAAAGTGCAGGGAAAAAAGATTTTAGTGAACATAGAAGAAATAAGCTAACTATAGTTAATGCACTTGATGATGAAGTCCGCGAAAGATCTTTGTCTTCTATCAGAAGAAGAAAACAAAAAAATAAATTGCAAAAAAGCGATCTAGAGCAAGAGGGACGTGTTATAAGAGAGGTAACAATACCAGATTTTATAACAGTTAAAGAACTATCAAATCGGATGGCAGCTAGGTCTTCAGAGATTATTAAATTTCTCTTGAAACAAGGGCAAGTGCAAAAAGTAACGGACGTTATTGATGGTGATACCGCGCAGCTGATTGCAGAAGAATTTCAACATCCAGTTAATCGGATATCAGAGTCGGATGTGGAAGATAATATTTTAGAAGAGAGTGAAGATTTAGGCAATAAAGTACCGCGTCCACCGATTGTAACAATTATGGGACATGTTGATCATGGAAAAACAACCCTATTAGATACGTTAAGAAAGTCTCGAGTAACAGAAAAAGAATCGGGTGGTATTACACAGCATGTAGGTTCGTATCAAGTTACGGCCAATGAGAGTGTAATCACATTTATTGATACTCCTGGCCATGTTGCATTTAGTAAGATTAGGGCACGCGGTGCAGAGGTTACAGACATTGTTATTCTTGTTCTCGCTGCAAATGATGGTGTTAAGCAGCAAACTATTGAAGCAATTCAGCATATTAAAGCATTTAACGTACCTATGATTGTAGCAGTCAATAAAATAGATTTACCTGAGGCGGATGCCCAAAAAGCCTATGTTGATCTTATGCAGCATAATGTATATGTCGAATCCATGGGAGGAGAGGTTTTACATACTGAAATATCGGCAAAAACAGGAAAGAACTTAGACAAATTACTGGATTTGATAGAACTACAAAGTGAACTATTGGAGCTAAAAGCAAGTGTGACATGTGACGCCGTTGCTGTTGTGTTAGAGGCACGAGTTGAGAATGGATTAGGGCGTGTTCTGAGTGTTGTTATCAAGCAGGGCGTTTTATCAAAAGGCGATGTTTTTGTAGTTGGGGAATATTGGGGGCGTGTACGTTCTTTAATTAATGATAAAGGAGAAGTGATTGACAAGGCAACACCGAGTATGCCTGTTGATGTTGTCGGAATTCAAAATTTACCTGAATCGGGTGAGGCTTTAAAGGTTGTAACAAATGAAAACATAGCACGACAAATCAGTGAATATAGACAACGTAAAAAAATAACAATAGCGTCTGCTCAAAAGCCAGCGATAACGCTTGAGCAAATGATGTCGTCAAGTAAGAATGCCAACAAGAAAGAAATGCCATTAATTATTAAAGCTGATGTACATGGTAGTAGTGAGGCTATTATCCATTCGCTGAATAGTATAGGTAATGATGAGGTGAAATGTAAGATATTGGCTTCATCGGTTGGAATCGTTAATGAAAATGATGTCTTATTGGCTAAATCTGTCGGTGGCGTTATTTGTGCCTTTAATGTTTCTGCAAAAGCACAAATACGCGATTTGGCCAAAAATGAAGGTGTAGAAATTCGTTTTTATTCCATTATATACAATCTTATAGATGATGTGCGTGATGCTTTGTCGGGTTTATTGACACCAGAAAAACGTGAGGAGATTATTGGAGAAGCAGAAATTCAACAGATATTCAAAATCACTGCTGTGGGTAAAATTGCAGGATGTATGGTTAATGATGGTCGTATTGAACGTAACTGTTTTGTTCGATTGCTGCGTGAGGGCATTGTTATTCACAATGGTAAATTAGGCACTCTAAAACGTTTTGCCGATGAAGTGAAGGAAGTCAATGCAGGGCAAGAATGTGGAATGGGATTAGCCGAATTTCAGGATATGCGTGTGGGTGATAAGATAGAGTGCTATACTATCACAGAGATTAAAAGAGAACTTGCGTGTTAAGTGGGCTACCTGTAGGTTGGTGTAGTGATTGTAGGAGGCACTATGTATAGTAATAGTAGGGATTTTGTTACGTTTTCATTTACAGGTCGTAAGCAAAATAATAGGCAGATACGCATTGCAGAGTTAATTAAACGTGAGCTAGCAGGAATATTTTTACGCGATTTACCCTTTGATAGTGGAGTGGAAAAATGTATGATAGGAATAACGCATGTAGAAATAGGAAAGGATTTGCGCAGTGCCTATGTGTATATTGCTTTACGTATGTTTGATAAAAGCGTTGTAGATAAAGAGTACACAAAAAAAGTAATGGTTTTTTTGACAAAGCACGCATTTTATTTGTCGCAACTTCTGTCAAAAAGGATTACAATGAAATACACTCCCAAATTATTCTTCAGCTGCGATGAAGGTATAGAAAAAAGTGAACGCTTGTTTGATCTTTTTAAGCAGGAGAATATCTCAAAAATAGATGCAAAAGAATTATAAGTAATTTCGTGATGGAATTATACGTGTGAATAAAAATAATAAAAGAAATAATGTTTCCGGTTGGGTGCTGCTTGATAAACCAACAGGCTTAACGTCGATGCGGTGCGTTAACATTATTAAGGAATATTTGAATGTTAAAAAAGCAGGGCATGCGGGTACATTAGATCCGATGGCGACGGGTATGTTGCCTATTGCTTTGGGCGAAGCAACGAAAACTATACCTTATATTGTCGCAGCAAATAAAGTATACGAATTTATAGTGCAATGGGGTATTGAAACAGATAGCTGTGACAGTGATGGTAACATAATATCCCGCAGTGATAAGATAGTCTCACAAGGAGATGTGGAGGCTATTCTATCAGAGTTTGTTGGAGAGATAGAACAGGTTCCCCCTTGTTTTAGTGCAGTGAAAGTTGCAGGGGTTCGTGCGTATACATTGGCCCGACAAGGTAAGCCACCTCAGTTAGAACCCCGTCCTGTTTATGTGCATTCTTTACGCATACGCAACCATGACGTTGAACGTAATCAAACAACCTTTGTTATGGAATGTGGTAAAGGTGTGTATGTGCGTTCTATCGCTCAAGATATGGGGAAGATTTTTAACTGTGGTGGGCATGTTATTCAATTAAGAAGATGCTCTGTAGGCATTTTTAATGAAGATGATATGTTTTTACTGGATAAAATTAAAAATTTAGTGCATACTGAAACAGTTGTTTCGGCTTACGAGATCATTATTAAACCAATTGAGGATGCATTGATAGAAATTCCGTTACTAAATTTGTCTCAGGAGACTTTGTCTAAGCTACTTTTAGGAAAAGAGGTGTTAGTAAATAATGAACAATTAATTAATATAGAATCGGGTAGCATTGTGCGTGCAAGAAAAAATGCCTCTACTATTCTACTGATGAAGTATGAAAAAGCACATCTAAAAATCATGCGTAGCATTGAAAATACAAATCAAAAAATTTTTAACAATCTGTACGAAACTGCGATTGTGTCTTAGGCACTCATATAATTGCTGTTTTAATTATATAGGAGAACATAATGTCAATTACTAAAGAAAAAACACAAAAGATAATTCAAGATATTGGAGGGTCGAATCTGAATTCGGGTTCAACGGAGGTTCAGGTAGCTATTTTTACGGATAGAATTAAGACCTTAACAGAACATTTTAAAATACATAAAAAAGATAACCATTCACGTTATGGTCTTTTAAAGTTAGTAAGCAAAAGACGCAAGGCGCTGGATTACCTTAAGAAAAGAAACGAGGAAGGGTACAAGGCACTTATTAAAAAGCTAGGGCTAAGACGGTAAAGTTTGTTGTGTAGTATATATGTTAATTAAGATAAAGGGAAAGTATGTTTGAAGATCACCATATAGAGGAAATAGAGTGGGCAGGACAAAAATTACGTCTAGAGACAGGTAAAGTAGCTCGGCAGGCCGATGGAGCAGTAATGTTACAGTATGGAGAAACAGTTATACTTGCTGTTGCTGTAATTGAGAAATCTGTTAAACCAGATATGGATTTTTTTCCTTTAACTATTAACTATACAGAAAAAGCGTATTCGGCTGGTCGTATTCCTGGAGGGTACTTTAAAAGAGAGGGAAGACCAACTGAAAGAGAAACATTGATTTGTAGATTGATAGATCGTCCTATACGTCCACTTTTTGAGGATAATTTTTTTAATGAAACGCAGGTTACAGTTACTGTACTAAGCTATGATAAAAAAAGTGATCCCGATGTGTTGTCTATGATTGCTTCTTCTTGTGCATTAGCAATTTCAGGAGCCCCTTTTCAAGGGCCAGTGGGTGCTGCACGTGTTGGATTGGTCAATGGGGAGTTTGTTCTTAATCCTGATATTGAACAAATGAAAGATTCCCAACTAGATTTGGTTGTAGCAGGTACACAAGATGCAGTTTTGATGGTTGAATCGGAAGCACAGGAACTGTCAGAGGAAGATATGCTTAAGGCCGTTATGTTTGGTCATGAACAATTCCAGGTTGTGATAGGTGCCATTCAAGCTTTAGCAAAAAAAGTTAATAAACCTGTTTTGAAAACTGAGAAAGTTGAATATACTGAACAATTAAATAAATTGCGTCAAGAAGTTGGTGATGAAATAGCAAAAGCATATAAAGAGCCTAAAAAAATAGATAGGCGTCAACAATTAGATTTGATTCGAGAAAACACGCTTACACGTTGGACAGATGATAGTGGTGAGCTATTGTTGAGTGAGAAAACAATAGGCGGGCTGCTTAAAAAAATTGAAAAAGAAATTGTTAGAGCTGAAGTGATTAATTCGGGAAGCCGAATTGATGGGCGTAGTTTAACGGATGTTAGAAATATAGAAACAGATGTCTTTATTCTGCCATCCGCACATGGTTCTGCTTTGTTCACACGAGGTGAAACGCAAGCAATCGTCGCTGTTACCTTAGGTACGTCTGAGGATGAACAATATGTTGATTCTTTAGATGGTACTTTTAAGCGTCATTTTATGTTGCACTATAATTTCCCCCCCTATTCGGTAGGTGAGGTTGGTCGTGCATTTTCAACTAGCCGTAGAGAAATAGGACATGGAAAATTAGCCTGGAGAGCTATAAATCCGCTCTTACCAATCAAGGATGATTTTCCTTATACACTGAGAGTTGTATCGGAAATTACAGAGTCTAATGGCTCGTCTTCTATGGCCACAGTATGTGGGGCTTCCTTAGCACTTATGGACGCTAGCGTGCCTCTTAAACGTCCCGTATCTGGCATTGCCATGGGGCTAATAAAAGAAGGGGATTCGTACGTAGTTTTATCTGACATCTTGGGAGACGAAGATCATCTTGGCGATATGGATTTCAAAGTTGCTGGTACACAAGAAGGTATAACATCTCTGCAGATGGATATAAAAATTTCAGGTATTACAGAACAGATTATGAGTAAAGCTCTAGAGCAGGCAAAGGCAGGTCGCCTGCATATTTTACAAGAAATGAATAAAACAATTGATGCGCCTAAAAAGGATGTTAATAAGAATATCCCCCGCATTGAAACCATAAAAATACCAGTTGATAAAATACGCGATATCATTGGTACGGGAGGAAAGATTATCAGGCAGCTGACCGAAGAAACGGAAACAAAGATTGATATTGAAGACGATGGAACGGTAAGAGTTGCAGCGATAGATGGAGAAAGTCTAAATAAAGCAATTAAAAGGATAAAAATACTTACAACAGAACCCGAAGAGGGAGAAGTATATGAAGGAAAAGTTGTTAAAGTAATGGATTTTGGAGCTTTTGTAAACTTTTATGGTGCAAAGGATGGTCTCGTACACGTATCTCAAATTTCTGAGCAAAGAGTTGAAAATATATCAGACGTTTTATCAGAAGGGGATATTGTAAAAGTAAGATATTTGGGGTTAGATAATAGAGGAAAAATAAGATTGAGCATGAAGGGGCTGACATAATTTAAAAATCGGTACATACAGTTAACTTATTTGAGTTTGAAAGAATATCGTAGACGATTTTAGTGCGGTATTGCTTGATTACCTACTATTGTTTAACATTAAAAAATTGCAGAAATATTTTTAGATATATTTTTGTTTTTTTACAAAATATATCTTGCAAATAATTTTTGTATCGTCTATACACAAAAAACGCATTAGAGAAGAAGATTTAAAGTTTCCTAAAGTTGGATGTTTTACATTTAGTTATACTAGGAAATTTTTTGGAGGCGTTTATCAAACATACTATACAAAATGGTTTTGTCGGTATGTGTTCAGGTGGAGCTTTTTTCTTTTATATTTGTGTTTGACTAATAGACATTTTTTCTGAAACTATCCAAAAGATTTTAATGCTTTTAGGATATTTTTAGTCCGCTGTTTTATATTTGTGAATTTGACACTACATTTTTTTTGTATTATCGCAGTGATTGCGACGGACAAGAAAGTGTATGTTATCTCAAGTCTGACTTTCAATTATATTGTGTTTCATCACTATCTTTAAGATAGAGGTGAGACAGATACATAAATAATGAGAGCGATCAAGTGTCAAAAGGGCATCTGGAGGATGCCTTGGTGGTAAGAGGCGATGAAAGACGTAATACGCTGCGATAAGCCATGGGGAGTTGCGAATAAACTTTGATCCATGGATTTCTGAATGGGGAAACCCAACTCTTTTGAGTTATGCTATACTGAATACATAGGTATAGCAGGCAAACCTGGAGAACTGAAACATCTCAGTAACCAGAGGAAAGGAAATCAACCGATACTCCGTTAGTAGTGGCGAGCGAACGCGGACTAGGCCAATGCTTTGTTTGTGATAACTGGAATAATCTGGAAATATTAGCCATAGTGGGTGATAGCCCCGTACAGGTAAATGCAAATGAAGATTCGAGTAGGGCGGGACACGTGTTATCCTGTCTGAATATGGGGGGACCACCCTCCAAGCCTAAGTACTCCTTACCAACCGATAGCGAACAAGTACCGTGAGGGAAAGGTGAAAAGTACCCCTACTAGGGGAGTGAAACAGTACCTGAAACCGGATGCCTACAAACAGTCGGAGCTTGATCAGACTTTGAGACGGATAGTGATATATAAAAATTGACTTTTCGGATATTTGCTTATAGTTCTGTATTAAGATAATGCAGATTATGGAAGCTTAGATATGCGTAAAGTTTTTGGATTGAGTAAAGGAAATATTTTATTTAGTGTATTTGTTCTTTTTGTATTGATTCTTCAATCATGTACGAAAAATAAAGATGCCCCTATAACAGAGGCGGATGCACAGAATAGAATGTATCAGTATGTTATGTTCAAAACAACGCCTGTAGAAGGTGCTGATTGTACAATATCATCGCCAAAAGATTTGTATAATAATGGCATGACCTTTTTATCTCCCAAGAAGATGCGCTTAAGACGCGGAAATGATTTTACAGTAGCATGTCAATCTGCTAATCGTAAGGGAAGTAAAAAAGTATTCTCTTCCAGAAAAGGAGATGCTTTGAAAAAAGTTATAGATTTTCTTGATAAAGATCCACGTAGACCTGACTATTTTTACCCTGTAGAAGTAGTGGTTCCTCTGTCAGTTTTCGTAGAATAGTTATTATCCTCCTCATAGTCTGATCTGGTGACGGCGTACCTTTTGTATAATGGGTCAGTGACTTGGTCTGGCAAGCAAGCTTAAGCCGTTAGGTGTAGGCGTAGCGAAAGCGAGTCTTAATAGGGCGTTTAGTTTGTCGGATCAGACCCGAAACCAGGTGATCTAGCCATGAGCAGGCTGAAGGTGCGGTAACACGCACTGGAGGGCCGAACCCACTAATGTTGCAAAATTAGGGGATGACTTGTGGCTAGGGGTGAAAGGCTAATCAAACCTGGAAATAGCTGGTTCTCCGCGAAATCTATTTAGGTAGAGCGTCGTATTTATGCTGCTGGGGGTAGAGCACTGGATGGGCTAGGGGTCCCCACAGGATTACCAAACCTAACCAAACTCCGAATACCAGTAAGTCTTATACGGCAGACACACTATGGGTGCTAAGGTCCATAGTGGAAAGGGAAACAGCCCGGACCGCCAGCTAAGGTCCCTAAATCATGGCTAAGTGTAGAAGGAAGTGAGAACCCCATAACAACCAGGAGGTTGGCTTGGAAGCAGCCATCCTTTAAAGAAAGCGTAACAGCTCACTGGTCTAATTAAGGGTTCTTGCGCCTAAAATGTAACGGGGCTAAAGCCATGTACCGAAGCTGCGGGTGATCGCTAATCTCTATATAAAAAATGTTCAAATTGTATAACTTTATTAGAAGTTGATTTTTGTTTAAGTAAGCAATATGATGTATTAAATAATATCTGCATAAAGTTTGTGTTAGGTATGTTTGCTTGCTTTTGTATGGAAAAAACTTAATTAAGGAGAAAAACTTAATGGAAAATATAAAAAATATTAGCAATAATAGAGAAGAATCTTATTCCGAAGAAACTGCTAAGGCTATTGATAAAAAAGCCGAAGGACATGAAATTTCTTATGCAGTGATGCGGTATGAAAATAAGAAAAAGTCTAAGTTTATAGCGTATTTATTATGGCTATTTTTAGGATTTTTTGGAGGGCATCGTGTTTACCTCAGGTATTACAGGACAGCTTTAATCTTCCCTGCTGTGTTACTTTTTTTATATTTATTGGGAGGCATAGATATTACCCTGATGGAACAAACCAATGAACCTGGTAAATTTAGGCTTTTTGAAATAAGTGGAGAATGGAGTTGGTTCGTTGTTATAATGTGGCTAGCAGATGCTTTTTTAATACCTTTAATGGTACGAGTTATTAATAATGAACTTATTGAAGAGCTCACCACGAAGTAATAGCGGACTATTTGGTTCAATTTTTTTATATAGAGATTAGCGGTCGCGGTAGCGGAGCGTTCCGTAAGCCTGTGAAGCCATTGCGCGAGCTGTGGTGGAGGTATCGGAAGTGAGAATGCTGACATGAGTAACGATAAAATGTGTGAGAAACACATTCGCCGAAAGTCCAAGGGTTCCTACGTAAAGCTAATCTGCGTAGGGTGAGTCGGCACCTAAGGCGAGGGCGAAAGCCGTAGTCGATGGAAAACAGGTTAATATTCCTGTACCTGCAGAGTGTGACGAATTCTAAACATTGTATCTCCTTATTGGATTGGAGGTGCAGTTAAGGAGTTCCAGGAAATAGCACTGCATTAAGACCGTACCCTAAACCGACACAGGTGGACAGGTTGAGTATACCAAGGCGCTTGAGAGAACTATGCTGAAGGAACTCGGCAAAATGCTCCCGTAACTTCGGAATAAGGGAGCCCTGCAGCTGGGCAACCAGCAGTAGGGGGCACAGAATTGGGGGTAGCGACTGTTTATTAAAAACACAGGACTCTGCGAAGCCGTAAGGCGATGTATAGGGTCTGACGCCTGCCCGGTGCCGGAAGGTTAAAAGGAGGGGTGCAAGCTCTGAATTGAAGCCCCGGTAAACGGCGGCCGTAAATATAACGGTCCTAAGGTAGCGAAATTCATTGTCGGGTAAGTTCCGACCTGCATGAATGGCGTAACGACTTCCCCACTGTCTCCAGCATAGACTCAGTGAAATTGAATTCCCCGTGAAGATGCGGGGTACCCGCGGTCAGACGGAAAGACCCCGTGAACCTTTACTATAGCTTCGTATTGGTATTAGTGCAGGCATGTGTAGGATAGGTGGGAGACTATGAAGGCAGGGCGCCAGTTCTGCTGGAGTCAACCTTGAAATACCACCCTTGCTTGCATTGATATCTAACCGCAGTCCGTTATCCGGATTCGGGACAATGCGTGGTGGGTAGTTTGACTGGGGCGGTCGCCTCCCAAAGAGTAACGGAGGCGCACAAAGGTGGGCTCAGGCTGGTCGGAAATCAGCTGTAGAGTGTAATGGCATAAGCCCGCTTGACTGCGAGACTGACAGGTCGAGCAGAGAAGAAATTCGGTCATAGTGATCCGGTGACTTCCATGTGGAAGGGTCATCGCTCAACGAATAAAAGGTACTCCGGGGATAACAGGCTGATGATACCCAAGAGTTCATATCGACGGTATCGTTTGGCACCTCGATGTCGGCTCATCACATCCTGGGGCTGGAGCAGGTCCCAAGGGTTTGGCTGTTCGCCAATTAAAGTGGTACGTGAGCTGGGTTTAGAACGTCGTGAGACAGTTCGGTCCCTATCTGCCGTGGGTGTTGGAAATTTGAGAGAAGCTGTTCCTAGTACGAGAGGACCGGAATGGACGTACCTCTGGTGGGCCTGCTGTTACGCCAGTAGCACTGCAGGGTAGCTAAGTACGGAAAGGATAACCGCTGAAAGCATCTAAGCGGGAAACCTAGCTCAAAACAAGATTTCCCTTGAGAGCCGTGGAAGACTACCACGTTGATAGGCTGGATGTGGAAGCGTAGTAATACGTGAAGCTGACCAGTACTAATTGCTCGATAGGCTTGATTTCTCTCATTATTTTTGTATCTGTAACAAAATGTAAGAATATCTATATACAACTATAAAAGTTGCGATATAGGTATTAGATTAGGGTAATTGATTTTATAAGATTCGAGATAACATACAGTAGTTACAAAGAAATTCTTCAATGTATTTCTGTAGTAACTATGTGCTAAGATATGAATTATTTTTTTAGCTTGGTGACCATAGCAAAGTGGAAAAACCCGATCCCATCCCGAACTCGAACGTGAAGTGCTTTTGCGCCGATGGTACTGCGGCTTAAGTCGTGGGAGAGTAGGACATTGCCAAGCTTAATAAATAATTCATGGCTTAATTTTTCTAACTGCTTACAGTTAAGCGAAACTTACTAAATATTTAAGTGTGTGTGTTGAATTCATAGAATATTAAGTATGTTATATAATTTCTTTTCCTATAAATTCGTTCATTTGATCACTGCGCAATACATAATTCCTATAACTATTGTAAAGGATTTGTAGTGTTAGATGAAATGTATAGTTTTCTTTTCTTTCATTGTCTAATGTGTTTGTATATTGTTTTCTCAATTAGTACGCGCACGTGTTGGATTTGATATATACAAGAAGGCCAGTTTAAATACATCCTTTATTATGGCTGTAGTTTAGAAATTAAGCGTTCAGTTTATAATGAGCGTCGCTCTTTTATTGATCTTATTTATATTGATCCGCCATTTAACAGTGATAGAAATTATAACATTCTTTATAAAGAATTGGCTGATGATGCTCCAGACAAGTTACAAATTGAAGCTTTTAAAGATAGGTGGAGTAAAGTGCTGTAGAGTTGCGTTCTTTAGGTTTGCAAAAAGTAGATAATTTTTTGGAATTCGTCAGGATATCTATGCCACCGAGCTTTGTGTCATATCTCTCTATGATGGCTATTCGTATTTATTATATACATGCTCTTTTGAAGGATACGGGGAGTTTTTATTTGCATTGTGATTCAACAATGAGCCATTATTTAAAAATCTTGTGTGATGTGATTTTTGGCACACAAAATTTTAAACGTGAAATTATATGGAGTAATGATGATAGTTCAGGTTTTAAATCACAAACAAAAAACTGGGTTAGAGGGCATGACATATTATTTTTTTACGTTAGGTGTGTTGATAGTTTTATTTTTAATAAGCAATACAATCCATTAGACGAAAAAACAGTAAAAAGGTATGATAAAGTAGATGAAAAAGGGAATAGATATAAAATTTATCGAAATCCAGATGGAAGTAAGAGATACTCATATTTAAAGAGGATGAGGGGTGTACCCTTAAGTAGTGTTTTTAAGGATATTCAAAGTTTTCAAAAAGTAAATAATACAGGAGAATATCTCGGTTATCCTACGCAAAAACCAGTGGCTTTGTTAGAACGTATTATTAAGGCATCAAGCAATGAAGGTGATGTTGTAGCAAATTTTTTCTGTGGATGTGGAACAACGGTTGATGCGGCTGTAAAATTAGAGCGTTGTTTTATTGGTGCCGATATTTCATCGCAAAGTATTTCTCTTATACAAAAGCGCCTTTTTGACCGCCATAAATTCAGAGAAAAGCAAGATTATCATATTACAGGATTTCCTCAAAATATAGAGCAAGCACAACAACTTGCCGATTCAAATAAGTTAGAATTTCAAAACTGGGTTATACATTATTTAATTAATGGATTTGTTAATCCTAAAAAAACAGGGGATGGGGGGATTGATGGTTGGTTTCATTTTCGTTTGCCAACAGAAAATCAAAGTCGGCAATGCTTGATAGAAGTTAAAGGAGGAAATAATCTTGCCATAAGTCAGGTGCGAGCTTTTATTAAAGTGTGTCAGCAAAAGGAAAACGTTAACAAGGCAGGATTATTTATAACGATGGGCAATATCACGGATGGAATGAGGCGTGAATGTTATGAATTAGGGGAGCTTTATCAGAATATAAAAAGATGTGAAATTGTTCATGTTCGCGATATTCTTGAGGGCAAATATCCATTTGTTAGCCGTTATAATACGACGTTTCAAGTGGCACAGCAAGCAGAGCAAAATAAATTGCTTTAAGATATTGATCTCAATAAAAACAAGGATTACATTTATATTTTTATAGTGCTGCGTCTTTATGACCTGTTTGATTTAACCACTCAAACACATAGTTTGCATAGGAACGAAAAACGTATAGATCAATCATTTGCTCTTCTTTTTGACAAGATAAAAAATGTACGATAGCTGGTATTTCGGCAAAACTCATACGCTTCACAAAACCGTCTTTAAAATAGGGTAAGGTTGTGTCTAAACTACCGCCTTTATGAATGATATTTTCGGCTTGTCTACCTACCAAACGAAATACGCTACGCATATGTGATACCTCGCAAAGGGAAAAATAATCAAACGCAGATAAAGCCTGATTCAAAGATTGGGTTAGTTCTTCTGATTGTTTTTCGCTTGCCACAATCAGCCATTGATCCGTAGATAACCATAATATTGAATATATTGTATTTTGTACTGACGTAAATGGATTGAGCGGTAGATTTAGGCCTTTCAAACTTTTCGAAATCGCATTTAAAGCAAGAGTATCATTTGCATTTATTCTTAAATCCAGCATGCATAAATCATTTCTTACACTTAAGTCAAAACATAAAGGATTATATGGTTTTTGGGGTAAAAATTCTGTATTTTTTTTCAATATCATATGCATATCCACCTTAGACATTCTGCCGCTCTCCTTTTTTATCATAAAATATATGATCGACGATACGTGCATGGACAATCTTATCGTCAAATGGAAAAGCGATACGTTCTCCCATTCTTTTACGCCCATTTTCAATTAGTGCCATAGCAATAGAGCGTTTTAAAGTAGGGCTAAAATAGCTAGATGTAACATGCCCTATCATTTTCATGGGCGGTGCTTTTTTTACTTCGTTAACGGCGTGCACGCCATCGGGTAAAACCTCATTGGGATCTTCTGTAAATAATCCAACAAGCTGTTTACGATTGTCCCTGTTGAGATCATCCATTAATAAAAGGGAATGTTTGCCAATAAAATCAGGTTTTTTCTTGGAAACCATACTACCAAGCCCTACATCTTTCGGAATGACAGTACCGTCTGTTTCATCTCCAACAACAATATACCCTTTTTCAGCACGTAAAATATGTAATGCCTCGGTACCGTATGGTTTAATATCATAAGAACGCCCACATTCTAAAAGAGTGTTCCATAAAGACAATCCGTAAGCAGCTGGAACGGCTATCTCATATGATAATTCTCCTGAAAAGCTAATACGGTAAACTCTTGCTGGAACCCCATTGAGGTGGCCTTGTTTAACATCCATATAGGCAAAATCATCTGCTCCAAAGCGTATGTCGCTACTGCATGCATTAAGAACATCTCGTGACTTAGGGCCAGCAATAACAATTTGTGCATATTGATCTGTAACAGGCGTAATAAAAACACGTAAATCTCTCCATTCAGTCTGCAACCAAAATTCCATCATTGCAGCAATTGAATCTGCACCTCCGCTCGTTGTATGAACAATATAATGATTATCAGCAAGTTTAGCCGTTACTCCATCATCTATAATAAATCCGTTATCATTAAGCATTAACCCATAACGACAACGCCCTACTTTAAGATTACTAAATGAATTACTATATATTCTATTAAGAAAAGTTACTGCGTCTGGTCCTTTAATATCAATCTTTCCTAAAGTTGAGGCATCAAGCAAGCCAACATTTTCACGTACATTCTTAACCTCTTCTTGGATAGAATCAAAACGGGATTGATGAGCTTGTCGGTAAGTGTACGGTCTACGCCACTGTCCTACGGGTTCAAAATCAATAGTATTTTTCTCATGCCAGTGTGCTATATCAGTTTGGCGAATAGCTTGGAAAAGTGTCTTTGCTTTAGTACCTGCAATAGTTCCAAAAGGAAGCGGAGTAAAAGGAGGTCTGAAGGTAGTCGTAAGAGATTTTTCAATATCAATATCTAAACTATCGGCAAGGATACCTAGAGCATTAATATTGCCTATTTTTCCTTGATCTGTTGCCATACCCATTGTTGTATAGCGTTTTGTATGTTCTACAGACTCATATCCCTCGCGTACCGCAAGTTCAATATCTCTTATCGTGACGTCATTTTGAAAATCAAGAAAGTGCTTGGCACCATCATTATACTTACGAATGCTCGGGATAAACCATTGTTTAGCTAACGTTGAATTAGTGGATGCCTCTATTTTTTTAGGTTTTTTTAGTGTAACTTTTTTGTATAAAGATGCTTGCATTGCAACATTTTCACCAGTATTAAACGCCTCCTTAATGATGTTGTTAAGCGAGAAAACACCATTACATGCTCCTACAGATGTGATATGGGGAATATCATTCTTGGGCTTAAAGCTATTAATTTTTTTATCAAATTGCACTTTCCCACCTACATGACAAAAAAGATGTACAGCTGGGTTAAATCCTCCCGACATACCTACAAAATCAACATTAAGGGAAGAGAGTTGACTTATACGCCCGCTTTGCAAAATACGTGCAATAGATATATGGTCAATTTTTTTTCCCATACTAACAGTTTTCACATCAACTATAGCATAGCCTGAGAAAACTTCGATATTGAGGCTTTCTGCACGTTTTCTTAAAACATGCGGTATCTGTTTACGTAAATCTATGACAGCTTTGATATTGACTCCTGCTTCTTTGAGTATAAAAGCCGTTTCATAAGCATTGTCATTATTTGTAAAGATTGCACCTGCTTGCCCTGCAACAACATCATATCGCCTAAGATATCCACGCAAAGCAGAGGACAGCATAACACCTGGTCTATCGTTATTAGCAAAGCTCAAGGGTCTTTCAAGTGCTCCTGTTGCAAGGATTATATTTTTGGCACGTACTTTCCATAGACGTGCTTTAGGAGAAAAACCTTCAGCTTGATGAGTATGAGAGACAATTTGATTAAGTAACGCAAAACGATGCATATACAGGCCTACAGCTGTCGTATTAGTTAATACAGTACAATTAGACAATGTCCTTAATTCAGAAATAATCATTTTAATCCATAAATTATGATCTAAATCATCTATTTGTGCGTTAAAATAATCACTGCACCCCCCTAATTGAGCTTGCTCATCAACAAGTATAACATGGCTTCCACTTTTGGCTGCAGCATATGCAGATACTAACCCTGCAACGCCCCCACCTATAACGAGTAAATCACAATGTTGATGAAAATGCTCATAGAAGGCAGAATCTTGCGTTGTAGGCGCTGTTCCTAAGCCTGCGGCCCTTCTAATAATGTGTTCATAATGCATCCACAAACTTGCTGGCCACATAAAAGTTTTATAATAAAATCCAGCAGGGAACAAAGGAGAAAGAAAATCATTAACATGTCCTATATCAAAATCTACACTTGGCCATCTGTTTTGGCTTCTTGCCACCATACCATCATACAAATTGACTTCTGTGGCACGTAAATTTGGACTGTGTGTACCTTTCTCTCCAACTTCAACAAGCGCGTTAGGTTCTTCAGAACCTAGACATAAAACGCCACGAGGGCGGTGATATTTAAAACTACGTCCAACAACACGTACACCATTTGCAAACAATGCCGATGCAAGCGTATCACCTTCAAATCCTGTATAATTTTTACCGTCAAAGGTAAAATTACAAACTTTGTTACGATTAACGTGTGTACCACACAAATCTGATGAGAGATTGGAATGTAATCTGTAAGGTTTTGCACTCATAATCTATATTTAATGATAGTAATTAATTTTTTTTGCTTGTTTTTTTAGGTTTAGTTTTTGGTTTATTAGATGGAGTAGTTTTTTGAGAAGGGGTTGGTGTTTTTTTGATATGCTGCTTTGGAATAGCACTCTTATTATCCAACTTTATCTCACTTGCTAAATCGGTATCAAAGCATTTTGTTTCTATGATTTCTAGGGTCATTGTATCTCTTTTCATAATAAACCATTTTGAGCAGCCACGCGTACAATGCCACAATTCATTTCTAGGGCCTTTCGGATTGGTTCTTATATAAAGATATTCGTAATGTGCGTGTAATGTCACTTTTTGCGGGTCTTGTGTTGCGGGTCGTTTAATATACGCCTCACCGCCTGCAGTAAAATCAATCTCGTCTCCTTTAGCATGACATATTGGGCAAGTAATTTCTAACATATAACTTTCCTTAATGGGCTACGGCAGCAGCTACGCTTTCGTCAATGTGCCTTCCTTGTTTAAAGCGTTCAAGGCTAAATGGCTCTGCGATAGGATGCGGTCGTTCGTTTGCGATGGTATCGGCGAAAACAAAGCCTGAGCCAGGTGTTGCTTTAAATCCTCCCGTACCCCAACCACAATTAACATAAAGATTTTCTATATCGGTCATAGAAATAATAGGGCTACGATCTCCTGTCATATCAATGACACCAGCCCATTGGCGTAGCATTTTGAGACGACTAATAACTGGAAACGTTTCAACAAGTGCCGTTACAGTGTGCTCTATAGAAGGAAAGCTACCTCTTTGGGAATAGTTATTATAGGGATCGGCGGATCCTCCTATTACTAACTCCCCTTTGTCACTCTGACTGATATATCCATGTACGGTATTCGCCATAACAACAACATCAAGTATGGGCTTGATGGGCTCGGAAACTAATGCTTGTAATGAAACACTCTCAAGGGGCATTTTGAGACCAGCAGTATCTGTAAGGGTCGATGTGTTACCAGCTGTAACAATAGCTATTTTATCGGCTCGGATGGTTCCTTTACTTGTTATGACGCCAACTGCTTTACCATTTTTGTTGATAATCTCTTTTACGGCACAATTTTGTATAATATCAACGCCGAAAGCATCCGCACCACGGGCATACCCCCAGGCGACAGCATCGTGTCTAGCGGTACCACCGCGAGGCTGATACAATGCCCCTAAAATAGGATACCGTGCATGAGGACTGTCGTTAATGATAGGAACTTTGTTTTTTACCTCCTGCGGTGTAATCATGTAAGCGTCTATACCATTAAGTTTGTTAGCGTATGCATGACGGCGTAATGCCCGTAACTCGTGTTCTGTTTGACATAAAAGCAACAACCCTCTTGGGCTAAACATAATATTAAAATTTAACTCTTGCGATAAATTTTCAAACAATGAGCGTGATAACTCGTATAATTGGGCACTTTCATCCCGAAGATAGTTAGAGCGAATAATGGTGGTATTACGCCCTGTATTTCCACCCCCAATCCATCCTTTCTCTAATATTGCAACATTCGTAATGTTATGACGACTTGCCAAATA
>JAPKNN010000008.1:0-98841 GCA_040266715.1 Paracoccaceae bacterium
CTCTGATGAATTAAAGTTATTGCATTCTGGTGTGAATGATTCTCTTCTTTCAAGATATCACACGGCTCTGGCTGATGAGAATGAGCCGTTAACAGAAGCTAAAATACAGGAAATCATTGATACCCAAAGTGCAGATTTATCTAGTTTATTTCTTAATGGTAATGGTATTCCAACTAATGCTAGTAGGCTTGATGTTTCTAAAGCGACGAATATGGAGAGTATGTTTAATGCTGCCTCTTCTTTCAACCAGGATATAGGGGGTTGGGATGTCAGTTCTGCGACTAATATGCAGTTTATGTTTTCTGGTGCCACTAATTTCAATCAGGATATAGGAGGTTGGGATGTCAGTTCTGTAACAAATATGCAGAGAATGTTTTTTGATGCCGCTGCTTTTAATCAGGATGTAGGGGGTTGGGATGTCAGTTCTGTAACAAATATGCTGAGTATGTTTTGGGATGCCGCTACTTTCAATCAGGATATAGGGGGATGGGATATCAGTTCCCTAACAAATGCTAGACTCATGTTTAATGATAACTCTATGAGTAGTGAGAATTATGATGCATTATTGTTGGGTTGGTCTACACTTAATAGTGCTGCAGGTGAAACAGCAATTAACAGGGGCGTAATATTCGGAGCACTTATAAGCTACACACATGCCACAGCACGTGCTCGATTCACCGATTCGACCACAGATGGCGGATATGGCTGGACGATAACAGATAACGGCCGTGTCACTGGTGATGGCTATGTATATGGCACCGCCGCCGCCGATACACTCACCGCCACTGATAATACTATCGCAACAACTTTCCATGCTTTAGCAGGTAATGATACAATTACGGGTGGTGATGGCAATGATCAGATTTACGGTGGCAGAGGTAATGATATTCTTGCAGGTGGTGATGGAGCTGATACATTCTATTATCTATACGATAATGCGGGCAGTGATACGATAAATGATTTCAATCAATTACAAGGTGATAAAATAGACATCAGTAATCTTTTAATTGGCTTAGGTTATGACGCGAATAACCTCACCGCAGATACAGCTGATCAGATATTGCAAATTTCGTTACAACGTCTCTTGTTACTGTTAATGGTTTGTCTAGAGGGGTCGCGTCCATATCTTATGGGAATTTTGATGCAGTAGAAATTGCTTTTATAGGCTTTAACGATATAAATTTAGATAACTATATATCCGATGGCACATTCATTTTGAGCTGATCAATGCATTAAATAATCTGAAATATATTTGAATTTTCATTATACATATAGTGTATAACCTACCTCAATCGTACTATGATTGAGCAATTATCTGTGAGCGGACGTAAATAATCACCTAATTTAGGCTTACTTGATTAAAGTTTTTATACTCTACATTAATAAACGAGTAAGTAATATTAAATCTTTGCTAATAATACCTAATAAAAAAGTAATTATACTTAATAGAAATTAATTATAACATTTAACTCAAAATTTAATCTAATATGATTAAGTAGTATTATTATTAATTATTACTTAAGTGAGTATAAAAGTATACTCAACTATAGAAGGAGAGTAAAATGGCTAAAATTATTAGCGAGGAAGCAACGCACACAGCTACACTAACAGACATAGCTGATGTGTATTTGCAAATGGGAGTAGAATTCTCAATTGCCCGAGGTGCAAAGCCAAATTATATTGAAGCCCATAAATGGTTTAATATCGCTTGCATGCAAGGAAGTGTTGAAGCACGCAAATATAGACAAGAAATTTCTATGGAAATGAATAAGGACGAAATTGCCCTTGCCCTGAAATATGCAAGAGATTGGGTAAAAAAGCACCTGTTACATTAAAAAAATAAACGCATTAACTTTACATGATTGAGTGTAATATAGATTTAATGTAATATAAAGAATCAATACATGGTAATCAAGCAAACTTTATGTCTGTTTGATTTACCATAGTTACAAGATTGTTAAAAAATAAGTTTTGGTATCCTCATAAAAGCCTATGAGCAGATGCATCGTAAAATATTTTTTTTCTGACAATTTTTTATCACATATTTATCTTATAATATAAGATGTGTTCTTGTATTTAAGTATATAAAAATGCTACAATACATTTCAGCTTGTATATGTCTGAAATCGCCTTATCGGTTATGGATAACAACATAAAGGTATGGGGTGGAATAATATTTATGTATTATAGAATAAATATATACCAAGCGGTATATATCTTAGGTGGTAACGATGTCATATCAGTATTTAACAATATTAAGTAGATTCTTTTTGAATTTTAAAAACAAAGGCTTTTTAACCTGTTTGCTATTGGCTATGCTCGTTGGTGCCTGTGCAAAAGAGGCCCCCAAATTAGAACCTGAAGATAAACGAGCACCTGCAGAAATCTATGCCGATGCACAAAAAAAGTATGAAGATGCGGACTATAATGAAGCAATAAAGTTGTACAAAACTATTGAAAGGCAATATCCGTATGCAGAAGAATCACGTGATTCTATTTTAGATATCGCACAAAGCTATTATCAACTCAAAAAATATGCACAGGCACAGGCATATGCACAGCGTTTTATTAATACACATCCTGGTAACAAACGCATTGCTCTAGCCCATTTTGTTATTGCACTGAGTAATTATGATCAAATTAGCGATGATAGAAGAGATGCCGAAAAAGCCGATAAAACAAAAAAAGCTTTTGAACGTCTAATTAGCTTCTTTCCCGATAGTAAATATGCACGCGATGCTAAATACAAATTACGTCTTATTGATGATATTCTTGCAGCGAAAGAAATGGAAATTGGACGCTTTTATTTGAATAAAAAATCCTACATAGCTGCTATGAACCGATTTAAGGCAGTTGTAAAAAACTATCCAAAAACAAAACATGTTGAAGAAGCACTACACCGCCTTACCGAATGTTATATTGCCTTAGGAATTACTATTGAAGCGCAAAGTGCCGCAGCTCTTTTGGGATATAATTATCCACGCAGTCCGTGGTATACAAAATCCTACGATTTATTGGCGCAACATAACCTACTACCAAAAAATGAAGAAAAATCATGGACAAGTAAAAATTTTCAATCTAATAGTAAAAAATAAACTTTTTGAGTGTGTTTGAGAAAAATTACTCACTTAATGTTTAAATTATTAATTTGTGTTTTCTTTGAAAACGTTTATTATATAATGCAAAGTAGATGTTGCCTAACTTGTTTTTTACTAGTAAAACATTTTCTATGCTCGTTGAACTCACGATAAAAGACATTGTACTCATTCATTATATTTATGCCCATTTTGATAACGGGTTAAACGTTATTACAGGCGAAACAGGAGCTGGTAAGTCACTCCTTCTGGATGCTTTGGGCCTCATCGCTGGAGCTAGGGGAGATGGAGGCTTGGTACGTTCAGGACAATCGCAGGGCCATATCGTGGCTGTTTTTTCTATTCCCCCTGATCACCCCTGTTACACCTGCCTAGAAGCACATAATATTCATTGTATCACGGACGAAGACATTATTCTAAGACGTGTTCAATATGCAGACGGTAAAAGTCGTGCCTATATTAATGATGTCTCAGTAAGCATTGCAATTCTAAAGCAAGTCGCCAATCACCTGATAGAAATTCATGGACAAAATGATGTGCGATTACTCGCAGAGGTATCGACTCATAGACTTTTGTTAGATCAATTCGCAGACGTAAAAAAAGATGTTTTAGCACTTGAAAAAAATTGGCATAACTGGAAAAAATCACAAGAGATCTTAAACAACCATAATACATTGCTAGAAATAACAAAGAATGACATTGAACTCTTGGATAAAACTCTTGAGGAATTGGATGTACTCATGCCACAAAAAGGCGAGGAAGAGGAACTTGGAGAAAAAAGGCGATACATGATGAATGCTAAAAAAGTTGCCAAAGCACTCAATGAAGCTTTACTCCACTTACAAGGCAACACCCCTCTTACTTCAGCCCTATCACAAGCAGAAAAAGCTATTTACCGATTTAGTGAGGATTATGACGACATTAAAAAAGCATTAGAAAATATTGACAAAATTCATATTGAAATGGAAGAAACAATATCCCATTTACGCAAAGTAAACCAAAGCCTTGATTACAATGAGGAAGATTTATCGTTTGTAGAAGAACGTCTATTTGCCTTGCGGGGTCTGGCGCGAAAACATAGTATTACCGTAGAAGAACTGCCTGAACTGCATCAACACATTATACATAAAAAAAATACGTTTGCGGAAGGTGAAATCTATCTTAAAAAATATCAAAAAGAGGAAAATATTGCGAAAGAACTCTATTGCAATAATGCTTTACAGCTAAGACAAAAACGAGAAGAAGCGATTTTTGAATTAAATAAGCATATTAACGATAATTTACACCCTCTTAAATTGAGTAGTGCAATTTTTGAGGCTCAATTAATACCTTTAGAATTAGACCAAGCCCAACCGCAAGGACTTGATTTTATATGTTTTCATGCCAGCCTTAATCCTGGTACCCCCCTACTTCCTATTCATAAAATCGCATCTGGCGGAGAAATGTCGCGTATTACATTAGTAATGCGCTCGGTAATGCAACAACACAAACATGCTCCTGTAATGATTTTTGATGAGATAGACACAGGTGTAGGAGGCGCCACTGCTGAGGCTGTCGGAAAAAAACTACGCAGTTTAGGGCGTAAGGGACAAATTATTAGTATCACGCATTCCCCCCAAGTAGCCGCACAAGCAACTACACATTTTTATATTGAAAAATCGCTTGATAAAGAAACAGAACCTTCAATGGCTATAACTAATCTTCGCAAATTATCGATGGACATGCGTGAAGAAGAAATATCTCGCATGCTCTCAGGTGAAAATATTAGTCCAGAGGCCCGTGCAGCCGCTCGTAAACTTATGGAGCAGGATTTGCAATAATCACAGACTGAGCAACTTATATCATACAGCACATTATATAAACACAGTAGATAAACGGTTATTTTATGGAAACACCTGATAATCTTATTCACCTACAATCTGATCTTGTAGATTTATTACGTCCGCCCCAAGAAAAAAATGCAATGCATCACCATACGATACTGAGCACAATAATTAGTAAACATGATGGTTTGTATTATCGACACAATCAACCTGAAATTACAGATGAACAATATGATGCGTTAAGACTTTTTTTAGAGCAGCTTGAAAGTCAATATCCATTTTTAAAAAAAAACGATAGCCCTACACAACGCGTTGGAGCTGAACATGATGAGAAATTTGAAAAAGTTGTTCATCTAAGTCCCATGTTGTCTTTAGCAAAAACGCTAAACACGAAGGATATGACAGAATTTATGAAAGGAATTGCGCGTATTTTAGCACATGATCTCAGCACGTTTATTCCTGTCTTTGCGGAACCTAAAATTGATGGTGTTTCAGCTAGTTTATTATATGAGAATGGTTATCTTGTCAGAGGGGCATCCCGAGGAAACGGTACGGAAGGAGAGAATATAACAGAAAATTTAAGAACTATACAGAATATACCTGAACGCTTATGTGCAAAAAATGTTCCTCATATATGTGAGATTAGAGGAGAGGTTTTTTTTTCTCATGATGCTTTTAACGCAGTTAATAATAAGCAAGCAATTGATAATAAACCTCTTTTTGCGAATCCACGAAATGCTGCGTCTGGAAGTTTGCGCATGTTAGATGCAAGAATTACTGCTGAAAGACCCCTACAATTTTTTGCCTATGACTTTCTTGATCACACAGTCCCACATAACTTTAATCAGCATATTATCCATGATATATTATCGTCATATGGTTTTTCTGTTCAAGCACTTAAACGCTTATGCCATTCACTTGAAGAGGCCGAAGATTTCTTTGAGAACATAAATAACAAACGTCCCACCTTTGATTACGATATTGATGGTGTAGTATATAAAGTAGATAATATTGACTATCAGCGCCGTTTAGGTGCTCTTTCACGCTACCCACGTTATGCAGTAGCATGGAAATTCATGAGTAATACGGTTACCACCTATGTTGAGGCCATTGATATTCAGGTGGGACGGACTGGGCAGCTGACACCTGTCGCCAGATTAAAACCCGTGTTAGTGGGTGGTGTTATGGTTACAAATGCAAGTCTGCATAATGAAGAAGAAATTGCCCGTAAAGATGTTCGCATAGGAGATAAGGTCATCGTTAAACGAGCTGGCGATGTTATTCCACAAATTGAATCCGTGATAAAAGAAAGTCGCGATACAAATTTACAGCCTTTTATTTTTCCAGACACTTGCCCTTGCTGTGGCAGTCCGACAATAAAACCTTTCAATAAGCGCTTAGGTCGTCATTTTGCAGAGCGCTATTGCTCTTCACGTCTTTCCTGCCCTGCTCAACAACTTGAAACACTGGCTTATATGGTATCAAAGAATGCGTTAGATATAAAAGGAGTTGCCAAAAAACATATCGCTTTTTTAATAGAAAAAGGATGGTTACGCCATCCTGCCGATTTATTTACCTTACAACAACGTAATGACGATTCTTTAATAAAAATTGAAAATTATCCTGGATGGGGTGATCTATCTGTTCACAATATCTTCGCTGCCATAGAAAAGGCGCGCCACATATCCTTAGATCGTTTTATTATTACACTAGGTATTAGACATATTGGCGAAAAAAACGCCACTATTCTTGCGCGTTACTTCGGAAGTTACAGCATTTTTTTGGAGAGTATAGAAGACATACTCAATGATCCTGAGGGGAAAACATCACTTTCACTCTTGGAAAATGATAATCTAGGAGAAGCCGTACTCGAAGCAATTATATTTTATTTTCAAGACGCAACGTTATTAGACAATATGCATCTATTGGCAGAACAATTATATATTGCCGATTATAAGGAAACAATCATTGCTTCTGCGATAAGTAATAAAATAATTGTTTTTACAGGGACGTTGCAGTCAACTTCACGCAAAGAAGCCAAGATAATTGCAGAAAAATTAGGGGCTAAGGTTGCAAATACAATCTCAAAAAGAACGGATTACGTTATTATTGGCGATAACGCTGGCAAAAAAAAACAACTTGCTCACGATTTAAATGTACCCATACTTAGTGAAAAACAATGGCAAGAAATTATTACAACGACTTAAAATTATAGTGTGCAAAAAGTTAAAGAACTTTATCTAAACATAAAATTCATCTATAATAATGAAACAAAAGTAATTTAATTAGCAGTTTAATACAGAATCTTACTATGTTTTTTTTGAGTTATCTATTACGACGCAATATTTATATACTCCTATTTATACTGTGTATAAACATAATCCATATCCCAAATGGTAACGCCAAGGATCAGAATGATACCGTTTTTTCCGATTATCTGAGAGCTTATTTCTCCGATATCAATCACGATAGTATATATGCAAACAAATTATTTTCACGTTTGTTACAAAACGACACCGATAATAGCATTGTTCAAAATAATAGTCTAAGAAACGCTTTAGAATTAGGCGATTTTAATAGTGCGGAACAAATAGCACGCAAACTTTTCGTCAAACAAAACAATCATTCTTTGGCTAAATTTGTTTTAGGTATTCAAGCATTGAAAAAATCAAATTACAAAGAAGCACGTCTTTATTTTTTAACACATTCGAAGAAAAAAATATTTATTTTACTTGATTATCTCGTACAAGCATGGACCCATTTTGCAGAACGTAAGCCCAAAATAGCTGTAAATACATTAAAGAAAATGGTCAAAAAACACAAGGATTTAAACTTTTTTTATATGTTCCATTATGCTTTGATGAGTGATCTTATGAACAATAGAAAAAATGCACACACTCTTTACTTGCGTGCATATAACAAAACACCCAACAATAGACGCTTAGTAGAGGCCTATGGAAGGCACTTGCTACGTAACAATTATTTTACCCAAGCTGGAAAAGTTTATAAAAAAGCACTTGAGAAAGATCCCAATCTGTTTTTTGAGAATGCTTTAAAATGGAGTGAAAATCATATTAAACCTCCCTTCATTGTAACAAATGCAAAAGAAGGATTAGCAGAAATTTTTTACGGCGTTGCACTTAATCTTATTTATAATGGTGAAAGTCGCATTGCCCATATATATCTTAAGGCGGCGTTAGAGTTAAGACCCGATCAAGAACAAGCGACATTACTCCTTGCTGAAATCTATCAAAGTCTTAATTTGTGTAATAAAGCTATAACTTATTATAAAAAAATTACAGATAAATCACTTGCTTACAAGGCTTCACAATTACAAATCGCAAACTGTCTTATACAACAAAAGAAAGTAAATGAAGCCGAAAAAAAATTACGCTACCTATTAGCCCTTTATCCAAAAAATGAACAATTACTAAAGGGACTCGCAAATTTTTACCGCATTGAAAAAAAATACATTAAAGCACAAAAAATTTATCTCGGCTTACTTAAGAACCGTACCAAATTTAAAAAAGATGACTGGGAGATTTATTATCATTTAGGCATAACATACGAACGTACAAAACAATGGGATCAAGCAGAAGAATATCTCCTTAGCGCAATGAAACTCGATGATAAGCAGCCAGCGTTACTCAATTACCTCGGATATAGCTGGATTGATAGAAAGAAGAATTTGACTGAAGGGTTGCGCTATATAAAAAATGCATTGAAAATTCGACCTAATGACGGCTATATTCTAGATAGTCTTGGCTGGGCACATTACCAACTTAATAATTTTAATAAAGCCGTTACAGAATTAGAAAAGGCAATTCTTATTTTGCCAGGTGATCCAATTATCAATGACCATTTAGGGGATGCATTTTGGAAAGTTGGACGCAAAAAAGAAGCTATATATCAATGGCATCGTGCACTTAAAATGAAGCCAGAAGATGATAATATAAAAAAAATTGAAGACAAAATTGCTGCGGCCCAGAAAAAGAATATATTTTAAATTATGGGTAATATATCTGCTTACGTTGAGCCTGCTTATGCCAAGGTAAATCTCAATTTGCATATACGCGGTTTTAAACCGAGCGGTTATTGTATTGTGGATTCACTTGTTGTGTTTGCCGATATAGCCGATGTCATTACATTAAAACCTCATCATACGTTTTCACTGGATATTGTTGGTCCCATGGCTGATGATTTGAAAAAAAGTATTCCTCTAAAGTCATCCTTACATAATAATATTATTGCTAAGACATTAGATTGCTTCTCGCGTGTTACAGGTATTGATCAAAAATTTTCAATTACTCTAGAAAAAAACATCCCTATTGCATCGGGACTTGGCGGAGGTTCTGCCGATGCAGCGGCCGTTCTTCGGATATTGAAAAAATTATTTCCTAACGTCGCACAACTACAGATCTTACAAGTATGCAAAATATTGGGCTCTGATATCAGTGCATGCTATTACCAAAAACCCCTACGCATGCAAGGAACTGGACATGATTTACACTTTTTTTCATTGCCATGTGAAATGTCTATCCTATTAATAAATCCACGGATAGCGTGTTCAACGCAGGAAATTTTTAACGCTTATAAAATAGCTCATAAAAAAAAGCACGCTACTTTTAATACAAAATTCCCAGAAAATTGGATACATAGAATTAAAAACAGACATGATTTTTTTACCTTAATTTCTTCTCTTAATAATGATCTATACCCTTTTACGGCAAAAAAAATACCTGAATTAAACGTTATTATGCAGAATTTAAAACGTCTAGATGATTGTGTGTATGTAAATATGTCTGGCTCAGGGGCAACTTGCTTTGCTTTATTTGATTCTTTGCCTAAGGCCCATCAAGCATCATTAGAATTACAATACGTATATCCTGATTATTGGATACGAAGTTTATCAGTTAAAAATCTGACGTATATTCCTGTGCATCACGTTTAATTCAAAAAATGCTTAAAAATAAAAAGTTAGTAATTTTTTTATAGACGGACATTGCTATGACACATAAAATAAGATATTTGAAAGGAGATGGTCAAATATTTTTAATGTCCCGTAGCATACATAATTATTATATATAACGGGCTTATAATTACAATTTTTGCAAAAATAAAAAATTTTTGACCTACTAAAAATTGTCTTTCGCTTTTCTTATTGCTGCGAACACTTTTTCATTATTACACCCCTCAACACCTAAATATCTTTGTATATTAACGTCTTCTGGACGCAAAAAAGGATTACATTTTTTCTCATCCCCTAATAATGCTGGCAAGCAGGATTCGTTGCTCTGTGTTTTCTGACGGATAACTTCGCCATAATTTTCTAGCACGGCATTGTGAGAATCTAACGAAAGCGCAAAATTGGCATTAGCTAGGCTATACTCATGCCCACAGAAAAAATTTGTATCATCAGGTAAACTTCTTAAACGCTCTAATCCTGACCACATTTGCTGTGCTGTTCCTTCAAACATTCTTCCACATCCTAAAACAAACAACGCATCACCACAAAACAAGAGCTTCTGCGATGCACAATAATAGCTAATATGGCCAAGTGTATGACCTGGTACTGCGATAATCTCAAAATTATTATCACCTATAGAAACAATGTCGCCAGCATCAACCTTTTGAGTATAGCCAGGTATTTTTGTGGCCTCTTTTTCTGGAACAATGACATCACAATTATAGCGCTGTTTTAAAGGCTCAATACCCTGTGTATGATCATAGTGATGGTGTGTAATCCAAATCGCCTTTAAAGACCAATTTTTAGATATTAATATCTGTTCAATTGGACCATATTCTGGTGCATCTATACATACCACTTCACGCGAAACAGTGTCGTATAGTAAAACTCCATAATTATCGCTAAGACAGGGAAATTGTACAACTTCTAATGATGACATTACTTTACCCTCATTAATTCTTTTTTCAAAAACTTTATATACAAAATGATTATAAATTTCAAACAAAGAATGTTAATGAAATATTTTGAAGATAATTCTTATCAAGATATTTTTACCCTCAGATGCAGTACTTTAAGGGTCGTATGTCTGTAAAAGCATTCAAGCATTAAGGAGAACAATCCGTTTGTATATGTGAATCGTAATCGCTAAATCGCACAAATCTTGCCTATAAGAGGATAGAGTATATTATCTATCTTATATAAAACACGAGTTTGAGGTTTGTTCCAAATGGTTAGTCCAGCATATGAGGTATTCCAATGTTTTACACTGATATACAAAACATCATTGCATTTTATGCAAGTGAACAGGGAATTAACGCTAAGCAAATCATTACTCATCATATAAAAAAATACATCACTCCTGCAAACAATAAGTGTATATTGGGGTACGGTTTTTGCCAGCCTTATATAGAACAGTTGGAGCAATTATATCCCCACTGGCATACGCTTGTTTTTCATGCAAAAAAATATGGTGCGAGCTATTATCATACCGCCCCGAAAAAGGATTTAGAAAATATTCAACTTCAAAAAACACAATATAACGCCTCCGTACTCATTGATGAAAACCATTTTCCTTTAGCGAAAAATACAATTGATATTATTTTTGCAATTCACTCATTAGAATTCAGTGTCAACTACCGTAATGTTATTGCGGAAATGCTACGTGTCTTACGTCCGCAGGGACAAATTATTGTCATTATTCCTAATAAACGCAAACGATTACCACGCTATCCTCATTTTAGTGCTTCAATCGCTTTTACGTTCCAAGAATTCATACAAGCACTTAAAAAAGAACCTGAAATAAATACATCGTCTATTATTCAAAAATCTATCTCTCTTCGTAATAATATAAAGCATTCTAAAAACAGTATTCCGCTGCTAGCAAATAATAAAATGACGGATTATCTCATGCTATCTTTACCCATAAATCCTTTTAGTGATCTTAGATTGTTAAGCTTTCATAAAACATCCTATAACGCTATTTTAGATAATAAAGTACAAAAAATAAAAAAATTAAACGTCAAAATAATACCCCAGACGCATTAAAAAATTCGGATCAAAAACATACCGTAAAGGGAAGATTGAAATAAAAATATGACGCATGAAATGCATATATAATTTGTATAAAAATTAGAACATATTATATTAACAGGCATCTCATTAATTATTATAATTATACATAAATAGCGTTTTTAATAGATAATATACCCTTATCTTCCTCTAAAGTCTTATCTTTTGGTAATATAAGAATTTTTTCTTTATTTTCGTTAAGCCAAGCTGCCCACCAACTGTAGCTACTATTAGCAATAATATTATGATTGCATAAATGCATCAGGTATAAATCATCAAATATCGTTTCTTTACAATCTATAAAAACAGTATTATCCCAATCCGCAAACATCCGCTTTGCACCTGCAAGGTCATCCGAGAATACAAAATAGGTTTCTGGAGTCACAAATTCTTCTATTTTTCTTCTTGCTTTCAAAAAATACGAAGAATCTAGATTAAAACCTAGAAAAACGTAATCATTAAGACGAACATGGACAGATACTGAATTTTTAGTGTTTTTTATTACTTTAGCCAATTCTTTTGCTTTATCTGACGCCACTTTTTCTAAAGCAAAGCATTCTCGTATCTCTTGTTCTACATTAGTAAAATATTTTTCAACTTGCCAATAACCACATGCTATTTGCGGCGGCTTAATATCATAAAAAGGTAACCATTCTGCGCAGTGATAGCCATCAATTTCATGTGTATAATTGAATTTGCTAAAAAAGTATTGCAAAACATACTTGCTATAGAACAATTTCAATAAGTAAGTAAGTCTGTTGCCTTGTGCACTAGGCAAAAAATTATGTGCATTAATACCAAAATTACCCAATTCATAAGGAACGTTAACTCGAGAACACGTATTACTTGACCATCTAGTAGAAAGGCGATGTATATAAACCACATCACAAGAATGTCTTTTAGCTACGGATTGCCCTGCAGCATACTGAAACATTTGATTCCCCAAACCTCCCATTAAAATAAAATAACAGGTATTTTTTGTGGTTCCACAATAATAATTTAAAATTTTTTCGCCGAACAAATGCGCTGGTACCCGTATCATAAGTTTTAGAGGAAACAAAACTATTTTTGCGATAGTTTTTATAATATCCTTCTTCATTTTTCTCTAATTCCTCTTGTAAACATAAAATCTAAATGGGAGACACATTTATAACTAAACACATGGCATATTGACTTAACTAAACATTTTTTTGTGAGAGTACAATATTTTTCTGTACAAATATGCCGATATGAACTATTCGTAATTACATTTAATGTATACAAAGTATCGTATCAAACTTACTAAGTTTTGATGGATAGCGGTTGTATTTTATGTAAACAAGATATATTTTATATAGTCAAAAGGAGACAAAGATGAACGCCAAATCCAAGGTTAATGGTAAGGATACCAGTGGTGAACCCGTAGCTAAGAATGACAGTGAAAAAAGAGCAGCATCGCAGGATACGCCTACAAAAGCAGACGTGAGCAATGAAGGGAGTGCCTCAGAAAAGCCTTCTGAAACAGTTGAATATAAGCCATCTTTTCGCCTTTTAGCCGAATATCTCAAAGATCTCTCTTTTGAAAATCCTTCTCTTGTACGTATCTTTACAGGGGAGAGCGAGGCCATTAAAGATCCTAAAATTGACATTCAAGTTAATATACGTTCACGCCGCTTAGTGCAGGATAAGAATCTCTATGAGACAGAATTATCTATTGAAGCCAATGCCAAGAAAGACGATAAAGCTCTTTTTACAATAGAAGCTGTTTATGCCGCTATTGTGGAAGCCGTCAATGTGCCAGATAATAATAGAGATGCGTTATTACTTATTGAAGTACCACGATTTTTATTTCCATTTATGCGTGAAACTATCGCACGTGAAACCCAACGTGGAGGATTGCAACCCTTGTTACTAGAACCTATTGACTTTGCCGAGCTATTCCGCCGCAGACAAGAGCAACAAAACAATCAGAAAACAAACTAATAAGGTATCTAATGGCAAGATTTAGTTATGTTTGACGTATTGAGTTACGTATGATTTAGCTAAATAGCTTTGTAAGTTAGTGTTATATTTTTAGACATATTGCTTGCTAATAAACCATGTTACCGATTAGTTAGCATGTTTTTTGATTATGTGAATTCTCTTATGGTGATGTGTGTATTAATGAGTAAACACATATTTATATGACAACAATATTAGTCTTGTGCTTGATTTTCGTTATTTTTTTAACTAATAAAGCAATCAAGAATGTATAGTGAGAATATAACACAGTGACAAAAAATGATACTTCATTGACACCTTATGATGCAAAAAAAGGTGATTGCTCATCCCACTTTCAGTGGGATGATCCTTTTTTGCTCGATGATCAACTAACAGAGGAAGAAATATATATCCGCAATACAGCGCAAGCATACACACAAAGTAAATTACAGACGCGAATCGATGAAGATTACTCCAACAAAGTACAAAATAAATCAATTATAGAAGAAATCGGGCAGTTAGGTTTTTTAGGTATTACACTTGCGGAAGAATATGGGGGCTCTGATGCCGGCTATGTAAGCTATGGTTTAGTTGCTCGTGAATTTGAGCGTATTGACTCCTCCTACAGAACAACGATGTCTGTACAGAATTCTCTTGTTATTTTCCCCATATATGCCTATGGCAGTGATACGCAACGGCAAAAATATTTACCCAAATTAGTAAGCGGAAAAGCAATCGGATGTTTTGGTTTAACCGAAGCAGGTTCTGGTTCTGATCCATCAAGTATGACAACAAAAGCCACAAAAAAAGCTGATGGTTATATTCTTAATGGGTCAAAAATGTGGATCTCTAATGCGCCAATAGCAGATGTATTTATAGTATGGGCCAAACTATCCGATGAGAATCATACTATTCGCGGTTTCATTTTAGAAAGAGGCATGCCTGGATTACACACCAATGAAATTCAGGGAAAATTATCTATGTGTGCCTCCCATACTGGTGAAATTATTATGGATAAAGTATATGTCAGTAAAGACCACATATTACCATATGCTCATGGTTTACGCGGTCCTTTTGAGTGTCTTAATCGTGCACGCTATGGTATTTCATGGGGCGTGATGGGTGCGGCTGAAGCGTGTTGGCATACGGCACGCCAATACGGCATAGATCGCAAACAATTTGGTAAACCTTTAGCCCAAACACAATTATTTCAAAAAAAACTTGCTGACATGATAACAGAAATTACACTTGGTTTACAGGCAAGCCTTCGTGTAGGACGTCTATTGAATAAAAAACAAGCCGCCCCTGAAATGATTTCTCTTATTAAGCGCAATAATTGTGGTAAAGCATTAGATATAAGTCGTACAGCTAGAGATATGTTAGGAGCCAATGGAATACAAGAACAATATATCGTCATGCGTCATTTAACTAATCTTGAATCCGTTAATACCTATGAAGGAACGCATGATATCCATGCGTTAATTTTGGGTAAGGCACAAACAGGTTTACAAGCTTTTTATTGAAGGTTTTTATGCCTGCTCCTGCACTATCAAACATAAAAGTTATAGAAATGGCACGTATCCTAGCGGGACCTTGGGCAGGCCAAATCTTAGCCGATTTAGGGGCTGAGGTCATAAAGGTAGAATCGCCAAAAGGAGATGATACCCGCCAATGGGGGCCACCTTTTTTAAATGAAAAAGAGACACAAACGGCAGCATATTTTCATTGCTGCAATCGCGGAAAATCTTCTATAGTCGTAGATTTCAAAGATGAATCACAAAGAAATAAATTAATTGAATTGCTAAAAACGGCCGATGTGCTTATTGAAAATTATACAATAGGAACATTGAAAAAATACGGCCTTGATTATGCACAGATATCAAAAATCAACCCAGGCATAGTTTATTGCTCAATCACGGGATTTGGCCAAGATGGACCAGCTGCGCATAAATTAGGGTATGATTTCATTATCCAAGGTCTTAGTGGTATTATGGATCTAACGGGCGAAGCCAACGGGAAACCTCAAAAAATGGGCGTTGCTTTTACCGATATATTTACTGGTCTTTATAGCGTGATTGCTATTCAAGCCGCATTATGGCAACGACACATTACACAAAAAGGACAACATATTGATATGGCCCTTTATGACTGTATGACAGGCGTTTTAGCAAATCAAGCTATGAATTACTTGGTATCAAAACAAGCTCCCACACGATTAGGTAACCGCCACCCGAATATCGCTCCATATCAAACTTTTAAAACTAAGGATGAAGATATCATTATCACTGCGGGTAACAATAAACAATTTACCAGTCTTTGTAACATTCTAGAGCTCAAGCAACTTATTCACGACCCGCTTTATATTACAAATCAGAATCGTGTTAAGAATGTTGAGACACTTTCAAGAAAATTAGAAGAAAAAACGCGTTTATGGCATTGTGCCGACTTACTTAAAGCTTTAGATGAAGCTGATATACCCACAGCGCCTGTTAACTCTGTGGCCGATATTTTCTCCAACAGTCAATTTATTCATAGAAATATGTATATTGAACCCCAAGGCATACCAGGCATACGAACGCCTATCCGTATGTCTGCGGCATCACTTAAATTAGATAAGGCTTCGCCTCAACTTGGGCAGGACACAAAACGTATTTTAGATAAATTGAATAAAAACAATAGCTAGCTAATATACTGTGCCCCATTAACAGCGATGGTTTCACCGTTAATAAAATCAGAATCAGGGCCAACCAAATAGGCTATACAGCGCGCAATTTCCTGTGCATATCCCAATCGTCCTGTTGGAATAGTCGCCACAATTTTCTCACGAGCATTTTCGGGCATGGCCTTTGTCATATCGGTTTCAATATAACCAGGGGCTACACAATTAACTGTAATCCCTTTTCGGGCACTTTCCTGAGCTAGGGCTTTTGTAAAACCAATTACGCCCGCTTTTGCAGCAGAATAGTTAACTTGTCCTAGCTGTCCTTTTTGTCCGTTTATAGAGGCAATATTAACAATACGTCCATATCCTTGTGCACGCATAGGCTCAATAATTGGATGCGTTACATTAAATAAACTATTTAGATTAACATCCATAACTTCTTGCCATTGTTTAAGTTCCATTTTATGAAACATATTATCGCGTGTAATCCCAGCATTATTAACAAGCACAGAAACTGTTCCATATTGTGCTAAAATTTCTTTTAGGGCTTTCTCGGAAGCTTCATAATCAGAGGCATCCCACTTTTTTACTATGATGTTTGTTTGCTCATGAAATGCCTGCGCGGCAGTGTCATTACCCATAAAATTAGCGATAACAGTATAACCCATTTGCTGCAATTTCTGTGAAATAGAGGATCCAATCCCTCTTGTTCCTCCAGTTACAATAGCAATTTTATTATGTGATACAATAGTCATTTTTTTCCTTTATATTGAATTTATAATTTTACATTATCCGAATTTTTTGCTGCGTATGAATCAAACAAATCGCTGGAAAGATAACGTTCGGCCATAGAAGGTGCAAAAGTTAATATACGTTTTCCTTTCATATGTGATTTTTTTGTCAGTTCAATTGCCGCTGCTATATTTGCTCCTGATGATATACCGCACGGTATGCCATGTGATTTTGCCATACAACGTGCCATCCTAAAAGCCGTTTCATTGGCAACTGTTAGCACAGTATCAATTAATTTCGTATCAAGGTTTTTGGGAATAAACCCCGCTCCAATACCTTGAATTTTATGTCTACCTGCATGTCCTGCAGATAGCATTGGACTATCTTCTGGTTCCACGGCTACTAATTGTAAGTGGGGTATTTTTGGCTTAAGCGCACGACCTACACCTGTTAGAGTTCCTCCCGTACCAACACCGACAACAATGGCATCTACATGCCCCTGAGTATCACGCCATATTTCTTGGGCAGTCGTGCGTTCATGCATAAGTGGGTTTGCGGGATTATCAAATTGCCCTGGAATAACGGCCCCCTTTATTTTTTCATATAAAGTATGTGCTTTTTCAATGGCCCCTTTCATACCTTCTTGCACTGGTGTCAAATGTAATTCTGCACCAAGAAGACGCAACATTTTCTGTCTTTCAACAGACATGTTTTCGGGCATTGTTAAGATCAAATTATAGTTCTTTGCAGCACATACAAAAGCCAGTGCTATTCCAGTATTCCCCGATGTTGGTTCAATAATAGTTGTTTCGGCACCAATACGATTCTCTTTTTCTAGCGCCTCAATCATAGCAAGACCTATACGATCCTTAACACTTGAAAGAGGATTAAAAAATTCAAGCTTTATAAGAATCTCTGCCTCTAATCCTTCCATATTAAGGCGTAAAATAGGGGTATTTCCTACAATATCAGTTATTTTGTTATATATGATGGACATGGTACCACACTCTTTTGCATTTTCTATATCATGTCCAAAAAGAAATCAAGTATATCAAACTGCCTTAAATAAAATTCTTATTCTATGTCTTTGTGCATTTCGGGCCACCACATATAAAAATTTTTATGCAAAGGAGTCTGTATGAGCTTTTGTTTATAATATCTCCATATATCTCGCCATTTATCTGGGCTACGTAATACTTTTTCTCCTTTTTCGCTTCGCAGTAAAAATGACGGAAAAATATCGCGTCCTGTGGGTTGATTGGCCAATTGATAGCGAAAATCAAAACTTTGTCTAATATTATTACCTTTATTGGCAAGGCCACAATGCAGTGTCAAACAATCATAGAAAAGAACTGAGCCTTTTTTAACAGGTACAGGTTGAACATAATTTTCATGTACAGGACGTTTAAGACGAATGCCATTCCATGGCGTACGACAATGTAAATTAATACCTCTTCTATGTGAACCTGGTAAAAACATCAAACAGCCATCATCAATTTCGACATCATGTAAGGCCACCCATGCCGTTACAAAACGCGTATAAATCTGAGCAATCGGCATAAGTTCTGCAGAGTCTTGATGCCAGTCAACTTGTGCTGCATAAGGGTTATTAATGTCGGCCTGCGGCAAATTGACTATGGGCGGTTTTATCCGTGCTGACTGAATGGGATTCAACAATATTTCACTGCCGCCCAGTAACTGCTGTACAATACTCAGTATCTTAGGATGTATTAAAAGAAAAAAAACACTATCCGATAAAAAACACGGTGTCTTTTCATTGATACCGTTTAAAGGCAAAGCAATATTAAAAAATTGACTATTTGTTGTTCCACTTTGCTCATACATTTTAAACATGCGAGATTTAAAGCTTTTATGCTCAGTCTCTAATAATAATAATTTTTCTAATTGTCCTAATCTCACATTATAACTACGATGAATGCGATCAAGAACATCCGAACTAATAAGATCCTCCACTACAAGGAAGCCATTATCAAAATAGGATTGCAATTCTAGGTTATTTAACATAATAATAAATGGGGGTATAAAAGAATAAAATGAAATAAAGCTAATACGTAATCATAAGTAATCATTCTTGTATAAGCAAACAAAAAAATGTGTCTAGGCTTACTTTCTGATTATAAAAATTAAAAATGTTTTAATTAAACTGGATATATAATAATATAGAGTATGGCATAAAAAACACCATATACACAATTTATTACTGGGATTGCATGAATAATAGATAATCAATAATTATGTGACATCTTTTTATCATCAAATGTGAGTAGCGACGCAAAAGGAATAAACCGTAGAGGTAATATGCAACAACAAAATAAAATTATACAGATTAGTGTAGTGATGGGGAGTCAAAGCGATTGGCCAACCATGAAACATTGTTGCCAAATACTACAACAATTTAATATCAGTTATGAAAAACGTATTGTATCAGCACATCGAACCCCAGAAAGACTTTATGAATTTGCACATAATGCCCATAAAAATCAACTAAAGATTATTATAGCAGGAGCTGGAGGAGCTGCTCATTTGCCAGGTATGATTGCTTCAATGACATCACTGCCTGTTTTAGGTGTGCCTATAGAAAGTAAATTATTAGGGCAAGATAGTCTTTATTCCATTGTACAAATGCCCGCAGGCGTCCCAGTTGCGTGTTTTGCAATTGGTAAGGCAGGTGCTATTAATGCGGCGTTACAAGCGGCAAGCATTTTATCGCTAGAGTGCAAAAATACGGCTACGAAATTACGTGAATTTCGCTACCAACAGACACAAAATGTTGCATTATATCCTGAAGACGTAACAGATCTATCCTAACCTTATACGCGAATAACAATATGAATTTTTCTATACCACAAAGAATTGGCATCATTGGAGGTGGACAGCTGGGTGCTATGCTAGCTGAAAATGCAAGTCAACTTGGTATAGGATGCCATATTTTTTGCCCTGACCCGCAATCTCCCGCAAGACATTTTTGTGAAAAATTTATATGTGCAGATTATACAGATTTTAAAGCGTTGCAAGAATTTGCTTCGCATGTTGATTGTCTTACCTATGAATTTGAAAATATTGCTTGTGAAAACTTAGAAAAGCTAGCGCCTCATATTAAGATATACCCTAACATTGATAGTTTAAAAATTTCACAAAATCGCTATGCCGAAAAAAAATTTATTCACTCTCTTAATCTCGGAACAGCGCCATTTTGCCTTATAAAAAAAGGGCAAAAATTACACGAGATCTTAGAAAAGGTAACGTTACCAGCTATTGCCAAAACCTGTCGTTTTGGTTATGATGGAAAAGGACAGTATACATTGAATACACAGGTAGAATTAGAGAATTTCTTACTATCAATGCCCCAAGAAACAATGATACTAGAACAAAAAATTCCTTTCACACATGAAGTATCTGTAATTGCGGCGCGTGACTTTTGGGGTAATTTTGTACCTTATCCCGTGACACAAAACATACATATTGATGGTATTCTCTCATCAAGCACAATACCCAGCAACATCCCCTATAAAACACAAGAAAAGCTTACGGAAACCGTTAAGCAGATAGCTGATAAACTGGATTATATTGGCATCATTACTGTAGAATTCTTTATAATACATACGCAATCGCACGATGAAGAGGATTTAATATACATAAATGAATTTGCCCCACGTGTACATAATAGCGGGCATTGGACACAAGATTGCGCTGATATTAATCAATTCTTACAACACATTCGTTGCATAAGCCATTTGCAAGCCGTTACTCCGCATTGTCAGCCTGGTGGCATGATAAATCTTATAGGATATGATATTCACAAAGTAGCAGATTATATCCATAAGCCTAAACATTATGTCCATATTTACGGCAAACACAATGTCCGTCATGGCCGAAAGATGGGACACGTTAATTGGAGAAAATAATTGATAAAATGCTATTTTAATCTACAAATGCCAAAGGTTTTACGCACGATAATATTTTATATTGCCATTTTATAAAAAAATATTGATTATCTGTCACAGATTATATATAGAAGTGTAAAAAGCTGTAAATGTTTTTTATTAACCGTTTTCCTAAATAATATAAGAAAGAAGAGGTATAAATTTAACGTGCTTGTATATATACGTAACAATAATTTGGATCAGGCTTTAAGAGCTCTTAAGAAAAAAATGCAGCGTGAGGGAGTTTTTCGTGAAATGAAGTTACGTAATTCCTACGAAAAACAATCCGAAAAGAAATTGCGTGAGAAAGCAGAATCCGTCAGAAGAACGAGAAAATTTGCTAGAAGACGTGCTCAAAGAGAAGGATTAAAACCAAGAGGAAGACGCGGAACATTGTAGTATTGGCTAGAGGTGCTCGTAATTATTGTATTACATTGTTGTTCCTCTCCAGTGTGAATACTAGGAGCAATGTGAATACTAGATTAGTTTTTATTTTAGTTCTCTTCGCGTTACTAAGTAGCATGTATGAAGTGTTTGGTAGTTACTTTATGTAAATTCGTTCTTTGTAACCACATATCTGTTAGACACAGAGCTAGTATACTAGGAGGGTTATAAGAAATGAGGGTTATAAGAAATATGAGGTTTCTTTATTCATATATGCACAACGGATCGCTAAATATAAATTGAGTATAAGAACATTTATTAGTTGAGGAGACTTGCATGAAAAAAAACCCTAATCCTGTGGACGTGTATGTTGGCCAAAGACTCAGAATGCGTAGAATGTTGATGGGAATGAGTCAAAGTAAACTAGGGGAACAGATTAATCTCACTTTTCAACAAGTACAAAAATATGAGAAGGGAACGAATCGTATAGGGGCCAGCCGCTTGTTTGAATTCTCAAAAGTTCTTGACGTTCCTGTACAATATTTTTTTGAAAACATAGATGTTCCTTCTTCTTTAAGCGGTATCACTTCCTTATGTGAAAAAGAAACGAATGAAAAACATGATGTTATTGATTACGTTAACACAGCAGAAGGATTAAAGCTTAATAGAGCCATATGCGCCATAACGGATGTTGATATGAGAAGAAAAATTATTAACCTCATAGTCAATATTAGTCTTAAATATTAAGCGTTTTTTCGTAATCACGATATTTAGAGTAAGTACATAATGCCCTACCATTATTTTTCAAGTGAATCAGTTTCTGAAGGACATCCAGACAAAGTCTGTGATGCAATTTCCGATAGTATCTTAGACCTGTATCTCAAAGAAGATCCCAATGCACGTGTTGCAGTTGAATCTTTAGTTACAAAAAATCTCGTTGTATTAGCTGGTGAAAAAAGTTCACATGCACAAATAAGCACCGAAACGGTTAATAATACAGTAAGACAAACCATTCAAAATATTGGCTACGAACAAGATAATTTTCATTGGAATAAAGTAGAAATTATTAATCGTATACACGAGCAATCAAAAGAAATTGCACAAGGCCTCGTTGCTGATGTAATAAAAGATGAAGGTGCTGGTGACCAAGGTATTATGTTCGGCTATGCATGTAATGAAACCGAATCATATATGCCTGCAACAATCCATTATTGTCATAGATTATTAGAGCGTTTAGCACAGGCGCGTAAAAACAATGAAATTATAGGTATTCAGCCCGATTCTAAATCACAATTAACATTGCGCTACCAAGATGACCATATCGTCGGTTTGGAAACTGTTTTAATCTCTACTCAACATGATGCATCTTTAACCCAAGCAGATGTAAGGAATATAGTTGAGCCAATTATTCATGAAGTATTGCCAGAGCAATGGAATATTTCCCAAGCAACAATACTCATAAACCCTACAGGATCATTTGTCACTGGCGGCCCCGAAGCAGACACAGGATTAACGGGACGAAAAATCATAGTAGATACTTATGGAGGCGCCGCACCACATGGAGGGGGAGCTTTTTCTGGTAAAGATTCCACAAAAGTTGACCGCTCAGCCGCCTATGCAGCACGTCACTTAGCAAAAAATATAGTGGCTGCTGGTCTTATGGATAAATGTGTTATACAATTATCTTATGCCATAGGCATGGCTCATCCCTTGTCTATATATATTAATGATTACGGAACAGCTAAAATTGACCTCCATAAAATTCGTGCAGAAATTGACAACATAACCGATTTTTCAGTGCATGGTATAAGAGAACGTTTAAAGCTTAATAACCCCATATATGCCCCTACAAGTAGCTATGGTCATTTTGGCAGAGTGCCAACGCAAGATGGACATTTTTCATGGGAAAAGTTAGATTTAGTTGACACAATAACCAAGCATTTCAATATATCATAACTTTCCTTCAGAGCTAACGTTTCTTGTTTAGACAACACAACATAGGTGATTGCAAACCACAAGATATATACATAATTTAATTGATATTACGTCTACAATGATTTATAATGGGATCTAATTCTAACATTATTTTATCATTTGGTATAATATGGATTTATATGGTTTGTTGTCCAATGGTTTATTTTGGATTACATGTGGTGTCTTTCTTTCTGCTGCGGAAATAATTCTTCCAGGTATTTATTTATTGTGGGTAGGCTTTGCTGCTGTAATTACAGGATTTGTAGGCCTGTTATTTATAGGAGACACTTATGCAGAATTATATTTATTATTTTTTTGCTCTAGCACCTTCATTACTATATGGCTTACCCATAAATACAGAAGTCAATTATACGGATTCAATAAGATTGACACTGATAATATTAATCAACGTTCACACAAGCTTATTGGTAAAGAATTTGTTCTTAGTGAAGATATAGTCAATGGATGTGGAAAGATAAAAGTTGATGATAGTATATGGATTGTGTATGGTGAACCGTTGGAAAAGGGAACAAAAGTTTTGATAACTTCTGTTGATGGAGTAAGAATATATTGTCAAAAATCATCTTAATCATTACAGAAATAAAAAATTTTTATCACTACAATGTACCTTTAGCGTATTGCCATATATCAATCATATATATCTCCGCTTTAATGTAGGTTTTTGTTTACATAATTAGATTACATAATATGACATTTTCATCCTTTAGTAAATTTCTGCCACTTTACCGCGCATGTCGTGGCAAATGCCCTTCCTGTGGGAAGGCCGATCTGTTTTATAGGTATTTGAAACCATATCAGACCTGTAATCACTGTGGTCAAGATTATGAATGCTTAAATGCGGATGACGGTCCTGCTTGGTTATGCATTGTAATCATTGGCCATATTATTATTCCGCTGGCTATACTTGTACAAAAATACACATATTTATCTTTATGGATACAGATAACAGCTGCTATTTTTGTAAGTGCTATAAGTGTTATTCTTCTTCTTCCTTATGCAAAGGGTGTTTTTATGGGAGCTATATGGATGACAAAAAACGATAATGAAAAGAAAAATATCCTATAATGACTACACCAACACATATGAAAGCTCTTGTCTATACGGCTCCTAAAACTCTTAGTTGGCAAGACAAACCTCTTGATGAATTGGCACATGCTTGTCATCCTTCAGAATCAGAAACTATTCTTGTAAAAACTCACGCTGTAGGAATATGTGGGTCAGATATGCATGCTTGGATGGGGCATGACGATCGTCGCCCAGCACCTCTTATATTAGGCCATGAAGCATCCGGCATACCACTTAATGGACCTTATGAGGGACAATATGTTACAGTAAATCCACTTGTCACATGTGGGCAATGTCAGTATTGCCAACAAGGAAGGGATAATCTATGTGTGCATAGGCAAATTATCTCCATGCCTCCTCTTGAAGGAGCCTTTGCTGAATATTTTAAGATACCTCAAGAGAATCTTCATCTCGTTCCGTCAGATTACGATAAAAATCATTCGGCTTTAGTGGAGCCATTAGCCTGCGGATGGCACGCAGTAAAACAAGGATTGCACGCGCTTAAGCTCGATAAAACTAAACAAAAGGCTCTTATCATAGGGGCTGGAGCGATTGGTTATGGTAGCGCTCTTGCATTGGCATTACATGGCATAGAGGAAGTACATATCTCGGAAATCAACACATTAAGGCGTAATTATTTACAACCCATTAGTCCATTTTCATTTATTGATATGCAAGATAGTAAAAATTTAGATGAAAATGCCTATGCAATTGTGATTGATGCACATGGAGGTTCACAATCCCGTCAATTTGCTTGTCGTATGGCATGTTCAGGCGGCGTGATTGTTCACATAGGCCTTGCAGAAGCTATTGGTGGTCTTGATGCACGTAAAATGACGCTCTCAGAAATACAATTTATTGGAAGCTATACCTATACAAAAAAAGATTTTTTTGAAACGGCACAGGCATTATTTAAAGGAAAATTAGGTCCTATTGACTGGTGCGGATACAGACCTGTTAAGCATGGCGGTAAAGCTTTTCATGATATCAGCACACAAAAAACACCTGAGGCAAAAATTATTCTTACCTTTGACTAATTTCTGTCTCATTGGATTAGCACAAGAGACACACGCCAGATTATCTACATTATGTATTGTGTGAGAAGAGTAATGTTTGAAGACGTTTAGAAGCATGGCGTAATTCTGGTAAAAATTCTCTTGCCTGCTCTATTGTTAAGCGTTGCTTTGGTGCCTGTAATGACAAAGAGGCGTAAAAATAATTCTTATTGTTGTAAACAGGAACGGATAAAGCGATCATCCCAGTAAAAAAATCTTCATCATCTTCACCATATCCCTGCGATCGTGTCTGTTTGATAATCTGCAAAAGACTATCCTTATTTTGGATAGATTGTGATACTTCTTCAGAAAAATCAATATTGTCCAAAAAATTATTCAGAGTATGCTTTTTTAAGCTACTTAAAAACATTTTTCCACTTGCTGTGCAATGAAAAGGAACACTTGCACCTATAGGAAACTGAAAACGCAATGGCCAATTAGTTTCTACACGATCAATATAACGCATGCCATCAATATCAGGAACAGCTAAATTGCATGTTTCACCTGTTTTCTTTGAAAGTTCTCTCATGATTTCGTGTCGTACGATATATAATTGAGAATTAGCAAGCAAACCAACCGCCACATTACGTGAGCGCAAGGCTGGGTAAAATCCTTTGCTTTGTGGATCTTGTGTAAGATAATTTTCATCAACAAGCATATTACATAAGCGATGCACGCTAGATTTAGGTATAGAAGTAAAATAACTAATATCGGCCGAACTCAACGGCCTTTCTTTAATAGAAATAACTTCAAGAATATTGATAATACGCATAAGTGGTGCAGGACTTTTACGCACTTTACTGTTTTTTATATTCACTCTTTTTTGCATAGCTAATTATGTTTACCTACTTATTTCTTCTAACATATATTGCTGCAATTATTAAGGAGAGACAATATTTTTGCAAGTTAAAAAACTTTTCATCTACTCACACTATCACAATGTTTAATCTTAAATACGTATCCAGAATAACGAAGTAAAAATTATTGTAATAAAAAAAATAAAATTTTTGCAAATCTGTTGATTTTTGATACAATGTGTCTTATAAATAGATATATGTTGGGAGCATATACAAATGGGGGGTAAATATTAATCTCTTTTGCATCACGACATAGATAGTAAATTCTATGCCACAATTGTGGTAATTTTAGTTATGTGTAGTTAGCCTCTATGGAATTTGATTATATTATTGTAGGCGCGGGTTCTGCTGGCTGTGTGTTAGCTAATCGATTGAGTGCCAATCCCCATAATAAAGTGCTTCTCATTGAAGCAGGAGGAGAAGCACGCAATATGTGGTTACATATTCCCATCGGTTATTTTAAAACAATGCATAATCCAAAAATGGATTGGTGCTACATGACACTTCCCGATGAAGGACTTAATGGACGCTCATTGCAGTGGCCACGAGGTAAGGTATTGGGTGGTTCAAGTGCTATAAATGGTCTGCTATACATACGAGGTCAAAAAGCTGATTATGATCAGTGGGCCAGCGATGGAAATGACGGATGGGGATATGATGAAGTCTTACCTTATTTCCTAAAATCTGAAAATTACCTAGCAGAAGAAACGCCTTATCACAATAAAGGTGGACTCTTAGATGTTTCACCAATACGCACAGAATCAGCTTTTTGTAAACAATATATTGAAGCCTGTTATGAAAGTGGTATAAGCCGCAATTCTAATCTGAATACACCCGAACAAGAAGGTGCAGGTTATTATGATTTAAACATTACACGTAAAGCCCTACGTTGTAGCAGTGCCGCAGCTTTTCTAAAACCCATACGCAATCGTTCTAATCTCACGATATTAACGCGTGCACAGGCAACAAAATTACACATTGATACTGATGAAAACAAAATAACACAGGTTGATGTTATCATCAAAAAACGTAAGCAAACCATACAAGCAAGGCGAGAGGTAATTCTATGTGCTGGGGCTATTTCTTCCCCACAACTTCTTGAAATTTCGGGAATAGGTAACAAAAATATTCTGGAAAAACATGGTATAAAATGTCATTATCATATGGCTGGAGTCGGAGAAAATTTGCAAGATCATCTTCAAATACGTCTTGTTCATAAGACTCATTGTAAAACGCTCAACAATACAGTAAATAATCCCTTTTTGAAAATGGGTATTGGTTTAGAATATTTTCTAAAGCGTAAAGGTCCTATGGCTATGGGTGTAAGTCAGGTCGGTGTCTTTGCCTCTACACCTCTTTCACCAAATCGACCAGATATACAATTCCACATACAACCTTTAAGCACAGAGGCCCCAGGTGAAGATTTGCATCCATTTGCAGCATTTACATCTTCGGTATGTCAATTACGTCCCCAAAGCCGTGGGTTTGTACACATTAATAGTGATAACCCAGAACATTATCCCGACATCCAACCTCGTTACCTTTCAGAAGAGCTTGATAGAAAAACGGCCGTTGAGGCAGTTATTAAAGCTCGAGATATCGTTACACAACCAGCCATCAAAGACATGATTAAAGAAGAATACGAACCCGGTGATCAAGCACAATCATTTGAGGATGTTTTAGAATGGGTACGCAATCGCTCAACAACTATATATCATCCTGCAGGCACCTGTAAAATGGGACATGATAAAAATGCAGTTGTTAATAGTAAATTACGCGTACATGGATTAAAAAATTTACGTGTCGTTGATGCATCTATCATGCCTACACTCATTTCAGGGAATACAAACGCCCCCACAATTATGATAGCTGAGAAAGCCGCCGATATGATTTTAGCAAATGAACTATAAACTTGTAGACATTTATGAACAAGCACACTGCAACAATTGTAAAAAAAGAAAAAAGTATGAAAAACTGTATTTTTAGTATAGACTGTAGTAATATCGTCTTAGAACAGTAAACATTACTGGGAGAGCAGCAAAACCCAAAGCTGTAAAAGAGGGAAAAACAATGAATAATAACTTAAGGAGTAAAATATGATATCATTATATCAAAAATTTATGCAATGCATAGTACTTATGCTTGCTGTAGTGATGTTTACTGCATCGCTAGACTCGGTTGAAGCAAAGAAAAAAATACGCGTTCAATCGGTTATTCCTACAACCGCTGATGAAGTTGTTATGTTGAAAGATTTTGCAAAAGATGTTTCCGACTTAACAAATGGTGAGGTAGAATTTGAAATTCTTCCCGCTGGTGCTGTTGTTAGCAAAAATGAAATTCTTACAGCCGTTGATAAAGGTCTTGTAGAAGGCGGATTCGCATGGACGCATTATTGGTCAGGTATTCATCCTGCCGCAATGCTTTTCGGTTCGCCTGTAGCTGGTGCTGGAGTTGGCTTAGACAATATCGCCTTTATGTCTTGGTTCCTCTATGGTGGTGGAAAAGAATTGTATGACGAATTGTGGAAAGAAATGAACATGGACGTTGTTGGTTTCATGCTTCAACCAGTAGGACCAGAAGCTCTTGGTTGGTTTAAAGAACCCATTAATTCTATGGATGATTTTCGCAAATATCGTTTTCGGGCACCTCCAGGCATTCCTGGACAAACCTATAATGACATTGGTGTAGCCGCCGTTGCAATGGGTGGTGGTGATATTCTTCCCGCATTGGAAAAGGGTACAATTGATGCCGCTGAATGGTGTTGTCCAAAACCCGATAGAGTTTTTGGTATGCAAAAAGTACTCAAGCATTATTATCTGCAAGGACTTCACCAAGTCGTGGTGAATGCTGATATGTATATTAACGGAAAAGTATGGAGATCATTAACTCCTCTACAACAAAAAGCTATTCAAGTTGCTGCAAACGCTTCTTTAATGAAATCAATGGCATATCGTATTAACGAAAATGGTATTGCACTTAAAAAGCTTGTTGAAGAAGATGGTGTTCAATTACATGATACACCTGCTGATTACTTTTCTGAATATATGAATGCAGCAAACAAAAGTCTTGAGAAAAATGCCGCTGAAAATGCATTTTTCAAAAAAGTCTGGGATTCACAAAAGAAATTTGCAGGCACTGCCGTTCCATTTTGGTCTGGTGCGCAAATGTCTAATGCAAATCTTGGCATGGCTTACGCTAAACAATTATTAAAAAAATAATCTGTAACTTTGTATAGGCTTGGTAATATATATACCAAGCCTATACATTTTTAATTATTAGTAATCTTTAAAAAATATCCTTATGAACACAAACACCCCTCCATCAAGTTCTCCAGAAGATGATCTCATAGGAAATCTTGATATAAGTGACGAGATGATAGCAGAGAGACGTATTGGATCTTTAGATAATCTGCCTGATGATATGCCTGCTTATATGCAATGGCTCATTCGAAACATTGATACTTTTTCTTATAAATGTGGCTATCTTGTAAGTTTTCTGCTTGTGCCCATCTTCTTATCAATGTGCTATGAAATATTTGTACGCAAATTCTTTGTAGCTCCAACCTTATGGGCTTTTGATATTAGCCGCATGTTTTATGGCGCCTTGTTTATGTTAGGCTCCGCTTACGCTTTATCACGAGGTGTGCATATTAGAGCCGATTTCTTATACCGTACACTATCTGAACGAACACAAGGTATCATAGATTTTGTATTATATTTGATTTTATATTTACCTGCTATGTTAACTTTTTTTTATTTTTCGTCTGAATTTGCTTATGAATCGATCCTACGCAACGAAAAAATTGCTGATACGGCGTGGCTACCAATTATTTGGCCGCTAAAATCTGTATTAGCAATAAGTGTATTATTGTTGTGTATCCAGGGATTTTCAGAAACACTCAAATCATATTACGCTGCAACGCGTGGAAGGTGGCCCGTATGACCCCAGAAATAATTGGCATTATTATGATATCAGGAATGCTGTTTGCAATTTTTATCGGCTTTCCTATTTCTTTCACACTACTCTTTCTTGGACTAGTTTTTGGTTATCTTGGTTTCGGTGATCTAGTTTTTCATCTTTTAACATATCAAGTGTTTGATACGATGACAAACCAAACGCTAGCAGCCGTACCATTGTTTGTTTTCATGGGTATTATGATGGAACAAGCGGGGCTTATGGAAAGATTGTTTAAAGCTATTCAGCTATTGTTGGCAAATTTGCGTGGTTCCCTTTATATCGCCGTTCTCTTTGTTTCTACAATTTTTGCAGCCGCTACAGGTATTGTAGGAGCATCGGTAACCATATTAGGTATTATGGCCGCAAAAACGATGAATCAATCAGGTTATGATATAAAATTAGCCGCAGGTTCAATTACAGCAGGGGGAACCTTAGGTATATTAATCCCTCCTTCTATTATGTTGGTTGTTCTTGGTCCAGTACTTGAAGTTCCTGTAACAGATCTTTTTGCAGCTGCCATAGTGCCAGGTATTGCTCTAGCCTTAATTTATATTGGTTACACCTTAATACGCTGTAATATTAATCCTCTGTTAGGTCCACCGCTAAAAAAAGAATTACAGATTAGCGATAAAAAATATTTATGGAAGGAGTTTTTTTTAGGATTGGTTCCGCCAGCAGCATTAGTATTTTCTGCCTTAGGTGCTATTTTATTAGGTTTTGCAACGCCTACCGAAGCAGCTGGCTCCGGTGCGTTAGGTTCATTGGTACTTACATATGCTTATCGCAAGCTTAATTGGTCACATTTTCAAGAGGCCTTAATAAAAACGTTGGAAATATCCGCTCTTATCTTATTACTTGTTGCTGCATCTAATTTTTTTGGAGCCGTGTTTTCACGTCTTGGTACCCCAATGATGCTAACTGAAATTCTTTTAGATTTAGAATTATCTAAGACGGTTATTTTAATTGCTATTATGGCTTTAATTTTTCTACTAGGATGGCCCTTAGAATGGGTACCAATAGTTTTAATTATTGTTCCCATTTTAGTACCACTCTTGGTGCAAATGGATGTTAACCTTACTTGGTTTGGTATACTGGTAGCAGTAAATCTTCAAACGGCTTGGCTGTCACCACCTGTGGCTCTCTCGGCCTACTTCCTCAAGGGGGTTGTTCCAGAATGGCCATTGCGTGATATTTATCTAGGCATGATGCAATTCATGGTCTTGCAATTGGTTGGCCTTGCTTTGATATTTATTTTTCCAGAAATTGTATTGTGGTTACCTGAATATCTTTACGGGAAATAAAACCAATACTTATATTATATGCAGCTGTATTCTCTTATGTGAGAATACAGCTGTAACATTTATATAATGTTACTTATTTTTTAGGTAGTCTTGTTGCTTTCCCTTTTTTATAATTGCTATTAACCAGAAAGATACCTAATTGGGAAAAGGGTAAGCATGTATCTATTTTTCTATAATTTCAGTACGAGAAGCTGTAATGCCTAAAGTATGTAGTTTTCGTCATAACTCACCATCATTAATCAATGAATCGGCCATGAGAAGTCGGATCGTTGTTTTAGATACCTATGACGCAGTGATACGTAAAAATAAACGCCTAGATGAAGTTTTTGAAAAAACTTATGTAACTAAATTTGCACACACAACTATAGAAGAAAAAAAATTGTGTTATGCCTTATTATTAATGTTGATACGTCGTCAAAGACAGTATCGGCAAATCATAAGTGGCTATTTAAAAAAAGCTTTACGACCAAAAGAAAGCTTTGTTTTAGATGTACTCACGCTTGGTTGTTGTGAGTTGATACATTTTAATATACCCGCTTATGCGACCATACATACACTCGTAAATATTGTCAAAAAAAGCCAATTTAAACATCTCTCAGCTCTAACTAATGCTATTTTGCGCCAAATAGAAAGGCAAAAATTATCGTTTGAGCATATAACAGAATCCTTAGACAATATATTACCTCACTTTTTATATGAACGTTATACAAATCTTTACGGTGATATCGCAGCTCAAAATATTGCTAAATTTTATCTTAAGCCACCATATAAGGATTTAACCTTTGTTATACCTCCGAATGAAGAACGAATAAAGCAATTAAATGCCTATAGGCTTCCTACCGCCTCCATTAGATTGCGCGATATCAACGTGCCTATTGTAACTTTACCAGGCTATGATCAAGGAGAGTTTTTCGTACAAAGTGCTGCATCTTATTTAATTTCACATATACTTCCAGACAACCTCTCGAATAAGTATGTATTAGATATTGGTGCAGCTCCAGGTGGGAAAACCATAATACTTGCCTTAAAAAACGCTTTTGTAACAGCGATTGACAAGAACGAAGGGAGAGTTAAAAAACTCATAGAGAATCTTAATCGAATGAAAATAAAAGATAAAGTTACAGTTATTACGCAGGATATCATAAAATGGCAAAAAGAAAGTAAGAATCAATATGATTATGTAATCATAGATGCTCCATGTTCTGCTACAGGTACATTACGAAAAAATCCTGAAATTCCATGGTTGAAGAAGACAAAAGATAATCTTAATAACTATTGTCAAAAAGAGATATTAGAAAGTGCAAGTCTTATGGTAAAACCAAATGGTTATATGATTTATGCTGTTTGCTCCATTGAGGCAGAAGAAGCGGAAGAACGGATTGAAAAATTTATTGCAACCCATAAAAATTTTTGTCTATCTCCAATCAACGCACTGGAAATACATAATCAAAAACATTTTATAAATAATAATGGCTGTATCAGAACAATGCCTTTTATGCGTTTTGACTTACCCCCAAACAGTATCGCACATAAAGAAGATGTCGATCTCTTAGAGGGTATGGAAGGATTTTTTATTGCCCGCTTACAAAAACTACATTAACAATATGTCATATATGATTGGATCTTCGCAAAAATAATATAAAAGTTTACTCTTGTAACGGCAATATAATATGGGTTTCCGTAGCAGAATTCTCTTTTGCTTTAATAGATAAGATTGCATTACACCTCTTGAATAGATTATGCACCACGCCTACTTCAACGGTATCAAAAGAATCACGATTATACGCATCGTTGCTTACTTTATCCTTATCCTGTAAAGAAAAATTCTCTAAAATCTCTCCATTATCCTTAATGATTATATGCATTTCATTTTGCACTAAACGATGTACAGAAATCATAATCATACTATTTGGAAGACATTTTTTCATACGGTAATACATTAATTCTACAAAAGCTTGCCTAAAATCATGTGCTCTTTCCTCTAAAAGACTAACATGCGTGATTAGCTCTTGATTCGTGGTAATCAGCCTGAGAATTACTTGCTTTTTCTTTGCGACCTTCTTAAGTTCGTTCACTATATAATGCACTAAAGAAATAACGTTTACACTACCAGCTTCTTTATCTTTTTTGATGTTAGCTGGGTCTTTAACGATGGGTAATTGTCTGCTTTCGTTTGCAGTATCTGTTATTGAAAAGGGTTCTATTTTTTTATTTTGTGAATCACTTTGTTGTCTAAAAGTCTTTAGTAATTGTACAAGATTTTTTGTACACTCTTCCATACTTTGCTTTTGTTTATTATCAAATTTCTCAACTTCACCATTATTATATAGATCGACAAAAATGGTCATTTGATTTATCAAATTGCCTAAATCATGCATTTGCTGATTATTTATAAAGAAATTCTTATCCAACTTAGTTTTAAGATCACTACCACCATTTTTGACCTCATTCTTTTCTGCAGTATGATCAATTATATTGTCTGTCTTATACTGATCATTATACTGATTTGTCTGCGTTTGTGTTTGTACTTTGTTTACAGTTTCTTCTTCTTGGTAAGTTTCTTCTTTCACTTCATCATCTATAGATATTTCTAGTTCTTTTTTGATAGTTAAAAGAATATCGTGCATGTTTTGTCTTGGTAACAAATTGTGTGCATCCTGATTATTCTCCTCATCATTTATTATTGTTGCACTGGTTAATTCAGTTACCTTACATTCCTCATGATCATCAGAATACACCTCACAATCATAATCATCATTAAAAATCGTATTCAGTACAGCAACACCCACATAATATTGATTTAATCCTGTTTCAGGTCTCATATGCATATACTTCATTTTTTTTCCAAAAAAAGTGAGTGAATACATTTTTTTAGTGTTAGCAATCCCCTCTTTTATTTCTGGTAACTTCAATACACATTCTTGCTTCCAAAAACTCAATTTATTTTTAAAAATTGTATCAAAACCATTATCTCCTATAAGGATATCCTGCTCTTTCCACTCTTTAGGTGTTTTTTTAAACAAATTATCACTATCAATAGTAATCATACGCTCATTAACTTCTATGCGCTCAAAGCGTCCTTCCAAAGTACACTGCCATGAAAAAACAGCGAAAAGATCCAGCTTACTTTTTAGCATATCAATTTCTTTTTCTAAAAGATCACGCATATGAAGAAAATGCTCAACATCATCCATTATGGCAAGGATATAATGCGTTTCGTCATGATTTATTTGACTAAATTCAACTGAAAACCGTGCTGTTTTTTGCGATTGTAAAGGAAGGTAGGTGGTATATTTTCGTTGAAAATTGATATCTTGTATTTTCGTGTCAGGTATGATGTCTGAGAGTGATATATTTTGTTCTTTTTCCATTGCAAGACGTTCAGTTACTTGCTTGCTAAGATAAATGCACCTACCTGTGTTATCAAATAGCATAAATATCTTAGGTATATTTTTTGTAATTTCTTGAAAAAGAGAATTAGACAATACTGCATTTTTTTTCACAATATTCGAATTAAGATTTTGCTCACTCTCAATATCTTCTGGCTGTTTTAAAACATCTAAAACGAGTTCTAGAACTTCCGTACCATCAATAAGCTGCCAACAACGTATTGCCGTATATATTTTTTGTATGTCTATATCATAATGTGTACCGTTAATTATACCGTGTCTTTTTGACGTGTTAAAAAGGCACGAAAAATCTAATACATCATTTTGTATAACGGTATCATCATTTTTAAAAATACGGTAAATTAAAAAAAGATTTCTATACAGTGAGGTTGAGAAGGCGATCTGCTGACCATTCAATGTACTTATATTATGAAAATAAAAGAAATTAAGGGCAGCTCTATTCCCCCACATTATGGTTCCAGTAAGAATATCAATAAGTAAAACTGGTTTCGAAGCCTTATCATATGTTTGTGCAATATCTCTTAAGGCAACTATGTGTGTTGTCAGCATAATGCATTCGCTAAATGAGTTTTACAAGATTTTTTATTTATATATAGACACCAATTTAGAGCATTGATTATGGTTTTATACATTGATCAAATGCAATATATTTCCGTATTAAATTAATTGTGGACGCTAATCTCGTTTTTAGAATATATAAATGTTCTTACTTTGTCCACATAATAACAAAAAAAACACCATATAAAATGGTGTTTATAAGTAAATTATATATGTAATTATATATTACAATAGGCCATGCTTAAAAAACTTTGATTAACCCAAGAAAACCGTTATAAATTTATGGGCATTAGCTAGAAATTGTCCTAAAAAACTTAATGCTTCTGACGATTTTGGTAAAACAACCCCTTTTTCTGCAGCGTAAGAAGTAACAGAGGAATAATTGGCAATTACAAAAACAATAACCCAAAAACGAAAAGAAAAAATTGACATAGTATACTCCATTATTATTACGACTGTAAAAACAATGTAGCAATAAGCATACCAACTTTATAATAGGATTTTCATACACCCATTATGTCTAATAATAGGACTAACAGCATAAAATTCTCAAAATGAAACATATACATATCGGTATATTTGTCCCAATTTAATACAACATGTTATACTAAGTCTCTCTTAGACCTTGTTGCAAAGATTTAAGCAATGGATCTAAAATATATTCAAGAACAGTCTTTTCTTCAGTTAAAATTACGACTTCAACAGGCATTCCTGGCAATATAAAAATATCCTTTTTATCATTTGCATTGCGCTGCATATGTAAATCGGGCAATTTAACATCAACTTCAAAGTAATTTTCTCCTGTGTTTCTGTCTACTTTACGATCGGCTGAAATGCTAATCACTTCTCCTTCTAATTTTTGTGTAAAACGTCGACTAAATGCAGAAAGAATGATCTCCGTTTTAAGGCCAGTATGAACCTGATCAATATCATTAGGCGTTATGCGCGCACGAATCAAAAATTGTTCCTCACTTGGAACTATTTCCATAATAATTTCCGTTCCTCTTATAGTATCACCAACATTTTTAAGTTGACTATTAATGATATAGCCATCTATTGGCGCTCTTAAATCCATACGATCAACAGTATCCTTAATTGATGTTAATTCTTTTTCAATAGAGGCCAGTTCTTTCTTTGATTTACGTAAACTTGCCGTAAGTTCTACTCGTCTTTTTCTTTCAACTCTGTGCCTTTCTTGTTGCATGCGTATTAGTTGTTCTTTTATGATATTAAGCCTACCCAGCATTTCAACATTTCTTGAATTATACTCTGCCAAATTTATCTCTGATTGGCGTAACTGAGAGTAGGGTAGAAGTTTTTTATTGACAAGGTTTTTATAATCATTGAATTGCTGTAAGAGTAATTTTTCCTGTATTTTGGCACTTTTTATAGATTGCTGGAGTGTTTGCATTTCAACTCTTTTTTCTCTAATTTGCGTTGCATACAAAGCTCTTTCAGACTTCAAGAGAGCAATATTTTCATTTAAAAACTGCTGCTCTGTATCAATAATAATTTGTATTTCACTTCTAGCTTTAGCTTCTAAATCAGTGAGATTAGACAATGCGTATTCTAGATGATTTTTTTCTGCAATCTCAGCAACAATACGTGAGATATTAAGTTGTATAATGTTTTTTTCCAGTATAAATCTTTTCAATTGAGAAAGGGTCTTATTATTTCTTATTTCTGCTAAGATCTGCCCTTTTTTAACATGTGTACCTTCTATAACGTAAATTTTTGATACAATACCCCCTTCAAGGTGCTGAACGTGTGCATTTTTTCCTTTCGCTTCTATCTTACCTATAGCAATAACAGCGCTATTTAGAGGAGCGTAAGCCATCCAACCTATAAATCCTACAAAAAAAATAAGTATAATGATAAGACCATAACGAAAGGGGGAACGTAAATGATCGTTTACAGTTTCCTCCGTTTTCTTTGAATTAATAAGCTGTGAAAAGTCAATTTTTTGCATATTAATATAAATCAGTCTTTTCTAAGATATTGTTTTCTTTTTTGTAATTGTTTTAATATCTGTCGGAATTTTTTTATTTTGTGGCATATCGTAAATTATACCGTCACGAATTTGTAGAATACGATCTGGTTGAAAAATACGAATAATCTCATGGCTTACGACAATTATAGTAACGCCTTCTTGTTTTAAAATGGCAATGCATTTTTTTAAAGCAACGATACCCGCTTGATCTAAATGTGAAAAAGGCTCATCCAAAACAACTATCCGAGGATCTCCAAACAATGCCCGTGCTAAACCAATCCTTTGTCTTTGTCCCCCTGAGAGCTTTGCTGTTGAGGGGTCTACAAATGTATCATAATTGTGCTCAAATTGTAAAATGAGTTCATGTGCACCTGCTTTTTGTGCGGCCTTGATAACTTCTGCATCTGGGGCATCTGAAAAACGTTCAATATTCTCTTTAATTGTGCCAGGTAGTAGCATAACCTCCTGAGGCATATAGCCTATAAAGCTTCCCAAATTCCCTTTTGCCCAATCATAGCTATCAACTCCGTCTATACGAACAGAACCTAATCTTGGTTTCACAGCCCCAACAATCATACGACACAGTGTGCTTTTTCCAACTCCTGATGGCGCTGTTATTAATACCAATTCACCACTTTCAATAAAAAACGCTTCATTATAAAATAACGGTTGCTCTTGGCCCTCTACTGTATAATTTAAATTATGTGCTGTAATCCTTCCTGAAGGTGCTGGTAGATTCGTGCGTTTTTCTTCAACATTTTCTGATAAATATATGCATATTTTTTTGTAAGCTTCTTGTGCCTCAAGCATGGGTGACCAATGTGCAATAACTTGATCAATAGGTGCAAGGCAACGTGCCATTAATATTGTTCCTGCTAACATACTGCCAGCTGTAAGTTCACCTTTTAACACAAGATATGCCGCCAATGTTACAGCCAAAACTTGGCTAATTTGACGAAAAAAACGAGAAACATTACTTATATAAGTATTTTTTTCATGCGACTGTGTTTGCAATGCTTCGTTCCAGCGTTTATTCCAATTATGAATAACATTTTTTTGCATACCCATTCCAATAATAGCAGGGGCCGCACGTGCATAATCATTGGCTAAATTTAGAGCATGCCTTTTTTTTACATTAGTGGCCAATACCTCATTTTTATTTATGATACGTGTTATAATCGTCAATATTGTCAAAATAATAATAGCAACTAACGCTAGCAAAGCAAGGTATGGATGCAATAGCCATAAAACAATAAGAAATATAATTGACCAAGGAATATCAATCATAGCTATGCAACCCTTACCACCAATAAAAGAACTAACAGTCGTTAAGTCGTTTAAAATATTTATGTCGGGTTTTTGTAGTGAATAATGTAAAGAGGAATATAAAAAGATACTTCCAAGTTTCCTTTGTAACCAATGACCAACTCGTACCATAATAACGGCCCTTACACTCTCAAGTAGCTGTAGGGCAATATGGGCAATAAGTACCATTGCGGTAAGAATCATGAGCGTATCGTAGCTAGAGCTAGTCAATACGCGATCAAAAACTTGTAAAGAGTATATGGGGCCTGCTAAAACAAGAAGATTAACAAAGAGACTAATAAACAATACTGAGAATATGGCATTCTTTAAAGCTTGTCTAACCAATTGAAAGGTATGGTTATCTTTATATTCATTGTTAAAATATTCTTTAAACATAATTTAGCTTTTACAATAACACAACACTATACACCAAGCATAACGACCTTATCATATCAAAAGTCGTTATGCTATAATACAGTAGGACTTAACCTAGTATTGCAAAAATTATACCAATATAAAAATTACCCTAATAAATTATCAGGATCGGAAATGATATTATTAATATCATCCTGTGTTTGATCACCGTCACCTTCATTTACTTCAAAATTTTGAGATGTTTCTCCCAATTTATCCGCCACATCCATGGTAGAATCAAAGCTTCTGCGGAAACCTATGACTGTCTTAATATAGCTTTGTGCACTTTTCCCTGTATAAGCTGCGATTGTATCGGCAATATGTTGTGCTAAATACGGGTTGAACGCAATAATACTAGCATCAGACACTGAATCCGTAGCCACCGACAAATCATACACACTATCAGATTCTTTTAAGAGAAAAGTATAGTTCTGTTTATTAGTTGGAATGGCAATTAACAAGGCATTTTGATCTTCATCATAGCTTATCTCAACTGAATCCTTTGTAAACCAATGAAAATTTATCACCTGCGTTGCAGGATCAAAATTAACTTGTTCATCAGCGTTCCAATTCCATTCTATGCGAATATCATCAGTTCTTTCTGCAAACATACTTTTTTCAACAAAAGTCGTTGTACTATCAGTATCAACATTCCCATTAATCACATCATTTATATAACTACTAAGTTCTGTATTTTCGGTGTTGAAGTTACTTGCTTTTAATTCTTGCATTAAATTAAAGGTTTGTCTTTGATTATTATTAACGACCTCAATTACAAGTTGTAAATTGTCCTTATCGTAACTTATCTGCAGATTATCTTTAGCAAAGTTCCAACCAAAATCAATAACATCATCGGCTGATAAGGTTTTGGTTTCGTAATTCCCCCATGACCAATCAAATTTTACTACTTTTTGTGGGCTAGAACCCTCGCCACTATCTTGCAATACAACAATATTGGCAAGGACTGTTTCCAGTTTCTGCGTATCTTCTTGTTGTGCCGAAGCCGCAAGAATAAAATGTGACATCGTCAAATAAGAAGCCGCAAAATCTCTAACGGTTACAGATTGCGATAATTTAGTTTCATCATTCGCGTTTTTAAGACCGATAATCGTGTCCTTTTTACCATCATTAGTGCGTTCCATAATAACAAGATTATCTAATTGCATTAATTCTTCAATACGAACCACAAAATTTCTCTTTGCCGCTTGGGATACATTAGCAAATTCTGTATGCTGATCTTCCTCCTCACCCAACTCTAGATATGCGATAACCTCATGCATTTGTTTATTTGCATACGCGCCTGCATCAGCACCAACACTAACATTATTATCATCAACAATATAATTACTATAGGCTATGATATCAGCCAAAAATCCTTGTTCAACTGAATTTATGTCCGTTAAAGCATGAGTTAAAAAATCTTCATAGGATTTATAGCCATGTATAAGTATTCCAGCAATTAAGCCTGAAACTGTAACAGGAACATTTGATGAATCAAAAACACGCAAGAAACTACTTATTTCCTGATCCGTTGAATTTAGGCCCTCTAACATAAGATGAAAAGCCTTCTTCAATCCGACATTAAATGCTTCCTCTGCATCTGAAATTTTACTCCCAATATAGTAATTATCTCCCTCACTTGTATCTAAGACACTATACGTTTTATCGATGCCAGAAGGGAAATCTACATAGCCATAATATTCTAAATCCTCTGCTGTAATACCAAATCCCTTACTATCACCGTTTGCGCCTCTATATGTTACATCTAATTGCATATCTAGCCATGTTTTTTGCCCATTTATATAAGCATCCCAATTTGCTTGACCAACAATTGCTATCATTGAAGATGCGTCTTTTTCACCATCTTGATACGCTTGCCAATCTAAACCTGTTTGCTTAGCCAGTAAATCTTGCATAAACTGATCTTTTGATTGAGACTCCACTACACTAGGAGTACCCGTATCAGGTAATTCAGTGTTTCCTTTAATAGCGTTCTTGATATAAACGGCAGGTTCTAAATTTAGTAAAGCTGCTTTAATGACATTGTCAACGGTCCCAGTATTAATAAAATTATACAGATGTAAATCAGTAACGGAAACCCCTTCCAGTGTTACTTTTGCCTGAACACCACCGCTTGCAGAGTTGATCTCTTCAGGCCAAATAACATTAATTACCGTATCTGTACGTGTTGTTAAATCTGGTAAAGTAACTACTACATTGGAAATTGATATGTGATCTTGTGTAAAGAGATTTTTAAAATCAATATAACCTGTTTCAACATCAAAATTCTGTATAACTTCATCGCGACCCCAACTCCACAAAATATCAACTGTTTCTCCAGCAGCTACTGTTCTGGAAGCTGCAAAAGGATTGTCGCTTGGATATGTTGGCAAACTTATAGTCTGTATATTTGTCAAAGCAGCTTCAAAATCAAATTTTGTTCCATCTTTATAAATAACATCTTCAAATTTCGAAGCATCCAGATTACTTATCTGTGTTGCGTCAACACTTTTAAATGTTACACTTTGAACAATGTTTCCTAAGATGTTTTTAACAGCAACGACTAAATAACTAGTCCCACCAATATCGCGCAGACCAAGCTCTATATCATCTGCAGTAAAAACGCTTAAATCAATCTTCTTACCACTTTGTGTAAGATCAAACTCTGCATTTTCAACGACCTTGTCTTCATAACCATGAATTTTTACAATGTAATTTCCAAGTACTTCTCCACTATCTACATCTTCTTTACCTGCAGAACCTGCAAGATTAGTTTGGGTAATGGATGATGATAATGTTGCGACATCAAGAGACGCTAGAGATGCTTCATCAATGTTTGTTAAACTCCATTGGGCCTGAAACTGTTGGACTAATTTATCCAAGTTGCTTTGCGTTGCCTCAATGTTGTTAAAAATATAATATTTTAAAACTTCACCACCAGAATTTTTTAGCCCTATAACAAAATCATTTGTAGCTACTGTTTTAAAAAATTCAACATCTGCACGCCCAAGTTTAGCAAATTTTATAACGTCATCATCTAAATCAAACTTATCAACATAGGCAATTCCTTCGCCGTCAAATACAAGGTCAATGCTTTCCTTTGTATCGGTAGTTGTGTCAATAGAATCACTTCTGTAGATAGATATTAACTGCTTGGCTATATCATATTGTGCTGCAGCATAGGCGTCAACTTCATCTTGACTTATGCCATCGCCATTGTCAATGACACCAGCTTCAAGGTTATTAAAGAAATTACCAAATTTCTTGGCATAGTAAGTAATGTTTGTTCCATTTTCATCTGACGTAACCGCGCCTTTAATAAGCAGATCACCCGCACCCCATGCACCGCGTAAATGTGCCGCTGCAAGTAGACCCGATAAAGACCATACAACAGAAGCCTGATCACCCGTAGTACCATCACCTAAATCTTGTGCAACTTTAGGCAATTGATAGCTGGTTTTCATTCCAAAGAAATCTTCTAATGTCTTACCAACACCTTTCAATTTTCCTTCAATAATGGAAAGATTAAAGCCAAACACATCAAGAATAAATAGATCTTGAACATGCACCATAAACTTACCATAGTTACTATCTGACTGATCAGTAATTTCACGATTACGAATAAATTTCAAACGTTCATCTGTTCCTTCAATATATACATATTTGCCTACTAAATCATGTATACTATTGATCCCATTCTTACCGGTCCATGTTCCATCCCACGTATTGGTATCTCCACCGCCGAGATAATAAATATCATCCTCATAGTAACCAGTATCAATAGACACAGCCTCACCTGCTTGAATACCGACAAATCCAAGAGAATTAGCACTCTTACGCTGTAAAGCTTCCCAATCCCACTTAAATTCTGGATCGTCTAAATTCCATATTGTTTCGTCCTTCCATGGTTGACTTGGATAGGAAGTGGATGGATATTTCGCCTTAAACTGTTCCCAATGATCAGCTTTTGTGCCTATAATTGGCTCCCAAAAATCACCTAACCATGAATCAAATTGATACGGTGATATTTGTCCTATTTTTAAGCGTCCGAAATCAATTCCTGATTCAAACGAACGTAATGTGAAAAGAAACTCAGCAAAATCACCTCTTTCATCTGGTATCTCAGAGGGAATATCTAATGCAGGCTCAGAACTACCACCTTGGGGAGTTGCAGTTGTTAAATCTACACCCGCTAAAAAGTCATCCATATAATTAGCTACATTTCCTAAACCTGCTAAAACAAAATTACTTTGCGTCAAACTTGTGACACCATTTTCAGCAGTACTTTCTAGTGTAACACTTTGAGTTGGCTCTTCAATGCCAGGAGAATAAACCTCAATAACCGTTGATGTCCCATCTACACGAAGGCGTACATGTTGAATATCAAATAAAGCATTCAAATCAATAACGGATGTTCCTAAATCAAAGCTCGAAATAGTTTTATGCGACCCCCATGCCCAAAAAATTTCAACGACATCCACTAGTTGGGTATTAGAACCGTCATCGTTTGAACCGCCATCGTTTGAACCGCCATCTCCTGAACTATCTTGGTCCGTTCCACCTAAATTACTAACAATTTTACTTCTTGCATCACCTAAATTTGCAAAATTATCAATCGTAAGATCGTTTATACTAATACCCGTAAATTTATAAATTGCCCAATCAGCTCCTACATAATTGAGTACAACAATATTGAGATTCCCTTGATCATCATCTCTAACTACAATATCCTTTGCAGCAAAACGATTATCAAGATTAAATGTTAAGTTGACTGCAGTAACATTGTCGTTTTCGTCTCTAACAACACGGGAATCTTGTGTTAGATCTTCTTCATGTGTTCCTGCAACCCAAGCAATCAAAAAATCCCCACCGCCGACAGCAGATGAACCACCACCAAACGCACTTCCAGTGTATAAAGGCTTCAATTCTTCAATAAGGGCTATAATTTCATCAGATGTCATTTCTACACCTGTTGTATAATCATCATTATATCCGCCAAATTTTTCAGCATAATAAGCGTTACTCGTACCATTCTCATCATTTGACGCTTGTCCTTTAACGAAAAATAGAGAAGCACCCCAAGCACCTCTTAAATGAGCCGCGGCAAGTAGCCCTGTCAGTGACCATTCAACGGTTTGCCCTTCATGTGTAAAAGTAGCGGGATTACTATCAGAAAAATAATCCGCAAAGGTTCTACCTGCGAGATTCAGTTCGTTCTGAATAACCGATAAATTATATGCAAAAGCCTCAAGAATATATACATCTTGAATATGAACTTCATGTTTTCCATAATTTTCGCTATTTGTGTCTGTAACTTCCGTAGAGCGAATAAATTTAAGCCGTACATCATCGGTTTCTAAAAATAGTTTGAGCGTTCTAAAATCATCATAACTATTGACACCATTTTTACCCGTCCAAGTACCATCCCATAAATTAGTACCCTCTCCTACTCCATAGTAAGAATCATCTTGATAATAACCAAGATCTATAGACAATTGCTCTCCAGCTTGGTAGCGCCCAGAAAATCCCAAAGAGTTAATTGACATACATTGCAAATCATACCAATCATTCGCAAAATCACTATCATTCAAATCCCAGCTAGGATCCAACCATGGTGTATGTGTATATTGCGGATCTGTGACAGGATGATCGTGCTTAAACTGTGTCCATGCTTCTCCAGCCCACAGCGTAAATTGAAAATCCGATAGATTACCTTGCTTGAGGCGCGTAAGATCAATACCCGATTCAAAATTTCCCATTGATAATAAAAAGTCTTGAAATTTTCCTTTTGATGTCATTATTTTATTCCTTAAATTATTTTCTTCATTAAATTATTTTCTTCATTAAATTTCTATTTTTAAATTATTTTTTTAATATATTTACCTCTACGTAAACGTGACCCACATGAGTTATCCTTACTTACCCTATTTAATCCTTGCCCCATTTAATCCTTGCCCTACATAACCACCGATTTTCTTACACCATAGAACTCAACTTATACAACCATGCCCCACTTACTGCTCTGCCCTTTTTTTCTTTTCGCAAACTCTAATATCCTGAACCGTTTGGATTATTAATATCATGCTTCTCCGTACCTTTCAGGGCTGGATTAAAAACACTCACTAAAACGCACTCCTCTTCTTTAGTTCTAAGATAGTGTTTATCATGCTTATCCAATGCGTACATATCCCCAGGTTTAATTGTATGAATGTTGTTATCCATATCCTCTATCTCGGCACTTCCTCCAATACAATAACAAGCCTCCAAAAAATTGGTATACTCTAGTAGTGATTCTGTGTGCGGCCTAACTATCGTATGACATATAGTGAAACCCATATTATCGCCCACAGTTAACAAACGATGGCTTGTACCATTTCCCCAATCTACAAAAAAGGGAGTCTTTTCAACCTCATCTAGCCGTCTTATAAACATGCTCCCTCATCCCTATGCAATTATGATTTTGCTAAACCGTAATGTTTTGAGTGTCTTGATTGCTACGTGGTTGATAAAAACATCTGTACAGCCAACTGTATTCACGAACAGGTACAGTCACAGTCACAGTTTATGCTATCTTATCATGGTAAATTAAAAAACTAGAAGATTTATTTTGAATAAATAATATAGCTGGGACTTTCACAAAGGAAAATACTAATCTCCAAAAAATACACAATACGCAAAAATATCCTAAAAATGCACATTAACAGCACAAATACAGGAAAGTATTGCTTACAAAAGTATTTTTATTTATCATAAGATTACATCATTGTGAAAGCGAAAAGCGACAACACATCAAACTGAAATCTAACAAAACCCCTTAACGATCTTAAAAACTATTGATTCAAAATAATGTTTGCTTATATCTTTAAAGTAAAATATTGTCAAGCACAATTTATACAAAAAATAACACTAACCTAGCAAGTTAGTAGATTTTGCTGAGTTTTCACACAAGACATACAATGAACTCACTATATACAGCTAATATTTTTCTTCAAATTAATAATTTTCTCCATACTTTATGCAATAAATTGTGTATTTTAGGAGGATACGGTTTATTATGCGTTGTTGTCTTAACTTCAGTAAATATTGTTATTTTTAGTGTCGATTTGATGATTCGTTCATTGGGATTAAACGTTGAGGGCCTCCCTGGATATGAAGATTTTGTGTATCTCGTTGTTGCGGATTGCGTCTTACTTTTTTTTCCTTACTGTCAATTACATCAAAGTCATATTAGCCTTGATTTTTTTGATCACTATTATTCTGAAAAATCACGCCTATATTTCAAGCGTTTGAATATAGGCGTGACAATATTTATCTATGGTTTTCTGGGATATTGGTTTTTAGCTGGATTGATAGAAAGTTATAATGATAATATCTTATCGAGTGTTCTTTTATGGCCTGTCTGGCTTTTTTATACTCCTGGTATTATGGCTCTTTTCTTGTCTTGTTTTATTGCATTGTATCAGTTCTTAAATAGCTTTAGATGATAATTGTTAAGCTTAACACAAATTACACAAAAAATACCCTCTCAAGACATTCACATATTCTAAAGATTTCCATGCAATTCATCCACTGAATAATAGGAAGAAAAATTATTTCTAAGCCTCAATCCTTGTACAAACAAGGAAATGACACTTTATGTTACAATATCTTGTGTGGCTTTAATTTATATTTTCGGCATATTTCTAATGATGGCGATGAAAGTACTGTATCAATCATGCGGGCAAAAACCTGTTTAGGCTTCATTGGAAAAGTATTAAGCTGTAATTTCTGTGATCTTCCAAATCTCTTGAGCTAAGGCTATCAGTAGCGATTGCCGGTATTCAATGTCCTCAGCATCCCATTTTTCAAATGAAGACAGCTTCTCGTTTATACGGGAGATAGATGTGTTTTGGCCTACCTCTGCAAGAGCAGAAAGGCTTCTATTCAGGTAATGTGTGCTCTTCGCATATTCATGTACTTTGTCCGCGTAAGGGGCATTCCCAGCAACAATATTAATAGGCTTCTCCAGCAAAGTCAGATTGCCAAGACGGTTTTTGTATTCATCATAAATCAGCTCTGGATGCTTCTCTTGCCATGTGTTGAGAAGATCATTTTCAGGATTATTGGGCAAGATGTGCTCAATCTCTAATTTAAAATATGGCTCAAGGCTACCTCGCTCCTTTTGCCCGCTGAATGCCATATCTACATGCTGCGTTAAACGTGCCAGCAAATAACGTGTACGATATTGTTGCATGGAGTGCAGCGTTAGACGCTTCAACGCATCTTCAAGCTCTGGTGTCTTTTTCTTCATATTTTGAGCGAAGCGCTCTGACACGAACTCATTGAGTTTTTGTCTCTGCTCTTCTGGCTTTTCATGGTGAGCAATATTTCGGACCTCATCAGCCCAAAGCGAAAAGCTGCGCTCAAGGTCTTTGGTTGGGGTCTTGGTGAAAATGTAGAAGAACAAGAAGTTTTCGAGCTGTGCCACGAATTGATCAAATAGTGGCTTTGGCAAATTCGCTGCTGCCAACAGCAATACGTAATGCAAACTGAATGCGCCGCCTGTTAGTTTTTTAAGAGAGTCCATCGCCAAGCTGGGCTTTCCGTCATTGCCAAGCCCATTACTGAAATCTATGTAGCGATTTACATTACGCGTGATCTGCCGAACAAATTCAAAGGGCTTTTTCTGATAGCCTGTAGGGGCTTTACCTTCCTTTGAAAACCAGTCATAAATTTTATCTTCATATACAATCGCATCGTTACGTTCGTTCTTGATTTCATAGTTAGCCATGAGAAAATAACGCAAGAAACGAAGAGGCTTTTCTTTGTTTTTTTCAAGCGGGCTGGTGATCTTTTTCCACCCCTCTTTGAGCTGGGAAAAACGCTCTGTTGAAACTTGCGTGAACAACAGGTTTTTTAGAAGGTCCATGGGGTTTAGACCAACGCCGCGCTCGTTAATTGTTTCAAAGATTTTTAGTGCACTGCTGACATCCGTAGAGATTTGAATGAAAACCACATTATTGGCCAGATAGCCCCAATATTTTTTCAGCTTGGCTTCATCGTCATAGTTATTGGTCAAAAAGCGATAAATAACATCATAGGCGTTCAATATATTCTCAACAGACCCATAAATCTGAATGCCGGAACTTTGGATATTGGCACGAACAGCTTGTGGATCACCGTTGACCTGAACGAGCTTCTCTATAACTTCACCAGCATTTTCATATCTGGGCTCCAGTTTGAGATTGGTTTTAATGTCGCCCTGTGTGTCGGTATAACTGATGGCGGTTAATCCATTGATCGTTTGCCCCTGCTCCATTCCACTGAAAAGAACTCTCAAGGCACATAAAATCAAAAAGGTTGTAGTTAGGCGTTGCTGCCCGTCTATAACGTCATAGTGGCCTTTTTCTCCATCTCGCGGAGAAACAAGAATGGTGCCGATAAAATACTCAGACTCACTTGAATCCAACTGCTCATTAATATCGTCAAGGAGTTGGTTGACTTGTTTTTCTGTCCAGACATATTCGCGTTGATAGTCCGGCACGACATAAGAGCACTCCCTGAATGCGTCATCTATCGTAAATTTATGATTTTCTATGCGTGCCATATATAAACTTCTAAATTCATCACTTAATTACCTGTATTAGATTCAGCCTATTTGTCAAGCCGAATCCTTGCTTGTTATATAAACGCTTGTTATATTGACCATTTGGAACTAAATCGTTAAAATGCACACTATGAAAAAAATATTCTATACCTGTTTTATTGCTGTTAATATGATTATTATGAACGCATCAAAAGTGCAGGCAGAACTGATTGTTCTTGCTGCTCCTATTGCTGAAAATTCTTATTATTATAAGCCTGTTGAGAGTGATATTTTTGATTTTCATATCGCCTATGCAAAACAAATCGCCAAGCATGATGATGTCTTAATATTAACCGATAAATCTCGGTACTCTGATTATGTTAAGGCGCTTGGCAAAGACAAGGTGGCTATTGCGCCAATGCGTGATATCTGGATGCGTGATTTTTCACTATCCAACGCCACTAATCCTATAATGTTTCGCTATACATCAGAAGCTCAAGGCGCGGGGGAAAAAGGACAGCAAGACGCCGATGCTGTACAGGAATCATTTGCACAGCTTGTATCGTCTGCTGGACTTTTATTCTTAGAATCTGATTTACTAAACGATGGCGGTAATTTTGTGGATGATTATGCTGGTAATGTCGTTGTCAGCACAAAATTTCTGAAAGATAATGCACTCTCCGAAGATGAAGCCAGAGCGAGACTCACTGCATTGCCCAACATCAAACATGTGGCTTTCATTGAAGCCGATGAACAAGGTGGCTTGGAACATGCTGACGGCGTGGTAAGTTTTGTTGACACCAACACGCTTATCATCAACTCATACCCCCAAGACACACCTTACTCCAAACAACTAAAGGCTGATCTTCGGCGCGGACTTCCTAGTGTTATTATCCATGATATAGTCACTCCCTATGATGATAATAAAGTGTATGACGCTCGCTTTGGTTCAGCATGTGGCCTTTATACGAATGCACTGGTAACACCTGAACGTATTTACCTGCCGCAATTTGGCATACCAGAAGATAAAGTGGCACTTGAACAGGTGAAAGCCATTACGTCACGTGAAGTGATTCCAGTTATATCTAATAAAGTCTGCCAAATGGGTGGCGGTGTACGCTGCATGTCATGGCAATTACGAGGTGAAAACGCGAAAAGAATGTTAAATTACTTTGTTCGTACACAATAAAACACATTATACGATAATGTGAGGGCGAAAGGCGTTATTGTGGTCAGCATTGCAGTTTTTTAAAATCATCAATCTTTTACTGTGTGTTGTTTAGTTTGCCATAAATATCTGCAATGATCAGATTACACTAACTGCCCAAAATTAAATTGTAATAGTAGATGTGGAGTGTCGTAGTTAACTTCTTTAAGTTCAAAGCCTCTACACTAAGCCCCCTACACTAGCCAATGTATTACCACACATAATACCCCTAAAACAAAAAGAAACACGTTTATATTACAACACTTCTTTCAATTTCAAAAACCTACGATGAATTTTATTAAATTACTGTTGGACACTAATTGATACACACCACCCATCACAATATCACCTATCTTCATTATAAACATAATAAAATAAAGGAATTACTTGCTTTTTAAAAAATTGTACTCTATAAGCACAACTGAGTTTTTTTACTCTTGCTAAAATGACGTCATTAAATGATAGCACGCTCCCTAAATAAAGGGTTTTGTTGAAGATCTTCTTGAAATTGTTGATCCCATGCGTTTGAATAAGAGTGAGCCGGTGAACCGCATGGTGTGGTTTTTGCGGATGAATGCTCTATAACAAAATAAACGCTAAAGGAAAATATCATGGCAAACGGTACCGTAAAATTCTTCAACACAACTAAAGGCTTTGGCTTCATCGCTCCTGATGATGGTTCAAAAGATGTCTTTGTTCATATTAGTGCATTAGAAAAAGCTGGGATTGATCAGCTCAATGAAGGGCAAAAGGTTTCTTACCAAGTGGAGAGTAACCAAGGCAAGACTTTTGCAGCACATATTCAATTACAAGACACTGTCTAATATTATACATCAATTTTAATCATTTAAAACAGATACGAGCTCGCATGTATATATGTGCGTGCCTTTGTCTGTGCAAGGTAATAAACATGAATACTTTTAAAGAAATGGGTCTTCCAGAAGCCCTTACACATACATTGCAACATATGCATTTTGACACACCTACACCTATTCAGGCACAGGCCATTCCTCTTGCGCTACAAGGTCAAGATATATTGGGGTCGGCCCAAACGGGAACTGGCAAAACTGGTGCCTTTGGAATACCTCTTGTCGCAAAGCTCTTATCGAATCCTCGTGGCTCAGCCCTTGTAATGACACCAACACGTGAACTTGCTACACAAATTATAGTACAGTTACAAACAATGCTTGGTAAAAAATCAAAAATCAAATCTGCACTTTTAATTGGCGGTGAATCAATGTCAAAACAACTTACACAGCTACGAAACAGCCCACGTGTAATCGTTGGTACGCCTGGTCGAATTAATGATCATCTAAAACGTGGCAGCCTTATGCTGCATAATACTGATTTTTTGGTTTTGGACGAAACGGACCGAATGCTGGATATGGGGTTCACTGTCCAAATTGAAGGTATTATGAAATTCATGACGGCCAAACGTCAGACATTGCTCTTTTCTGCCACATTACCCGACAATATTATTCGAATCGCAAAAAGGTATCTCAATAACCCCGCTCGAGTTGCTGTGAATGCAACATCTTTACCTGCAGATAATATTAAACAAGATATTCTTAAGGTCAGCGAAGCAGATAAGTATCGAACCTTTCTTACACAACTTGATGAACGACAAGGAACAGTGCTTGTATTTATGAAAACTAAATACAGTACAGAAAAAATGGCAACGAGGCTTGCAAAAGAAGGGTATAGTGTAGAGGCTATACATGGAGATTTACGCCAAAATAAGCGTGATCGCGTAATTGCAGCATTCCGAAACAAAAAATATCGCATTCTTGTGGCGACTGATGTGGTTGCAAGAGGGTTAGATATTCCGCACATTGAGCATGTTATTAATTATGATTTACCGCAATGTGCAGAAGATTACATTCACCGTATTGGTAGAACAGCAAGAGCAGGTGCTGAAGGTAGGGCACTCATTCTCGTGACACCCGCCGATAAATACAAATGGAGCGCAATTGATCGTTTGCTAAATCCAGATGCCAATCATTCCGAAACAGCCAATCCTAATAAAAGTAAGCGTTTTAAGAATAAACGTAAAAATGATGCCATTCCCTTTCACAAGGGCACAAAAACTAAGAAACGTGCAACCTTAAAGAAGAAAAGCAACATAACACGACAGGTCATTTGACACAAAATGGTAGTTAAATTGATATCTATGGTCAAAATTTTTGCCCTATGAAATACAAGCAAGAAGATTTTTGAAAACTATAACTATACTGCCACTATTAAGAATGTTATCAATAATTGAAACAACCGATCTTGTTTAAACAATTTATGCCTTGAATAAACTTTATAAATAATATATGTTTTCTTTCTTTGGTGGGATGTGCCTAAATTTGATATTGTGAGTTTATTTAAATTTTTTATGAGGAACCTTTATATATGGCTTTTGTAATAAATTTTTTTGTTCCTCAAAATGATCTCAGCTATCAGAAAGAGTTTGATGCTTTACACAATTTTGGTCTTGCACAAAACGACCCTAGTTTTTCTATTGTTGTAAATGCTCCCCTTGATTCACAATATGATTTTCTGATAGTTTACGGACATAATGATAGTTTTGACATAAAAACACATCTTCCTAAAAGGCGATGTGTTTTTATGACAACCGAGCCTCCTAATGAATATAAAAAGGACGCAGATTACAATCAGTTTGGCTTACTTGTAACTCCCTTCAAAGATAGATATAAAAAGCATCCTAACATAATGTTTAGTCACGCATATTTAAATTGGTTATGGTATTTTGAGAAAGATTTTGTAAAAGAATATGCGTGGTTTGAGAATACTCCTGCTCGTATATCCCTTGTAATTAGTGATGAGGCTGCTTTAAATAATCAAGTTAAACGTATAGCTTTTGCCTATCATCTTAAGAAAAAACTTGGTAGCCAAATTGATATCTATGGTCGCGGTTTTCGTCCCATAGAACAAAAACAGGAAGCTTTTGAAAATTATGACTATACTGTTGTTATGGAAAATAGTGTTCATTCGGATCACTGGACAGAAAAGATTGCTCATGCCTATTACACAAAATGCTTTCCTTTTTACGTTGGGTGTACGAATCTTGAAAAATATTTTCCAAAAGAATCTTTTGTTACGCTTGATATTAATAACCCCAATGAAGCTGTTCGCATTATGCGCAATGCCTTGGATAATAATCTTCACGAAAAGAATAAAGAATATGTTCTTAACGCACGCGAAAAACTGATGAAAGAATATACTCTGGATAAAGGTTTAATTAAAATAGCAAAATATATTTTGCAGCAAGAAAAGGTAAGTACTCACATTGCTTATACAAACGAAAATAAGACAATTTTATATTATCGACCATCTTTTTTTAACATTGTTGTGAAGCTTATATGGGGTGTGAAGTCAGTAATTCATGCATCTTTTTTTAAAATACGCCTTCGACAGCTTTTAAAGAAGGAAAACAGCCGAATTAATGCATGCTCTCGTCAAAACTCCTCTTGATAATTTTAATGGGATTTCAGATCGGTTCTAAATGTGAGCTCAACGATGAGCTACATTATTGAAAAAATCTATATAATATTCTTGCTTTCCATATACTGAATAATACTGACTGCGGCTTCCTCCGCTGTCATTACTGCAGTATCAATAAAAATATCTGGATTTTTAGGGGCTTCATATACGCTATCAAGTCCTGTAAAATTTTTGATTTTACCAGCTAAAGCTTTCTTATATAATCCCTTGGGATCACGTTTTTTAACAATATCTAAAGAGGCGTGTATATGCACTTCAATGAATTCTCCTTGAGAAAACAAGTCTTTTACAAACTGTCTTTCCGATTCAAAAGGGGAAATAAAACTGGCAAGTACTATCAACCCTGCATCTGCCATTAATTTTATAACCTCACCGACACGTCTTATATTTTCAACTCTTGCTCCATCGGTAAAACCCAAGTCACGATTAAGACCCGAGCGTATATTATCACCATCTAAAAGCATCGTATGTTTATTTTTTTTATATAATTCTTTTTCAACAATGTTTGCTATCGTTGACTTACCTGAACCAGATAAACCAGTAAACCACAAAATTTTTGCTTTTTGTTGTTTAATTTTTTCTCTAGCTATCCTATCAATCGTAAAATCTTGCCACACAATATTATGTGATCGCTGCAAAGCAAAATCAATAAGTCCCATAGCAACGGTTTCATGCGTTGTTTTATCTATCAGAATAAAATGACCCGTTTGGCTATTATTTTGATAGGTATCAAAACCCACTTCTTTGCTAAGATGAATATTGACAACCCCTATCTCATTCATTTGCAATTCAGTCGTTGCCAAATGTTCAAAATTATTAATATTAATCTTGTATTTTAAATTAGTTATTGAGGCTAACGTTTCGCAAGACTGAGATTTAAATATATAATTACGAGACGTTAAAGATTCATTTTGGCTCATCCACAAGAGGCGAGCCCTAAATTGATCTGCCACTTGAAAAGTATCATCATCAGCCAAGACAAGCATATCACCACGCGAAACATCGCAATGATCTTTTAATTGACATGTTACTGAAAGACCTGTTGGAGCAAGGTCATATTCCTTAGTATGCAAGAAAATTTTTTCTACGGTAGTTTTTTGATTGCTCGGAATAATCCGTATAGTATCACCACGCCTAAGTGAACCCGAAACAATACGTCCTTTATATCCTCTTTTCTGAGAATATCTATCTATTAATTGAACAGGCATTCTTAGAGGTTTGTTAGACTGTACATTAATGTGCGGCGCATAATTGAGAAACTCAAGCAATGAACTTCCCTTATACCAAGGCGTATGGGGTGATGTGTCTATGACATTATCTCCTAATAACGCCGACATAGGAATATAATATAACCGATCAAAATTATATTCTTTTGCCTGCTCATTGTATGCACGACAAATGGTATCAAAAACATCTTGCGACCAATCAACCAAATCCATTTTATTGATCGCCAAAACAATATTTTTTATGCCTAACATAGATACGATAAAGCTATGCCTTTTCGTTTGCGTAAGTAGTCCTTTTGTTGCATCTACTAGAATAATTGCCAATTCTGCTCGCGACGCAGCCGTTGCCATATTGCGTGTGTATAGCTCATGGCCAGGGCAATCAGCTATTATAAATTGGCGTTTTTTAGTAGAAAAATATCTATAGGCAATATCAATCGTGATCCCCTGTTCTTTTTCTGCGGAGAGTCCATCAACGATACCCGCTAAATCAAAACCTACATCTTTGGCATGTGACGGATTATTCTGATCACCTTGCTCCTCCCTGTGCTGGGGTGATAACAATGTGGACAAATGATCACTATGAAGGGATTGTGAATCATATAGCAAGCGACCTATAAGCGTTGATTTACCATCATCCACAGAACCACATGTCATAAAATGAAAACGTGGCTCATCAGTGCTTGCACAGAGGTTATAATTGTCCGATTTCGTATCCATAGTTCAAAATTGCTTGAATTAAAAATATCCTTGTCGTTTTTTTTGTTCCATAGAACCGCCAGCATCTTTATCTATAATTCTTCCCATTCTTTCTGAAGTGCTGATTGTTCGCATTTCTTGAATAATATCTTGTAATGTTTGTGCCTGAGATTCTATGGCTGCCGTCAACGGATAACAGCCGAGTGTTCGAAAACGTATATTTTTATACATAATCTGCTCGTTATCGCCCACAGGCATACGTTCATCATCAACCATGACAACTCCTCCCTCCCTCATTAAAACAGGTCTTTTTGCTGCATAATAGAGAGGGACTATGTCAATATTTTCACGATGTATATAATGCCATATATCAAGCTCTGTCCAGTTGGAAAGAGGAAAAACGCGTATAGACTCACCCTTGCGTTTATGCATATTATAGGTTGACCATAATTCGGGACGTTGATTCTTAGGATCCCATGCATGATGCATATTACGAAAAGACAATATTCTTTCTTTTGCACGCGATTTCTCTTCATCACGTCGGGCTCCACCAAAAGCAGCTTCAAACCCGTATTTATCTAAAGCCTGTTTCAGTGCCTGAGTTTTCATTATATCGGTATACGAATCTGGATGATCAAAAGGATTAATATTGTTTTTGATACCCTCTGGATTTGTATAAGCTATAAGCTCAAAACCATAGCGCTTTTGCTGTTTGTTACGAAAACTAATCATATCCTTAAATTTCCAGCCCGTATCAATGTGTAGCAAAGGAAATGGGATAGGTTGAGGGTAAAAAGCTTTTATGATTAAATGAAGTAAGACAGCACTATCCTTACCTATGGAATATAATAAAACAGTTTTGTCAATCTCTGCTACGACTTCTTGAATAATATGAATACTTTCTGCCTCTAAATAATCAAGCTGTGTGAGTGTTTCTTTATCCATACGTTTGCTTTTTAGTAATGCGTTAAAAATGATTATACAAAATAATATAAGCTATGTGTTTTCACTTACTTTTCAAAAGAAGATACGGTATTATTTCCTCCAATATCCTCAAAAGGCAGAGACAGCAAATATTTGTATAAGATATGATACAAACAAACCAGCGTAATAAATCCTAATACCATTACAACCTTATTATCATAATACATAAGTGCAATACTGCATGGAAATAAATTGAAAAGCCACATAAAAGGTGATACGAGAGAATTTTTAATGACTTTTTGGGTAGAAACATAATCCATTCTTGACGTTATTTTTTTATATACAAGCGTATGAAGGTGTAACCCATCGGGCTTAAATGGACTGCCATCTGTAGAAAATGTTTTTCTTACAATTGAATAGCACACTTCAATTATAGGGTAAGAACACATAAGTAAACTGGCAAAAGGTAATACATCGGGATTACGATAAGGCAACAGAATTAGCACCCACGCAATACAAAATCCAATAAAATAAGCCCCACCATCACCCAAAAATATTTTTCCGTATGGAAAATTAAAAATAAAGAATCCCAGAATTGCAAAAATTAATACCATACACATCTGCACTAAAACTGTATCATTCAATTGTAATGCTATCAGGCTAATCGTCAACAAAATTTTAACCGCAACACCAGAGCTCAAACCATTGAAGCCATCAATAATATTAAAGGCATTCGTTACCCCTCCTATAGCGAAAGTTGTAAAAGCAACCGCTATAAATTGATATTGTAATAAATCATCAACTCCACTCAATCCAACATACTGAATTACGATACCCGTTAGCCAGTATGTTATAACACCACTTGACACAGTTACTAGGAAACGTAGATACGGACCCAGCGATTTAAAAAAATCTTCCCAAATTCCCACTATAAAGGCTGGTAAAGAACCCAAAAGTAACGCCGCAACGATAGGAATAGGAGACATTTGCACAAATAACATGTAAATTGTAACACTGGAAAAAATAGCGACCCCTCCTATTCGAGGAATATCGCCACTATGAAATTTTTGCTTACCTATACAGCTATCAGCGCTACGTGAATAATGCAAACCCTTAGTCTTTATGATAAGCAAACACAAAAGGAAGGATATTACCAAAGGTAACACCATATCCATAACCATCATTACTCTAGCCCCCTGATTACTATACAAATACTTAACTCAATAAGGCGGTTTTAAAAAACGACCCAAACGGATATCATGAAAGATTACCTAAATGCCTCTATTTCAAATGTTCAAATAGTAATACATACAATACCACATTTTATATAAAAAAAAAGACATATTTCAAAAATCCATGAAACTTGGTTAATATAATTTTATTTTATTTTATCTCAATCTCATATGATTCCAGTGATAAAATGTGCTTCAACCCCTCCCTATAAGTTGGAAACATAAACGTAAAATTAAGTTCTTTTTTTATTTTTTTATTGGATATTTTTCGGCTATCTGTATAAAAACTTCTTCTCATAGCCGACATGTTGGCGTTCTTATAATCAATAGCTTTTGGCATATTGATCTGCCTTAATTTCGCAGCATACCTATACAGGTCTTTTTGTGTTGCGGGTTCATCATCAGATAAATTGTAGATACAACAATCAGCTTGCCCCAACTCCATAGGCGTTGTGTTGTGCAATGCCATACTAAAGCTCAAAGCACGTATAATATCATAGACATATACTCTACAAAAAATATGTCCTGTCTTGTTAATGAAAGAAGCATTGTCGTGTACGAGCCTATCAAAAACAGAGCGATGAGGACCATAAATACCTGGCAAACGAAATATATTTAGCCTCATCTTATATTGCATAGCATGGATTTTCCACAAATTCTCAGCTTCATATCGTTTTATGCCTCTTTCGCTTTGGGCCAAAATTTGTGATTCTTCATTTACCCATTTCCCATCATGATTTCCATATACACTTGTTGCAGAAAGATATCCCAGCCACTTTTGCGATACATTTTTTTCATACATTTCAGCCTGATGATGTGCTGGATACAGCGTCTGTAGAAAAGTCAATACAGGGTCTTTATTTCCATCTTGCGGCGGAATACTTGAAACCAATGCATCGGCAGATAGTACGGCTTCTTTGAGTTTTTCATTATCCTCATCCGATGATGTTAGATCGTTAAAAATAATGATGTTTCCTTCAGGAAAACGTGTTTGTAAATATTGTTTTTTCTGCTCACTACGGCAGGTCGCACTAACCCTCACGCCATAATATAAACATAATTGCATGAGAAAGTTGGTAGTGTAGCCCAAGCCAAAAATAACGATATGTTTTGGCAATGAAGCAGCTATGGATTGGGGAAGAAGAGATAAAAAAAAATCCGTTTCCCTTGTATTAGACATACAATTACCTACATTATTGTAACAATGAATAATTTTAATTTCAATTTTATATCAAAATTATACTTTAACGTATACGATAATATTAATTATTGAAAAGAAAAATAGCTTACTATAAATGTAATTGTAAGCTTTAGTAATAACATATATTTATGTAAATAAATATTATAGTCTTTTTTGGTTTGCAGAATGATCATGAACTTTTCCCCTCGCATAGTCACTATAGTCATAGGTATTTCTATTGTCTTGATTACTTTTTTGTCTGTACTTTACATGAAGAATACAGCACCCGTAGTGAAAGCCGCTAAACAAAATGAAAAAAAATACTTTGTTACGTATACACAAGGAACAAAAAAGAACATTCGTCCCAAAGTCACTTTCTACGGAAAAGCAATGCCACGCAGGATATTGCGTTTTAGTTCTGAAATCAAAGGGTTTGTAATGCAAACTATGCCTCAATTTTTTAGCGGGAGCTATGTAAAAAAAGGGCAAGTAATTATACGCCTTGATCAACGCGATTATCAAAACCAACTGCAAAGACATATAATTACCCTAGAAGAAAGTGAAGGCACCTATAAAGATTACGAAGCGCAGATTGCACAAAAAGAAAGCCAGCTGCAAATCGAAAAGGAACAGAAAGTTATTGCAGAACGTGATTATCAAAGAGCTATATCCCTTCTTAAGGCAGGTACCATTTCTGAACGAAGTGTTGAAACGCGCGAAAAAACTTTTAATAATGCTAAACAAACACTGAATAAATCAACCAACGATTTGCGCATTTTAAAAATACGTTTACAACAGCAAAAAAATCGTAATGAAAAAGTACGTGTTGATATAGATAATGCACGTAGAAATATAGAACGTACAGTGATAGTGGCACCTTTTGATGGCTATATCGATGATCCAAACGTAGAGATAGGAAAACAAATCCGTGAAGGAGACGTTATTGCATCGCTTGTAGATGCCAATAACGCCGATGTTGATTTTACAATTAGTAACACTCTATATGGTAGCATCATTGAAGCCAAAGAAAAAATTATTAAACGGCAAGTAGATATTTTTTTACAATATGGCAACCAAGAAATAAAATTTATTGGTAAAATTATTGCTATAAGTCCGCAAGTTAATGCCGAAAGTGGTGGGATAAATGTCAAAGCACGCGTTTATAAAGAAGATAATGCAAATAATCAATTTCGTCTATTACCAGGTAGTTTTTTGCGTGTAGAAATTCCTGATAGAATGTACACAGAAGTATTGGAAATACCCGAGTCGGCCTTATATGATGGCAAAATTATCTATACGATCAACGATAATAATAGACTTACTTCGCATAATGTCCTGGTAGTGGGTAAAAACGAAAACAATCTTCTTATTAAGGCCGATACGTTAACGAATTTAAGTAAAATTGTTGTGACTAATTTTGCTAATGCAAGTAAAAATTTACTCGTAGAAGGTAAAAAAAAGTAACTTTAAAAAAATATAGTTAGACGAATACCTATCCCATTAATATATATTATATGAAAGATATGTCCCTGTATGAGTGAAGACAATCCTCAACAATCCTCAACAATGGCTAAAGATAGCTCCTTTATTTCACGCATTAGCCTCATAGATAGCCGTGTTGCAGCAAATCTCGTCATGTTGCTTGCCGTTGTTATTGGCCTTGTTTCCCTTAACCGTATAAATGTTCAAACATTACCAGACGCCGTTATTCCTGTTATTACAATATCAACGGTGTGGAATGGGGCTTCAGCCAATGACGTTGATAACAATGTCATTGCCATTTTACAACAAGAAGTGCGTTACATTGAAGGCGTTAAATCAATAACAAGCTATGCCCGTGATGGAGGGGGTAGTATAGTCTTAGAATTTGATGAATCTACAGATATGCAAACGGCTTTATTTGATGTCGATAGTGCCGTAAATTCAACCAATTTATTGCCAATCGAAGCTGAGAAGCCTGTGGTAAAGCTTATCTCTTTTCGTAACAATGTTATTAATGTTGCTATGGAGGGGGATGTTGATGAAAAATTACTTAAAAAATATGCCAAAGAATTACAAAATGGGCTCCTCGAACAAGGGGTAAGCCAAGTTGACCTAAAAGGATATCGCAGTGAAGAAATTTACGTTAAGCTGACAAGAGAAAGACTTTTACGCTTAAACTTAGATATTGATGATATATCACGCTCAATTAGCAAAGACACACTTAATCGCTCAATAGCTGGTACTACTGGTGAATCAGGGGCCCAAATCCGAACGGGAGGATTTGATGCCGATACACAAGAATTAAAGAAAATTAATGTTATAGCCCGTAGTAACGGCCAGAAAGTACCATTAGAAGATATCGCAGTCATCGAAACGCATTATTCCGAAAATGATTCTAATTTATTTTCTCAAGGCAAGCGTATTATTGAGCTTATTGTCAAGCGCAAAAGAAACGATGACGCTTTAAAAATAACGCAGATCAGTCAGGAATATATTGAGGATTTTAGCAAAAGACTACCCGCAGGTATTAGCGTTAATATTTACGATTTGAATTCTAAATACATTGAAGGACGTATAAATTTACTTATTAAAAACGCTACGCAAGGACTTTTTTTAGTAACAATAGTTCTGTTTATTTTTATGACAGTACGCATTGCTTTTTGGATTGCTATTGGTATCCCTATTGCTACGATTAGTGCTATTCTTGTTATGTATCTTTCAGGTGAAACAATTAATATGATTTCACTTTTTGTTATGATCATGATGATAGGTATTATTGTTGATGACGCCATTATTATTGGGGAACACGGTTATACCCTTATACAAAGTGGCATGCCCCCGCGTGATGCCATGCTAGAAAGTGTTAGACGCATGTTTGCTCCTGTAATGGCTGCAATGCTTACAACAATATGTGGATTTATCCCTATCTTTTTAATTAGTGATGTCATTGGGCAACTTATGAAAACCATTCCGATAGTCGCCATTTCTGTCATTATCGCGAGTGTTATTGAAGCCTTTCTCATACTGCCTGGACATATCCGCCATTCATATGAAGCGGCTATGCGCAAAGGCATGAGAGCAAAACCTCTTTGGAGACAAAAATTTGATTCCAGATTTAAACAATTTGAAGAAAAATTTGGCTTGTTGGTAGCTAAAGCGATTCGTTACCCACATTTGACCCTTCTTAGTTTTACTTGCCTTGTCATCATATCTGTTTCTCTGTTAGTGTTTGGTAAAATTAAATTTGAATTTTTTCCTTCTGCAGAAAGTGAAAAAATATACCTAAAAATTAACTACACGGCAGGTCTAACACTTGATAAAAGATTGGAAATTGGTACACAAATTGAAAAAAATACGCTTAATATAATCGATTCAATTAAGCCCGATAACGAAAATCCTGTCATTATATCAATCCTTGAAACACATTCAGGAGGGTATGAAAACGTCGCTACGGTAAATTTTCAATTAACAGATTCTGAGACGCGTAAATTACGTACAAAAACTATTATTGAAGCTATTCGCAAAGATTTACCCTCATTTGAGGGTGTTATATCTACTAATGTAGGAGTACCGCGAGGAGGCCCCCCAGGCAGAGATGTAGAAGTAAATCTACAAGGTCAAGAAAACACAATCCTCAAAAAAGCCTCTTTAGAATTACAAGAAGATCTAAGAAAAATAATTGGCATATCGAATATTTCAGATGATCTGCCTTATGGAAAGAAGCAAATAACACTCCAACTAAAACCTAAAGGTAAGTTACTCGGCTTTACCACAGACACATTGACAAAACAGTTACGTAATGCGTATCAAGGAAGTATTGCGCGCTATCAACCCAATGAAAATGAAGACATTGCTATCATTGTAAAAATTAAAGATTTAGATACACAGGGAATAGTAGAGTTGGAGAATTATCTACTAACACTACCAAACAGTAAAGAAAAAGTGATACAATTACGCGAAATTGCCACCATAACAGAAAGTAAAAATTTTGCTGTCATTTTACGTGATGAAGGAATTAGAACAATCAAAGTTCTCGGTGATATTGATAGTAAGATAACCTCCGTTGGTGAAGTTACAGCGGAATTAAAAAAAGTTATTTTACCTAGAATTGAAAAAAAATACGACATTACTACAAAGATTGGAGGACGTAGTCAAGAGCAAGGAGAAGCTTTTAAGGATATGGCGATTGGTTTTATATTAGCTCTCAGTTTAATGTATGTAGTTATAGCTTGGGTGTTTGATAATTACTACCGCCCCTTTGTTATCATGTCTATTATTCCGTTTGGTTTGCTGGGTGCGTTAACAGGGCATTATTTCATGGGTCATAATTTTACAATACTCAGTGCAATAGGGTTACTAGCCTTATCAGGTGTGCTAGTTAATGCATCCATCGTTTATGTTAATGAGTTTGAGCTACAGTTAAGCAAAGGAGAAAGTTATATGCAATCACTCGTTATTGCTGCAAAAAATAGGATACGTGCTATTTTATTAACTTCTCTCACCACAATCGGAGGTCTTACACCTTTGATGTTTGAAAAAAGTCTCCAAGCACAGTTTCTTATACCAATGACAATTTCAATAGTATTCGGCTTAGCAACAGCAACTATGCTTGTTTTGCTTGTTCTACCTTCTATTTTAATAATCAGTAAAAATTATTCTACATTTTTCTTACGACTTAGAAATTTGGGAAAGTATTAAGAAACTAATTATAATACTTACATCACAGGTATTAATACCTCTATAAAACTATCATTACGATTAATGGGGTTAAAAACAACAACCATTTCTTGACGTTTTTTATCACCTCTGAATTTATTTTGTCGTAATTTTTCTAATAAAAAACAGCTGAAGCATTCTGTAATTTTCTGCGTTATCCAGCTATTATGCATGGGATTGACAGATAATTTTTTTTCATGCCCTGCGAATACAAAACGTGCATACGTACCATTTGCTATTTCTTTTTGTGTACTGTGTTTTATGCTATTAGAAAAACCAAAACAAATGGCTTTTAAGACGATATGCTTACCTCTATTTTCCATAGCGTAGATATGAACTTCTTTGCCTGAATTTTTTTGAAGTTTTACGACATCTGTTCTACTAGAACAATAGGCGTATTTACTATTCAAATAAACTCTTTTTGGCTCATCTAAATATCCATTATAAAGGTGCGTATACAATTCTTTCGTATTATAACGCACTAACGATATACTATCTGAACCCACCTTATCATTCACATCTACCGCACGAGCTAAACTACCAGAAATTACTGTAATTGTAGTTATAAGCAATATACGAACAAATAGTCCTGCAAGCAACCATCCACCGCCATGGATGATATACATAATTGACCTCCACCACCATTTAAGCCTATAAAACTTAGTAAAAAATTAATTACATACAAAAATAATAATATCCCAATAACATATTCTAAAAAATAATTTAAACGTATTATGGGTAAAAAACTAACGCAATACCTTTGTCACTCTATCAATCTCTTCCTTTACCATCTTCTCAACAATTTTATGAAGATGTGTATCAAGCCATTGTTTCATCATAGGACGCAGCATTTCCTGTACTAAATCTTCAATAGTACGCGATTTATTTCCTTGATGCGTCAGCAAAGTATCCGCTAAAACTTTAAATGTTGACCCCACAAGTTTGTTTGTTTCATCAGAAATAAGAACATCATCCGCAATCTTCTCGCTATTTTTTGCTGAAGTCGTAACTTTAGCATCTGTATACTGTTGCTGCTCTTGTGTTATTGGTATTTGGGGTTCTACATTTTTTTGTTGTGACTCATCTTGCCCGTCTTCAACGTCAAAAAATCCTATATCATCTAAATCAAAAATCCCCTCATCAACACTTTCTTCTTCACCCTTTCCTGAAAAAGATTGTGTTAAGGAATCTTCTGCAATAGTGCTTTCCTTTTGCTGAACATCTTTCGAAGCAATAGGTATACTTACCTCAGGTCCCTCCTCTATAACATCATCCTCCAGCATAAGATCATCGTCTATAGCCATATCTGTAGGATCTATTGTTACATCGCCAGCATCTGGCTGATCATTAGAAATTGTAGCTTCGTTAGCAACAGCTTCTAGGGCGTCATCCTCCTCCATCTTTATAGGTTCGGTTGAGGGGTTCTGTTCTACGTCCTCTACTTCACTCGTTTTTTTATTGTCATCCTGTTCAAGATCCTGTTCAAGATCTTGTTCCTCAAAAACAGCGGTCAGTTCCAAAACATCGTCCTGACTAAGCCCAGGCATTTCTTCATCTTCTTCTGCCGCTACTTCAAACTCATCGGAAAGATCATTGAGCTCGTCAATGCCAATTCTTTCCATTTCAGAATCTTCTTTCCCATCCAAATCATCATCAATAATCTTTTTAATTGATGATAATATTTCATTTAAGGAAGGTTCTGCCACCGCTTTTTGTGAATTATCAATATCAGACACTACAATTTACTCCACTTCAACATACAAAATCGTGTCTACAGAATTTGTCTGTATATTTATAGCTAATAGCCACAATTTTTACAATATTACCTGCATATATCCCAAAAGTTTAGCCTCCACTTTCCATTGCACATGGAAAAATATTACCTGCACATTTAGTGTTAACAAAAATTAACCTTTTATTTTAGTTAAAATGTAACTTATGCACAAAAAAATATAGATTTTTCAACACTATATGACACAGATAATCATGATAATTTTTTGATATCCAGCTCTCCCATAAGCAAAAGCAATTGATAGCCGTATGTAATGAGGTTGCGCTGAGCCAGACTCAAGGCCACCTCTGCATTAACAACATCATTCTCGGCATCTAAGACTTGTAATTCTGTAACTTCGTTTAACAATCTTTTTTGATTAATTCCATACCATTTTTCTTGGGTAACTTTAACATGCTGCTCTCGTAAGGACAATATGTCCTTACCTGCTTGGTATCTCTCCCACAGACTTCTTGCATCTGCTAATAAAACCTGTTTTTGGTTTTGTATATCTCCTTGTCTTTGGACTTCTACATTGGTTAATCTATCAATTTCTGCTGAACGCAAACCACTGTCAACCAGATCGAGCGAAAGGTTAAGGGCTACTGTTATATTGTTATATCTTTTTGTACTTATTGTTGTATCTAAAACCCTACTGTAAGTATGGGTTGCGCTGAAATCTACAACAGGTGCGTAAGCTGCTTTAGCCTTTTGCGTATCAAGCTTTCCAGCATTTTCAAGATATTCCAAACTTTTTATTTGTTTATTATTTTCTATGATTTTTTTCTGCACAGCCGCGAGGTTAGCTTCCTTAATTTTTACGTGAGGTATAGGCATTAATTTACCGAAAGGTTCTCGACCAACGACCCTGACATAATTTGCTATTTTTCCTTGATGATCTGCCTTTGCTTCCTCATGATATACGCGAGCTTCATAAAATCTCATTTGCGTTTGTAATAATTCAATCGTTGAAGCCTCTCCTCGCAGTATTTTTTCCTTTACGGCACGCAACTCCTCTTCTAGTATTGATAGGCTTTTCTCACGCAGTATGATAACTTCTTTTGCATAGAGCAAATCACTATATACTTGTATTGTGTCAAATATCAGTTCATTATTGGAAAGACTCAGAGATGCATTTGCAGCATTAAGTAATTGTACTTTTGAAGAAACATCACTACTGGCCCTACCGCCACTTAAAAAATCAATCGGTTGTCTAAAGGTTGTTGTCAAACTATAGGCACGCGATGCATCTTGTGTAAACGTTGTTGAAGAATGTGAACGACTACTATAATAACGTGCATTAGAACTTACGCCGACTGTTGGCCCCAAAGCTGATTTAGCTTTTAAAACATTTGCCTGTGCTTGATTAACTTCAGCGTGGGATTTTACAATGCTTGGGTTATTAAGAATAGCAGAATTTACCGAATCCGTAATATTTTCTGCTTTACTTTCTGTTAAACTGGCAGCTCCCGTCAGAATGGCACTGATTACAGCCAATTTTATACTTGTACCCACATAAGTGAAAGTTTTCTTAAACAACAGGCGCCTTATGCTTTCCATAAAATCTATTTCCTTCAAAATACAAAATCTTTCTTTTTTTCAAAACCTTCCAAAACTGGATGATACGCCTCAAAAAGTAATTTCTTAACTATTTCCCCCTGCTGTTTTGAGTATAAAAACACCTCTCCAAATTGTTCTGCAGAAACTTTTAAAAAGCATAATCTCCCGCCCTCCGCCAACTGAGCAAAAAGAGAGCTTGGAATAGTATCAACACCTCCCTCTACCAGAATAACATCATACGGAGCTTCTTGTTCATATCCCAAATACATATCGGAGCAATGAACAATTACTGCATTGCCTATATTTTGATTTATCATTAATTGCGTTGCGTGATTAACCAAATCCTCATCATTATCAATTGCTATAACCGACTCAGATATTTTTGATAATACAGCCACCCCATAGCCCGTAGCACTACCAATATCAAGTACAATATCTGTCGGTTTTATGCCTAATCCCTGCAACATTTTTGCAAATATTAAGGGAGGAAATAACATTCTTTCTGCACTCAATTGCGTACGCTGTCGCACTTGAATAGGTCGGTCTATAAAAGCAACATTTTGCAAATGACTTAACACATAGCTAGGTCTATCTACCTCCATTAACGCATGTAACACTCTGGTATCATGTATACCATTTGCACGCAACTGCGAATCCACCATGTTTTTTATATCATTATCTTTATTTGTCTGCATATACGCCTATCAATTTTTAAAATATCTATTTCTACACTTGTTAAATAATCTACGACTATTACACTAATACAGACATTATAGAAACAAAAATTATTTTTTAGGATAACAAAAATTTTTCAGCTAAACAATTTGCTTTACACTATATTAACAGTAATTTATTGTCTTATCAATTACATTGATATCACATAATTTACTAGTATTCAGTATTTTTTATACCTTATAGAATACTATGACTTTTTTATGTTTATACAGGTAGAAACCTATCATTTTAGTCTGCACTATATCACCTATGTCTCCTCCTACACTTTTTTATTCCGATACCCCTGTCATACTTAAAAAGGACATAACAGATCTGACCGATTATTTGTACGCGCTTGAGCAGATGGAAACATGGCGTCATGCCATTATTGAGAATAATGGCCCTGAATATCTATGGCTTTTAGAGCATCGCGCTCTTATCACCGCCGGACTACGTGCAAATAAGTCAGATTTACTTAAACCGCACGCTTTGCCGTTATATAATATTCGCAGAGGTGGTCAGTATACTTATCACGGACCTGGCCAAAGGATTGCCTATCTCGTTCTTAATCTTAAGCAAAGACATGCTGATGTTAAAGACTTTATACAGATTTTACAACAATGGATCATTCACACTTTGCATCATTTAGGCATTAAGGCCTTTACGATTGCCGACCATATTGGTGTATGGGTAAATACACGCAATAAAAAAAAAGAGACCGTACCATCCAAGATTGCGGCTATTGGTATACATTTACGTCGGTGGGTTTCTATTCACGGTATCGCCATCAATATTCACCCTAACTTAGAAGATTTCCATACAATTATTCCTTGTGGCATAAAGGATTACGGAGTAACGAGTCTTGAAGAATGTGGAGTCAAGGTGACCATGAAACAATTTGATGAATTTTTATGTCAAGAATTTAATAGATTCTTTGGCCCTTTGATGACACATCATACACAATAGGTATTTAAAAGCCTCTTGACTTTTTCTATTTACTGCTTACACTATACGCTAAGATCACTATAATTCATACACTAGCAGTGTGACATATACATATTATGCAATCAGATTTTCCAATTGATGCTGTCTTTACTTGGGTTGACAATAGTGATCCTAATTGGCAAAAAAGCAAAGAGCAGTGTATACAGAAGCTATACCCTAGCACACATTCCCTACCATCTGGAACACGTAGCGGGCGTTTTTGCAATAGAGACGAGTTACGCTATGCATTACGATCACTCGCTCTATATGCACCTTTTTTTCGACATATCTACATTGTTACCGACAATCAAATCCCAACTTGGCTTAATACAAATCACCCACAAATCAAATGTGTAAACCATGATGACATCTTTCCCTCTCACGTTGCGCGCCCATGCTTTAACTCAAACGTTATTCAAACTTATCTTTATCGGATTCAAGGACTTGCGGAACATTTTGTCATTTTTGATGACGACATATTGCTCAGTGCCCCTACAAAAGTAAGTGATTTTTTTACACCGCAAGGCGATATTATATTTTATAAAGACACAAGAAGGTTTGACTATCGTCGCTATTCCCTTCACTATTTACTCGATAAATATGTTTTTAGTAATGTTATTAGCTCTTCACAATACACGGCCCAGCTACTTTTTGAAAAGACTGGCTTTGCTTATGTCCATCGCCTAGCCCATACACCCCATGCACTGACAAAAACGCTTATGCAAAAAGTTATACGCCTGTTCAAAAATTATCTTCTGTGCAATGATACATATCAATTTCGTAGTGCCTATGATATTAAGGTGACCTGCGCCCTAGCGCAATACTACGCTTATCATAATAAACAAGCCGTTATGCGTATGGGGTATCAATATCTTGATTATTACTCTATTAACTGGTTTCCAATGAGCTTTATTATTACACCTTGGCGCCTACGCTCATATCAAAAACGTGAACAAAGAAAGCTTTTTTTTTCGGTTAATGACTCGACCCCTACAGACAATCATCGCACGACCTTAAAAGCCGTTTCGTCTATCCTTTCTCATCTCATGCCACACGCGTCACCATATGAAAAATAATTCCATGCTTAAAATACTTCACATCACCGATTTACATTTGCCTTTTGTGCCGCGTATCAACCTACGCCAGGCATTAAGCAAAAGTGGGCTTGGATATATCAGCTGGAAAAAAAGACGCCAATATATTTATTTACCTGAAGTTCTTGAATGCCTAACACAAGCAATTAAGGCATATGATCCTCATTATATTCTACTAACAGGCGATATCGTTAATTTGGGCTTGCCAGAAGAATTTACCCATGCCCACCAATGGTTACATCAATTAGCGCCTCCAGAAAAAATTATTTTCGTTCCTGGTAATCACGATCGTTATGTTCCCTATCCCATCCACGATACACTTGGTCAATTAGGACCCTATTACAACGCTCATTTATGTGAGGGCAATTACCCTTTTTCAGTGGATATATCTGAGCATGTTAGCGTGGTGGGTTTAAATACGGGTCTACCAACGGCCGCTTTGGTCGCACGCGGTGCGATTGGAGACACGCAATACAAAAAAGCCCTACGCCTCGTTAATCGTTTGAAGCAAGCGAGTAAATTCATTGTATTTATGATACATCACCCACCACTCATGCATCAAAATTCATGGCCGAGAGGATTGCCAAATGCAGATTATTCGCGCCTACACGAATTGATAACAGTTGGGGGAAGTTGTATTGTCGTGCATGGACATAATCATGATAATACGCAAGAATGTCTGTCCCATCCCCATGGAAACTCTTTTGTATTTGGAACGGCTTCTGGTTCCTCAACAATTGGCGGATCAAAACCAGCTTCCAGTTTTAGATGCCTTGAATTTTTTCCAGATACAACAACTCCACATATTTTGTCGCACGTCATACAACGGCTTTGCGTTTTTAACGGAGAAACCTATCAAACCATTACAGATGAACAACTCCAACTTTTCTCATAATAATGTATTACATAGACACAATATAACCCACATCCAATAATTACTTCATTTAACAGCTTTATGAAATTAAATTTTTATATCATAAGTCAATTTTTACGCATATTTTTTGCCATTTTTGGTCTGGCTTTACTCATGCTCCTGCTAGAAAGAACCGTCCGAATAATGCAGCTCATCTTAGACAAGAATCAATCTATTGTGAGTACGCTTGAAATTATCGCAACACTTTTACCCCATTATTTGGCAATCGCTTTACCATTAGCATTTATTTTAAGTATTATTGTCATTACTTATAGATTAAGCATTGCACAGGAAATAACCGCTTTAAAAACACTTGGCTTAAGTCATTTTCAAATCGCGAGGCCCTTTTTTGTTCTTGCTGTAATTTTATGCTTTTTCAGTTTCCTGATTTTGGGATTTGCTAAACCAATGGGACGTTATTACTATCGTGTTTTAGTAAATCAACTTAGTAATACAGAGGTTTTTTTATTAGCAAAAGACGGTGTTTTTTTACAACATAAAGACAGTGTATTAATGATAGAAGAAGTAAGTTCCGATCAGCGTACTTTTAAAAAAGTTTTTTTACACCAAGCAAAAGGCCCACACACAAAAATCATTGTTGCGAAGGAAGGCGTAAACTCAACACCCACACAAATTCATGATTTTCCATTAGTTAAACTGAAGGAAGGGCATATCTTTGAAATTCATACCGCGTTAGCCTCACAAAAAACACCCCCGATATTCTTACCAAATTCATTTACATCTGAAATACCATTTCCTGCAATAAAAGAAACTAAAAAAGAATCCACACTTTCATTATCTTCTATAGATTCATTAACGCGCCCAGCTTCATTCTCAGAAATAAAATTTGATACCATATATACACATATCAATCCAACAGATACCACACATATCGCGCCACGTGGAAGTGATATCATCGAATTTTATATATCAGAACTTTTCTCAACAATTGTAAACTACCATTCACCAACGCACATAAAAGTGATATCATCACACGAATATTCACGTCATCTTTCAGAATTCTTACACCGTTTGAGTAACATCTTTATTTTTCCTATTCTTGTTCTACTAACCTTTCCTATGGCAATAGTAAACTCACGCCATCCTCGCTATGGAAAGATTATTGTTAGTATCCTTGTGTTCATATTATTTCATAAGATCATTGATAACGCAAAAAATTGGTCTTCTGATGATAGTCGCAATACGATACTACTACAATTGGGGATTTATTTTAGTTTTCTTAGTCTTAGCCTTATAATATTTATTATTTCCAATTATACGGTACCAGGCATTGTGAAGAGTCGTCTTCAGCATTTGTGGTATACATACATATTCCAACAAAAGAGGGCATCCTTATCATGAAAAAAACAACCTATTTTTTTAGTCTTCAGCTTTTATACCGTGTTTTTTTTGTTGTAATCATTCACATGATATTGAGTGTGATATTGAGCTTATCTACAGCCCCAAATCATCTTATTGAAAATGCTGATTTCCTCTCAGTTGATTTGCTGCGCTTTTCTCTTGCAAAGGCCATGATTACACTATCAAACCTGTTTACCTTTGACATTCTTATCGCTACAAGTATTTATTTTATTGAGTTAAATTACAATAATATGCTGATTCCCATTTTAACGGCAGGCTATTCACGTTTTAATATGTTACGTCTTTTTATACCTGCTTTTATTGTGCTTGGCAGTATTAATTTTTCTATATTAGAATATGCTCAGCGATGGTCGGATAGCACTCTACGCAGTTTAAAGGCAACTGATTTTGAATTTCTTAATTACAGCAATAAAAAGAGTATTTGGCTACAGAATGGCACAGACATCTTATATTTAGAAAAAGACGAATATGATAATAGACTTTATCACAACACCAAATTTTTTAAACGTAATTCTGAAGGACACATACTTTATGTCCAGAAAAGCAAAAACATGATAAAGAAAAAGAAAACCATGCTTTTTTCACATGTTAATACTTATTTCATGGATGACTTAAAACACCGCTATGAAAAAGAAGTACAACATCCAATCCTTTTTTCTTTCGAAGCCATTAACTTTCTTAATTTAAGCCCCAATAATATCCCTATTTCACGCCTTTATACGCTCTCACAAACATCACATAGTGGCATAGTGTCCCCTTTCATTTATAAGGCCAGTTTTTACAATCGTTTGTCTGGCTTTATCAAGCCCTTTGGGGTTATCATTCTTGTAATTAGCCTTATCCCAATCGTGCGCCGTAATAGCCAGTATGGATTATTCTTTTTATCTATTACCATATTAGGATTTTCCAGTTTCTTGCTTGATAAAATTTTTGTTTTAATCGCAGGGCATGGTATTATTGCTCCGTATTTTTCTGGCAATATTACTGTCTTACTGCAAGTTATCGTGGCAACTGCCTTGTTATTGCGTCATGAAAAGCTAGGAAAATGATTGTATGAATAAAATCTCTTTTTCACTGTAAAGCCAATTTCTATTATTATGGACCGAATTACCAATTTTATTGCTGATTATATGAAAAATTTGCCACAATCATATCCGAGTGATGTGAAGGACAAATTACTACAGCGTCATAATAAAGCGAGTATCAATGCTATCATCCGCTATGGTTCGGTATTACGTCAGTCACACGTCACTGATACACCAGTAGATTATTTTATAATTGCGTCAACCTATAAACATTTTCATCCGCACTATATCTCTGCCGCAATGAATTATCTTCTTCCGCCGAATGTTTATTTTTTAAAGGGAAACAAAGATCAAAATACTTTCCTAGCCAAATATAATGTTATCACATCCCCACAATTGGTTAACTGGTTGGATTTTGAAAAAACACCATTTTTTTGGATCCGATTGTGTCAACCTTGTTATATTGATTATTGTGTTGATGAAGCCTGCAGACAAGAATTAATCACTTCTATAGCAAAAGCCCATAAAACTGCCTATCTATTTGCCCGTCAATTACCTGAATATATAATGGCAGATCAGACCCAAAAAGAAGATCCTTTAACTATATGGAAATTTCTTTTTAGGCGGAGCTATGCCTCTGAATTACGCAATGAAAGCATAGAGCGCATTCATTCTATTGTTGATGTTTGGGAAGAATATTACAACAATATAACCCCATTATTGGAGGCTGATTTTAGAAAATCGTATCCACAAAAAGAAGTGATTCCATTGTCACGCCGACATTTGTTTATACGCAGTGTACAAACAAAAATAATCAGCTTTCTACGCCTAATCAAAGCACGTATAACTTCTGGCGCAACCACAGAATACATTATATGGAAATTAGAAAGGCATAGCAAAATGAGAATTGCCCTTTCTCCTTGGCAAAAAAAAATTCCCTTTTTAGGGCGTATTATTACCATCATCAAATTGTATATGCATACAAGTTCACGCTGAATCTAACCATTAATTATGGCTCTTTTTATTTAAAAAATACATTTACATATCAAGCCCAAAATCCAGACAAGGCGCACTATGCGTTAACCTTCCTACGGAAATATAATCAACTCCCGTCTGTGCGATTTCAGCTATTGTTTGGGAACAAATATTCCCTGAAGCTTCGGTAATTATACGTCCTTGAATTAAGGCCACAGCCTCACGAAGCATTTCACATGTCATATTGTCTAATAAAACAGCTTGAATTGGATATTGTATAGCTATTTTAAGCTGTTCCAATGTATCAACTTCAATTTCTACGCAATGCATATGTCCTTTATTGTGCAACACTTTTTCTATAGCATGTCTAATGCCACCACATGCCGCTATATGATTATCCTTAATAAGAATAGCATCATACAGCCCATAACGATGAGGATAACCACCGCCAACAATAACAGAATATTTTTGCAACATACGTAGAGTAGGATGGGTCTTACGTGTACAGCACAATCGTGCCTTTGTGTGCTTAATCAAAGCATTATATTGTGCGGTTAATGTTGCAATCCCAGACATATGGCCTAAAAAATTGAGCATAACCCTTTCTGCAGCTAGTAACGAAATTAAAGGCCCCGAAAGAGTAGCAACCTTACTATTACTTTCTACAGATTGACCATCTTGTTTATGAACATTGATACAAATAGTCTTATCAACGCATGATGCAACTTTTTCTAACACCGTCATACCAGCAATAACGCCCGACTGTCTTGCATAAATCTGGGCACATCCATTTTGCTCTTTGGGTATAAGAAGCTGCGATGTCACATCACCCACATCACTCAAATCCTCATCCAATGCTCTTGCGACTATTGCATCTATACGGGCATCAAGAAAAGAGGGAAGGAGTTGTGAAACTGCCATATATTTGTTATTTGCCATAAATCTATCATTTATAGACGAGTTTATCTGTTAGTATACAAAACAATTCATTCCTAGATATGCACAATAACAATCCAAAAATAATGTTACAGGCATGAAAGATCGTTATCGATTACGTACAATTAATCATATTCTCTACAGCGTTACGTGCCTTAGAGGCGACACTCTCATTAACCTGCACCTCAAAACGATCGTTAAGGAGACAATCCCTTACTTTCTCTAGCGTTATCCTTTTCATGTGCGGACACATGTTACAGGGTCGTATAAAATTAACTTTAGGATTATTTACAGCAATATTATCACTCATAGAGCATTCGGTCAATAACACCACCTTATGAGGTGCATTGTCCGATACCCACTGGCTCATCGCCGTAGTAGAACCCGTAAAATCTGCTTTTTCAACAACTTCTGGCGGACATTCTGGATGCGCTACGACCTTAATCCCTTCGTGTATTTCACGCATTTCATCAATATCGCTTGCATTAAAACGTTCATGCACTTCGCACTTGCCATTCCACGTTATAACTTCAATATGTGGTAATTGCTTTGCAATATTTTTTGCTAAAAATTCGTCTGGCAAGCAAATCACTTTATTAACCCCTAATGACTCAATAATTTTTTTTGCATTTGCAGATGTGCAACAGATATCACTTTGTGCTTTGACTTCTGCCGTTGTATTAACATAAGTTACAATAGGCACATTGGGATATTTTTGTCTAAGCAATTGTACATCTGCTGCCGTAATTGAGTCGGCCAAAGAGCAGCCTGCCTTTGTATCAGGGATAAGAACTTTTTTATGCGGGTTCAGAATTTTTGATGTTTCCGCCATAAAATACACGCCACATTGAACGATAACATCAGCTTCAGCGCGCTGCGCTTCAATAGCCAACCCCAGTGAATCACCAACAAAATCTGCAATGCCATGATAAATCTCAGGTAATTGATAGGTGTGTGCAAGAATAACGGCGTTTCTTTTCTTTTTCAGTTTCTCAATCTCTGTAATGAGCGGCATATGCAAAGCGATTTCTGCTGGCGACAAACTATAGGCAAGTTTGTCATTTACACTAGTCAGACCAAGATCAAGCATTTGCGTATTAGTTTTTTGTGCTTGCTTTTCTATAAACTCATATTTCATAAGTATATTTCCTTATATTCAGCTATGTGAGCCCTTGATGCATAGTCGCAGATAACACATCTTTTTAAGACAGGTAGCAATATTTAGATTGGGATATTCTGCTTGTGTGCATCTACATTATGCGTTTTGTTTTTTCAGCCCTTTTTCACCCCGCCTCTGCTTTATATGTAAGACATAAATGACACAAGAACGGTGTGTAGATTATCGGCCCATATTGCCTCTTTATTTGCCCCTCTTTTTATTTGCCCCTTTTTATTTGCCCCTCTCTTTATTTCGTCTTTATTTTCCGCTAGTAATTTATTTAACCTCTACCACTTATACTCTTTTTGAGTATAAGTGTCATATTACCAAATATTCTATAGATTGGCAATCTTTTTTATCCATTTGTGGATTATCTAAACTATATAAAAATCAACGGGATATTATGATAGGCAATGTATTTCTTCGTATGTTAAATCGCCAGGAACAATAGTAATCGGCACGGGGAAAGTTCCCAATGCTCCTTTCATAAGCATTGTTATTAAGGGCCCTACACCAGATTTTGAAGCCGAGGCCGCAAGAACCAAAATTGCTATCGCATCATCCTTTTCAATATGATTCATGATTTGTTCTACTTTTTGCCCATACAGTATAACCGTCTCGGTTTCAATGTCACAAAAATTACGAATTTTTTCAGACGCAATGTTCAAATAATCGCGTGCCGTTGATTCGCCTTCTTCCGCCATAATTTTATCAACATCCATCCAATGAGCAAATCCAGCTGGCTCAATAATATATACAATAACTAAATCGGCATCCGTTTTTTTTGCTCGTTCTGCTGCATAGAGCATGGCCATTTCTGTTTCTGGATTCTCATCTACGACAACCATAAATTTACGTTTCTTACGCTCTTTCTGGTTTAACTGAAGATGTCTTCTACTCATAGAATTCTCACTTGTTTACATTAAATTAGATAATTCATAGCTATTTCATGAACATTCATTTAAGCGTGAATGAAATCTTAAACATCCCCCTGCTTAAAGTAAGATAACAATCATAACCTAAAGATTAACTTCTATGCTATCACAATTAATTGATAATGCATATATTACAAAAATACTGTTAATAACTTTTTTTATATATATATCAACTTATCCATATTGCACTCTCAGAAAATATATGTAAGATTTATACATATTTTATACACAATCATAAAAAAAATTTTTATTCCCGCCTAAAATCAGTTTATAGAATGTTTAGCTGAGTTCATACGATAGCCTCTTTTTATTTTTTACTGACGATTTATACGTTAATGTGTAATGTTAAAAGGGCAGCTTCGATAAGATGAACAGGGTAATTAAAGGGAGTTTATATGTGATTTTAGGTATAGGAAAAAGTTATTTTAAAGTATCATAGCTTCATATATTTTTAGTCACTCGCAACAGTATCGTGAGTATTTTTTCATAGTTGCAGTAACCAAATGTTAAGTTTTAAAGTTTAGATTTCATTAATGTTTTTGTAAGTAACAATGGAACTAGTCTTGTATTACACCTAGTACCAAGCTTGTAATTCCCTGTCTTAAAAGACAATATGCTATACTTGTCAAACGCACTTTGCAAAGTAATGCACTTGTCACGTAGACAGAAAAGAAGGGCTATAAAAAACATGCAGTTGGGATACATAAAATTGGGACGCATAAAATTTGGATATAAAAATTACGAAAATAATTAAATAGGGTGAGAAATCCTTTTTAAATATCTTAAATTGTAAACATGACAATGTATACAGAAGATGCCGAGCTAAGTATTAAATACAAAAATGTGGAAATGTATAATAAAAATAAAAGCAAAGCAGAAAATTCATGTAAAGGCAGATAAGTTATAGTGACACAATATTAAAAAATAAAGAAGCAAGTAAAAACAATAGCTATACACTCCAGTGAGTTGAAAATATGTTGCCAATGAATAATTCAAGTACATAGTATATAAACGAAAGTATATAAATGTATATAAATGAAAGTATATAAATGAAATTTGATAATATTAAAAAAAATAAAATAAAGAGGTTTATATGAGAGTTCTCCTGGTAGAAGATGACGTGCAAATGTCGCAAAGCATAGAGTTGATGCTTCAATCTGATGGCTTCAATGTGTATACAACAGATTTAGGGGAAGAAGGTGTCGATCTCGGAAAATTATATGATTATGATATAATTATTCTAGATTTAGGGCTCCCTGATATGGATGGTCATGAGGTCTTAAAAAAATTACGTAAAAATCGTGTGCAAACGCCAGTGCTTATTCTTTCTGGAGAAAGCGGTATAGATAATAAAATCAAAAATCTTGGCAGTGGTGCTGATGATTATATGACAAAGCCATTTAACCGTGATGAGTTGGTAGCACGTTTACACGCCATTGTAAGACGCTCCAAAGGGCACTCACAATCAATCATTCAAACAGGTAATTTGTTGGTAAATTTGGATACGAAGACTGTTGATATTAATGAAAGACGTGTACATCTCACTGGCAAAGAGTACCAAATGCTTGAATTGCTTAGCTTACGCAAAGGCACAACACTCACCAAAGAAATGTTCCTAAATCATTTATATGGGGGAATGGACGAGCCAGAGCTTAAGATCATTGATGTATTTATCTGTAAATTACGAAAAAAATTAGCTAATTTCAATGATGGTATCCAATATATTGAAACTGTATGGGGACGTGGCTACGTTTTAAGAGATAATCCTATTAATGGAGAAACTATTCAGGATTCCGCGTAATATCTGTACTTTACTCAACATATAACCAAAAAATTGTACTAAAAATACACATTTGACATTGTCAGAAGATATGTGAAGCTACAAAGTAGATTCAACAGGATTGCTGCTTCTCAGTAGTGTAAAGCTAGCAATGCTTAACTGTCACATACAATTATAGCTTCTATTGTTAAATAAAATTTGTATAGCTTAGCTGAATGTCTCAATAGTAGACAGATATTATCCAGTTAGACACAAAAAAACATGACAATTTTTATGATATTGTAGTGGTACAATTTTAGCAACACGATGGCATATAAAATATTGCACACATAACCAAATCTTCAAGATAGCCGTTCATTTATTCTTGTATTCGCTGGTTTTTAAAAAAGGCAATCCAAAACTCTACACTTTGTCAAATTATATCAATTAAATGTAACTACACAGTATATCGCTATATTTTCTTGACCATATATTTATATGGCCAACACAGTTTTTTAACAAAAACATTCTTCTTATGATAGAATTCGGTGCATCTATTTTTACAAGAGCTTGATAAATAACCTAATTAAACAAAGCGTCAATGTCGTCTTGCGTTACATGCTCTTCAGTATGAGCCGTTTTGGGACCGCACAGCAACTCATCTCTTTCTTTCTTTTGCTTGTATTTAGGCATATTGGCTACTCCGCCCCAAATACTCATCATATTATCAATATGCTCTTCCGTAAACTGTAATACTTCAACAATCCTAGTAATGCGCTGCCCTGCCAAATCATGAAAACCGCATGCTTCAAATATAGCCGTCACGTTGAGCAACATATCGGACGCCAGATCTTGCAAAGCAACATTATCCTGCAAAGCCGCAATAAGTAATTGCGCGTTATGCTCGATGCTCTCGGTGTTATTAATAATTTTTTCAGTTGAACTCTTTGTATCTTCTATGAGAGCATTCAGATGAGATTGTGCCTCATTATTATTACGATTATCTCTTGTACCGTGATGTAAAGCAGAAATTTCTTCTTTCGTACGCTCAATAGCTGTATGAATTGATTCGATTTCATAGCACATCTTATTGATGGCCGATTCTTCATCGGAGTCTCTAACTGTTATTGATTTTACAGATTCGTTTTGCTCACTCACACCGTATAATGATTGCAGCTGGCTCAAACGTTTTTCAATTCTATCAATCTTTGTCTCGATATCGTGATGCATTTTAGGCCTTGCAGACATTCCCTCTTGATCAAGAACCTGCTCAATACGAAACATTTTTGTTTTTTTGTGTGTCATATCCGCCTTCCCCGCCATTATATCCTCTCAATAATCAGCCATTAGAGAATTTCCTTTAAAAAACCCTGAACACATAAACTAACTATCCGAGTCAATAATATCATTACTAAACTGTACATATTAAAATAATTTTAATATGGTTAAAAAATTTTCTTTTTTCAGTCTTAATTTTCACTGTAACATATATCATCCATCAGACAAAAATTGTATAACTTCCTGATAAAATATTTTATCCGTAATAGCTTTCATATGATCGCGTTTAGGTAATATAACATAACGTGCATTTGTCATCAATGCACAAAAAGGTTGGACCTCCCCCGCTACGGCATCATCCTCTCCCACTACAATAAGAGCCTCGTGGGTAACGCGTGATACATCTGCTGTTGATAAAACCGCGCGTGAACCTAAAAGGCTATAAGCTAAAGCCTTAAGATCAGCCCCATATTTGGATGCAAAAAGTCGGTAATTGATAATATCACGTGAATAATGTGATATACTATCCTCATTATCCTCCATAAGTACATCATAAATTTCCTGTGTATGAGGCAAGCCTTTTATCATATTATATGCCAACCCCCCTAAAATGATTTTATCAATAATATGTGCGTAATTAACGGCCATAAAAGTCGCAATTCTTGCCCCCATTGAATAACCGAATATATGGGCTTTTTTTACATTTCTATGGTGTAAAACTTCTACGCCATCCAGAGCCATGCGTATTGGATGATAGGCGTGCTCTGAATATACTTTCTGACTTTCTCCATGTCCTCTATTATCAAGTGCCAAAACTGAAAAACCCTGTTTTAGAAAAAACTCAACCCATCCAGTGAAAACCCAATTTACATGTGCATTTGAAGCAAATCCATGTATCAACATAATTGTTTGCTCTCCCCCTTCTGCAAGATAATAGGCGATTTCTAAACCATCTGAGGTTTTAATGTAATGTTTCTTTAAGACATTCGGGTTATCGCGTATAGTAATCATTGTATTGCAGCAAAAAACAGTGTATATGTTGAAAAATTAACTCATCCGTACACACGGAAAAAAAATCCGAAATACGTATTTTATAGACTTCGTATTGTGACTTGTTTTATGGACAATGAGAAAATCTGTAGCAAGAGAATAATACATGAATAAGGAAATAATACATGGCAAATAATCATACACTCCACAAATTCTCCAACGATCAGGGTGTATCGCATATTACCGTTAATGTCAAAACGTTTGAGTGTATAGGTGCGCAAATGCCTTTTGACCACCCACATATTTTTTTAGATATGGGGAAAAAAGATTCAATTATCTGTCCCTATTGTTCAACTGTTTTCGTTTATGAAGCGAAATCCCCTGATTCACACAAATCGTCATCTTAATCACATTGATTAAGGCTTATAGTATAGATCCCATAACGAAAAACAGATTGCTGTATGCCTGCCATATCTACACCCATTGCCAAATGCTCACCGATTATTATTATCGGTGCAGGGATAGCAGGGTTGGCTAGTGCAATAGCGTTTCAGAAAAAGGGATACGCATGTATACTTATTGAAAAGAACGAAAAAGATTGCGAATCTGGTTATGGTATTCAGCTTGGCCCAAGGGGCATAAGACAATTACAGATTTTAGGATTAGACACACACGTAAAACAAGCCAGCATACGTGCTGATTATATATCTATTTTTTCACACAAACACGATACACCATTATGCCGTTTTAATCTGGAAAGTTTGCAGCCCTATTGGCTATTACCGCGATATCAATTATACAAAGCCCTATATACAAATTGTTTAGCATTACAAAATTGCCAATTTTATCATGGTATGCGTGTTGTCGATATACAAAAGCACAATCAACAATACATCGTCACGACTCACACTGGCATGACATTAACAGCCGCAATCATTATTGATGCAAGTGGTTATCGTGCCATATCAAAACAAATAATGAATAAATCTCAGGACTATGACACCCCTTATACAGCGCTGAGATATTTAGTCAGCAATACACAAGCATCGCACAATCAGGTTAATGTCTGGCTCTTACCGAATATGCATATTGTCGGCTACCCCATTAACTCTGCTAACCTTTATAATTATGTTATTATCTATAAAAAAGACACATTGCAATCACATTTATCCTCCATACGTGATAACATCATGTTGCATTGCCACAATAGAGAATTACGCCAACACATCGCCGTGCTTACCGAATCACCACATCTTTTACAATCCCAATGGCCGTTATATACGAGTTCACAAGATATCAATTTTTTTCATGAGCATATAGCCTATGTAGGTGATAGCGCACAACCAGTTTTACCGTTTCTTGCACAAGGAGCTTCTTTGGCTCTTGAAGAGGCGAATATTTTAGCCGAATCTTTAGCCGACAACCCCTCTGATTTGGATAAAACTTTGCTTATCTATTCTAGAAAATGCTACAATAGACGCAAAAAAATTAGACATCTATCACAACGGCAAGCATGGATTAATGCTCAAACGGGTGTGCTGGGTGGATTACGTAACATATCGTTACGCTTTTTTTCGCGCCAAATTTTTTCTGTCTATCGAACATTTTTATCATAACCCTACACATCATAACCCTACGCACGGAATTTTATGTTATCATCCCCCGACTCCCTTATTGTAGATATTCAAGATCTGCATTTACATTATGAAACGTCTACAGGTATTGTTCCTGTTCTTTGCGGCATAAACCTACAGATAAAGCCACAAACCACTACTGTCATTATGGGGCCATCAGGCTCTGGAAAAACATCTCTTTTAATGGCCATGGCGGGCTTAGAAAAACCCCAAAAAGGGCTTCTTAAAATCGGACAGCAGAATATTCTACAATTTGATGAAGCTTCATGTGATATATTTCGGCGTGATCAAATAGGGATAGTCTTTCAGTCTTTCCATTTAATACCAACAATGAGTGTACTTGAAAATGTTTATTTCCCCTTATTATTTAGCACTAAAAATAAAACAAAGGAAGATAAGAATATCAAATCTCTCACCAAACATGCTCGTGATATACTGCAAACGGTAGGTATACCCGATCGCTATGATTTATTTCCTGGAGAATTTTCAGGAGGCGAACAGCAACGCATAGCCATCGCTCGTGCTCTTGTTAAAAAACCCACATTATTTTTAGCCGATGAACCCACTGGTAACCTCGATCAACACACAGGCGATGCAATATTAGATACATTGCTGACAACAACAATGGACAGTGAGTCATCTTTGGTTATCATCACGCATGATCCTAACATTGCAAAACGTGCTGATTCTGTTTTTTTACTGAAAGATGGGCAATTAGTACAACAGCAATAAGATATTTTAAATACCGTAAAGTGAATCGAATCACGGAAATTATACACATTATGAAATTATTGTCTTTTTTAGGTAAAATTATTTATGTAGGGATTACAGATCTAATCCATCGTCGCTACCAAGGCTTGGGGTTATTAATTGTCTGTCTAACCTTAGGGACATTTACATTAATCACCACAAAATTAATTATTCACGATATAAGAAACAGCCTAGAGCAGGAAAAAAAAACTATAATTGGCGGCAACATTAGCTTTAGTTTGCATTATGGAGAAGCTACAAAAGCGGAAAAAGAATTTTTTCAACGATTTGGAGAATATGCGTTAACCTATGAAAAGCGTGGTATCGTACAAGCTAAAGATGGGAGCATTAAAACAACCGCAGAGATTAAGGCTATCGATAGGCATTATCCTCTTTTTGGCACATTAGAACTCTTAGATTCATTGCATAACAACGTCAATTTTCAAACAAAGCTCACGAATACGACCTATCCCGCTTATGCCGATGCTGACTTGCTAAAAAGACTTACTGTGCAAATAGGTGATACGATTACACTCGGCAATGTCACACTGACATTGATTGACACGATAGTTAATGAACCCGATGCGCTTTCAAGTTCATTTCAATTAGCCCCACGCCTCATTATCCCTCATAATGCCCTGAAAAACAGTGGGTTAATGAGAGAAAATAACAGCATTATTAAGCGTTATAAACTTAAAATAGCGCCAGATAAAAACAGTGATACCCCTTCAATAGTACAAAAATTTAAAGAAGAGTTCACAGCAGAGAGATGGAATATACGTCACACAGAGGCAATGAGTAATCGTATTGTACGTATAGTAGATAATTTTGATCAATTTATGCTTTTTGTGAGTTATACGGCCTTTATTCTAGCAGGAACAGGTATAGCTATCATCGTACGGAATTATCTTAACATACGTCAGCATTACTTTGCTGCATTATGTTTGGCCGATGCACCACGTTCATTTGTTAATGGCGTCCTTATTGTACAATTAATGAGTTGTACTGCTATCGCAATTATTGTGGCTTTTGGATTCGGCACCTTAATATGGCAATTACTCTTACCGACCATAGAAACTTATATCAAACTCGAATTAGGTCATAATTTTTCTGCGATTCCGTATCTCGAAACTTTGCTAATCACCATTATATTTGGCATTGTGTCAACGTTTCCAGTGTTTATTTTTTTATATCGCAGTAATTTACGCCGCCTGATTTCTCGTAATCTAGCCGCTATTTCAGTATGGCAATATTTTACCCGTTGGGATTATTGTGTGTATACTTTATTACTCACAACATGTATTGGCTTGCTCCTTATTTTTTCTACAGATTTACGTTTTGGTTTGATGTATATGGGAGCACTTATAGGGGGGTATATTTTTCTTTGGTTCAGTGCTACGGGATTAATCTATCTATTAAAAAGATATGCTCCTTACTTATCTTTCCCGATAATAGGCATTACATTAGCGTATCTGCAAAGTTCCCGACAATCGACTTTAATAAATATTATTGTTTTAGGTATATTTTTTTCGCTTTTTTCCGCCTTGCTTATTGTCAATGCGAATATTGAACGTATATTTTCTACTGAGGACAAAAAAACCACAGTTGACTATTTTTTTCTTGATATTTCCCGCTCAGAAGTAACTCCCTTTAAACAATTTTTTACCAGCCAAAAAAACACCCAAAAGCTCAGCGTAGCTCCTATGTTACGCGGTCGTATTCTTGCTATAAATGATACGGCTATCGATCAATTAAATATACCCAACGAAATTCGTTGGGTAGTAGAAAATTCACGCGGGGTTAGCTATGCTTCAGCATTACCAACACATAATAAACTCGTTACGGGTAAGTGGTGGGAAGCAGATTATAATGGCGCTCCTCTTGTGTCTTTTGAACATGACATCGCCCAAAAAATGGGGATTAAGCTTGGCGATACAATCACGCTCAGTATCAATGGAAAAAAAATACGTGCCACAATCGCTAATACTCGAAAATTACAGTGGCGTGGATTCAACATTAATTTTGTTATGATTTTTTCACCGCATACCTTTGCCAATGCGCCCGTTAATTACATCGCGACCCTATCGCTCAATGATCGTAGCCGCTCCGATTTTTTACAATCATTTATGACACAATTTCCCTATACAACCTTTGTTAATATCCAACAAGTCGTCAAGCGGGTAGCACAGCTTAATAATGCCTTTCAATACAGCGTTTTGGCCATTAGTGCGGTAATTTTTTTATCTGGCTTGCTGACATTAATAGGGGTTATTTCATCGCAGCTATCCATTACAATGAAACAAACAGCCATTTTCCGCATGCTTGGCATTACAAGAAAACAAATTACACAAGTGACATTATTACAATATATTATATATGGATTGATTGCCGCTTTTATATCAATTTTCATAGGTATTATGGCTGGCTGGTTCGTTGTTGATTTCATCATGCGGCTTGAATTCTTTATTCCTTTTTATGATATTTTGACGATCGCTTTTATGTGTCTTACCATCAACACAATTATCGCGTTGTATCTCAGTTATCATCTTTGTGGAATAAAAACTTCCAGATATCTATCCCAAGATATACGTTAACATCGCTTATGCATGGTCAAGGCATCATGAAAGCTATGTGTTTCTTTATTACGATAGTAATTTTTACGATTCCCGATAATCTGAAAACCGAGCTTTGTGTATAAATTGAAGGCTTTATGATTCTCTTCACACATTTCTAAAAAAATATCTTGGATACCTAATTTTTTCAAACACGCACATGTGTGCTTTACGAGATGGTGTGCATATCCCTTATGACGTTGTGTGCGTTCACATGTTACATAGAGTATTTCTACTTGTGTCATATCCAAGTGCAAATATATTACGGCACAACACAGTTTATCACCGATAAACCCGCCATATAGCGTATATCGCTTTGAATTGCTATAAGTCTGTAGTTCCAATAGAGAGGGGATATGATTGGTAAAACCTTCACGTAACAGATTGTATAAATCAAACATCTGCTGATTTCTAGAGAGTTCTTGAATATATATCATAGGAATGATTCCCAACACCTAAACGCTATGGCTTTGGGTCGTCTATTGGCTATAATTTCACGCTATCTACTTAGCCTTATACCCCTTACTACAGCTCAACGGCACGTACTTCAGTAACCTGAGGAACAAAATGCTTGAGTAAGTTTTCAATTCCCTGCTTCAATGTCACTGATGAAATAGGACATCCTGCACAAGCTCCCCGCATCTCTAAAAAGACAACACCCTGTTCATAACGATGAAAAACAATATCGCCGCCGTCATGAGCAACTGCAGGACGCACGCGTGTGTCAATAAGGTTGCAAATGGCCGAAACAATATCTTTATCTTCCTTTGAATAATGGGCTTGATTGTATGAATGTTGTACAATACTCTCTTTGGCAATCGCTGGTTCACCAGATAAAAAATGCTCCATCAACACACTCAATATAATTGGTTTTAACTCGGGCCATTCACCAGTTTTTTTTGTTACAGAAACAAAATCATTACCTATAAAAACACTCGACACTTCGGCAATATCAAACAAGCGCTGCGCCAAATGACTATCTTTTGCTTCGGCTTCTGATTTGATTTCTACACCCTGACCATCCAAAATTTTTTGTCCTGGTATGAATTTTAATGTTTCAGGATTAGGGGTTGTTTGGGTTTCTATAAACATCGGATTCTTTCCTCACACGCTTTTAGGCTTTATATATTTACTGTGTAATCAACAATTCATCATATCACTTTTACAATACACAGCTTATCATAAAATGATTATATATTCTATTAATAATCTTTTTTACAAAATATAATTTATACTATTTTGCGAACTCAATCTATGATATAAACAAAGAGATATAAAGTGGCATTATAGATAGCTCCCTCACAGCAAAGAAAAATATAACACAGTAATGAGACAATGTTATGGATAAGAATGTATTTAAAAGCAGCGTTATGGACCTAAAGCCAGAATGGATAGATTATAATGGGCATCTCAATATGGCATATTATCATGTTGTATTTGATAAGGGCGTTGATGAATTCTTACCACATATTGGGCTTGATATTGAAACAATTCGTAAATCGGGCGTGAGTGCTTATACTGTTGAGGTTCATGTTTGTTATTTACATGAGATTCACCCACAAGAGCGTGTATATAGCCTGTTGCAAATTCTCGATTTTGATGAAAAAAGACTTCATTTTATGCAAGAACTCTATGATGAACAAAAAGGAGTATTGCGGGCAACATCGGAAAATATGCTATTGCATGTGGATACCAAAAAAGGTAAGGCTTCACCATTTTTACCTCAAAGCATTGAAGCCATCACACAAATCAGCCAACAGCATGCACAATGTGAGATATCACCCTATGTCGGGCGGCTTATAGGCATTAAAAAGAAAAATTCCTAATATAACACAACATTCATGCCACACACTCTATGCGTTGAACTATCAAGCTCTATACTATCAAGTCCTATACTATCAATTCCTATATAGCGTATAGTTATGATTTATGCGTAATTTTATTTCCTTATTCTTCTCCCTACAGTTTTCCTTCCTACTATTAGCTTTTTATTATATCGTTCTAACCTAATGATGTAGCAATCTTACTTTTTAGGTCAAGCGATGTATCATGATCAGATACTATCACCTGTATAATCCAGTGCCCTTGTTTCATCAACGATAAAACCTAATTGTACTTTTTCTCCCTTTTTAATCTGCGCACAGGATGCATTATTAGCCTGTTTCACAATAAAATTAGTATTTCCCTCTACCTCAAAATGCATACATAATTGATCCCCACCAAATATCAATTCTTTCATGCATCCATCAACAATATTCATATTATTTTTGGTTTTAGGATTAATAATAATTTTCTCAGGACGCAACGAAATGCTTGTCTTTTCATTTTCTTTTGACACATTGATAGGCAATGCTTTAATCATCTTGCCGCTTGCAAGAACAACCTCGCAATATTTATCTCTTATTTTACTAATCGTCCCTTGCAACTGATTATTCTCACCAATGAATTGGGCAACAAAACTATTCTCGGGTCTTTCATAAATACTCACTGGATCTGAAATTTGTTGAATAAGCCCCTCATTAAAAACGGCGACACGATCAGACATTGTCAATGCTTCCGATTGATCATGTGTGACATATACGATTGTCACCTGCAAATTCATATGAATCCGTTTAATTTCATACTGCATCTGCTCCCTTAACTGTTTATCCAAAGCACCAAGTGGCTCATCCATTAAGATAAGTTCAGGTTCAAAAACCAATGCTCTTGCAACGGCGACCCGTTGTTGCTGGCCACCAGATAATTGACTAGGCATACGTTTTTCATAACCTTGCAATTCAACAAGATCCAAAACTCTATCAACGCGCCGTTTAATATCAGATTGTGACATAGAGCGTACGATAAGTGGGAAGGTTAAATTTTCTTCAACCGTCATATGTGGGAACAAAGCATAGTTTTGGAATACCATACCAATCCCTCTCTTGTGAGGAGGCACATTATTGATAGGTTTTCCCTTAAGACGAATTTCACCAGATGTTGCTGTTTCAAATCCAGACAACATCATCAAACAAGTTGTTTTTCCAGAGCCCGAAGGACCTAACATTGTTAGGAACTCACCTTTTCTAATGTTAAGATTCAAATCTTTAACAACAAGATTTTCGCCATCATAACTTTTTTGAATACTCTCAAAACAGACAAAGTTTTCTTCTTCCATCATAACCCCTATCAGCAATCCCGTTTTTACTTGTTTAATTTATAAAATAGTTTGCGTTTTTCGGTTACCTAACAATCAACTACATACATTCAGGCGGTATCTTATTTTGAAATTGTGTATCTAGGCGAAATAGCTTACCACAATTCAACGCACCCTTTTCAACGCACCCTTTTCAACACACCCTTTTCAACACACGCTTTCCTTTTTACCTACAAACTATTTTTGCACATCGTATCTCGGCATCTTTCTTCTAAGTATCTCCTTTTCCTGGTTCTGGGGAAAAATATTTTTCAAACTTATCATTCTCATCTTCATACTTAGCACCCTCTTCTTGTGATACCTCATCTCTTTTAACTGTAACACGTGGCCATAAACTAGCATATTGTGTGTTCACCTCGAGCCATTTTACCATATCTGGCTCTGTATCTGGGCGTATTGCATCAACTGGGCATTCTGGTTCACAAACACCACAATTAATACATTCCTCAGGATGAATGACCAGCATATTTTCTCCTTCAAAGAAACAATCAACTGGACACACTTCCACACAATCCATATATTTACAGCGAATACATTTTTCTGTTACCACATACGTCATATCAATCCTTTTTATACAAAAATATATTTAACGACAATTACACGAATAATCAAGTTTTTTTGCATATAGTAGATTATCTGATATAGATATGTTAATCATTTTTATAAACAATATCTCAATACGATGCCTATTAGATTGTAAGAAGGCAAGTGCTCGATTGTTAAGATATGTATAATCTTTACAATAACAGGCCGCATTGCATAGATATTGTTTATATCTATGACAGGGTTACGATATACATGTTATATATCATTTTACTTTCTAATATTTGTGTAAAAAACTAGCGTAACATACATAGGTAGAATTCTACCAAAAGTTAGGCAAAGACATTCAGAAAGGTAAAGAAAAATATACAATTGAGGACAAAAAATATGAATACACAGACATTATGCATCATACAAACAGGTGCAGTTAATCCAATATTGCGAGATAAATACCCCTCCTATGGAAAAATGTTTACCACTTGGCTTAGCAATTACTTGCCACAATGGAGTTTTGCTATCGCATCTATCGTTGAGGGAGATGCATTGCCCAAAAATCCTACAGATTATCAGGCCTATCTGATTACGGGATCACGCCATTCTGTCAATGACGATATTGCATGGATACCACAGTTAGAGGAGTTTATTGTCAATGTTCAAAAAGAGCGTATTCCTATGATTGGGATATGTTTTGGCCATCAAATCATTGCCAAAGCCAATAAGGGAAAGGTTGAAAAATCGGATAAAGGCTGGGGGTTGGGTACGCATAATTATCAATTACATGATGACGTTCCTCAATCACTACCCAAAACAATCAGCCATTATGCCTATCATCAAGACCAAGTCACAGAACAACCCGCTAATAGTAAATGTCTTGGTAGCAATGCACATTGTTCTACAGCCATACTCACATATGATTTTCCAAATCTGACATTCCAATTTCATCCCGAATTTACAAAACCGTATGTACGTGATCTTATTGATCTCAATGCTGGCAAAAAATTTTCTCAAGAGTTTGCCGATACCGCAAAAAGTCAGCTAGATGATAATAATCATAATCAATATATAGGGAAATGGATAGCCCATTTTCTTGATACACATAGTGTATAATATATAGCCAACCTCGCATCATATAGTATAGTAAGCCTTATCAACACTATGTAAAGGTTTATGTGCTACACTTATTTTATTAGTTATAGTAACGCATACTCGTGAAAGCCATATATGTAATTCGCTTATCATAAACATTTATACAATGTAATTATATGGTAGATTGAGCGTCAATACAATCTTGATTGAAGCAAGCATACAAAAAGGATTTGGACACCACACATCTCATCTGCCTATCCCACACATAAATACAAGGCCTAAACACATACACAGTAACAGTAATAGTAAAAGAGTAAAATATGCCGGCAAATCGTAAAATTATTCATTCCTTATTAAGACATCATATCTTTGAAGATAACATTCCATCTTTTATAGTGCTTAATGATAGCGAAAAAAGAAGCCGTATTGATGAAATCGTTGATACTTTATCCCAATTCCGAACACATAAATTTACCATTAACATAGACGATTTTGTTACAGCACACACAAACACGAAAGTCACCTATCTTAATATCATCAATCAAGATAAGCCATTTTTATTTGACTCTATAATGAATGTCATTCAAAGCCTTAATCTCAAAGTTGGTATGGCTACCCATCCCGTATTAACCTTTTGTGAAGGCCCTAAAAATACACTCGGAAATGTTATTGACACACAATCAGAAGTCACAAAAAATAATCCGCATATTCGCGTAAGTGTAATACATGTAGAATTTCTTCGTGCTCTGAGTGCTACGCAAAAAGCCGCTCTTAAAAAGGAACTTAATCAAACACTTACGTATGTAACATACGCTGTCAATGATTGGCAAGCCATGCGTCAACGTACAATTCTTGCTAAAGATGAAGTTGCCGCCCTTGATCATCACTTTATTAATGCCTCCGAACGCGATGAAGCCGTTGCTTTTTTACAATGGATGTTAGACAATCACTTCACATTTCTAGGAATGAGAGAGTTTTCAATCTCCCAAGGTAAAAAATTAGACATTAAGACTGATAACACAAATTCCTTAGGCATTTTACGTGACAAAGATTTTCGTATTCTTAAGCAAAAAGATAAAGCAACCTATATAACCCCAGAAATAGAAAAATTCTATAATTTACCCACACCACTTATCATTACCAAAGCCAATACGCGCTCATTAGTGCATCGTGCGGTACATCTTGATTATGTAGGGCTAAAACGCTACAACGAAAAAGGTGATCTCATCGGTGAATTGCGTATTGTAGGCTTATTCACTTCAAGTGCATACGATCAAGCTGTTGAACATATTCCTGTTTTGAGGCGTAAAACATTTTTTGCTTTAACCAAATTACAGTTGGAGCGCGATAGTCATGCAGGCAAATTATTTGCTCATATCATTAACGATTTTCCCCGTGATGAATTGTTTCAAATAGATGCTGAGACTGTTGTTGATTCTGTACGTAAAATCATGTCTTTGGATATGTTGCCATGTGTTGAAGTTCTTGATCGTCATGATGAATTCGAACGTTTTGTATCTGTGCTCGTTTACATCCCTAAAAAAGATTATAGCGTTGATAACGAAAAACGCATTGCGCAACTCATTGCCACTGCTTTTGCCGGACGTATTTCGGCAATAAATTCCAGCCATCCCGAAGGTCACATGGTAAGGCTGCATTATATTATAGGGCGCGATGACCAGAAACTCAAAAAGGCTTGCATTGAAAATATTAAAAAAGATATCAGTCACTTATTGCTTGATTTCAACGAACTTGTAAGTGATTTATTGAGTACACACATGCCTAAAAATCATGTTGCGACTTTACAAAATAAATATAAAAGTGCCTTTTGTGAATCGTATCAAGGTGTGTATGATGGAAAGCAAGCCATTGAAGATATTCAATGCATTGAAAAAGCCTATAACGAACATGGTTTCTCTACACATTTTTACAAAAATGCTGAAGGACAAATAGCATTGCGCATATATGCAATTAACAATCCTGTATCATTATCGCAGCGGGTTCCTATTTTAGAAAATTTTGGATTTAATGTTATCTCTGAACACTCATTTATCATCACCAGCGAAGTCAAAGACAAGGTTGAAAATGTGTATTTGTATGACATGCATTTAATGCATCCATTTATTGATCTTTCAGATAACCCCGCATTGTCGAAACATTTTGAGGAGTGTTATGAAGCTATTTGGCTTGAGAAAACAGAAAATGACAGTTATAATTATCTTGTTTCAAAGGCTAATTTTAATTGGCATGAGGCCGCTTTATTCCGTGCTTTTGGAAGATATCTTAGACAAGCTGGTTTGCGTTTTGAACAAGAAGATGTAGCGAAAGCCTTATATTCACATCACACGATTACACAATGTATTTTGGATTTGTTTCATTTGCGCTTTAATCCAAAAACGAACCGTCAAAACCTTGAATCTAAGCAAACACACATAACAAAAAAAATTGATATCTTATTAGAAGAAGTGACTAGCCTCAATGATGATATTATTTTCAGACGCATAATATGTTTAGTAAAAGGCATACAGCGCACAAACTTCTTTACCAAAAAAGAAACCGACCAATACAATGATGTGATTAGTTTTAAAATTTCCGCACGGGAACTTGATTTCCTTCCAGAACCGCGTCCATTTGCTGAAATTTTTGTTAGCTCACCGCGTGTTGAAGGTGTCCATTTACGTTTTGGAAGCATTGCAAGGGGCGGATTGCGCTGGTCGGATAGATATTCCGATTTCCGTACAGAAGTTTTGGGCCTTGTCAAAGCACAGCAAGTTAAAAACGCCGTTATCGTTCCTGTAGGGGCTAAGGGTGGATTTGTACCTAAAAAATTACCTGCCGCAAGTGATCGAGAAGCATTTATAAAAGAAGGCATAGCATCTTATAGAATCTTTATCTCTTCATTGTTACAATTAAGTGATAATCTTGTCAATAACAAGGTTGTACCTCCTAAAAATGTGGTCCGTCATGATGGCGATGACGCCTATCTCGTCGTCGCAGCCGATAAAGGGACGGCAACCTTTTCTGATATTGCCAATGGCATTTCGCAAGAGCATAATTTTTGGTTGTCAGATGCTTTTGCATCAGGCGGTTCAGCTGGATATGATCACAAAAAAATGGGAATTACAGCAAAAGGAGGATGGGAATCCGTAAAGCGTCATTTCCGTGAAATGAATAGAGATATCCAGAAGCAAGATTTCACAGCAATCGGTGTGGGTGATATGTCAGGCGACGTCTTTGGTAACGGTATGCTTTTATCGCCGCACACACAATTACGTGCTGCTTTTGACCATCGTGATATTTTTATTGACCCCTCACCAGATACACAGATATCTTTTGCAGAACGGAGTCGCTTGTTCAAGCTCGGACGCTCCAGTTGGCAAGATTATAATAAAGACTGCATGTCTAAGGGAGGAGCCATATATAAAAGAACCGATAAATCGCTTACATTAACGCCCGAAATCAAAAAAATGCTGAATATTAAGCAAGAGACACTTACACCGAATGAACTCATACACATCATATTGCGCATGCCTATAGATTTATTATGGTTCGGAGGTATCGGCACCTATATACGCGCCGAAAGTGAGACACATATGGATGTAGGCGATCATGCCAATGACCCGATTCGTATTTATGCCAAAGAGCTGCAAGCTAAGGTAGTGGGAGAAGGAGCGAATCTAGGTATGACACAACGTGCCCGTATTGAATTCTCTAAATGTGGTGGACGTATTAACACAGACGCAGTTGATAATTCAGCTGGCGTAAACTCATCCGATCTTGAAGTCAACATTAAAATTGCCTTCGGACAGGCCGTTGAAAAAAACAAAATTACCATTACTGAACGTAATCGTATTTTATCTAAAATGACCACATCTGTTTCTAAACTTGTCTTAAAAAATAATTATGAGCAGACATTATGCCTTAGCTTAGCAGAAAAAAACGCAGTGCGTGATTTACCCTTTCAAATTGCTTTCATTCGCAATTTAGAAAATCGTAAGCTGCTAAACAGAGAGGTTGAATTTCTACCTACCGATTCTGAAATGGAAACCTTAATAGCAGATAATAGGGGACTTACACGCCCAGAATTATCCGTTCTTATTGCTTATGCTAAAATCACATTGTTTGATGAAATTCTAGAATGTGGGATTACAGAAAATCCCTTCTTAGAAAAAGATTTGTTAGCTTATTTTCCTATCGATATGCAAAAAAAATTCTCAGACGAAATACTAACGCATAAACTTAAAAATGAAATAGTCGCTACAATTTTATCTAATCACGTTATTAATAATTGTGGACCTACAATTATTCAACGTCTTAAAGATGAAACGGGATGTAATACAGTGGATATAATCAAAGCTTATATCATTGCAAATAACGCATTTAATTTTGAAACTATACGTAATAATATTCACCGTCTTGATAATAAAATAGATGGCAAACAACAATTGGACATATATGCCAACTTACAAACCCAACTTAACAATGTCATCGTCTGGCTTTTGTTTAATGAAGATATGTCACGCGATCTGAATACGCTTATTATAGATTATGCTAATGCTTGGCAGCAAGGACATAGCGCTCTGATAACAAAAATTAGAAAATGCATACCCAATACAGTTACCTCTAGCAATACCTATACAGATATTCCCAAAGAACTGAATATGCAATTAGCCAGCATTACGCATGCCGTTAAATTATGTGATATTGCATTAACGTCGCGTAAAACGCAAAAGACTATTTCCCAAACCCTCAATACCTATATTGACATTGGCAATGAATCGTCTCTTATAGCCCTTATAGATAGCGCTGATACCCTCAGCAGTGGCGGTTATTACGAGAAATTAGCAACGGATAAAATGGTCAATTTACTACGGTGTCAGCTCCGTTCAATGACAATTCAAGCCCAAAAACAAGGCGAAGGACGTAAATGGATACGTAATAATCAACCCGCATTACAAAAAGCACGTAATCAAAGTAATAGAGCTTTGGCAGATGGACTTCTTACTTTAGCCGAAATCGTTACCCTAACAAGTAATTATGATAAATTAGCAGGATAAATGATAACATCTTGTATAAAAAAAGGGGCATTATGCCCCTTTTTTTATATCTTTCTTCTGATATACAGATAAGTAGTACACGCAAAAAATTTTTAAAAAAATAATTCTAAAAATTTGTATTTATTCTCTTGACTCATTCATACGTTTCACATATAAGAGTTTTACTTTGCTCTATGAGCGTGATTCATATAGAATTAATGTATACGGTTAAATCTTACCTGTCAATCGTTTGAATAGGTTGGGTTTTTTAGTATTTGTCTGTCGTTTACCGATATACGAATATAAAAATATGTTATTATTTACCCTTACATCATATTTTATTAATTGGTTCTTCAAGTTGAGCAAATAAGTTCTTTGATATTGTGAAAAAGAGAAACACAGACGGCTGTCTAAATAATCGGTTTCTTAGTTTGATGCTATGTATTGATGATTCATTACATAAAAACAAACCAAGAGGCTAAGGATAGAGGTCGTTTGGTGTTTTTGAAATGTGCGCAACACGCCAATTCAAAAAATAATCAAGTAATGACTGAAGTCAAAATCAAACTTAAGAGTTTGATCCTGGCTCAGAACGAACGCTGGCGGCAGGTCTAACACATGCAAGTCGAACGATAAGCCACCTTCGGGTGGTGGACAGTGGCAGACGGGTGAGTAATGCGTGGGAATTTACCCTAAGGTACAGAATAACTATCTCAAAAGGTAGCTAATACTGTATACGCCCTACGGGGGAAAGATTTATTGCCTTAGGACAAGCCCGCGTTGGATTAGGTTGTTGGTGAGGTAACGGCTCACCAAGCCGACGATCCATAGCTGGTCTTAGAGGACGATCAGCCACACTGGGACTGGAACACGGCCCAGACTCCTACGGGAGGCAGCAGTGGAGAATCTTGCACAATGGGCGAAAGCCTGATGCAGCCATGCCGCGTGAGTGAAGAAGGCTTTAGGGTTGTAAAACTCTTTCACTGGTGAAGATAATGACGGTAACCAGAGAAGAAGCCCCGGCTAACTCCGTGCCAGCAGCCGCGGTAACACGGAGGGGGCTAGCGTTGTTCGGAATTACTGGGCGTAAAGAGTACGTAGGCGGATATGTAAGTTAGAGGTGAAAGCCCGGAGCTCAACTCCGGAACTGCCTCTAATACTGCATGTCTAGAGTCTGGAAGAGGTAGATGGAATTCCCAGTGTAGAGGTGAAATTCGTAGATATTGGGAAGAACACCAGAAGCGAAGGCGATCTACTGGTACATGACTGACGCTGAGGTACGAAAGCGTGGGGAGAGAACGGGATTAGAGACCCCGGTATTCCACGCCGTAAACGATGAATGCTAGCTATCGGGCTATTGACGGTTCGGTGGTGCCGCTAACGCATTAAGCATTCCGCCTGGGGAGTACGGTCGCAAGATTAAAACTCAAAGGAATTGACGGGGGCCCGCACAAGCGGTGGAGCATGTGGTTTAATTCGAAGCAACGCGAAGAACCTTACCAGCTCTTGACATCTAGGTCGCGATTAGCAGAGATGCTTTTCTCAGTTCGGCTGGACCTAGACAGGTGCTGCATGGCTGTCGGAAGTTCGTGTCGTGAGATGTTGGGTTAAGTCCCGCAACGAACGAAACCCTCATTTTCAGTTGCCATCATTAAGTTGGGAACTCTGGAAAAACTGCCAGCGATAAGCTGGAGGAAGGCGGGGATGACGTCAAGTCCTCATGGCCCTTACGAGCTGGGCTACACACGTGCTACAATGGCGGTTACAGTGAGATGCAAGCCTGCAAAGGTTAGCTAATCCCAAAAAACCGTCTCAGTTCGGATTGCACTCTGCAACTCGAGTGCATGAAGTTGGAATCGCTAGTAATCGCGGATCAGCATGCCGCGGTGAATACGTTCTCGGGCCTTGTACACACCGCCCGTCACACCATGGGAGTTGACCTTACTCGAAGGTGGTGCGCTAACCCTTTATTGGGAGGCAGCCAACCACGGTATGGTTAGCGACTGGGGTGAAGTCGTAACAAGGTAACCGTAGGTGAACCTGCGGTTGGATTACCTCCTTTCAAGGATGGGTATGTTTATTCTATTGTTTCTTATGGAGACAGCAGGTAGATATATTCAACCAATTATAAAACAGGGTCATATGATCCTTGATGGCCGTCTTTGTTTCTCTTTTTTCAATTTCAAACATATATTCCCCTATAAGCATAGTAATATGATTACAATAGGCTGGCTTAGATATGATTGTGTCAGCACAGCGTTAGTTCTATTTCTATAAAATGGAAATGGACTACACTAGTTTAGCTAAGGGTTAATCGTTCAATAAAACGTTGATGCTATTTCCATAAAATACAAATGGACTACACTAGTTTAGCTTAGAGATAATTGTGTCAGCACAGCGTTGGTGCTATTTCTATAAAATACAAATGGACCATACTAGTTTAGCTAAGGGTTAATCGTGTCAGCACAGCTTTGATGCTATTTCCATAAAATACAAATGGACCATACTAGTTTAGCTTAGGGTTAATCGTGTCAGCACAGCGTTGGTGCTATTTCTATAAAATACAAATGGACCATACTAGTTTAGCTTAAAGATAATTGTGTTAGCACAGCGTTGGTGCTATTTCTATAAAGTGGAAATAGACTACACTAGTTTAGCTTAAAGATAATTGTGTTAGCACAGCGTTGGTGCTATTTCTATAAAGTGGAAATGGACTACACTAGTTTAG
>JAPKNN010000009.1:0-86504 GCA_040266715.1 Paracoccaceae bacterium
TATTTAAACCATTTATCTATTCACGTTTAGAAGCAAAAGGTATTACATCTACGGTTAAGCAATCTAAAAAAATGCTGGAACGCGAAAGACCAGAGGTGTGGGATATTCTGGATGAAGTGATATATGAGCATCCCGTACTTCTTAATCGTGCCCCTACTTTGCACAGGTTAGGTGTGCAGGCTTTTGAACCGATTTTAATTGAAGGAAAGGCTATACAATTACATCCATTGGTATGTGCTGCCTTTAACGCAGATTTTGATGGAGATCAAATGGCGGTGCATGTGCCGTTGAGTTTTGAGTCGCAATTAGAAGCCCGTGTCCTCATGATGTCAACAAATAATATTTTACATCCTGCTAGTGGTGCGCCTATTATTGTGCCTAGCCAAGATATTATCTTAGGCTTATATTATATGTCATTAGAAGATGACAATTCTGAAGCTAAGGAAAGTGTTTTTGGCTCTATAAGTGAAATTGAGCATGCTTTATTTAATAACGCTATAGGACTTCATACGAAAATTAAACTGCGTTTCTTTACTCATGACGAAAACGCTGGAGTTGTTTTTGAAAGAGGTAAAACATATGAAACAACAGCGGGACGTGTTAAGGTTGGCATGTTATTACCAAAACGTGAGAATGTTACTTTTGATATTTGTAATCGCGTATTAGATAAAAAACAGATTTCTCGTATTATTGATCATGTGTATCGTCATTGCGGACAAAAAGAAACCGTTCTTTTTTGCGATGGTATTATGCGATTAGGATTTTATAATGCTTTTAAAGCAGGTATTTCTTTTGGAAAAGACGATATGCTAATTCCGCATGGTAAAGATTTGCATGTTAAACAAGCACAAAATCAAGTGCTTGATTTTGAACAACAATTTTCTCAAGGTCTTATTACAAAAGGTGAGAAATATAATAAGGTTGTTGATGCATGGGCTAAATGTACAGAAAAAGTTGCAGACGACATGATGAAAGAAATTGCTAAGCCTGACACGCAAAAATTGCATGTAGGACAAGCGATTAATTCCATTTATATGATGGCACATTCGGGGGCAAGGGGTTCTGCAGCCCAAATTAAGCAGCTTGCTGGCATGCGTGGTTTGATGGCTAAACCTTCAGGTGAAATTATTGAAAGGCCGATTATTTCTAATTTTAAGGAAGGATTGTCTGTTTTAGAATATTTTATTTCTACACATGGTGCCAGAAAAGGTTTGGCAGATACGGCATTGAAAACAGCTAACTCAGGTTATTTAACAAGACGCCTTGTTGATGTAGCTCAAGATTGCGTTATCACAGAAGATGATTGTAAAACGAGTAAATATATTACATTTGAATCAGTCGTTGAATCTGGTGAGATTGTTGTTTCATTAGGAAGCAGGGGGTTAGGAAGATTTGTGGCTGAGGATGTTGTAAATCCAGCTACAGGGGAAGTTATTATTGCCAAAGAACAGGCTATTGATGAAGTTATCGCGGAGAAGATTGATAGTGCTTCAATACATTCCCTTAAGGTACGTTCACCTCTCGTTTGTGAAAGTGAAGGCGGAGTCTGTGTAAAATGTTATGGTCGTGATCTTGCTAGAGGTAAAATGATTAATCGCGGTGAAGCCGTAGGTGTTATTGCAGCGCAATCAATTGGTGAACCCGGTACACAGCTGACGATGCGTACATTCCATGTCGGAGGTACTGCTCAGGTTGTTGACCAATCCTTTATTGAGTCCAATTACGAAGGTATTGTGGAAATCAACAATGAGAATATAGCACGTAATTCCGATAGTAAAAATATTGTTATGGGACGAAATGTTTCTGTTCATATTTTAGATGGAAAAGGCAAGAGGCGTTCTGTACATAAGGTTCCTTATGGATCTGTTTTACTGGTTGCTCAAGGCGATAAAATTAAAAGAGGACAAAGAATAGCAGAGTGGAATCCCTATACGCAACCCTTGTTAACTGAGGTTGATGGTATTGTTGGATTTGAGGATTTGCTAGAAGGTGTATCCGTCAACGAACAAATTGATGAAGAAACAGGTATGGCCAAACGTGTGATGATTGATTGGCGTAATAATGTTCGAGGAGCAAATTTGCAGCCTTCTATCGTCATAAAAAATGACAATGATGAGATTAACGAACTTCCGCGTGGAGGAGATGCACGATATAGTTTATCGGTAGGTGCTATTTTATCTGTTGAACCAGGATCTTTTGTAAAAGCTGGAGATGAATTAATACGTGTACCGATTGAAAGTGCAAGAACACGTGATATTACTGGTGGATTGCCTCGAGTTGCAGAGCTTTTTGAAGCAAGAAAACCTAAAGATGCAGCTTTAATTGCGGATGTTAGTGGCCGTGTGGAATTTATAAAAGATTACAAGGCTAAGCATAAGATTCGTATTTTACCTGAGGATGAAGATTTGGAGCCTGTGGAATATATTATTGCGAAAGGTAAGCATATTCCATTTCAGCATGGAGATATTGTTGAAAAAGGCGAGGTATTACTTGATGGAACGCCTTCACCACATGATATTTTATCAATCAAAGGCGTATCAGGCTTGGCCGATTATCTTATTGATGAAGTGCAAAGTGTATATCGTTTACAAGGGGTGACGATTAATGATAAACATATTGAAGTTATAGTACGGCAAATGTTGCAAAAAGTTGAAATTACAGATCCTTGCGAAACGAATCTTCTAGCTGGAGATCAAATTGACACTACGGAGTTAAAAGAAATCAATAGCTTAGCTGAAAAAGAAGGACGAGAACCCGCAAAATTTAAGCCGTTGTTATTGGGTATTACTAAGGCTAGTTTGCATACGCGTAGCTTTATTTCGGCAGCTTCCTTTCAAGAAACTACACGTGTTCTTACAGATGCAGCAATTAAAGGAAAATGTGATAATTTAGAAAAACTTAAAGAGAATGTTATCGTAGGGCGTATAATTCCTGCGGGTACGGGTTATGTTTTAAGAAATTATCAGGAAATGGCCGCACAAAGAGATAATTTGATTCTTGAACAAAGACAAAAGGTAAGAGAGGAAAAAGATTTAGAGGTACAACAAGGTGAAAGTGATGTTAGTGACGCAGGTGATGGCCTCGGTGATTTCCCAGAAGCTCCAGACATGCCAGAAACAGTCTAAAATGAGGAATGCTTGAAACGGTATAATCTGTTACGGGAGTTGTAAGTTACATAGACCTGTGGTACAGTAAATGGTATTTACTTCATAGCATTAAACACGAACACTTTGGATGAAATTTAATTTGTATATTTAATGTATAAATTAGCAAAAAAAAATTAAGAGTTAGAAAAAATACTTGACTATATAGATTTTGATTTGTATTGTCTTTCAATCATGAAGAGTGAACTATCACGAATAAAATTGAGATAGTTTTATTAAGCAATTAAGACAAACAGGAAGCAATTTGTTCAAATGTGTTTTCCTGTTTTTGTTTGCTTAAATCGTTGTGGTAATCGTAATAAGAGCTACGTGTTGGTTTTAGCATCTTGTAGACGGTGTTAACGTCGGAAGTTCTTTGTGTATAGATCTGATGGCACATGAATAAAATTGAGTTTAATTAAGTTTAATTAATAGGGTTGCAAATAGAGGTTTATAGAAATGCCTACAATTAATCAGCTTATACGTAAGCCAAGAAAAAAGCCCGTAAAACGAAACAAAGTCCCAGCATTGGAGGCCTGTCCACAAAAGCGCGGAGTATGTACGAGAGTTTACACAACGTCACCCAAAAAGCCAAATTCAGCTTTGCGTAAAGTGGCGAGAGTTCGTCTAACGAGTGGCTTTGAAGTCACTAGTTATATTCCAGGTGTAGGGCATAATCTGCAAGAACATTCGGTTGTTTTGTTAAGAGGCGGTAGGGTAAAAGATTTGCCAGGTGTGCGGTATCACGTTATACGTGGTTCGTTAGACACGCAAGGCGTTAAGGATCGTCGCCAAAGACGTTCAAAATATGGTGCCAAGAGACCTAAGTAATAGGATTGAGATAGGAATATGAGAAGGCGTAGAGCAGAAAAGAGACAAGTGCTTCCAGATGCAAAGTATGGTAGTAAAGTCATGCATAAGTTTATCAATGTAGTTATGCTAGACGGAAAAAAATCTATTGCCGAAAATGTTTTTTATACAGCATTGAGCAATGTTGAGAAAAAAACTGGTAAAGAAGCAAAGGAAGTTTTTCAGACCGCATTACGGAATGTTAGCCCAGATGCAGAGATACGATCACGTAGGGTAGGTGGTGCTACGTATCAAGTTCCTGTAGAAGTTCGTGCTGCAAGAAAGCAAATATTATCAATAAGATGGCTTGTAGACGCTGCTAGAAAACGCTCGGAAAAAACAATGGCTGAAAGACTCGAAGGTGAGATGCTTGATGCTTTTAATATGCGTGGTGCAGCAATTAAGAAAAAAGACGATACACATAAAATGGCAGAAGCAAATAAAGCCTTCTCTCATTATAGGTGGTAGAAGTATAAGTGGATTAGTGAATCATGGCACGAAAAATTAAATTAGAGAAGTATCGTAATATCGGCATTATGGCGCACATAGATGCTGGTAAGACAACTACTACAGAGCGTATTCTCTATTATACGGGTATTAGCCATAAAATAGGCGAAGTGCATGAAGGTAGTGCTACGATGGATTGGATGGAGCAAGAGCAGGAAAGGGGTATTACAATCACTTCAGCTGCTACAACTTGCTTTTGGAATGATTATAGAATTAATATTATTGATACACCAGGTCACGTGGATTTTACTATTGAGGTTGAGCGATCTTTGCGTGTTCTTGACGGTGCTGTTGCTGTTTTTGATTCGGTCGCAGGTGTGGAGCCACAATCCGAGACAGTCTGGCGTCAAGCCAACAAATATTCAGTGCCACGCATCTGTTTTGTTAATAAAATGGATAGAACAGGGGCCGACTTTTATAGATGTGTGTCTATGATTCGCGAGCGTCTTGGTTCAGTACCTCTCGTTTTGCAATTGCCTATTGGCTCTGAATCTAACTACAAGGGTGTTATAGATTTAGTTCAGATGAAAGCGATTGTTTGGAGTAATGAGGATCTGGGGGCTAAATATGAGCTAACGGATATCCCTTCCGAATACGCCGATAAGGTACAGGAGTATCGCTCCACTCTTTTAGAGACTATTGTTGAGTTAGACGATGCCGTGATGGAGGCCTATCTAGAAGGGGAAGATATTGGTGTAGATATTGTTAAGAAATTGGTGCGTAAAGGCACTCTTGAGCAGGCTTTTGTGCCCGTTTTAAATGGAACTGCATTTAAAAATAAAGGTGTACAGACATTGCTAGATGCAGTGGTAGATTATTTACCATCGCCTCTTGATGTGCCAGCAATAAATGGGGTGGACGCGAAAACTGGAGAAGAAATTCTTAGAAAATCCTCTGACGAGGAGCCTTTTTCGGGTTTGTGTTTCAAGATCATGAATGATCCCTTTGTTGGATCGCTAACTTTTGTACGTATTTATTCTGGCACACTAAATGCTGGGGATACAGTTATGAATACCGTAAAGAGTTCAAAGGAGCGAGTAGGACGTATGCTACAAATGCATGCTAACAACAGAGAAGATATAAAAATCGCGTATGCAGGTGATATTGTTGCTGTAGCGGGGTTAAAAAATGTTACAACTGGTGAAACGTTGAGTGATTCTAGTAAGCAAGTTATCTTGGAGCGTATGGAGTTTCCTGATCCTGTTATTGAAGTAGCTGTAGAACCCAAGAGTAAAGCAGATCAAGAAAAGTTAGGCTTAGCTTTGGGACGATTAGCACAGGAGGATCCATCTTTTAGAGTGACGAGTGATGAGGAGTCAGGGCAGACGGTTATTAAAGGTATGGGGGAGCTGCATCTTGAGATTATTGTAGATCGCTTAAAACGGGAGTTTAAGGTTGAGGCTAATGTCGGTGCGCCTCAGGTTGCTTATCGTGAGACGATTTCAAAAACTACCGAGGTTGATTATACCCATAAAAAGCAAAGTGGTGGTGCGGGACAATTCGCACGTGTCAAAATGATAATAGAGCCATGTAAGGCAGGCGAAGGTTTTGCTTTTGAAAGTAAAATTGTTGGTGGTTCCATACCTAAAGAATATATACCAGGCGTTGAAAAAGGTATTACATCTGTTATGAGTGCAGGAGTTATGGCTGGTTTTCCAATGGTTGATATTAAAGTGACGCTCATTGATGGTGCCTTCCATGATGTTGATTCAAGTGTTTTAGCTTTTGAAATTGCAGGTAGAGCAGGGTTTAGGGATGGTGTTGGTAAGTCAGCACCAAAATTATTAGAGCCTGTCATGAAAGTTGAAGTCGTTAGTCCCGAGGAATATATGGGCGATATTATGGGCGATTTAAATTCTCGTAGAGGACATATTTCAGGAACAGAAACGCGTGGTGTTGATACGGTCATTGACTCTATGGTGCCTTTGGCCAATATGTTTGGGTACGTTAATACTCTTCGATCTATGACACAGGGAAGAGCACAGTTCACAATGCAATTTGATCATTATGCATCTGTGCCACAATCTATTTCAGACGATGTTATTGCTAAGTTGACTTAAGGGGAAAAAATTGTGATGATGCAACAAAATATACGGATTCGCCTTAAGGCTTATGACCACAGAATACTAGATCTGGCAGCTAGAGATATTGTTGCCACGGCAAGAAGAACAGGAGCCGATGTAGTCGGACCCGTTCCTTTGCCAACAAAGATAGAAAAATATACTGTTTTACGTTCGCCGCATATTGATAAAAAGAGCAGAGATCAATTTGAAATACGTACACATAAGAGAGTATTAGAAATAGTAGCCCCAACACCTCAGACAGTGGATGCGTTGATGAAGTTTGATTTGGCTGCTGGTGTAGATGTAGAGATTAGGTTATAGGAGCTAAAATGCGTACGGGAGTTATTGCAAAAAAAATTGGTATGACGCGTTTTTATTCTGATAACGGAGTAGAACATGCAACAACAGTGTTGTCCCTTGAGGGATGTCAAGTTATTAGTCAGAAGAATATAGAAAAAGATGGATATATTGCCCTGCAACTCGGAGCAGGTAATGTAAAACCACAAAGGTTGAATAAGGCAAAGAAAGGGCATTTTGCTGCACATAAAGTACTACCCAGAAAAAAATTAGCAGAATTTCGTGTTGATGCCGATAATTTGATTGAGACAGGAGTTGAAATTACCGCTAATCATTTTGTTGAGGGACAAAAGATAGATGTTATAGGCATATCAAAGGGTAAAGGTTTTGCTGGCGGTATTAAAAGGCATAATTTTAGCGGGGGAAGAGCAACGCATGGTAACTCTATAAGTCATCGTAGCTTAGGCTCGACAGGAGGGTGTCAGGATCCAGGAAAGGTTTTTAAAGGCAAGAAAATGGCTGGCCATATGGGGGATAGAAGAGTAACAACAGAGAATTTGGAAATATTTAAGACAGATGTTGAGCGTTCTCTTATTATTGTTAAAGGGGCTGTACCGGGAGCAAAAGGTGGATGGGTTTATATTCGCGATGCCGTCAAATGCCCTGTTCATAAAGAGGCACCATTTCCCGGAGCTTTTAAAGTCCTAGACATTAAACAAGACGATGCGGGTAATGAAGAATCTGTTGCTAAAAAAGAAAAGGTACAAGAGGTAGGTCAGAATAAGATAGAATTGTCGTCTCAAGAAACGATAGAGGGAAATATTTCTCAAGATAATGAGAATAAAGACAATGCGTTGGTTGACAGTGGTGCCGAAAATAAGGTGGATACAGATAGGGAAAAACAATAATGAAGTTACCTGTTATAAATCTTGAAAATAAAAAAGCTGGAAGCGTTGAATTGAGCGATTCGATAGGAGCGCTGAAAGTTAGGAAAGATATTATACACCGTCTTATAACTTGGCAGTTGAGCAAAAGACGTGCAGGAACACATAAAGCAAAATTACGGGCAGAAATTACAGGAACGACGAAAAAAAGTATTAGACAAAAAGGAAGTGGTGGTGCCAGACATGGAAGCAAAAAAGCACCAATTTTCAGAGGAGGTGGAAAGGCATTTGCACCTCAGCCAAGAGATCATGCGATTGGTATGCCTAAAAAAATGCGAGCACTTGCACTAAAACATGTGATATCTTCAAAAATTTTTGAGGGTAACCTAATAGTGGTAGACGAAATGAAAATGGGTAGCCCTAAAACAGCACAATTAAAGAAGGTGTTAGATACACTCGGATTAAATTCAGTGCTCTTTGTGGGGGCAAGCGAACTAGATAAAAATTTAGTATTAGCAGCTCAAAATTTAATTAACGTAAATGTTTTGAAGGCTCAAGGCATGAATGCATATTCCATAATGCAACATAAAAAATTAGTTTTATCAAAGCAAGCTATTGCTGAAATTGAAGAGAGATTTGCATGAAAAAATTTTCCCACTATGATACTTTAACGATGCCTCTATACAGTGAAAAATCTAGTAGAGCTTTGGAAAATAATCAGTTTGTTTTTAAAGTTCTAAGAAATGCAACTAAGTTAGAAATTAAGACATCAGTTGAAAAATTATTTAATGTTGAAGTAGTAGCCGTAAACACGTTACTTAGAAAAGGGAAGCTAAAACGATTTAAAGGGCATGTTGCTCAAAGATCAGACAAAAAAATAGCGTATGTTACGGTCAAAAAGGGTCAGTCGATTGATCTGAGTTACGGAGCGTAAACCAGAAGAATGGAAAGAAGTAATGTTAAAATATTATAAACCAAGTAGTCCTGGTCAACGTGGTCTTGTTTTGGTAAATAGATCAAGTCTGTGGAAGGGTAAACCTGTTAAGTCACTTACCAAAGGTTTAACTAAGACGGGTGGGCGCAACAATAAAGGCCGCGTAACGATGCGTCATCAAGGTGGAGGGCATAAAAGAGCCTATAGATTTGTTGACTTTAAACGGGATAAAATAGGTAAGGCTACAGTTATTCGTTTGGAATATGATCCCAATCGTACAGCCTTTATCGCACTAATAGAGTATGAAGATGGTTTGCAATCATATATATTAGCACCGCAAAGATTGAGTGTCGGTGATGTTATCGAATCAGGTGAAAAAACTGATGTTAAACCTGGTAATACTATGCCAATTCGTAATATACCTGTTGGAACGCTTATTCATAATGTGGAGATGAAAAAGGGTAAAGGTGGACAAATTGCAAGAGCGGCAGGTGGTTATGTTCAATTAGCTGGACATGATGGTAATTATGCTATATTAAAGTTGGGATCTGGAGAACAGCGTGTTGTACACTCGGAATGTAAGGCTAGTATTGGTGCAGTGTCAAATGCTGATCATATGAATATTTCATTAGCTAAGGCAGGTAGAAATAGATGGCTTAACAGGCGCCCGACAGTACGCGGAGCTGCAATGAATCCAGTAGATCACCCTCATGGTGGCGGCGAAGGTAAAACTTCAGGGGGAAGACATCCAGTATCACCTTGGGGGCAGTCAGCTAAAGGGAAGAAGACAAGAAAAAATAAAGAAACGCAAAAATATATTCTACGTAGTAGAAATAAGCAACGTAAGCGTTAGGAGTTAGTATGGCACGTTCGGTAAAAAAAGGTCCTTTCGTAGATGGATATCTGCTTAAAAAAGCCGAAAAGGTTCAAAATTCGGGACGCAAAGAAGTGATTAAAACATGGAGTAGGCGCTCTACTATACTACCGCAATTTGTCGGCTTGACATTCGGTGTGCATAATGGAATTAAGCATATTCCTGTATTTGTTACAGAAGATATGATAGGTGCAAAATTAGGTGAATATTCCCCTACACGAACCTATTATGGGCATGGGGCTGATAAAAAAGCTAAGAGAGGTTAACGTGGGACAGCAAAAAAATAAAAAACGCTATGCAGATAACGAAGCAGTAGCAGTCTTAAGAAGAGTAAAAACAGCGCCGTCTAAAATTAACGATGTGGCTAAACTTATTAGAGGTAAGAAGGTAAGCAATGCTTTAGCTTTATTGTCATTTAGTCATAGACGCATAGCGTTAGATGTGAAAAAGACACTTGAATCTGCTATTTCTAATGCAGAAAACAATAATAATCTGGACATAGACACGCTTGTTGTTGCTGAAGCGCATGTTGGAAAATCTTTAGTGTTGAAAAGATGGAAAGCGAGAGCAAGGGGTCGTGTCGGTCGTATTAAAAAGATGTTTAGCCATCTGACGATAACTGTTAGAGCGACTGAGAATTGAGGAAATAGATATGGGACAAAAATCTAATCCAATAGGGTTACGCTTGGGTATAAATAAAACGTGGAATTCGCGTTGGTATGCGGAAGGAGCGACTTATGGTAATCTTTTACAAGAGGATTTCAAGATACGTCGCTGGCTTAAAAAAGAACTGGTTTCCGCAGGTATAGCCAATATTATTATTGAAAGGCCACATAAGAAATGTCGTATTATCATATATGCATCGCGGCCTGGTCTGATTATAGGTAAAAAAGGTACCGATATAGAAAAAATACGTAGTAAATTAGCTAAATTTACATCAAGTGAAGTGTTTTTGAGTATCGTAGAGATGAAAAAAAGTGAAATGGACGCACAGCTAGTTGCAGAAAATGTCGGTAGACAATTAGAAAAACGTGTGACTTTTAGGCGCGCGATGAAAAGAGCAGTTCAATCTGCCATGCGTATGGGGGCTAAAGGTATTAGAGTTAATTGTTCAGGACGTTTAGGTGGTGCAGAAATAGCACGCATGGAATGGTATAGAGAAGGACGCGTGCCTTTGCATACTTTGCGAGCAGATATTGATTATGCTACTTTTGAAGCACTGACGGCTTATGGTATTATAGGCATTAAAGTATGGGTTTATACAGGTGATATCATGGAGCACGATCCAATGGCACATGAAAAACGTGCTTACTTACAGTAAATAAATGATGTGATGATAGAAAATGTTACAACCAAAGAAACCAAAGCACAGAAAAGTTCATAAAGGGCGCATTCACGGTGCTGCAAAATCGGCTACGGATCTAGCTTTTGGTAGCTATGGTATTAAAACGATGGAACCAGCTAGAATCACAGCTAGACAGATTGAGGCTGCTCGACGGGCAATGACTAGACAAATGAAAAGAGCAGGGCGCGTGTGGATACGTATATTTCCTGATGTTCCTGTAAGTAAGAAGCCGATTGAGGTAAGAATGGGTAAAGGTAAAGGATCGCCAGAGTATTGGGTAGCCAAGGTAAAGCCAGGGCGGATTATGTTTGAAATTGATGGAGTAGGTGGGAGTGTCGCGCGTGAGGCTATTCGTTTAGCATCAGCGAAGCTTCCAGTAAGGACTAAATTTGTAGTGCGCTCTGAGTTTTAAGAGTATAAAGAGTATTAAGAGTAAACAACAGATTGCGTGGATGATAATTATGAAAATGGTTGATATTCGTTCTTTGTCAAATGAAAAAATTCTGAGCGAAATAGAGCAAAGAAAAAAAGAACAGTATAATCTCAGATTTCAGATGGCTATGGGAGAACAATCTAATCCATCGCGATTTGGTATTATACGTAAAGAAATTGCTAGGTTCATGACAGAGCTAAGTGCTAGAAGAAAAAAATAACATCAAACATTTATGGGAATTGTATATGCCAAAGCGAATTTTGCAAGGTGTTGTAGTAAGTGAAAAAAACGATAAAACGATTGTAGTTAGTGTTGAGAGGCGCCTTACGGATCCTCTTTTGCGTAAAACTATAAGACGTAGAAAGAAATATCACGCACATGATGCAAATAATGAATGTAAAGAAGGCGATGTCGTTATGATTGAGGAATGTCGTCCTATATCAAAATTGAAGTCATGGGCTGTGATACGAACACCAGAAGGGTAATAGGAGCTTTATTATAGTTAATGTGTCAATGTTGGGGGTAAGAGTAAAGGATGAACTCTAATTGATCAATAGAGCACGAGCAGGTTAGAGCAGTAAAACACTAGCAGGCTAGGCAGTAAAAATAGTCTGAATATTAGATTAACAAGGTAGAAAAATAAAAAATTGTACGAAGATACAAAAATAAGATACAATAGATAATAAGATTTAGAGTTTAAAGAAAGTTTACACAATGATACAGATGCAATCAAACCTTCAGGTGGCAGATAATTCAGGTGCAAGAAAAGTACAATGCATCAAAGTTCTTGGAGGAGCAAAAAGGAGATATGCGGGAATAGGTGATACGATAGTTGTGTCGGTTAAAGCAGCGATTCCTAGAGCAAATGTTAAAAAAGGTGATGTGCTTAAAGCTGTTATTGTAAGACTGTCGCAGGGTATAAAAAGAGCCGATGGAAGTGTCATTAGATTTGATTCAAACGCGGCTGTTTTAATTAATAATCAGGGTGAGCCTATTGGTACGCGTATATTTGGCCCTGTATCAAGAGAATTAAGGGGAAGCAACCATATGAAAATTGTGTCTTTGGCTCCAGAGGTATTATAATGATTAAATGTAAAATAAAAAAGGGGGACAAGGTCATCGTTCTATCTGGTAAAGATAAAGGACGTTCTGCCGATGTCATAAAAATGCTCCCCAAAGAAGGTAAAGTTCTTGTGCAAGGTATAAATGTTGTTAAACGCCATGTTAAACCTAATCCACAAAAAGGTGAAACTGGCGGCATCAAGACAAAAGAGATGTTTATGGATATATCCAAAGTATCGTTGCTTGATCCTAAAACAGGTAAACCTACAAAAGTTGGTTACCGATTCAATAAAGATGGTAAAAAAGAACGATTTGCACGAAAGTCGGGAGAGGTTATAGATGGCTGAAGAAGTGTATATTCCAAGATTGAAGAAGCAATTTAATGAACACATAAAAAAAGAACTTTATAGTGATTTAGGCTGTACAAATGAAATGCAGGTACCTAAGATTGATAAGATCGTTGTTAATATGGGTGTAGGTGTCGCAGTCAGTGATACGAAACAAGTAAAGGCAGCAGCTGAAGAGCTATCCCTTATAACAGGGCAAAATGCTGTGTTAACAAAGGCAAAACGTTCAATAGCTAGCTTTAAAGTACGTGAAGGGATGCCCTTAGGAACAAAGGTAACATTACGTGCTAACCGTATGTATGAATTTTTAGATAGGTTAATATCAATTGCTTTGCCAAGGGTTCAAGATTTTAGGGGCTTGAATGTGAAGAGTTTTGATGGTAAAGGAAATTACTCAATGGGTATTAAGGAGCATATTGTGTTTCCTGAAATAGACTATGATAAGGTAGAAAAAATTAGGGGTATGGATATTGTTATTTGTACAACAGCAAAAACGGATGATGAGGCAATGGCTTTATTAAAAAAGTTTAATATGCCCTTTGTAAAGAAAGGCGGAGGATAAAATGGCAAAAAAAAGTGCTATTTTTCGCGATATTAATCGTAGAAAAAAAATAGAAAAATTTAAAACAAAACGTGAAACCCTCAAAAAAAGAGCTAATGATACGTCTCTTATGTTAGAGGAAAGATTCGAGGCCCATTTGGCATTGGCAAAATTACCACGCAATAGTAGTCCATGTAGAGCGAGGAATAGATGTCAAATTTCAGGACGACCCCGAGGATATACAAGAAAATTAAAACTATCTCGTATTGCACTAAGAGAATTAGGTGCTGCAGGATATATACCAGGTATGGTTAAATCAAGTTGGTAGGAAAAAATGACATTAACTGACCCCCTAGGCGATATGATTACGCGAATTAGAAATGCACAAATGAGGCATAAGGAAACTGTGTCTTTTAACAAGTCACGATTACTTATGAATGTTTTAGAGGTTATGAAACAAGAAGGTTTTATTGGTTCATATACAGTACATAATATATCAAAGGGTATAGAGGAGCTTACTGTCAAGTTGAGATATTATGAAGGAGAGCCTGTTATTAAGGAAATTAAAAGGATATCAAGACCAGGACGACGCGTTTATGCGAGTAAGAAAAATATGCCAATCGTTTATAATGGACTAGGTGTTACGATATTATCAACCTCAAAAGGCGTGATCTCAAGTGCAAAGGCTATGGAGCAATCCGTCGGCGGTGAAGTATTGTGTAATATTTTTTAATGTGTAGTGGAATTAATATATGTCACGTATAGGAAAACATCCAGTACCAATCCCTCAAGGAGTAGAGGTTGCGTATGTGGACGGTATCATGAGTTGCAAAGGTAAAAACGGAGCATTAACAATGCAGGCTTCATCAAGCGTCTTAGTTGAGATTGAAGAAGCGAGTATTGTCGTTAAACCTGTTGATAATAGTAAGAAAGCACGAAGCCAATGGGGGTTAATGCGTACGCTTATTAATAACATGGTTTTAGGAGTTAGTGAGGGATTTAGCAAAGAATTAGAAATACGAGGCGTTGGTTACCGTGCAGCAATGCAAGGAAATGATGTTAAACTCAATTTGGGATTTAGTCATGACGTTGTTTATAAGGCACCTGAAGGCATCAAATTAGAATGCCCAGAGCCAACACGGATAGTCGTTTCTGGCATTAGCAAGCAAAGTGTTGGACAAGTTGCAGCTGAAATACGTAGTTACAGAAAACCGGAACCATACAAAGGCAAGGGTGTGCGTTATAAAGGTGAGTTTGTAATCAAAAAAGAAGGTAAAAAGAAATAAAGTAAATTTCGGTTTTTAAAATGGATAAAAAAGCAAAAAAGAATCAAAGAAATAAAGCACGTACACGTTATAAATTACGTTCTGTTTCAAAATGCGGAGTACGCTTGTCTGTGTTTAAATCTGATAAGAATATGTATGCTCAAATTATTGATGATAGTTTAGAAAAGACACTGTGCTCAGCCTCTACATTAGATACAGACATACGGGGTTTAATACAAAAGGGTGGAAATGTTGAAGCAGCTAAGGTTGTTGGTACAAAAGTTGCTGATAAAGCTTTGGCAGCTGGTGTAAAGAAGATTGTATTTGACAGAGGTGGCTTTGTTTACCATGGGAGAATAAAAGCCTTGGCGGATGCAGCAAGAGAAGCAGGTTTAGATTTTTAGCAACAATTACAGGAGTGTGAAGTTGGAAGATACAAATAAAACACGTAAAGGTAATGATACGGGTATTGAAGAAAAGTTGTTTCATATCAATCGTGTTGCAAAAGTTGTAAAAGGTGGACGACGTTTTGGTTTCGCCGCGCTGGTAGTGGCGGGAGATCAGAAAGGACGTGTTGGATTTGGCCAAGGTAAGGCAAAAGAAGTACCAGAGGCTGTGCAAAAGGCGTCTCAGGCTGCAAGAAAATCAATGGTAAGAGTTCCTTTACGTGAAGGACGGACGTTACATCATGATACAATAGGCAAGCATGGAGCTGGTAAGGTTATGTTACGTTCTGCACCTGCTGGTACGGGAATCATTGCAGGAGGTGCTATGAGAGCCTTGTTTGAAATGTTGGGTGTTCAGGATATAGTTGCGAAATCAGTTGGTAGTAATACCCCATACAATATGGTAAGAGCAACCATGGATGCTCTTTCAAAAGAAAGTAATCCCAGAAATGTGGCTGCTAGGCGTGGTCTTCCTGTTAGCAGCATTACGAATAGTCGTAGGTTGGTTGTGGGAGATGTGGAAACGAGATCGGAGTAAACAATTATGGCAGTAGAAGATAGCAAAAAAAAACCAAGTAAAGGTGACTCTGATAAAAAAACACCCATAGTAAAAGAGGGCAAAGAAGATAAAAAAATCGCTGAGGTGACAGAAAAAAAACCAAGCGAGACAAAATCTAAAAGCTCTTCCAAAACTAAGGTTGCTAGCAAAGTCAAAGAAGCAAAGACCCTAAAAAGTAATAAGATTTCCGTTAAAAATGTTGAAATACAAGAAACGGGTCAAGTTATAGAAGTGTCTGAGAAACGCACACTTAAACAGCACAAATCAAATAGTAAAAGTTCTTATAAAGGTAAGACTGTTACAGTAATACAGTATAGTTCAGCAATTAGAAGGCATAAGAAACAAAGTCTTATTCTTAGAGGGTTGGGCATGAAAAAAGTTGGAAACAAGGTTATTGTTCCAGATACTCCTGAATTTAGGGGAATGATAAATAAAATACCACATCTTGTAAAAGTTGTTGATGATGCATGAAAATAGTAAGAGATACCGATGTTATTAAATCAATTATCAGATAATCCAAAAGCAAAAACAAAACGTGTGAGAGTGGGTAGAGGAGCTGGATCAGGAAAAGGTAAAACAGCTGGACGCGGATACAAGGGACAGAAATCTCGCTCAGGCGTTGCTATAAATGGTTTTGAGGGCGGTCAAATGCCCATATTCAGAAGATTGCCAAAAAGAGGATTCAATAACTTTAATCGCAAGGAATACGCCATACTGAATGTCGCTCAATTACAAGCTGCAGTTGATAAGGCGAGATTACAAGAAGGAGATCAAATAGATTTAGATAAGATATTAAATGCTAAACTTGTTACGCAAGTCAGGCATGGTATTAAAATTTTATCTGAAGGTGATATTAAAACGCCACTTAACCTCCATGTCCAAGCTATATCTAAAGCTGCAAGGAGTAAAATTGAGGCTGTTGGTGGAACCGTAAATATAGTGAACATGAAAAGGAAATGACATAAACATTTATTAACCTATGTCTTCTAGTGCAGAACAACTCGCATCCGGCTTTAATTTATCAGTGTTTTCTAAGGCAGAAGAACTTAAGAAAAGACTTTTATTTACAGTAGGGGCGCTTATTATATATAGAATAGGGACGTTTATACCAATACCTGGTATAGACATCGTTGCCTATCAACAATTGTTTCAACAGAATCAGGGCGGTATATTAGGGCTTTTTAATTTATTTGCTGGTGGTGCTGTTTCGCGTTTGGCTATATTTTCACTCAACATATTACCTTATATTTCGGCATCAATCATTATGCAATTAATGACAGCTGTATCTCCGAATTTAGAAAAACTTAAGAATGAAGGTGAGCAAGGTCGTAAAGTTATCAACCAATATACACGCTATCTTACAGTTCTTCTTTGTTGCTTTCAAGGCTATTTTATTGCCGTTAATTTAGAAGCTCAGGCGGGTGTTTTTGAACCTGGTATGTATTTTCGTTTAACTACAGTATTAACCTTACTTGGTGGCACAATGTTTTTAGTTTGGTTAGGTGAACAGATTACATCTAGAGGAATAGGCAATGGTATTTCTCTTATCATATTCGCAGGAATCGTTGCAGAATTACCAGCGGCTTTTGTGAGTATTTTTGAACTAGGTAGACAGGGTGTGATATCTACATTTATGGTGATGTTTATTATTGTTATGGTATTTGCTCTGGTTTTACTTATTGTGTATGTTGAGCGTGCACAAAGACGTCTTCCTGTGCAATATACTAGGCGTCAGATTATGGCGACGGGTGCAAATAGTGCTACGGCCTCTTATTTGCCATTAAAAATTAATATGGCAGGCGTTATTCCGCCAATATTTGCAACGTCTTTATTGCTCTTACCAAGCACAATTACGAGTTTTGGAATAGGACAAGGTGATGGTTTTGTTGATGCTGTTTTGGCTAGCTTAGATAGAGGGCAGCTTCTTTATATCATTAGTTTTGTTTCCTTTATTATATTCTTTTCGTTTTTTTATACGGCAATAGTTTTTAATCCTACAGAAATGGCATCAAATATTAAACGCTATGGAGGTGTTATGCCAGGGATAAGACCAGGCGAAAAAACTGCAGAATATATAGATTATGTAATGACCCGTATTACTGCTTTAGGTTCAGTTTATTTGGCTTTTGTGTGTGTGCTGCCAGAAATTTTGGTTAGTAGTTATTCTATTCCTTTTTATTTTGGGGGTACGTCTTTACTTATTATGGTCAGTGTAACCCTTGATACAGTTAATCAAATACAAAGTCATCTTATGGCGCAACAGTATGAGGGGCTGGTTAAAAAAGCTAAAATGCGGGGAAATAGATAATGCGTTTGATTTTATTAGGACCGCCAGGGGCTGGAAAAGGAACACAGGCCAGTTATATAAAGCAAGAATTTGGAATAGTACAATTGTCAACAGGGGACATGTTGCGTGCGGCTGTTAAGGCAGGTTCATCCTTAGGTAAGCAAGTAGAGGGTGTTATGTCTGCTGGTGGATTAGTTAGTGATGATACCGTTGTTAGTCTTATAGAACAAAGAATTGAAGAACAAGATTGTGTTAATGGATTTATTTTAGATGGCTTTCCGCGTACACTTGAACAAGCTGGTAAGCTTGATACTTTACTTGCCAGAAAAAACGTTGCATTAGATAAAGTTTTACTTATTGACGTTGATGAAGACATTCTTATCAATCGCATTGAAAAACGTAAGATGGAAAATTCAACAGATATACGAACGGATGATAACGCAGATGTGCTTAAAAAGAGAATAGAGGTATACAAAATGCAAACAGAACCCTTGATTGAATATTATAAGGATTTGGGGTTATATTGTTGTGTTGATGGTACAAAAGAAGTTGAAGAAGTAAGAAAATGCATTTTAAGATGTTTAAAAACTTGACGTTAATACAGTAAATTCGTACAAGCAGTTAAATTTATAGAAACACAGGGTAATATATGGCACGTATCGCAGGTATAAATATTCCAACAGCAAAGAGAGTGGAAATATCACTCACATATATTCATGGTATTGGACATAGTGCAGCAAAAAAAATATGCAAGCAAGCAGGCATTGATAGCTTGACAAGGGTCCATCAGTTGAACGATGATGAAATTATACGTATTCGAGAGACAATAGATGAAAATTATCTCGTTGAGGGTAATTTACGCCGTGAAGTTGGTATGAATATAAAAAGAATGATGGATATTGGTAATTATAGAGGGTTACGTCATCGTAAAAATTTGCCAGTAAGGGGTCAGTCGACGCATTCTAATGCAAGAACACGTAAAGGCCCTGCAAAAGCTATTAAGGGTAAGAAGAAGTGATATAAAACAAGGTTGTTATATGGTTAAAGATAAATTGCGTATTCGCAAGAGAGAAAAGAAAAATATAGTTGTAGGCATTGCACATGTCAATTCAACGTTCAACAATACGATTGTGACTATCACTGATATGAGTGGAAATGCTGTTTCTTGGTCAACAGCAGGTGCAATGGGTTTTAAAGGGTCACGTAAGTCTACGCCCTATGCCGCGCAAATGGCAGCAAACACTGCGGCCGTAAAGGCTATTGAGCACGGTATGAAAACATTAGAGGTACATGTAAGTGGACCAGGTCCTGGACGCGAATCTGCTTTACGAGCGCTCCAATCGGCAGGTTTCATGATTTCCTCTATACGGGATGTGACACCAATTCCACATAATGGAGTACGACCTCCAAAAAGACGTCGCGTTTAGTTGTCGTAAACTATGGCAACAATGTTGTATAAGAATTAATAACCTAAGCGAGGAACGAAAGTGCTACAAAAAAATTGGCAAGAATTGATAAAACCAACAAAATTAAATACAAAACATATTGGTGGTTCGCGTAATAAAGTTCAAATTGTATTGGAACCTTTAGAAAGGGGGTATGGGCATACTTTAGGAGCATCCCTGAGAAGAGTTCTACTTTCAAGTATTCGTGGAGCAGCCGTAACAACAGTTCAAATAGATGGTATGTTACACGAATTTGGTTCTATACCTGGTGTTAAGGAGGATATTACGGATATTATACTCAATATAAAAGAGCTAGCAATACTATCTCATACACAAGATGCAGGTAGAGTAACACTTAAAAAAACTGGCAGGGGTCCTGTGACTGCAGGAGATATACAGTGTAAATCTGATATTGAAATTGTTAACAAAGATCTCATTATTTGCCATCTTGATGATGATGTAGAATTGAATATAGAAATGCGGGTGGAACAAGGAAAAGGCTTTGTACCAGCAGAACGCAATAGACGCGATGATCTCGCTATTGGCGTTATTGCAATTGACAGTGTTTTTAATCCAGTAAAGCGTGTTGCATTTCAAGTCGAGGATACAAGGGAAGGAAAAGTTCTTGACTATGATAAACTAACGTTAGAAATTGAAACTAATGGTACCATTTTACCTGAAGATGCCGTAGCTGTGGGAGCTCGTATATTGCAGGATCAGCTAAAAACATTTGTAAATTTTGAAGAGCCTACTTACGAACAGCCCAAAGAAGAAGTACAAGAGCTTGACTTTAATGTGGCTATGCTGAAAAAAGTTGATGAGTTGGAATTGTCAGTTCGTTCCGCCAATTGCTTGAAGAATGATAATATTGTTTATATCGGTGATCTTATTAAGAAAAGTGAGGCAGAGATGTTAAGAATGCCCAATTTTGGTAGAAAATCACTCAATGAAATAAAAGAATTTTTAGCACAGATGGGATTACATTTGGGTATGGAAGTGCAAAGCTGGCCGCCTGATAATATTCAAGAGCTTATTAAAAAATTTGAAGATAAAATTTAGCCTCAAATATGGAGACGTGTCATGCGACATAATAAAAATGGTAAAAAATTAAATAGAACAGCTAGTCATCGTAAGGCTTTGTTTGCAAATTTAGCAACTGCACTATTAGAGCATGAGCAAATAACAACCACTTTACCAAAAGCTAAGGCGTTACGACCCAATGTTGAAAAAATTATTAGTATAGGGCGTGAAGATAGTTTGGCAGCTCGTCGCTTGGCAGCATCAAGATTAAAGGACCCAGAGGTAGTAAAGAAATTGTTTACGGAGATTGGGCCGAGGTACAAAAAAAGGCCAGGCGGGTATACGCGTATTTTAAAAGCAGGTTATCGCTATGGCGATAATGCGCCATTAGCAGTGATAGAGTTAGTTGATAGAAATGTTGAGGCCAAAGGGGCTGCAGATATAGCAAGACAAGAATCAAAAGAAAGCAAAGAAGTTGTCAATCAATAAGTCATAATGCTTCTTTATAACATAGTTGGTGCAAAAAATGCCTACTTACCGTTATGTGAACTCTTTTTTTATATATATCATTTGTTTTATTTACTTATTTGGGTACTTATCTGGTGATAGTAGGGCACATGAAACGGCTAATGCGGAAGAGAAAAACGCATTTTTGAATCTTTCATTTGCACCAATATTAAAAAAAGCGAGGCCAGCAGTAGTTAATATTTATGGTTTCACTAAAAAAAGGAGCCGTAGATCAACAAATCTATTTTTAGACGATCCTTTTTTTCAAAAATTTTTTAATAATTATAATTCCGTAAAGCCAGTATTAGGATCAGGCGTTATTGTACGAGCAGATGGTATAGTTGTAACGAATCATCATGTTGTAAATGGTAGCACTTCTATTAAAATTGTTACGGTTGATGGGCAGGAATTTGGGGCGGATATTATTTACTCTAACCAACGTAACGATATCGCTGTATTAAAAATTCAATCCAATAAAGATAATTTTGCAACTATTGCATTTGCTGATTCAGATGATCTGTCGGTTGGTGATGTTGTTCTAGCCATAGGCAATCCTTTTGGGGTAGGTCAGAGTGTATCTTTAGGTATTGTTTCGGCTTTATCACGGGTTAGTCAAATTGGAAAAACCTATGGGAGCTTTATTCAAACTGATGCGGCTATTAATCCAGGAAACTCAGGAGGAGCTTTAATTAATACAAAAGGGCAAATTATTGGTATCAATAGTGCTATTTATACACGTAAATTTGGCTCTTCTGGTGTTGGTTTTGCAATACCTTCCAATTTTGTTGCACGTATTTTACAGGATACATATACCAATAAAACACCTAAAATGCCTTATATAGGAGCTATTTTCCAGAATGTGGAGGCACGTTTTGCATCTATTTTAAAATTACCTGTTAAGCAGGGTGTTATCGTTGTTTCTATGCACGATAATTCACCATTGAAAAAAGCTGGTTTAAAAGTTGGTGATGTTATTACGCGTATTAACAATACAGACATTATTGATAAAAAACATTTGCATTTCAAGTTTTTTACCATAGGGTTGGGTAAGGAAGTCAAGATAAAAATATTAAGAGATAAATCGTACAAAAATTATTCTGTAATATTAGTGACATCGGTAGATGCCTTCGCATCAAAGGAAGTAAAAATCTCAGATTCTGGGTTATTTTCAGGTATAACAATCATGTCTCTATCGCCTATGCTTGCCGAGAAATTAGAGTTAGATTATAATAAAAAAGGTATTGTCGTAACGCAGGTTGATAAGGGAAGTCAAGCAATTCACTTGGGTATAAAAAAAGGTGATATAATAAAAAAAATTAATGACAAGAGAATTAGGAATCAAGATGATTTCTTAGAAGCTATCAAGCAATTACGTCGGTTTCGTATCATTATAGAGCGCAAGAATGTTGATTATACGATTGTGTATAGAGGGTAATATATGTTGCTTTTTGAAGATATGCAAAATAGTTCAAAAGGTGAGCATGATAAGAAAAATGCAGAATATAAAACGCGTATGTTGCCCGATATCTTACGTCCAAACAGTTTTGAGCAGTTTTATGGTCAGGAGCATATTACTCAAGAAAAGGGTATAATAGATTTACTATTATCATCTCAAAAGCCTCGATCTATAATATTATGGGGACCAGCAGGATGTGGTAAAACAACACTTATACGTTTGCTGCTTAAACATTACAATTTTCCTCATAAAGAAATTAAAGCCATGTTTAGTGGCGTTTCCGAGTTAAAGAAAATATTTGAACATGCACACCAATCCATTCAGCACAATCGCAAACCTTTTATACTTTTTGTTGATGAGATTCATCGTTTTAATAAAGCACAACAAGACGTTTTTTTGCCTGAGATTGAGACAGGAGGTATCGTTTTGTTTGGAGCGACAACGGAAAACCCTTCATTTGAATTAAATGCAGCACTTTTATCGCGCCTGCAAGTATTGCAGCTTAATGCGTTAAAAGAGGAAAATCTAGAGCATATTATCCGCAAAGCAGAGGCTTATTATAAAAGTGATTTGCCTATAACGGATGAGCAAAAGAAATGTATTATTCAAGTTGCAAATGGAGATGCACGTTATCTTCTTTTAATGATAGAGAATATTTATGAGGCAAGCAATATTAGCCAATTTAGTACGATTAATAATGATGATTTAGAAAAAATTATTACAAAACGCCTCCCAGTTTATGATAAAAAGAATGATAGTCATTACGGGATGATTAGCGTTTTGCACAAAGCTGTAAGAGGTTCTGATGTGCAAGCTTCGCTATACTGGTTTTGTCGTATGCTGGACGCAGGTGAAGATCCTGTATATTTGGCAAGACGACTTATACGTATGGCCGTTGAAGATATTGGTATGGCAGATCCGCAGGCGCTTGTACACGCTATCGCGGCCAAAGATTCATATCTTTTTTTAGGCAGTCCAGAAGGAGAGCTCGCTTTATGTAATTGTGTTATATATTTGGCTGCAGCTCCCAAGTCAAATACAGTCTACACAGCCTATAAAAAAGCCTTACGCTCTGCCAAAGAAAAATCTGGTTTGCCCATACCGCCAGCAATGATTAATGCATCAACGGATATGATGAAAAAAATGAATTTCGGTAAGGAATATAAGTATGATCACGATTATCCGTATGCATTTAGTGGGCAGGATTTCTTACCTAATGATATAAAGGATATAGTGTATTACGAACCTAGCGATAGAGGTTATGAAAAAGAAATCGAAAGACGATTACGTTTTTGGAAACGATTAAAAGATACAAAAAATGATTAACGTAATACTTATTATGGCGGGTGCAAGTATTGGTGCTGTTTTAAGATACGCTACTCAGATGCTTGTGCAGAGTTATTTTATCAGTACTTTTCCGATGCATACATTAACCGTAAATGTTATAGGAAGCACCATAATTGGCTTGTGTGTTGGTAGTGGTTTGTTAAATGAATGGATGTCTATTAATGCTAGAAATTTCTTTATTGTTGGTATTTTAAGCAGTTACACAACTTTCTCAGCACTCATATTTGATATGTATATACTGATTGAAAATAGACAATTTATCGTATTAGCTGGATATTATTTAGGCACAATGCTATTAAGTTTGCTGTGTTTTTACGTAGCAATACTGTGCGCAAAATTCATATTTACCACATAGGATGAACGTAAGTTATGAATTATCTTTTCTTATGGGGGTTTATTATTTTGATGGTTGGTACACCTGGTCCTGCCAATCTCATTGCTATGATAGGGGGTATAAAATATGGCCTTAGGCCCTGTGCTTATTTTATTTTTGGACTTGTAAACTCACAAATAATATTGAACATACTTATTGGGATTGGTTTTAGCACATTACTCAATAAATGGCATTTTATAGGAGATGTCTTGCAAGTGGTTAGTGCTATTTTCATGATATGGATAAGCTTAAAGGCTTGGAAAGATACAGGATCTGATACAGAAAAGAATACGCAATTTACTTTTGCAAACGGACTTGTATTTCATTTAATTAATCCTAAAGCGTGGGCAATGTGTACGATTGCTTGGACACAATATGCATCACATTTTGGTAGTTTTGAAAAACAATTATTGGTTATTGGCGCATCGTTTGCTTTTTTTCAGGCTATATTGCATACAAGTTGGTGTTTTTTGGGTAGCTATTTGGGAGCACGTTTACATAAAACGCTAATTTTGAGGCGTGTTTCTATCGTGATAACGATAGGCGTTATTGTGGGGTTGTTTTTTTCATATCGGGGCGTGGGCACGGGCTAGTTACTTGCTTTACTAGCACCCTCATAGAGTTTTTCACTTTCAAGCAATATTTTCTACTAGCCATAATACGCCGCCTGATAGTTGCCCCAGCAAGACAGCTCAGAACCCTATTGCAAGAGGTTTAGAAAAAGCCCTCGTCTTGTTTGTATATGAGCAAAGGAATAGGGGATGCGTTAAGTATTTTATCCATTAAACCTGAAGCGCAAGTTATAACGGCAATCGCTTTGTTTAATATTGGCACTATTATCATACCTGATTGGATTACTGGGGTTGTTTTAGCACAAGATAACGATATTAACAAAAGAACCCTAGCATGCCTATTTTGCTTGATGAGTTCAAGTCGGATTTAAATGCAAAGAAGGTGCAGGATATTTTACATCTTATACGTGTGGCGGCTAGTGGTGGTACGATTGATAGAGGTGGCTTGCATCATGAGGCAATGTAGGCATTGTCATGCCGATCTAGAAAGCAATACACGGGCGAATATTCAGCAAGGCAAAGTCTATTTGACTTCACACCTCAATATCCAGCTTAACACATAACGTTCCGCAGCCATTTATTCAACGATTACATTGAGCAGATTTTCTAATGATATCCAAGATACTCAAAAATTTTAATGTAACCGTTGATGGATGCGGCTATGCTGGACGGATTAATAAAATTATCCTGCCAACTTTGACCATCCAAACGGAAGAACATCGTGCCGTTGGTATGGATACGCCAATCGATATTGATCTGGACATGGAAAAGCATGAGGACGAGCTGTATTTTAAAGATTCTAAGGCAGATCAATTTGTTTATCGGCGAGGTGAAGGCACATTGCTTTATATCGGTGAAGACACAAAGAAAGAGAAAGATACCTATGCGTCCGACATGATAAAAATCTTTACCGCACGTAAAAAGAGCTATTGCAGGGTATTTAAAGTCAGACGTAATGCCACAGCTCAAGGCCGCAACTAGCGCGATGAAATCATGTTTGAAATCAAACAGTGCAACAGAGCTGATGATACTTTCACAAATACGCTGATAGGCACGGTGGAAGCATAAGACGTATTTTAGGTTGAAATTCGTGAGAAAAAAAGAAGGTTGATGAATTTTGTATTTTCGCACCTAGAATTAAAGGGGCAACCCTTTGTTATTCCTTGAAAAAACCATTCAATAGGTTCGTAAATGCGTCTAATATTGGATAATGGCGCACCAGGGAGGATTCGAACCCCCAACCTCTGCCTTCGGAGGGCAGCACTCTATCCAATTGAGCTACAGGTGCAAAGTTATTTACATATTCTGATCATGTGTAAATGATTTTAAATTCTTTTGATAACGCAGATGGGCAATAGGTATATGCAAAAGATACATAATGCTAAGGCCGATGATTGCGTTCCAATAGAAAAGATAAATTACAGTAATAAATAACAATGCTGCTAATAAAATCGCCTTACGCATAGAAGGTGATATAGAGAATTCATACATTTTACCAGAAAATGTTCTTAATGGAAGTACCATTAAAGCGCCTACAAATAAAAAATATATTGTTATTAATAATGTATCATTCCAATTATGTAGGATATTGCCGTAATAATCACCATTTGCAAAATTAATATACAAGGGTAGCATCAGTAAAAGCGCGCCTGCTGGCACAGGAACACCAATAAAATAATTGTGTATCCACTTAGGTTGGTTATCTTTTTTTAATTCTGTATTAAAACGCGCTAAGCGCATAGCAGCACAACTCGTATAAATATATACGGCAAGCCATCCATATGACGTGTTATCAAGGAAGCATAGGAAGATTAAGAAAGCAGGAGCGACACCAAAGTTTATAACATCAACCAAAGAGTCAAGAGCCTCGCCAAAATATGATGAACTTTTTAAAAATCGAGCTACTCTTCCATCAATGGAGTCTAGAAATGCTGCTCCAAAAATAAGGTTACACGCGATGAAATATTGTTCTTTTATAGAAAAATGTATAGATAACATTCCAATGAAAAGCCCAAGCAGTGTAATTATATTGGGTGCAAGAGAAGCTAATGGTAGTTTTGTACTTTTTCTAGGTGGTTTATTTAATGGTGTATGCATGGTATTTTATTTCAATATAAATTATTCAAAGCGTGTATGTATTAAGGTTTGTTTTTTTTTATTCATGTCTGCTATAATTGTTTCTCCTGCGATAGTTTTTTGTCCGACAGCAATTTGGGGCATAATACCTTCTGGCAAATATAAATCAACCCGACTACCAAAACGAATTAAACCTATGCGTTGACCTGCCAGCAGATGTGCACCCTCATGAGTAAAAGGAACAATTCGACGTGCTATAAGTCCAGCAATTTGAACGATTACACAACTATATTCATTGCTTTTAATATGATAAATTTGTCTTTCATTTTCCTCGCTTGCTTTGTCGATATCTGCAGATAAAAATTTTCCAGGCACGTAATGCATTTTATCAATAACGCCTTTTATAGGTGAGCGATTGACATGACAATTAAAGACGTTCATAAATATAGATACACATATACCTTTCTTATTATTTAATTCCATCCCTAGCTCTTTTGGCAAATGTTTTTCGGATATATCACTAACGATACCATCAGCAGGACAAATGATATATTGCTCTCCAACTGGAATGATCCTAACTGGATCCCTAAAGAACAAAATACACCATACAGTTAATCCTAAAAAAAGTATTGATAAATGGGTGCTTATAAAAAATATGACAACGCTACACATAAAGAAAATAGCAATAAATTTATAACCATCCTTGTTTACAGGACCAACGGAACGAAAAAATTTTAAAAGACTTTGCATCACGAATATAAGTCACTTTCATTAAAAAGTTAATACAGTTAGTTAAGTTAAGAAAGTTATACCTAACCTCCTAAAAAAAGTCTCCCAATTTCAGGGTTTTTTAATAAATTATCGGCTTTGTCTGCTTTTATAAGTTCCCCAGCAACCATAACATAACCGATATCGGCAAATTCAAGTCCTTTTTTAGCATTTTGCTCAACCATGATTATTGTTTTATTATCATTATGCTGTAATTCATATAAAATATCAAACACTGCATTAATATACTTTGGCTCAAGACCGATAGATGGCTCATCTACAAGAAGAATTTGAGGGTTCATAATTAAAGCACGTGCTATTTCAAGTAAACGCTTTTCGCCTCCAGAAAGAATCCTTGCGGCTTGTTTGCGTCTGTTAGCTAAGCGGGGATATTTATCAAAAATTAATTCAGCTGATTCTTTGGCTGCCTCTAAATTATCTTTTAGGAAACCGCCCATCCATAAGTTTTCTTCAACTGTCATATCAGGAAAAATTGAACTTTCCTGCATTATGTAAGCAATTCCAACATAAGAAATTTTTTTGTTTGTGTCTAAATACGTGACCTCTCTTTCTTGTGCAACTATGCTACCAGATTTTATAGTTGTAAATCCAAATATTGAATGTAAAACAGTTGATTTACCCGCACCATTCGGGCCAATAATGCAAAGTGATTGTCCAGCCCCTATACGCAGATTGAAATCGTGTAAAATTTGCATTTTACCATAACCAGCATTTAGAGCGTCAATCATAAAAAAATTATCATATCCAGATAATTGTGCTAATTGATCCTTACTGGGTTTATGTTTTTTGAAAGAGTCTGATTGTCGATTAATCTCTTCTACAGATATAATTGTTTCCACATTTCCAGCACCATATCCGCTTATAAATGAAGATGGATTATGAGAAGCAGGTGATTTTTTTGCGGTTTTTTTCTGTGCTGAGGTTGTCTTTTTCCTTTGGCGCTTTTTTTTATCTACATCATCCACTAGAGCATATCCTTGTAATTTCTGTTATGATAATTAGTTACTGTCCCAAATAAGCATCACGGACAATTTGTGATTCTTGTATTGCTTTAGGAGTATCATGGGCAATAATCTCACCATTTGCCATGCAATATATATCATTTGCTACATTCATGATAACACGCATATTATGTTCAATAATAAACAGTGTAATTTTATAGTTTTCGTTAATTTTTTTTAGACGTTCTATAAGTCCGTTTATAAGTGTAGGATTAATACCAGCAGTTGGCTCATCTAGTAAGAGTATGCGTGGCTCGTTGATAAGTGCCATAACAAGCTCTAGCAATTTTTGTTGGCCAAAAGAAAGTTCTCCTGCAAAAAGTAATCTTTTTGAGTATAGGCCGACAAATTCTAACAAATCATGGGCTTTTTCTATATTTTCTTTATTTTTAAATGGTTTAAAAATATCAATAAATCTTGTATCTTTATTAGAAATACTGATAATTAGATTATCAACACAATTCAGTTTTTTGTAAACGCGTGTTTGTTGAAACGTACGTAACAATCCTAGTCTGGCGATGCTATCAATTGTCATAGCACTAATTTCTTGATTATCAAAATAAATCTGCCCAGAGTCTACAGGATGATAACCTACAATTGAATTAAATAATGTTGTTTTACCTGATCCATTAGGGCCTATGAGTCCTGTTATATTACCTTCAATGACTTCTAATGAGATATTTTTATTAGCTACGACACCACCAAAATTTTTATGGGCATTTTTTACGGTAAGAATTTTTTCTTTTTTATCGTGCATATTGTGCCTTTATTTTTTACTATCGTCAACATAAACACCGAATAGACGTGGATATTTATCGCGCAAAGTTCCCATAATGCCTTGTGGAAAGAAAATGATAACAATGAGAATGAGTAAACCCAATGCTACTCTTTGCCAACCAAGAAGATATGTCCAGAAAAGTTCTTTTGTTATTTGAAATATAATAGCTCCTATCACGGCCCCCCATACATATCCTTTACCCCCTAGGATAACCATCAGTATCATCCATATACCGTATGTTTCTCCAGTAAATGCTGTATCTCTGGGATCAATAAATTTTTTAAGATTACCTGCAACTCCTCCTGCCAAAGCAACAAAGAAAGCTGATATCATCCATGCTGATATCTTAATATACACGGTTTTGATACCCATTGATTCGGCTTTATCTTCATCATCACGAATAGCACATAATGAAAGGCCAAATCGAGTTTTATTAAGATAAAGCATTGCCAATAATGTAAGTAACATGATGCAAAAGGCCAGATAATATAAAATACTTCCAGTATCCTCTAGTGAGGCAGGGGGATTAGGAACAGTCATACCAGATCCAGCTCCAACCCACTCCCACGCTGCAAAAATCTCTCCAAACATTCCGCCTAAACCAAGTGTACAGATAGCAAAATAATGGCCTCTCATGCCTAAAATAAACAAACCCAAGAATAAAGCCGTTAATGCACCAATAAAACCAGCCAATAAGAGACCCGTCGCAAAACCTGTTATATATTGCATCTCAGATAAAATGAGCTCCGCTCCTCCACCACGCGCGGCATTATATACACCCACATCGTAAAACAATCCAACTTGTAAAACAGCTGTTACATACATACCTATGCCAAAAAAAGCAATATTGCCAAAAGAGTTATACCCCATTTGGCCTCCGATAAGATTCCATGTTAAAGCGAGGATGATAAGAATAAGTAATTCCGTCATTTGCACCATGTAGTTAGGAAAAATAAATGGTGCAACAGTGCTTAGGATGAATAAGAACGCTAAAAAAATATATGTGTATTTTTTGTCCATAAAATTCACTTTAAGTATAATCTTTTAGAGCGCATATGCATATTGCGCCATACCAAAACGCATATGAGCACAAAGAACATAAATGCAATTTGAAATTCTGCACCCAAAACGAAACCTGCTAGCGTCTCCGATGTGGCGATACCAAATGAACTGAGTAAAACGGTACCAATATTGCCAAGTCCAGCTAGAATAACTATAGTAAAAGAGCGTAATGTATAGCTTAATCCTTGATAGGCATGAATAGTGTAAATCATGGATATAAGTACGCCACAGGCGCCACAAATTGCCGCGTTAAGTGCATAGGTAAAGGCATAAACTTTTTCTGTATCAATGCCTAATATTTTTGCTGCTCGTGTGTTTTGTGCTGTCGCACGAATAGCCTGTCCCATGCGGGTGTATTTTAATACATAAACTAAAGCTAAGGCAATACATATAGTAAGAATCAAAGAAACAATCTTAACTATAGGAAGAGAAATTTCGTAATTAAGAAAATATAAAGTACCAAGATTGCTCTGTGCTACAAATACATCCGCTCCGAAATATGTGTTCATAAGTTGTTGCAATACAATAGAAACACCAAATGTGGCCAATAGTGAGGTAAAAATATCCTTATCTAAAACGCGCTTAATGACTGTTTTATATACCAAAAAGCCAACAAGTCCAACTATAAGAACTGCGATAGGTAAAGCAAAAAAAGGATTAATTCCATAGCTGGATATGATAACAGCTACAAACCCTCCTAGCATAACATATTCACCTTGCGTAACGTTGATAATATTCATTACGCCCCATACTAAAGCCAATCCATAGGCAGCAATCGCAAGTACTGCCCCTATCATAATGCCGTCTATCAGTAACTGCAAAGAGACTGTTGGCACTGTAAATAATATAATAAGATTATCTAGCACACTGTTATTTTCCTATACATTGTCTATTTTCCTATACATTGTCTTCGTAATATAATCTATCTAATATAATCTATGCATGAAGCATTTTATACTATTTTTTATAAATTCATAATAATATACAATCGGCTCCGTAATACATGAACGTTCCACGATCTTTTTTACTTCACCCTTTCACACCTCATCCGTTAGAGATATGGATCGTATACAATAAACATAATCAATCCCCTTTTTATAAAGGGGATTGAAAATCATTTATATCAACGTGGTTTTGGAAATACAACCTTCGTTTTGGCCCATTTAGAAGGCGCAACTAATGTGTATTTCTGTTTAAGTACTTGAAGTAAAACCATCGGTTTAGCAATATTTTTACCAGTTTTATCAAACTTAATGTTTCCATAAAAAGTTTGCATATCCGTATCGGCTAAAGCATCGCGTACTTTCTTTGGGTCTAAAGAGTTTGCTCTTTCAAATGCATCAACAAAAACCTGAACGGCTGCGGCTGATTCAGCTGCTTGATATGGTGGAAAATAATCATAAGTTTTTTCAAAAAGTTTTGCAAAATCCATTGCACTACCAAACAAATCGTCCCTATATGTCAAGTCAGCTGACCATTGAGAGGCACATAAAGTATAGTTTGCCTTTTCTGCAAATTTTTCAATAATTTTTGCTGAATCACAATGTGTCATTGCTAGCATAGGTGTATATGCTTTTGTTTGAGATATTTGACGAATAGCCGTTGCGGCACCTTTAGCATGTCCCGAAACGATCAGCAAGTCGGGTTTTAAAGCTTTTACTTTAGTTAAAGTTGCAGACATATCATTGAGTTCTTTTGGCAATTTGTCGTCAATAATAATTTTCATTCCAGCTTTTTTGGCGTCTTCTAATACACCTGCACGGATATCCTGACTAAAAGGATCATTTTCCATTGCAACAGCAACTTTCAAGTCAGAGGCTTTTTTATTTATTGCCGAAGCATTTTCTGCAGCAAGGGCGATTGCACTCGCTAAATATTGCTCTGAAGTTGACAATACGGCAAAAAGATATTTATACCCCTTCGTAAACAAAGAACGAGAGGCACCATTTGCTTCAACCATTGGAACACCATATTTTTCTGTAACAGGGGCGATTGCCTTTGTTAAACCAGAACTATATGGTCCAAGCAGGTATTTAACACCATCTTGCTTGATAAGCCTTTCTGCGAGTTCTGTACCTCTTGCGGGTGTAGATTCATCGTCATAATATATGATCTCTATCATATATTTTTTGCCACCAACAGAGACGCCCCCATTTTCATTAATCATCTTTGCGGCTAGATCATATCCATCTTTAGTGTTCTTCCCATTAGTAGAATATTTCCCTGTCATAGAAATTGCAGCACCGAGTCTAATTTTATCTTCGGCTTTTGCAACGAGTGTTGACATCAATATAAAAGCTGTCAATACAAACAGAAATTGTGAAAACTTATTCATCTTTTGACTCCCTTAATTTAGCTGTTAACATTTTTGATCTCTGGGCTTTTAATTTTTCAACTTCTGAATAGATATAGAACCTATACGTGAAGTTAAAACTATGCGTTCAGAGATTTACCACTGCATAATAGATATATTCTTTGATATGCCCTGACACTTCAACAAATAGAATATCATGTATTTATGCATCCTTTTATCCATTTACTTTTTTTGACTTCATTGTTTTGCTTGCTACTGGTTTCACTTTATGTAATGCATTCTCGCTTCACGCGTGCAGAACTATCAAAAGTTTCACACTTAATAAATGTATTTTCACATTAAAATTTATTAAAAATTTCGTCAAGTGCTATTTAGCGTAATTACGTGTTTTTACAGACAAAAAAGCTAGCATTTTCAGCTAATCTTTCTTCTAAACGAATTAATTCATTATATTTTGCATTGCGCTCGCTACGGCAGGGGGCTCCTGTTTTTATGAATCCTGTATTAAGAGCAACTGATAAATCGGCAATAATTGTATCTTCTGTTTCCCCAGAGCGATGCGACATAATTGTATTAAATCCACTTCTTTGTGCCAGATTTACTGTTTGCAATGTTTCACTTAACGTTCCGATTTGATTAGGTTTAATCAAAATAGCATTAGCTGCTTTTTGTATAATTCCCTGTTTTAATCTCTCAATATTTGTAACAAACAAATCATCACCGACAAGTTTAATCTTTTCTCCAAGTGCTTGCGTAAGACTTTGCCAGCCTTGCCAATCATCTTCGGCCATCCCATCTTCAATTGAAAAAATAGGATATGCAGAACACAATTCTTGATAGTAAGAGATAAGCTGGTTGGATGTGAGCGTTTTTTGTTCCCCTGATAAATAGTAACACCCATCTTTATAAAATTCACTTGCAGCAACGTCAAGTGCAATCATAACATCATCATTTGGTAAGTAGCCAGCATCTTTTATGGCTTGAACAATAAAATCTAGGGTCTTTTTTATATTGGATATATCAGGTGCAAAACCACCTTCATCTCCAACATTGACGCTTAAATTATGGCTAATAAGGTTTGCTTTAAGTGTATGATAAATTTCTGTTCCCATGCGTAAAGCTTCTTGAAAACAATTAGCCTTATGCGGAACTATCATGAATTCTTGAAAATCAAGCTTATTATCTGCATGTGCCCCTCCGTTAATAATATTCATCATTGGGACAGGTAAAACATGGGCTTGAACACCTCCAACATAACGGCAATACTCCATATTTTTACTTTTTGCCGCTGCCTTGGAAACTGCTAAGGAAACTGCTAAAAGAGCATTCGCACCAAGTCGTGATTTGTTTTTTGTGCCATCAAGATTTTTTAGAATGGCATCAATTTTTAATTGTTCACTTGCAGAAAGACCTCCGAGTATATCATAAATATCTACGTTAATATTATTAACGGCCTCTTCTACGCCCTTACCAAGCCATTTTTTTGCGTTGTTATCGCGCATTTCATAGGCTTCATGCTCACCTGTGGAAGCTCCCGATGGTACAGATGCTCTGCCTATACTGCCATCTTGTAATGTAACATCTACCTCAACAGTTGGAAAGCCTCGACTATCCAAAATAGAGCGTGCCTTTATGTTTATAATGCTGTCAGATTGTATGTGTTGCATAGAAAAAACCTGTAAATGATAAAAAGATGACTGTGAGAATTAAGAATAACATTCAATTGCAATAGCTACAGCCTCGCCTCCACCGATACAAAGACATGCAATACCACGCTTGAGTTTATTACGCTGCAAGGCATAAAGTAAAGTAGCAACAATACGACAACCAGAAGCACCTATAGGATGCCCCAATGCACACGCACCTCCATGAATATTAACTTTTTCTGGAGGTAAATTATGTTCTTTCATCGTGGCCATAGTAACAACTGCGAATGCCTCATTAATTTCATATAAATCAACATCCTTTTCCTGCCAACCAGTTTTATTATAAATGCTACTAATAGCACCTATTGGTGCCAGCGTAAACCATTGCGGTTCTTGCGCATAACTTGCGGTTGCGACTATTCGTGCTTGAGGGGCAACATTAAGTGCTTTACTTTTGCTTTCACGCATCATAAGAGCCATGGCAGCTCCATCGGAAATAGAGCTTGCATTTGCTGCCGTTATAGTGCCATTTTCTGAAAAAGCAGGCTTCATAGATCTTATTTTATCAATATTTGAACGTCGTGGTTGCTCATCAGATGAAACATCATAACTGTTTTTACGATCTTTTACTGTGACGTTCACTATCTCATTGTCAAACCAACCTTCTTGCTGGGCCTTAAGTGCTTTTTGAACAGAGTTAATGGCAAAATCATCCTGTTCTTCGCGAGTGAAATGATATTTTTCAGCAGTTTTATCAGCAAAATTACCCATAAGCGTTTTTTTGCTATAAGCATCTTCCAAACCATCTAAAAACATATGATCCACAATATTGCCGTGTCCTATTCGTAAACCCTGACGCGCTTTGGGCAGTAAATAGGGAGCGTTGGTCATGCTTTCAATGCCACCTGCAATAATAACATTGTCTGGATTTACGTACAAATTATCATGAGCCAGCATCATTGCCTGCATACCAGAACCACACATCTTGTTAACTGTCGTACATGATGCCGATTTATCAAGATCTGCCTTGAGTGCGGTTTGTCTTGCTGGAGCCTGACCTTGCCCTGCTTGCAAAACACAGCCTACAAAGACGTCACTAACAGCAGACTTGCTAATGCCAGACTGCTCTATCGTACCCTTAACAGCTTCTGCCCCCAAATCAGAGGCTGAGCAAGGTGATAATTCACCTTGAAAACTCCCTAGAGGTGTGCGCTTAATAGCGGATATGACTACGGGATCTGTTTGATGATTAGAGTTATTCATAATTTACTTCTACAATATTATAGCCTCTATCTATATTTATTCCTTTATGTAAGTAGCCATAATATATAAGCATAAGAATTCATCAAAATTGCTTTGAAATATCAAAAATCATTAGCAAACATCCACGCATTAGTATCCTTAATGTGCACACATTCAGCAGTTCAAATTTTTGTTATCCTCGTCAATAAACTATCAGATTCATGCAGTTACATATTATACTACACAATAATCTTTCTATATAATCTCTTATGCTTATTTGCAACAGCTATTTTAGCGTTCTATTCTATCCATTTGGATATTTTTCAGTATAATTGTCTTTAAAGTATGATAAAAATATCTATGAGTAAACTAATTTGCTTTGACTAACTTGTCAATTTCTTGTAAGCAATAGTTTTGATTTTTGAAAAATCTAACTTGTAACTCAAATGATCTTGTATTGACTTTACATACGCAGATTTAATTGCAAGGTTAAGTCGTTAAGGATTATTTGTTTTTTGTATTAGTCTCTTTAATTTATAATCATGATAAAAATTATTACATTTTTAATGTCAATAAAGGAAGTAAATTTCTTTAAGGTATTTCTAAGTACGATGTTTGTAAATATATTGCAGGGGATTAGTATCGTTATGATATTGCCACTTGTAACATACCTTCTTGCGGATGAAGATGTAAAAGATAATGCGGACAAAAATTTTATAGTCCAATTTTCAGAACAATTGGTTGGTTTTTTTGGCATGCCTTCAACTTTCTATAGTTTTTTTTATATCATGATGATTTTTTTTCTATTAAAGATAGTTATAGAATTTATGTTGTTTTATAATATCATAGGCAACATGTCACGTATGCAAAAACTGTATAGAGTGCGTTTGCTGAATGCGTTTGTTTTTTCTCAATGGAGTTATATTCAGAGACAGCAACCAGGTGCAATTGTTGATATCCTTAATAGAGTTAATAATATGGGAAGTCTTTACAAATCAGGGGTGGAGTGTATTTCGCATTTTATTCAGGTGTGTATAACATCAATTATCCTTGTTTTTATATCCTATAAAGTAGTTATTATTATTTTTATATATATGATCCTTGGTTATTTTGTACTTAAATTGAATACGAGGCTAACTAAACGCGTGTCTCAACAAATGTCACATAGCTATCTAATGGTTTCACAAAGATTCTCGGATATGATAGGTACAATAAAAACACTTAAGATCATGTCAAAGCAAGAGAATTTTTTGCACTTTATGTCAAGATTGTCTCAGGACGCCTACAAGTTTGAGGTCAGATTACGTGTTTTACAGCAGGGTTTTACATCTGTTTCTGAAATCGTCACTTTTTCTGGGGTAATTTTACTTATTTTAATACAGTATATACAAGGATTTAGCTTTGCAGAATTTGTTACAATTTTTATTTTATTTTTGAGATTGGCGAATTCAGCAAAAAATTTGCAAAACAGTGTGAACAACTTTTATTCTGTGATGCCTATTTATAGATTGGCTGAAGAGAGTATGTTGGTTGCTCAAGAGAATAGAGAAAGTTTCGAGGGAAACGTGTGTGTAAATTTTCAAAAAGCTATTGAAATAAAAAATTTAACGTTCGGTTACGAAAAAAACATAGTACTAAAAAATTGTAACATGAATTTCTATAAAGGAGAAATGAGTGTTATCTTCGGAGAGTCAGGTTCAGGCAAAACAACACTTGTTGATTTATTATGTGGTTTATACAAAGTTAACCAAGAAACTATTTTTATAGACGATGTTCCGATAGAAAAGATTAACCTTTCAGAATGGCGCGGAAATATTGGTTACGCATCACAAGAAATACATCTGCTTAATGATACCTTGCGCTATAACATAACGTTAGATAAGCAAGGAAAAGTTTCTGATGATGAAGTTTGGAAAGTACTTGAAAAAGTTGGTATGAAAGAGTTTGTCAGCAATTTGCAAAATGGATTAGATGCGGAAGTTGGTGAAAGGGGGACATTATTGTCAGGAGGCCAAAGACAGCGTATAGCCTTAGCACGTGCACTTTTGCTTTTGCCGAAAGTTCTTATACTAGACGAAATAACAAGTGCACTTGATCCAGTAACAGAACGAAATGTGTGTAATTTTGTAAAAAAGTTAGTTCCAGAATATACACTTATTGTAATAACACATAGGCAGGCTTGGTTAGAGTTAGCAGATAAAGTATATAAAATGCAAGATGGGCAATGCCAGTTAATTGACAAGAAGCAGTTGCGAGAAGACGATATGGTATAAGCTTTTAAATTTTGCTAGAAAATGCAGTAGATAATAAACAATTTTTAGATTGCATTGCGATCAAGTTAAAGAGGGTATTCATGTCAAATTCAGACGATATTGTAATAAAAGAGGCAAATAGTTTACGTGATAAGTACATTTTTGCAAGTTTACCCCATCGTATATATAAGGAAGAGCCAGCCTTTACACCACCAATTATTTTGGAAAGAATGCTTCATTTTAAAAATAGAAAATCTAACCCTAACCACATTGAGTGTGTTTTTTTTCTAGCTTATCGTAATGGACATCCTGTAGGGAGAATAGCGGTACATATATGCCGCTTTTTTCAAGAAAACATCAATAGTAAGAAAGGGCTTTTTGGTTTTATTGATGCAATTGATGATCAGGCAGTTTTTAATATGCTACTCAAGGCCGCAAAAGATTGGCTTTTGCAAAGAGGCAAGACGGAAATGGAAGGGCCATATTCGTTTAGTACGAATGATGAATGTGGCGTTCTTATTGAAGGACATGATATAGAGCAAACTTTTATGTATCCTTATCATCCACTATATGTCCATAAACGCCTTGAAGAAGCTGGGTTGAATAAAATTAAAGATCTTTATTCGTATGATTTTGTACCTGAAGTATATATGGAATTTAGACGTAATAATGTTCGTTTTTCTAAACTGATAGAGCGTTATTTTGAAAAAATAAAAAAAAATGGTGATAAGAGGTATTTGTATAGTAAAAATGAACCCCTTGAACATTTTGAACGCGTTATAAAATTCTACAATGAAGTGTGGAAGAATAACTGGCGTTTTTCAACTTTAACGCCATTGGAAAAAAAGTTATTCTATTATATGTTGTATATAACCAAACATAATTCATATTTATCAATTGTTGAAAATAAAGACAAGGAGGTTCTATCATTAGTTTATTTTGTACAATCGATGAATGAGTGGATAAAAGGTATGAACGGTAAGCTTTTTCCATTTAATATTTTTAGAATTATCTATCGTATTATTTTTTTAAAGCCAAAGAAATTTAGAGGTATTATTGCGGGCGTTTCAGAACAATTTCATGGCAAACAAGAAGCGGCCTTTATATTTGCAGCCGCTATTGAGAATTGCATGAAAATGGAAGGGGAATTTGCTACTTTCTTTAAATATAAAAGGGGCGAAGTAATCATTAACGCAGGTTGGATATTAGAAGATAATAAAGGCATGAATAGTATTATGGAAATATTTGCACAGGCAAAGCGTTCACATGTTTTTAGACTCTATGAATGCTCTTTGTAAATTGATGTCGTTTGAAATATAAAGAATATGAGGTTTAATAAAGTGACAATACAACCACAAAAAGTTAATGTTTTGGTGTTGATGGGGCAGAATCCAAACGAGGATAATCCTATATGCTCTCAGGAAAAAGTTCTTCATAAAGCACTTGCACTTGTTAATAAAAAACCAATAATATATTATGTTTTAAAGGCTTTAAAAGAAGCAAAATCTGTTAGAGACATAACAATATGTACCAATACCAATATACAATTGGAAGAACACTTGCCTCAAACATTGTTAAAGGGTGTTACACAAACGTTTCTTTGTGCCGATACGCCAGCTGGAACAGTAGAAAAACATGTTAATGATAACAAAGTAACCTTACCTTTATTTGTAATTACATCGGATTTGGCTTTACTTAATGCAGATATTGTAGATGATTTTGTTAAAAAGGCCTTGAGAGATTCCGAAGATATAAATGTAGGCTTTATTAATATGACACATCTTAAAACAGCTTTTCCTGAAACAAAAAGGACATATATTAAATGTAGGGATGGATGGTTTAGCAGTTGCAATCTTTTTTTGTTTAAGAACAGCAAAGCAAAAAAAATTTTTAAGGAATGTGAGTTGTTATCACAATATCGCAAAAATATGTTGAAACTGGTTTACCATATTGGCATATGGAGATGTATAAGTTATTTCTTTCGTTTTCAACGGCTTAAATCAGCTATGAATGCTTTTACGAGTAAGTATGATATTAGTTGCGCCCCCATTTTATTAGAACACGCCAATGTGGGTGTTGACGTTGATAAAATTGAAGATCTAGAATTGGTTAGACAATATATGATTAAGGGCAAATCATGAATGATGAATATATAAAAAAACTTAATTGCTATTTACTAAAACTTTTTCAAACCAAAGGTTTGTCAGTTAAGGGTAGACCTAAAAAGTCGGATTCAGCAGAAGTGTATATTAACGACGAATTTATAGGTATTATCTATATTGACGATGAAAATGAAGATGATATTTCTTTTTCATTTCAAATGTCAATATTGGAAAACGATCTATAAATTGGTTCTGAACAACAATATGAAAGGTGCTAAAAAAGAGCACTAAAAGGATATGTTTGGAAATAATTCTAGCTTTCTGAAAATAATGTATAAAAATAGATATAATAAAAATGAGTGGACATATAATATTTTTGTTGAGGGTTTATATGTTATGATGTATGTCGTAAATACGCTTTGTGTTTGCGCAATAATATCTAGGTTGCGATATGATGATTGTAAACCTTTGAACAATGCGGGTGTAGCTCAATGGTAGAGCAATAGCCTTCCAAGCTAAAGATGAGGGTTCGATTCCCTTCACCCGCTCCAAATAAAGTGTAATACCTTTAAAATGTAATACCTTAATTGTTATATTACATTATGGTTATTGCTATGAGTTGTACCATGAAGCAATTTCTTGAGGTGGCTTATAAGCAACATATAAGTAAAAAATCACATGCAATATATTATTATAGTGGTTAATTGAAGTTATAAAACTATATAAGGGTAAATTGTGTTGCTTGTAGTTTTTATTAATATCATTTTTATTTTTACGGTTTAGAATTTTTTTTAAAATATTTGCTTTCTTGGGTTATGTTTGTTTTTATATGGCGTCAACTATTTCTTATTACATTTATAAATTTTTCTTATACAGTGATGCACGTGCTTTTTGGCGTCAATGTGGTCTTGCAATAGTTTTGCTGTTAGGGATATGGTATTTTAATTATCATAAAAATAAGGGTGATTTTGGTGTTGATGCTAAATATCTTATTGAAACACGCATTACTGATTTGCAAGAGCGAAATAACGATAAAAAGGAAGCTATAAATTCGTTGGAAAGACAAGTTTTGTCATTGAGTTCTCAGCCTGATATTGATAAAATTGATGAAGAAATTAGAAAAAATTTAAATTATGCTCATCCAGATGAGTATATCATTATGTTGAAGTGATATATACTCTACTACACATTATGATATGTATTTTGTGCAGTCGACGCTGCGGGGGTAAATCGTAATAAAACAAAAGTATGGGTTGTTATAGATGAGTGGATTGTGTTAAGATATCATAATTGATTGTTCTGAAAAAAAGGAGTTAAATGGTAAAAAAAGCCTCTAAGAAGAGTAAAGCGGACTTAACAGATACTGAATATCTCAGTGCCTATAAGAGTATGTTATATATGAGGCGTTTTGAGGAAAAAGCAGGGCAATTATATGGAATGGGCCATATAGGAGGATTTTGTCATCTTTACATTGGGCAAGAAGCCGTCATTCAAGGTGTCAGTATGGCCAAGAATGTTGATGATCAATTGATTACAGGATACAGAGATCATGCACATTTGTTAGTAACAGGCATGGAACCTAAGTATATAATGGCCGAACTTACTGGAAAAGCCTCTGGCTGTTCTAAAGGTAAGGGGGGATCAATGCATATGTTTAATGCGTCAAAGTTATTTTTTGGTGGACATGGTATTGTTGGTGCCCAAGTTCCTTTAGGAACAGGTATGGCTTTTGCTAATAAATACAAAAAAAATAAAGCCGTTAGTCTTGTTTTTTTTGGTGATGGTGCTGCAAATCAAGGGCAGGTGTATGAAAGTTTTAATATGGCAGCTTTGTGGAGTTTGCCTGTCGTTTATGTTATTGAAAACAATCAATATGCTATGGGGACGAGCATAGATAGGTCCGCATCACAGAAAATACTCGCCTTAAGAGGACAAAGCTTCAACATACCTGGTGAACAGGTCAATGGTATGGATGTTGCTGAAGTGAAAAAAGCAACTGAAAAGGCCTTAAAACATAGCCGAAGCGGAAAAGGTCCTTACATCCTTGAAATGTTAACCTATCGCTATAGGGGACATTCAATGTCAGACCCAGCTAAATATAGAACGCGAGAGGAAGTAAAAAAAATTAGAGAATTGCGTGATCCTATAGATTTTGTCAAAAACATACTCATAGAGCGTAAAATAATTACAGAGGAAGAACTAAAATCATTAGCAACTGAAATAAAGAAAGATGTTGATGAAGTCGCAAATTTTGCCATTGAAGATGCCGAACCGTCTCTAGATGAGTTATATACGGATGTTGTAATTTAAATGATATTACTGATAAGAAAATTATGAAAATATTAATGCCCTCTTTATCACCGACAATGGAAACCGCCAAACTTTTAAAGTGGTTGGTTAAAGAAGGTGATACAGTTGATATAGGTGATGCCATTGCAGAAATTGAAACAGATAAAGCCGTTATGGAGGTTGAAACTCATGATGCGGGTATTGTATCGCGACTGTTGGTTGCTGAGGGAAGTGAGGATGTAGCTGTTAACACACCCATTGCCGAAATTAAAACGGATGGTGCAAACGAAACCGTGTCAGCAACACAATCGGATAAAAATTTAGAAGAGAAGACGAATACCTTAGCTGTTGATTCAGCAGAACCACTTACAGACAGTAAATCTTCGCAAGAGTCGGATTCTTCAAGCCAAACACAAGCTTCAGCGATACAGCAAAATGATAGTAGCTCCCACACAATAAGTGTTAGACAGGCACTTAGAGAAGCGATAGCGGAAGAAATGAGGCGCGATGAAAATGTTTTTATTATGGGGGAAGAAGTCGCGGAGTATAATGGAGCTTATAAGGTAACGCAGGATATTTTACAGGAATTTGGCGAACGACGCGTAATTGATACGCCTATTAGTGAACATGGTTTTGCTGGTATAGGTGTGGGGGCTGCGTTTGTTGGTTTGCGACCAATTGTAGAATTTATGACTTTTAATTTTGCTATGCAAGCGATTGATCATATTATTAATTCAGCCGCAAAAACTCTCTATATGTCAGGTGGACAATTAAATTCTCCCATAGTTTTTAGAGGCCCCAACGGCTCTGCCTCACGTGTAGCGGCACAACATAGTCAAAATTATGCTTCTTGGTATGCACATGTACCTGGTTTAATTGTAATATCCCCATATAACGCATCCGACGCAAAGGGGTTGTTAAAGTCAGCAATTCGTAGTGATAATCCTGTAGTTTTTCTAGAAAATGAAATTTTATATGGGCATAGTTTTGCTTGTCCAGAACATGATGATTATCTAGTGCCGATCGGTAAGGCACGTCTTGAAAGGGCTGGAAAAGATGTAACAATAGTAAGTTATAGCTTTGGTATGGTCTATGCTGTAGAAGCGGCTAAAATGCTTGAAGAAGACAATATAGAGGCTGAAATAATAGATTTAAGAACTTTACGCCCTTTGGATATGGAGATGATTATACACTCGGTGAAAAAAACAGGGCGTTTAATATGTGTTGATGAAAGTTGGCCTGTTGCGAGTATTGCATCAGAAATTTCTGCACAAATTGTAGAAAAAGCTTTTGATTATCTGGATGCAGAAATTATACGTATACACTGCAAGGATGTTCCCATGCCGTATGCGAAGAACTTAGAAAATGAGGCTCTCATAAACAGTCGTGATATCTATGAGGCCGCGAAAAAAATTTGTTACAAAAAATAATAACATTATAGACATGGTACAATTTATTCTTTTTCCTGCTTTATCTCCAACTATGGAAACTGGTAAGATCGCACGCTGGCTTGTTAAAATCGGAGATATGGTGGAGCCTGGAGATGAACTTATGGAAGTAGAAACCGATAAGGCGGTTATGGTTCATGAATCAATAGAAACAGGCAAAATAGGCGCAATCCTTGTAGAGGAAGGGGGTGAAGAAATTTCTGTAAATACACCAATAGCCGTTATACTTGATGAAGGCGAAGTTATGGAAGATGTAGATCTTACAACATTGTCGACCTTACCTTCAAGCAATGAAAAAAAACAAGAGAAAAATGAGTTATCTGCACCCGTAGCACAAAAGCCTTCGGATAATAATATTGCAACAAAACGGGATAATGAGAAGAATAAGACAAAAAAGATTTTTATAACCCCCTTAGCAAGAGCCATTGCTAAGCAAAATAAAATCAATATAGAGCAAATCACAGGTACAGGGCCGCTGGGACGTATCATAAAAAAAGATATAGAAGAGGCACTTGCAAATGCGTCACATAAACCGTTGGGTGATGCATCGATGTTTTCTGCCAACAAGCAAGCAGAGTCGTTTGAACTTTCTAAAATGCGTAAAACTATCGCACAGAGATTAGTCGCAGCAAAGCGCAATATTCCTCATTTTTATCTCAAAGTATCTTGTAATGCAGATAAATTAATGGAAGCACGCGAGGCATTTAATGAGGAGTCGCAGGTTCGCATTTCTATCAATGACATTATTGTTAAAGCATGTGCGCAATCACTTATGAAAGTACCCGATGTCAATAGACAGTTTAATGAGGATTCTATAATCCAATACAAGGATGCAGACATTTCTATTGCCGTTTCTGTGGAGGAGGGGTTGTATACCCCTATTATTTTTAAAGCACAGGAATTAAGCTTGTCAGAAATTGCTATTCAAACCAAAAGTCTTAGTGAAAAAGCCAAACTCGGAACGTTACTGCCAAGTGAATATGAAGGAGGTAGTTTTTCTATTTCTAATTTAGGTATGTTTGGCATAAGCGAGTTCTCTGCTATAATAAATCCACCTCAAGCAAGTATTTTAGCCGTGGGTGCGATAGAAAAATCTATCCTTCTTGACGAGAAAACAGAGCAGATGAGAATTGGTCATAAGATGAATTTAACCCTATCTTGTGACCATCGTATTATTGATGGTGTTTTAGGGGCACGTTTTCTTAATACAATTAAATCTTATTTAGAAGAGCCGATCAAGCTGTTCGTATAGATTGAATTTAATTATATGCGTTAGAATAATCAGTTATGTTAATGGTATGAGATTAAAGAGGCATAGATATGCATGATTCATATGATGTAGCAATAATAGGCGCGGGTCCTGGTGGCTATGTTTGTGCAATAAGAGCAGCACAATTAGGATTAAAAACACTTATTATTGAAAAAGAAAACCTCGGAGGTGTTTGTCTTAATTGGGGATGTATCCCTACAAAATCGCTACTTTCTAGTGCACGCGTTTATGACGAAATTAAACATGCAGGTGAATATGGTATTGTTGTTGATAACGTTGCTTCCGATGTAAAAAAAATTGTTGAACGCTCTCGAAAAATTGCTAAAAAATTATCTATGGGCGTTGCTTATCTTATGAAGAAAAATGCCATTGAGCATATAAAAGGGACAGCGCGGTTTATTGATAAAAATACTCTGCAAATTAAAACACAAACTATCGAGCAACAGATATCAGCAAAAAATATTGTCGTAGCAACGGGTGCAAATGCTAAGGATTTACCGTCTATACAAGCCGATCATGAAACGATATGGAATTATCGTGATGCATTGCAAGTTAAAAAATTTCCAAAGAGCTTATTGATAGCAGGTTCTGGTGCGATAGGTATTGAATTTGCCAGTTTTTTTAATAGTTTCGGTGTTGACGTTACAGTTGTAGAAGCCGCTGCGCATATTCTTCCTACAGAGGATATTGAAATTTCACAAATGGCTCAAAAAGAATATGAAAAAGCAGGTATTACATTTCTAACCTCCACGCTGTTAAGCGATTGTCAGTTGCAAGCGGATCAAGTGACCGTTACTCTTGATAATAAAGGTAATACACAAACACGTAGTGCAGAAAAATTATTACTTGCTATAGGCATTAAGCCGCAAATTGATGATTTAAATCTTGAGACAATACAAGTCAAAACGCATAAAGGTCATATTGTAACAAACAAGACATGTCAAACCAATATAGCCCATATATATGCAATCGGTGATGTGACGTCTCCACCTTGGTTAGCGCATAAGGCCTCGCATGAGGGCGTTATAGTGGCTGAGGCAATAGCAGGCGATGCAAGTAAGCATGGATTAGAGACAACGCATATTCCTGGTTGTATATATGCACATCCTCAAGTCGCTAGCATAGGTTTAAATGAACAAGCGGCAAAAGAAAAAGGATATGATATTATGGTGGGGCGTTTTCCTTTTAGTGCTGTAGGTAAGGCCCTTACTATTGGAAAAAGTCAAGGAATGATTAAAACAATTGTTGATAAAAAAACACAAGAGATATTGGGCGTTCATATGGTTGGAGAAGACGTTACGGAATTAATTAATACAATATCAGTAGCGAAACATGCAGAGATTACGGGGGCTGAGTTGATCGGAACGGTCTTTGCTCATCCAACCTTATCGGAAGGTTTGCACGAGTCATTTTTAGACGCTGTTTCTCGTGTTATTCACATGTAAAATGACCTGTTCATTTAATTTTCATCATACATCACGACCAGCAAAATTAATTGCTTTGGGCTCTAACATGTCAAATGCGTATGGAACGCCGGAGCAAATCCTTGACTATACACAAAAGCTTTTAGCAGAACACAGAATCAAAATTATCAAAGCATATCCGATTATAAAAACAAAGCCCTACGGTTTTACTAGGCAAAATCATTTTTATAATACCGTGATCCACATACAAACAGGACGATCCCCTTTTTCCCTTTTACGATTGCTACAAAAAATAGAAAAAAAATGTGGTAGGAAACGTAAAAAACGATGGGCCTCACGGACACTCGATTTGGATATCATAAGTTACAACAATTATATCTACCCACCTATGCAACTAAAACATATTAAAAAAGAGAAAAAAAACCATAGATATACTATTCATAATACATTGAGCATACCGCATTATGATTTACATAAGAGAATTTTTGTTTTACAGCCTATAGAAGGTATAATTGATTTTTGGCATCACCCCCTTTATAAGGATTCAATCAAAACTATGCTGACAAGGCTTAAATATTGATGCATATAAAACTTGAAAAAAAATATACATAGTGTATGATGTAATCGTAATTGCATTTGTACATTATCTCATCTAAAGGAAAAATAATATGGCACGGGTTACCGTAGAAGATTGTATTGAAAATGTCGATAATCGTTTTGATCTAGTAGTTCTGGCATCGCATAGGGTGAGGCTAGTTGCTTCTGGAGCGAATATCCTTGTTGAAAAGAGAAGGGATAAAAAAACAGTTATTGCCTTACGTGAAATTGCAGAAGGAAGTTTATCATCAGAGGATTTAAGAGAAGATGTTATTCATTCAATGCAAAAATATGCAGAAGTTGACGAGGCTGATAACAAAGTTATTAATTTCAGTGAAGATTTGGGAACAGATCAGCCGTTAGATCCTGTTGTATACGACGAAAAAGACGATGTAATTGATAGCCTTAGTGAAGAAGAGCTCATTCGTAGTATCGAGGATTTTTCTAAACTTTAATAACAATTAGATTGTTTTTTGTATATATATTTTACTTTGAAAATCTGCCTTATTTTGAGCAGGAATAGAAGTATACAGGTACACTACAAGATAGAACCGTTATCGTAAAACGATGCAGAGTTTTGCGTTGTGAAAAAACAATTCAAATTTGATTTCTATAAATGCGCAAATAGAATAAATATATGGATAATGTTTCATATCTTATCAGTTTCACTGCTGGTATAGTCAGTTTCTTGTCGCCATGCGTGCTGCCCATAGTACCGGGTTCAATTGCGTTTTTGGCAGGAAGGTCAATAGAACATAACGAAGCCAATGAAGCCAATTCGGATGTACAAACTTCAATAAGAACAAAAAATTTTTTTAATGCACTACTTTTTGTACTCGGCTTTTCAACAATATTTGTTATTTTGGGAGCGAGTGCTAGTTTTCTGGGCCAATATTTATTACGTCATTTACATATATTAACAACGCTAGCAGGCATAATTATTATTATTTTTGGTATGCATATGCTGGGGATATTTCGTATAAATATTTTAAACAAAGAAGCCAGATTTCATTTTTCATATAATCCGAATCCTTATTATGGGCCCTATTTTATAGGTTTGGCCTTTGGTTTTGGTTGGACACCTTGTATTGGCCCTATTTTAGGAAGTGTATTAGTTTACGCTGGCAATCAACATACCCTAGAACAGGGCGTTATATTATTATTCTTTTATGCTATGGGATTGGGGCTACCATTTATTGTGTCAGCGTGTTTTATAGGATATTTTTTACAATATTATAAATATGTTCGCGCATATATGCCACGTATACAAAAAATTATGGCAATTATCCTTATTATAACAGGTGTAGCCATCTCAACTGGAACCATTACCCGTTTTGCCAATTGGATGCTTGTTCATTTGCCGTTTCTAGTCGTCTACTCGTAAGTTTATGTAAGCATAAATTTTACATGGTGCAGAATAATACCAATGAGATCTATAAAAATCATACTCAACACATAATTTTTTATAAAAAATTGTATAAATAATTTTAAAGGCTTGTATAGATAAATATATAATTATACAATTAGAAAATTAGACAATAAGTTATTTTACGTAATTGTAACACAAATAAAAACAGTAGCTTGAAATCATACTATAATTTTAGTGACGATGAACGATAAAACGATAATAGACGAAGCCCCTACAGAAGACATAACATCCGTAAACATAGAAACGGAAATGCGAAAATCATATCTTGATTATGCAATGAGCGTTATTGTGAGTAGGGCATTACCAGATGTTTGTGATGGTCTAAAGCCAGTACATAGGCGCATATTACATGCTATGAATGAAAGTGGTTATGTATGGAATAAAGCGTATAAAAAATCAGCTCGCATTGTCGGTGATGTTGTTGGTAAATATCATCCGCATGGTGAACAATCTGTTTATGATGCTTTAGTGCGTCTTGCACAAGATTTTTCACTACGCTTACCGCTCGTTGATGGACAAGGTAATTTTGGCTCGCTAGATGGTGATAAAGCAGCTGCTATGCGTTATACTGAGGTTCGCTTAAAAAAGGTTACTCAATATTTGTTGGAAGATATCAATCTTGATACGGTTGATTTCCGTGCTAATTACGATAATTCTGAAAGAGAACCCATCGTCTTACCTACCCGTTTTCCTAATATTCTTGTTAATGGTGCAGGCGGTATTGCTGTAGGAATGGCGACCTCAATACCACCACATAATTTAGGAGAAATTATTGAGGCAAGTTTAGCAATTATCAACAATCCCGATATTGAAGTTGCTGAATTATTAACCATCATTCAAGGGCCCGATTTTCCTACTGGTGGAATTATATGCGGACGTGAAGGAATACGTAATATCCATAAAACAGGTAGAGGAAGCTTATTGGTGCGCTCAAAAACGCATAAAGAAGAATTACCTAATAACAAAGAAGCAATCATTGTAACGGAAATACCATACCAAATCAATAAAGCTACAATGATACAAAAAATTGCCGAGTTAGTGAAAGAGAAAAAAATTGAGGACATTCAAGATATACGCGATGAGTCAAACCGCGATGGCGTGCGCGTTTATATTGAGCTCAAACGTAATGCAAATTTTGATGTTGTATTAAATCAATTATATCGTTTTAGCTCTCTGCAAACTAATATTGCTTGCTATATGGTTGCTCTGCATAAGGGCATGCCCAAGCAAATGAATATAAAAGAGATATTAAGTGCATTTATTGATTTTAGGAAAGAGGTTGTTACAAGGAGAACACGATTTTTATTAAATAAAGCCCGTCAAAGAGCGCACATCCTTGTGGGTTATGCTGTGGTTATAACACATATAGACGAGGTAATCAGGATTATTCGCAACTCACAGGACGCCGCAAGGGCAAAAGAAAGCCTCTTAACACGCCAATGGGAAGCAAATGAAATTGTTGATATACTGGGCCTTATAGAAGACAAATCAAATAATATTGACGCAACAGGATTTTTTACCTTAAGTGAAGAACAAGTCAAAGCAATATTAGAATTGAGATTGCAACGCTTGACAGCAATGGGATTGCACGAAATTGATAGTGAATTAAAAGAAATTGCTCAAAAAATTAAAGATTATCTAGGTATTCTAAGTGATAATGAAAGAATTTTAGCAATCATAACCCAGGAGATGAAAGATATATCAGAAGAATTTTCATCGCCGCGACGTACGCAGATCATTGACTTTGTAGATAATTGTGATGACGAAGAGCTAATACAAAGAGAGGATATGGTCATTACGTATTCGTACAAAGGTTATATAAAGCGTGTTCCCTTATCAACATACAGATCACAAAAAAGAGGCGGAAAAGGTCGTTCGGGTATGACAATCTATGATGATGATTTTGTTACACAATTATTTGTTGCCAATACGCATACGTCGCTTTTGTTTTTTTCTTCAAAAGGTCTTGTATATAAAGAAAAAGTGTGGCGTCTTCCCGAAGGTGGACCACAAACTAAAGGAAAACCACTGATTAATATATTGGACGTTGATAATAATGAAAAAATTACATCTATCCTTCCTTTGCCAGATAATCCTGAGTGCATAGAGGCCCAAAGTATTATTTTTGCAACCAAAAAAGGGAAGATACGGCGCAATCGTCTAAGTGATTTCATGCGCGTTAATCGTGGTGGCAAGATTGCTATGAAATTAGAGGAAAGCGATGACGAAATTGTGGGTACGCAAATTTGCTCGGATCAGGATGATGTAATGGTGTTTTGTCGCAGCGGTAAATGTATTCGTTTTCCTGTTGTAGATCTGCGTGTTTTCTCAAGCCGTGATTCAACCGGTGTACGTGCTATTAGTATGCAAGGAAACGATGACGTTGTTTCTATGACTATAGTTAAGCATGTTGAGGCAAGTTCGGAGGAGCTGCGTGCTTATTTAAAGAAAAAACGTTCCTATAATAATGGCAATGCTGAGGATGGTGTTGAAGAAGGAAGTGATGTAGTTGACAATGACAGACAAGAAGAGCAGGTAATGCCTTATATTCTGTCGGATGAACGTTATGAAGAATTAGAAAGACAAGAGCAATTGCTTATTACTGTTGCAGAGAATGGTTATGGTAAGAGAAGCTCAAGCTATGATTACCGTGTGACTAAAAGGGGCGGAAAAGGTATTTTAGCAATGAATATAAATAAGAAAACAGGGTTTTTATGTACGGCTTTTCCTGTAACGGATACGGATGGACTCATGTTAGTCACTGACACAGGTAAGTTGATACGTTGTGAGATTTCTGATATTGCTAAAATTGGTCGTACTGGGCAAGGGGTACGCGTTTTTCGTGTATCTGAAAATGAAAGAACTGTATCAATAGTTCATATTCCCTCTACTAACAATCCAGAGGATGAAGAGGATAAAAATACTCTTGTTGAGCACAACACACATACACAAACCACACAAGAGAAAGATGAATAAATACAATAAAAAATGTTGTATTCTAGCTTCATAGGAGAATGATATGGTAAAAGGTTTTATTGCAGGTAGCTTTGATCCCCTGACTTACGGACATTTAGATATTATTTTGCAAGCCTGCAAAGTAGTTAGTGAACTGTATATTGGTATTGGTATTCATGATATGAAAACACATTTACTAAGTACAAAAGTGCGTAAGGAAATTATTGAAAAAGAAACGAGTGAATTTGCAAAACAAGAGCAATGTAAAATTCATGTTTTATCTTTTGATGGTTTATTAGTTGATACTATGCGCGATTTAAAGGCAACAATTTTATTCAGAGGTATACGTACCGCTGTTGATTTTGATTATGAAATGCAAATGGTTGCTATGAATCGTAATTTGTATCCAGATTTGAATGTTTATTTTATACCTGCTTCGGGTGCAAATGCCGCGGTTAGTTCATCGCTTGTAAAGCAGGTTGCTTGTATGGGGGGAAATGTGAGTAGTTTTATACCACCCCAATCTGCGATGGCTATTCGTCAATTAAAAGACGAACAAAATTAGTGGAGTTGCGTTTATCGTGTTTCCATTAAAAGATCATATAATGCTTAGTGATTATGATTTTCATCTTCCACAAAGGCAGATAGCTTTACGCCCAAAACAACAACGAGAAGATGCAAAATTACTATGTATAGATAACCTAAAATCGTATCAAAATAAATATATTAGAGATTTTGTAGATATGATCAATGCTAACGATGCGATTGTCGTTAATGAAACTTCCGTTATTAAAGCTACCCTTAAGGCAAGATGGTTTAGAGGAAAAACTGAGCGTAAAAACATTCATGTAAATATTGGTAGTGTTCTTCCACATCCTCATAAATTTGTTATTTTTACTAAAAATGCTAAATTACAACGAGGTGATGAATTATATTTTTCACATACAACACATCACTTGCGTGCATTGATTATAGATGATCATGAAGATGGAAGTTATACAATAGAATGTGTATATGAAGGTGATGATATTTGGTCAATTATTGACGCGCTGGGGGAGGTTCCTTTACCTCATTATATCACCAAAAGACGGCAAGTGGATGATAAAGATAGCAGTGATTATCAAACAATTTTTGCCTCAACGCCTGGGGCTGTTGCCGCACCAACAGCAGGGCTTCATTTTACATATTCCATCTTAGAAAAATTACGGCGTAAAGGTGTTATGGTATTGCCTGTTTGTTTACATGTAGGTGCGGGAACCTTCCTTCCTTTGCGTGAAGAAATTATTACTTCAGAACAAAAATTACATAGTGAAACAGGGCAAATTAGAACCGAAATTGCTAGGCAATATAATCAAATTAAAAATAATGGAGGAAGAATATTTGCAATTGGCACCACTGTGCTGCGTCTGCTAGAAAGTGCCAGCACTAAAGACGGTGCTTTAGAACCTTTCTATGGCCAGACAGATATTTTCATCAAACCTGGATACACTTTTCGCAGTGGAGTGGATTATTTACTGACAAATTTTCACTTACCTAAATCTAGTTTATTTATACTCGTATCGACGTTCGGAGGAACGACAATTATGAAAAATGCATATACACATGCCATTAAAGAGGGATATCGTTTTTATAGTTACGGCGATGCTTGTTTAATTGCGGCGCAAAAATAGGATAGAATTTAGTGGTACAGAATCATTATACAGTTTTTAAACACGATAAAAAGGCACGCTTAGGTATTCTAAGATTAGAACGTGGGAGTATACGCACACCCGCCTTTATGCCTGTAGGAACTGGTGCTACAGTCAAAGCTATGAAAGTGGAAGATATTTATGCTCTAGGAGCAGATGTTATTTTAGGTAATACGTATCACCTAATGTTGCGTCCTGGTACAGATACTATTAAGGCACATGGGGGCATGCATCATTTTATGCAATGGAAAAAACCTATACTTACAGATTCAGGTGGGTATCAAGTTTTTTCTTTAGCTAAAATACGAACAATTAAAGAAGAGGGTGTATATTTTCAATCGCATATTGATGGGAGTAAACATTTACTGTCTCCCGAAAAAAGTATGCAGGTACAACATGCACTTAACAGTGATATTCAAATGGTTCTTGATGAGTGTATTACGGCATCAACCTCACGTGATAATATCGCCCAATCAACCGAATTATCTTTAAGATGGGCTAGGCGTTCTAAGGATGCTTTTTATCAAGATGGTAAACATTTATTATTTGGTATAGTGCAAGGTGGATTGGAGGAGGATATAAGACGTTATTGTACAGAGGCTTTAATGGATATCAACTTCGATGGATATGCTATAGGCGGACTTTCAGTTGGTGAAGATCAGCATGATATGTTGCGCATTGTTGATGCAGTATGTACACGAGTGGATTCTACTAAACCTCGCTATCTAATGGGCGTTGGAACACCTCAGGATATTATTCTATCAGTGCAATTAGGGGTTGATATGTTTGATTGTGTCATGCCTAGCCGAGCAGGGCGACATGGCTTAGCTTTTTGTAAAAATGGAAAAGTGAATCTTCGTAACTCAGTGTATAAAAATGATACGAGACCACTAGACGAAACAAGCGATTGTCCTATTGCAAACACATATTCCCGCTCATATTTGCATCACCTTATTAAATCAAAAGAAATACTTGCCAGCATGCTTCTAACGCAAATTAATTTACATTACTATCAGTCTCTCATGTCAGATATAAGACAAGCAATATTTAGAAATGAATATGATACGTTCGTTAAAATGACTTTACAAAGATTAAATGCAAATGCCGCAATTTAAAAAAATTATGCTTTTATATCTTTTGTAAAATGTTTCCGTAGTAAATCGCTTCTATTTTTATATAATTCGTGCAAAGTCAATAAATTGAGTAAAATGCTATCGGTGTCCCCAGGCTCAACGCGACGATCTTCAAATAGATCATGATATGTAAAGATTGTTTCCATACTATTAAAGTCAGAGCTGAGTTCATTATCACTTAAAGCGGTAAGCCTATCATGTGACCAATCTGTTGGTACGGCATGTACTAGCAAACAAAAATATTCAGGTACAAAAACTTTTTTAAAAATATAATACGAACGCAATGCATGAAAATCTGATGTAACAATCAGAATTTTTTTATGTTTTGTATTTGGCATACAGTTTTTTAGAATTAAATAGGAAAAAAGAGCGTTTCCGACTGTATCCATAGAATCTGTTTCTTGTATTATACGATCTTCAGATACACCGAGTTCTAGTAAACGACTCTGCATATGATGGGCTTCACATTGAAACCCATTAAATCCGCCACCTGAAACAAGTATATGCTGTGGATTATAGGTTTTATATAAAGTGTATGCTACCTGTATACGTTTTTCCAGTAATTCAGGTGAATTCGTTCCTAATACGACTATGGAAGTTGGATTTTCTAAATTATCAACATCACCGATTATCGTGTTGTACTGAAAAAAGTTAATATAAAATTCTAAAATTTGTTTTTTTAAATGTATTATATTATTCTGTGCTTCTGTGATGAGATTTTGCCAATAATCATCGCCTAAATGAAATATTTTTGCCAATATGGTAAGTTGTTTTTGAAACTGAAAAATTTTAACGTGTATGTCGTCTAGCGTGTTGTTAGACATTTTTTCTAACAGCTGTTCCTGAGTAAAGTTGACATTTTTTATAGAATGTAATGTGTGTTTAATTAAAAAATTATTATTTGTGGACATGTTCTATGTTCTAGCACTTGTAATGGAATATTTGCTTACTATATTTAAGGGTATGATGAATAATGATTATTATTTACTATTTTTATCTAACATAAAAGAACACAGAACTGAACAGAAATATTATATTATTAAGAGGCTAATATGTCCAAAGTTATAGGAATAGATTTAGGAACTACAAATTCATGCGTTTCAATAATGGAAAATGGTACTGCAAAGGTAATAGAAAATACCGAAGCCACTCGTACGACACCATCTATTGTTGCTTTTACTAGTGATGACGAGCGATTGGTTGGTATACCTGCCAAACGTCAGGCTGTAACAAATCCAGAAAATACTTTGTTTGCAATTAAGAGATTGATTGGGAGACCGTTCAGCGACAAAACAGTAAAAAAAGATAAAGATATTGTCCCTTATAAAATTGTTAAGGCAGATAATGGAGATGCTTGGGTAGAGGCTCAGGGAAAAAAATACTCACCTTCTCAAATCTCGGCTTTTATATTACAAAAGATGAAAGAAACAGCCGAACAATATTTAGGCAGTAAGGTTTCTCAAGCTGTTATAACGGTTCCCGCATATTTTAATGATGCACAGCGACAAGCTACAAAAGATGCAGGAAAGATTGCAGGGTTAGAGGTTTTAAGAATTATCAATGAACCAACAGCTGCAGCTTTATCGTATGGCCTTGATAAAGAAGATGGTAAAACTATAGCTGTTTATGATTTAGGAGGCGGTACATTTGATGTTTCGATATTAGAAATTGGTGATGGCGTTTTTGAAGTGAAATCTACAAACGGTGACACATTTTTGGGTGGTGAAGATTTTGACTTAGTATTGTTAAACTATCTTGCCGATGAGTTTAAAAAAGAAAATGCAGTTGATTTACGTTCAGATAAGCTCGCCTTACAACGCTTGAAAGAAGCAGCAGAAAAAGCTAAGATAGAATTATCTTCTACACAACAAACAGAGATAAGTCTTCCCTTTATAACTGCTGATGCTTCGGGACCTAAACATTTATCAATAAAACTTACACGCGCTAAATTAGAAAGCTTAATCATGAATCTTGTGAACAGGACCATAGATCCATGTAAAGCGGCTTTAAAAGATGCAGGTTTGAAAGCATCAGAGATTGATGAAGTCGTTTTAGTCGGTGGTATGACACGTATGCCATGTGTCCGCGATAAGGTGAAAAGTTTTTTTGGTAAAGAACCTAATATGAGCGTGAATCCAGATGAAGTCGTTGCAATGGGTGCAGCTATTCAAGGTGGCGTTTTAGCAGGTGATGTAAAAGATGTTTTACTTTTAGATGTTACGCCTTTGTCACTTGGTATTGAAACTCTTGGCGGAGTTTTCACACCGTTAATTGAACGCAATACTACTATTCCTTCTAAGAAATCGGAAACCTTTTCAACGGCACAAGATAATCAAAATGCTGTTACTATCAGAGTGTTCCAAGGTGAACGTAGCATGGCCAGTGACAATAAGCTATTAGGTCAATTTGATCTTGTAGGTATCCCGCCTGCACCTAGGGGTATGCCGCAAATTGAGGTGACCTTTGATATTGATGCAAATGGTATTGTTAACGTTAATGCTAAAGATAAGGCAACAGGAAAAGAGCAGGCGATAAGTATCCAAGCTTCTGGCGGATTGTCGGACGAAGAAATTGATAAAATGGTCAAGGATGGCGAAGAACATGCCGAAAAAGACAAGCTCAAGAGAGAAGTTATTGATACACGTAATCAAGCTGAATCCCTTATTTATAGCACCGAAAAAACCTTGAATGAGAACGCTGACAAGATAAATCAAGAAGATAAAGATGCTGTAGAAAATGCCATCAAAGATCTCAAAGAAGCGTTAGCTAATGAGGATAGTGATAAGGATACGCTGGTTGAAAAAACAACCGCGTTAACACAGACCGCAATGAAGATCGGTGAAGCTCTTTATAAGCAACAAGAAAGCGAAGCGCAAGAAGGCAGTGCATCAGATGCAGGAGCGGAATCAAAATCGCAAGATGCTGAAGGTGATGTAGTAGATGCAGAATATACTGAGATAAACGAAAACGATAAAGAAAATAATGAAGACTCTAAATAACTGAAAATTATGCTTAATGTATAACTCATTTATAGTTTTTTAAAACGATACATAAAGAGTAGGTGTTACATGGCACGTTATTTGTAGTGATGCATAAGCTAAACAAGTTATATGACACATAGGTGATAAGATATGGCACAGGATTATTACTCTTTGCTAGGAGTATCGGCAAATGCTTCTGGATCAGAAATCAAATCGGCCTTTCGCAAAATGGCAAAGAAATACCATCCCGATACAAATCGGGATAACGCGGAGGCCGAAAAAAAATTCAAAGAGATAAACCAAGCTTATGAAGTATTACAAGATGACAATAAGCGTGCTGCTTATGATAGAGTAGGTCATGAAGCATTTGTCAACAATATGTCTGGTGCAGGACGTGCAGGAGCTGCGAATCATGGTAATTTTAATGGTTCCATGTCTGATATTTTTGAAAGTATCTTCGGTGATTTCATGGATACTGGGCAGGCACGTGGCGGAAATAGAAGGGCTAGAGGAAGGGATATCAGTTATAAAGTTGATATAAGCCTTGAGGAAGCCTATAAAGGAAAAACCGTTCAAATCAAAACACCTGTTAGTGCTGTATGTGATACATGTGGAGGAGAAAGATCTAAACCAGGTACCAGCCCTTCAATGTGTGGTACTTGTCGTGGGGCAGGAAAAATACGCACATCACAGGGTTTTTTTACAATGGAACGTACCTGTAATCAATGTCAGGGACAGGGGAAGGTTATTACAGACCCTTGTACTAATTGTAAGGGAAGTGGGTTTGTTAAGAAAAACAATGATTTTTCTGTAGATATACCAGCAGGCGTAGATAATGGAACAAATATTCGCCTTACAGGCAAAGGTGATGCAGGATTTAATGGCGGTCCGCCTGGTGATTTGTATTTGATTGTTGAAATAAGAATTCATGACGTATTTCAACGTGATGGAAATAATTTATACGCTGCTGTACCCATTTCTATTGTTAAAGCGGCATTAGGTGGAGCTTATAAAATAACGGCGCTAGATGGTAAAGAAATTGAATTTAAAGTAACAGCAGGAACGCAATCGGGTAGGCAGTTTAGAATTAAAGATAAAGGTATGCCTTATCTTCAACGAAATAATCGTTTTGGTGATTTGTATGTGCAGATTAATGTTGAGACGCCAGTCAAATTAACAGATAATCAGAAAAAACTTCTTGAGGATTTTGAAAATGACTCAAAGGAGGAAACGTATCCAGAAACGAAAGGGTTTATGGCGCGTATGAAGAATCTTGTTAATCGTTTAAACGCTTGCTTATTCATGTAAAGGGTATGGTAGAAAATAAGCAAACATATGCTACAAGCTATCGTAGCCATGCACTTAAAGGAACACCTATTATACCAGGTGACAAATCTATTTCTCAAAGGTCCTTGATATTAGGGCTTTTATCAACAGGCAAAACATGTATTAAACATATTCTTGATAGTGAAGATGTCCAACACACCTTGTCGGCTACTGTTAAGCTAGGTGCAGAAGTGGTGCAGCAAAAAAATGGTGATTATATTGTACAAGGGCGTGGTGTTGGTTTATTAAAAAAACCACAAGAACCTTTGTATTTAGGAAATTCTGGAACGGGCGTTCGCTTAATAAAAGGTGTTGTTGCTTCGCATCCCTTTGATACTATATTAACAGGCGATGCTTCTTTGTCAAAACGTCCCATGAACAGAGTTACACAGCCCCTCAGTTTAATGGGTGCAGAATTTTGTTCAGTGAATAATGACAAAGAACAAAGTAGTTACCTGCCATTGAAGGTAATAGGAGCACGGCGTCCCATACCTATAGAATATCAACTTAATGTTCCTTCTGCACAAGTGAAATCGGCTCTCATCTTGGCGGCTTTGAATACACCTGGAACTAGCGAAATCATTGAACCTTTAGCAACGCGAGATCATACCGAACGTATGTTAAAATCTTTTCAGGTTAATATACAAGAAGAATTTACAGCAAAGGGAGCAAAGCGGATACGTATAAAGGGGCATCAAGAATTACAACCTTGCACAATCGTTGTTCCTGCCGACCCAAGCTCGGCGGCTTTTTTCATTGGTGCAGCACTCATTGTGCCCGAATCTGATATTCTTCTTGAGAATATACTAATGAATCCTACGCGCATAGGATTTCTTAAGGCATTACGAAAAATGGGTGGAAATATCACTATATCCAATAGAAGAACACAAGCAGGTGAGGAGATAGCCGATATTAATGTTACATATTCTCGTTTAAAGGGAATTCACCTGAATGCCGATATTGCACCAAGTATGATTGATGAATACCCTATTTTAGCTGTTGTCTCTGCTTTTGCGCAAGGAGAGAGTTATTTTGAAGGTTTAGGGGAGTTACGTGTTAAAGAAAGTGATAGACTTTCAGCTATTGTTGAGGGATTAAAAAAATGTGGTGTAGAATGTCATACACAAGATGATAATTTACGTATCATGGGTACAGATGGAAATGTAAAAGGAATGATGGGACAAGAAAAAATTGTTACGCAATTGGATCATAGAATCGCAATGAGTTTCCTTATTATGGGACTAGCTACACACAAACCTGTATCTATTGATGATCATACTGTTATGCGCTCAAGCTTTCCTAACTTTATGAAGGAAATAGTAAAGTTAGGTGGTCATATTGAAAGTGCGTAACCGATGAAGATTGCAATTGATGGTATGGCAGCTACAGGCAAGGGAACTCTAGCCCGTGGTTTGTCGGAAAAGCTTGGTTTACCGTATTTTGATTCGGGTAAACTATATCGTTATGCCGTCTATTATTTAATATCCCAAAACTATATTGTTTTAAATAGCAATTTACAAGATATACAAGCCATTATGGCAGATGATGATATAAAATTACAATTGCAAAAAGATATTTTAATGCATGTTAATCAATTGGAAGATTTAAGTAAAAAAATACATTTTTATACCCCCGAAATAAGTCAACTTGCATCAAAGATATCAACGATTGCCGAATTTAGAAAGCTTGTAATTAAACCGCAGCAAGTTTTTATGCAGCAAAAAAGTGGCGCTATAATGGATGGTCGCGATATTGGAAGTGTTATTTGTCCAGAGGCAGATATTAAATTTTTTCTTACAGCTACGGCAGACATAAGAGCCGAAAGACGATATATGGAACTTCAAAAAAGAAATATATCAACGCATTATGAAACGATACTTGAAGAAATTAAACAACGGGATAAAAGGGATAGTGAACGTGAAGCTGCCCCACTGAAAAAAACAGATGACGCAATAATTATTGATACTTCAGATAAAGAAATTAAAGAAATGCTTGAAGTTGCACTCAAACATGTTATAAAGCACAACAGTAAATTATAATTCACTCGCGGTGTTATATGGATAAACCTTGGCATATTAAGCCATAAATATTAACCTCAATATTAGACGAATATTAGAATTTTATATAAAGCTCTGGTTGAGTATTAGTTTTAATGTACGTTTAACAATTATATTCACATACTATACAGTATGAAACAAAACGGAACATCTATGTCAGAATCACAAGAACAAGCAAACGAAATAAACGTAAGTAAAGAAGAATTCTCAACCTTATTAGAAGAATATTGCAAAAATAATCCCTTTAGTGAAGGTAAAATTGTTAAAGCAATTATCTCAGATATAAGTAATGGTTACGTTACCGTAGATGCGGGATTTAAGTTTGAAGGTGTTATACCAGTAAAAGAGTTTGTTGACGCAGGTGAAGAGTTAGATCTAAACATAGGCGACTCTGTGGAGGTTTATGTTGAACGTTTTGAAAATATTGCAGGCGATGTAGTCTTAAGTAGGGCTAGAGCCAAACAAGAAGAAAGCCTCCATGAATTGAAGGATTATTATGAAAAAGGATTGCCTGTAAAGGGATATGTAGCCAATCGTGTTAAGGGTGGGTTTATCGTCAATTTATCAGGTGCTAAAGCATTTTTACCAGGAAGTCATTTAGATGTTAGACCTTTGAAAGATGTATCTGAGCTCATGGATAAAGAATTGAGTTTTGTTATTTTGCGTATGGATAAACTCAGAGGCAATATTATTGTATCAAGGCGCGCTGAATTAGAAAAAACACTCGGCATTGAAAGAGAAGAAATTGTCAAAGAAATGCATGAAGGACAGGTGCTTGAAGGGATCGTAAAAAATATTACTGATTATGGTGCTTTCATTGATCTAGGAGGCGTAGATGGTTTGCTGCATGTTATAGATATGTCTTGGAAAAGAACAAAGCATCCCACTGAGGTTTTCAATGTTGGTGATACAGTAAAAGTTTGCATTACGCGTATAAATCCAGAAAATAAACGCATTAGTCTTGGCATGAAGCAACTGATTGAAGATCCATGGTTAAAGGCAGTAGAAGAGCTTTCTATTGGAAGCAAGGTGAAGGGTACTGTAACTAATCTTACAAATTATGGCGCCTTTGTAGAAATTGAGCAAGGTGTTGAAGGGCTTATTCATATATCAGAAATGTCTTGGCTAAAGAAAAATATACAAATTGATAAACTGTTATCTCTAGGACAAGAGGTAGAGGCTGTAGTTTTAGGTATTGAAACTGAAAAACGTCGGATATCATTAGGCATTAAGCAATGTAGCGAAAATCCTTGGAAAACGTTTATTGAAAAATATCCTGTTAATTCGGAAGTTGTAGGGATTGTAAAAAATATCACCGAATTTGGACTATTCGTTGGTCTAGAGGATGAGTTAGATGGTATGGTCCATATAAGCGATATTGATTTTAATAAAACGGGTGAAGAAGCACTTAAGGAATATCGTAAAGGTATGGAAGTAAGGGCTATCATTTTAGCCGTTGATTTAGAAAAAGAGCGTATTAACTTAGGTTTCAAACAGCTCACTAATGATGACACCGCTTTGGCTATTGCGAAGTTTAAAAAGGGAGATACAGTTACTTGTGAAATTGTTGAGATAGATGATAACGGTATATCAATAACACTTGCAGGCGAAGTAAGAAGTTATATTAAACGTACTGACTTGGGTAAAGATAAAGCAGAACAAAGCACAAGACGCTTCGCAGTAGGAGAAAAAATTGATGCACTCGTAACAAGTATTGATGCTAAGAAGAAGAAAGTTAATCTTTCCATCAAAGCTCTTGAGATTGCTAATGAAAAAGAAGTATTGAAACAATTTGGCTCAACAGATAGTGGGGCTTCTTTGGGCGATATTTTGGGTGAAGCATTACAAGTTCATGGAAAAAAGAATAAAAGTAAGACAGAAGAACCCTCTGAAGAATAATTAGCTATAAATCATTAAAAACATCTAAGACTTTACTTTTGAATATATACATTGCATGTCATGTCTAAAAAAACTGAAACATTACAGGAAATTGTAAAAATTAATTTGGATAGAAAAAATGCTAAGAAGTGGCGATTCATATCAATTTTATTGCTGATAAGTCTCGTATTTGTTGTGTTTTTTCAGGTGGAAATGATTAACAAAGCGAATAAAGATATACGTATTCATAAAGTTAACCACATAGCTCATGTTAAAATACAAGGTGTTGTCTATCAAAACAAAGCGCTTTTAAAAGTGTTAAAAGCAATCGAAAAAGAAAACAGCGTAAAGGGATTGATTCTGGAAATTAATACCCCAGGTGGTGGAGTCGTAGCAGCTGAAATAATATATAATCATATTAAAAGGATTAAGAAGAAAAAACCTATAATTGCTTCTGTCTCTACGTTAGCAACATCAGCAGGATATTTGATTGCCAGTGCTACGGATAGAATATATGCACATAAAACCAGTATCATCGGTTCTATCGGTGTATTGATGCAATGGCCTGATTTTAAAGATTTGTTAGATAATGTAGGGATTAAAAGCAAAACTTTAAGAAGTGGTAAGTTCAAAGCCCTTCCGAATCCTGCAGAAGATACGCCCGCTTATGTGATTGAAGATCTGCAAAATAAAATAGATGAAATGCATACATGGTTTGTGGATATTGTTACAAAAGAACGTAGTATTCCATTAAGCAAGATTCCTGCTATGACGGATGGACGTGTTTTCACTGGTATGACATCTATAAAGATGGGATTAATTGATGCGATAGGTAACATGGATGATGGCGTTGAGTGGCTTAAGGAACAAAAGCAACTTGAAGAAGATATGGAAGTTATTACCTATGAAACGGATGAGGATGCTTTACGTAATGATTTTTCTTTTAAAAATTTTCTGATATCGTTTATTACAAAGAAAATTCTTCCTGATTGGTTTGGGTATAATTCTAGCAGCCCATTTAGATTATAAGTGTTTAAATAAGGAAGTATGTTAAGCTTTTTTGGTTTGTAGTTTAGCAAATGAGATTGTTTTTGATGAATATACACTATTCACATAAAGGAATTGAGCTAGGAAGTGTATTGCCCATTGTTCATGCTCTAGTTAAAATAGAAACAGATGATAATCTACATTCATACGATTGAATTAGGCATTTTTTTCTTTAATTTGATTTATAGTCAAACAAAAATCCTTGTAAAATTAAATTTACTAGGTTATTTTTTACAGGTTTGTATTGTGTAACTTAGATCTCTCTAAAGGTATTAATACAAAGATAGCTATATGATTCAATTAATTATAGGAGTTTAATTTATATGTTACGTTCTGAGCTAGTAAAAAAAATAACAGATAGCCACTATTATTTAAGTAAAAAGGACTCAGAAAAAGTTATAAATATATTCTTCGATTCTATTATTGAAACTTTATCCGATGGTGGTAGAGTGGAATTAAGGAATTTTGGTATTTTTACCGTTAAGACACTAAAAAAAAGTGATGGTTATAATCCTAGAACGGGTCAAAAGATTAATATAGATGAAAGGCAGGTCGTTAGTTTTAAGCCGGGTAAAAAATTATTGAAATCCGTTGTGTAGTATAAGAAATAGACATATTAGAAAATTTTTTATTGGATGTGATTGTATTGATTGGCTTATGTTTATAGCAAATATTAGCAGATTAGTTTTTTAAATACCTACTTGTATATGAGGAGAAATATCATAAAATTAAAAAGGATTGTTTTATATACTTTAATTATACCGATGTCTTTGCTAATTATCATTACAAGCCTAGACAATCGAGGCCTAGTTGACATAGTTTTTAATCCTTTGCGTTTTGAACAGCCGCTATATGTGGTTTCAGCTCCTTTATTTATTCTTTTGACACTGTTTTTTGTTTTAGGTTTGTTACTTGGGTACCTGATGTCTTATATAAAGCACAGACATATAAGGGTCGATAAATCCGTGAAGGCTGATGAGAAGAATCCTAAAAAAACAATGGATAGTGAAATAATAGGTACGTTACAATTGCAAAAATTAAAAAAATAACAAAACGTATTGTTTAATACAACGCATAACGGCATTGATATGAAAATTTCAATTAAAATTTGTGGCATTGCTAAAAAAGAGACAGTTCAAGTTATCAATATGCTTGATATATCTTATGTTGGTTTTGTTTTTTTTGGCAAAAGTAAGCGATATATTTCCCTTGAGGAAGCGGCAGATTTATCACATATACTCAGGGATGATATAAAAGTAGTTGCTTTGTATGTAGATCCCTCTGATTCCGAGTTAGATGCTTTATTACAGTCTAAGATGCGCTTTAATTATATCCAATTACATGGACAGGAAAAACCAAAAAGAGTTTTAGAGATAAAACAAAAAATGCAATGTGATATAATCAAATGCTTTGCAATTGATGAAAATACCAATTTATCAGAGCTAGACAAAAATATAGCACATTATGAGTTAGGAGAAAAAGATAAAATTCTTTTTGATGCCAAACCTATTACCGATAACGATCTGCCAGGTGGTAATGGACGCGTTTTTGATTGGCGTATTCTTGATAAATATGCTATGACTGAACAGTTCTTTTTGTCAGGTGGGCTAACTCCCACTAATATCCATAGGGCCTTAAGAGTATCAAAGGCACAGAATGTAGATGTCTCTTCTGGCGTAGAGGTGCAAAATGGACATAAAGATGCAGCTTTGATCACCCAATTTGTTCAAGCTGTTGAAAATTATACTGCCTGTAGCAATTAAACTACACATCATCATTGCGATTATAAAATGATAAACGAGACGGAAAATACAGTAAAAAACAGCTATACCTCAGGCGCAGATGAGAATGGCTATTTTGGCAATTATGGTGGTAGATATGTTGCTGAAACACTCATGCCTGCAATTTTGGAATTAGAAAAATTGTACAAAAGCACAATAGTAGATCCTGATTTTATACAAGAGTTACAATTATTGCATAAGGAATATACTGGAAGACCCTCGCCATTATACAAAGCAAAAAGATTAACAGATCATTTTCAAGGTGCAGAGATTTATTTTAAAAGGGATGAGCTTAATCACACGGGCTCTCATAAAATTAATAATTGCTTAGGACAAATTTTACTAGCCCGTCGTATGGGAAAAAAGCGTATAATTTGTGAAACTGGTGCTGGGCAGCATGGTGTTGCTACGGCCACTGTATGCGCACGCTTTGGTTTACAATGTATCGTGTATATGGGGGCTAGAGATATTGAAAGACAACGGCAAAATGTTTTGCGTATGCATCTCTTGGGTGCTGAAATTAAAAGTGTAAAACAAGGTAATGCAACTTTAAAAGATGCTTTAAATGAAGCATTGCGTGATTGGGTAGCCAATGTTGATAATACCTATTATCTTATTGGAACAGCTGCGGGTCCACACCCTTATCCTGAAATGGTGCGCAATTTTCAATGTATTATTGGTGAAGAAGCAAGACAACAATTTATTGAATATTGCGGTAAATTACCAGATGCACTTGTCGCTTGTATTGGAGGTGGATCAAATGCAATCGGATTATTTCACTCTTTCTTGAATGATGCAAATGTCGCCATATTTGGTGTTGAAGCGGGTGGTCATGGCATACATATTAATAATGGCCATGCGGCTTCACTTGAGGGAGGAAGGAGAGGGGTTCTACATGGTAATGCAACGTATTTATTACAGGATGAAGAGGGGCAAGTATTGGAAGGACATTCTATCTCAGCAGGTTTAGATTATCCTGGAGTGGGGCCTGAACATGCATGGTTACGTGATTTAAAAAGGGTAACATATGTTAATATTACCGATGATGAAGCCATTTCTGCATTTAAATTATGTGCACAGAAAGAAGGAATAATACCTGCCCTAGAACCTTCACATGCACTTGCTTATGTGTTTAAATTAGCCGCAAAAATGTCATCTGATAAAACAATATTGATGAATATGTGCGGAAGAGGAGATAAAGATCTCGCAACCGTTGAGGCATATGATAAAGAAATGATGGATAAATAGCATGTCACATCGGTTGGAAAATTGTTTTAAAAGCTTAAAAGCTCGTGGCAAAACAGCTTATATTAGTTTTATAACAGCTGGTGACCCTAGCTATAGTGTATCTGAAGAGATTTTACTAAAACTTCCTGAAACGGGGGTTGATATAATTGAATTGGGGATGCCTTTTTCAGATCCCATGGCAGATGGCCCTATTATACAGGCGTCATCATTACGTGCTATAAAAGCACATCATACAATGAAAAAGACCTTTTCATTAGTCGAAAGTTTTAGAAAACGCAATGATTCAGTACCCGTTATTTTAATGGGGTATTATAATCTTATTTTGTCGTATGGTAAGCAGAAATTTTTACAGACATGTCATGAAAAAGGAGTGGATGGACTCATTATAGTTGATCTTCCCGCAGGTGAAGAGGTAGACTTTTATACCTCTGCTAGTGAAAAAAAAATTGATATTATTTATCTGATTGCCCCAACGACCTCGCCAGAACGTTTGAAAATTATTACCAGCTATGCCAATGGTTTTTTATATTATGTTATGATTACAGGTGTAACAGGTACAAAAACGGCTAATTTATCAGAAGTTAGTAAGAGTTTAGCAGGGATTAGGAACTATACACAATTACCTATAGCTGTCGGCTTTGGTATAAAAGAAGCACAGCATGCAAAGAATTTTTCAAATATTGCTCAGGCTGTTGTTGTAGGATCGGCGTTAGTTGAAAAAATTGGGAATATCGCTAATGATTGTCTTGATCGTAATGAGGAAATGGAAAAATTATTTCAATTCTCTAGAGAATTAGCAGTTGCTATAAAAGGCACTTAATAACTAAATGAAGGTAAAATGAATTATGAATTGGTTAAAAAGTTTCGTTAAACCTAAAATTAAAAGTATTCTGAACAAACGTGAAGTAAAAGAAAATTTATGGATCAGTTGTCCTGAAACGGGTGAGTTAGTATTTCATAAAGAATTAGAAGAAAATTTATACGTTGTTCCTAATAGCGGCTATCATTTTCGTATACCTGCCAAGAAAAGATTAGAGCATTTTTATGATAGAGGTGAATATAAAATAATTGAAGCTAAAGAGGTTATAACCGATCCTTTGAAATTTAAAGATGAAAAAAAGTATAGTGACCGCCTTAAAGAATCGCGCGAAAAAACGGATTTAAATGATTGTGTTATCATTACTGAAGGCGAACTTGATAGGATGGAGGTTGTTGTCGCTGTACAAGATTTTGATTTTATGGGTGGATCTTTAGGTATGGCAGCGGGAGAACATATTATTGCTTCTATGGAAAGGGCTTTGGAAAAACAATGTCCTTATATTGTTTTTACTTCTTCTGGTGGAGCGCGTATGCAGGAGGGAATTTTGTCGTTAATGCAAATGCCAAGAACAACGATACTTGTTCAGAAATTGCACGAAGCAAAATTACCTTATATAGTTACTCTTACTAACCCAACAACAGGGGGTGTTTCTGCTTCATACGCGATGTTAGGAGATGTCCATATTGCAGAGCCACAGGCTCTCATTTGTTTTGCAGGACCGCGTGTTATAAGTCAAACTATAAGGGAAAAATTACCAGATGGATTTCAGAAATCAGAGTATTTGTTAGAGCATGGTATGCTTGATTGTGTTATGGAAAGAAAAAAAATTAGGCCTGCTATTTCTAATATCATTAAAATTATGATGCATAGTAGAAAACAATCGCAAAATTCAGTTGCAACCTTATAATTGTAAGTTTTAACTATTAAGCCAATGTATCAATTTTTTGTCTAAATATCTAGCTGTATGGAAGAGTATTCTGTGTCAAGTCAGGCAATACTTAATAGGTTGCATAGCTTACACCCTAAAACAATAGATCTATCACTTGATAGAATGTACCGCTTGTTAGATGATTTAAACAATCCACACAAACAATTACACAATGTTATATCTATAGCAGGTACAAACGGCAAAGGTTCGGTATGCGAGAATTTAAGGGCATTATTACAAGTCTATAATCAATCGGTTAATTGCTATACATCTCCACATCTCATACATTTTTCAGAGCGCATTAATATACACGGTAAGCCTATTGATGAATCTCTGTTAATTTCAATGCTTTCTCAAGTGGAGATAAAAAACAATGGCTTACCGATTACCTTTTTTGAAGCGACAACAGCCACGGCTTTTTTGGCATTTGCAAAAAAATCTGCAAATTATACCTTACTTGAATGCGGATTGGGCGGAAGACTTGATGCAACGAATGTTATTGACAAACCGCTCGTCACAATTTTAACAAAAATTTCTTTTGACCATCAAGAATATCTAGGGGATACTTTAGCTCAAATTGCCTATGAGAAATCAGGCTTAATAAAACCTTTGTCACCAGTAGTTTCTGCATCGCAAGAACAAGAAGTAATAGAAGTTATTAAGAGTAAGGCCGATAAATTATCCTGCCCATTATACATCTATGGAAAAGATTTTTTTATTGAAGAATGTATAGATCGTTGCGTATTTCATCTATTTGATAAACATTACACCATACCATTTCCAGCTTTACGTGGCAAACATCAATTAGAGAATTTAGCACTCGCTTTATTTACCTATTTTCATATCATTGATACTGATAGGGCATTGGAAGAAAAAAAAATACAAGCAGCTATGGAAAATGTATGTTGGCCAGCACGATTAATGCCTTTACCAAAAGGGCAATTACATAAATTTTTACCCAACAATTCTGAGATATGGTTAGATGGTGGGCATAATGAAGATGCGGCAAAAATCATAAAGGATTTCTTGCTGCAACAAGATAAGAAACCTGAAGTAAAACGAATTTTATTGTGGGCAATGTTAGAAAATAAACAACATGAACAGTTTATTCAATGCTTTCAAGATATTTTTGACCAAATTATTATATGTCCTATCCCATCTGAACCCAAAAGTGCCGATGTGCATGTGCTCGCAAAAATAGCACAGAAATACTGTACAAATGTTATACCAACCGTTTCACTTGAGGATGCTTGTGTTCGCGTAAAAGAGCTTCACAGCGGTGAAAGAATCGTGATATGGATATTAGGATCGCTTTATTTCGCAGGACACGTCCTAGAAACCCATCAATATAACCCATCTCATTTATAGCAAACACTGCAACAGGCTTATCATTATGATGAATTTACTTCAGAATTTTTTTAATAACAAACAAGATCAAATCATAAATGTCGATCAGACACGCAAGGATTTAATATTAGCCCAAGCCGTTGTGTTAATTTATGTCGTTGCGGCAGATTCGACTATTGATGCGCAGGAATGGCTTGAGATAGAAAAAATACTTTCTGATACCTATAACTTGCCCCGTGAAAAAGTAGAAATTATCCAAAAAAATGCTTTGGAAAGTTTTGAAAATGCTAATGATATCCATCAATTCTGCTATCGTATCAAACAGGATCTTTCACGTGAAGAGCGTATTGCATTTGTTGAAGAGTTATTTATGGCCTCCATTTCAGATGGTGAGATTTCTTTTGCAGAACATAAAGCAGTTTGGAAGGTGTGCCATTTGTTGGGTATTGAAACACAAGAGCGTGTTAAAATAAAACATAAAATTCTGGGTAAAGAATAGAAATATTTAAAGTTGAATTGTAATGTATGGTTAATGTAATGGATAAAAACTTTCATGAAAAAAACAATCAAAGTTTAAAAAGTATTACAATTATCACGGGTGCTACATCGGGTATAGGTGAGGCATTAGCTTATAATTTCTATCCCTATACAAAGCGTATACTCCTTGTTGGGCGAAGAAAAGATAGATTGCAAAAAATTACTCAGAGTTTACAGGGTAAATACGAAGAAGTGTATTATTATGAAGCAGATCTCGTTGATAAAAAGGCTCTCATCGCTCTAAAAAAATATGTTCATAAAGAGTTATCTTGTACCGTACAACATCTTTTTAATAATGCAGGTTTTGGTTTAGTAGGCGACTTTAAAAACTTAAATCTGAATCAACAAAAAGACATGGTTACGCTTAATGTCATGAGTCTAATGGAGTTGACACATATGTTTATGGAAGATTTGTATAAACATCGTACAATAGCACTTCCTGCAGGTATATTGAATATAAGCTCTGTCGCCTCTTTTGTACCAGGTCCGAAAATGGCTGTATATTTTGCAACGAAAGCTTTTGTTACTTCTTTTAGTGAAGCCTTGCGTCAAGAAGTTTTGGATGCGGGAATTACGGTATGTAATTATTGTCCTGGCCCCGTCAGAACGGAGTTCTTACAAGTGACAGGGGCTAAAGATGAGAGTGTTGTAAAGCAGGAAAATGATGGTTCTATTCCTGATGCTACGCAAACGGCAAACGATGCAATACAAGCCTACATTAAGAAAAAAAGACAAAGAATACAAGGAATTAAGCATCGAGTTTTAATATTTATGTCAGGCTTATTACCAAGCAGTGTTTTTGCTAGTATAGTAAAAAATATTAATAATAAACGTCTATAATGACAATTTGTAATGGTTTATTCAACCTTTGGTGCCATTATAAAATGGCTTTTCTATTGACATTAACGTTTTTTTTCTTATGGTAAGAACGATGAAAGTATTTAGAAGTGAAATAGATTATAACAGTCTTGAACATACTACACCGTTTTGTACTATGCTAATGGATATGCATCAATATATTAGAACATTAGAAAGAAAACGGAAGATAAGTTTATTATATCTTCTACCTCTGGGGCGACTTTGTTAGTAAATTATTTTTATGACCGTATCGTCATTATTTAAATATTACACTATCATGTCAAACAGAGATATACTATGACAGAACATATAAAAAATAAATATACCCCCTTCCACGAAATTAGTTTGCCAGATCGCAAATGGCCAGATAAACGTCTTGAAAAAGCACCTATATGGTGTTCTGTAGATTTACGTGATGGCAATCAAGCTCTCATTAATCCAATGGGATTAAATAAAAAATTAGAGATGTTTAAGGGATTGGTTAAGATTGGTTTTAAAGAAATAGAAGTCGGCTTTCCAGCTGCATCAGAAACTGATTATACCTTTATTAGACACATTATTGAAAATAATTATATTCCGCAAGATGTAACAATACAAGTATTAACACAAGCACGTAAAGATTTAATTGAAAGAACTTTTCAGGCTATTGAAGGTGTACATCGTGTTATTGTTCATTTATATAACTCAACTTCAATTCTTCAAAGAAAAATAGTTTTTAAGTTGGGTAAAAAAGAAGTGATTGATATTGCCGTAAATGGTGCGCGTCTTATTAAAGAATTAGCACAGCAATATGAAGAAACGGAAGTAGTGTATCAATACTCGCCAGAAAGTTTTACTGGTACAGAGGTTTCGTATGCAGCAGAAATATGTGATAGAGTTTGCGATGTGTATCAACCGACGTTAGACAATAAGATTATTCTTAATTTACCCGCAACCGTTGAGATGAGTACACCCAACTATTTTGCCGATCAAATTGAATTATTTTGTCGGTTATGTACGTATAGAGACAGGGCTATTATCAGTTTGCATACACATAATGATAGAGGCACAGGGATTGCCGCATCGGAATTAGGTCTCATGGCAGGTGGCGATAGAATTGAGGGAACATTGTTTGGTAATGGAGAAAGAACAGGTAATCTAGATATTGTCGCTATGGCGCTGAATATGTTTACACATGGTATAAACACAGGGTTAGATTTTTCTAATATCAAGGAGGTTCGTAGGTTAGCAGAATATTGTACGGAATTAAAAGTACACGAACGCCATCCGTATGCTGGCGATCTTGTATTTACGGCTTTTTCTGGTTCGCATCAAGATGCCATAAAAAAAGGCTTTCATCATGTGCAAAAAAACCAATCTACTCAATTTGAAGTGCCGTATTTTACAATTGACCCCGCTGATATAGGTAGACAGTATGATCCTTTTATACGCGTGAATTCACAATCTGGAAAAGCAGGTGCAGCTTTTTTGGTTGAGCAACATTTAGGTTATGAATTATCAAGAGATTTGCAAGTGGATTTTAGTCACATCGTTCAAAAAATGGCCGATGGAAAACAGCGCGAAATTTCAACCGAAGAAATATGTCAATTATTTTTATCGACCTATGTAGAGGTTGATAGTAATCTTAAATACCAATCGCATAATGTAGAGGATGATCAAAATTCCTATAGATTTAATGTGATATACAACAATGATAATCATACAATAATCGGAAAAGGTTCGGGTCCTTTAGAATGTTTTTTAGAGGCCATTGATGTGCATTTTCAATTGAAATTTGAAATTATGGATTATTATCAACACGCTATATCTAAAGGAAGCGATAGCCATGCTGCTGCGTATGTAAAGGTACAGAGTAAGAAGCAGAAAGATTCTCAATTAGCATTGAAATTCGGTGTTGCGCGTGATCCAAATATTACAAAGGCTTCACTTTATGCTCTGGTTAATGCCATTAATAGATGTACAGTATAGGCATTATATTATACTGTATTCTACGCATTAACTATATTTATTATAATTAAATTATTGTAATTGTATTACAGTCACTCTTACTTATAAGAAAACAATAAATAGGTAGGACTACTAATGACTGTTCTTAATAAATTTATAAAAGAAACAGAAGGAGCAACAAGTGTTATTATTGCAATAACTATGCCCTTACTTATAGGATTTATAGCAACAGCTGTTAATGTCGGGCACTTACAAGTGCATACGAGTAAAGCGGAGGATAATTTAAAAACTGTATGTGAAGCATGGAGAGAGTATACCAAGAATACAGGTGAAACAACGGTACAAAAGGCTGTGGATTTTTTAATTAAGGAAATGCCTAATGAAAAAAGATTGGTTGACAAAATAACTGATAATAATCAACAAAAAGATGCCGTAATTGATTTGAAATATGTAAAGGTTACAGCTACAACTAGCAATATCGTGTATTCAATTAATACACAGATAGATTATCCAATCCCATTTGATATGTTTGGTTCTATTACACCATCTAATGTTAAAGTATCACGTGAATGTTATATTGATGATATTGATACTAAAAGCCCAAGCGTACTTGTTTTTGAAGAAAAACTAAAGGAAATTGACCATTACTTAAAAAAAACAAATACAGATTGGTTTACGCTTCCTGAAAATCAATTTAGAAATTATGGATTTATGAATTGGGAAATGCTAAACAATGGCCTTATTGAATTTCAACAATCAGGTTTAGTTGTTAATTCGCCAGATGGTTTGCCGATTATAGAGCTTGATTCACATTATGATAATTCAAATACGGGTCTGGTCAAAAGAATATTCCTTTACCCAGGAAAGCATATACTGAGTTTTAATTATTATACTAGAAGTAACGATTTGAAAAGTAATACTATAAGTGTGTATTTTGATAAAGCAACGCAATCCACTCCTTTAAATAAAGTTACAACCATAAGGAGTACAAAACAAAGTATCTGGGAGAATTTCCAAGTTTTGTTGAATGTAAGGAGTTCGCAGTCTTACAAAATAACGTTCATTGGACAAGGTACGCAGGATACAGAAGGCGGTTTACTTCATGGTATAACTTTAAGAAACCATAAGGATAATATTTAATCATATAAAAATTGCGCTTCCCATCCAGTTTTGTATAATCCGTGTCATATAAATTTTTTGCATAAATAGGGTGATTTTTATTACATCTCTATGCTTGAAATTTTATTATTATTATATGTAGAGCGTTGCATAATGCCCATTCATTACAATAATACAAATGAATAAGTAGCCTTTTTATATCTCTATCTCTAATTAAGTGTAGATAGTTTAGCTGTATAAATTTTCTATCTTGCAGTTTTGTTACTAGTTGTTTAGACTGTCATAATTATTTATAATTGTGAAACTTAGCTTATATAAGAAAGAAGGAATAATATGGCAGGCAGCATGAATAGAGTTACCCTCATAGGGAATCTGGGGGCAGATCCAGATATTCGTAATACACATGATGGTCGCCCTATAGCCAATTTGAGTGTCGCTACCACAGAAAGTTGGAAAGATAAAAATACACAAGAAAGAAGAGATAAAACAGAATGGCACAGAGTTGTTATTTTTAGCGAAGGTTTATGCCGTGTAGCTCAACAATATCTGCGTAAAGGCTCAAAAATTTATATAGAGGGCCAGTTACAAACACGCAAGTGGACAGATGCTTCAGGTATTGAAAAATATACAACAGAAATTGTTTTGCAAAACTTTTCTGGGCAATTAATAATGTTAGATTCCCAAAATAATAATTCTAACAATAAAGGATATTCTCCTCAATATTCAGACACTAATGATAATTCAACATATAATAAATCATCGCATTTGGGTTCAGAATCAGCACAGATAGACGATGGGGAAAGAGGTAAGTATGATAGAGAACTGGATGATGACATCCCCTTTTAATATTTAAAGAGAGAATAGTCAAAATGACAAAAAAAATACGCAATAAAAATGATTTGTCGGGTGATGTGAGTGGTTTGCTAAGAGAAATCGATGAAGAAGTTCGTGTTGAACATCTTAAAAACTTGGCCCAAAATTATAAATGGTACATCGTAAGTTTTCTGGCAGTTCTTTTTCTAAGTATTTTTGGATATTGGACGTATCATAGTCATAACAAAGAACAGCAACAGCAAAAAGGTGGAAAATTAGCACAGATTGTTGCGTTTCAAGATAACCAACTAGATGAAAAACGTAATGCGTTATTGGCTTTAATTGAAGATACCTCTAAGGATGATATTTATAATGTTTTAGCACGTTTTATGCTTGCCGATATCTATACAAAGCAAAATGATATAGCGCAATCTCTTGAAATTGTTGAAGGGCTCAATATTGAAGATCAATCGGCATCTTCGTCTTCAACAACACATTTAAAAACACTCGCCCATATTAAAATTTATTATACATTAATACATAAGTTATCTTATGAGGAAATGTTCACTAAATTAGGAAAATTTGCAGAAAAAAAAACCGATGGCTTGAGATTTATGGCCGCAGAAATATTAGCGTGGTCAGCCTATTACCACAAGAATTATGAAAAAGCCTTGTATTGGACAGATATTATTTCTACAGAAAAGGTAATGATACCGCGTAATATGGGAGTGCGTGCAGAAGTGTTAAAAACTGTACTTAAAGCTTACGTTTCCAATACGCAAACATCTGTTTCCAATACGCAAACATCTAAGGAAAATCCTAAATAATATAGTATGGAGGTCAATTTATGCAGGGTTTATACAAGCTTCTCTTAGGCTTTGGTAAAAATATAGTATTTTTTTATAAAAGTTTTTTTATAATTGTCTATGTTTTACTTGCTGGTTGCAGCAGTTCGTTTTTGGGGGAAAAGGAAGACGACATTATCCTGCATGGAAAGAGGGAGCGTGTTTTGTTTAACCATGAAGAGCTAGAAAGTAATACGACAGTAGCATTAAAGTTATCAAAGCTAACATCAAACTCACAATGGCAACAAACGAGTTTTAACTTATCTAACAATTTAAATAATTTTGAGGGCAATAGTAAACCTCAATATGTAACAAGATTGTCAATAGGTGCTGGCAGCTCTAATAACGGTACCTTAACGGCACCACCTATTATAGCAGACGGTGTTCTTTATGCTGTTGATGCTAGGGCAAAAGTAAGTGCCTATGATATTAGTCAAGGTTATAAAAAGATATTTTCAGTACAATTACAATTTAAAAACGAAAATATTGAAGAAGGATATGGGGGAGGGCTTGCCTATCATAAAGGTAATCTGATTGTAACAACGGGCTATGGAGTTGTCTATAATTTGGATGCAAAAAACGGACAACAAAAATGGTATAATTATTTAAAAAGGCCTATACGCTCTCATCCGAAAATTTTTAATAATAATGTTTTTGTTTTAGATACAGATAACACATTACATAATATATCGTTAAAAACAGGTGATCATAAATGGAGATATGAAGGTATTCCAGGTACAACAGGTGTTCTTAGCAGTTCACAGGTTGCTGTGGCTAATAATACAATTTTTATTCCTCTTAATACGGGAGAAGTGGTCGCGCTAGATATGGATGGCAAAACAATAAAATGGAGTGTCGCTTTAATTGATTACAACAATGCTAATACTGCGGACACTAGAATTAATGAAGTATCCGATACGGTTGTATTACATAAAGGTAAAATGTTTGCCTCAAGCAATTCTGGCTTTCTAGGGGCATTTGATATGAAAACAGGTGAGCAGATATGGTCTCTACCAATTAAATCAATATCGGCACCAACTGTAATAGGTAATTATATCGTTTCTTCAAGTTTTGAGGGTGAATTACTGGCTGTAAATATTAACTCAGCAAAAATTAAATGGATCCTTCCTTTAAACGATAGTGCAGATGATGCCAATGTAAGATGGTTACGGCCATTAATGATTGATAATAAACTTGTAGTTATATCAACGCAAGGAGTTATATTAACAATAGATCCAGAACTTGGTAGTATAATTAAACGTTATGAACTCAATGAAGATGTTTTTATTTCCCCTGTAATAGCCGATAATACATTGTATGTTATGACTGATGACGCTGAAGTATTTATTCTTAAATAAAAATATTTTTTATAAAATTCATGGGTAAGATTAGTCAAAATTTATGCTAAAGATAGCTATTGTAGGCAGACCAAATACGGGTAAATCAACTTTGTTTAATCGTCTGGCGCCTTCAACTTTAAAATCAAAGGCCTTAATAACAGATATAAAAGGGTATACTAGAGACCGTAAAGATACAACGGTCTTTATAGGTGATATACAAGTTATTTTAAGTGATACGGCAGGCTTTGAAGCGTATGCTTCAAATAGTATTCAACAAGAAATGAGAAAACAAACTTTTCAGGCTATAGAGCAGGCCAATTTATGTCTTTTTATGATTGATGCAAAAGATGGTGTTTTGCCTATTGATAATGAATATGCACACATACTGCGTAAAGCCAATGTTCCTACTATTATCGTCGTCAACAAAGTAGAAAAAATTTCCCTGCAAACGCTTATTAATGATGCATATAAAATTGGTTTTGGTGAACCGCTAGCCATTTCTGCTAAAGAAGGCTTAGGAATAGATATATTAGAAAGAACTATAGAAGAGCATCTTAAATCGTTATATCAAGGAACTTACGACATAGCTGATGTTGACGCCACTAACAAAAAGGAAGCATTGCGCATAGCTATTATAGGACGTCCAAATGCAGGTAAATCAAGTTTAATTAATGCACTGTTAGATGAAAAACGCTTAATTGAAAGCCCAGTTGCAGGTTCAACACGTGATTCAATAGAAGTTCATATATCCCATAATAATAAAGATGTTTTTCTTTATGATACTGCGGGTCTGCGTAAAAAATCTTACTACAAGGAAACAGAACAAGAAAAATTAAGTGTGGATGACGCCTTTAAGGCCATTCGTTATGCTCATATTGTAATATTGTTAATGGATTATTCACAAGCTTTAGAGGTGCAAGATCTTAATCTTGCAAATCATGTAAAGAATGAAGGACGTTGTTTGATATTTGCATTTTCAAAATGGGATCTTGTAAAAGATAAGAAGAAAACGCAAGCAGCATTACAAGAGCAACTCATGCATGCATTGCCAGATTGGAAAAATGCATCACATATTTTTCTTAGTGTAAAAACAAAAAAAGGTATAAATGAGGTTATGGATATGTGTTTTTCATTATATGAAAAATGGCAATCACGTATTTCTACATCACAATTAAATCGTTGGTTAGAATCTGCACTTCAGCATTATCAACCACCTATGTGTGGCAATAAACGTGTTAAGATACGCTATATTACTCAAATAAAGGCTCGTCCTCCTTCCTTTGTATTTTTTTGCTCTCAAACAAAATATATAGATAAACGCTATAAACGTTATTTATTTAATAGTCTTAAAACGTCATTCGAATTTTTTAATATACCTATACGTTTAAAGTTTAAATCATCACATAATCCTTATACCAAATAATATAATTTTACGTACTTGCCAAAGTATAATTTTTTTTGTATCGTAATGAGTATACATGGTATTGCTGTATTCTAAGCAGAATCCTATAACACATGAATAGAAATTCTATATCAAACGGATATATTTTTAAAACAGTTAGCAGATAAGTTAAAGTATGCAAAAGAAAAATGATAAGTCACATTTACCTAGTCGTCATACAACAGTAGGTGCTGAAAGAGCGCCTCATCGTTCCTATTACTATGCTTTGGGGCTTACGGAAGAAGAGATATACCAACCTTTTGTAGGGGTTGTCTCGTGTTGGAATGAAGCGGCTCCTTGTAACATCTCTCTCATGCGCCAAGCACAATCTGTAAAGGTTGGTGTTAAAGAGGCAAAAGGTACACCGCGTGAATTTTGTACAATTACAGTTACTGACGGTATAGCTATGGGGCATCAAGGAATGAAGTCCTCATTGGTCTCACGGGAGGTTATTGCTGATTCATGTGAACTTACTATGCGCGGACATTGTTATGATGCAATGGTTGGTATTGCGGGATGTGATAAGTCATTACCTGGTATTATGATGGCAATGCTACGTTTAAATGTTCCTGCTGTCTTTATGTATGGAGGTTCCATTTTACCAGGTAAGCATAAAGGCAAAGATGTTACGGTTTTGGATGTATTTGAAGGAGTTGGCCGTTATGTGAGCGATGCTATGACGGAGGAAGAGTTATTTATGTTAGAATGTGTCGCGTGTCCTGGAGCAGGGGCATGCGGTGGGCAGTTTACTGCTAATACAATGGCATGTGTTTCAGAGGCGATGGGCTTAGCCTTACCATATTCCGCTGGTTCTCCTGCAGAAGATTTGAGTCGGGATGATTTTGCCGTAAAAAGTGGGCGTGCTGTAATGGCTCTAATTGAACAGAATCTAAGACCGCGCGATATTGCAACACGTAAAGCTTTCGAAAACGCCGCTACTGTTGTCGCGGCAACGGGTGGATCAACAAATGCTGCCTTACATTTGCCAGCCATGGCTCATGAAGCTGGTATTGATTTTGATTTGTTTGAAGTATCAAAAATATTTGAGAAAACACCTTATATTGCTGATCTCAAGCCAGGAGGAAAATATGTAGCTAAAGATATGTTTGAAGCTGGCGGTGTTCCGATGCTTTTAAAAGTATTACTCGATGGGGGGTATTTACACGGTGATTGCATAACAGTCACTGGAAAAACATTAGCAGAAAATCTTAGCGAGGTAAAATTTAATCCAAATCAGAAGGTGGTTTATCCATTGTCTAATCCCTTATCGCCTACAGGTGGTGTAACTGCTCTTAAAGGTAGTCTCGCCCAAGACGGAGCTATTGTTAAAGTAGCAGGAATGAAAGAACTTTATTTTAAAGGACCTGCACGTTGCTTTAATAGCGAAGAGGAAGCTTTTAATGCGGTGCAGAACAAAAATTATGTTGAAGGGGAAGTTTTAGTCATTCGCTATGAGGGGCCTAAAGGAGGACCAGGTATGAGAGAAATGTTATCTACTACGGCTGCACTATATGGTCAGGGTATGGGTGATAAAGTTGCTCTTATTACAGATGGACGCTTTTCTGGTGCGACTAGAGGATTTTGTGTGGGGCATGTGAGCCCTGAAGCGTATGATGGTGGTACAATCGGTTTGTTAGAAGACGGTGACATGATTGTGATTGATGCAAAAAATGGTGTACTAGATGTTGAGCTTGATCAAAAAACACTTCAAGAACGCAGAAAAAATTGGAAAAGAGTTGAAAACGATTATACAAGCGGTGTTTTACAAAAATATGCTACTGGTGTTGGTTCTGCAAGATATGGCGCAGTTACGCATCCTGGTGGAAAGGTAGAAAAAAAATGTTATGCTGATATTTAATATACAAAAAAAAACCCCGTTAAAAAAAACGGGGTAAGTGAAGGGGTATTAGTGTATATTATGAATATTTTTTTAGTGATTTCCAGATAATCGGTGAATGCTGCGATTGTCTTTTTATAAACTTATAGGGCGTTTCGTGCCATAATTTTATATCGTCAAATTTATTATCTAGAATAAGATCACCGATATCGGTTACTACTGTTAGAATTGCATGCCCTTCGTTATTTTCGTCTTTAACGACAGTGATGAGTAGTGTTTCCTCTGGATATCCGTAGCTAATGAGTTGTTTCTTTTTTAGTAAAACATAGTCTTCACAATCGCCCTTGTTGTTAATGGGCAATGTCCAATGTTCTATTACTTGATAATTTTCTTCATCGCTAACCGATTCTATTGAATTATTAATTATTGTGTTTACTGTTAGTAATTCTTTATATGCATCTTTATCATATACAAGGTATATGGGTTGCATCGAATCATATTGTGAGGCATGTTTTAAGTTATTTTTATAACATTCATTTTGATTATCCCTACAATATTGTCTAAACCCTATGGGTAGGCTTGTTATTCCGTATTCAATCATATTATCGGAAACGCTTAACCGTTCTATATTTTTTGGTGTTTGATAGTCATATGTGCTATTTGTGTAGTTATTTGTGTTTTGGTTATTTCGTTGATATTGATTATCAGTTGTACTATTGTCAGCACTTGCTATATCTGGTGATAATGTAAAACATAGTACACTAGCATATAATATAAATTTACTTACCATAATGATCCCTGTGTGTTAATAATCGCATTATTACACAGAATAATTTATAGTAATACAAAATAGAAAATAGGTTTTTACTTTTAATTGAAGTAAATAATAAAAAAAATTAAATAAAAATTGAATTAATACTATTGTAATAAAATTTAATTTAATTTGTAATTTTTTTTTATTTAGTAAATTCAATAACTTACGTTGTTGTAAATACAAAAAACTAATGTTTGTAAATAGTATTTTTGGAGGTGTCTTCTTTATTTATGCCAATTAAAAATTATAAAAAAGAGTCCAAAATCAATATTATAAGTAGAATATTATGCCTAAATTAGAAAAAATTATTATTATAGGTAATGGTTTGTCGGCTTTATCGGCAACTTTATATCTACTGGGTCAAGGGCTTGATGTTCAATTGCTTACCCATAAAAAAAATAATGTAGATAAGCGTACAACAGCTATATTAGAGCCTGGACTTAAGATGTTAAGGCAAAGTGATAATATATTTGCTGATTTAGGTATGCCGTTAAAAATATTACATATTGCCGATTACAGTGCGAAATATTTAGCACCCATTAATACTGTTTTTAGGGCTTCTGATATTCAACTTGAAAGTTTTGCAGTTAATGTTGACAATGAAATACTAAAAAAAATATTTATTCAATGTATAAAAAAATATTCAACTAATGCTATTGTCTATTACGACACTATTAATTTAATAGAGTCAAAACCCACTCACCAAGCAAAAATTATATATAATGAAAATAATGTAATAAAGAGTGATCTTGTTGTTCTTGCCGATAGAAAACAGCTTGCGAATATTAAACCCAACATTAAATTCCATGTTATCAATAGTAATAAGCTCGCGTGTATATATAATCTTGAACATGAATATTCTCATAATTTCACCTCATATGAAATTATGACTGAAAACGAAACAATGACAACAATACCTGTGGACACGCATCTTTCTTCTCTTATATGGATTGTGGATTCCAAAAAATTAACAAAGCTAAACCGATTAAAAACCAATTATAATGATTTCCTAGTACAAAAACTATGTGTGCCTCTGGGTAAGAATTTAGGTAAAATGCGTATCGACGCTAATGCAATGCAAAGTTTTTCTCTTAATTCTCAATTGGCAGATAGGTTTTACTACAACAATATTATTTTCTTAGGGGAGACAATCCATAAGACTTTACCTATTGCAGCACAGGGATTCAATTTGTGCTTAGGCGATTTACAATGCTTGGCGAATGGCATAAGAAAAATACACAATTTTCAAATGCCACTAGATAAACTTGGTCCTTATTACGAGAAAGTAAGGTATAAAACGGCTTATAATACAATATTAGGTATACATAGTCTGGGCTCAATATTTTTTGATGATGCTATTGGACCTTTAGGAATAATGAGACGCTTAGCGATGCATTTTATCAATAATTCTTCTGCTGTTAGAAATAGATGTATGGCTTTAGGATTGAATAATAGCTATAATTAGACAATAGTAAAATATAACCTATGCATAAATTATCTAAAGCAACGCCAGTTGATTTTTTTTTAATAATTCTTCTTGGCCTTTCGTGGGGAGGTGCTTTTGCGGCTATAAAAGTCTCATTAGAAATAGTGAGCGTTCTACATTTAGTTGCTCTGCGTATATTACTTGGCGGTTTGGTGGTGTTTTTCTATCTTTTTATTAAAAGGATACCACTCATTGTGCGTAGAGGAAATTGGTTTCTTGCGTTTGTTATTAGTATACTTAGTTCTGTAGTACCTTTTATTTTAATTAACTGGGCTGAATTATACATCAATTCTAGTCTTACCTCCTTAGTATTTTCTCTTGGGCCACTGATTTCGATTATATCGAACCATCTTTTAACAGATGACGACAAGATTAATGCATATAAATTTGTAGGCATTGCATTGGGATTTACAGGCTTTATGCTGATTTTCACAGCAGAAAGTTTGTTTGTAGACGAAGTACAAATTACTACAATTTTAGCTATACTAGCCGTTTTTTTAGCTAATATATGTTATGTAATTTCTGGTATTTTATTACGTGCGATAAAATCATCTACCCCTATATCCTTAGGAGGTAATATATTTCTTATAAGTATTATGTTTACATTGCCATTACTTTTCTTTACACCACCTAAAACGATTATGACAGTAATAGAAATTCAGCATATTTTAGCGATTGTCTATATAGGATTTATCTCAACTGGATTTTCTTACGTGTTGCGTATAATAGTTGTTTTACGTGTAGGCCAAAGTTATATGTCTATGGCTGCTTATCTTATTCCTCCAGTGGGTATGCTTATTGGTTGGCTGCTTCTAGATGAGGAAATATCACATGCAATAATTTTCTCTTTGATATTAATTGTGCTGGGTATGCTTGTTGCCAGAAAGGGACAAATGAAGGGTATCAAACCTTAACAATACATCTGACTTGCTAAATTTTAAGAATAACAATAAATATCAGTTTGATTAACTGTAAAGAAGCATTTTTGATCTTTTTTATACGGTGTATTAGAAATAGGAAAAATAGCCGAGTAAATATGATCGGAATTTTTAATACGAAAATCAATGCGATCGTTTGAGCCAAATTTCTTTGAAGTAATTACATATCCTTGAATAATACATTCACACGATTTTGCTTTATAGTGTTTGGGTACAATTCTAAGATCCCCATATCTGATATAAAAAACTTTTTTATCTAAAAATTTTTTTCTTTGTAGTAAATATGAACGACTGGTTTCATCAAAATCATCCACTTTAAACTGATTAACTTCCGAAAAAAAGCGTAATACTTCCTCTGTTACGGGTGTTTTATATAATTCTTGAGCATTTCCTTTTTGCAATATTTTGCCATTATGCATGAATATAATGGAATCTGCGACCTCTAATGCTTCTAAGGGATCATGTGTAACGATGATACTACTGGACTGGGTTTGTCTTAAAATATCAACAGTATAGCGTCTAACATTGTGCCTTAATTCCTTATCAAGTCCAGAAAAAGGTTCATCCATAAGTAGTAGGGCGGGTCTTGTAATTAAGGTTCTTGCCAATGCTACTCTTTGTTGCTCGCCTCCTGAAAGCTCACTAGAATAGTGATGAAGATATTTAAAGAGTCCAAAAGCATGCAATACTTCTTTGGCTAGTTTAAGGGCTTCTTCTTTTTTAAAATTATGCAAACCATACGCAACGTTTTCCAATACAGTAAGATGAGGAAAAAGCGCATAATCTTGAAATATTAAACCAATTCCTCTTTTTTGAGGTTTTACAAAGTTATTTTTCCCATTCAATTGTAATTCATCTAACCAAATTTCACCTCCGCAGGGTTTTTCCAATCCTGCTATCAGGCGTAGTAGGGTTGACTTCCCGCATCCAGACTCCCCCAATAAGCATGTAATTTCGCCTTTTTTAATAGAAAAATTGATGTCTCGTAAGTAATCTCCCTTACCTGTATAACAGTGACGTAATGAGTTTACCTGTAATCCTGCCGCTATAGATACGCCAATGGGTCTTGCAACAATTGATGAAGAATACTGATTTGATGAAATAACCATATGTTTTACAAGATGAGAATGAAGTATGTTAGTTATTCTGGTGGGTGCATGTCAATCAACCCAGATTTGCGTAGATCAGTTAATCCTGGTAGTTCTGATATATCTTTTAATCCAAAATGATCAAGAAATTGTGTTGTAGTCCCCCAAAGCATTGGCTTACCAATAACATTGCGTGTGCCTTTTACGGCAATCCAATCAAGATCTAAAAGCGTATCAATAATTTTCTTGGAAACAGAAACGCCGCGAATAGTTTCTATTTCAGTTCGTGTAATAGGCTGGTGATAAGCGATAATAGACAAAATTTCTAACGTAACAGGAGTTAATGTTTGCTCCTCTTTTCGAAAGTCACTAAGCCAATTTGCATAATATGGGTTTGTTCTAAAGCACCATGCGGTGCCTCTTTTCACAAATTGTATTCCCCTATGTGCATATTGCTTTTCTAGTATATCCAAATAAATCCGCAGATTTTTTGCTTGAGGAACGATAAGTTGGAGTTTTTTAAATTCAACTGGATATTCGCTAGCAAAAATATAGGCTTCAATCGCGTGTAGATAGTGATTATCAATATTATTCCCATCCTCACTATCGAAGGTAAGTTCAGATTGTTTGGTATCGTATTCCATAAGATATCTAGGGCAGTGTCTTTAAAAGATAATTAGGCCGTTTTTAGATACAGCGTTTCAAAAGGTTTTTCCTGCTTAATAGCAATGTGTCCCTCATGTGCCATAAGTAAGGCCGTGGCAAACAAGCTAGCCTTGGCAGAGTTTTTCATTACATTCTTAACATGCATTTTCTGACAGGCACTATCTATTGAAATCCATTTCTTATTATTTTTGAGATTTTCTTGCATAAAAGAAAAAGCCAGTTGAAAGTCAACATATTGTCTTTTTTTAATGACAATCTTTTTACTTTCAAGCATATATTTTTTATTTTTATAAGCTCTAAGCAGGTCGGTTAGGGAAACATCAAGATTTAAACTTTTCTCAGTGCTATTGTCTTCTGTAAATTTTCTGGCAAATATAGATTTATTTAATTTTTGTGTCTTGATAAGTGTAAGGGAAATATTTTGAATAGCTTCCATTTTTTTTAAACGCCAAGCAAGTAAGCGTGCATAATTTTCTGGGTTTTCTTCATCATCTTCATCTTCCATCTGTGGAAGCAAAAGACGTGACTTTAACCATGTTAGCCAACTTGCCATAATAAGATATTCCATGGCGATAGTAACTTTTAATTTTTTAGCTTTTTCTATAAAAATGATATACTGCCTTGCTAATTCTGCAATAGACACTTCTTTTATATCAATTTTATGCTCGCGGGCAAGAGATAATAGCAAATCTATAGGTCCCTCAAAAACATCAAGATTAACATGAAATTGCTGTGTTTGACTGTGTGAGAATGTATATACATTGTCTGTCATATATTACCTCAATGTGTTAAAAATGCTCTATAATAAATACTATTTCTTATAGTTAAGAATTATATATATTGCTTTTTGTGATTATAAACAGAAAGTACAATATATTAGTTTCTTCTTACAAAGCAATCGGATATTTTTTGTTGTTTAAAAGAATTACATATCTGATCAGCTGTTTTTTTATCTGAAACATTCTCCATAACAACACTATAATAGATGCCTTTATTATTTATTTCTTTTCTTCTTACGGCATATATATAATCATTTAGTTCATTGTCAGATTTTTCTAATTTTACAATTTGTCTTTTGGCCTCATTAGAAGTACGGAAGGCTGCGAATTGTATAGTATATGCATTTTGCGAAGTGGGTGTCTTTTTTTCTGCAGAAATCGCAACGTTATTTGAAGTTAAATCCTTGATATTGGCTTCTATCAAGTTTGCCAGATTAATAGGTTTCTTTTGAGGTAATTTTATTTTTTTACTATCAATTACGTTAAGCGATTGCTGGTTAATCTCTTTTTTTGTACTTTCTTCTACCGATGT
>JAPKNN010000010.1:0-84531 GCA_040266715.1 Paracoccaceae bacterium
GTTACGGATAGTGATACAGTCGGTAGCTTTACTTACAGCTTGGGTGGAACGGATGTGGGTTCGTTTACTATTGATACAAATACTGGTGAGTTAAGCTTCAATACGTCTGTGGATTATGAAACACAAGCACAATATAGGGTTACTCTGGAAGTTTCGGATGGAACAAATACGGCAACTCAAGCCTTAACAATCAATATAGATGACGTTGATGATAACGCACCTATCTTTAGCAATGGCCAGGAATATGCATTTTCTGTATCAGAAAATGTTGCTGCTGGCGACACTATCTATACGCCCTCTGTTACGGATAGTGATACAGTCGGTAGCTTTACTTACAGCTTGGGTGGAACGGATGTGGGTTCGTTTACTATTGATACGAATACAGGTGAGTTGAGCTTCAATACATCTGTGGATTATGAAACTCAGACGGAATATAAGATTGATCTGGAAGTTTCGGATGGAACAAATACGGCAATTCAAGCCTTAACAATCAATATAGGTGACGTGAATGATAATGCCCCTATCTTTACCGATGGCCAGGAATATGCGTTTTCTGTATTAGAAAATATTGCTGCTGGCGACATTATCTATACCCCCTCTGTTACGGATAGTGATACAGTCGGTAGCTTGAGTTATAGCTTGGGTGGAACGGATATGGGTTCGTTTACTATTGATACGAATACAGGTGAGTTGAGCTTCAATACATCTGTGGATTATGAAACTAAGGTGGAATATAAGATTGATCTGGAAGTTTCGGATGGAACAAATACGGCAATTCAAGCCTTAACAGTCAATATAGGTGACGTGAATGATAATACTCCTATCTTTACCGATGGCCAGATATATGCATTTTCTGTATTAGAAAATATTGCTGCTGGCGACACTATCTATACCCCCTCTGTCACGGATAGTGATACAATCGGTAGCTTGACTTATAACTTGGGTGGAACGGATGTGGGTTCGTTTACTATTGATACGAATACAGGTGCGTTAAGTTTCAATACGCCTGTGGATTATGAAACTAAAACGGAATATAGCATTACTCTGATAGTTTTGGATGGAGTACATGCGGCAATTCAAACCTTAACAATCAATATAGTAGAACCTCTGATGATGGCTAATTCTATACATAGGACTATTGCTAATGGTGGTAGCTCTGCAACTAATCCTTACATTTTAGGAGAGTTTGATGCTACAGATAGTGAAGGTGCTACGATTACATACACCTTAGAAGCTTTAGGAGTGGGAGCAGGTAATACCTCTTTATTTAGGCTCAATGATAATGTGTTAGAGTTTATAGGTGATGCTACCTATGATGCGTCATCTGCAGTTGATAATATGTATGAAGTTGTCTTACGTGCCACGAGTGCTAATTATAGTGCAAGCAGTACGATTTATGTTACGGTATCTTCTGCCTCTTCTGCACGGGCTGTGTTAGATAAGATACTTGCTATTACTGATGATGATTATAGCAGTATCCGCTCTGATGAATTAAAGTTATTGCGTTTTGGTGTGAATGACGCTCTTATTACAAGATATCGTGATGCTCTGGCTGCTGAGACTGACCCATTAACAGAAGCTAAAATACTGGAAATCATTGATACCCAGAGTGCGAGTTTAGAGGCATTACATGTTTTTGGTGCTGGTATTCCAACAAATGCTGATAGGCTTGATGTTTCTAAGGCCACGAATATGCAGAGTATGTTTAATGCTGCCACTTCTTTCAACCAGGATATAGGGCGTTGGGATGTCAGTTCTGTAACAAATATGGATGCTATGTTTAATGCTGCCACTTCTTTCAACCAGGATATAGGGCGTTGGGATGTCAGTTCTGTAACAAATATGGAGGCTATGTTTAATGCTGCCACTTCTTTCAACCAGGATATAGGGAGTTGGGATGTCAGTTCTGTAACAAATATGCAGAGTATGTTTTGGGATGCTAATTCTTTCAACCAGGATGTAGGGGGATGGGATATCAGTTCCCTAACAAATGCTAGACTCATGTTTGCAAATACCTCTATGAGTAGTGAAAATTATGATTCATTATTGTTGGGTTGGTCTACACTTAATAGTGTGGCTGGTGAAACAGCAATTAACACGGGCGTAACATTCGGAGCATTTATAAGCTACACAAATGCCACAGCACGTGCTCGATTAACCGATGCAACCGCAAATGGCGGATATGGCTGGACGATATCAGATAACGGGCGTGTCTCAGGTGATGCCTATGTGTATGGCACCACCGCTGCCGATACACTCACCGCCAATAATAACGCTATCGCAACGACTTTCCATGCTTTAGCAGGTAATGATACAATTACGGGTGGTGATGGCGATGACCAGATCTATGGTGGCAGAGGTAATGATATTCTTACTGGTGGTACGGGTGCTGATACATTCTATTATCTATACGATAATGCAGGCAGTGATACGATACGTGATTTCTCTCAATCACAAGGTGATAAAATAGACATCAGTAATCTTTTAATTGGCTTAGGTTATGACGCGTATAACGTAACCGCGGATACAGCGGATTCAGATATTACGAATTTCGTTACAACGTCTCTTGACGGTAGAAATGGTGTTTTAACTATCACAAGTGCTGGTTTTGGTAGCGTAGATATAGCATTTGAAGGTATTTCCGATACAGTTTTAGATAATTATATATCCGACGGCACATTTATCTTGGCTAATACAGGAACATTTACACTTGCCCGTTCACTCCATTTTGCCGTTGCTAATGGTGGCAGTTCTGAAACTAATCCTCATATTGTAAACACATTTAATGCTACAGATAGTGGAGGCGCTACGATTACATATACATTAGAAGCTTTAACAGGAGGAGCAGATAATACCTCTTTATTTAGGCTCAATGATAATGTGTTAGAGTTTATAGGCGACGCTACCTATGACGCGTCATCTGCAGTGGATAATATGTATGGAATTGTGTTACATGCCACGAGTGCTAATTATAGTGCAAGCAGTACGATTTATCTTACGGTATCTTCTGCCTCTTCTGCACAGGCTGTGTTAGATAAGATACTTGCTATTACAAACGATGATTATAGCAGCATCAACGCTGATGAATTAAAGTTATTGAGCTCTGGTGTGAATGATGCTCTTATTACAAGATATCGTGATGCTCTGACTGCTGAGACTGCCCCATTAACAGAAGCTAAAATACTAGAAATCATTGATACCCAGAGTGCAAGTTTAGCTAGTTTATTTACTAGTGGCAATGGTATTCCAACTAATGTTAGTACGCTTGATGTTTCTAAGGCAACGAATATGCAGAGTATGTTTCAAAGTGCCAGATATTTCAATGCTGATATAGGGGGTTGGGATGTCAGTTCTGTAACTAGTATGGCGTCTATGTTTAATACTACCTCTGTTTTCAATGCTGATATAGGGGGTTGGGATGTCAGTTCTGTAACAACTATGGAGTCTATGTTTCGAAGTGCCCCTTCTTTCAACCAGGATCTAGGGGCTTGGGATGTGAGTAATGTAACGAATATGAGTTCTATGTTTCTTAGTGCTAGTGTTTTCAATCAGGATATAGGGGGTTGGGATGTCAGTTCTGTAACGAGTATGAGCTATATGTTTTTTGCTGCTCGTGCTTTCAATCAGGATATAGGGCAATGGGATATCAGTTCCCTAATAAATGTTAGGGGCCTCTTTAATAATACCTCTATGAGTATTGAAAATTATGATGCCTTATTGTTGGGTTGGTCCACACTTAATAGTGTGGCGGGTGAAACAGCAATTAACACGGGTGTAATATTCGAAGTAGCTGGAATAGGCTACACAAATGCCACGGCACATGCTCGATTCACCGATGCGACCGCAGATGGCGGATATGGCTGGAGTATATCAGGTGGCACGCTTATCCCTGGTCTTGCCTATGTATATGGAACCACTGCCGCCGATACCCTTGCCGCTACGGATAACTCTATCGCAACAACTTTCCATGCTTTAGCAGGTGATGATACAATTACGGGTGGTAATGGCGATGATCAGATTTACGGTGGCAGAGGTAATGATACTCTTACTGGCGGTGCAGGTGCTGATACATTCCATTATCTATATGATAATGCGGGCAGTGATACGATACGAGATTTCTCTCAATCACAAGGTGATAAAATAGACATCAGTAATCTTTTAATTGGCTTAGGTTATGACGCGAATAACCTCACTGCGGATACAGCAGATTCAGATATTACGAATTTCGTTACAACGTCTCTTGACGGTAGCAATGGTGTTTTAACTATCACAAGCACTGGTTTTGGCAGCGTAGATATAACATTTGAAGGTATTTCCAATACAGTTTTAGATAACTATATATCCGATGGCACACTCATCTTGAGTTGATAAGAGCATCATTGTAAGATACTCAAGAAAGCACTTTATAATTTCTATGTAGCAACGCCATGTTGTACAGACATTAATAGTCTAATTATATAGTGTCAAAAGACGGGGTCTATGAAATATTTATTTACAACGAGCTTACATTAATTATAGGACTGGTGTATAGGTTCTTATATGCAGCTTTGAAAATGATATGTATCAATGCCCTTGATTAAACAATCATTAAGCGAAATATGAAATTATAAGAAACTTTTTTAGAGACTTATAATTATGATAAATCGGAATTGGTATTGGGATTTAATTAGAACAGACAGCTTGTTGTGGCTTTTTTCTCTTTTTTTAGGTTTAGCTGTATCTTATTGTATTTTAGCGTTTCGTCATTTTATACATTTTTTAGAGATGTTATGGCTTTCTCCAAATGGGCTAGAGGGGTTTATATTAAGTGAATGGAATATTTTGTTTTTCATTACACCAATTATTGGGGGAATATGTTTGGGGGTATTTTTACATTTTTATGTTCCACAAAAAAGGGGTAGTGGTGTTGCTGATGTTATTGAAGCACGTGTATTTGACTTAGATAAATTGACCTTACGCCAAGCCTTGCATGGGTTTATTATCTCAGGATGGTCGCTAGGCATGGGGGCAAGTGCAGGACGAGAAGGTCCTGCTGTGCACATAGGCGCTTGTTTGGGAGCCGTAATTACAAAAAAATTATCTTTTAATGTCTATGAAAGGCGTATTCTTATGGCATGCGGTGTTGCTGCGGCCGTATCGGCATCTTTTAATGTTCCTTTTGCGGGTATTTTATTTGCACATGAAATTGTACTGCGGCACTATTCAGCTAAAGCGATGGCGCCTAATGTTATTGCCTCTGTTGTTGCTGCATTGGTCGTGCGTCATTACTTAGGTGATGATTTTGCATTTCATATACCTGATGTACAGGTATCTCACTTGTGGGAAATGCCAGCTTTCGCTTTGTTAGGTGTCTTGTGTGCACTTCTGGCTGTGTTGTTTCAATTATGTAGTGTCAAAAGTGAAAATCTATACAATGCTATGAATCCACCTATCCTAATTCGCCCTGTAATTAGTGGTATTTGTTTGGGGATCGTTGGCTTGTTTATACCACAAATTTTAGGGCTAGGTTATCATACACTTAATAATACAATAAGTGGCTATTACTCAGCCGAAATTTTATTGCTTTTTGTATTGGTCAAAATCGCTATGACAGCAATAACTCTTGCAGGACGCTTCGGCGGGGGTGTTTTTACACCTTCACTTGTAATGGGTGGAATGTTAGGGGCCGCTTTTGGACAAATCTTAGTTATGGTGTTTCCGTATGCCGATATTTCTGTAAACGCATATACGCTCGTTGGTATGGGGGCAACAGCAGCAGCCGTGCTGGGAGCACCAATTTCAACAGCTATGATTATTCTTGAATTAACAGGGGGGCATCGTATTGCAATTGCTATTTTATTAACTGTATCAATTGCCGTTATTCTTCATTATCGCATTGCTCACACGTCTTTTTTCTATATGCAACTTAAAGGCAGAGGTGTAGACATAGAAGATGGTGTGCATAGGGAAATCGTTAAATCAATAACTCTGCAAAATGTTATAAATACTATAGAATCTTCAACAAATTGCAAAAAAGAAAACGATAAATTGGCATGTGCATTATTGAATGATGGATTGTATCTCGATGAAAAAGAAACTTTAGAGCAGGCTATCGTTTATTTTTCGCTTCATAACACTGAATATATCGTAGTTACACGTCAAAAAGATGATATTGAAATTATTGGTATTTTAAATAAACTTGATTTGCTACAATTTTATATACATGCTTTGGAAGAGCATAATGAAGAGCATAATTAATAAATCATATATTCTTGTGTATATGAGAAAGTGTTTATATTCAGATTATGAATACTTAATATATTGAAAAATAAGTTAAGCTTCAATATAAAGAATTATGTATATTCGTACGATCATAACCTATATTTTTATTATTATGCTGACTGTATTGGAAGGTTTAGTGGCGTACATATTATTATTATTTTCTAAAGATAAGAAAAAACTTATTTATAGAGGTATGAAATTTTATGGGTTTTGTTCTACAAAAATTATAAAGTGGATAGGTGGGGTTGATGTTCAGATACGAGGAGAACAAAATATTCATGAGGGGTCTTTTATCTATGCAAGTATACACCAATCAATGGCAGATATTGTGATACTCAGTGCAATTATTAATAATCCTGCGTATATATTGAAGAAGGAGCTTTTACGCGTACCGATAGTGGGTTATTATATAGGTATATGTGGAATGATACCTATTTCACGTTCGCAATCTGTTAAAGATATGCGGGTGATTAAAGAACAAACAAGTAGATTGATTGTTCAAAAGCGCTCTTTGATCATTTTTCCGCAAGGGACTAGGCAAGTTCCAAAAGAGCCATTGCAACTTAAAAGAGGCCTAGAAATGATATACACACATATGAATGTTCCTGTTATACCCATTGTGCTGAACACAGGCTCTTACATTAATAAAAATGGATTTATTTTCAAAAAGGGGACGATCACCGTATCATTTTTACCACCTATTGAAGCAGGCCTAGATAAAAAAACACTTATGCAAACACTACATGAGAATTTGCAGCAAGAATTGAATAATATACAATAGAGATGTTCATAGTATATAAGAATTTAGCCATATAGTTCTTTGATATCATTGTACTCAAAAGGAATAGAATACTTTTATTTATGCCATTGTATTCTGCGTTTCATGGTCACAAGTAAAGCAAAATAAATATAGTAATAATACTCCTTAAATATCCCAATGAATATTATACTTGCCTTTCTATTAAACTTTTTTTGATTTCTGCAATAGCTTTGGCGGGTTTTAAGTTTTTAGGGCACGATTGAACGCAATTTAAAATTGTATGACAGCGGTATAAACGAAAAGGATCTTCTAACTGGTCTAAGCGGTCACCTGTTGCCTCATCTCTACTATCACTAATCCACCGATATGCTTGTAATAAAGCGGCAGGTCCCAGATATCTATCGCTATTCCACCAATAACTCGGACAAGAACTAGAACAACATGCGCATAAGATACACTCATACAAGCCGTCAATCTTTTCACGATCTTGCGTTGACTGTTTATGTTCCTTTTGTGGAACATTATTTGTGACTTTAAGCCATGGTTCAACAAGAGCGTGCTGAGCATAGAAATTACTCATATCAACGACTAAATCTTTAATGACAGACATGTGAGGTAGGGGAGTAATTTTTACGGGACCTTTAATATCCTCAATAGATTTAAGGCATGCTAATGTGTTACTTCCATCAATATTCATACTACAAGATCCACAAATACCCTCACGGCATGAGCGACGAAAAGTAAGCGTTGAATCAGTCTTGCTTTTGATTTGTATGAGTGCATCTAAAACCATAGGACCACATTCGTCTATATCCACATAATATGTATCAATTTGCGGATTGTCCTGATCATCGGGATTGTAACGATATATCTGAAATTCTTTTGTACGTGAAGTTTGCTCGGAGATTGTCCAAGTCTTTCCCCGTTTGATTTTAGAATTTTTTGGCAACGTCAACTCTACCATAATATACCTTTAGTTCTACTTGGATGTGTTAATTAATTTATATTATTATTTCCTTTATAATCTGTATAGAAAAAGCATGAAGCTTAATATACACGGGCCTTAGGTTTAATATAATCTATTTCTGTACTCAATGTATATTCATGTACAGGACGATATTCCATAAATGTTTTTTTATCATTTGTATCTACATAACAAATAGAATGCTTCATCCATTCATTATCATTACGCTCCTGGAAATCTTCTCTTGCATGACTCCCTCGACTTTCCTTACGATGATAAGCTGATTCCATTGTTGATACGGCTTGAATAATAAGATTTTCATACTCCAAAGCCTCTATTAAATCGGTATTCCAAATAAGTGACCTATCACTAATACGTATATTTACGCTATCGTGCCAAATGGCGGTAATTTTATTTTTACCGTCCTCAAGACTATCATGGGTACGAAATACCGCACAATAATCCTGCATGGTTCGTTGCATCTTGTCTCGAAGTTCTGCGGTTGATTGCCCCTTATCTGCATGTCGAATAGTATCAAAACGGGTAAGTATTTTATCTTCTAAAGAGCTGCTGTAGGAACCAGCACTACACCCTTCGTGAACAAGTTTTGCGGCATGCTTTCCTGCGGCTTTACCAAAAACAATAAGATCTGTTAATGAATTAGAACCTAGCCTGTTTGCGCCGTGAACGGAGACACATGCTGTTTCTCCAACTGCCAGTAGACCTTCAACCGTTTTATCAGGATTATCTTGTGTTGGTTTTATGACTTCACCTAAATAATTACATGGAATACCGCCCATATTATAGTGAACAGTTGGCAAAACAGGTATAGGCTGATGTCGTAAATCAACACCTGCAAAAATTTTGGCTGATTCTGTTATTCCGGGTAATCTTACGGATAAAACATCCGCGGGTATATGATCAAGATGAAGATAAATATGATCGGCATTTTTTCCTACCCCTCTGCCTTCACGAATTTCCATAGTCATTGAACGAGAGACAACATCTCTAGAGGCCAAATCTTTGGCGGAAGGAGCGTAGCGTTCCATAAAACGCTCTCCATCTGCATTTACCAAATATCCACCTTCGCCTCTTGCCCCTTCTGTAATCAATACTCCTGCACCATATATTCCTGTAGGATGAAATTGTACAAATTCCATATCTTGCATTGGTAATCCTGCACGTAAAGCCATACCACCCCCATCACCGCTACAACTATGCGCAGAAGTACAAGAAAAATAACAACGTCCATATCCACCCGTTGCTAAGATTGTTACATTCGCTTTGAAGCAATGCAACGTACCATCCTCAAGACATAGCGCTATAACTCCATGACATTTTGTCCCTTCCATAATAAGATCAATGACAAAATATTCAATAAAAAACTCTGTTTTATGTTTTAATGATTGCCCATAAAGTGTATGTAGCAAAGCATGCCCAGTTCTATCAGCGGCGGCACAGGTACGTATTGCTGGACCTTCGCCATTGCGCACCGTCATACCTCCGAAGGGGCGCTGGTATATTTTGCCCTCTTCGGTTCGTGAAAAGGGTACGCCGTAATGTTCTAGTTCATATATAGCTTGGGGCGCCTCTTTACATAGATATTCTATAGCATCCTGATCGCCTAACCAATCAGCACCTTTGACTGTATCATACATATGCCAACGCCAATCATCTTCAGTGATATTACCCAAAGCGGCCGATATACCACCTTGTGCAGCAACCGTATGACTACGTGTCGGAAACAATTTACTAATGCAAGCTGTTCTTACTCCTGACTCCGAAGCAGCAAGAGCAGCACGTAAACCAGACCCACCAGCACCTACGACAATAACATCGTAATGGTGTCTTTGTAATGGGTAAGATTGTGTTACGTGAGAAGTAGAGGATGAAAACGAGTTTTGCATAATGTTATATTGTAGCGTTTTATGTACAGATGAAATGTTTAATAGACCAAAAGGTTAATGCGTATAATCATATAAATACTACTAAGCATGATAGTATAGCTAAAGAAAAGCGTTGTAAGTAAAGCGATTATACGAACAAGCTGACCATGTATATAATCCTCAACAATAACACGTAAGCCCAGCTGCATATGAAGACAAAAGCTTATAACAAATCCGATGAGTGTAATACTTGTAAGTGGATGAGCAATCATAATAATTATTTGTTCATGTGTTTTGCCAATACTGCACAAAATGATGATAAGACAGGCAATTCCCAATATCAAATTAGCAAAAGCTGTAATCCGTTGTTTAACAAAATGCCCAGTTCCTACTTTGGCCGAACCCAGTCCCATAGTTTTTTTTATCGTTGTTTGCATTAAAGTATCCGTGATATGGGGTTAGGTAATTGCATAATATATGTAACTCCATGTAGCGATTGTCATGACAAGAGCAAACAACCATGTAAGATGTGCTAATTGAGTAATTGTGCGTGTGTTATATCCATAGCCACTATCCAATATAAAATGGCGGATCCCGCCAAACAAGTGATGAAAAAAGATATAATTTATACTAAATAAAATGAAGTATCCTGGAATGGTTGTAAAACTGTTTACCCATTGTTGATATATTTCAGCACCACTATATAGAGCAATCAACCAACTCAAAAAAATAAGTGAACTCCCCGCAAGGGCCACGCCTGTGACACGATGCAAAATAGACATCAACATAGATGCTGAAAAACGATAAATAGAAAGATGCGGGCTTAAAGGACGGCTATGCTTGGGTGGTATAGTTGAGGACATAACTTTTCCCTATAAATTAACTTTGACATGTAGGAACATATTTACGTACCGATATATTATTATAATATTACAAATGGCCATTCAGTGTACTATTTATAAAACTCATATCTTAACCTTTTATTAATTAACTGATAAATTGTAAATGTAAAAGATTTTATATTGTGTTTGTTTAATTAATTACTGTGCTATTTATCTAAACCATTCGGGTAAATTGACTTACAAATCGCAAAACATACAAAAGGGCAAGATTTGTAGTATTTGTATTGTATAAACAAAAAAGATATATTGCGCCAGAAAGTGTCCATTCGTAAATACATCTACTTTTTACTAATGGTAAGTGTAAATTATCCTTTATAAGAAATCAAGGCTAATTTATCACACCTAACAATTTTCGTAAGAATAATTCTATACTTAATTGATCTAATCTCATTTTTTTATTTTTTCAGTCATGGTTATTGTAAACTTAGTAAAGAATATATCCATTAATCCGTAAATCATTCAAAATGCCAATATAGGGATCAGGATGTCAATTGAAAGTGTACTCTCACTGTCCTAGATATTATTGGGATTTACCACAAATTTCAAAAAATATTCAAATGAGCTGGATTTTCGCCTATCTTGTCTTGTTACCTTTTTTCAATACAATTACTAGGTTGCCTGGGGTTCCATGCCATCATCTTTCGGTTTGCGTTTTCGTGAGGCTTTTTTACGATCAGCTTCGCTAATCTGTGGTACGGAAAAGCGTGATTTCTTTTTACCCGATTTACCTTCTGATGAGTCATCGTCTTTGGAAACACGAATTGGTTTACCAGATAAAATGTCTTTAATTTCATCCCCACTTAAAGTTTCATATTCAATCAATGCATGTGCGAGTTTGTGTAAAGCCTGAATATGTTTTTGCAACAGTTGGCTTGCCTTCTTATATCCCTCATCAACGAGTTTTCGAATTTCCGTATCTACAACTTTACGTGTTTCGTCACTAATTGATGTAGTTACCCCCTGTGATGCATTTAAATAATTGTCGGCGTCATTGCCATGATAATCCATGGGACCAATTTTATCACTCATTCCAAAGCGTGTGACCATAGAACGTGCGAGTTTTGTTGCCATTTGAATATCGGAAGATGCACCCGATGTGACCATATCCGCGCCAAAAATAAGTTCTTCTGCAATACGCCCTCCCATAGCCACGGCTAAATCGGCTTTCATCCGTGCCCGCGTTACAGACAATTCATCACGTTGTGGTAAACGCATAACCATGCCTAAAGCCCTGCCACGAGGAATAATAGTAGCCTTATGAACAGGGTGAGAATCTTTGAGATGTATAGCTACCAAAGCATGCCCACCTTCATGATAAGCAGTCAATTTTTTATCTTCCTCTGTCATGGCTAAAGAGCGCCGTTCTGCTCCCATCATAACTTTATCTTTGGCATCTTCAAACTCTTGATGAGTAACAAATCTTTTACCGCGTCTGGCTGCTAGCAATGCAGCTTCATTAACTATATTAGCTAAATCGGCTCCTGAAAATCCTGGTGTACCGCGCGCGATAACATGGATGTCTACATCTGGAGCTAAAGGTGTTTTTTTACTATGTACATTCAGAATCATTGTACGACCATCAATGTCGGGGTAGGGTACAACTACCTGACGATCAAATCGCCCAGGTCTTAGTAAAGCAGGATCAAGTACATCAGGTCTATTCGTTGCTGCAATAATGATAACGCCTTCATTCTCTTCAAAACCATCCATTTCTACCAATAGCTGATTGAGTGTTTGTTCGCGTTCGTCATTACCTCCTCCGTAGCCAGCTCCTCTATGGCGTCCAACAGCATCTATTTCATCTATAAAAACAATACAAGGGGCATTCTTTTTGGCCTGTTCAAACATGTCTCTAACACGTGAGGCACCAACACCAACAAACATTTCTACAAAATCAGAACCAGAAATACTGAAAAATGGTACATTTGCTTCACCTGCAACAGCACGTGCAAGTAAGGTTTTTCCTGTACCTGGTGGGCCTACTAACAAAGTGCCATGCGGTATTTTGCCTCCCAAACGCTGAAAACGTCGGGCATCACGTAGAAACTCAACGATTTCTTCAAGTTCTTCTTTTGATTCGTCAACACCAGCAACGTCAGCAAATGTGACTTTTTTAGTATTTTCTGTCAATAATTTTGCTTTAGAGCGACCAAAACTCATTGCGCCTCTGCCGCCTCCTTGCATTTGCCTTAACATATAGACCCAAATACCAATTAATAGTAAAATTGGCAGTGAGGATAAAAATATACTTAATAAAGGAGAGATATCCTCTTTTTCATTTTTTACTGTTATATCAACATTCTTTTTTTGAAGTTTTTCAAATAAGAAAGGATCTTGGGGTGCCAACGTATAAAACAAATTGTTATTAGTCAATTTGCCACGAATAAGATTATTGGTCAATGTAATGCTTTCTACTTTACCTGCTTCTACCTGACTTAAAAATTGACTGTAGCTAATTTCACTGCTTTTGCGTAATGCGGGCTCATTTTGAAACATGTTATACAGAACAAAAATAAATACACCGATAGCTATCCATGCGGCAAGATTTCTAAAATTATTATTCACTGTGCAATAACCTTCCTGTCTGGGTCTTGTTGATTAACGTGCGTATATTATGTGTGTTTCAATGATAAAAAGTTATCATAGAAACATACCTCTACTATATAGTATAAATTAGTGACTATTCTATGAATTGTCTAGGGTAATTTTACTTATTTTTTCGGTATGAGGTTTTTTTCTAAAAATATGTTTTATATATCGTACAAAAATCCGTGTATCGGAGTAAAGCGCACTATAAATGGTATTGAGATGTGACAGGTTTTGCCATTTGCGTAATAGGCCTTGTATTCCAAAATATCCGTGTCGTAATCTGGCGAGGAGGGGATTCCATATATGTCTTCATTTTGAGGTGAAAAGCAATGAAGAATTGGTACAGTGCATAATAAATCGGTGTTTGTATTATGGTTAAATAAGTATTGCATATTATTTTTTAAAAAATTATCTTTACATGCATCAAAAAAATCTTTGGAATAATATCCAATACTCCATGATACAAATTGTAAACTATGTGTGCAATCTAATTTAGGGGTACATAAAAAGCGATTATCAAAAAATGTGCGTTTGTTTTTATATAGTTGAGTTTTTTCGGGCTTGTTGCGTGCTATCTCTCTTGAAAAACGGAGTATTTTGTGCCGCCTGTTATACTCTATTCGTGTTTGGGCAGTTACATAATGGCATTTGAGGTCGTTTTGGATATCAAATTGTATTTTACGTAAAAGTGTCTCGTTATTCTTGGTGTGTACTGCGTATTTTTTTTGTCCTTTGTATCCACCTACACTAGCAAGTGCTTTACTAAGAATATTAAGATGTATTTCATCATAGCTCCCCGATAATAATACAGGTGCGGCCATATCTATGTATCCCCATGTATAGATCTTAATGTTGTTGTGATCATGCCATTTTTCGTCGGTAATGCTTTGAATTGTTTGTTGTGCCGATTGTAACCGTTCTATGGTTTTTGCAAAATGAGGAAGCGATAACCCTTCATTTTTGAGTAAATTCGTCATACGTCGCAAACGTGCCCTCTCCTGCTGTCTATCATTATTCGTTACATCATGTTTTACAGGAATTTGATAATATGTACGCCAATTTTCTATCGTGGAACGTGAGATTTTATGAAAAGGCCTTAATAGATGAATGTCATCAATGGAAGTTAAGCTATGTGGCGAGCAGAGCCCTTTTAAACCACTCCCTCTTTTTAGACGCATTAGAAAAGTTTCCCATTGATCATCAAGTTGGTGGGCTGTAACAACACAATTAGCCTGAATTTCTGCTGCATGTTTCCATAATAAACGATAGCGGGCAAGGCGGGCTTTTTCTTCTAGTCCATGCATTTTTTTTTTCTGTGTCCTATGAGTGTAGGTTTCACAATTTGACCAGGATAAAACAACGCAAGACATCTGTCTTTTTTCAGACTCCTCTTTAACGAACAGGGCTTCTTCATCGGATTCTTCACGTAAATTATGATTGATGTACGCAACGCTGCATTCGGAAAACACGGATGAAGGGGGGATAGTAGCTTTATATTGTGCTATTGCATCCAGCAAAACCATACTGTCAATACCTCCAGATACTGCCAATATACATTTTTTATATTTGCTTAAAGGACTGTTATATAGGGCATCACGAATAGCCTGTAAATCAGCAATCATAGTATTGCACCGATGTATCTTACGTCATCACAAGTAAAATTCCTATTTAATTTATCGCTAGTATATATAATTAAATAGGTTCGTTACCTTCCAAAAAAAGAAGGAACACAAGAAAATGTGTTCCTTCACAAGATACTTAATCTTACATTAGTTTGCTAACCAAGCATTGAAACGTTCATTCATTTCATCTTGATAATCAGCCCACCACTGAAAATCATTTTGCAAGGCATTTTTAAAATTAGCTGGTGCTGTTGGCATATGTGGTGCCATCTCTATTCCTGCTTCAGCATGCTTGCCAACTTTAGGAGATGATGACTTACGTGCAGGACCATAAGAAATCCAGCTTGCTTGATCAGCTAATGCTTGTGTTGTTGTCGAGAAAGTTATGAAACGCATGGCCTCTTTTTTGTTTTTTGTTCCCTTTGGCATAACAAAAAGGTCCATATCATAGACTTGTCCGTCCCAGACAATAACAAAGGGCTTATTTTCGGTAGCAACGGCTCCAAAAATACGTCCATTATAAGCGGTTGTCATAACCACTTCACCATCAGCAAGTAGTTGTGGCGCTTGAGCACCAGCCTCCCACCAAACAATATGATCTTTTATACTATCCAATTTTGCAAAAGCCCTGTCTACGCCTTCTGATGTGCTTAACACTTTGTAGACATCACTTGCAGGAACACCATCTGCCATAAGTGCGAACTCAAGGTTAGCCTTAGCATTTTTCCGTAATCCCCTTTTTCCAGGAAATTTTTTAACATCAAAGAAATCTGCCATTTTTGTTGGCGTACCCTTAACAACACTCTTGTCGTAAGCAAAAATAGTAGACCAAACGATAGAAGCAACAGCACATTCTTGAATGCCACCTTTAACAAAATCTTGCATAGCGGGCGTTCCATCATCTCCTGCAGGCAGTTGTGATGCGTCTATAGTCTCAAGTAGACCTTCATCACATCCACGAACAGCATCAGAATATTCTAGATCCACAACGTCCCATGTTACATTACCAGCTTCCACTTGAGCTTTTATTTCTGCTAAACCTCCATTAAAATCAACAGAGTTTATTTTTGTCCCATATTTTTTGCTATATGGTTCATGATAGGCTTTGACTTGACTTTTAGTATAGGCCCCTCCCCATGATACAACAGTAATATCATCTGCGTGAGCACTTCCTATGCTCAAACTGGCGATAAAAGCTGCTGAAGCTAAATATTTTACTAAATTTTTTTTTGTCTGCATTTTGTCCCTTTACTACTGATTATAAATTGGTCGAATTTACGTGTTATCGGTTAGATTTGTAGGCGGGTCGTAAGTTTATTAACTTTAACTACGTAGCATAAATTCTTTCCTTAATTGGATCTTTTCTTCTATACTTTTTGCGTATTCAACATATTGTTTTTTTTGCACTTTCTTACTTGATTTTTTAAGTAATATTAACATATTTCAAACGCTAGAAAAGTTTTAGAATCAAAGGCCTGACAACCCTTACCTATCATTATAACAGATAGGCCTCATGTATTCAAGTATTTTACAAATATTGCTTTTTTATTTACATATGAGATACTGTTTAACGGTTTTAAAACTTTTGCGATGAATAGGTAAAACGCCTTTTTCAGCGATGATTTTTCTATGTTGTGCAGTTGCGTAGCCTTTATGTTGTGCAAATTGGTAATCAGGGTATATATGTGTATAGTTACACATAAGGCGATCTCGCCACACTTTAGCTATAATGGAAGCACTCGCAATAGAGGCACAAAGTGTATCTCCCTTAATAATTGACAGACCTTTTAGTAAGAAATCTTTTGTGTAATCCCTGTTTTGAACGGGTAAAAATTTGCCGTCAACAAGTATAAAATCAGTGGGAATTTCTTGAATAGCTTGGCCCATGGCGCGTAGGCTCGCATAATGAATATTTAGAAGATCAATCTCTTTTGGAGAAATTTCTGCAACGGCCCATAAAGCATTATTTGTAATAACATCATACAAATAGCTTCGTGCACGTGGTTGACATTTTTTCGAATCCTGCAAGACAGTGGTGGCAGATTCTAAAGCTTCACGTGTATTATTGCATATGATAACCGCTGCTGCGACAACAGGGCCAGCAATACACCCTCTGCCGACCTCGTCTACCCCTGCAATATGGGTATACCCATCGTTAAGAAGTTGGTTTTCATATTTATAATTAGGTGAAGGCATGTTTTTACATTTTTGATGATTGACAATGATGCGTAGGTTTTTTATACTACAGATGTTTAAGGATAGTTTGTGTTAGCTTTGCTTGCTTTGTATTTTCCTAATATTTTAGTATCCTTATAGGGATAAAACGCATAGCATTAAAAATTACCCTTTGGTTCAAGGTATAAGAGTTTCAAAGTATAAGATTTTAAATTCACGTCATGCCGCATATTTTACACACGATTAGCATACAATCACGCATCATTAAAATCTTGATAACAATAAAATTATATACTCAGTTTGCACAAACAAAATGTATAAAGTGGTAGCATATTGATATTGTTTGGTATTATCAAGACTCAAGTAGTACTGGTGTAGAAAATTGATACAGAAAGGATAAAAATGTTAGAATTTTTTGAAAGCGAATTTTTCGTAGTAATAGGAATCATTGTTTTTTTACTTGTTATAATTCTTTCAAAAGCAATTGTTATGGTACCCCAGGGATATAATTATACACTTGAAAGATTTGGTCGCTATGTCCGCACCCTTAAACCCGGAATTGAGATTATTATACCGATTGTAGAAAGAGTTGGTTACAAATTACTTGTTATGGAACAGTTTTTAGACGTTCCTACACAAGAGGTCATTAGTAGGGATAATGCGACAATAGAAGTTGATGGTGTTGTATTTTTTCAAATACTGGATGCACGCAGTGCTGCTTATGAAGTAGATGAGCTTAATGAAGCGATTTTAAATTTAACGACAACAAATATTCGTACGGTTATGGGAAGCTTGGACCTTGATCATCTCTTATCACAACGTGACGAAATCAATGGTCGTATTTTATCAGTAGTAGATGCGGCTGTCTCACCTTGGGGGGCAAAAGTAACACGTGTAGAGATTAAAGATATTAGGCCACCAAGCGATTTAGTTGAATCAATGGCACGCCAAATGAAAGCAGAGCGAGAAAAGCGTGCACAGATTTTGGAAGCTGAAGGGTTGAGACAAGCTGCTATTCTTACTGCTGAAGGAAAAAAACAGGCCCAGATTCTTGAAGCGGAAGGTAATAAAGAAGCCGCTTTTCGTGATGCTGAAGCACGCGAAAGAATGGCAAAAGCTGAATCATTGGCAACAAAAATAGTTAGTGATGCTATCAGCACAGGTAACCTGCATTCTATTAATTACTTTATAGCAGAGAAATATGTAGAGGCAATAAAAACAATTGGTTCAGCACCCAATCAAAAAATTATTATGATGCCACTTGAATCGAGTGCTGTCATCGGTTCGTTGGCAGGAATTGCAGAAATTGCTAAAAATGTTTTTGAAAATGACAGTGAAAAGCAGCCCGAGCGTTCAAGAACCCCAAAATCTGTACCATCCATACCCGAATAAAAGGAATGAGTTCCAAAAACAAAGATTATAAACGATCAAGCATTGATATTTGATATTAAGTGTAAGATGTACTATTTTAGCTGCACAACAGTGTTTCCCTATATCAGAATATCAACTATCTGTCCTATCGGTATAAATGGTTAAGGAGGCAGGGTAAATTTTGCTGCTAAATTTCTTTAATACACACAATCTTATCTTGTAAATTTTTCACCTTGTAGAAAGGTGTGTCGATAAATAGAAAGTACTAATAGCTATTCTCATCATGGCTACGGTAGTTTTGTATACGAGTTGTACGTAATCCAGCCATCCCGTATCTATCAACGCTTTTTTGCCAACTTAAAAACTCTTCTAAAGTTAAATTGTATCTTTTGCAAGCGTCATCTACTGTAAGTAACCCTCCCCTTACTGCATACAAAACTTCTGCTTTTCTTCGAATGACCCAACGACCATTGCCGTTGGAGGGTAGATCGGCCAATGTAAGAGGCTCCCCATTAGGGCCAATTACATAAGCCTTGCTTGGATCTGAAATAGACGACATAACTCAATACTTTACTAATTTACTTTACTACTACTGGTTGATACATAAATAATCTAACAAACTAACTTCTTACCAACCTCTTTCAATAATACTAAGATTATTTTAAAAAAATACTAAAAGACTAAAATAAAAATATTGATACATATGACGTAACTATATATGTTAGACATTGGAAGAGAAAATTTTTCTATTATATATGTTTTTTCATTAAAAACTTTTCTATCACCATTTTCTATGATAGTATTACCTTAATAGTAAGAATTTATTAAATAATCTTCATTAGCATTGATTATTGTGATGATCTCGTATAGCAAATAATAGTTTTTTTAGTTGACTTTGGTTGTACAACATTTATAATGATCCTAGTTCTTGGAATAAGATGGAACTGATTTTGACAGGATACAGAATAATTGCAGATGGGCGCGTTGGGTTAGTAGAAATGTTGTTTTTAGATTGTTGGAGCTGATCCGATAAGAAGGTAAAGTTTTTTACAGAAATACAGTGCATTCAAAGAAAAACAAAATATTCTAAAAAGTATAGAGATAATTAAAGCGCAGAAGTTGCAACAGGATTGAGCAGGAAGAATAGAAAAACACAAAGCTCTTTAATATAAACCCTGCAAAAGAGAACCAAAACATAAGCTTCGGATAAGAATAACATTGGCAAGTAACAGATTGTTAGGTATTCAAGCTATTTTATCGTGATATTACAGCAAATTAGTTTAAGAGATAAAAATTTCAAAATAAATAATGAAATTGAGATTTGTAAAGTGTGAAGTGATGTTGATGGAAAATCACATTTAGTAGTTGGCACTAGATTACATGTTTCATAAGAGCCAAACGCAAACAGCGTAGATGTGTATCTACACAAGTAAACGTAATGTAATATCTATACCTTTGTAGGATGAAAATTTTATTTTAAGGTTACAAAAAAGAAATAGTTGCAGTTTTTTACACTCAATTTTCTTAATAATAAAATATTTGGAAGGGTGTTTTATAAGTGTGTATAAGAAATGTACAGTTAAGTGAAATCTTTTTTATGAGGATTATCATTATTAGTAAATAACAGATTTTGGTTAGGTGAAATAAATCCGTAACACAAGAAGTGGAATCTCTAAAAAACCTTAATTAAAACAACAATAACTTAGGATTCATATGAAGCAAATGCAAAATAATAACTCACGTCGTCCTCGATCCTATCGAAGACAACCCAATGGTGCTACAAATGGGGTTGCTCGTGTAAACAACATTATGCGTGTCTATGATAGTAATGGTCCTGGAGGAAAATTACGTGGAACACCAAGTCAAATTAGTGAAAAATATAACGTCTTAGCAAAGGATGCACAGGCAAGCGGAGATAATATTAAAGCCGAAAGTTATTTACAACATGCTGAACATTATAATCGTATTGTTTTAGATGCCAATGCTAATCGACAATCACAGCAAAATCAACGTCAAACAAGACGGCCCAATGATAATAATCACACTAATTATCAACAAGGTGAAAATGGTAAAGTATTAGAAAATAGTGTGCAAACAAACGCAGTGGAAGAAGATCCTATTATTCAATCCTAGAATATCCATGAAGCTGAAACAAGAAATAAGTTAAAAAGGTAGTAGTATAAGTGGTTTTTGATTGAGATTTACATTGGCTTTGTAAGATATGTAAGAGGATATTACCTTTATTTGTTGTTTGATAAAAATCGATTCCCCAAATCTATATAAATAGGGCAGTGATCAGAAAGCAAGTGTGCATTATTTTTAAATGACAATGTGCTAGGATATGTTATCTCGCCTGTATTCTGAATTGTCATACGTGTCTTGCTTTGCGAGAGCATAACAAAATGATCAATGAAGCCAAAGAAACGCCCTCCCCAACATTGGGGCCTTTTAGCCATGAAAGGTGCCGTAAATTGAGTATCATTTGGGCGATGTTTTTTAAAAATACGCCAAAAAAAATTATCAACTTGGTGTTTTTCAAGTATTGATAATAGAGGGTCGCCTTTTATTAAGCGTCTGTTAAAATCACCCGCTATGATCACATAATCATGTTTTTTATGCACTTCTTTCAACCACGTCGCTAGTGCTTGAAATTGTTTTTTAAGAACATTGCATGAAGCATGGACACGCCTTAGTGAGTAACACCCTGACTTTAAATGGACAGATAATATGCGTAACGTTTCGTTATGCGGTAAAAAAATCGTAATGTCGGCGGCACTACGTAAATTATTGTGTTTCGGTGATAGAAGTTGCAATGTTGTCAGATCATCATTGCGTTTAAAATGGATGTGCTTACGTATAGCAAACCCTGTTCGTTGTTTGTGAGGTTGGTTTGTTAATAAAAATGTGTACTTATTAGGGTTTAAAATTTTTTCCAATATATTCGCCTGCTTTACTTCCTGAACAGCTATAATATCAGCATTGAGAATATGCATTAAACGAGACAATTTGTTAAAATCTACTGCTGTGCGTTCTGTCCTTATTGACTTGGGAAGTTTACGACGTTGTTTATTGGGCTTTGCGCCCAACCAATTCAAATTGTAACTGGCAATGCGTAATGTTTTATCGGATACATACGACGGTGCATCAACTGAATGATAATGCATCTGCGCTTGCGTATAGGTCAGCGTATGAAACCATACAAAGATTGCCCATACAACACGATAAAGAAACGTTATATATGTGATTTTTAATCTGTTATTACTGTAGTTTTTGAGTAGTTTCATCAATCACAAAATCGTTATTGAGTGCCTTTGTGATAAGTGCTATCGTATTGTCTATACCATACAAAGTAACGAAAGTTCCAAAACGCGGTCCTTCTTTTTGTCCTAGCAAAACCTGATATAAACAGGAAAACCAATCTCTTAAATTATCAAAACCATGCTCTACGCCTACGCTGTAAATAAGAGACTGAATATTTTCAGTATTATCTAAAGCTTGTAAACGTTTACATAAATCTTCTAATGCAATTCTTTCTTTATCCGTTGCAGAACGAAAGGCTTTATAGGGTGCAATGAAATCATGAAAATACAGAATGGCATGTTCTACGAGTATATCATAAAAAGGATCTGTTTTAGCCGACATATCAGGTTGATAATTTTGAATGAATCCCCACAGAATATCTTTGTTTTGTGCATTACTAGCTGACACAAGATTCAGTAGCAAGGAGAAACTCAATTCACTTGCATTAATATTTGAAGCACCCCCATGGATATGAAAAATGGGCCCGTCTACTCTTTGTGAGTTATCTAATGTACTCCATTTTTTTACATGCGCTAGATATTCATCCATATTTTTGGGTATCACATCAAAATATAAACGTTTCGCACGACGAGGGGACTGAAACATGAAATAGGATAAGCTTTCTTGTGGTGCGTAACGCATCCATTCTTGAATACTTAAACCATTGCCCTTTGACTTTGAAATTTTTTTATTATCTTTATCTAAAAATAATTCATAGTTAAACCCCTCAGGAGGTTTATGATGCATCGCTTTACAAATTTTTCCCGACAATTTAACGGAGTCAATGAGATCTTTACCGGCCATTTCATAATCCACATTCAATGCCATCCATCGCATAGCCCAATCAGCTTTCCATTGCAATTTACACTGCCCGCCAGTAACAAGTGTTTTTTCCTGTTTATTTGTATTAGGGTTATAGTATATCAAAGCTTTTTCTTCTGGCAAAATACGTATGATTTCTGTCATAAGAACCTGTCCAGTATGGGGACAAATAGGCATAAAAGGGCTATAATTTTTACGTCTTTCTTCTCCCAAATGAGGTAAAACAATATTTTTTACAGCTTCATGGTGATACAAAAATTGTAATAGCATTTCATCAAAATGTCCTTCCATATACATTTGTGTAGAACTCATGAAACGATATTCAAACCCGAAAGCATCTAGAAAATCACATAACATAGCGTTGTTATGTGCGGCATAACTCTTATATTTACCAAAAGGATCGGGAATACGTGACAAAGGATGATTGAGATAGGGGATAAGCGTATCGGCATTATCTATATTATCTGGTACTTTGCGTAAACCATCCATATCGTCTGAAAAGCAGATGAGTTGCGTTGAAATATCGGGACGAAGCATGTGCAGTGCACGCCGAACCATTGTTGTTCTTACGACTTCTCCAAAAGTTCCAATATGCGGCAAACCACTCGGACCATAACCTGTAGACAGAATAACGTTCTTTTTTTCGGGATTATGCTGTAAACGCGTAATAATTTTTTGCGCTTCTTCGTAAGGCCAACTACGGCAACCTTGTGCTAGAACATGCGTATCTTCTTGAGATAATATTTCAGAAGATATAAGTAAGGAAGTGCTGTCGCTGGGAGAAAATTTTGTCATGTTTTTTGAATGTGATACACTATGATAAAATGTATAACGAGGCTTTCTGATGTCATTTTCATGATGCTATTGTTGCAACCTTATCTCTATTGTGTAAAGTGGTTTTTGTCAATTAAAATTCATAATGTCTGAGCGTTAGTTTTTATGTAAGTATAAAAAATCTTGAAAAAAACTTTTTTTTCCGCTATGTTTCGTTGCATTTGTTTTACTCTTCGTATTTAGCGCCGATTGGAGATCATTAATGTCACCTATACATTCCATGAACTTTGTTGAGGTTGTGCTATTATAATGCAATAATTCCATAGCTAAGGTTAGATATAGAATAGGAAATGATTGATAAAGATATCAAGATAGATGTGATAACTTGACATCTTGTAGAGTTTGTATATTATGTAACATAAAATGAATTGAGTAGAATTATGGCAAAAACAACAATACAAAAAATCAGGCTTGTTAGTACTGCGGATACAGGGTATTTCTATGTAACTAAGAAAAACACGCGTACTATGACCGAAAAAATGCAAGCACGTAAATATGACCCTGTTGCAAGGCAGCATGTTATATTTAAGGAAGCAAAAATAAAATAAATTGCTTACCTATTTTGTTGATATCCTAAGATAAATATTCGCACAGAACTAAGACAGCGTGATGTTGTGTTTGTTATGCTGAAGCAGCATCTGTGAGTTTTCAAAAGATAACCTACATCTTTATCTATACTATGTGCGCCTTATATTAAGATTGTAAAAACAAGAAATATGGCAGATTTAGTTTTAAAATTTGGTGGAACTTCGGTGGCTGATGTTGCGAGTATTAAAATCGCAGCGCAGCATGTAATCCGTGAAGCAAAGGCAGGCCATAGTGTCGTTGTAGTTGTTTCTGCAATGGCTGGGGAAACAAATAAATTGTTGGATTTGTGTCATCAAATATGTGGCAATGAAAACTTAGATGAACAAGATGTTGTTGTTTCGTCGGGTGAACAAATAACGAGTGCGATAATGGCATTGTATCTAAGAACGCAAGGATTGAAAGCACAATCATTGTTAGGATGGCAGGTGCCTATAATTACAGATAAAGCACACGGTAAAGCACGTATAAAGTCAATTGAAGTAAAAAAAATTAAAGATTTGTTAAATAGCGGAACTATCGTTGTTGTTGCAGGATTTCAAGGTATTAACGAATTTGGACGTATATCAACACTAGGCAGAGGTGGCTCTGATTTAACGGCGGTTGCTTTAGCAGCAACTCTGGAAACTGATCAATGTGATATTTATACAGATGTAGATGGCATATATATTACAGATCCACGCATCGTAAAACAAACTAGAAAAATTACTCTTGTTAGTTATGAGGAAATGTTAGAAATGGCTTCCCTTGGTGCTAAAGTTTTACATTCGCGCTCCGTAGAGATGGCGATGAAGTATAATGTTAATTTGCAGGTGAGATCAACTTTCGAAACCGCTGATAAATTGAAGGCGTTTGAAAAGGTCGGACAGGGGCCAGGAACATTCGTTGTAAAAGAGGAACAGATTATGGAAAAAGAAATTGTAAGCGGCATTACCTATAAGGCAGATGAATCAAAAATTACGTTGGTAGGTGTGCCAGATACTCCAGGCAATGCGGCACTTATTTTTTGTGCTATTGCCGAGCATAATGTTAATGTTGATATGATCGTGCAAGGACCGAGTATTCGGGAAGGGAAATGTAATATTACTTTTACGGTACCTTCAAGCGATATTCAAGCGGTTGAAAAAGCAATAAAAAATATGCAAGAGGTGTTAACTTTTGACGATGTACTGACTTCTAGTGATATTACTAAAATATCCATTATTGGTATTGGTATGCGAACACATAGCGGGGTTGCGGCGACAATGTTTAAAGCCATGGCTGATAATGGAATAAACATTGAATCTATTTCCACTTCAGAAATTAAAACAAGTATTATCATTGATAAAAAGTATACTGAATTGGCTTTACGTATATTACACCACGCCTATAAACTTGAAATGACAGATACATAATATCATTGTAATATCATATTGACACTAATCACGCATGTAAAAGATACGAAACACCTAAGGTTTATAATTCGATATCTCTTTTTAGAAGAAAGCTCATGTAAGTGTAGTAATTTTAAATCTGTTTTCATATTTAACTATATTCAGATAGTATTGATGCTTATTCTGAGATGTATTATTTTACAGATGACAAATCATTAAAAAAGTGTTAAAGTACAAAAAACAATTTATTTTTTTTTCTATAGTTGCTTTTTACGAATTTGGATTTTAAGTCCAAATTTTGCGGAGTATGTAATATTTATAAAGTAGTATTTTAATGTAAGTGGTATTAATATGACAGGTTTAGGAGACAAGTTTAGACTGGCTAGGGAAAGTAAAAACATAACCTTGCAGCGTGTTTCTGAAGCATTACGCATTCAGAAATCATTTTTAGAATCAATGGAAAGTGATAATTGGAACGATTTGCCAGGTCTGGCTTATGCCGTAGGGTTTTCACGTATTTATTCTCGCTATTTGAATATTAATGTTAAAGAAGAAATTGAAGATTTAAAAAATTATTATCTGGAGCGCAGTAGTGATAATGTTCGCCCGCACGAAGGTGAACAATTTGTCAATTCAGGAAACAAGAATTGGTGGGGTATTTCTTTAGCATGTTCTTTACTTGTTTTTACATTCGTATTTGCGTGGTTTTCAATAGGGCAGGAAGTGCGCAATTATGTTGATAACACAAATTCAGAAAACAACCCAAAACAATCCACAGCCGAAAACAAAATTCACCCTGATCTGATAAGCGGTGAAAGTGAATTAAATAATACTTCTATTGCAACTGCGACAAATAAAAAGAGCTTTGATTTAAGAAAAGATTATTCACGCATAGTAAAAGAAAATGATGATCGTGATACCGTGCAAAATGAACTAAGGGTTATTGATGTGCCTACCAAAGTCATACAATCATCTCATATGGAACCTCAATATAAAACGACATCCGATTTACCGCCCTTATTAGAAGCTAAAATAATGCCCCTTACACAGGATAATATGGACATTGGGAATAACAAGAATGAATACAGTAGTAATGTCGGTAATAAAAAAGGACTAGCCTTTTTGGATGATGGCATAACTGCGAGTATTCCTCAAAAAGCTAACCCTATTTCTTTAGAAAAGACTGGTAAAAAGGCTGTTATTAAAGCTATTGATTCTGTATGGCTACGATTAGAAACGAATGATGGTGATATCCTTTTTTCGGAAGTGCTTAAACGAGGTGAAAGTGTAACATTACCAGAAAAAAAAGAAAACATTATATTAGCAACGCGTAATGTAGCTGCTTTATCGTATGAATATGATGGAAAATCTTTAAAACCCATTGATAGTCGAGGTGGGGCTATCGCAAAATTAGCGATTAAAGATATTATTTTTTAATAAGAATTTTATAATCATATATAGTGTAAACGCAAACATAGTAATACTTCCAATCATAGGAGGATGCTTTTAGGTGGTTTTTAGAAACTATTAAGCTTCCTGCCTTTACTTCATACGATTCTTCTTGTAGTATATACTAATAACAAATAATCTCAGTTAGTGCCTTGCTTTACAAGGTAAAGCAAGTAAATTTTAGGAGCATTTATGCTTGATAAGGAACGTATACGTTTGCTTATACAAAAACGTAAAGATTTAGAAGAAGCCATGAATGTTGAAACGGACGTTAAAACACGCATTAAATTGTCGCAGCAATACGCCGAAGTAGATAATGTTGCGCTACTTGCTGAAACTTTGCAAAAATTGTACGAAGAAGAAGAAGAATTAAATGATGTCATTAATGACGAGGAGTCGGATGAGGATTTCGTACGTCTAGCAAAATCAGAATTGTTTTCCGTTCAAAAAAAAATTAAAGATGATGCACATGCTCTCAAAATAGCTCTCTTACCAAAAGATAAAGATGCCGAGAAAAATATTATTTTAGAAATAAGAGCTGGAACGGGAGGGGATGAGGCCGCTCTATTTGCAGCTGATTTATTTAATATGTATCAAAGATTTGCACAGTTAAAGCAATGGAAGTTTGAAGTTATTGCACAAAGCTTTTCTGATATTGGTGGATATAAGGAGGTCATATCAAGTATTTCTGGTAACAATGTGTATCAGCATTTTCAATTTGAATCAGGCGTGCATCGCGTGCAAAGAATTCCCCAAACGGAATCTGGGGGGCGTATTCATACTTCAGCAGCTACGGTTGCAGTTCTACCTGAAGCCGATGAAACCGATTTTGAATTAGATATGAAAGATTTGCGTATAGATGTTTTTCGTGCAAGCGGGGCAGGAGGACAACATGTCAATAAAACGGAAAGCGCTGTTCGTATAACACATTTACCAACACATACGGTGGTTGTGCAGCAAGATGAAAAGTCACAACACAAAAATAAAGCTAAAGCCCTACGTTTATTGCGTGCTCGCATTTATGAACAATTACGTAAAGATGAGCAAGAAGAGCGTTCCGAAAAAAGACGAACGCAGGTTGGTAGTGGGGATCGTTCGGAACGTATTAGAACCTATAATTACCCTCAAGGACGAGTAACAGATCATCGTATTAACTTAACATTGCACAAACTTCCCCAAATTATTTCTGGTGAAGCCATTCATGAGATTATCGATAATCTTCAAGCGCAAGATGAATTGGAAAAATTAGCTATCTTTGAGGATGAGTAGGAGGTGCTTCTTGCAAAGAACAATCGCCGAGAATCTCTCACTTACGCAAAGGACCTTTAAAAAACAAGGTATTAGTAATGCTTTTATGGAAGCACGATGGTTGTTTTGCTGGCTGTTAAGTTACGATGTGCAGACATTAGTAAAAAACATGCAAGAACAAATGGATAGTATACAGCAACAAAAATTAGCCCATTGTGTCAAGCGTCGTTGTAATCATGAACCCCTTGCTTATATTACGCAGCAAGCTGAATTTTATGATGTAAACCTCTTTATATCACATAATGTGTTGATTCCAAGATCAGACACCGAGTCTCTCATTGATCTGTGTTTTGAGTTAGCTCCTCCAGAGTATGATAAAAAATTGTCTATTGTTGATATAGGAACAGGGTCAGGATGTCTAATAGCTGTATTGGCAAAGCACTATAAACGCTCATCTTTTGTTGCCACTGATATTAGTAAAAAGGCATTAGACTGTGCTCGCAAAAATTTTATGACAATCCATCCGCAAACGCCATGTCTATTTCTGCAAGGAAATTATTTATATGTTCTAGAAAAAGAAAGTATGGATATTATAGTATCAAATCCACCTTATATAGCCACAAAAAATGTTAATGTTTTAAGCCCTGAAATTGTATTATATGAACCTTTTGAGGCTATAGATGGCGGCAATGATGGCTTACAGGCTTATAGAAATATTTTTGCGCGTGCACCTCTTGTTTTAAAACCAAACGGTTTGCTTGTTTTAGAAATAGGCTATGATCAAGAAGAAAGTGTGAAGGCACTAGCACGAGAATTATGTACAGAACAATTAACGCTTATTGCGCAAAAAACTGATTTGGCAGGTATAACACGTATTATGGCGTGGCAAAAATTATAATAATAATAAAAAATATGATGTAATTATGAGATAATAGATTATATTCTATTCGTAGATAATGAAATTACATGTATAGATATGGATGATATAAAAAGAAGGCAGGCTATTGCCGTACCCGTGGGCTCTCAATGGTTAGGGGGAAATCACCCTATTGTTGTGCAATCGATGACGAATACTGATACTACGGATATCGCTTTGACGACTCAGCAAATTATAGAGCTGGCAGAAGCGGGTTCAGAAATTGTCCGCGTAACCGTTAATAACGAAGACGCTGCAAAAGCTGTAGTAGATATAAAGAATTTACTTGTCAAAAAAAATTGCTCTGTTCCGTTAGTTGGAGATTTTCACTACAATGGACACCGCTTGTTAGCCCTTTACCCCGATTGTGCACAAGCATTAGATAAATATCGTATTAATCCTGGAAATGTTGGTTTTAAGGAAAAAAGAGATCGACAATTTGCAGAAATGGTAGAAATCGCTTTACGCTACGATAAACCTATACGCATAGGGGTAAATTGGGGGAGTTTGGATCGTCAAATTCTTACACAATTAATGGATGAAAATGCACAAAAAAATTCTCCATTACCATCCAATAATATCATGAGTGAAGCGATTATTCAATCGTGTTTGCTCAGTGCAAAATTTGCAGAATCTCTTGGTATGGAACCTAATAGGATTGTGTTATCTGCAAAAGTCAGTGAGACACTTGCATTGATCCGTATATATCGTGCATTAGCAAAACGGTGTAATTATGCTTTACATCTTGGCCTTACTGAGGCTGGAATGGGTATGAAAGGAATCATTGCTTCTGCTGTTGCTTTATCTCCTTTATTGCTAGATGGAATTGGAGATACAATACGCATTTCACTAACACCAGCCCCAGGTGAGCCACGTATTCATGAGGTTAAAGCCTGTAAGCAGCTTTTGCAGAGTTTAGGAATACGTCAGTTCACTCCTCAAGTTACAGCCTGTCCTGGTTGCGGGCGTACAACAAGTACCTATTTTCAGGAATTAACACAGCAAATTACAGAGTATCTTGAAGAAAATATGAAAATATGGCGTTTAGAAAGACCCGATGTAAGCACATTGCGTGTTGCTGTGATGGGCTGTATTGTTAATGGTCCTGGAGAGAGCCAACATGCTCATATTGGAATTTCTCTGCCTGGAACAAATGAAAACCCTAAAGCTCCCGTTTTTGTTGATGGATTAAAGGTTACAACCTTAGAGGGGGATGAAATTTTGCCACAGTTTAAGAAAATAATCCGTCAATACATAGAAGAAAAATATCCTATTAAAAGCAGTTAAATATATTTTTTATAATTTGAACCTACCAAAATAGATTCATAAGATTGGTAAAAATTATATGTAAGCAAGAATATCATCTCTATAACCATTTATAAAATCTGTAATGGTTATAGTATTTTTACCTTGAAGCCGCAATAATTCTGGTTGTATGGCTCCTTCGGCACAACGGAGCCAAAATGCTTCGTTAATGATGTGAAAGGATTGATTTGGATTTAATTCTGTAATATTGTGGTGATGCTTTATCAATTCTTGTTGCGAAATGACACGGGATTTAAGAATATTGATTTGTTGTTTTTTTTGACGAATGGACATTAAGAAATAGGCTCCTGGTCTAGGTGATAAACCTCTAATCTGTGCGTCTACCTGTGAAGCATTGCGATGGAAATTAATAGGCCTGTCATGAGATGTAATCTTTTTTGCGTGCGTTTTAAATTTTGAATTTTGGGGCATAAAGTGAATATTAGAAGTCACCCATTTATCTAAAACATCACACATTAGGGTAGCCGATAATTGAGATAAGGTGTCGTGTAATTGACCTGCGTTCATTTTAGGATCAAGATTAATAGTATGCTGCTTAATGATATCTCCTGTATCACAGCCCTTATGCATTCGCATTATGGTTACTCCTGTTTGAGGATCATTTGCCATGATAGCGTGTTGAATTGGGGCTGCACCCCGCCAACGTGGTAAAAGTGAGGCATGGGCGTTTATGCATGCATAGGTAGGAATATTTCGTATATTCTTTTTTAAAAGATTTCCATAAGCCACAACAACAATCATGTCTGGACGTAAATCTTGTAGGCGTGATTGTACATTGTGCGTATTAACATCAAACGGTGAGATAACTGGAATTCCTGATTGTTTTGCAACAAGACTAACAGGACTTTCCTGTGTTCTTAATCCACGACCAGAGGGTTTTGCTGGCTGTGTAACACATAGGACTATATCATGTGCGTTTTTTATAAGCATATCTAGAGTTGGAACGGCGAAAGCAGGAGTTCCCATGAACACTATACGCATGTATCAGATCTTTCTTTGTCTTGCTTGAGGCGTGATTGCTCATATTTTTTCAGAAGGCGTCCTCTCTTTAAACGCGATAAGTGATCAATCATTAGAATACCGTTTAAATGGTCAATTTCATGCTGTACGCAACGAGCAAGTAAACCCTCACAATAGAGTTTTTTCTCATTGCCGTAATAGTCAATATAGGAAACATCACAAGCCAAGTAGCGCTTTATTTGTTCTGTAATGCCTGGTAATGATAAACATCCCTCTTGGGCCTCATCTACCTCGTCGGAAAAACCATGAATTATGGGATTAATCATAGTAATAGGTTCATTTGTTTGTTTTTCTGTACTTACATCCATAACAAGTATGCGTTTACATATCCCTATCTGAACAGCGGCTAATCCTATTCCAGGGGCATTATACATTGTATCAAACATATCATTAACTAATTTTCGAACCGTGTCATCAATAGTTTCGACAGGGGTTGATTTCTTCCTTAAGACATTATCTGGAACTATACGTATATCTTTAAGCATGGTATGTGTTATGTTATTTTTATGTTTTTACTGGGTAAGTTCCTATTGCTATTTAGATTTTAGCAATAGGGTTTCATACTCTTTTTATATATATTTTATGGACTGTAAATCAAATTATCCTTCACATAATTGAATTCAAGATTAAGTGTAAGAGGTAAATTAAACTAGCACACAATCAATCATGATATCAATACGTTCACACTATATATAATACATATGTTTACTCATGAGTAAGTATTGGCTTTCTTGCTGCAGTGGTTTCATCAATACGCTTGCGAGGAGCATATAAAGGAGCATTAAGAAAACGATCAACCTCACCTTTTTGAGCGGAATCTACCAAAGCCAACATAACTTGAATAAATTTATCAAGACTTTGACGCGTTTCCGATTCGGTAGGTTCAATTAACATAGCACCATTAACAACCAAAGGAAAGTAAACTGTCATAGGATGGAAGCCTTCATCAATAAGAGATTTGGCAAAATCTAATGTAGTAATTCCTGTGTTTTCTAGACATCTATCATCAAGCAATAATTCGTGCATAATGTTTTTATTGTCAAAGGGTAATCCAAAAGTCTTTTCTAAATGTACACGCAAATAATTGGCATTAAGTACAGCATCTTCAGATATTTGTCTTAACCCATCACAGCCATGACTTAGCATATATGATAAGGTTCGCACAAACATTCCCATTTGTCCATGAAAGGCTGTGATGCGTCCAAAAGCTTGTTGTGTGTGTGAATTGTCGGCATGTTCGTGTAATGTGTAAGTATTATCATCATTTTTAACTATGCGTGGTAAAGGGGCATAGGGAGCAAGGCGCTCAGATAGAACAACGGGTCCCGCACCTGGACCTCCACCTCCATGGGGAGTAGAAAAAGTTTTATGTAAATTAATATGCATCGCATCCACGCCGAGGTCGGCAATTTTAGCCTTGCCAAGAATGGCGTTTAAATTTGCCCCGTCGCAATAAAAATATCCACCACAATCATGTATCGCTTCAGCAATAGCAATAATTTCGGGTTCAAACAGGCCACATGTATTTGGATTGGTTAACATAATACCCGCAACATCATCATTAATAGCCTCCTTAACAGAGGCTAGAGATACAGTACCTTTGGCGTTGGCCTTAATGGAGTGAACCGTAAAACCACTTAGAACCGCTGTTGACGGGTTTGTCCCATGGGCAGATTCAGCAACAAGCATAATGTTCCTCTTATCGCCTCTCACCCGTAGCGCCTCCTTGATAGCCATAATACCACAAAGCTCACCATGTGCACCTGCTTTTGGAGATAAAGCTATACTATGCATACCAGTAATTTCACACAACCATTCTGTTAATTCATGCATAATTTGTAATGCACCTTGAACGGTAGAAATTGGTTGTAAAGGATGAATATCGCTGAAACCTTTTAAACGTGCGATTTTTTCATTTAGGCGCGGATTATGTTTCATAGTACACGAGCCTAAGGGAAAAATTCCTGTGTCAATAGCATAGTTATTGAGACTAAGACGCACATAATGACGCACGGCCTCGGGTTCACTTAAGCCAGGAAGATTAATGGGCTGTTGTCTTTCAAGTCCTTGTAAAAAGGTGTCGTCATAAGTATCTTCTTGTTCAAAATCTACTCCTGTTTTGTTGATATCACCTATAGAGAAAATAAGTTCTTCTTCGTGTTGTAGCCCTTTATCACCGCTAAAAGTTTTATAAGCTTTACCATCATTTATATTGGATGAAGATGTTAACATAATATATCTCCTATTTATAAAATATTTTGAAGTTTGTTTGCAAAAAATGCAATATCATTGTCGGTGGTCATTTCAGTAGCACAGACAAGAAGTAAATTATTACATTCAGGATTATCAGGTATCAAACGTGATACTGGTAGACCTGCGATGATATTGTCTTCAAGAAGTCTATCAACAATATCTGCAGCATTAGCTGGAAGTTGTATCGTAAACTCATTAAAAAAAGTGCTATTATAAATCGTAACTTTTGGAATTTGCGATAAAGATTTATACATTTTCTGTGCTTTAGCGTGATTAATACGTGCAAGAGTGTGTAAGCCTTTTTGCCCAAGTAAGCTCATATGGGCACTGAAAGCCAAAGTACATAAGCCAGAATTGGTACAGATATTACTTGTTGCTTTTTCTCGGCGAATATGTTGCTCTCTAGCCGTAAGCGTTAGCACATAACTTGTTTTACCATCGCTGTCGACAGTTTTGCCACATAGACGTCCTGGTGTTTGACGCATATACTTCTTTTTTGTGGTATAGAGGCCAAGATATGGGCCGCCGAAATTCAAACTATTGCCAATGGATTGTCCTTCTGCAACGGCTATATCTGCTCCCATCTCTCCTGGCGTTTTTATGAGGCCTAGTGATACACATTCTGTTGTACATACAATAAGCAGGGCATTTTTTTCATGAGCAATTTTTGCAAGTGTTGAAAAATCATTGACATGGCCGAAGAAATCGGGATTTTGTACAATTATAGCTGCAGTATCATCATCAAAAACTTCTAAGAGTTCTTCATCATTCATAAAACGCGGTGGTAAGGTTTGTGTTTTATAGCCAGAAACAGTACACAGATTAGTGATGACATCACGGTATTGTGGATGGATGTTTCCAGAAATGATAGCTTTATTCTTACGTGTAATACGAAATGCGGCAAGCACGGCTTCGGCGGAAGCCGTAGAGCCATCATACATAGAAGCATTTGCCATCTCCATGCCCATCAAGCGACTGCATTGTGTTTGGAATTCAAACAAATATTGTAATGTTCCTTGTGCAATCTCTGGTTGATATGGTGTATAGGCTGTAAGAAATTCTGAACGTTGTATAATCATATCAACGCTTGCAGGGATATGATGCTTGTAGGCACCAGCACCTAGAAAAAAAGAAACATCATCAGCAGCAATGTTTTTCTTGGCTATGTTTTGCATATATCGCTCAACAGCTAATTCACTTTTGGCAGGAGGTAAGTTTAATACGGCTTTTTTACGAATGTGCTCAGGGATAACATGAAATAAATCTTGGGCATTATTTATTCCTATATCCGCACATATTTTTTCACGATCTTTTTCTGTATGAGGTAAATAACGCATAAATTTTCCTTTAAGATACGTTTTGTATAAAATTAGTATAGGTGTCTTGTGACATAAGTTCTTTAAGCTGTGTCTCATCATTTATAGTTAAACACATAAACCAGCCATTGGTTTCGGCATTCTCGTTGACTGTTTCGGGTTTTTCTTCTAAGGTAGTATTGATACTCACGACCGTACAATCACATGGGGCATACACATCACTTGCTGCTTTTACGGATTCAACGGTTGCAATCGTTTCCCCCTTTTTAAAGGTACTTCCTACATCAGGTAATTCAACAAATACGATGTCACCAAGTTGTTCTTGAGCAAAATTGCTTATTCCCATGTAAAATACCTCATTTTCCTTGCGGATATACTCATGTTCTTCAGAAAAATAATACTCTGTCATTACACTCTCTTCTTTGAAATTGTTACAATAGTTTTAGGTTTAATTTTTAGTATAGCTATGCCTTATGAAGGGTAGATTAACTATTTGTGCTGGAATCTTTTTTTGCCGTTGTTCAAGAAAGATAGAATGAGATTTTTTAATGTCTGAATTGACATATCCCATACATATCGGCATCTTAAGGCTTGGGGAAAATCCGCCACTCGTTATGTAGCCACACTCTTTACCCTCTTGATTGAGGATAGTTGCACCATCTCGGATAGGCGAACGTCCTTCAGGTAAAATACCTACCCGTTTTTTAGAAGGCTCCTTACTGATCTCATTAAGAATACGTTGCGATCCTGGAAAATTGGCTTCTTGCCGTCTTCTTTTGGGAATAATCCATTGTAATCTTGCTTCTATAGGCGATATGTCTTCTGTCAGTTCATGCCCATACAGACATAGTCCCGCTTCCAAACGCAGAGAATCACGTGCTCCTAATCCTATCGGCAAGCAAAGCGGATTCTTTAAAAGTTCTGTGACAAAAGGAACAGCGAGATGTGAGGGTAGAGATATTTCAAATCCATCTTGTCCACTATAGCCAGAACGGCTTACATGTAGTTTATGTCCATCATATGAAAATATATGTGAATGCATAAATTTTAATTTACTACATCCTGATAAAAGAGGTTCCAGAACGGTTGAGGATTGTGGCCCTTGTAGGGCAATTAATGCGGTATCAGACAAAAGATCACATTGAATATCAGGAACTGTTTTACACAATTCTTGAATGATATTAAAATCAATATGTTTTCGGCTTGCATTAACGACTAGAAAATAAGCATCTTCTGCTTGTTTTGTGATCATAAGGTCATCAATTACACCACCAGCCTCATTTAGTAATACACTGTAACGAATAGCGTTAAGGGGAAGTGTTTGGATATTACTTGGTACCAAAGTTTCTAGTAATGCTGCTATGTGTATGCTTCCACTCAACATAATCTGTCCCATATGTGAGACATCAAAAAGTCCACATGCTTGTCTGCAATGTAGGTGCTCTTTAATAATACCATTTGGGTAGTATATAGGCATGCTGTAATTCGCAAAATCTACTAATTTTGCATTATATTTTTGATGTAACGCGTAAAGTGGCGTTAAATTTAAATGTGAATTATTCTCAATCTGTATCATCTCATTCCTCCAAACACAAAAGGTTCATACATAAAGTATGTTACCCCTCTGTTTTGGAACCTGAGATATTTGGAATAAAAAATTTATCTGTTTATGAGGCCATCAGTAATATGCATACTACTTGCATTTTCTTTGGTTAAGAACACATAGCCGGTACAATTAGCAAATTGATTAATTGTTACTGGCAGGATTATATTTTATCTTTAACCTTGACTCATTCATATTTTTTATTCATTGCGTCCTTCGGTGAATTTAAGGCTTTCATAAAGAATATTGCTTAATTTTGCTAACCATATTGTATATTGATTACGTCCTTAATCTAACCCCATATCTTTATTTTCAGGGGCATGCAGATAACATTCTCTATAAAACCAGAAACTGCTTTCCAGAGTTTTTTAGGCAGTGTATTCTTACATTTCAGATATTTTGCTGTAAAAATCCTACTGAAATTACATCTTGCTACTTTACTTTTGATGAAACATGCCGAAATTCCCTAACGGCTATATTTATCTAGGCAACAAGTTGATCAGCTTGGATCTTGCAGTTAGCAGTGTTGATGCTTTCAAAGACCACACAAACTGTGCACAATAAGCAAAACAAACGAATGTATATACGTGCCAAGAGAAAAACGGTCCATTTACCTGAGAGTTTATTGGGTGTTTGCTCCTTCGGTCTTAATCTCACATCTTGCCCCTGTAAAATATGTACATTTAGTTACAGTATATGCTCAAAAATTTCACGAATGCCTATCCACATGTTATTCATCACTATGCTTTTGCATATGCTCAAAACAACTGCTTTTTAAGCCCTGCATATATGTACTGAGCCTATATAGACCAACAAGATAGAGATTAACGTCTCCCGTCCATCCCTTAAGGAGCATTATGACACACTGTAAAATAAAAGTCTACATATTTTTAGTAACATTAATTTTATAACATTTTTTTTATTTCTATTTTGCCAATAATATTCTATAATACACACACTTATGTGGCTGTATGGGCATTCACTATATAGTGATATACGCTGAATGCTTTTTGGAAGTCCTTTATGTTATTAATTATTGACGGAGTGGGTGGGCGTGAGTGCGTTTGTATGTCAGAACATAGAGAGTATATTACCACAGCTTCGTATCATGTGTGGAGACAGGGTTGATACATCTTTTGCTATGAGATTACAACATGGTAGCGATGAAACTTGGAATCTTGATGCCCCTCCCGATATCGTGATTTTTGTTAAGACAACGCAAGAAGTGTCAGATATCATGACACTTTGCCATTTACATACAGTGCCCGTTATTGCCTATGGAGTAGGGAGTTCGCTAGAAGGGCATTATGCTGCAATATGTGGGGGCATATGCCTTGATTTTTCTATGATGAATGCCGTGCTTGAAGTCAATGAAAAAGATATGGATTGTCGCGTTGAAGCAGGTGTTACACGCAAGCAATTGAATATGTATTTGCGTGACAAAGGGTTGTTTTTTCCCATAGATCCAGGAGCAGATGCAAGCATAGGTGGCATGGCAGCAACACGTGCTTCGGGAACAAATGCTGTACGCTATGGTACAATGCGTGACAATGTTCTGAATTTGACGGTTGTTATGGCAGATGGTCAAATAATCAATACGGCAAAACGTGCTCGTAAATCGGCAGCGGGATATGATTTAACCCGTTTATTCATTGGCTCAGAAGGAACATTGGGTTTAATTACACAGATTCAGTTGAAATTAGCACTTATTCCTGAGATAGTAATAAGTGGCGTGTGTCATTTTAATGATTTAAGGGGCGCTTGTGAAACAGCCACAGAGGTCTTGCAATATGGTATTCCTATTGCGCGGATGGAGTTACTTGACAATCTTCAAATTACAGCCTTCAATTCGTATGCAAAATACCATTTACCAGAAAAACCAACTCTGTTTGTTGAGTTTCATGCAAGGGATAGAAACGTCATTACTCATGAAGTTAGTGAGTTTAAGAACATTGCGGAGCAATATGGAGGAACAGATATACAAATTGCTGAAAAAACTGAAGATAGGAACAGATTGTGGAAAGCACGGCACGAACTGTTTTGGGCCAATAAAAGTCACTGGCCAGGTAAAGATACATTGTCAACGGATGTCTGTGTTCCAATATCGTCTTTAGCAGAGTGTATTACCCAGACGCATAACGATATAAAGGAAACAAATCTTGTTGCCCCTATTGTTGGACATGTAGGGGATGGTAATTTTCACGTTCTTATTATGTTTGATAAGTCTAGTCAACAGGATGTTCAAAAAGTAAAGGGTTTTTGCGATCGTTTGGCACAACGTGCAATAGATATGCAAGGAACCTGTACAGGTGAACATGGTGTGGGTATTGGAAAAAGAGACTATTTATTAATTGAATTTGGTCCTGCAATTAATGTTATGCGTGATGTTAAGCGGTCTTTGGATCCAAAAAACATCCTCAATCCTAATAAAATTATCGTATTATGATAAAATGTATCAATATATCTGAAACGTAAACATAATATACGATCATAAAAATATATTGACAGAAGAAGAATAGGCACTAACCTAAGAATAAAATGCTAACTAATAACTCCTAAATATGAAATAAGGGTACGTGTGTGAATAATATCTTGTTAGGAATTGCAATTTTTTTTGCTCTGATAATTGTTTGCCTTTTTAGTCTGCCACTTATGCTTGACTGGAATAGTTATAAGGATATTGTGTCACAAAAAATATATGCTCTTACATCACATCATGTTGAGATTAAAGGCGATATTGAAGTTCGTTTTTTACCCATTCCATCCATCTATATCAATGATATCTACCTATACCAAGATAAAACAGCTGATGACAAGGTATTCTATACAAAAAATTTACACCTGCGTTTATCACTCTTACCCCTTATAAATAAAGAAATTGATATTCAGAATATTGATCTTAATGAGCCTCATTTTATTGTAAGGCGAACAAAAGAAGGTGATGTTGTGTCTTTATTTCAACAGGTAAATGAAGTTGAAGATGAAAAGAGTAATAATAGTAAAAATTTTAATCAACTCTTTATTGGAAAGACAAAAATTCATAATGCACGTGCGACTTATATAGATGAACAAAATAACAAGCATTATGATATCACTCATATAAATGCGCAGCATAGGTCTGATTTTATTAATGGACCCCATCAATTAGAGGGGCAAGTTACCTATCAAGGCCAATCTCTTGATTTTCGATTACGATTTATCAAATCGGATACGAAGAGTGTTATAAAAACGGTCGGAGTAATTGCAGCTAGAGACAAAAGTAATACACCTAAAAATTCTTTACGTCTTGATTTTGACGGATCAATTAAAAAATATAAAAATGCATTCAGTCAATTTAACGGTAAAATAAAATTACGACGTGGAGATATTAATACAGTTAAAAAATTGTTACATAATCCTTCAAAGCAAGATGATACGGATTTGCAAAAGGATATTTCTTATATTACGTCGCGAGTTCAACTAAGTCTTGATACTCTCCATTTTGAAGATTTAGAAATGGTTGTAGGAACAGCCAGTCGGGAAAAGAAATATAAATTTCAAGGTAAGGCAGAACTCAATATTACCGATAGAGTGATGGTAAAGGCAGATTTTTTTACGAATTTTATTGATATGGGTATAAATGAGAAAGCTGATTTACCTCAAGCACAAGCCTTGAAAAAAGATACAAATAGTAAAACATCTTTCTCACATACAGATAGAATGTTTTTTAATCCCACAGATATTCCTAGCTTTGTTTATAAAATTTTTTCTAAGCAAAATTTTTTATTGGGTAAGTTTATGTTAGATGTTCATAATTTTCAATATGGAAAACGTCTTTTCAAAAATGTTAAATTACACATTAATTTATCCAAGCAGCAAAGTCATGCCCTTATATACAGCAATTATGGAGCTGATGGTGAAATTGAAGCCGAATTTCGCTACAGACAAGATGAAAAAGACTTACTGCTAGCCGATGTAAAGTGGAAAACGTCTCAATTAAGAGAGGATATTATTGTGTTTGTACCACAGGAATTACGTTCTGATTTTCCTTACATGAGTCTTCCCCTAAACAGTACTCTTACAATGCAAGCACAGGCCAAAAAAGGAAAATGGTCTTTAGAAAGAGCCTCATTACAATATGGTAAAAAAGAGCAGAAAATTGTGTATAGACAATTAAATCCTATAGATGGGCAGACCGCTACGCGTGTACGCCTTGACATATCCACTTTACACGCAAAAGAAATCATACCCTTTGTCAAATGGATGAACGACAAATCATTGCAGGCAGAATTGCTTCGTAATGTTGCACAGCAATGGATTATAAAAGCAAATAATGTAGAGGTTAATAACACAACATTTGATTTAGTACAGGCTAATTTGCGTGTGCGTTTGCAAAAACCAGGTATGAAAATAATTCTAGATAATCTCTCAATATCGCCTTCTGATAAAGGCGATATTGTCGCTAAGGCAGAAATAGAACTAGATAACAAAGGACGAATGAGTGACGCTAATATGGATATTCGTATGAATAATATTATGATAGGTAATTATTTTACGCAATCTATATACACTCCCATGCCAAAAGATTTTCAAAATTTTATTGTAAACAATAGGGCAAAGCATGTTGTTGCAAAGTTAAATATGTCTCCTGCTTTGATGCCAAATGGTATCGCTATTACAGCTGATGTTAAAGCACAGATGACACAAGACGCATCGTTATTTTTTACAGGCTATTATGAAAGTACAGGACAAAACAACATATCACCAGAAATGAAAATTTCTATTTCAGGCTTTAACTTACCCTCGTGGACAATGCGTAGTTATATGCCTACACATTATATGGTGCCAAAGGAAGATAAGGTAGATGTCAATCTTTATATTAATAAATTATCACACCAGCCGACTTACAATGTAACGGCGAAATTGCGATCCGAGCATTTTGGTTATTTGATAAAAGCGGATGTTAAAAATCAAACTAATCAATATTCTCCCTATGCATATACAGGTGTTATACAAATTAATAACAAAGATCCGTGGACAGGGAGTGATTTGGTAGCGACTGAACATAAGACAGATATTATTGGCAGTATTGAATTAAGCAAAAATTATTTCCTTTTTGACGTGCAAAAGGGAATTTTTCAGGGTGTTCCATTTACGTTTTCTGGAGAGTATCAATTTGTGCCAGAACAGAAACCGCGTTTTCAAGGCAAATTAGCCGCAGACTATTTGTCCTTACCAGCAGCATTGCAACTTGCACTTTTTTCGCAATCACGGGCATATAAGCAAGGTGATTTTTGGAAAAGTTCTGATGTCCTATCGTTAACCGAATGGGAAGGAAAAGAAATTGATATTAATATAAAGGCAAAAGCTTTACATTTGAGTCATGGTAATTTAGTGCAAAATGCAGATTTAACAATGCAATACAAAAAAAATGACCTTATAGCTTCATTGGATGGGCGCTATAATGGAGGGAATATTGCATCAACTATCAACGCAAGAGGGAATGAAGAGGATATTCATCTAGATGGATCGATTAATATAAAATCTGAAAAATTTATGCCATATATGCACGCTAAAACGCATATAAACGGACATTTCTCAAGTCATGGCAATGCTATGATTGACTTCATAGGTAATCTTAAGGGACACGGAAATTTTCATTTTATAGATGGTTTTATAGATGGTTTCAATGGTAACAATTTTGCTCAGTTGGGTGATTGGATATTAACACAGCCTGAAGCACAGTTTAAATCGTCGCTTGCGTCCTTAGAAGGAAGTAGTTTCAAAATGCCTTATAAAAAGCTAATTGGTAATTTTACAATTAGGGATGGTTTAATGAGTAGTAGAGATATTCAGTTAAATAGTCGATATTATAGTATGAATGGAACAATGTTTTATGATTTTAATAATATGATATTAGATACAAGCTTAGACATACATTTAAAAGCATTACCTAGGGCCCCTACAATAACTTTGATAATTACAGGTTCTCCAAGTCAAGAAGTTACAAGAAAGTTAGATTTTACACCCCTTTTACAATATAATACAATAGCACAATTGGAAAAAAATCTTATAAAAACAGAAAAAGAACTAGAAAAATTGGATAAATTGAAACAAAATGTTATTAATCAATAAGCTAAATTTGCATTTTACGCATACATAAAAATAGTACAAATGTTTTATAAAACTAAAAAATAAAGAGAAAGTGCATATCACATGCAAAAAAAATATAACATAAGCGGAAAAAGAATTTGGGTGGCAGGTCATAAAGGTATGGTTGGTTCCGCAGTATTACGCCAATTAGAAAATAATGATTGCCATGTTATTACTGCAGATCGACAAGAGCTTGATTTGTTGGATAAGCAAAGCGTTAAGAATTTTATTAATGCTAAACGCCCTCAGGTGACGATTTTATGCGCAGCAAAAGTTGGTGGTATTCATGCTAATAATAGTTATCCTGTTGACTTTCTACGCAATAATATGGAAATACAAAACAATGTAATTACTGCCTGTGCTGATTATGGCACAGAGCGTTTGGTTTTTCTAGGTTCTTCATGTATTTATCCCAAATTTGCCCCGCAACCTATATTAGAAACCGCCCTATTGACAGGTAGTTTGGAACCAACAAATGAGTGGTATGCCATTGCAAAGATAGCTGGTATTAAACTCTGTCAAGCCTATAGAAAACAATATGGAAAATCTTTTATTTCTGTTATGCCAACAAATTTGTATGGGCCGAATGATAATTTTGATCTGCAAACAAGTCACGTCCTTCCAGCTTTGTTACATAAAATTCATCGTGCTAAAATTGAGCAATCATCACATATACAGCTTTGGGGAACTGGAGAACCTAAGCGTGAATTTATGCATGTTGATGATTTGGCGAGTGCAATTGTGTTTTTATGTGAGCAGTATGATGAGGATGAGGTTATTAATGTTGGTGTAGGTGAAGATGTAAGTATAGCAAATTTAGCTCATACAATAGCACAAATCGTAGGGTGGAAAGGAGACTTAATATACGACACAGATAAACCGGATGGGACGCCACGTAAATTAATGGATTCCACACGATTGCAGGCACTTGGATGGAAGCATAGTATATCATTGCATGAAGGTATAAAACAAACATATGAATGGTTTAAGAATAATCATCAAAACAAATGAGTTTCGTATAGTGGAAATGTACCGACCTTTCATGGTGCAAGAATATGTGTACAGCAATTTAGTAAAATAAATTATGAATAAACAGTGAGTGATTGATGGATGAGGATGATATAGCCTTGTGGTTGCGTTATACTCAGGACGTTAGCCTTTTAAAAAATAGAAAAGTAAATCACAATCATACTAAAAATTATAATCAAAAAAAATGTGAAACGGGTTATATACAAACATACAAGGAAAATGAAGGTAAAGAGTATAGCAAGAGAGATACAAAGCAAGTAAAAAAGAAAGAATATTCCATCACCCAGAATATTACATCGTCAATTTTATATAAGAAATCTTTAGACTCACATAAAATATGTTTATCACTCCTAGAGTTAAGAAAAATAAAGTCAGGCAAGATTGCTCTTTTGTCCGTAGATTTACATGGTATGAACAAAGAGGAAGCTTTTGAAAGTTTGCATACATTTTTTACAAGAGCAATTACACGAAGGCAAAAATTTGTTTTAGTAATCACTGGAAAAGGGAAACAAAATCAAGGTATTGGTGAACCAAAGGGGGTATTAAGACAAGCGTTTAAGAGGTGGATAGTTGAAACACCATTATCGCAGCTTGTGTTAGCGGTTAACGATGCACACCAAAAACATGGCGGAACAGGTGCATTTTATGTTAAACTGAAAATGAGAATGTAATCAAACAAATCAGGAACAAAGAGAGATTTATGGATTATAAAAAATATCTGAGTAAATTTAATGATCTAGAGAAATGGCTTAGTGATCATAAAATATCAGAAGTAGAATGTGTAATAGCTGATATGGCAGGTGTTGCACGAGGTAAAATAGTTCCTACAGATAAGTTTATTAGTAGTGTAAGAAAAAAAATGCTACGTTTGCCAGAGAGTATTTTTCAACAATCTGTTGCGGGTGATGTCGTTACGAGCCAGATTGTATCCTCAGCTGAGAAAGATATGATATTAGTCCCCGATACTAATTCAAGAAGAATCGTTCCATGGTACTCTGACCCAACAAGTATTATAATATGTGATGCTTTTACAACGGATTTTGAACCTATATCTATATCTCCGCGCCAAGTTTTATGTAATGTTATAGCTTTGTATAAAAAAGCCGGTTTAAAAGCTGTTTTAGCACCCGAATTAGAATTTTATTTGGTTAAAAAAAACATTGATCCAGATTACCCTTTAGAACCACCGATTGGTCAAAATGGACGTCCTGAAACGGCACGTCAACCTTATGGTATTGATGCCGTCAATGAATTTGATCCTTTATTTGAAGATATGTATACTTATTGTGAACAACAAAGAATAGAGGTGGACACTTTAATTCACGAAGCGGGTAGTGCGCAAGTGGAAATCAATTTTAATCACGGTGATCCACTTGAATTAGCGGATCAAGTGTTTTTATTTAAACGGACCGTACGGCAAACGGCTCTTAAACATGGTATATATGCAACCTTTATGGCTAAACCGCATCAGTACGAACCTGGTAGTGCTATGCATATCCATCAAAGCATCGTTGATCCACAGAATAACAGAAATTTGTTTTCTCACCCAGATGGAACAAATACGAGTTTATTTGAAAATTTTATAGCAGGGTTACAAAAATATTTGCCATGTGCTATGCCTCTTATTACGCCCAATGTAAATTCGTATAGACGACTCATCCGTGATTGGGCCGCACCAGTAAATACACAATGGGGGCCAGAGAATCGTACGGTAGGCTTTCGCGTTCCAGATTCAGGATTAGAAGATAGGCGTATTGAGAATCGGATACCTGGAGCCGATGCTAATCCATACTTAGCTTTCGCGGCAACAATGGCTTGTGGTTATTTGGGTATTGAAGAGAAATTGCCTCCTACAGCACAAGTTAAAACCAACGAATCAGCTTATAATAAAACAAGCGGAGATTTACCAAGACATTTACTAGATGCATTGAAAAAATTTGAGAAATGTAAAAAATTGCAAGATGTTTTAGGTAAAGATTTTATGCATTTATATTTGGAAGTCAAAAACGTAGAATATGATCATTATCAGAGCGTTATTAGTGCATGGGAGCGTGAACATTTATTATTAAATGTTTAGATAATGTATTTTGAAGTTGCAATAAAATATCAATAGAATTATCGGGAATATTATGACAAAAAAAGCTACCAAAATGGCTATTGCGTACGATTTTGATGGAACATTATCACCAATAAATATGCAAGAAGCTAAAAAGGGGTTTATAGATCAGTTAGGTATACAAAAAGATACGTTTTGGAAGGGTGTTAAAGAAGAGACAGAAACACATGATGCAGACCAGGTTCTTGTCTATATGCAAAAAATGTTAAAAGAGGCGCGAAATAATAACGTAGGAATCAGAAAGGAAAAATTTAAAGATTTTGGAAAAAACATTGAATTTTTTCCTGGAGTTGAGGAGTGGTTTGACCGTATTAATACCTATGCTAAGAAACAAAATATAAACGTTGAACATTATATTATTTCATCAGGAAATTATTAAAGGTACAAAAATATATAATAAATTTAAGCATGTTTATGCTTCAAAATTCATTTTTGATGTTGATGATGTTCCAACGGGTATTGGGCTTGCTGTTAATTATACAACAAAGACACAGTTTTTATTTCGTATTAATAAGGGCGTTTTAAAAACAAGTGATACGGAAGGTGTTAATAAAATAATCCCTAAAAAAGGAAGGGCTATACCCTTTGAAAATATGGTTTTTATTGGTGATGGAGCAACCGATATCCCATGTTTTAGCCTATTAAAAGATCAGGGCGGATGTGCAATTGCTGTGTATAAGCCAAAAACACCGAAGGCAAAAAGAAAGGTTCAAAATTTAGTTGCTCAACGAGTTGATGCGATTGTCCCAGCAAATTATGAACAAGATTCGCCTTTGGATAAAATAATAAAAGCTAAAATTGATGAAATATCGGCTCGCACAGAATTTGAAAAAGTATGCACGAACCCGCAATAAAGCTTTTATAAACTAAGATCATAAGCTGCGAGTGTTGCTAAATTTACAATATCCGTGGCAGTAGCGTTTAAACTAGCGATTTGAATAGGTTTTTCTAAACCAACTAAATAAGGACCAATAACAGAATTATCACTCAATGTATTCAGCATATTCGTAGAAATACTTGCACTATGATAGGCAGGCATGACCAAAACGTTTGCTGTATCGGTTAATTTACAAAAGGGATAAAGAGACATTTTTTTTCTATCAAGGGCAACATCGGCGGCCATATCACCATCAAATTCAAAATCAACATCACGGCTTGTTAAGATTTTTACAGCTTCCCTTACTTCACTTGAGCGTTCAGTACGAGGGTAACCAAAGCTTGAAAAAGCTAATAACGCAACACGGGGTTTATAACCAAATCGTTTTGCGACGGAGGCTGCGCCTTGGGCAATATCAGCTAATTCTAATCCTGTGGGCATATCATGTATGGCTGTATCTGCGATAAAAATTATTTTACCGCTGCAAAGAGCAATAGATAAGCCTATAACACGATGTTGCTGTTTAGCATCAATGACTTGTCTTACATCGTTTAATGCCGTTGTGAAATTGCGTGTTACACCTGTTACCATGGCATCTGCATCTCCTAAAGCTAACATTGAGGCACCAAAAATATTACGATCGGTGTTAACTAGTCGTTGACAATCGCGCAATAAAAACCCTTCTCTTTGCTTACGCGAATATAAATAATTAGCGTAATCTCTGTTACGGCGTGACAATCGTGCATTCCATATTTCAATTTCGTCTGGTACCTCCAGACCTGCGGCTCTAGCAACGTCGTGAATTTCGTTTTCTCTTCCAACAAGAATGGCCTTGCCATAATTTTGATTTGAGAATTCTATTGCTGCTCGCATTACTTGCTCTTCTTCTCCTTCAGCAAAAACAACACGCTTGGGATTTTTTTTAACATGTTCATAAATAGGCTTAAACAAGTCAACAATAGGGTTAAGTCGTGCAGACAAACGATGTTTATAGCTATCTAAGTCAGCAATGATATGGTTAGCAACTTTTGTTTGCATAGCGGCCATAGCGACTTCTGCTGGAATTTCTTCAATTAGACGAGGGTCAAAAGGTGCAGGAATAATGTATTCAGGTCCAAAGCGGGGACGTCTACCATGATATGCTGCGGCCACTTCATCGGGCACGTCTGCCCGTGCTAATTTAGCAATAGCCTTTGCCGCCGCTATTTTCATTGCATCATTGATACGTGATGCCCTTACATCTAAGGCCCCCCTAAATATATAAGGAAAACCAAGCACGTTATTTATTTGATTAGGATAATCTGAGCGGCCAGTAGCCATAATAGCATCTTGACGAATAGCCCGCATTTCCTCAGGAGTAATTTCGGGTTCAGGGTTTGCCATAGCAAAAACGATTGGATTATCATTCATACTTCTAGCCATTTTTTCTGTCAGTGCACCTTTTACAGATAGGCCAAAAAAAACGTCCGCTCCTTTCATCGCGTCTTCTAATGTTCGGGCCTCTGTATCAACAGCATGAGCCGATTTCCATTGATTCATACCTTTTTCACGTCCCTTATAAATAACACCTTTCGTATCACATAAGATAACATTTTCTGATGGCATCCCCATCGCTTTAACCAATTCAATACAAGCAATACCTGCGGCTCCTGCTCCATTACAAACAAGGCGTGTATGTGCAATATCACGCTTCGTGAGGTAAAGGGCATTTAATAAACCAGCAACAGCAATGATGGCTGTTCCATGCTGATCATCATGAAAAACAGGAATATCCATTAATTCACGTAAACGCGATTCAATGATAAAACAATCGGGTGCTTTAATATCTTCTAAATTAATACCACCAAAGGCAGGTGATAAGTAACGCACACAATTGATAAATTCATCAATATCTTGCGTATCTACCTCTATATCAAACGAATCAATATCGGCAAATCGTTTAAATAAAACAGATTTTCCTTCCATAACAGGCTTGGCAGCAAGGGCACCTAAATTACCGAGTCCTAATATGGCTGTGCCGTTTGATATAACAGCAACCATGTTTCCCTTCGCTGTATAATCATAAGCATGATGTTTTTTTTGGGCAATTTCCTCAACGGCTGCAGCCACACCTGGTGAGTAAGCTAAGGAAAGATCGCGTTGCGTTGACATTGGTTTAGTCGCAATGATGGCTAATTTTCCTGGTTTGCCTTCACGGTGATATTGTAAAGATTCTTCTGCCAATGTTACGCCTGTTTTGGATATCAAATCGGACATAAATGCATACCTTTGTTGATTATATAAAAGACTTAATAAATTCAGGCAAAATAGTATGAGATCACCTAAACACTTGTGTACTCTAATCATATTGTTTGTATGATGCAAGTTTTTATATAATTGCTTTTACATATTTTTTTCACATGGCATTATCTGACTTTACAACTGTAGCTAATAGGGGTACCATAGATCTTAAATGTTTATATCGTGCCAGCATTTGTTAAGTTTATTGAAAAGATACAAAATAACAGGACATAATGACAAACAGAAATGTAAGCAAAAAAAAAGAAGTGGGCGGAAGTGTTTTAGATGTACTATCCATGCCTACGCCAGGTATGGCACAATTTGCAGAAATCAAAGCCGTTAATCCAGGTTTCTTATTGTTTTACCGTATGGGTGATTTCTTTGAGTTATTTTTTGATGATGCGGTAATTGCTTCGGAAACTTTGGGTATCGTTTTAACAAAAAGAGGCAAATATAATGGTAAGGATATCCCTATGTGTGGTGTTCCTGTCAAACGTGCTGAAGAGTATTTACATAGGTTAGTTGTAGAAGGTTTTAAAGTTGCCGTATGTGAGCAGCTAGAAACGCCCGAAGAAGCAAGAAAAAGAGGTGCTAAATCTATTGTCAAAAGAGATGTTGTGCGTTTAGTAACGCCAGGTACGCTTACCGAGGATAATTTACTAGACACAAGGCGCAATCATTATCTTGCAGCTTTATATAGAAACAAAGATAAGAAAAATGTAGAATTTTGTCTGTCTTGGATAGATGTTTCTACAGGAGATTTTTATACGGAATGTATCGATTACCAACAATTATTGACCGAAATGTCTCGATTGCAACCTTCTGAGCTTATTATAGCCGATTCATTAGCAATTGAGGACCCTGATCTTATAAAAGTAATCATGATACAAGTAAAATCTCTTACAATATCCGAAGTGGAGATATCACGATTTGATTCTGATAATGCAGTAAGACGCTTGAAAAAATATTTTGCTGTTGAGAGTCTTGCAGGGTTCGGGCAATTTGATAAGGATGAATATGCCTCTATGGGGGCTTTACTATCCTATATTGAATATACGCAAGCAGGTAAAATGCCAATTTTACATCCTCCTTTGCAAATACACTCACACACGATATTACATATTGATGGGGCTACGAGACATAGTTTGGAATTAACACATACAGTTGATGGCCAACGAAAAGGTAGCTTATTACACACAATTGATAGGACTTTAACGAGTATGGGGGGGCGGATGCTTATGCAATGGGTATCTACACCCTTGACTGCTAAAGTGGCCATTGATAAAAGATTGCAGGATGTTTCGTTTTGGTTTGAGAATCAAGATTTGTATAGGCAATTAAGAGAGCATTTACGTCACTGTCCTGATGTGGCACGGGCAATGGGGCGCTTGGGCCTGTATCGAGGGACACCACGAGATTTGCTCTGTATTGCTCAATTTATGACTTCCATTAATGCCATAGTTGCGCTGGTTAACGATAATAGCTCGCCAGATAATAAAGATAGCAACCGTACGTGTTTATTAGGAGCATTACCTGATAATTTAGCGATGGTAATTAAAAAAATGTCCTTACCTCAAGAGCATGAATTACAAAAATTGGGACAAGAATTGGATCAGGCACTTGTAAAAGATACGTCTTTCTATAATAAGGATGGTGGTTTTATTAATCCCGAATATGATAATGCTCTTAAGGAAATGATAGAATTAAGGGATGGTAGTCGACATGTTATATCACGTCTGGAACAAAGCTATTGTGAGCAGACCAAAATCAAAGGGTTAAAAATTAAACATAATAATATTTTAGGTTATTTCATAGAGGTACGTGAGCAATATGGTAAGCAATTAACATCATCAGATTTTTCGGGAGTTTTTATTCATCGACAAACTCTTGCTAATGATATGCGTTTTTCTACCGTAGAACTCGCCGAGCTTGAGACGCGAATAAATCATACCCACCATAATATAGTTACAAGAGAGAGGGATATTTTCAATGATTTTGTTGAAAAAGTATGTAGTTTTTCGGATCTTTTAGGATCAATAGTACAGTGTATTGCTTATATTGACGTTGTATCTTCGCTTGCTAAATTAGCTAAAGAGCAGGACTATTGTTGTCCAATAATTACAGAGGGTGAGGATTTTGAAATTCAAGAAGGGCGCCACCCAGTTGTTGAACAAATGTTGGCTAAAGGAAGCGAAGAGGATTTTATTGCCAATGATTGTGTTATGACAACAAAAAATATCAAAAAAAGATGCAATGTATGGATTCTAACAGGACCAAATATGGCTGGAAAATCAACCTTTTTACGCCAAAACGCTTTATTCATCATACTTGCGCAGATGGGAAGTTTCGTACCTGCTAAAAAAGCTGTCATAGGTGTGGCCGATAAATTGTTTAGCCGCGTAGGGGCTTCAGACAATATATCGCGCGGGGAATCAACATTTATGGTGGAAATGGTAGAAACAGCAGCTATCATTAATAGGGCAACAGCCAAATCCTTTGTTATTCTAGATGAAATTGGTAGGGGAACAGCAACTTTTGATGGTATGGCCATTGCATGGTCAGTTGTAGAACATATACATAACAAAATTAAAGCGCGATCAATTATTGCTACGCATTTTCACGAATTAACAGCATTAGAAGAGCGTTTAGACAATATATATTTAGCATCAATGCGTGTCATGGAATGGCAGGGGCAGTTGAAATTTTTACATCAAGTTATAACAGGTTCTGCAGATAGATCCTACGGTATTCAAGTGGCTAAAATCGCTGGAATACCACAGATTGTTATTTCTCGTGCTGAACAGGTTTTACAATCATTAGAAACACAACGTTCCTATAAAGATGTTACAGGGATACAGCAATTACCATTATTTGCAAGCAATGTTGATAGACAATCACAAACGCAATCCGATATATCGGAGCATGAATCGATTCAAGCATCTTGTTCTGCTGATGATCTTCTATCACGTTCTGCCTTGGCTGCCCGTGATATAGAAATCATAGAAAAAATTAAACAAATTAACCCCGATTCTCTTACTCCTTTAGAAGCGTTAACTCTTATTCATGAATGTGTTGAAAAACTTAAATAAAAACACAACCTATCGTAAAGGGCGTATAGCTGAATTATGTGCTGCACTTTATTTAATTTGTAAGGGTTATCAACTTATTCGTTGGCGCTATAAAAACAAATGGGGAGAAATTGACCTTATTATGAAGAAAGGTAATAGTATTTACTTTATAGAAGTAAAATATCGATCAAAAATTTACAACGGCCTATACAGTATAACACCCAAGCAAAAGGTAAGAATTAGAAATGCTGCGGATGTTTTTATGCAAAAGTCAAACAAGTATAAAAATATAGGCATGCTTTCCTGTCAATTTGATGCGCTTATACTTGCACCATGGCGTTTACCCATACACATTAAAAATGCTTTTTAAGCAAATTTATTAGATAAAATTTTAATCATACTATTTGTTAATGATTAACGGATAAAATAAGTTTTTGAAATTACACGTTATTTTGATTTTTAAGGGATTGTGATGCGTGATAAAATGGTTGTTAAAAAAATTTTACAAAACGATAATAGGCGATTCAGACGGGTTGACGTCGAGTTATTGGGCAAGCTATTGCTCCCCGATCGTACTGAGCATAATTGTGTGTCAATTAATATATCGGCAGGTGGGGCTCTTGTTGCAACCCGAGCGATAGCAAAAGTTAACGATAAAATCATTATTAACTTAGATGTTATTAATCAACTTGAAGCTGTTGTAGTGCGCAATATTCCCGATGATAAAATGGCCTTAAAGTTTTTTGCATCTAGTCGCAAGAGGGAGCAAATTGTTAATAAATTGACGTGGATGGTGAATCAAAAAGAGTTTTCAGGTTTAGAGGCAAGGCGACACAAGAGAGAAAGTTTGGATAATGTCTTTTCTATTTTTGCAATTAGTGTCAATCATGTGTATAGTTGCCAAATTGTAGATTTATCAATTAGTGGTGCTGCAATTAGAGCTGATACAGTACCTCCTGTTGGAACACATATTAAACTCGGGCAAACGTTAGGCGTTGTTGTAAGGCACATCCCCGATGGTTTTGCCATACAATTTAAAAATCCAATCACCGATTTAAGCGATGTTCTGCCTGATTAATATAATTAAGAACCTCCCTTCAAGTGTGTATTGACCTCTTAGGCGAAACGGATATTGTATAGGTAAATTGGTCTTGACATATTGTAGTGTTGATGGTACGAAGAACAGTGTGAGTGCTTCATGAAAACTATTGCTGAAATACTTCATAAAAGATAGTAAAGTTGAAAAACAACTAAAAAATATGTAGGAAAACAAACACCCGTTCGGTTTTGATCATTGCTTGTGTTGTAGATAAGATCGTGTTGATGGTGTAAATATTAATTTAGTGCTAGAGAGTTAATTATATGTATGCTGTTTTAAAAACAGGTGGTAAGCAATATCGTGTAGAAAAAGGTGATGTTGTAAAGATAGAAAAAATAGATGCCAAGCAAGGAGACAGGCTGGTGTTTAAGGATATTTATATGATATCCGCTGATAAGGGTATTCACACCGACAGTGATACTTTAGCAAAAGCTAGTGTGGAGGCTGTGGTACTTGAGCAGACGCGTGAGAAAAAAATAAAAGTTTTTAAGAAAAAAAGGCGTAAAGACTATCAAAGAACTTTAGGACATAAACAGCAGGTTACTCAAATACAAATTACAAATATTATTCAGTGATTGTTTTTTGTCCGTTCAGTATATGAATAGTTGTTTGACCATTGCATAGCACCGCTGGTAATAAGAAAGTATAAGGAGAGATTATGGCACAAAAAAAAGCAGGTGGTTCATCAAGAAATGGACGTGATTCGGAAGGGCGTCGATTGGGTGTTAAGAAGTATGGTGGGCAATCTGTCGTTGCTGGCAATATCATCATCCGACAACGCGGAACAAAATGGTTTGCAGGCTCAAATGTAGGTATGGGGCGTGATCATACACTTTTTGCATTGTGTGACGGAAAGGTTGAGTTTGTGCAAGGAAAACGTAATTGTGTGACTATCGTACCATTACATTAGTATCATATATCGTATTTTATCAGATATTTACATGTCGTAATTGGATTTTACGGTGTGTTCGTTGATTGGCTGTAAGTGTATAAGTATTGTGTAAGCAATACACCCAAAATCATTAATAAGATGAAAACGAAGTATAAAATCAACTAAGAAATAATATGAAATTTTTAGATGAGGCAAAAGTATATATAGCCTCTGGACACGGCGGCAGTGGTTGTGTTTCGTTTAGACGTGAGAAATTTGTAGAATATGGAGGTCCCGATGGAGGTAACGGCGGTGCTGGTGGTGATGTGTATATACGTGCCGTTAGGAATCTTAATACATTAGTTGATTACAGGTATGTGCAGCATTTTAAAGCACAAAGAGGCGGCGCAGGAGCAGGGAGAAACAGAACTGGCGAGGACGGGCAATCAAGAATTTTATCCGTACCACTTGGAACCTCAGTTTTTGAAGAAAATAAAAAAACTCTTATATGTGATATATTAGATACTGACCACATGTATCTTTTAGCAAAAGGTGGGAAAGGCGGGTTAGGAAATTTACATTTTAAAACTTCAACAAACCAAGCTCCGCGTTATGCCCAAAAAGGGACTCAAGGTAGCGAAAAATGGATTTGGCTTCAGCTTAAGCTAATTGCTGACGTGGGTATTGTAGGTATGCCTAATGCAGGTAAATCTACATTGTTATCTCGCTTAAGTAAAGCACGTCCTAAGATTGCTGACTATCCTTTTACTACTTTAATACCTTCTTTAGGAGTTGTTCAATACAAGGGGTATGATTTTGTAATGGCTGATATGCCAGGCTTAATTGAAGGAGCTGCTACAGGAAAAGGATTAGGTAAAAAATTTATGAAGCATGTGGAAAGGTGTAAGATACTGCTGCATATGGTAAATTTATGTGATGAAACATATAGAGAAAACTGGCACATTATTCGAAACGAGATGCGACAAAATAATAGCGTTTTGCTTGATAAACCTTGTTTAACTTTATTATCCTGTAGTGATGCGCTTGATGATGTAACATGCCAAAAAAGGGCGGAGCAATTTGAGCGTGATTGTGATCCGCAAGCTATCGTTTTTTCATCACATTCTGGCGTTGGAATAGAAAAGGTATTAAATTACATAATTCGCGTACTGCAACTTCAGGAAGTTTAGTTCAAGATTAATTTAATATAACAAAAGTTTATCATGCAAGAACAATCACAAGATATAGATTTATACTATTGGCCAACTCCGAATGGATGGAAAATTTCTATAATGTTGGAAGAATGCAAGCTTCCCTATAAGATTAATTATGTCGATATTACTAAAGGCGAGCAATTTGAAGCGGAATTTTTAAAAATTTCTCCTAATAATCGTATTCCCGCAATTGTTGATAGAAAGGGACCTCATGAGAAACCTTTGTCACTTTTTGAAAGTGGAGCGATTCTTGTCTATCTTGCAGAGAAAACTGGCCTTTTTTATGATGTAAAAGAGCGTTACAATATTAATGAATGGCTGTTTTGGCAAATTGGAGGACTTGGTCCTATGGCGGGACAAGCACATCATTTTAGAAAATATGCATTTGAAGAAATCCCTTATGCAATTCAACGCTATACAAATGAATGCAATAGACTTTATGGCGTTATGAATAGGCGCTTGGAACAATCTACGTTTTTAGGGGGTGAATCCTACAGTATTGCCGATATTAGCTGTATAGGCTGGGCAAGTTTATGGGAAGGACAGGGGCAGGATATAAAACAATTTCCTCATCTCAAAAGATGGCTTGATACGGTCCTTTCTAGACAGGCAGTGCAAAAAGGCCTACAGATAGGAATTGAACGAAGATAAGTATCAGATATTACAAAAAAACAAGCAAATGCCAAACATTTTGTTTGGACAAAAAGCTGATTGAGTAGGTAGTATACATAAATATAAAAATACCGAGATAGCAAAAACATAAGAACTTTTAACTTGTAATTTATGTCTAACTACGCTATAGGAGTTTCAGCTGCGCGGGCAGGGCATGCCTTGTGGAGTTTAGCAATGAATATAGTATGCATAGGTAGCAGTTTTTAGTAGTGTCATCATACACTTTGAGCGTTACATCCTATGTATTATCAAACAAAAATAATGGACAGAAAGGATAGAAAATGCCCAAGATGAAAACAAAAAGTAGCGTTAAAAAGCGCTTTCGTCTAAGTGCAAAGGGAAAAGTTATCTCTACTCAAGCAGGTAAAAGACATGGTATGATTAAACGTACAAATAAGCAGATTCGTAATAAAAGAGGTACTGTTATTATGAATCAAGCCGATGAGAGAATTGTAAAAAATTTTCTACCTTATGGTAGGTAGCAAAATATACCTGTAAAAGAACGAGCAGTAATATGACTATTTTCCAATTAAAGGATGTAAAGTAATGGCTAGAGTAAAACGCGGTGTTACATCGCATGCACGGCATAAGAAAATTTTAAAACAAGCTAAGGGTTACTATGGCCGTAGAAAAAATACGATACGGACAGCAATGCAAGCCGTTGATAAGGCAGGTCAGTACGCTTATAGAGATAGGCGAACACGTAAACGTCAGTTTAGGGCTTTGTGGATTCAACGTATAAACGCAGCCGCTAGGGTAAATGGTACGACATACTCCTTGCTCATAAATGGATTAAGCAAAGCAGAAATATTTATTGATAGAAAAATTCTTGCAGATATAGCCGTTCATGACAGCGAAGCTTTTTCAGCTCTTGTTGTAAAAGCAAATGAGGGCTTGGCGAAAGCGTAATACACCATTTATGAAGTCTCTATAACAAAAAAAGAGTAAAGCTATGATAGAGACCATAATTACCGAAATGCAATCACATATACAACAGCTTGGTAAAATCGTTGACATTGCCGAAGTTGAGAGATTGCGTGTTAAGGTCTTAGGAAAAAAAGGTATCATTACTGGTGCAATGAAGGTTCTGTCAACCCTTGAACCACAGGAACGTAAGAAATTAGGTATAAGACTTAACGAACTTAAGACAGAGTTTCTCCAAAAGCTCACTGCTACTAAAATGCTTCTTGAGGAGACTTATTTGGAACAAGCGATTTTGCAAGAAAAGGTAGATGTTACTTTACCTGTGTCTTCTTATGATCCTATACGAGAGGGCAAAATCCATCCTGTTTCACAGGGTATGGAAGAAATAATAGAAATTTTTATGTCATTAGGGTTTTCAGTGGCTGAAGGTAATGACGTTGAAACGGATTATCATAATTTTACAGCACTCAATTTTCCGCCATCTCATCCAGCTCGAGAAATGCATGATACATTTTTCTTTGAGCAGGATAGTGAGAAGCATGGACAGTATTTGTTGCGAACGCATACGAGCCCAACACAAATTCATACAATGCTTAATCAATCACCTCCGTATAGAATTATCGCTCCTGGGCGGACCTATAGATGTGATTCCGATCAAACGCATACGCCAATGTTTCATCAAGTAGAAGGTTTGGTAATTGATACAGATATTACTTTAAGTCATTTAAAATGGGTTCTTGAAATTTTTTGTAAAACATACTTTGAGGTTGAAGACTTGGATATGCGCTATAGACCTAGTTTTTTCCCCTTTACTGAACCCTCTTTGGAAGTAGATATTCAGTGTAAAAAAGATAAAAAATCTTTGCAAATAGGAACTGGTAACGATTGGTTAGAGATATTAGGGTGTGGAATGGTACATCCGCAAGTTTTAAAAAATGTTGGAATTGACCCTGATAATTACAAAGGCTTTGCTTTTGGAATGGGGATTGATAGACTCGTCATGTTAAAATATGGTATTCCAGATTTAAGGGCATTTTTTGAAGGGGATTTGCATTGGTTACGTCATTTCGGGTTTTCTGTTTTGGATATTCCATGCATGTATAGACAGGCAAAACAATGAAATTTACCTATAATTGGCTGAAGGAACATCTTGAAACATCGGCTTCTGTTAGTCAGATTGTGGAGTGCCTTAATGCGATAGGTCTTGAAGTGGAAGATGTCAAGGACCCTCAGCAGATATATAAAGATTTTACAGTAGCACAGATTGTAAAAGTAAAAAGACATGAGAATGCCGATAAGTTATGGCATTGTCATGTGTGTATTGCCGAAAATGAAGCCCCAGTAGAGATCGTGTGTGGAGCTCCGAATGTACGGGTAGGCTTGAAGGTTGTTTTTGCCAAGCCTAAAACCTATATACCTGGCAGAGATATGACTATTGAAAAGGCGACTATAAGAGGCATTGAATCTTATGGAATGTTATGCTCAGAAATGGAGCTTTTGATAAGCAATGAACATGATGGCATAATTGAATTGTCTGAAGACGCGATAATTGGACATCCGTGCCATACATATTTGGGATTTGATGATGTTTTGATAGAAGTCGCAATCACGCCAAATAGAGGAGATTGCTTAGGTGTATATGGTATAGCAAGAGAGCTTGCGGCAGCAGGTTTAGGTACTTTGAGGGCGATAAATTTTACACAATATAAAGGTGATTTTGAATGTCCTATTACAGTTGCACTTGATTTTCATGGGAAGGACATACCTGCCTGTAGCGCTTTTGCAGGACGATTGATAAAAGGAGTTAAAAATTGTGAGAGTCCTTTGTGGTTACAAAAAAGATTGCAAAATATCGGTTTACGACCGATTAGCGCCTTAGTTGATATCACAAATTATATTACCTATGATATGTGCCGCCCTTTGCATGTTTTTGATACGAATAAGTTAACGCAAAATCTCTGTGCACGTTATGCAAGAAAAGGGGAAAAATTTGAAGCTCTTGATAATAAGTGTTATGAAGCTGACATACATGATTGCGTGATTGCAGATGATAGTGGGATGCTTGCTCTTGCTGGCGTAATTGGTGGGGTATCTAGCTCTACAGAAATGGATACACAAAATGTCTTTATTGAATCAGCGCTGTTTGAGCCTGCAATTATTGCAAAAACAGCAAGACGTTTGGGTATTATGTCGGATGCAAGACAGCGTTTTGAAAGAGGGGTTGATAAAAATTCTGTCATTTTGGGGATAGAAATGGCAACGGCATTGATTATAGATATTTGTGGTGGAAGCCCAAGTACGATAGTTCATGCAGTGCATAAAAATTTACCTTCAGTACAAGTGTTAGAATTTCCTTTAAGCGAGATAGAAAGGTTGAGTGGTATATCAATATCTGAACCTATTGTTAAAAATATATTGGAGCAACTCGGTTTCGATATCAAGGATTCACAAGATGGTATTTATATTATTAATGTACCGTCGCATCGATATGATATTGCAGGAAAGGCGGATATTGTAGAAGAGATTATAAGAATATATGGATTAGAAAAAATTCCCTCTCTTCCTCTTCCTCGTTTACCTTATATTTGCAAACCTCTTTTGACTACAGAACAAAAAACAATACAGACTACACGGCGATTGGTGGCAGCACGTGGATTTGTTGAAATGATGTCTTGGTCGTTTATTAAGCATGAAGATGCATTAAGATTTGGTCATAAACATGATGCGTTAAAGTTAAAGAATCCTATATCCACTGCCATGACAACCATGCGCCCTTCTTTACTACCAGGGCTTATTGCAGCAAGTGCGCATAATGAAAGGCATGGTCATAAAGATTTTGCGCTCTTTGAATTAGGTCAATGCTTTCACTCCCTTGATAATAATGGGCAGACTCTACGTGTTGCAGGCGTAAGAACAGGCTCCGCCTGTTATATGCAACAATCGCGACAATGGTATCAGAGCGAAAGAAATGTTAGTTACATTGAGGCTAAGGAAGATGTATATGCTATCCTTTTGGCATTAGGTTTAAACAAAAATTCTCTTAAAGTTATAGATAGCAGTGAAAGTTGGTTTCATCCAGGATATTCTGGACAAGTCGGCTTGGGAGTAAAAAATATAATTGCTCATTTTGGTATGTTGCACCCAAAATATATCAATCATTATGATATTAAACAACCTTTATCTATATTTGAAATTATGTTATCAGATTTACCTGTCAAGCGAAATAAAAACTTACGTTCGGGATTGGATGAACCAATAACACATAATATTTATAGAGATTTAGCTTTTGTTGTTGATGAAAATATACCAGCGGGAGAGGTGCTCGAATCACTTTTACGAGCAGATAAAAAACATGTTAAGGATATTAAGCTTTTTGATGTATATCAGGGAAAAGGGCTTGCTGATAATGAAAAATCTTTGGCCTTTGAAATTATACTCATGCCTCCGACGCCAAATCCTGAGGAAGAATGGATAGGAAATATTCTACAAACAATTATCAGAACGGCTGAAAAATATTGCCAAGCTAGATTGAGGCAATAACAGAAAAGATACTTGTTTTGCTAGGCCTTTAGTGCTATATGCCGACTATTATTAAGGACAATTTATGTCATAAAGGAAATAAATTCAATACTATTCCTTAAGGTGCCTTTTATGTACAACACAACATTAACCTACCGTTTTGGAGGGTTGCCAATAGATTATTTATGCATTATAGTGAAGATGTCTTCTTAACTATAAGATCTCAAGAAAATCTTGAAGATAGTTCATATAAAATAAAAAAGATGGTAAATAAGTATTTCAAATAAATTTAAAAATTATTCATTTAAAATAATCAAGTGTATATATTGCGATAATTGTTTTTTTATGATACAAGCCGTTATCTGGATGTGAGCTAGCGGAAAGTTTAGATCCATGCTTGCGGATTTAAACGCAAATAACAAAAAGAAAAATAGATATTGATACATTTTTATTAACTCAGAATCATTGGCAAGAAAGGGAAAGATGATGTCACGACAATGCGAACTTACAGGTGTAAAGCCACAGTTTGGAAATAATGTAAGTCATGCTAAAAATAAGCTACGCAGACGCTTTGAGGTTAACTTGTTTACCAAGTCAATGTATAGTGAAGTATTCAAGTCTTCATTTCGCTTTAGAGTGAGTGCAAGTGGATTACGTACTGTGGAGCATAATGGTGGATTAGATGCATTTTTACGAAAAGCAAAAAAGCATCAGTTATCTTCACGTGCAGCGAATCTACGTAAACGCATTTTAGAAACAGGATTGAAGTAAGTCCTCTATCTCTATTCATTTCAAGCATGAGACAAAAATGATAAGCAGTAAAAAATTGCCACCGTTTGTTCTGTTTATTGTGTCTATGGCGGTTGTTATTTTTAGCTCAAATATTCTTGTATTATATCATTTTCCTTACTTTGCCGTAGGTAATTTTCTGGCTAATCTCACTTGGGGAGCTTTTACATATCCTATATGTTTTCTGGTTACTGATCTTGCTAACATTACTCTTGGTACTAACCGAGCTAAGTTAGTTGTTTATGCTGGTTTTATTTTTGCTGTCCTTAGTACGCTTGTTACGGGTTTAATTTTTTACGAAAATTTTATAACTTTTTTTCGTATTGCGATCGCTTCAGGTACGGCGTTTTTAACGGCTCAACTTTTGGATGTGTATATTTTTGATAAATTAAGACGAAATGTTTGGTATGTACCGCCCGTGATTTCTTCGACGATAGGTTCATTCATTGATACATTTTTGTTTTTTATAATTGCCTTTTTTGCAACAGGTTTACCATGGATGGATATGGCTCGTGATGATTTTTCCATCAAAATTATTTATTGCTTTCTTTTGCTGATACCCTACAATTTATTACGCCGTCGTTTAATTTTTTAAAAATAATCGTACTTAACTTGGTACTTATGACTGTTGTAAAGCGTTGAATTACTCTTTTTTATCTAATTATTTTCAAAAAGATTAGCTATTTTATCTAGCAAAACTTGTCCGAGTTTTTGCGTGTCATTAATTGTAATGGCTTGCTGATAATATTTACCAACATTATGGCCAATACCTATAGCGGATATTTCTACAGTCGATTTTTGTTCAATATCTTGGATAACACCGCGTAAATGCGTATCTAAATAATACCCATTATTTGCAGCAATAGAGCTATCATCTACAGGAGCTCCATCGGAAATCACAATAAGAATTTTACGTTTTTCAGTGCAACGCATTAAACGTGAATGCGCCCATATTAATGCTTCTCCATCAATGTTTTCTTTTAGAATACCCTCTTTTAACATTAAACCGAGATTGTTCTTAATTGAGCGATAATTTTGTTCGGCAGATTTATAGATAATGTGCCGCAGGTCATTGAGTCTTCCTGGAGATTTAGGGGAATTATTAGATACCCATTTTTTCCGTGATTCCCCTCCCTTCCAGTTAGCTGTTGTAAATCCCAAAATTTCTACTCTTACACGACATTTCTCTAAAGTTCTTGCTAGAATATCTGCACAAAGAGCTGCACTTGTTATAGGTTTCCCTCTCATTGAACCAGAATTATCCAGTAATAAAGTTACTATTGTTTCTCGCGCAGGTGTTATTTTCTCAATTTTGTAGCTATTTGTATATAAATCGTGTTTTTGAAAACCAGTAATAACCCTTGAGAGTTTAGCACTATCTAAAATACCATCCTCTTGATCAAATTCCCAATAGTAATTATTTTGGCTAAGCAAACGTCGTGTCAATTTGTTGGCAAGTGCCGTAATAATTTTACGCATATCGAGTAATTGACTATCTAAACTTTTACGTAGGCGTAATAAATCCTCTGTAGTAGCGAGTTTAACAGCAGAGACTTCTTCATCAAATTCTTTCGTGTATATACGATATGGCTCTTCATTAACTTGGTTGCGAAATAAAGGATGCATACCTTGGGGGATTTCACTTGGATCTGCTAAAGGTTCTTTTTCTTGTTTGCGATCTTGGGGAGAAGTTGGTTCTTTATCTGCTGGGATATCTACAAATTCAGAAGATTCATCCGCATCAGATTGTGTTTCCTTGGGTATTTCTTTTTCATGGTCGTGTAAACTTTGTTCTTGTTGAGTATCAAAATCATTATCTTCCTTACTGTTATCAATATCATTGTCACTATCGGAAGGATTAGCATGATTAGGGGGTAATACCGATAATTCTTTTAGAAGTATCTCTACTTGATCGGCGAACTTTTCTTGATCTTTAAGAAGTGGAAATAATTTTGTAAGGTGTTCTTCAATTATAGTATTATATTCTGTGTGTCCATATTTGTTAATGTAGTTTTCTATACTTGGTATTTTTGCTCTGGGTTCAATTTGCTGTAATATTTTTAAAGATAAAGCCCTTGCAAAATCTTTAGGGTTATTTTTTATTGTGGGTGACATGTTTTCAGCATCATCTTCGTGCTGAATTTGATTTTCATAATAACCTACCAAATTTTTTGCTACCCCACCATAATTAAGAGCACCATATAAATCACACCGTGCTTTTTCAAGCGTATCATAAATTTCTTGAGCATGAGGAACATCAAATTTTTTTGGTGACAAGGAATTGTTATGATATGCGTGCTGTAAAGCCATAGAGTCAGCTTGTCCTCTTAGACTTTCTAACTTACATAAAGATGTAATTGATGCTAAACTAGGTAGCATATTTTCGGATATGACATCATCATTAGCGTTTTGAGAGAAAATTAATTCGAACTCGTTATCCTGTGCAAGGGCACGCGATGTTTCTAGTAAGGATTTGCGATACTCCTCGGCGAGTGTGACGTCAGCTTCTTTAGATTGTGTTTCATACGTATCTGACATAAAAGAAAACTGTCCTTTTTCTGATACTCGCGCCGATTAATCGGTCTGGTAAGAAGTTGGGCCTTCTGGCATAGGTAAATCATATCCCATACTGCGTTGATAAATTTCTCTAACCGTATTTTTCTCGTCTTCATCACATTTGTTAAAGAAACAAAAACGAAACGCCATGTCAATATCAGAAAAATAGCGATAATTTTCTGCCCATGTAATAACCGTTCGGGGGCTCATAACAGTCGATAATGCACCATTTTTCATAGATTCACGTGTCAAAGCTGCTGTGGCTACCATACGCCCAATCATAGCTCTATCATTTTGCATGTGTGGTGATTTTTTTCGTATGATTTCCTCCTCAACTTCACGAGGAAGGTAATTAAGTATTGAAACTATGTTCCATCTATCCATCTGTCCTTGGTTAATCTGTTGAGTACCATGGTATAATCCTGTCGTATCGCCTAAACCTACTGTGTTTGCTGTGGCGAACATGCGAAAGCTAGAATGTGGAGTAATAACTTCATTTTGATCAAGTAAAGTGAGTTTTCCTGATTTTTCTAATATTCTTTGGATAACAAACATTACATCGGGTCTTGCAGCATCATATTCATCAAAAACAAGGCAAACATTTCGTTTTAAAGACCATGGTAAAATTCCGTCTTTAAAAACTGTGATAGGCGAACCGTTCTGTGTTGTGATGACATCCTTACCAATAAGATCTACACGACTTATATGGGCATCGAGATTAACCCGTATACACGGCCAATTTAACCGTGCGGCAACTTGTTCAATATGTGTAGATTTACCTGTGCCATGATAACCTGTAATAAAAACCCTCTGATTATAGGCAAAACCCGCACAAATGGCTAAAACTGTATCTTTGTCAAATACATAATCGGGGTCAATTTCAGGCACATATTCATCTGGTTCTTCATAGCCATATATTTCCATATCACTATCAATTTTGAATAGTTCATTTACACGCAATTTTTTAGTTGGTTTTAATTTTTCTTGCGTCATATATACACCTGTTAAAATTACTTTCCACTACCTATATTTAATTGTCTGTAAGCATCAATAACTTTTCTTAGATTTTCAGCAGCGAGCTTATCGTTCTTGTTAATATCTGGATGATATTTCTTGACCAATGCTTTATAATGTTTCTTAATTTCCTCATCGCTTGCTTTCGTATCAAGCCCTAATACACTCAAAGCACGCATTCGCAGAGGTTTTTTTCTGTACATTTCCTCATTTTCGTTTTCATAGACGCAGTGCTCGTCTTTTTCTTTATTGAAGTTCTGCCAATTAAAATTAAGAAAATCTGTGTTTTTAATTTTTTGCCCCACTTTGGCTTTTGCATGGTGTGTATTGCCAAATCCATGCTCTTTTCGCCAAGTTGGTCTTTGTCCAACTAACTCCTCATCGTAATAATTTTTAAATTCTTTCTCGCTCATATCACGAAAATAGTTATAGTTCTTATTGTGTAACCGAACATGATGTTCACACAAATGAACATATTGCGTTTTATTTTTGGATGAGCTATAGGGAGCAGGATATTTTCCTGGTTCAGAACACCCTTTCGTATAACAGACGGGGAAGCCGTTATCGTCATCTTGCTTGTTATTTGAATTGACACGTATCATGTCAAGTAGACTGTCGACACTCATAAATATATCATATTGTAATTAAAATTGCATGTTACTAACTACGTATAAATCTTTGATTAATAATAAAACAGCTTAAGAGTAATAAATGAAAAATCGTATAATATCAATTAAAAAACATCTTGAAATAACATTTCTTACACAAGAGGTTGAAATTATTGATGAAACGTATCTTCATGATGGTCATGCTAACTATACAGGCGATGAGGAAACACATTTGTATCTTGTAATCCGTGCGGCAATGTTTGATAATATGTCGCGTTTACAAAGACATAAGAAAATTAACAAAGCGCTAGAAAATTATTTTACACAAGGACTACATGCACTGAAAATAGAGGTATATGGGAGTAATGAACAAATTAAAAATTCCGCATTTTTTGATTAAACATAACCCCTTTTATCATTGTAGTATATTCGTGCTATTGGTTGTAAAAAAGGTCATGCAGATTGTCAAAGACGCGTTTTTTATGGCGGGATAGTTTGTTATTTGTAGAAAGTGGGGGATAGGAATTCATTATTTCTTCTGTTTTATTAAGATTGGGTTTTTTGTTTATTACTTGTTCTCGTGGCGGTAGAGATAGGGCAGTTTCAAAAAATTGTTTCCATATTTTAGCAGGAAGCTTTCCACCAGTTAATTCATTGGTTGTTTTAAAATTGTCATTACCAAGCCAGACACCTGCTACCAGATCATCTGTAAAACCTATAAACCAAGCATCTCTATAATCTTGAGTTGTTCCTGTTTTACCGTAACTATCCGTATTATCTATCTTGGCAGTTCTTCCCGTGCCTTTGTCAACAACTGATTTTAGCATGATTTTGATATCATCTATGGTTGTTTTTTTAAATAATGGGTTGGAAGGCCTATCTATTGATTTGCGACTATATATTATCTTGTTATGTGCATCGTAAATTTCTTCAATGCCAAAAGCTTCTGTTTGAAAACCCTTATTTGCTATTGTACTATATGCTGTTGTCATCTCTAATAGACTGATTTCACTTGTTCCTAAAGCAAGAGATCGATTAGCTTTAAGTTTTTGTTTGATTCCCAACTTTTGTGCATTTTTTATAATTGTTTGTGTTCCTATTTTTTCACTGATGCGAATAGGGACAGAATTCAATGATTTCTGAAGGGCTTTGGTAAGACTAACATTTCCAAAATAGCGATTATTATAATTTTGCGGCTTCCATTTTCCAAAACGGATAGGAGCATCTTTTACTATAGTGCTTTGCGTATAACCGTTTTCTAATGCGGCTACATACAATATAGGTTTAAAGACAGATCCAGGTTGACGAAGACTATTTGTGGCACGATTAAATTGACTATGATTGTAATTTCTCCCTCCTAACATTGCCTTAATAGCACCATTTGGTGACATAGCTATAAGAGCACCTTGTGAAACCTCATATTCATCCTCATGTTCTTTGAAAGCAGAATTGAATATAGCGGTAGCTGCGGCTTGTAACCTACTGTCGAGTGTTGTTTTAACAGTCAGTATTTTAGATTGATTTTGTGACAATCGTATAGCCTTTTCATAGAGCCAGTCAAAAAAATAGTCAGCGTTATAATTATTGTTTGTGACAATTTTAGCAGGATACTTTGTCGCATTATATATTTCATCTGCTAGGGCAAAGCGATGAGTTGACATAATATTAAGAACTGTCTTGGTTCTTTCCCTAGCAGCATTAATATCATTTGTAGGTGAATATTTAGAAGGTGCTTTCAAAAGACCTGCAATTAGTGCCGCTTCGGCCAAATTAATATTCTGTACAGATTTATTAAAATAGTTCTGTGAAGCCGCTTCTACACCAAAATTACCATTTCCAAAGTAGCTTCTATCTAAGTAGAGTTTAAGTATTTTCTGTTTAGAATAGTTCATTTCTAGCCACAATGCTAAGAAAGCCTCTTGAATTTTCCGTTTTGCGGATTTTTCTGGGGTTAGAAATAAGTTTTTTGCAAGTTGCTGTGTGATTGTGCTGCCACCTTGTACGATAGTTTGTGCTTGAATATTTATAATGACCGCACGAAGTAAGCCAAAAAGGTCAATGCCGAAATGCTGCATAAAGCGTCTATCTTCTGTTGCTAAGACGGCATCAATAAGGTAAGGAGAGTAACGTTCTAGGTCTATAGTGTCATTATAGCGAATCCCTTTATGACCTATCACCTCATTAGCGTTATTTGTAAAAGTAATGCTATATGGCCTTGTTTCATCAAGACTCCGTGTACCACCTGTTAAGATAGGTGCAATAATCACTGTCATTACGGCTAAGAACAATACTACAAATGTTAGGGTATCTGATAATATGTCGACAAGTATCTTTCTTCCTTTATCTACAAAGAATCTGTCAATAATAGAGGCATAAGCACTCCAAAGCATATGCAATCTTCTTCTAGAAGAATGGAAGAGTGTTTCCCAGAATCGGTCAATCCGCTCCAGCCTTGTTATTTGATATTTACGTTTTTTCATAATATGTATGTATCTTACTGCTTAATACAGATTTTTTTATTATAACATACTGATATAAAGACTCTGTAAATAAAAAATAATATTATTGTGCTAAATATGTAAGTGATTCGTTACGATGCAATAAAATAAGTGTTTGATTTAAAACGTTTTATTTGTGCATTTATATTAAATGCTTGACATCGGCACTATGATTTGTTAAGTATTTGTTAACGTTTACTTTTGCGTTCAGTTTTCAGGTAAGTGTTTTTGTTGGTATCTGCTAGTTTTTCCGATTAGCAGATTTTTTTATGTCTGTATATTCAGCATGTTATAAAAAATTACCTTTAAGGTAAATTTTGCGATGTAAGTAATATGAAATGGAGTTTACTTAGTCGTTAGAAAAGTAAGTCTCTATTTTAAATGCATATATTAGACAGATAAAGGATAGTTTGTGGAATCCTTATAGATGTTTTTACATCTGCGTATAACCAAAGAACAAAGGAAAAGAATAAGTCACGTGGATCATTATTTACGGGGTTGGTTTTATATTTGTTTTACTAAAATATAAGCTATACACATTTTTTAAGTTAATGCATCTATATGGGCATTGTTTATATATTTCCTGTTCATAATTATGCTCTGCTTTGCCCAGATAAGTTTGTATTACGGATATAAAATAAAGTGATAAAAAAATGTACGAAAAATATGCACATGAGAAAAAGTATCATAATCTTATTATAAAACTCTATAAAGGTGAGCAATTAAAAATTTCAGAAATAAGTCATTTATTACGTATATCAACCGCAACAATATATGCAATTTGCAAAAAGTACAAAATTATCTCAAGGGTAAGGAAAAAAAACAGTGCCCTTGAGAGCAACGTTTCTAGTCGGAAACATATTATAGATAGCTCTAATACTAAACAAAATGTTTATGAGAAGTTACGGGCTCTTGTAGAAAAAAAAATGCATCTTCTTGCGGAAAAACCTGAGGAAAATGCTAACTTGTTAAAAGATCTTGAAAAAATTTTTTCACTTGCAGAACATCTAGGTATAGCTCACAATGTAGATAATTATGGCACCGATTCAAGTACAACAGAAATATATCATCAACGGCGTGAAGAGATTGCGAGAAAATTATTATGCTTGCGCCAAGGATTTATCACAAAAAGAGATAGTCAACTTAGTTAATAAACTAGATATTGATGACATTAATTTTTTACTGAATGATTGGTGTCTTAATGCAAGACCCGAACAGATAAGCTTTTCTTTAGATGATTGCGATGGAAAAAAATTAGAAAATTGGAGGACGTGGCTTGTAATAGGAGGTCGTGGTTCAGGAAAAACAAGAACAGGTAGCGAGTGGATCCACGCTCAGGCCATCGGTAAACAGCCGATGGCAGAAAAAAGTGTTCCTGCAAAAAGCATAGGTCTCATTGGGGAAACTTTTGCGGATGTTCGTGATGTTATGATAGAAGGGGAATCAGGAATTTTATCCATAGCCCCTTTGGCAGAACGTCCAGAATTTATTGCATCGAGACGCTTGTTACTATGGCCTAATGGATGCAAAGGAATTATTTTATCTGCTGATGATCCGCAAAGTATACGCGGCTTACAATTTTCAGCGGTCTGGGGAGATGAATTGTGCAAATGGCGTTATGCCCGTAAGTGTTGGGATATGCTTCAATTTACGTTGCGCCTGTCTGAGAACCCAAAAATTCTTTTAACAACGACACCAAAACCAATGCCCTTGTTACAAGAAATAAAGCAAAGCAAGCTTACTAAAAACAGCCATATGAAGACGGATGATAATTCTTCTAATCTTCCACACGTCTTTATGCAAAATATTCACGAAAGATATGATGGTACACGTTTAGGACATCAAGAAATAGAGGGTATCATTTTAGCAGATGATCAAGAAAGCTTGTTTAATCGACACATAATAGAAAAAAATAGATGCTACAAACTACCAACATTAACACATAAAGTAATAGCTGTTGATCCACCCGCACGTTCTCATTCACATTCGAGTGCGTGTGGAATTGTTGTAGCAGGTATAGCAGAAAATAAGCATATTTATATTATTGAAGACGCAACTTGCATACAAGTTAAACCTGTAGAATGGTCTCAGGCTTGTATTGCAAGTTATCATAAACATGCTGCTAATCATCTCCTTGTAGAAGATAATCAGGGAGGGGAAATGGTAGAAAGTATAATTAAGCAGTTTGATTCAACCGTTAACTTTCATCCTGTTAACGCTAGAAAAAATAAATGGATGCGAGCAGAACCTGTCGCAAGTTTATATGAACGTGGTGTTGTTCATCACGTTGGTTACTATTCGAAATTAGAAGACGAAATGTGTGGTTTTACACAAAATTTTTATAACAAAAAAAGTCCCGATAGACTTGATGCGTTAGTTTGGGCCGTCGATTTTCTTACACGTTACCAAGAAAATAAAGAACCTAAGATACGCCAGTTACTTGCGTAAATAAAATAATGTAGGATAAATATGTTTAATTCATTAAAAAATATAATGCCCTATCTTAAAAAAGATGCTGAAAATACAGATGACGTATTTCAGTTTAAAAGCTATACCCCACAACAATTACATACTCCATTGAATTATGTCAACTGGACTGAAAGAAGCTACCAGTCTTTCGCTATCAAAGGTTATATGAGTAATCCCGTTGTATACAGATCACTCAGAATGATAGCTGAATCTGCAGCACGTATTCCTTTCACTATAAAAAAAGATAACATTAAACTCGCTACACATCCTTTTTTAGATCTTATTAGTGCACCAAATTGTGAATCCTCTTCTACAACATTTTTTGAACAGATTTATCTTTCTCTGTACCTTACTGGAAATGTATTTTTACAGGCTTTAAGAGTTTATAATGAGATTAAAGAATTACACATGCTAAATGCAGATAGAATGTCAATTATTACTGATCACAAAGGCTGGATACAGGGTTATAATTACCATATAGGTAAAAAAAAGGAATATTATCCATTATTAGAAGATGATGGCTTTAGTAGTATATTTCATATGAAATTTTACCATCCTCTTTATGACAATAAAGGACTGAGTCCATTTGAGGCAGCGCATCGGTCAATTGACATTCACAATGCGGCTTCTCAGTGGTCAAAATCTTTATTAGATAATTCGGCACGCCCTTCCGGAGCATTGATTTATCAGGGTGGAGAAAACGGACAACATTTAACGGCAAAACAATTTGAACGATTAAGGCAAGAGTTGGAGGAGAGTTTCCAAGGAAGCCAAAATGCTGGCAGGCCTTTATTGCTTGAAGGTGGATTAAGTTGGCAATCAATGTCATTTTCTCCTAAAGAAATAGATTTTACTGAAATTCGCAATGCCGCTGCTAGAGATATTGCATTAACATTTGGTATACCGCCAATGCTGTTAGGAATACCCGGAGATAATACGTATGCCAATTATGCTGAAGCGAACAGAAGTTTTTATCAGCAAACTGTTATTCCTCTTATTAATAAATTTTCTAAGCAATTAAGTATGTGGCTAAGAAAGCATTATAGCCCAAATATTATGCTTGATTATGATTTGAACGCTGTTGAATGGCTTGCCAAAGAGAAGGGAGCTGAATGGCAAAGAATAGCTAATGCACATTTCCTAACCCTTAACGAAAAGCGAGAATTACTAGGATTCCCTGCAATGAAGGGAGGTAATATCATGTGCGATAGGCAAGGTAACATTACTAGCTAGAATTTACGAAACGATATTAACAATAATCGCAAGGACATAATGGACATTTATGATGTTGAATGAGCAGGGATTAAACAAAAATCATTTCTATAGGTTTTCGGGTTATGCGAGTATATTTAATAAGCCTGATATAGCAGGTGATATTATTTTACCAAATGCATTTAATAACACTTTAAAAAGAGACAATTTACATGATATTAAAATGCTTTATCAGCATGATACCAGCTGCCTCTTAGGGAAATGGATACGTTTTACACAGGATGCAAAAGGGTTGTATGTAACAGGCGATATCGTGATGTCCACAATGATAGGTAAAGAGGTATCAATACTCATACAAGAAAAAATTATTAATGGTCTTTCCATTGGTTTTCGTACTAAATATTCCAATTATGGTCAAACAAAAAGTCAGCGGTTTATTTCCGAGCTAGACTTAATCGAAATTTCACTAGTAACTTTTCCTATGCAAACGGATGCCATTTTGTGCCAATCGGCATAGTTTTTTACCATACCACAATGATAAAAGCCTCACCTTTTAATAGGGTGTGGCTTTTGTCGTTATAAAAACTGCAAATATAAAAAGAAGGATACCATATGATAAAAGGTAAGAATGAAACGGAGCCACTATATGAAATTAAGGCATCTCATATGCACGCAGGTATTGTGCCTAAGAATAACGAATATAGTTATAAAAACGATTATGATATGCAAGTATCGTTAGATGGAGTACCTCCTCAAGGAGAAAAAGACAATACATTCGCTAATGAATCTATGCGGCAAAAAATTGATAAACTATCAGATATTGTAACGAAGCAACAGAATATTATTGATAAAACGATAATACAAAATTCTAGACCTTTTAGAACAGGCTTAGCACAGCAAACACATCATTCACATAACTTTAATGCGTATTTACGTAAAGGAGTTTTGGATATGAATACACCGCTGTCAAGTAAGTCATCCTTGAAAGAAGAGGGGGTGGTGTTAACACAAAACGCGGAGGAAGGTATTAATGAAATATTAGAAAATATTTCGCCTATCCGTTCAATTGCAAGCAAGCAGCAGATAAACGGGGCCTCATTTAATAAATTAGCAATGCCTGTTTTACCAAAAGCTGGCTGGGTAGGAGAAAAGGCACCGCGCCCTCAATTAGGTAATAATGAGATTATAGAACTTAAATTTCCTACTGCGGAACTCTACGCTATGCCGATGGCAACACAGAGTATGCTAGACGATGCAGCTATAGATATAGAAAGCTGGCTGGCCAGAGAAGTGAGTAGTGTATTTGCTGAGCAAGAAACGCAAGCATTTATTTCAGGAACTGGTACTAATATGCCAAAAGGCTTCCTGTCTTATCCGCAAGTTGACGTAGGTAAGGGGAGTTGGGGAAAAATTGAGGTGTTTAAAACAGGTGTAAGTGGTGATTTTAGTCCAACTAATTCTTCAGATATACTATTGGAGCTTATATATGCTCTAAAACCAAGTTATAGATCTTATGCTCACTTCATTATGAATAGGAGAACTCTAGCAATTATTCGTAAAATGAAAGATGCAAATGGATCTTATCTGTTACAGCAAGATTCATCTGAGCACCCACACTTATTTGGTTATAAAATTATAGAGTGTGAGGAAATGCCCGATATTAAGGATAATGAAGTTGCTATAGCCTTTGGAAATTTTCAACGTGGCTACCTTATAACAGATCGTTTGGATACCCATGTATTGCGAGATCCGTTTACAGCAAAACCATATGTTTTGTTTTATACAACAAAACGTGTAGGTGGAGGCGTACAGGATTTTGATGCAATCAAACTCTTAAAATTTTCCTAAACAAAATACTAAGTGGTAGTTGCTGAAATATGCTTGATCGTAATGATTGAAATATGAAGCAACTACCTATTTTTGAGATACATATGACTGAAACTATACTTCCTTTTACTATATCTACTATTGATAGGGAAACTCTGAAACATTATTGTCACATTAGTCATAATGCAGATGATAACTTGTTAGATAGACTATTATTGTTTGCCCTTACTTCGTTAGAAGTACAGTTTGACTTCACTATACGCAAGCGTCGTATACAAAAAACTTTATACGATCTGCCTGCTAGAGGATTCATAACGATAAATAGAAAGCCCATTTGCAAAATTGATTATCTATGTATTTTTTACGAGCAGCATAAACAAGATATCAACAATATAAACGATTATGCGTATATAGATAATGCACAAGAGCCCGCTATTCATATTTTTAACGTAGAGAAATTCAAGCAAAGAATAGGTAATTTCCTCTCAATGCAATGGGGTATAAATGTTGGCCTAGCAGAAACAATACAGGAACTTCCAGAAGATTTAAAACAGGCTGTATTCATGCTCGTTAGTTACTATTACGACAACAGATGTGCACAGGCATATCGTACGCACGCTATACCCCGAGCAGTCCTAACGTTAATGCAACCATACAAAAGATATCGCTTATATGACTCCGTTTAATGATCTGCATAATAATTTTAATAATATACGTTTACGTCACCCTATAAGCGTACATAGTGTGGAATATAAAACCGATGAATTAACAGGAAAACTTTTTGAGAAAAAAAAATTGGTTGTTCTATGTAATGCAGAAATAACAACATTAGCGGCTAAAAAAAACCGCAATACGCTCAATTCAGAGATGGGGTAATGTATAGAATTGTTATAAGACATCAACCTGACAAGAAGATTCAAAGTGGCATGTTGATCATTTGGAAGCATAATAAAAGAGATGTTATTATGACAATAGAAGAGGTTGTGTGTGATGCACAAACAGGAAGATGGTTAATTATTGAGGCTATTGCCTGATGACAATGAGATAAGAATGGAACAAATTATCAGAGAAATAATAGCGTTACAATTTTCCAATATTCTTGGTTTTATATTATATGATGACATTCCAAAAAATGCCTATCCTCCTTACGCTGTTATAACAAAAACATGTAGCAGGCCAGCCTATTTTTTTAATTCAACATTTTACCCTGTTGATTTTGATATAGACATATATGCACTTGATAACGATAAGATTATTCTAAGACATTATATAAATTTACTGCAAAATCATTTCCAGAAAACATTATGTTCTGCAAACAATGATTATAAAATACGGGTACGTATTGTAGAGCAATCTATAGAAGCGAATACACAACACACAATAAAAGCCTCATTAAAATTAGCTATAAATTTATGAGGTCTTATATAACTCTATCTTGAAAACCTTCAAATGAGAGATAAGCAAATAATGGAATTATACAAAAAGGATTTTATATGACAATGATTTTATCAGGTGCAGGAACCGTAATACGTATTGGAGAATCCGAAGATAATTATATCAGTGACGATTATACCGACATAGGACAAGTATCATCAATAAGTAAATTTGGCGAAGAGTATGAATTGATAACATACCAATCGCTATCGGATGAATATGTTAGTAAAGCAAAAGGAAACTATAATCCCGGAACATTAGAAATACGTGTTGCGCTTAATATGGAAGATAAAGGACAAAAAAAACTAAAATAAGCATTACATTGTCAGCAAGGATGTAATTTTGAAATAGAATTACCAGATACACTCACAAAAAGTGGAACAAAATTTTATTTTAAAGGCTTAGTTACAACATTTAATACGGAAATAAATGGTGCTAATGATATTATTTTTGCAAACATCAGCATACAAATACAAACACGTATTACAGAAACGTTACCAACGTAATATATTTGAAAGGACACGAAAATATGTGGGGAGAAAAATGTATAAAATTGGGCGGTGAATATATTCATTTAAAAGCTACTATGCTTGCCCTCAAAAACATTAATACCCGTTTTGGTGGTTTGCGTACAGCTGCCAATTCAATAGAAAACCTTGATTTACAAGCGGGACTATATATTTTATCGCAGGCGACAGGAAGGTCAGAACAAGAATTAGAAAAATTGTTACAGGAACATTTTTTTGAGATTTTTCAAGTTGCTGCACAATATATTGTTTTTTTAGCTAATGGTGGGAAAGAAAAAATAGAGGAAAGTGAAGAAATTAGACAGCAGGAGGCTGTCTCATCAAAGGAGAAAGTGTCTCAATAGAAAGCCAGATTAAAACGCCTTTTACATTTACTGTAATTCAATTAGGGTGGACACCACAACAATTTTGGCACTCAAGCCTTATTGAGATTCAGATTATTGTAGAGGAGTATATGCGTTTGTTTCATAAAAAAAATACAAAACAGTCTCATATACACGATCAATCAATGTCTAATATCATTAATGTTTTGAGGAATTGAATATACTGATGAGAGTGACATATAATTATGCAAAAACAGGACGTTCAGGAAATTATAGTGAAAGAATTTGAAAAATTATTTTTTCACAGTATAGAACAAATACAACGCAATACTAGGGGAAATAATTTTCAAAAACAACAAAATATAATTTCCAAAAATTTTGATAAAAAAAACAGTATTTCATCGAATGAGATAAAAAAAATTAAATTGCTAAATATTGAAACAAAAAAACTTAATTCATTACTAGTAAACGATTTTAACAAAAACATACAAAAAGCCTATGGTAGTTTATCCCTATTTGCTACTAAAGGGCAAAGTCATATGAATTTGTTAAGCAAATCTATAAAAAAAGCTTTATCGCTTCTTGTAGGTAATTTTTTTAATTCGGATAGTAATCCATTTCGATATGATATGAAGCCACATACACCTAATTTACTAGGCATGGGGCTTTCATCGCTCAATATTACGCCTTTTGCTAAAGGAGGAATTATAGATAGCCCTACATTAACACCAGCAGCGCTCATTGGTGAAGCAGGCCCAGAGGCAATAACACCACTATCACGTACTGCGGAAGGTAAATTGGGTGTAAATTCTAAAATATCCGCTCCTGTATTTAACATGACAATTTCAACATATACAAAAGATCCCATTGAAGTTTCAGCGCGGCAAGATGAAAATAGAAATATGCATGTATTGCTTGAGGAAATTGATAAAGGCATTGCATCAAAAATTAATACAGAAAAGTCACATATCGGCAACGTGCTTAAAGATATATATCATTTAAACAGAAAAGGACAATAAGTAAGAAACATGATTTACTGGCCTAATTTTTTACCTTACCCAGAGCTAAAATCATATAAAGTTGAGGTCACGAGTAATAAAATCACAACTTCTATGGAAACTGGACAAACTAGAGATAGAAAATTATACCAAACTAGGCCCGATATAATTTTCTGTTCTTGGTTGTTTAATGAACAGCAGTTTGCGGTATTTGAGTATTTTTATAATGTCATTTTAGAAAGTGCTACTAAAGATTTTCAGATTAATTTCGAGCCATCTACTAAACAAAATGGCACTAACGTAAAATTTACAGCAGGATACAAGGTAACAAGGGAAAGAGGAGGTAATACTTATGCTGTGTCTGCGCAATTACAGAAATCTTTTTCTTCTTTAATGTCAAAAGTAGAGTATCAGATTTGTACGCATGTGTCAGAGATAAGGGATCTAAACAAACAAATACTACACCTTCTACAAGGAACAGATTATGACAATAGACAAAATAGTAGCAGAATTTAAGCAAACGTTAGAAAAGATGAAAACCTATGTTGGTCTTATCCAGAATATGGTAGGTAATAATGAAAATTATACAATAAATGGTATAAAACATGATAGTCTACCAAAATTACTACTTGATGCAGAAGTATCTAGAAATAATATTTTAGCCAATGAAACGCAAATCAATAATATTCTAATAGATGCCAAAAATGTTATATTTGATGCCTATAATACCAACCCTAGTAAAACGGTTTATAACGTTGTAAAAAATACTGCACAGGCCTGTTATGATGCCATTAATAACGCCCCTATAGGGGCACATGTGGAGTTTATCGCACAAGGGTGATTTTGACCTTTTAACCTCACAATTTAACCACATACGCAGTAAACACATTTTTATAAAGCTTCGTAGTGGTGCAAGAATTGTTTTTGACCAGACATTAATATTACTGGGCACCCATTTTAGAATACAATCATGGGGAGATCCAAAACGAAATTATTTGCAAGTCGAAGACAATGTAAACCCTATGTTTAGGGGATATGGCTGTGTAGGTTTTTTTGATTATTTTGGCGGGCAGATACGCACAGATAGAAACAACCTAACTATTGCACAAGAAGCCAATGGAGGCGACCATTATGGCAGTGATGGAGCGTTGTTTGTACGCTATCGCAATGTAAGTTTTAAACGCATTGACGGAAGCAATATTGATGCAACAACCGACCCGCTTAGTATCACAGGTAAAAATCTTGATGCACTGCGATATGGTGCCAATTTTGGCGGGGCACCACAAACCAACGCTCTGTATCTTAATGGTGCCACATATAAAAATATGTAAAAATAAATAGGATGAAACATTATGCCAACACTAACCTATGATGCCGATAATTATTTTACCTTACAGTGTGATGATGGAACGGTAATTAGCTGTATGACACCAGATATGCTACAAGAGCCCGCCCGCAATGATGCAGGTGAAATTATAAAAAATAGCTACAAGCTAGAAGCGGAAAAAGTTTTAAGCAAAAAGGATATTGTTAGTTTAAGCCTTGCAATGGCAAAGATTATAACAAGTCAACGTATTAATGCCGAACATGCCCGTATATTACGCCTTGCTACGGGTAATGCCACCATAGAAGAACGCGACACGTGGACAACAAAAGCTCAAGCTGCTCAAGCCGTGTTAGCAGATAATGCAAGTGATGAACAAAAAAACATGCTTGCATTAGAAGCAACGGTAACGGGTGAAACAGTGGAGGAATTAGCTACCACTATTATTGACCGTTTGCATCAATATGAAAAATTTATTGGTCATGCTGCAGGAATAAAACGCAAAGCCATAGATGACATAAAAACGGCTGCAAAAGAAGATGATATAGAAAAAATTGTTACGGCCTTTAACCAAAAGATAGAGGAATTACTAACCCATGCTTGAGGTGACGTTAATAGAAGAAGGCGACAAAGGTTACCCCAATTATTTGAAAGGTAGTGGCGAGAAGGTATATCGATTAGACATAGATGTTAAGGTAAAGCATCTTTTGCTCGGTCGTACTTTCCATGCAACTGTTCCAGCTGGATTTGTAACAGATGGATTAAGCATACCCAAAATATTACGTGTGTGGTTTTCACCCACCGAAGATGGTATGCGGGCTGCTATATTGCATGATTATTTATTGCATGTATGGAGAAAAGGTAATCCTCCACCATATATAAGTTGCAGAGCGGATTGTGACAGATCTTTTTATAGGGCTATGCGGTGCTATTGTGGACGTTTTAAAAGCCTGTTTTTTTACGCAGGCGTGAGATTGTATACATTCATAAAAGGAGAAGGATAATTATGGAAGCGTATATCGATAAAATACTTATTGCAGTGGCTGGCTTTGTGGGCGGTATTGTAAGCTTGGCATACATTAAAAACCTTTCATTAAAAAGCTCTGTTCTTGCCATTTTAGTGGGTATGGCTTCGGCCTATTATTTTACCTTACCCTTAATGCATATTTTTAACTTAACGCAGTTCCATGAACCGATTGCCTTTATGGTGGGTATGTTTGGCATGACAGTTATTGGTTTTTTATTTGAACATTCCGACAAGATTATGAATAAAATAACATCAATGTTTATAGGAAAATAGATTATGTTTGACAATTTTATTGTGTGGTCTACTGCACTATTAGACCCTGTAGCAACCTTTATTATTATATTGATATTAGTGAAAAACAAAGCCTACCACATAGCCCCTACATGGCACAGATTAGGCTTGTCTGTTGTGGCTATTGGTATGATGGGACAAGCGTATAGAAGCTGGTATACCATCCTTACGGGAATATCGCCTACAAATACAGAAATGCCGTATTGGCTGGGGAAAGATTTTGGTATCACTATTTTAAGTATGTATACATTGTATGTAGGAATTACAAAATATAACGAAAGTAGGGAAGGATAAAATTATGCCACATTATAGCCAAGCCTCACTAGACAAATTACACACCTGCGATGAGCGTATACAACGCCTTATGCGTGAAGTTATTAAACATTATGATTGCACGATTGTTGAAGGGCATAGAAGCCACGAGCGACAAGATGAATTGTATCGTACAGGCTATTCAAAAGTTAAAGCAGGGCAGAGCAAGCATAATCATGCTCCCTCACTTACTATTGATGTTGTGCCTTACCCAATTGACTGGAAAGACACGGATAGATTTCGTTATTTTGGTGGTCTTGTAAAAGGTATTGCCACACAAATGGGTATTGATTTACGCTGGGGTGGTGATTGGGATAGTGACAATGATTTTAAAGACCAAAGCTTTATTGATTTACCGCATTTTGAATTAAGAGAGTAGCATGAGTATTTTTGGTTTTTTAGCGGTGTTGAAAAGGTAATTGATACCGCTTTTACATCGGATGAAGAAAAAAACGCTGCCAAAATAGAGCTTAAACGTTTGGAAGCCAGGCAAATGGCACAAGCCCTAGATTATGAAAAGCAATTACTTGAATCCAAAACGGCTATTATAAAAGCAGAGGCACAAGGTCAAAGCTGGTTACAACGCAGCTGGCGACCCATAGCCATGCTTACTTTTTTGTTTTTAGCCGTGTGTGATGGCTTTGCTATTTTATCTAGCCCTTTAGCTCCGCAAGCATGGACATTGTTACAAATTGGTTTAGGGGGCTATGTGGTAGGACGTTCGGCAGAAAAGATTGTACCCAAAATAATGAGTAAAGGATAATGACAGATCCAAACTTAACACAAGCTTTACAAGAGGCGTATGCCTCAGCAACAGTCAAAATGCGTATTGTTCATACCATAGAAATAAGTCACCCTGCTTTTGATAAAACTGTTTATGTGGTGGCAGATTACCGTCCCGATGATCTTAACGAAAAAGGGCAACAAAAAATGTCAGCAATTCTTGAAACAGGTCAGCAGGTTGATTTTTTATGTTTTGCATTTGAACTTGATATGCCTTCTATTGATACAACGCCTATACCTGAGCTTGTCTTAACAATTGATAATGTTGGACGTGAGTTGATGGCATCTTTACAAAAAGCTAGCCAAAGCAATGATGATGTATTAGTAAAATATAGAGCTTATACCCTTAATGATTTAACGACTCCAGCAATGCTAAGGCCGCTACAATTTATTTTACGTGATGTGGTTGTTACACCATTGCAGATGTCAGGAATATGCAAGGTTAAAACCGTGGGTAATAATAGCTTTCCGTCAGAAAAGTATACTTTAAGTGATTATGTAGGATTAGGAAATTAATGCATCCATTATGCGAAACTAGATTCATTGTTGTTTTGCATGAGACTTAATTATTCTAGCAGAGTAGTAGTATATTTATGGTAAATGCATAATATCTTTTTTAACCCGTAAATACTAATGTACATCTTGTTCATAAAAATTGAAGATTATAAAGAATTATGCATTTTTCTAATGACTATATTGGACTACCATGGGTAGCAGGGCAAAATGATTGTTACAATTTTGTTAAAAGAATATGGCGCAATCATTATCAGATTGATGGTTTGCCATTAGAGTATGATGGTAAAGATGCAATTAAAAGTCGAAGAAGCTTTATGAATATTAAAGAGCAATATTTTACTCCAATTACGAAGCCAATTGATGGATGTGCTGTTGTTATGAAACAAGGAAGATATCCTGTCCACGTTGGAATATGGTTAGAAGAGTTGCAAGGTGTTCTTCATTGCATAGAAAAGAGTGGTGTGATATTTACCAAACCAGACAATTTATATACTCTAGGCTATGAGGTCCATCAGTATTACAAAGTTAAAAACATAAATTATGATAATAAGCCCATATAAAACTTCTGCTTTCTTCCATTTGGTTTTTTCAAATTAATTTTTCTTTTTATATACCAACAATTTAGACTTGTTCTGAAATACAGTTTTTTTATGTCTATATGAAAGTGTCCTGTTGGTATAATTAAAATATGCCGAACGCTTAAAGAAAGAAATTATATGTACATTACTATTACACAAGCTCCATTATTTGATAAAAAGAGCTACCCTTACATCATAAATACGAAAGTAAGTCAAACAATTCAAGAAATTGTTAAGAACAATAAATTACAAACTTCAATCCCCTTCATTTGTCAAATTAATGGATTAAGTCTATTGCGTAAATATTGGGCGGATTATATACCCAAAGAAATAGATATTATTACTTTCACATATTACCCTTTACAAGGTGGTGAAGGAAGAGGGACATCGCGTGCAATTGCAATGCTAAGTGTTTTAGCACTTTCCTCTGCACTTCCTGGAGCATTAGGGATTACAAGTCATGCTTTATCAGGTACACTTACGGCAACAACCAGCGCAATAGGTGCCTTAGCTGTAAATGCCATACTACCTCCCGTTTCACATTCTTTTGGAGACTTTGCGAATATTGAGCAACCAAGTCCTACTTATTCCATTCAGGCACAAGCTAATCAAGCACGCATTGGAAGTGTTATACCAGTACAATATGGTAGGCATAAGATATACCCTGATTTTGCAGCATCGCCGTACCACTCCTATATTGATAATGAACAATATTTACACGTATTATTTTGTATAGGACAAGGTTATTTTGATACTGAAAATGCACAAATATATGTTGATGATACACCATTAGAAAACTATACATCAATTGCTTATAACTGGATGTCTCCAAACGATAAGCTTATAGGATATGATTTTAAAACTGTTGTTTCTGAAGTAAGTTTTTTTGAAATGAGAGGAAGCAACGAGGAACAAAATCTATCAAATGTTGATACCACAGACATAATAGACGAAAGGTGGTTAGGTTGGTATACAGTCAACAATTCTGATACAAAAACAGACGCGATTGAAATTGATTTTTCTTTACCTCAAGGTCTAAACGGTGTTGTTGAATGGGAAATATACGCTAGAGAAATTGATAATAATTCCCTGCCTATTAATAACGACATTATTAATTTAAATAAATTATCTTATGCAACAGTAACAAAAACATATATTTTAAAAACCGCAAGCAATACAATAACGACTTGGCCGAGTAATATCGTTTATTCTGACAATTGGGATAAATATGCTGAAAAGAAATACATTAATGAAACGCGTATATACTTGGGTGAATATTTTCAAAGTGAGCATCGTACAATTTATAGATACAAGATTACAGAATTTTACAAGCAAATTAACACTGAGTGTAAATTTTCTAACAATGCTATAGGATTTGCACAATATTTTACCCGCCTCTATGCATTTCCACATGCGTCACGATGGCAAGTGCGCTTACGTCGTACTAACAAGGCATCAACTGATATATCTAATCCCGATAAGTTATACATCGTGGGAATTAAGGGTAATATAGTTGATGTAACGCGTCCTCCCGATGTTACTCTATTAGCTATGACAATTAAGGCAACAGAAATTTTAACTCAAAGTAATTTGAGGATTAACACTGTTATTCAGCGTAAATTACCAATATATGAAAACGACCAGTGGACAGAGCCTAAACCAACAAATTCAATTGCGTGGGCGTTGGCAGATGTTTTAAAGAACCCGGTTTATGGAGGGGAATTAGATGATAGAGATTTTGATTTGCGAAGTTTACAAAATTTAGAAAAGCATTGTTCTTCTCAAGGAGATGAGTTTAATGGTGTTTTTGATACTTCAAAGACATTATGGCAAGTGTTACAAGATATAGCGAAATGTGCACGTTCTATACCTGTATATCAAAGCGGTAGAATTTCTTTTGTTAGAGATACGCAGCAATTAACAGCCGTGCAAATGTTTAGCGATAGAAACATTGTAAAGGGGAGTTTTTCATTGTCTTATATAATGGCAAGTGACAAACCCTCAGGTAATATAGAGGCAGAATATTATGATGCAAAGATATGGAAACAAAAGACTGTAAAAACGTGTTTAGATGGTACAGGTAGTAAATCAACACGCATACGTTTATTTGGCATTACAAACCAAGAACACGCCCAACGTGAATGTAATTACATGGCAAGGGCTAATAGCTATCGCAGAACAAATATTCATTTCACAACTGAATTGGAAGGACTAAATGTTCAATTTGGTGATTTAATTAAAGTATCACACGAGATGCCAGGTTGGGGATTCGTGCGTGGTGATATAATTGCTTATGAAGAGGATACAAAAACTTTAATATTAGATTCCGATATAAAACTTAAAAATTCAGATGATTATGTAATTTTATTACGTGATGTTGATGGAAAACCTAAAGGAGCTTACTCTGTTAAATCTGTTTACATGCGTAATGTTATTTTAAACGAATTTCTTGATTTTACACCAAAATTTTCACAGGGCGAATATCCGCATTATGTTATAGGGAAAAAACAGAATTATGCAGTTGATGCCATTGTACGTAAAGTGATACCACGTGGTAACCTTGTTAAAATTGAAGCAGTAATTGACGATGTAAGAGTGTATCAAGAAGCTTAACAAAAGTATAGATCAACTCAAGATGAGTGTGCCATCGGATATATAGTTATCTAAAACTGTATCGGAAATACCTTCAAATGTTATATCTACGCTGCCAAAACTACCATTTGTGATAGTTAAAACGCCATTGCTACCGTCTAGAGACGTTGTAACGAAATTTGTAATATCTGAATCAGCTGTATCTGCGGTGAGGTTATTTGCGTCATAACCTAAGCCAATTAAAAGATTGCTTATGTCTATTTTATCACCTTGTGATTGATTGAAATCATTTATCGTATCACTGCCTGCATTATCATATAGATAATAGAATGTATCAGCTCCATCACCACCTGCAAGAATATCATTACCTCTGCCACCGTAAATCTGGTCATCGCCATCACCACCCGTAATTGTATCATCACCTGCTAAAGCATGGAAAGTTGTTGCGATAGCGTTATTATTGGCGGTGAGTGTATC
>JAPKNN010000011.1:0-70166 GCA_040266715.1 Paracoccaceae bacterium
CCATGCTTTAGCAGGTGATGATACAATTACGGGTGGTGATGGCGATGACCAGATTTACGGTGGCAGAGGTAATGATACTCTTACTGGCGGTGCAGGTGCTGATACATTCCATTATCTATACGATAATGCAGGCAGTGATACGATACGTGATTTCACTGTATCACAAGGTGATAAAATAGACATCAGCAATCTTTTAATTGGCTTAGGTTATGACGCAAATAACCTCACCGCAGATACAGCTGATTCAGATATTGCAAATTTCGTTACAACGTCTCTTGTTACTGTTAATGGTGTGAGTAATGGGAGCGCGTCAATATCTTATGGGAATTTTGATGCAGTAGAAATTGCTTTTATAGGCATTTCCGATACAGTTTTAGATAACTATATATCCGATGGCACATTCATACTCTCTTAATTTTCTAGTTTGTAAAAGGTTTTTATAGCAAGAATACATTAACTCCATAAGGTCGCTTATAAAATTTTTAACCTATGCCCCTCTTCAATTTTGCTTGTTACAATATGTTCAAGATTGGGCTAAGGCGATTTGCCTTCTACTAAATAAAAATGGTACGGATCTTGCATTCATTATCATGTATAGTTAGAAAAATTTCTTGTTAATTATTTTGCTATAAGTATGCTTTGATTTTGCCAAAAATATTTCCGCACTAATATTCAAAAATTTAATTTTTTATTTAAACAAATTATAATAAAATAAATTAAATAAAAGAAAAACTATAAAAAAGTCTAGACAAGAGGATTGATAATGTGTTAATTAGCAGTGTATAACTTGTTTGTAGTGTTTTTAGTATGTTGACAGATTAAAAATTTATGCTAGTTGTTGATTAATGGAACGTGGTAGGCTCCAGGCTATAAATTAAAAGTAGTTTAGAATTTTAAGATTTTAGTGAACAAAAAATTATTAGTATTAAATGAAGAGAGGTTTACATGATCGGAATTAAGAAAAGTTTGTTTGTGGCAGCTACTATAGCATGCTTGGGGTACGTTTCCAGTATGTCATATGCCCATGCGCAGACATCAGCAGCGGCAATTGTCAAAGTGCTTGAGGATATGCAAAAAACTAATGCAGCAGGTGTAGCTGCATCTGCTAGGGCATGTTCAGTTATGGCTAGCAATCCAGTCCAAGCCAGAAGTTTTTTAAAAGCAACAAGTAAGCTCTCTGGTGCGTATCGCAAAAATGTATCAAAGGCAGTTAAATGTACAGTTGAGAAACTTGAGCGTGAAGGCAAAAATAAGGAATTAGGTGAAGTTATAACTGCAGTTAGACTTGATGCCGATAAGGAGTTTTTGACTCAGTTTGTTTCAGATTTAAGGAGTAGCACTAGTGAAAACGCAACAAGTATTATAGTTGTTCTTCAGACAGGCACAGTTCCTGGTGGTTCTGGGCGTGATGATACTATAGAAGTTTCAAATCTAGCAAATTCAGTTATTGATGAAGTAGAAGAGTTGCAGAAACTGGTCATTGAGGCTGAGGCAGCCGTCAATGCTAGTGCACAGTAAATGATGGTCTGGTGGTGTCTAAAGAGATTATTAGTGCACGGTTAAATTGTTGAGAGACTATAGATGTATAATTACGAAAGGGATGCAAATGAATGAATGTTTGGACGATATGTCTCGATTAGAAAATAGTAAAATACTGAATAAAGATGGCATTAAGTTATGCCTTTCGTTTGATAACTTAATTACTAGGTCTTTGACACTAGTAGCACTGATAGTTCCGTTGATAGGAGGCGTAAATACAAATTCTTACGCGCAAACGCGTACACCGCTATCTAAACATATCGGGCCTATGCCTAGTAATTGTTATGTCGACTATTCTTCTCAGGAGGAAGGGGTAGTAGTGTGTGATGATGAAGGATTAACTTCAACGGATCTTAGAAGGCCAGTTGAGGGGGAGGAATCTTCAGGAAGCGTAACATCATCGTCAAACGTGCCTGTTGCAGAAAAGGTTAAAGCGACTGATGCTGAGGGTGTTAAGTTGGGTAAAGACTCAAATATTAGGCTTTTTCCAACATTGTCAACAGATCTGAGCTACTCTACTAATATCTATGGTACAAGTAGTAATTCTGTATCAAGTTTTATTTCTAGTGTTAATCCAAATTTAAGATTTGTTTCAAAGTCGGATGCTGTATCTTTAGTGTCTAACGTAGGTGGTAAGTACGTTAAGTATTTTGAAAATAGCGGTCTTGACAATTTTAATATGAATGCGGATTTAACTGCTGTAGCGGCGCTTAAAGGTAATTTGATAATTACGCCAACTATATCAGCAAAAATAAACCATACTCAGCCAGACTCTTCTGATTTTCCTGATCAAGTTCAAGACACAATACGTAGTATGACATATGCAACAAGTCTAATCGTGGAGAAGACGTTTAGTAGGGTTTCAGTAGGGGTAACTGGAAGCTATATGGCAAATAATTATAGGGATGTTGCAGATGTTTCTGGTAATGTTGTAGATCAAGACGTTAGAGACAACAGTGTTTATGGTGGAAGTCTTAGAATAGGATATGAACTAAAAAAGGGTATACAGATTTTTGGACAGGGTGCTTATACTAAATATGATTATAAATATTTGCTGGGCAACGTTAACCAAGATTATAGGTCTATTGTAGGAAGTGCAGGTGTTAATTTGAACTTAACTAGTATTTTAAAAGGTAATGTAAGCTTAGGATATTCAAATACAAAATATGATAATACTGCAAATAGTGACGATAATTCAGTTGTAGTGAGAATGGCACTTCAATATTTAGTTTCGCCTAAGGCTACAGTGAACTTGAAGGGGTCAACTAATTCTGCTAGCACATCACTAGCAGGTGCTAGCTCAAAGAGAGTTTATGTATTAGGTACTTCTGTTGATTACGAACTGAGAAATAACATTAATTTATCACCAGGTTTTGATTTTCAATTAACAGAATATGCTAGCTTAAGTAGAAAGGATAGAGTCTATACTCCATATTTATCAGCAAGTTATAATGTTAATAGGTATTTAGATTTGGGTGCGAATTATAAATTTACAAAAGTTGATTCAGGGGACAATACCGATGATTCTAAAAATCACTTCGTAGGTGTTTCCGTAAATTTGAAATATTAATTGCTTTTTTGATTAATAAGTCTTTTAAATAGTAGTAAAATAGAAATGTTAATATATATTAGCATTTCTATTTTTTTGACTTAGTGACTCGGTATTCCTAAGATGAGAGGTATAATATGTCCATTTCTAATATAGAAAATGATACAGATAATTGGATTCGGAGTTATCTATTACTTGTGTATCTAAAAAAATCATTATTATTTCTTAGTGTGTTCATTTTTCTTTTTCTAGGCAATATTTATGTAGAGACAACGCAAAAATTGTATAGCACTACAATGGATATTATGCTTAATGATAATACCAATACATCGCCAGTTGAACCTATTTTAAATATTCAACATAGTAGATCTACAATGAATGAGCATGCTGAATTAATTGTCTCATCATTAATTGTAGATAAGGTTATAGATAGGCTTGAGCAAGAGGGTATTAGTGCCTCTTTTCTATTAAACCAAGCTAGAAGTAAGGGAAATGTTTTCTTGCAAATATGGAAACAGTTAAAGAGTGTTGGGAATATTTTATCTGTAGGTAAAGAAAACAGTACAGTTACTAAATCGAGTAATAGTAAAAATATTTATTCAGAAAAATTGAGTTTAAGACTTCTTCTTATTTCTAATATTAGTACTGATCTAGAATTTAATAGTAAAAAGCTTCAAGTGGAATTTTCTTGGTATAATCCTGAAATGGCATTTACAATTGCAAATATCTTAGCAGATGTTTATGTTTTAGATCACCTTGAAGCCAGATATGAAGCGAGTAAAAATGCAAGTGCTTGGCTTTCTAACCGTTTAGCTAGTTTAAAGGCTGATTTAAATAATTCAGAAATTGCAGTTGAGAAATTTAAAGTAGACAATAAACTTGAAAATTTTGCTGGCTTTAAATTATATGAGGTGCAAATAGTAAAATTTAACGATCAACTCATTGATGCTAAAGCTAAAGAAGAGGAATATTTGGCGAAATATAATCAAGTTAGGGAAATAGTAAATACGCAAAGTGTTCTAGCTTTGCCAGATTCAATATATTCAAGAACAATTTCAAGCTTAAACTCACAGCTTCTTGATATAAAAAGGACAGAGACTGAGTTAAGTAATAGATATGGTAATAGGCACCCTAATGTAATTAGTGCAAAAGTAAAAAGAGAAAAAATACAATCTCAAATTAAAGCGGAAACTAATAAAATGGTTTTAGCGGCAGAGAATGATTATAAAGTTGCTAAAAGTAGGAGGAAGTCGGTAGAGGAGAGCTTACAAAACCTAACAGGGACTGGTGGATTATTAAATAAAAAAGCAGTAAAATTAAGAGAATTAGAAAGAGAGGTAGAGACTAATAGAAATTTATTTAATGCTTTTTTACAAAGAACTAAAGAGGTTTCAGCGGATCTCGTGCCACATGAGCCAGTCGTACGCGTAATTAATAAACCAATTACGCCTATTAACCCTAGTCATCCTAATAGATTTATAATATTTACAATTTCCATTTTACTAGGCCTTTTTGTGGGGCTTGTTGTCATTCAAATAATAAGTTTGTTTGATGTTGGTCTGTATAATGAGACGGATGTAAATAACAATTTGGACTTAGATCTTATTGGACAAATTCCGCAAATAATAATAGGTGGGAGTAGGTTCATTAATTACTGGAAGAATTATAGGGATAAAAATAAAATTAATACAATTATTCCGAATGAAATTTTTTATAAATGTCTAACAGAACCATTCTCAAACTATGCGGAAGCAATAAGAAATCTAAGATTGAATATTAAATATAGTAACAGTGAAGAAGAGGCTAAAATAGTTACAGTTACTTCAACAGTGCCTAATGAAGGCAAGTCGACTTTGGCGATGAATTTGGCAAATTATGCAGCGCAAACAGGTGAAAAAGTTCTACTCATAGATGGGGATATTAGAAACCCCGCTTTGGCAAAGAAATTCTTACCTGATATTCAAAAAGGTATTATTGACTATTTATTCTATGGTGATGATGAAATTGGAGTTATTAATCATACGCCAACTTTGGATAATCTGCATTTTGCCTGCATGGGTAGTCTTACAAATATACAATACACTAAAAAGCTAGCATCAGAAAAAATGAAAAATTATTTAAGGGAGAAATCTAAACTTTATGATTTAATCATAATAGATTCTTCGCCTCTGTTGTACACACAGGATACACGGGAGTATATAAAGGTCAGTGATGGCGTGTTATATGTAGTCGAATGGGGTGTTACTGATAAAGGTTTAATAGCATCTGTGATAAATTCATCGCCTGAATTGAAAGAGAATACGTTAGGCATTGTATTTACAAAGATTAAAATAAATGAAGGTAAGTACTACGGTTATTATGGTACCGAAAAAAGCTATGAATATTCTGTTAGTAAAAATAAATAGAACAGTTATTGTCTTAGTAACTTTATTGTTTTTAGTTGGTAACTTATTCTTACTTTACCAAGTTTTTGTAACAGATTATATAGAGAGGGATCTAAATATTCAAAAGTCATATGATTTAAATTTAACAAAATTTGATGATTATACGACAATAAAACGACAAAGAATAATTAATCATCAATTGATAAACATGGTTAGCGCCTATGACTATTCTAAATTGGGAGATTATTTGGAGTCAGTAAAGTTAAATCCATTAGCAGGAGATTATTGGAATATTATTGCATATTCTACTCTAGTAGTAAATCAGGATGTTAGCCAAGTAAATCTTTACTTACATTTATCAAAAATATTCTCACCACTTGAAGTTAATGTGTTCAGGGTAAGAAAGTTTATAGAAAGAAAAATTAAAAATAAAGAAAAGGCAAAGACATAACATATTGGATTTATCTTATATAAAATCAATGCCATTATTATCATACAGGCTAAACCTGTCATTTTTATATATAGCTAACTCAAATATTTTATATTAACTCTTTACTCGCTATATATAATTTCATTTGGATATACTCCCCAGAGTGTATCTTGGTCAATATATCCACTGACATTTGAATGCTCAATACGACATTTTTTTCCAGAACAGTAAACGATGTTAACCAATAATTTTTTTTCTAGTAGTGCTACAGGTTTGATACTGTTTTGTGTTTCATAAACTGTATGAAATCCTTCTTTTGCCCATGGATTAATTAAAGCCATGCGTTGATTTATAGATAGTAAATGTTTGTACATCCAGCCAACATTACCTTCAAAATCTCTTACTCGCCACCAATCTTTATGCCGCGCAATAACTTCTAAGGGTAAATGACGCTTATTATATTGTAAAATTACTTTATGATTTCTGCTAGCCCCTTGTCTTAGATAAGATTTGTTTCTTTTTAATGTAGCAAAAAATAATTTATTAAGATTATTATCTTGGCTTATGTGAGCAAAACTATTTGCATTCTGCGTATTAATTGAAGGATAAATCAACAGAATAAGAAAGCCAAATATTAAAACACAAGCAAGCTTAATAAATGAGAAACGTGTATATAACATACTTTTCATAAGAACTAATTTAAGATTAAGTGGCAATATATAATTTTATTTACTATCAAATCTAGATAATCTATATTAATAATGATTGAAAAAATAAGGTTAACAGAGCTGATTTGTCTAAAGTTTAGAATATAAAAAATACTAAATTTTCAAATTATTATGGCATGACTAGTTTTAGAATATAAATAAAATTTGAAGCAATCAAAGAATTAAATTGGCGATTTACTTTTTCCTACGTAAACAGTGAATATAATAGAATTAATGTATAAATTAAGAAAATAATTGATACAATAACAAGTAAAAAAAAACTAAATTATTGAATTCAGTATAGTTTTGATTGGATATGGTTACATGCTAAATAGAAAGAAAAATTTTGTATACCTACCTAAACATAAACTTTTCCCAGGTTGGCTTTTTGCATTAGGCGGTTGCGGAGGAGGTGCATTAGTGCAATTGGCAGATGCAACTGATGAAACAACGGACACCTCACAAATAGATATTCAGCTCAGCTCAAGAAAAGTGATCCCCTCGTCAATGAGTGACTACATTTATTCTGAACAAAGTAATGTTACCACACGTATGCTATTTGTTGATACGGATTTTGATATTGATGGCGACAAAGATATTGTAGCCTTTGATAAAAACGATAATCAATTTAGTTATGTGAGTTATGATAATGGTTATTTTGTTGAAGATTCTACTTCTTTGGATATTATAAATAGTTCATTTATGTATAGTGACCCAAATGACGCTACACAAACTCAACGTATAATCTCTTTTTACTCTTTTGATGTAAATGGTGATAATAAAGACGATTTCTTATTCTTAAAAAATACAAACTACGGTGATACATTCATAGCTAATAATCAAGAATTGGATATAAGAATTAATATGCAATCTATACCAAGTGGTAGTACGGTTGTAGAAGCAGATACAGTACTTGATAATGCTGATATAGTGAAAATAGAGGAGCAGTTTAATTCTGCCTTTTTAAATAATTTTACAGATAGCAGCTCTATTGTTGCTTGGAACGAGCCCGCAACAGGAATACTAGGGTTAGTCGGTGTAACCACTTCGCAAATGCGCTATTTTAGATATATAAATGAGGAACTGGAAGAAGCAGCAGATTCGAATAACCCCTTTAGTGCAATAACACCAGGAAATGATTATATAGCAAAAATTTTCACCAATTCAGGTAAACAATTTTTAGCACTAAGTGGTAGTGGTCAGGTGCGAATTTTTGTTTATTCAACCAATGCATTTGTAGAGTTAACACAAGCACAGAATCCATTTCTGGGTGATACTGATATATTTAATATAGAATTTTTAAAAATTTTAGAAGACAATTCGCAGAACACGATCACCGCTTTTGTAGGTTATACAAATGATACAATAATACCGTTTCAATTAACGATAGATTCGAATAATAACATATCACGCCAGCTTCTTGAGGATAGTGACAATTATTTACGCGATATTACAGATACGGGACTTATCGATTTCTTTTATACTAATTTACCTTCTGCAAGTGGTACTAATTACCTAGCCTTACTATCGGAGCAACCCCCTGGGCAAGTAAAATTCTATGAAAACCAGTCATCTAGCTACGGTGAATATACAGGCCATAATACATTGAGGACTCTAATTCAAAATGAGACAACATCAGCCGTTTCCTCCTCTAGTTTCAGTAGGAATGGTAGGGAAACATTAGCGATAGCCGAAAATTCGGGGATGATAACATTTTATAACATATCAACGAGTAATGCTGTCAGCACATTATACACTTTGAACCTTCTGAAACAGGGGGTTACAAAGATAGATATAAAGCCCTTATATGAAGGCTCTGATGATTTTCGTCTTTTGGTAAGTTATGATGATGGATATGTAGAAATTTATAAAATTATTTTTGATAGTTCAGATACAGAAAAAGATTTTATTAGTAGCTCATCCTATTTTTCGGATTTTATAAAAATATACGCAGAAAAATTATCTGCAAATTCAGTTAAAGCAGTTTTTGTTAATGCTGGCTATACAATAATGCACGCAACAGATGGTACGATTTCTAGTGAAGTGAGTAAAGAGGAACGGGGTTTCGCATTACTTGATGCAGGTAATCAAACAAGTCAGTTGCGGTATTTTGTTAACCTCTATGGAAACAATTATTATGAAAATACACAGACATTTAATCCCTATGAAGATTTTGGTAATAATGTTACAAATATTGCATCACAAATTGTATCTAGTAGCGGGCAAAATTACGATGAATTAAGTCTGTATAAGAATGACGGTAGTTTTTATGTTGCAAGTAGTTCACAAATTAAGCAAGTGGCCACAAACGTTTTTAGTCATACCTTTAATGAGGCTTTAGACGAAAGTGTTAGTTTTGATATTAATTTAAGCAATGCCGATTATGATATAAGTGTAAATTATGTAAATTCTGATCTGTCTGATCTGTTCAACATTAGCATATCTTCCGATTTTAAAGTTACAATATCTGTTAATCACAATAGTAATGTCTTAGCACTACATGATTTTGAAGATACTTTATTAGAAACGGGGCTATATTTTTCTGTGCAAGGAAAAGCTGACCAGGCAGGTGATCAGGGTTATATATATGTTGATATAGATATAACGGGTAGTATTGATTATGGTGTACCTTCTCGCTTGGGAACTGCTATACTTAGTAGTGCTTATACTGTAGTTACAAATGCTGAAAATGAGAATTTATTACAAGCTTTTTGGTCACGCACAAATACTGCTGGATCAAACAATGCAGTAAAAATTGGTACAAATCAACTAAACGAAGCCATACAAATTACATATAGTGTTGCTACATCTTTGTCTTATTTTGCTTATTCAAATACTTCTGTATCCCTTCAGAATCTAGTTGAGCAGCGGGTTATACTCACTGATCAAGAACAAGCCAGTTTTGAAGCCGTTATAGATAAAGTAGTGCAGCGTTTGGATGAGGTATGTGGTATTGAGTTCATAAAGGTTCAAGATACAGAGGATAGTGATTTGGAGGCTGCGACTTTTGGAGACATTAGATTTAGTTTGACCGATCAAAGCGTTTTGCCAGTTGTTGCTGCTACTATTGATATAAATACTTCTTCTACTTACCATGCTTCTAGCGATATATGGTTAAGTAACGAAAGACTAACTGAATTTGTTAACGCTAACGAGGGTGATATATTTTTTAATACCTTATTACATGAATTAGGGCATGCAGTTGGTCTTAGGCACTTACATCCCGAGGATGGTATTACAGGTATAGACAGGGAAGAAGCTTATGATGGCTTGCCATATTCAGTTATGTCTTATAATACATATATCGGTGCTCCAGCAGCCTCTTCAATAAATGATACCTCCTCATACACCTATATGTTAGACGACATAACAGCGTTACAATACGCATATGGGAAAAATATATATACGGGTATAGGCGATGACGTATATAATTTTAGTGGAAATGATTTTGTTTATGAAACGATATGGGATGTCGCGGGATATGATACGATAGATTGGTCTAATGAAAATTCAGAAGCGATAATTAACCTCTCTGCGGGTAAGCACAGTTTTTTGGGTAGAGTTAAAAGTGTAAACGATCCAATATTGGATCACTTAGGTCGACGTATCAATAAAATTGAAGATAATCCCGATGGTAAAAAGGAAGGTATTTTTGCCATAGCACGCGATGTTACTATTGAAAGAGCCTATGGCGGTAGTGAAGATGATTTTATTTTTGGCAACGAAGCCGATAATAAACTCTATGGAGAAGGTGGTAATGATATTTTGTGGGGCGGCGGCGGTAGAGATATTTTATATGGTGGTAGTGGCGTAGATAGATTTTACTTCAGATCAGTGGATGGGGTTAGTGATCAAAACGATGCCGATGTTATTATGGATTTTGATAAGCAATCTGATATTCTTCAGTTAAAAAATCTTAATTATTCAAGCCTTTCTATAACCAATGTTCTCGATGATACGGGGGGCGTGTTGGGAGCCATGGTAGCTATAAGTAGCACGAATACATATTTGGCCTATATAATGAATGTAACCTCTGGCGATATTACTATAGACCGTATTGACGTTGATAATACTATTGATCTCAGTATTACTAATTACGATCTATTGTAGCAAAAGCTTGTCATGATCTAACTGAGATTGTGTAATTGCTGAAAATTTCTTGATTAAACTTTCTGGAGTCAGTGTGCTGCGTTGCTTTTCTTTTGCATCAAAAATAATTTTTCCTTTATCAAGCATAATCGTGCGATTACCATAACTCAAAGCCTGTTGCATAGAATGTGTAACCATAAGGATTGCAGAATTTTTTGTATCTATGAGTTGTGTTGTTAATTCCATAACATTTTTTGCAATTTGTGGATCAAGTGCTGAAGTGTGCTCATCAAAAAGCCAAACTTTTGCAGGTTGAAGACTTGCCATCAAAAGACTGACGGCTTGCCTTTGCCCTCCTGACAAGCGATTAATTTTTTCGGCTAACCTATTTTCTAACCCCATATTGAGTAAGCACAGCTTTTGCGCAAAATAATAACGATCTTTCGAAGAAATGGCTAATTGCAATCCCCGTGATTTTCCTCTGGAAGCAGCTAGTGCCATATTTTCCTCAATAGTTAGCTCTCCACATGTACCGGCTAAAGGATCTTGAAATATTTGTGAAATATGCTGGGCACGTTTTTCTTCACTATATCGTGTTATGTCTGTATTATCTAGGTGAATACTACCCTTTTGAAGAGCATATTTACCACTAATACACTTCAACAAGGACGATTTACCCGCCCCATTAGAGCCAATAATGGTTGTGAATTCTCCTTTTTCTATTGTAAGTGACAGATTGCTAAGAACAGATTTCTCCAAAGAGGTGCCAACGGAAAAAACTAACGAAATATCCTTAATATGTAGCATATAACTCACATTTTCTTTCTTTTCATATAGGTTACAATAAGAGCAAGAGTAACAAGGGCAGCCGTAACAAAGTTAAGATCAGCAGCGTTAAGACCAAGAAAATCTATATCTAAGGCTAGGGCAACAGCCATCCTGTATAAAACGGATCCTGTGATGACAGCCAATAGAAAAACGGGCATGGATGTATTGGGGAAAAAACTTTGACCAATAATAACAGAAGCCAGACCAATAACAATGGTACCTGTGCCAAGAGTGACATCAGCAAAACCGTTGAGTTGGGAAAATAATGCGCCCCCAATTGCCACAAGACCATTTGAAAAAGCGACACCCAAAATGATATTGCGCTTGACATTAATGCCAAGTGCGCGTGCCATGTTAGGATTATTGCCAGTGGCTCGTAAGCTCAAGCCAAATGACGATAAAATAATTCGTGTTGTTATAATATAGGCACAAAATGAAAAACATAGCATTATTATAATACGCAAATAACGCGGCTCTAGAATATCAGGAAAGCTATCCATGATAGTTGCCTCACCGATAAGAGCGATATTGGGCTTACCCATTATGCGCAAATTGATAGAGTATAATGCTATCATAACTAATATACTTGCCAAAAGATGCAGTATATTAAATTTTACATTCAAATATGCTGTTAAGCTTCCCGCAATACAACCAGCTATAAAGGCTGGTATAATACTGAGCCATGGATTAAAGCCTAATACAATGCAGGTGGCACAAACGGCAGCTCCCAGAGGGAAGCTACCGTCTACTGTTAAATCTGGGAAATCTAGAATACGAAACGTAATGGCAACCCCTAGGGCAACAAAGCCATAAATAAGCCCTAATTCCAAGGCACCAAGCGTTGCATAAATGCTCATAATGACCCTCAATAAAAAATCACAATGTAATCCTCTATTTGGATATTACAGATTTTGCGGATTCAAGCATATTTTTATCCAGGCTAACTCCCTGTTTTTTTGCGGCTATTGTATTGATGTATAATTCTGTTTTTTGGACTGTTTCCGAGTTCATTGAACCAGCCGACTCTCCTTTTAGAATGCGTAATACAAGCTTACCCGTTTGTCTGCCCACATCGTAATAATTAAATCCTAAAGCGGCTACAGCTCCACGCTCAACCGAAGAAGTATCGCCAGCAATAAGAGGTATACGATTCTCGTTAGCAACTTTTACCACAGCTTCAAATGCCGATACTACCGTGTTATCAGTTGGAATGTATATGGCCTCAACATCACCGACTAGGTTGAGTGTTGCCTGCATCACATCAGAAGATTTTACAACACTGGTTTTTTTTACAGTCATACCAAAAGCAGGTGCATATTTTTCAATATGCTTGACTAAAGATACAGAATTATCTTCACCTGCATTATAAACAACCCCTAGATTCTTAACGTGTGGGACCAATTTTTTTACTAATTCCATATGTTTATCAATAGGACTTAAATCACTGACACCAACAACATTTTTTCCCGCAGCCTGCATTGAAGAAACAATTTTAGCACCAACAGGATCCGTAACAGCGGAAAAAACAATGGGTTTATCTTTAATTGTATTAACTAGAGCTTGGGCGGAGGGAGTAGCAATGCCTATAACAATGTCGGCATCACTTGCAGCAAATTTTTTTGCAATCTGCGTTGCAGTTGCTGGATTACCTTGGGCGCTTTCATAACGGTAGGTTAAATTTTTGCCAACCATATATCCCGCCTTATGAAGTTCATCCTTAATTCCATCGCGTACGCTGTCCAATGCAGGATGTTCAACTATGGCTGTAACATCAACAATTGCTTTTTGTTCTGCAAAAACGGGTGTGACTAACAATGTTGCACCTGATATCAATAGGCTAAACATCAAACCACTAATTGTTTTAATCATAATAATACTCCTAAGTTAATATGTGACTTTGTAACAAATCTTTAAATTGAGATTAACCCAATTACTTTCCATTATTACACATATCTTGAATAGCTTCAATTAAAGAAGCGGTATGTTGAAATTTTTCTCCCAATTGCCTCAGATTGTTGAACTGTTCATGCATGTGTTTAGCAGTTTTTTTGCTTTCTTCTACGCCATTTTGGTCAAAAGAGTTAATGTTATAGATGCATCCCTCGGCGAAAGTACGATGTTCATTAATTGCCATAATTTTGCCTAATATAAAAGGGGATAAGGTTTTGTACAATAGCATAACGCAGGGCCGATTACCATCAACACGCTTATACAGAGCGGATGTTTGAGAACCACCAAAAGCAAGTGTCTGAACCTGTGCTAAGGCATTAGCCATTAAAAGGGTATGATAATCAGGATAATCATTACACATATTTTCTGCGTGAATATAAAATTCACATGGAATGATTTGATGACCCTGATAAAGATATTGAAAAATACTATGTTGCGCCTGCGTTCCTATTTCTCCAAAGATAATACTGCAAGCTGAATGGTGTAGTTCATTGCCATTTTTATCTATTGTTTTTCCGTTTGACTCCATAACTAGTTGTTGGAGGTAACGTGGCAAGAATTGAAGCCTATCGGAATAGGGCAGTATTATGCGTGTGTTATAGCCACAAAAGGAACGATGCCAAATATCAATTAAGGCAAGTATAATAGGAATATTATTTGCTATTGGGGTTGTTTTAAAATGCGTGTCTATGGCATGGGCCCCATCTAAAAACTTTTTGAAATGTTTTTCACCTATGGCCATCATTAATGTTAGGCCTTGTGATGACCAGATAGAATAACGCCCACCGACCCAATCAAATGAGGTAAAAATATTATCTGTTCTAATGCCCAAATCTTGGGCTTGCTGTTTTTGTGTATTTGAACATAAGGCTATAATATTCTGCTCAATATTGGCGTTAGGGTAATGCTGATGTAAGATTTGCTTTATTGTCCGAGCGTTTTGTAAGGTTTCTAATGTGTGGAAAGTTTTCGATGAAATTACGAACAAGCAAAGCGAAAAATCTAGATTCTGATATAAATTTAATAGAGTTGTTGCATCAATATTAGTTAAATAATGTATATGTGGGCCGTTATGATATGGCTTTAAAGCTTCTATTGTCATTTGCGTTGCGATATGCGATCCCCCAATGCCAATATGCACAATATCGGTAAAAGGTTTGCCGTTGAAACTTTTATAATTCCCCTGTCTTACATCCTGACAAAAACGAGCCATTTGCATATAGCTTTTTTTAATTTCGTCACTATGGCTGTGGCTACGCAGAGCGGTATGTAGGGCAGGTAACCCTTCGGATATGTTGACTTTTTTACCATTAAATAGATCGTGTATCTTCTCCTCAATACGACAATCCTGCGCTAATTTAATGAGCGTGCTATAACTGTCCTTACAAAGATGTGTTTTGGAAAAATCGCATAATATATCACTATCATGCCTTAGAGAAAACTCTTCAAATCGATGAGCATTATTATTAAACAACTCCTTTATAGAAGGAAGGTGTTGCAAATCCAAACTATTAACCGCCTTATCAAGGAAAGTATTTTCATGCATAAAATGTCAAGGAAGTTGTTAATAATGATTGCTTTGGAATTTCTTATACCATAGAATATGCGCAGTGTAAAACAGAAAGGTTACAGGCCCATATTAGCAAGTGAAAAAATGAAAATAGCAACTTGGAACATCAATTCTATCCGTATTCGCCTTGATTCTATCGCCATGTTCGTTGAAGAAGAGGAGCCTGACTATATATGCCTACAAGAGTTAAAATGTCAAGAGCAGCAATTTCCCTATGAAGAAATAGAAGCGTTAGGATATACTGCCTTAGTATATGGTCAAAAATCATATAATGGCGTTGCTATATTATCAAAGACACGGCCAGAGGAGGTCCAAAAGGGTATTCCATGTTATGAAGACAGTTCTGCACGTTATCTTGAGATGCTCTGCGTAAATAACAATACTGCAATGCGTTTGGTTAGTCTATATGCTCCCAATGGGAATCCCCGTCCTAGTGAAAAATTTTCGTATAAATTACATTGGTATAAAAATTTCTTGGAACATGTTAAGAAGCTTCAACAGTATGAAGAGATCATTATTTTGGCTGGTGACTATAATATCATTCCGCGGGCTTGTGATATTTACGATCCTAAAGCGTGGTGGGGGGATGCTTTATACTGTCCCGAGACTATAGAATTTTATCGCCTCATCACTAAGATGGGGTATGCAGATGCGTTTATGCTTATGGATGGCTGTGAGCATCAATATAGTATGTGGGAGTATCAAAAAGGTGCTTTTGCAAAGAATAATGGTATGCGTATTGATCATTTTTTTCTGAACGCAAGAGCAGTTGATAGAATTGAGACAATGTATTTTTATAAAAAAGCGCGTGGCTGGGAAAAGCCATCCGATCATATTCCTGTGGTTTTGAAATTAAAAGATATATAGCCGAACAGGAAGTAAATTCTTCTATCGTTTTATGAAGAGGCGAAAAAGTGTTATAAAATAGTTACGTGTATCAAGACTGATAAAATGTAGAAGAAGAAAATGACACATCTTTTTAGTTATTTTCCGATGATGATAAAGCCAGCGTATATGTAAGATAGTTTGCTCGCGTAATGAGGTATCTTTTTGGGGTCCTAGGCAAAAAGCGGAATAGTTTTTCGTACATAGAGTGATTATTTCTTGGTGATGTGCTAAATTTTTTGTAATAGGGATATTGTCTAAAAATAGTGGAGAAAAAACATTATACAAAAGAGTATTCCTTTTATCACCGCTTGACAATATATATTCTAGTGCATGGGTGAATATATCACTGTAACGCTTAGTCAGTTGCTGCTGATTATCATGGTTATTCAGAAGTTTTAGTATGGGTACATTGAGGTTATTGTGACACTCTAAAATACTATTATGCCACCATTTTAAACGAAAGCTGATAATAGTAGGATCAGCATTAAGTCGCATAATTTTTATAAGCTTGGCATAAAGTGCGTAACTGAGCAAATATTCCTGTGTATACGATTTTGGAGTAAAAAGAAGGCATAAATATAAAGATATATTGTCGCTTTTCAACTCTTTAAGTACATCCTTAGAAAGGGTATTGTGAGGGTTTTTTTTCATCAATTAATGTGTTTGTGTCAATACCAATAATTTCTAAAAGTGGTGAGGCAAAAAATATTGAAGAATAGGTACCTACAATAACGCCCCATATCATGGCAAACGAAAAACCTCTTAGTACTTCTCCCCCAAAAATATATAAAACAAATAATGCAAGCAAGGTTGTTAACGAGGTCAGTAAAGTACGTGAAAGTGTTTTGTTAATTGCATTATTCATTAATTCAGGAAGTGGCATTTTAAGATATTTTCCTAAATTTTCTCGAATACGGTCGTAGACAACAACGGTGTCATTAAGAGAGTAACCAATAATTGTTAGAATCGCGGCAATAACCGAAATTGTAAATTCTAATTGTAGTATACTAAACACACCAATTGTTAAAATGACATCATGAGTAAGCGTAACAACAGCACAGACCCCAAATTGCCATTCAAAGCGTAACCATATATAAATCAATATAGCAAGGATAGCAATTAAAACGGCTAAGGTTCCATGATAGATTAATTCACTACTAATGGTTGGTCCAACAACTTCAACGCGTCGGAAAGTATAGGAATCGGATAAGGCAGATTTTATAACCGCAATGGCTTGTTGCTGGGCATTATCGCCACCAATCTGTTGTTCTATGCGGATAATGGCTTCTTGCTCATTACCGAAATGCTGAATCTGTGTATCTCCTAAATTGAGATTATTTACGACCTTACGTAATTGTGCAATATTAACATCACCTTGCTTAGCTTGTACTTGAACAAGTGTTCCACCTTTAAAATCAATCCCATAATTAAGCCCAATAGTAAAAAACAATACTGCCGATACCACCATCAACACAATAGATATGTATAAGGTAATACGTGAATACGACATAAAGGGTATGGGATTTTTAGGAAGAATTTTGTCTATTATCATAACTCAATTTATAAATGTAATTTTTCAGGACGTCTGATGCGAAACCATGTGACGGTTATATAACGTGTTAACATATAGGCCGTAAATACAGAAGTTATGATACCTATACCCAAAGTGATAGCAAATCCACGTACAGGACCAGAACCTAACAATATAAGGGCCATAGCTGCAATAAATGTCGTAATGTTGGCATCCAAAATCGTTGCAAAGGCGAGGCGATAACCTGAATCCATTGCGACGACGGTTTGCTTATTCATCTTCAATTCTTCTTTTATACGTTCAAAAATCAAAACATTGGCATCAACCGCCATGCCAACAGTAAGAATGATGCCAGCGATACCAGGTAAAGTGAGCGTAGCTTGTAATAATGATAAAAAACCAATGATTAATGTCAGATTGACAACGAGCGAAAAAAAGGCAAAAAAGCCAAGTAAACGATAATTGATAATAATAAATATAGCGACACAGAGAAAACTTAATAAGCCTGCAATTTTTCCTGCGGCAATCGAGTCAGAACCAAGACTGGCTCCAACAGTGCGTTCTTCTAATGTAATGAGTGGAGCTGGTAGAGCCCCCGCACGCAGTAATATTGCAAGTTGATTGGCCTCTTCTGTGGTAAAATTACCAGATATTACACCGCTACTTGTGATCACGGCTTGAATAGTCGGCGCACTAATTACACGTCCATCCATAACAATGGCCAGCGGCTTTCCAAGATTTTCTTCTGTTAAACGTCTAAAAATAGTTCCTCCTGCTACATCAAGGCGAAAATTGACAACGATTTCACCGTTACGCTGATCTACTGCAGCTTGTGCATCAACTAAATGTTGTCCACTTAATTTTGCTCTTTTACGTAAAAGGAGTTTGCGCTTAGAATCTTCTACAAAAGGATAAAGTTGATAACCAGCAGGTGCTCCTCTTCTTTCGGCTTGTTCTGCTGTTTGTTTAGGATGCGCTGAGTGAAAAGTTAACTTTGCCGTTTTGCCGAGTATGGTCTTAAGCCTATCGGGGCTTTGTAAACCAGGAACTTGAACAAGAATTCTATCAAACCCATTGCGTTGAATAATAGGTTCGTTGGTACCTAATTCATCAATACGGCGACGTATAATTTCTATAGATTGACTTACAGCCTGACTGACTTTGTTATTTAAGGCCAAAGGATTTACATATAATGTAATTTTTTGCTGAGCGGGATTTTGCTCCACCGAAAACAAGTAAGCTTGGTTTTGCAATACACTTCCCACCCCCGTATCGACTATGGGGATGTTTTCTTGCAAAGCCTCATAGGCCGTGTTAAAAAGGCTAGCTTTTGCGATTGTAATATTTACAGGAGCTATACCATCTCTTACATCTGTTTTATTAACGCCAAGATTTCTAAAAGCAATTCGTTCTTTTCTAAAAACCGCACGGACCTGATCAATTATTTCGTCTTGGATCTCTTCGGCAACAGCTTGTTTATCGACACCCAGTAGAATATGTGATCCCCCTTGTAAATCAAGCCCAAGTTTAAGCGTTGATTGAGGTAAAATATTTTGGTTTTGCAAAAATGATTCACTAAACAGATTGGGTAGGGAAAAATACACACCTGTTAGGCATACACACAGGATAACAAGTTTTTTTAGTAAACTGAATTGTAGCATGGTTAAAAATTACTGTCCACATTCATAAAAAAATGGACATTTCTCTGTTATTATGCATTAATAATGACATTATGATGTGCTTGATTTTTTAGCTGGGGCCCGTTTTTTAGTTGTTGTTTTCTTTTTGGCTTTTTTTACGGGTTCTTCCTCTTCATTATCATCGGAAGGTAGAGTTTCTGTTTTAGCACGGATCTCCACTATCATCTGACGCTGATGTGTAATACGTATATTTTCTGTAAGCTCAATAATAACATCGCTATCATCTACAACACGATGAATTTTGCCGACAAGCCCACCAGAGGTAACGACAATATCTCCCCTACGCAGCGACGAGATAAGCTCCTTATGCATTTTCATTCTTTTGCTTTGAGGGCGTATGATCAAAAAATACATGACAACAAAAATAAGGGCAAAGGGAACTAATAAACTAAACAAATCTCCCCCAGAGGTAGCCCCAGCTGGAGCTTGGGCAAAGGCATTATTAATAAACATACAAGATTACTCCATAATTTCTATATACTGTTTGTAAAACAATGAGAATAACAAATATTCACCATTTTTTATCTGGATTTTGAATGACACTTCCGCTAGAAGATATGCATTCACTATGTAATGAATGCATGCAGGTGTGCATACACACAGGATTTACAATCATCTAGGACGTCTTATCTCATAGAAACTGCAACTTACGTGACCGTACATTACAGTTGAAAATGAGGGAATTTCTGTCTCATAAACGACTATGTAATACTATATAAAGAATAAAAAAAAAGCAAGATGAAAAAGCAATCTGAGATTTTAAACAAACTGGATGCCATTGCTCGTGTTATTGAAAAATTATCGCCACCATCTGAACCAGTGTGGGATTTTAGCAAAGCAAATGGTTTTTTATGGCACGCACCTAATGTTTTATACAAGCATGGCTACTGTGAAGCTATTGAGGGTATCCATGCCTTGCCATTGCATTTGTTTTTTGGTGTCGATAGTGCCATTAAACAGCTTTATACAAACACTAAAAATTTTTGTAAGGGATTGCCTGCAAACAATGTCTTGTTATGGGGGTCGCGTGGGATGGGAAAGAGCTCGGTTATCAAATCTGTCTATATGGCGCTGGTGGAAGAGGGGTATAGTGCAGTTAAACTTATTGAAATTGAACGAGAGGATATTAATAGCCTTCCCGAATTACTGAATATTGTAAAAAAAGAGAAATCATTATATTTTGTTGTGTTTTGTGATGATTTATCATTCGATACGCAGGATAATAGTTATAAAGCTTTGAAATCTGTATTGGAGGGAGGTATACAAGGAAGACCTGATAATTGCATATTTTATGCCACATCTAATCGGCGTCATTTAATGTCAAGGCAAAGTATTGAGAATGAAATGGAGACAGCACAATTTAGTCATGAAACGGTAGAAGAAAAACTCTCTTTATCCGATCGATTTGGTGTGTGGATAGGGTTTCATAAATGTAATCAAGATAATTTTTTAGCTATGGTCAAGGGCTATAAAGAATATTATAACATACCAATAACAGATGCAAAGCTAAAAGAGCAGGCTATAGAATGGTCTATGATGCGTGGGGGGCGTTCTGGGCGCGTTGCATGGCAGTTTACACAACACATGCTGGGGCAGACAGGTGTACGTATAAAATAATACAAGCCATCCGCTAACAATGAAAATAACAGTATACTGATAGCCGATCATTATGGATTCACAAGAAGTATAGAGTAGGGACAGGATATGTCACACGATAGATATGATATCAATAAATTAGCTTTTTGGATTTCTCAAGAAAATATATGCCCCTATCTTAAAGACAGAAAAAGCCGTATTATCGGAATAAACACCCATGATATGAGTGCAGAGATGCATAGTTTTCTTTCTTGTCAACATGGGTTTCGGCGTAGTCGTGATGTCTTGTACAATAATGCGTGTCAAGATTGCCAAGAATGTATATCTGTACGTATTGATGTGGAGAATTTTGTTTATACAAAAAGTTGGAAGCGCGTTCTTAAAAAAAATAGCAATGCCTATTATCAGCTATCTACATTAGAGGCAACGGATGAGCAATTTTATCTTTTGCAAGATTATTTACAGTTTCGCCATAATGAAAGTGATATGAATGGCATGAATTTTGATGATTATGCAAGGATGGTTGAAAATACGGGGGTAGAAACACAGATATTTGAATATCGAAAGCATAGCGATAACAGGCTTGTTGGTGTTATGATAGCGGATGTTTTTCATGATGGATTGTCATTGGTATATAGCTATTATAGTTCAGATGCGGCCAAGCAAGGTATAGGAAATTTTCTTGTTTTATCAATGATTGAATATGCACGTAAACAGGCCATTACCTATGTGTATCCTGGCTATTATATACGCGGCAATCAGAGTATGCGGCATAAGGCACGTTATCAGAATTTGCAACGATTAGACGGTGGAATATGGAAGGAATTTACCCCTGCATCAAATAGCGATGATCAAAAATATACTCATATAGACGCATATACGAATAGCGACTGCATATTTGACTATGATGACGATTATGATGAAGAAATGTGAGTGTTAGGGGTATAAATATGTTGGGCGCGGTTTTTGAAAACTGTAATATAATCATGAAAAAAATTTCTAATGAACCCATCTATAATCCGTTTTTTTAAAAAGGAATGGCAGGTATAGGTAAGCGTAAATTGGCAAAGGCTTTCCTGTGTAGAAATGTCATAGAAGCTCCAGCGTGCAGAAAAATCTGTAAGGGATTTTTTTTGATAATTAATTGTAATTGTCAATTTGTGGTAATCGGGCACGATAAGACATGGTATACTTTCAGAAAGAAAGCCATAACCGACATCCATGCATGCAGAAATTGTGCCGCTTTCGGTATCAACGCCATCAATATGCATAGCACGACAATAAGGAATAAATTGAGGGTAGGCTTGAATATCCAATACCATATCAAACATTTGTTGTGCTGAGAAAGCAAGTTTTTCCTCGTGAGTAATATGCATCGTTAATTGTTCTAGCAAGAAGGGGGCAAGGAATTAAACATCTGATGACGCTTCTTAACAAGTTCAGCAAAATCGGCATCGGCATGATATGAGGAGCGTGTAAGTGGGGTAGAGCTTACTTGTAAAAAACCCTTAGCATAGGCAATTTTTTCAAATTCTTCAAATTCCTTTGGGTTTACATATCGTTTCAATGGATGATGCTTACGCGTTGGTTGTAGATATTGACCGATTGTTAAAAAATCAACATCCGCGCATCTCAGATCATCCATAACTTGCATGATTTCTTCTTTTGTTTCGCCCATTCCTACCATTAGCCCTGACTTGGTAAAAATAAGGGGATCATATTCTTTTGCCTGTTGAAGCAGACGCAGGGAATGGTAATAACGTGCTCCAGGTCTGACAGATAAATATAAGGAAGGAACCGTTTCTAAATTATGATTAAATACATCTGGTTTGGCCTTTACAACGGGTAAAAGGGCGTTTCCCTTACGGAAGAAATCAGGCGTGAGTACCTCAACAGTTGTTTGCGGACATAATGCCTTTATCTGCGTAATAGTATCGGCAATATGCTGCGCACCGCCATCAGGAAGGTCATCTCTATCGACAGATGTAACAACGACATGCTTTAATCCTAATTGTTGTGTTGCCTTTGCTGTTTTAAGCGGTTCCTCAGGATCTAAGGCCAGAGGAACACCCGTACGGACATTGCAAAACGCACAAGCGCGCGTGCAAATATCGCCCATAATAAGAAAAGTCGCATGATTTTGTGACCAACATTCACCAATATTGGGACAAGAGGCTTCCTCACATACTGTATGCAAGCCTTTTTCCTGCATGATTTTTTTTGTTCTCAAATATTCGGTATTATGACTTATCTTTACCCGTATCCAATCGGGTTTGCGCAGGATATCGGAATCTTGTTTAAGGCGTTTTTCTGGATGCCGAGGGCGATTATAATCGCCAGCTAGAGCTTTTGTTTTACGTGTTGAAATTGTATCAAGAAGTGTAACCATTATAAAATCATCTTTTTTTAGCTGTTATATGGATATGTGACATACTTTTTTGTCTTATATACGCGATAATATATATACCATATACTAACGAAATGACAAAAGGTATAAAATGGATTCCCAGAAAATTAGCTATTACGCCATTAATACTAGGACCCACAAGACTACCCAAAGCCCAAGCTAAGGATATACCAGCCGTTCCTGATATCAACATACTTCCTGTAAAATTTTTACCCATATCTGTAAAGCATAAGGGATAAAGGCAAAAACTCACCATACCCAGAAAAAGGATAATGATATAAAACATAAATGATCCTGCAAAGAAATGTAGCAAGGTAGATAAGGCAATGGTCAAGACACTAATACTTATTGCAAGGATTCCTATGGGTATCCGATCAAGTAAAATACCAAATATGGGCATAAATAAAACATTGCTTATAATCATTAGCGTAAGCAGATTCATGGATTGGCTTTCTGTAAAATCTAGCGATAGAAAATATAGTGGAAAAAGCGATATGCTTGACTGCTCAAAATAACTAACGCAAAATATGCCAATAAGTATAGCGGGTTGAATTTTAAAAAAATCCCATATATTTGTGTGTGTTTCATTATGTAATGTATAGCTATTGAAATCATGTCCATTGTATATGATAGGCAATATACAGGCCATGATAATAACAAATGCCACTAAAAAAGGATATATCGTATGGCTTCCTAAAACAGATACCAAAAGAGGACCAACAGCAAAACCAGCACTGATCATTGCGGCATATATGCCCTGTATTTTACCTCTTCTCTTATCGTCGATCATCATATTGAGTATGCTTTCTCCGACAACAAATATAAGCGTTGTGGCTAATCCTATGAAAAAACGTGCCAGCATAAACACGTATAAATTAGGAAAAAGGCCACTAATAATGTAGGATAAGGCACAGATTATAAAGGCATAAATCAGAGTATTGTAAAAACCGCATTGCATAATAATGCGTATACTATACGGAGCAATAATAAGGGCACTTAAACCTGCCAACGCCGCATTGAAGCCAATGATTGTTGATGAATACCCCATACTCTCAAGACGCAAAGCAAATAAGGGGTAACTTAAGCCGAGCGATATGGCAAATACGGCTAAACTCAGGATTGTTATTCCCAAGAGATTGTTATCAATGCGTAAAGCTTGAGGAAAAAGCGAAAAAAATTTCATATATTATTTATGTGCACTATGTGAGTACGATATTGCAGCTATAACACACATGATTTGTAAGTCAATGAGAGTTTTTTCTGTATATAAAACGCATAAAATATACGATTGTAAGACGTAACATGTCATATAAATATAATACATAAATATAATACATAAATATAATACATAAATATAATACATAAATGTGAGGATTTTGAATCAATGACATCGCATATAAAAATTGCTCCCTCTTTACTGGCGGCTGATTTTGGGTGTTTGGCAAGAGAGATAGAGCGAATAGAAGAGGCTGGAGCCGATTATCTTCATTTGGATATTATGGATGGGCATTTTGTTCCCAATATCAGTTTTGGTCTTGTTGTTGTTGAAAAATTACGTCCTTTGACATCGTTGTTTTTCGATGTACATCTCATGATTTCTACGGCTTCATGTTATGCACAAAGATTTATAGAAGCAGGGGCAGATAATATTACAATACATCAAGAGGCTGTAACGCACATGCATTCTGTTTTGAAGTCAATCAAAAAACAGGGTGTTCAAGCGGGTATAAGCGTGAATCCGCTAACTTCGCTGGAGCTTATACGTCCTGCATTTGATTGTGTTGATATGGTTGTGCTTATGTCTGTAAATCCTGGTTTTGGCGGACAAACCTTTATCCCCGAAACTATTGAGCGAATAAAGCAATGTAAATCAATGATTGGTTCTAGAGATATTGCCATTCAAGTTGATGGCGGTGTTAATCAGGATAATGCAAAAGCTATTATAGAGGCGGGGGCAACGATCCTTGTTGCAGGTACGGCAGTCTTTTCAACCGATGATTACGCAAAAGCCATAAAAAATTTAAGACACGCCCCGCTTTAGAAAATTACAATTTCAGTATTTTTACAATTTCAGTGTGTATAGCCGCCTGTACATGTTTTGCCATCCATGTATTGTCTTGGTATTGTCGTGACAAAAGGCAATGCATACAGATTGGTAATGTTACAATTAACTTACGCACATGATGTTGATAGATGCAAGGTGGTATTGGACCTTAGGGAATTTCTGGCCCCGACCAGTTTAATTCGCATATTTCTGCACTGCGTCCCTTAAAATCCCATAGACGCCCAAAAGCGCGCACTTTTCCTTTTTTGGCTTTGCCAACAATAATATCCTCACTTACCCAATAGCTACTGTTCTTAATAATAACTGGTTTGCCATCTTCTTTACCAGCGATGGGCACAACCTCTCCATCAATAATTTTAGGAATTTGAAAGATAATAGACTCACCTTTTTTCTCGTAAGTCATATCGGCACGTTGGGCTCCAAGATAATTCGCTGTGAGAATATCAACGAGTCCTGAGGTTCCTTTGGCCTTGCCTTTTAAAATTTTTTCTAACGCCTCAAACGCCTTGTCGGATGCTTTACTATCGATATATATTCCCAATGACCAGCCGCCGCGTGTCATGTAAGAGGGGATATCTATTAACAATCCTGCGCATAATCCCGAAAGGTCAACATTGTCATAAAAGCCTTTTTTTATTGAAATACCTGCCCATGTTTGACAAAAGCCTTCCGTTGGTCTGTGCTGTCCTAAAGAAATAACACAAGGACAGAAAACAGTGCAATTACAATTTAAAATTAACTCCCCTTGTAAGCCCCATTTTTCCATTGCGTATCCTTTTATCTACTTTGTTAGTGTGTATATTTTTTATATTTTATTATACAAAAAGAATTAATGCAAAACAAAAAAATACAATCGCGGTTATTTTATTGAAAAATTCGGGATTCGGGATGACTCTTTCAACATACATGATAAGCATCAACCCAAGCATGGCAACAATTGTATGTGTAGCCGACAATACCATAATCCCCATAAGAGCAATGCAACATGCTAAACAATAAAACCCGCGATTAACTCCTAAGTAAAACACACCTTTTGCAGTAAACTGCCAGTTTCCAATAAAGTAGATCAATGGTGTTCGACATTTTTTAAGACAATTATTTTTCACAGGTGTTAATTGGTATATACCCGTAAGAATTAAGGCGAGGACAAGAACATTGTTTGTGTCATATGGCATAAGAAGGCTATTTAAATAAAAACTTACGCACGCCATAATGAGCGAAAAACTTACCCATACGAACATATAACCCACAATAAACCATAGAGGTAAGGCAATGGGGGTTCCTTTCTTTTGGGCTGCATAATAAATATCTGTATAGCCTGAAAGCATAGGTAAGGCAATGGGTAACATCATAGCAATTGACATGGTAGGCCAGAATATCAGATAATCATATAACACCGCTCCATGTGATGCGGCATTATGGTGTAAATGCTGTGCATGTGTATCATGAAAGTCACCAAAAGCCATATACACCCAACCCAGAAATGAAACCAGCAGGATTATACGATAAAGCGTAAGCGTATCAATGATATGCTTAGGGAAATGTTTTATGTATTTGTAAATAATTTCTGACATTGTGTGTGAATAATAGCGATTGCGTCATTAATTTTTGAGGGATCGTTACCACCTGCTTGGGCCAAATCGGGCCTTCCCCCACCGCCCTTGCCACCAATAAGTGGAGCCACTTGACGGACACAGCTAACGGCATCAATCTTTTGTGTTAACGAACTACTTACTCCAATAATAACATGCAATTTGTTATCGCTAGATTGCGATATGACAATAACAACACAAGGTGAATGTGTATTCTTTATTGAATCAACAAGCGAGAGCAGATCAGATTTGTGCATGTCTTTAACATAATGGGCCGCAAAAGTCATAGAGCCAATTTTCTCTTGTTTCGCGTGTGTATTTGTGGTGTTTGCGGCATCGGATATATGTGCAAGAGCAAGCTTTTTTTTGAGTGTCTGTATGGTCTGCGTTGCGTTCTGTTTTTCGGTAACCACGTTTTGTAATTTTGATAAGAATTCCTTTGGTGAAGTACGCAAAATATGCTGTGCATTGTGTATTGTGTCGCTCATAGTGTGTACCCACTCTAATGCTGCTATTCCACTCACTGCAACGATACGCCTAATACCCGAAGACACAGCTGTTTCGGATATAATTTTTATAAAACCAATATCCCCAGTGCGTTGGACATGTGTACCACCACATAACTCCATAGAAAAAATAGGTTGATAATTTTCAGAGAAAAAACCTTGCTGCGTATCCTGAGAAAGGTTTTGTGTGTTTTGTCCCATTGTAACAACGCGCACTTTATCAGCGTATTTTTCACCAAAAAGTGCCATTGCTCCTTGTTCTTTAGCTGTATCAATATCCATGATATGTGTTTCAACCACGCTATTGTGATGAATGCTGTTGTTAATAATATATTCAATACGCCTGATTTCGTGGGGCGTAAGAGGGTGATTATGGCTAAAATCGAAACGGAAACTATCCTTTGTTACAGAAGAGCCTTTTTGTATCACATGTTCGCCTAATACACTTCGTAGTGCTGCATGGAGAATATGTGTAGAAGAGTGATTACATGCAATAAGCTGCCTTTCTCTGCGATCAATGGATAAGGTTGCCCTACTATTGCTTACACATTGCCCTTTGCGACATTGTCCATAATGAATATGATATTCATTGAGAACTTTGAGCGTTTTGGTGACAATAAATTCCGCACCATTATCAAATATTATCGTTCCCGTATCGCCAATTTGTCCCCCAGATTCGGCATAAAATACCGACTCATCCATGACGAGTGCACCCATTTGCCCTTCGCTTAAAATCGGCACGATGGCATCTTCACAAACGATGGCTTGTACACATGCTGTGTGATTATATTGCGTATAGCCCACAAATTTTGTTGGGCTGATTGTCTGTGCTAATTCAAACCACAGATTGTGCGTTCCGCTATCACCTGACCCTACCCAGTTTTGTCGTGCTCTTACACGTTGTTCGTGCATCGCTTCATCAAAAGCCTTCTGATCAACATGAATATTGCGTTGTCTCAATGCGTCTTGCGTTAAATCGAGTGGAAAACCGTATGTGTCATATAATTTAAAGGCAATATCACCAGGAAAATGATCTCCAGAGGCTAGATTGTGACTTGTATCGTCTAGAATTTTTATACCTCTTTCAAGTGTTTTTCCAAAACGCATTTCCTCATCACGCAGTGTATCTGTAATGATTTTTTCATGCTGAATAAGCTCGGGATAGGCGGCTCCCATTTCACGAACGAGAAAAGGTACCATCCGTGCGAGTAAGGGTTCGTGTACGTTAAGTAGGTAGCTGTGACGCATTGCACGGCGCATAATACGACGCAAAACATAGCCCCTACCTTCGGAAGATGGTAATACACCTTCAGCAATAAGAAAACAACTTGTGCGTAGATGATCGGCAATAACGCGATGGCTTGCTAATTCAGAATCGCAGGCCTGATGTCCCACAAGATTTTGTGAAGCCTCAATTAAACGCTGAAATAGGTCAATGTTATAATTGTCATGTGTGCCTTGTAAAACAGCCGCCATACGTTCAATACCCATGCCCGTATCAATGGAAGGGCGTGGCAGAAGATCGCGGCTTTTATCATTTTGTTCTTCATACTGCATAAAAACAAGATTCCAAATCTCGACAAATCGATCGCCATCCTCATTATCAGAACCAGGCGGACCACCTGCAATATGCTCACCATGATCGTAGAATATTTCAGAACAGGGACCACACGGACCCGTATTACCCATGCGCCAGAAATTATCGTTAGAACGAATGCGGATAATTTTACGATCATCTAATCCCGTTATTTTTTTCCAATGACCATAGGCTTCTTCATCGTCATAATAGATCGTTACACACAATTTGGCGATATCAATGGCAAATTCCTTAGTTAATAAATGCCAAGCCATTTCAATAGCGTGTTCTTTAAAATAATCACCGAAGGAGAAATTACCCAGCATTTCAAAAAAAGTATGATGCCTTGCCGTATATCCAACATTGTCTAGATCATTATGCTTTCCTCCTGCACGAAGGCATTTTTGTGCCGTTACCGCCCGTAATTGTTCGGATGTTTCCATGCCTGTGAAAATGTTTTTGAACTGTACCATGCCCGAATTAGTAAACATAAGTGTGGGATCGTTATTCGGTACCAAAGGCGACGAAGGCAATATGGTATGTGCGTTTTTTTCAAAATAGGATAAAAAATGTTCACGAATATCGTTAACGCTAGACATGAAGATGGGCCTCATAAGAAGAGTAAGTATTAATAATCAATAGCCAATGTTAATCTGACATCTGCTATCGTCTGTGTGTTTAGTATCTATGTGTATTGCAAAAACAGAAAATGTCAAGCCAAATAGACAAGACCATGCCAAATAGACAGCACCATGTCAGTTAAACAATTTTTATATGAACCTACACTATGTATATTAATATAGCAGCGGTTTTATTCAGGTGTGACGGTCTCCTCTTCTTCACCTATAAGATTGGGTGTATGCATACTCCTAATACGCTGTTCAATTTCATTGCACAATTCAGGATTGGCAGCGAGATATTTTTTAGTATTTTCACGTCCTTGCCCAATGCGTAACTCCTTATAAGAATACCATGCACCTGCTTTTTCAATAATTTCGTATTCAACCCCTAGGTCAATAATCTCACCTAGTTTGGAGATACCTTCACCATATATAATATCAAATTGTGCTGTACGAAAAGGAGGAGCAACTTTGTTTTTAACAATCTTAACTTTTGTTAAATTGCCTAGAATTTCATCCTTGTCCTTTATGGCACCAATACGGCGAATATCAAGGCGAACAGAAGAATAGAATTTAAGTGCATTGCCGCCAGCAGTTGTTTCAGGACTACCGAAGCTAATACCAATTTTCATACGTATTTGATTGATAAAAATGACAGTGGTATTAGAACGATAAATTGACCCTGTTAGTTTACGCATGGCTTGGCTCATCAGGCGTGCTTGCATACCAGGCAAACTATCTCCCATATCTCCGTCTAGTTCAGCCTTTGGAGTAAGCGCAGCAACCGAATCGATGATAAGAATATCAATGCTATTCGAACTTACCAGCGTATCTGTAATTTCCAAAGCCTGTTCCCCTGTATCTGGTTGCGATATAAGAAGTTCGTCAAGATTCACGTTTAATTTTTTTGCATATCCTGGATCTAATGCATGTTCTGCATCTACGAAAGCGGCAATACCTCCTGCTTTTTGTGCTTCGGCTATGCAATGAAGGGCGAGTGTTGTTTTACCTGATGATTCAGGGCCAAATATTTCTATGATACGCCCGCGTGGAACACCACCAATGCCCAAAGCCATGTCAAGTCCTAATGAACCCGTAGAAATGGATTGGATTTGCTCTTGTACATGTGTTTCACCAAGTTTCATGATGGAACCCTTACCATATGTTTTGACGATTTGACTGATAGCAGCGTCTAAAACCTTTTCTTTTTCCATACGCTTGTCTTTTCCTGTATTTTTTTCTTGTGCCATAACGTCCACTTATATTGTAACTTTCATCCGTTTTGCGTTAATATGTATATTTTTTCATGACGATAAAATTGTGTTGCCTTGCCTTGATATTGTCTATAGCTGGATGATTGCGGGGCTGTGGATTGTACGTTATTATAATTGATTATTCGCAAGTACCGTTTTTAAGGTCAACCACTCTACTTTATAGTGATGATTCTTCTTTTTGTCATCCCTTACTTATAGGGTTTATGTACCACTTCAATAATGCAATACACATGATACACCCATAGAAAAGGCGGGCTACGTATATTGCCAATTTAGGCAAAGGTAACAAGAAAGCCCATCTCTTGTATTTTTTTAACAATCTGATCAACATGATCACGTGAACGGCTTTCTACAACGATTTCTAAATGTGTTTGTTTGGTATTGAGCTCATTAAACATACGGTGATGGGCAACATCCAAAATATTGGCACCCATGTCGCCTATGCAAGAAGAAATTTTACCCAATGTGCCAGGTTGATCATTGATTATAATACGCATCTTTCTAATATAGCCCTGTCTTTCAAGATTGCGATAAATAACAGAGGCAAGCAAGCGGGCATCAATATTGCCACCACATAGGATAACAGCAACATTTTTGCCTTTGAAACGTGATTTTTCCTTGAGTAAGGCTGCAACTCCAGCGGAGCCAGCGCCTTCTATGATGCATTTTTCATGCTCCACAAGACAGTAAATGGCATGTTCTATTTGTTCCTCACTAACAGTGATAATGTCCTTTACCAGCTGTTGACATATTTTCTGTGTGCGTTCTGCGGGTTTTTTAACGGCAATACCGTCTGCCAAAGTATTACTTCCATATGTGTATGGTGTATTGTTAAGTGCTGCTGTCATACTTGCAAAACTATCAACCTCACTGCCGATTATTTCTATGTCGGGGTTGAAATGCTTTGCAGCAATTGCAATTCCAGATATAAGGCCTCCCCCCCCAATGGGGGCAATAATCGTATCAATGGCTGGATTATCATGCATTATCTCCAATCCAATAGTGCCTTGTCCAGCAATGATATAATCATCATCAAATGGAGGAACAAAAATATATCCTTTATTTTCTATCTCTTTTTCAACAAAAATTTTTGCATCATCAAGCGTTTCACCATGTAAAACAACTTCTGCACCAAAATTTATTGTGCGCTGAACCTTTATAAAAGGTGTGTTTTTTGGCATAATTATCTTGGCTTTTATATTGTTAATAGCGGCATGATAAGCAAGAGCTTGCGCATGATTGCCCGCAGACATTGTAATAACACCAATTTTTTTCTCTGCGTCACTTAGGTTCAGTATACGATTACATGCGCCGCGAACTTTAAAGGAATTTGTTTTTTGCAAAAATTCACATTTGATGAAAACATTTGCATCAGCACATTCAGAGAGCCCCTGAGCTTTATAAAACGGCGTCTTAATAATACTATTTGCTATAGTTTCGGATGCCTCAATAATGTTTTGGAAGGTGACGCTCATAAAAAACCTTTAACAATGTATCTATAATACAATCAATAAATTACTTTCATTTTCTTACTTGATACACTAAATCTTTTTATATACAGATATACAATAATAAAGGTATATTGAAGAATAAAAGCGACATAAAAATATAATCGAAATTATGACAAAAATTGCATTTATAGGTTTAGGGGTCATGGGATATCCTATGGCGGGGCATTTGGCAAAGGCTGGTCATACGGTTACGGTCTACAATAGAACACAAAGCAAGGCTCACAAATGGGCCGCTGAATTTAACGCAAGCATAGCGGCAACACCTGCAGAAGCTGCGCAAGATTGCGATTTTATTTTTACGTGTGTCGGCAATGATTCGGATCTTGAGGAGGTTACACTTGGTGATAGTGGAATTTTTAAAACTATCAAAGCAAAGGCTATCTATATTGATAATACCACAGCTTCAGCCGATATCGCACGCAAATTGTATGATATTGCCAAACAAAAGCAGTGTGGGTGTTTGGATGCCCCTGTATCAGGCGGTCAAATAGGGGCCGAAAATGGTAAGCTAAGTGTTATGGTGGGGGGTGATAAAAATGACTATGATAAGGCAAAAGAGATTATACATTGCTATGCGCAAAATGTACAATATATAGGCAAGGCTGGCGATGGTCAGCTTGCTAAGATGGTCAATCAAATTTGTATTGCTGGTCTTGTGCAGGCCTTATCGGAAGGGTTGCATTTTGGTCGCCGTTCGGGGCTTGATATGCATAATGTTATTGCGGCGATTTCTCAGGGAGCCGCAGGAAGTTGGCAGATGGATAATAGAGCGCAAACAATGCTCGATAATCAATTTGATTTCGGTTTTGCCATTGATTGGATGCGCAAAGATCTAGCTATGTGTCTTGATCAGGCGCGTAAAAACGGCGCGCATATTCCTGTAACGGCTCTGGTTGATCAGTTTTATGCCGCATTGCAAAAGAAGGGATATCAAAGATGCGATACGTCAAGTTTAATTAAACTGTTAGAAGATTCATAAAAAATTCACATTCTCTTGTCATGTGTCATTAACATAAACAATAATGTAGCCTTTTCTCATAATGATTGGCATAAGGCTTACTGCTTTGAACCAGTAAGCATGTAAAAGCAGAAATAGATAAATTAAAGGATAATTATGATAAATCCAGATGATATGCAGGATAAATTCGTTAATACACTTGTTCCTATGGTTGTGGAGCAATCTAACAGGGGTGAACGCGCCTATGATATTTATTCGCGTCTCTTAAAGGAACGTATTATTTTTCTTTCGGGACCAGTTGAAGATAATATTGCCACTCTTATTGTGGCACAGCTGCTTTTTTTAGAGGCAGAGAATCCTAAAAAGGAGATTTCTTTATATATTAATTCACCAGGCGGTGTTGTGACCTCGGGCTTAGCAATTTATGATACAATGCAATTTATTCGTCCGTGCATTGCTACTCTGTGTATAGGGCAGGCTGCTTCAATGGGGTCTTTATTATTAGCAGCAGGTGCAAAGGATATGCGTTATTGTTTGCCTAATGCACGTATTATGGTGCATCAACCTTCGGGAGGTTTTAGGGGACAGGCAACAGATATTGAGCTTCATGCCAAAGAGACATTGTCGCTTAAAAGGCGCTTAAATGAAATTTATGCCAAGCATACAGGGCAAGAGGTTAAGAAAGTTGAAAATGCCCTAGAACGTGATAATTTTATGTCGCCGCAAGAAGCGCTAAAATTTGGATTGGTTGATAAAGTTATTGAAGATAGGGAGATGTTAAAGCAAGACACATAATCTATTTTTCAAAACTAAATATTGCAGGTAAAAAAATTTAGAAATAATACATAAAAGACTTTTCAACTGTTTCATTTTTTGTATATATGGAATGTGAATAGATCTTTTGTTATGTTAAAATTGTGTTATTACAATTATAAGGCTGGTAGGATTGATATAAGAGGAGGAGGATTTATATAAAAGGGGGAGGAATGATATAGTTATGGTAAAGAGTGATACATTTTGATATGATGGCAAAACGCCAGTTTACTTTTTACCCGAACATATTGTTATTATACGACTTCTTATTATATTGCGTGGCGCGTTGGCAGAGTGGTGATGCATCGGATTGCAAATCCGCGTACCTCGGTTCGATTCCGGGACGCGCCTCCATACTTCTTACATACTTTCAAATACCTCACCACTACATAGCGACCCCATAAACAATCTCATGCTTAATTGCAGGAATTTTAGTCACATTGCCTTAAGTAATAGCCTGTTGTTTACAAAGGCATAAGTTCTTGTGCTCTAGCCTTAATATGCATTATCATAGAACGCAGACCATTGCTGCGTTGGCTTGAAATATTATCTAGCATGCCAATAGTGGTAAAAATAGCTTCAATATCCATAGCTAGAATCTCGCTAGGCGTGTGATTATTCACAGCTCTTAGCACAATCGCTATAAGACCATTCACAAGTATAGCATCACTTTGAGCACGAAATAGTAAAGGTGTATTGCCATTAGTTACAGTATTATGTAGCAACCATACTTGACTCATACATCCTTCAACTCGATTGGCGTCAATTTTTTCATCCTCATTCAGGGGGGGTAATGATTTTCCTAGCTCAATAAGAAATTGATACTTATCTTCCCAGTTTTCCATGTACTGAAATTGTTCCACAAGCTCTTCTATTGACATCAATTCTCCTTTGTATGTAAGTGTATTATCATATTATCATGAATAATGTTAAATATGTGTTGTACTCATTTTAGGGAGGTTTTATCTAATAAGGGAACGATTTTTTCCAAGATGGTTTGTGCCGTTAGAACGCCAACATGACGGTAAACTACGATCCCTTTGCCATCAATGACGAATGTTTCAGGAAGACCATAAACGCCAAAATCAATACTCGTCAAACCTTTGGGATCAGAACCAACAGCCAAAAAAGGATTACCTGTACTTTCTAAAAAAGCAATGGCTTGAGAGGGGGTATCTTTAACGTTAATACCGTAAATTTTGTAACCTTTTTTACGCAAAGACAACAGTAAAGGCATTTCTATTCGGCAGGGTTCGCACCAAGATGCCCAAAAATTAACAACACTCATATCCCCCTTTTGCAGATCCCTTGCTGATACCCCCCCCATCTCTACACCATACGCATCATGCAAACCCTTGATAGCAGGAAGAGAAAAGGAAGGAATAGGCTGATTAATACGTGCACTTGGTATTGTCTGCGGGTCGATGCGCAGCGAAAGGAATAATAAAATTATCAATATGAGGCCAAATAAAAAAGGAAAAAACCGTATACATAATTGACGTATATTATGTGTGTTCGTATGCATCAATATAGACCTTTAGATAAAAATTTTTTACGATAATTCGGTGGCATTTTTACGTTCTTTGGATAGTTTTTTATATTTTTTCTTAATGCGTAAGTAACGGATTAAAATCATACAAAATACACTGGTAAGAAGGCCATAAAAAATCAGATAACTTGCCGTTATATAAAAAGAGAAGGTCATAATAATTACTATTTCACTCTAAGATATGGTTTATAGTGCTGAGTAGCGCTTAATGGATTGTTTCATAATTTCGGTTTGCATTGACATGATAACTACCGTAGCAAAAAAGAAAACAAGACCTATCATCATCAGAATCAGTGGAATTAACATTTCTGTAGCAATAGAAGGTCCAGTCAAGCGTAATAAACTGGCAGGTTGGTGTAATGTATTCCACCATTCAACGGAAAATTTAATAATAGGAATATTAATAAAACCAATCATGGCAAATAATGAGGCGATACGGGCGGCTTTTTCTTCGTGATCAATATAATGGCGTAAGGCAATATAGCCAGCATAAATAAACAATAATAGCAATGTAGAAGTAAGACGTGCATCCCACACCCATGCCGTTCCCCATGTTGGCTTGCCCCATAATGCACCCGTAATAAGCGCAATGAGTGTGACAACCGCACCTATCGGGGCGGCACTTGCGGCAGCCAGATCGGCTAGCTTGTGCCTCCAAAAAAAATATATAAGACTAGATATGGCGATAAAAGTGTAAAAACCCAGTGATAAAGAAGCCGCTGGAACATGGACATACATAATACGTACCATCTCTCCTTGTTGGTAGTCTGCAGGCGAATTATAAAGACCTATATATGTACCCGTAATAAAAAAACATACACATAACACACAACACACAGGTTGTGCGATGCTTGCAAAGCGCATGAAATAATAGGGATTAGACAGAATGGTTATAGACATATCTTTTTATTTATTTTCAAGTTCTATACGCAAGATCTCTCCACTCGCCCAAGGTAACAGAGCAACGGCAAGTAAATCTAATGCAAATAAAAGTTTAAGTCCAGATGTATTGTTGTCATATCCATAGATTGATACGGATGCAGCCGTTACACCAAAGATTAATACAGGGATGCATAAAGGTAAGCATAAAATAGCCACCAAAAGAGAACCTCGATTATGTGTTAAACTTAACGCACCGCCTAGAGTGATAATAAAAGCTATGGCAGGAGAACCAACCAAAAGTGAAATAAGTAACGGATAAAGTTGAGAAAAAGGAAGGTGTAATAAAATTGCACTCAGTGGAGTAAATAGTATAAGTGGTAATAAAATAGCCACCCAAACAGCAATGGCTTTACTAAAACATATAAGGGCAAGTGAATAGCGTAGGGACAAAATATCTAAAATATCGGTATGTATATCCTGTGAAAATTGTTTCTCAATACACAGCAAGGCACATAAAACAAAAGCAATCCATATAAAACCAGTGCTGGATTGGCTGATCACGGTGCTATTGCCGTCAAGGCCAAAAGGAATAACGATGATGATGGAAAGATAAAAAAGACATACTGTAGCGAGAGTTGAAAGATTGGTTATATAACTACGTATGTCATACCACATTACATAAAAAAATGAATGCAACATATTGTATCCTTATTCTTTATCCTATGAGGGTGTAACTGAGACATGAGTGCAATGATGCCGTGAGACTTCATCGAGATTAAGTGTTTGATTTGAGGGTATGGATTTACTATGATGTGTGCTAATAAATGTGATGACATGGCGTTCGCTGAGGGTTGTTAGGAGATTTTGCAAATAGGCTTGCCCACAGCTATCAAGCATAATATCAGGTTCGTCAAGTAGGTAGACAGAATTATATGTAAGGCTAACTAACACTAAAGATAGGCGTCGTTTTTGTCCAGAGGAAAAATAGTGTATCGGCGTATCGCGCTGTTTTGTAAGATCGGCCTCGTCAAGTTTTCTCTCTTTTTCCTGCGAACTAAGCCTCGGTAATTGCCAATACCGACACCAGATATCTATATTCTCTTGTGCAGAATAGTGTTCGTATAAGGGGTTTTTACTCCCTAAAAAACTAACATATCGCCCCCATTGTGAATCGGTGTGCTGCACATATCTCCCCGTGTTATGAGACAAGCATATCTGTCCATTTTGATAAGGCAGTAAGCCACAAAGACAACGCAATAAAGTCGTTTTACCACTGCCATTTTTTCCAGTAACGCAAACAATATCCCCAGCATACGCTGTGAAGTTAAGGGATGAAAAAATTGTCTTTTCCTGACGTGCAACAGATACATTGTGAATGGATAATTCCATTGTCATTACGTTACCATTTTATTATGATGTTAATTGTGGTCGTCATATCGTATTGTTAATATATGGGGCATACGCTTATGCAGTAAGTTCAGCAATAATTTGGTACAAAGGATATAAAGAAAAACAAAAAATTAATCGTGATAGCATCTTATTCAAGGTGCCAAGATAATATGCCGTTGACTTTTGGCCTAATAATCTCGCTAGAAAATAAGCGATTACCCACCATGTAAAACCACCGGTTATACCACTCAGTGAAAAAATAATTGCGTCTATATTAGTATGCGGTGTATAGGCAAAATTTGATACCATTGTCAATAATAGAATGATTGTTGTGATAGTAAAAGGGTTTGTGATGACAAGAAAAAAAGAACTGGAAAAATACCCTATTATAGCCGTATTGCTTTCGGGGGCGAGTTTTTCATTGCTGGTATTAACAGGTTTGAAATAGAGTAATATACTGGCAAAAAATAGCAGTAAAAATGACAATCCATTAAAGTAAATTTTATAATCTTCAATAATTTCAAGAATTTGTACAGAACCTATAGCGGCTAAAAAAAGAAAAAAACTATCTCCAGCCATTGCCCCACAGACAAGGCTTATAAAGGCTTTGTATCTGTTGCTAAACAAAAGGCGTATAGCAAGCAACATGACAATGCCAGGGCTGACTACAATTAAAAAACCAATACAAAAACCAATAATAATAATACTTAATAATTCCATCTTCTTTTAATTTTGTTCATTATAGTATGTTTATAATAACACTAATACTAACACAAAGCTGAATCCATATAAGAATATATGTTGGGTTAATAAAAGGAAAGCATGTTTTATAAGTGAGTGCATTTTATTTTACAATGCTTTAAGGTTGATTTTATAGAGAAATTATGTAGTATTATCTAGCAATAAAATTAATTTAAAGGAAATTCATATGAATGTTAGCAGAAGGAAAATAGAGTGTAAGGATAGTTTTAACTGTATTCGCGAATTGCAAATTGATAACAAAACATATCATTATTTTGATTTGAAGATTGCTGAAGAGAATGGTTTAAAAGGTTTGTCAACCCTCCCGCATGCGACCAAAATATTAATAGAGAATCTTCTGCGTCATGAGGATGGTGTTGGGGTAACAAAGGACATTATTATAGCCACAATTGATGATATGATGCAGGGGGTAGGAAGCCAAGAGATACGATTTTTACCAGCCCGTGTATTGATGCAAGATTTTACAGGTGTACCTGCTGTTGTTGATCTTGCTGCTATGCGTGATGCAATGCAAAAAAAGGGGTATAACGCCCAAAAAGTGAATCCTATGATTCCAGTTGATTTGGTGATTGATCATTCACTGATGGTTGATTTCTACGCTCAAAGTGACGCCTTTGAAAAAAATACAGCGATTGAATATAAGCGAAATAAAGAACGTTATACGTTTTTGCGCTGGGGGGCAGATGCCTTTAATAATTTACGTGTTGTTCCTCCTGGTGTGGGTATATGTCACCAAGTTAATTTGGAATATTTATCACGTGTTGTATGGCAAGATGAAGTGACTTTAAACGGCAAAGATGTCTGTCTTGTGTATCCTGACACGCTTATTGGCACAGATAGCCATACGACAATGGTCAATGGTTTAGCTGTGCTTGGTTGGGGAGTTGGCGGTATTGAAGCCGAGGCCGCAATGCTGGGGCAGCCCCTATCTATGCTTGTGCCAAAAGTTGTTGGTTTTGAGTTGAAAGGAGCCTTAGCTGAAGGTGTAACAGCAACCGATCTGGTTTTGCGTGTCACGGAAATGTTACGCCAAAAAGGTGTTGTCGGAAAATTTGTAGAATTTTTTGGTGAAGGTGTTGCCAATCTTGGCTTGGAGGATAGGGCAACGATTGGTAATATGGCACCTGAATATGGTGCAACCTGTGGTTTCTTTTCTGTTGATGACACCTGTATTGCCTATTTGAAAAATACGGGAAGAGATGGTGCATTATGTCAGTTGGTTGAGGAGTATAGTCGGGCAGTAGGTCTTTCAACACTGAGTGAGGAGAAGCGTATATTTACCGATATGGTAACACTGGATTTAGCCGATGTAACCGCTTCATTAGCAGGTCCCAAGCGCCCGCAAGATAGAATTGTATTACACGATGTGCCAAGTAAATTTGCCGATTCTCTTGTAAAAGAATTTAATGTCAAACAACCATCTACATCTATAGCTGTTAGTAATAAGGAATATAGCATTAATAATGGTTCGGTAGTAATAGCTGCAATCACATCATGTACCAATACATCAAATCCCAATGTCATGATAGCGGCAGGTTTGCTTGCACAAAAAGCACATGAAAAGGGATTATCGCCTCAACCTTGGGTCAAAACATCTTTGGCACCTGGATCACAAGTTGTTAGCGATTATTTGAAAGCTTCTGGATTACAAACTGCGTTAGATATGATGGGATTTAATGTGGTTGGGTATGGATGTACAACATGTATCGGTAATTCGGGACCCTTAGATGATGATATCGTTGAGGCTATTCGTCAAGGTGATCTTGTCGCTGCAGCCGTCTTATCTGGAAACAGAAATTTTGAGGGACGTATTAATCCTCATGTAAGGGCCAACTTCTTGGCATCGCCTCCGCTTGTTGTTGCCTATGCTATTGCAGGTAGAATTGATATTGATTTTCAAACTACACCTTTGGGGATGGATGCACATAACAATCCTGTTTATTTACGGGATATATGGCCTCGAAATGAAGACATACAACGCACTAAAGCACAGGCCTTTTCGCCAAATATGTATGCTGATAGTTATGCACGTTCTATACAAGGTGATGAAAAATGGAAAGCCATTGAAACAGAGAATTCTGTTACATATCCATGGAGCGATGTATCAACCTATATTCGTAAATCGCCTTTTTTAGAATTGCCGCATAAACCTTATGACGATATTATTGATGCACGTATTATTGCAACTTTTGGTGATTCAATTACAACCGATCACATTAGTCCTGCAGGGGCAATTAAATCCGAATCACCAGCAGGTGAATACTTAAAATCGTTCCAGATATCGCATAAGGAATTTAATTCTTATGGAGCACGACGCGGGAATCATAATGTTATGCTGCGAGGAACTTTTGCTAATATACGCCTTAAAAATAAAATTGTTGAGGGTAAAGAAGGTGGCTATACTATGATCTATCCCGAAAATAAAGAGGTTAGTATTTTTGAGGCTGCTGAACATTATGGAAAAGATGATATTCCTCTGGTGGTTTTTGCAGCAAAAGAATATGGCACGGGATCAAGTCGTGACTGGGCGGCGAAGGGTACCCGCTTATTAGGTATAAGAGCTGTTATTGCGGAGTCTTTTGAACGTATTCATCGTACTAATCTTGTTGGAATGGGGGTTGTTCCCTTTGTTTTTGATGAAGGATGGACGTTAGAAAAAGCAGCCATTCAAGGGTCGGAAATAATCTCAATAAATGGCATGGCGAATATACAGCCTGGGATGAAGATGCATGTTGGTGTTCAATATGCGAACGGTACACGAAAAGAAATACCCATTATTTGTCGCATTGATACAATAGATGAGTTGAAATATTATAAAGCGGGTGGTATTCTACCATATGTATTAGATGGAATTGCGCAAGCACAACAATAATTTGTTATTGGATGGTGTGTAGTTCTTGAAAATGCAATTCACCTATCATTATGTTATGTTCTTTGTGCTCAATTATCATGATTAGCAAAAGAGGGGATAGAAATTTTGAAAAAAGCAAGCGAAGCATGCTTTAATTAATGAATTATGTTTATTGTTAAAGCTGATTTGTGTAGAAGTAATACTCTGTCTTTTCTTGCATATACGAAATGAATTGTGTAAAAGCACAATCTGAAGATATTTATATGGATAACAGTTTTACATATGTTGCTTCGGATGATATAGAAAAGTAGCGCCGTATTGCTGCGTTGCATAAGGGCCTGTAGCTCAGTTGGTTAGAGCCACCCGCTCATAACGGGGAGGTCGCAGGTTCAAGTCCTGCCAGGCCCACCAGATTATATCAAAGCCCACCAGATTATATCGAAGCGTAATGGTAACGGGGGTGAGGGGTGGTATTGTTTCCTCTTTTCATGTGATATTAAGAATGTGCGTATTGTTAAATCGCTCGCTTGTGCTGAATATGTGCAGTATAGAGATCTGCATAGATTGTGGAGAACGGTAAAGGAAAATTTTTTTAAATCAGAAAAATTTTCTGTAACATAGTCAAAATTGTAAGCATATTTGATTTTACAAGATTATTCAAAGACTTATACGCATAATTTAGAGTGTAATAGCCAAGCAATGCGTGTTAACTTTTGACGAGATGAAAAATTTTTTATCTTGATTTTTACCTAGATAAAATAGAGTAAATATGTATTTTTTCATATTATTCAAAGACTTATTTATATAATTTAAAGTGCATAACAAAGCCACGATATATCAGATTATTACGGTGCATCATGTGAATCTATTGTCAAAAGCCGCATGTATAAACGCTTGTTTATACAATGCGTGGTTATGGCGAATGCAAAATTTTTTATTGTGATGTTTTTTTGCTAAAATTTTTCTCACATGTGAATACTACAGATTGAACAATATCTTCTTCACAGTTTTAACATCTTGTACATAGGAAGTGGATACATGATCTATTTTGTTTTGTGTAAATGTATCGTATCGATCAAACCGATTAACAAGAAACCCGATACAAATCCACCAATATGTGCTTGCCACGCAATAGGCATCATGCTGAGAAAGGCAAACATACTGTTGCTCAATAGCCAAAAGACCACAAATATAGAGGCAGGTTGCCATTGTAAAAAATCAACGATTTTTAATAACGGAGCATGTGCACGTGCGTTAGCAGAATAGCTTCTTTGAAATGCAAAGCGGCACACTGCACCCATTTGTGCCGATACCATTGCGGATGCGCCTATTAAAGGTGCTCCTGCATAGCCATACGCTATTAAATGGAAAAGCGCCCCCATAAAAGCTCCTATAAATGTTATCAATATAAAACGTAAGCTGCCAAGACGCTGATTTAAAAGACTGCCAAAAGCTAACATAAAAAAACTATTTATAAATACATGCATTAAATCATTATGTAAAAATGCATATGTAAAAAATCGTGTGAAAGCACTAATATAATAATAGGGTTTGAGCTGCTCGGGTGCATATAATGGTGGGTAGAAAACCATGCCCCTATAAATCTCATCCACAAAGGACAGAGGAAGAAAAAAACGCAAAATATAAAAGAAGAAAAGAATAAGTATTAGTCCTAGCGTCGTTGACGGTACTTTAAAAATAGGCGGTAGAGCTTTTGTGTTGCGCATTGTTAATGACCCATATTATCTTATTATTAATAATAAAAATTAATAGCTTGGTAATCTTTTGTTATATACATCATGTCATTATTTATTTATTTGAACAAGCTTGAATATAGTAAATATGAGGCCGCTGAGCTTTCGCATATGTTTCCTTACAGACGCCAACTATCTATAAAAAAAATGCTACTGCATTATAGCATGTACTTTTGTATCTGTATATGTTCATGGTTTTTTATATGCGTACTAGGTGTGGGTGGCGTATTGGCGCAAACCTATGGTACAACACAGATAGGGCATGGGAGAACAGTTTTTTCTGATGCGTTAAGGTGTCAGGCTGATCATATGAAAAGGGCAGGTGTTGTTATGCCGCAACTATATATAAACGGCGTTGTTGATGCAACGCAAGATCATTTTGATCCTTATGGTAATGGGCAGTATATCTTATACAATATGCTTACACACGCCTTAAACATTGCGGGTTTAAAGCCAATAACCGAGAAACCTATTCTCAATTCCTATTCATCGTATGCTTCACAGCAATATGGAATAAGCTTTGAATTGAGGCATTTTGAAAGATATTATCCACCAATGTACGGAAATAGTGAAAATGGAAAGGAGAATTTTTTAATTGAGGTTTATATTCAAATGATAAATCTGCAAGATAGGACTGTTTTAGTTGACTATACGTATACAACAAAGATACAGGCTTTTTTTCATGATAATGCCTCTATGAAAATTGTAGACATGGCAGGTAAGGCATCATCAATTATGTTTAGGCCTTATAATATAAAGTTAGTGGAAACCATTTTACAAAGATTGTTTTTTAAAATTCTTGTCCAATTATATGATTTGCAACCTAATAATTGTGGGTATATTTATGAAAGTACTGCCGATCCCTTTTATGAGTTAAACACGCAAGATAAGAGCCATTCTTCTTATGAAAATACAGGCCCCTTAGCAAGGCCTTATAGTAATATGCAACAAGGTTCAGTGTATTCGGGCGCAGCTTCTAATAATGATACATCTTTAACGACATCATCGATCAATAGAGCGCAACCTCCTCCCACCAATAGAACACAATTTTCTACCACGCATCCTTACACAACAATACCTCTTCAGCAGAATTGGCAACCCCCACCGCAATGGCCTCTGGCTAATGGGTATAATAGCAGATTAACGAATGTGTATAATCCCTATATGTATTATCCCAATGTAGTATTACAGCCTCCGCCTTATTATCAGGTTTTTAACAATCCCTATATTCCCCAGCCGCCCTATATGGGCCAGACGTATCCAAAGTAAATTAAGTGTATCAAATATGTAGTGCGATATAGTAGTTCGCTTCTTTACGTTTCATATCCTTCTTACAATATGCGATAATATTGCCGTTAGTGTCTGTATTTTTTTAGGTATTATTTTTGTCCTGTATGGGGGCTTGCACACATTGATTGACACAATATGTATAGTGTGACAGGGCTTTATGAACCAAGCAGCACAAAGCTTGCAATGAAACGACACTGATAAGTTGGCCAAGCTTAATATGTATAGCTAAGCGATTTTGGTTTTAGCGACCATCGGCTTATTAGTAACCTTTCCATACACGTCATCTAATTCTTTATGTATGTCTATCAGTTGCCGAATGGCGTTAAGAACATTATCATCAAAAATTGCTGAGTTATCATACTCACTCTCCTTGTTGCTTATATCATGTTCATATATGGCGTCTGATTGATGATCTATGCTTATTTTTTGACTATTATCAGGAATATGTATGTGTTCTATAGCGGCGTCTAATTGGATGCTCTTTAAGCGTTTTTGAACACCTTTTATCGTCAACCCTTCATATCGTAGCATGTGTTTAACGAGAAGGATAATTTTGATAATTTTTACAGTATAATAGCGTCTCCCACTTTTGCGTTTAATGGGTCTGATTTGCGCTATATTCTTTTCCCAAAAGCGCAACACATATTGAGGTTCATCAACTATTGTGCTAACTTCGCCTATTGTTCTGTACGCATTTATGGATTTTTGTTTTTGCATTTTCCTAGATTTGAATTGTGTCGATTACCGTGATACATGGGGCTCTTTTGAAATAAACCACATGTTTACTTGACCTCGTTAAACCGCCTGAAAATACAAAACACGAAAAGAGTTTATAATTTCTATCTATACTAGCAAGTAATATACTAATAAAATCTTAACACATAAAAAAAAGAGGAAAATGGTGTATTATTGTTGCCTTTTATAGGCATCATTTATTGTTTTTTTCATTTGTAGACTGGGTCTGAACTTAACCGTATTGCGTTCTTTAATAAGAGCGGCTTCACCCGTTCTTGGATTACATCCCATTCTTTCGGCTTGCCGCTTAACTTCAAACCCACCAAAAGAAGAAAACTTAACTTTTCCTGTTTTAGCAAGGCTGTCAATAATATTGTGTAGAACAGTTTCTAGAATTTCAGCGGATTCAGGGGCGGATATTCCAATTTCAGAACTAATTTTTTGGACAATATCGGCACGAGTCAGTGTTTGTTTAGGCATAATGTGAAATAAAATTAAGGAAAGCCAACATATATATGTGTATAAAATGTATCACAGCACCTATCACATTAACATGGTTGTGTCAATCTATATTAAAGGGTTTTGCATTAAATTACACAAAAATATACATTATTTTGGTGTATTATTTTAAAATACATCTTTAAATTGAAAAATGTACTTGTTTTTCTTTTTCGAGCTGCTCTTTTACTGTATATGCGTGTTTGATACAGTTAAAATGCATATTTTGTACAGCATATTCGGCAATAACTGGACGGCTATTGTAACTGCTTGATTGAACTGACCCATAGGCACCAGCTGAAAAAATAGCGAGTATATCGCCACATGCTTCTTTTGATGGCATTGAGATACTCCTAGCAATAAAATCCCCCGTTTCACAAATAGGTCCAACAACGTCAACAACATGTTTTTCAGAGTGTATGGAGGCAGTAACGGGGTGTATAGAGTGATGGGCATCATATAATGTAGGACGAATAATGTCATTCATTGCGGCATCGACAATTACAAAATGTTTCTCCTGATTGATTTTGTTACGAATAATACGCGTAAGCAATAATCCAGCATTGCCAGTCAGGAAACGTCCTGGTTCAAAATGTATCTCGTTAGGGAAATGGAGGAAGTTGTTTTTTAATACATCGCTATAATCTTGTAGTAATTGTGTAACCGCTTGTTTTTTTTCTTGTATCGATACACTATCTATATGCGTCTGATCATAGGCAATTCCTAATCCGCCGCCTAAGTCAATATGAGTGAGCGTGATACCCTCCACGGCAGCAAGTTCTTTGGCGTATGCGGCAAGGAACCTATAGGCTCTATCAAACAAGGATATATCGGTAATCTGACTACCTATATGCATGGCAACGCCTTTAAAAATACAGGCCTCATATTGATGATTGTTTATATACAGCTGACGAGCCGTAGGGGCGTCAATACCAAATTTATCGGTAAGTCGTCCTGTTGAAATTTTATCATTTCCACCCGCCTCAATGTTGGGATTAACGCGTATGGCTATTGGTGCTTTGACGTTAAGGTTTTTTGCACGTTGATTAATTAACTCAAGTTCCTCAATAGATTCAATATTAAAACAATGAATTTCTTTACTGAGTGCAATATCAATTTCTTCTGTAGTTTTACCTACTCCAGAAAAAACGATATCTTGCGTTGGAATAGTGGCTGTTTCAACACGTTCTATTTCACCCACAGATACAACATCCATACCCGCTCCCAAATCGCTAAAATGCTTAATTATCGATAAATTACTATTGGCTTTAAGAGCATAAAAAATGCGCGTTCTGGGTAAGCAAGAAAGAGCGTTTTTAAATAGCTGAAATTGATCACGCATTGCTGTAATACTATATACATAGCAAGGAGTTTCAATATTTTGCATAGCTGTGTGTAAGCACACATTTTCAACATGTAATGTGTGATTGTGATAGTAAAAATGCTCTTCTGCGCAGCGTGTCATTTTAGATCTTTATGTGTTGAGTCGATTAAGCCAAAATTGTGCGGCTTCGGTAACTTGTATGGGCGATGTTCCACCAAAGACATTACGTGAGTTGACAGATTGTTTTACACTAAGGACAGAAAAAATATCTTCTGTTATAGCAGGATGGATAGATTGCATATCATGTAAGCTGAGCTCTGCAAGTTGACAATTTTTTTTCTCTGCAAATGCCACAAGAGCGCCTGTGATGTGGTGAGCCTGACGAAATGGAATTTTAAGCGATCTAACAAGCCAGTCAGCCATATCAGTAGCTGTTATAAAAGGTGCGTTAGCTGCATTTTCAATGGTCTCTTTATGAATATGTATGGGCTCTATCATGGCATTAAGTGTTTCTAGTGACAATGAGAGTGTCTCTAATGCATCAAAACACGCTTCTTTATCTTCTTGCATGTCTTTGAAATATGCTAGGGGGAGGGCCTTTAATACAGTGAGAAGCGTAGTGAGGGAACCGTATATACGTCCTGTTTTTGCACGTAATAATTCGGCTGAATCAGGGTTGCGTTTTTGGGGCATAATAGAAGAACCCGTTGAAAAACTATCTGACAAGCGAATAAATCCATAATTTTGCGATGACCATAAAATAACTTCCTCAGCAAAACGTGATATATGCATTGCCGTCATAGCACAACAGAATATTGTTTCAATGACAAAATCTCGATCAGAAACAGCATCTATTGAATTACGTGTAGGAGTTCTGAATCCAAGCTTATTTGTGGTCATGTCACGGTCTATTGGAAAAGCCGTACCAGCTAAAGCAGCTGACCCTAATGGATTAACATTGACGCGTTTTCGGCAATCTGTAAAACGTTGCCTGTCTCGTTCAAACATTTCAACATAGGCAAGAAGATGATGACCAAAAGTGATGGGTTGAGCAGGTTGAAGATGTGTAAAACCAGGCATAAGAAGATCGGCATTTTCTAGTGCTTTTTGGCTAAGTGTGAGCATCACTGTTTTAAGTTGATTAAGAAGAGCATCTATAGCATCACGTACATAAAGACGCATATCGGTTGCGACTTGGTCGTTACGAGAACGTGCAGTATGCAGCCGTCCAGCGACATCGCCAATTTTTTCTGCTAAGCGTGCTTCTATATTCATATGAATATCTTCCAATGTAGTCGAGAAAGTAAATTCGCCATTGGCAATTTCATCGGCAATTTCTTTGAGGCCCTGACATATGTTTGTAGCATCTTTTTTTTCAATGATACCGCATTCGGCAAGCATTTCACAATGGGCAAGAGAAGCACGGATATCTTGTGCATAAAGTTTCCAGTCAAAGTGAATAGAGGCATTTAACTTTTCTAATAATGCTGCTGGGGCATCGTTAAACCGTCCTCCCCACATATGATTGGTTTTATTATTCTTTTTCATACGCATATCACAATATTGCCATATTCTATGCCTAGCTTGCCTGTGCACACAAATAGGTTAATAGGTTATTGATTACTATCTGCTTATCATGTTTATAGGAGATGAAGTTATAAATCAAGCGATGTTGTAAGATATGAGAAAGAATAAAAAGAACTTATTTACCCTATTGTTGGCCCTTATTGTGTTTGGCATAACTTTTATGGGTTATAGATATGTGACGGGTCACAATATATTCTTTATTGGGACACATGACAACAGTATTGATACGTCTGTTTTTAGAAAAAATGCAACGGTTTTTTCAACTGGCGATATGGCCGCTTTGCAGTGGTTGGAGCACCCTTTTAGTGTTGCCGATGTGACATTTAAAGATGAGAACAATGTATTGCATAGTTTGGCAGAATTTAAGGGGCGTGTTTTACTCGTTAATTTATGGGCAACTTGGTGTGCACCATGTCGTGCAGAAATGCCTGATCTGGATATATTGCAAAAAGAAAAAGGCGGAAAGGATTTTGCTGTTGTTACAATCAGTGTCGATACGCAAGGAATAGATATTGTAAAAGATTTTTATGAGGAAATTTCTTTAACATCCTTACCTTATTATATTGATGAAAGTTTAAAAGTTATGTCTGTTTTTAAGTCACGTGGCTTGCCAGCAAGTTTTTTTGTTGACACTAAAGGCTATGTTGTGGGGCGTTTATTGGGCCCAGCCTTATGGGCAGGAAAGGATGCCTTTGATGTTGTTGATTTTCTTGTTAAGGATAATAAGGGGTTGTAAATTGCGGGCAAGATATCATATATTTCTACACTAATTTATGTATTGTGTGTGAGGGAACGTCTATAAGAAATGGCTTCGGCAATGTGTGCTCGTTGTACAATTTCTGAGGCTTCTAAGTCGGCAATAGTGCGGGAAATTTTTTGAATACGAGAGATTCCACGAGCTGTAAATTTCATGTGTGTAGCAGCTTGCTTAAGAAGTGCCATCGCAGTATCTTCGGCTTGAACATAATCGTGTAAATGAGCAGTTGGGATTTCGGCATTCGTAAAGAATGTCTCTTTAGATAAAATTTTCCAACGTTTATGAGCAAAATTACGTGCCTTAATGACTCTTTCCTTAATGATGGCAGATTTTTCTATGCCTTGCCTATTATCCATATACTGTTCTGGGCTAATGGCTTGTAATTCACAGGTGATATCAATCCGATCAAGCAAGGGACCAGAAATACGTGATAAGTAATCTTCACTACAACGCGGTGCACGCGAGCAGGCTAATTCAGGATCAGTGATGTAACCGCATTTGCATGGGTTCATAGCAGCAATAAGTTGAAAACGTGCAGGATAGGTAACATGGGCATTGGCCCGTGATATACTGATGGAGCCATTTTCTAGAGGCTGACGCAATACTTCAAGTGTGCTTCTACTAAATTCTGGTAACTCATCTAAAAACAAGACGCCACGATGTGCCAAAGATAATTCTCCTGGTAATGATCTAGAGCCCCCTCCAGCCATTGCTACAAGTGATGATGTATGATGAGGATCACGAAAAACGCGCTGGTTAATAAGTTTATTGTCTTTTAAAATACCAGCAACAGAGTAAATGGTACTTACTTCTAAAGCTTCTTGCGGGCTTAAATCGGGTAAAATACCTGGCAATCTTTGAGCCAACATAGATTTGCCTGCACCTGGCGGACCAATAAGGGCAATTCCATGCGCACCTGCAGCGGCAATTTCAAGTGCTCTTTTGGCGTTATCCTGCCCTTTAATATCAACCATATCAAGATAGTTTGGGGTGGTATTATCGGTTTTTACTTCGGGTCTTTTAAGGATTTGCGTGCCTTTAAAATGGTTGACTAATGTAATAAGATTATCGGCTGCGATAATGTCTAAATTTTCACCTGCCCAGGCCGCTTCTGCTCCGCAGGTAGCAGGGCATACGAGTCCCATATCTTTTTCTAAAGCATGCATTGAGGCAGGTAGTACACCAGCGACAGAAACAAGACGCCCATCTAGTGCTAATTCTCCTATAAAACTTAATCCATCCGTCATATTGATAGACAGGGCATCCATTGTCACCAAAACGCCTATTGCAATCGGCAAATCGTAATGATTGCCCGTTTTGGGCATATCAGCTGGAGAGAGATTAACTGTGATGCGTTTGGCAGGAAGTGCAAGGCCCAACGCATGTAAAGATGCTCTTACACGTTCCTTACTTTCGTTAACAGCTTTGTTGGCCATACCTACAATGTTAAAGGCAGGCAAACCATTGGCGATATGTACTTGAACTTCAATATCAACAACGTTTACGCCAGAAAAAGCAACTGTATGAATGCGTGCATAACTCATGTCTTCTATGATGTGACAAATTGTTTTTCTATCCCATGCCAGTAATGCGCGGCGAGATCAATATTGTGTAACTGTTGATACATACGCAGACCAGTAGGACAGGTGACATTAATTTCTGTAACATATTGACCAATCACATCAAGGCCAACAAAATATAATCCATTTGCATGCAAGGTTTTTTGCATATGTGAGGCTATGTTTTTGGCAAAATGAATATCGGCTTCTTTGAGTTTATGACTATTACCACCTACAGCAAGATTTGAACGAAACTGACCATCACTAGGTATGCGATTAAACCCTCCTATATATTCACCATCAAGTATAAAAATACGTTTATCGCCTTCGTAAACTTCTGGTAGGAATTTCTGAATTATGAAATGCTCTGAGTATTTGCTGCAAAACATATCGAGCAAGGTAGACGTGTTTTCATCCTCTTGCTTAAGGCGGAACACCTCTTTACCAGCATAGCCATACAAGGGTTTAAGTACAACATCCTTATATTGTTGAATAAATGCGTTAATGGTTTTGATATTACGTGAAATAAGTGTTGGAGGGGTGAATTGAGGAAATTGCGTGATAAGAACTTTCTCTGGAGCATTGCGTATACCGATCGGATTATTAATACAAAGAGTAGATGGTAATAACTTCTCAAGTAAATAGGTACTCGTAAGGTACGCCATATCATAGGGAGGTTCATGACGTACAAGCACTACATCAAAATCCTGTAAACTGTATTGTTCTAGATGTGATAAAGTATAGGAAATGTTGTGTTTTTTATCCGTATTACTGATGTTAGGATCATTGTGAAGATATATATAATACCCCGTAGCGCAGACAATATTATTATTTAATTCCAATTGATCGGGTGTGTAGATAAAAACGGTATGTCCCCTTTTTTGTGCCTCTTCAATTAATGCTATAGTCGTATCAGAGTTAATATTCAATTTTTCAAGTGGATCCATTTGAACGGCGATTTTAAGACTCATATTTTTCTAATCTAACAATAATAGTTTTACATCATCTTGATTTATGCTACACTATAGATGAAGATGAGTAAATAGTATATTATGAAAGCGTGTTATTGAGTGATTTTTCTATTATGAAAGGTTTGAGATGAGTGATTATAAACAAGAAAGAGAGGAATTAGCCTGTGCATTTAGATGGATAGCACGTCTGGATATGCATGAGGCTGTAGCCAATCATTTATCTTTGGTTGTTGATATAGAGCAGAAAGATAAAAAAAAAGGCCCTTACTTCCTTATTAATCCGAATCAGAGGCACTTTCAAACAATACGCGCAAGCGATTTACTGCTTTTGGATGCCCAGAATGAAAGCTGTTTATCGCAGCCAGATGCACCAGATCCAACAGCGTGGGGTCTACATGGGGCCATTCATAGATTGTGCCCTCATGCACGTTGCGTCATGCATGTTCATTCGACCTATGCTACAGCTTTAGCCTGTTTGGAGGACAGTCACTTGCCGCCGATTGATCAGAATGCAGCAATGTTTTTTGAGCGTTATATTATTGATAATGATTTTGGTGGATTGGCTTTTGTTGAAGAGGGTGAGCGTTGTGCGGGCCTGTTTAATGATGCCTCGCATAAGGTGATGATTATGGGTAATCATGGCATCACGGTGATAGGACACAGTGTGGCAGAATGTTTCAATACTCTGTATTATTTCGAAAGGGCGGCTAAAAATTATATTATCGCCCTATCAACAGGTAAGAAATTGCGTATTATGTCACATACAATTGCTAGGAAAACGGCACAGGAATGGAATAATTATGATGGCCTTGCCATACGCCATTTTAAAGAATTACACTATATACTTGAAAAAGAGGGAAGCGATTATCGTTTATAGATTTCGGAAAAATGCGGTTATGAAAATCAAATTAAAAGGTATAAAGACAAGATGAGGTTTTTAGTTGTGGGCATGGGGCGTATGGGCCAAAGCATTGTTTCAAGACTTGTTGAAACCAAGGATTATAGTATCACAGCCATTGATCCTATTTTTGCACAAACAGAAAACGTATTGCGAGTAAATTCCACAATAACCTGTCACGCTGATATTGATGCTTTGCCTGTAGCAGAAACAGGATTTGATGTTGTTTTACTTGCCTTTAAACCGCAGATGTTTTCGGCTATAGCACCGCAATTACGTCCTTTCATTAATAAGGATACGGTGGTTATATCCATTATGGCAGGCATTGAACTTAAGGATATTCGTCGGGTCTTAAAAAATTGCGGTAAACCAGTACGAACAATGCCTAATATTGCAGCTCTTGTTGGCTATTCTAGCACTTCATGTTATGCAGATAATGATGTTTCTAAGCAAGAAAGAGATCTTGTCAATGAAATTTTCACCTCAGTTGGGAGTGTGAATTGGTTACAAGAAGAGGAGCATATACATTTAGTAACTTCGGTTTCAGGCAGTGGCCCCGCTTATTTTTACGCATTTTGTGAAACACTTACAAAGGCTGCCGAGGAGATGGGATTACCTTCTCAGACAGCAAAAAATATTGTGATAGATACATTTATAGGTGCGGCTAAATTATTAGAATCGCAGAAGGAGGGGCCAGAAAAGTTGCGACACGATGTGACAAGTCAAGGAGGTACCACAGAAGCAGCTTTACAAGTGTTATTGCAACCAGAGGGTTTGCCAAATATTTCGCGTTTGACTACTGCAGCCGCCGTGAATCGTTCAAAAATTTTGGCACAATCCGACTAATCAATATACTTTACAAAAAATGTGCATCTATACCATATCGTAAAGAGTGTACCAATTTACACTATTCTGATAAGCAGCATATTTTATTACAAGAAACTATTTAGTTTTTTTCTGCAACATCAGTAAGGCGTTTAAAAACTTCAGATAAACGGGGTTGGGAAACCTCAATGTTACGCATCTGAATTCCTTGTTTGTGGATTTGTGTAAGAATTTCAAACGGGGTATATTGATTGCGTGAAAAAGTTTTTACCAAGCGACCATCTGATAGAATTTCCATATCTAGTATTGTAAGACGCTCATCGTCTTTGGTTATCTCTGTAACGGGTTCAATGTAGATGCTCCCTTCATCAAGCCTTTTCATAAGGGAACTTTTTCTTTCGCTAGCAATACAATGACCCTCGTTTATTATGGTTATGTTATCACATAATTTTTCTGCTTCTTCTAGGTAATGTGTCGTTAAAATGATTGTCGTTCCTAATTCTTTGTTAAGTTTAACAATATGCTCCCAAAGATATTCGCGTAAAGAAATATCAACACCGGCAGTCGGTTCGTCAAGAACAAGTATAGGAGGTCGGTGCACCATAGCCTTGGCAATAAGCAATCTGCGCCGCATACCGCCAGATAAACTGCGAGAGTAAGCATGAGCTTTATCAGTCAATTTCAATTGTTCAAGCAGCTCTTTGATCGTGTCCTCTGCATCTCTCACGCCATAAAGTCCTGCCTGCAGGCGTAACGCCTCTATGGGTGAAAAGAAAGGGTCAATTGCTATTTCCTGCGGAACAATGCCCAAAGAACGACGTACTTCTCTAACATCCGTATCAATATCAAATCCATTGACGATAATGGATCCGCTTGTTTTTATAACACTTCCAGCGAGTATATTAATAAAGGTAGATTTACCAGCACCATTAGGGCCTAATAAACCCAAAATGGATCCATGCTCAATTTGAATGGTTGTATCTGAAAGGGCTGTTTTTCCGTTTCGATACACTTTGCTCACATGTTGTGCATTTATAGCGTATGTCATAGCGAAGCTGTAGATTTTTAAATTTTGGGATTATCTATTGGGATTGCGTAGAGCAAAATATTTATTTGTTTTATTATATAACAAAGGCTATTATATTAGCAAGGTAAATTCACATAAAAAATACTATTTGTTAGTCACACTATATGTTAGTCATACTATATGAAGGATAACTTATTTACAGCGCAGGATCGCTTATTTGTTTTAGATGGGTATGGATATGTTTTTCGCGCTTATTATGCTTTACCACCTTTAAAACGCAGATCAGATGATATGTCTATAGGGGCTGTCGCGGGCTTTTGTAATATGGTGTTTCGTCTTTTATTAGACGAAGCACAAAGTCAATCATTTGCTAAAATGGGGCGCTATAATCTTGGCTGTGTAGCGCTTGATACTGCTGCACCTACATTTCGTCAAGACATGTATCCTGCTTACAAAGCCAATAGAAAAGAAGCGCCTGAAGATTTAAAATTACAATTACCTCTGATTCGTGAGGCGATTACTGCTTTTGGTTTACATGCTATTGAATATCAGGGCTATGAAGCCGATGATATTATGGCGAGTTTGGCAAAGCAAGCACATAAAGCTTCCATGCCACTTATGTTGCTCTCTTCCGATAAAGATTTAATGCAACTTATTGGTGGCTGCGTGAATATGTATGACCCTGTTAAAGCCCTATCCATTACAGAAGAAGAAGTATATAAAAAATTTGGGGTACCGCCCGAAAAGGTTATTGATGTGCAGGCACTCATTGGTGATAGTTCTGATAATATACCTGGCGTACCTGGTATTGGAATTAAAACAGCGGCCTCATTGATCCAGAAATATGGCAGCCTTCATGATCTTTTGCATAAGACGCATACTATTGAACAAGATAAAAGGCGTGCTTTGTTGGAACAATATAAAGATCAAGCTCTGCTCAGTCAGAAATTGGCGACTCTATACACTGACCTGTCTTTTGATATTGATAAAACACAATTGGAAATTAAGAGGCCAGATATGGACAATTTGGCCGAATTTTTTAAACGCATGGAGTTCAATACGCTTACCAAACGTGCACAAAAAATCTATGGGGATGATTTTAGCTCTGCATATGCAAAAGTCAGTGAACAAAAAGTAATCTATACACCTTCAGCACCTGTTGATACTACACAAGAAACGGCTAACAATAATGCATTGGAGCGAACGCCGTTAAAGCATTATCAATCGGTGTTGCGAGATATGCAGACAATCGCGTTCAACCGTGAGGCGTATCAATGTATCACAAAGAAACAAGATTTTCAGGACATGCTTCAATGCGTGAAACAACAAGATATTGTTGCATTAGATACAGAAACAACAGGGCTTAATTCTTTGCAGGATGAGCTTGTTGGTATATCGCTCGCCTGGAAACCTGGCGAAGCCTGTTATATTCCTTTGCGTCATTGTAAAACACATGCTGAAAGTAAAGAATCGAAACAAGCCTCACTGTATCAGCAGCAAGAGGATATGTATTTAGAAGATCAGCTTGATATAAATTATGTTATTGAAGCGCTTAAGGAGGTTTTTCTTACACAGCATATGATTGTGGTTGGACACAATATTAAATTTGATCAACAGGTTTTACAGCGTTATGGCCTCAATCTCACCTATGTCCATGATACGATGCTGATGTCGTATGCCCTACATGCGGGTAAACATGCACATAATATGGATTATTTATCGCAAACATATTTACTTCACACGCCTATGCATTTTGTTGATATTGTGGGATCGGGCAAAAATAAGAAAATTTTTTCTCACATTGATTTAGTTACAGCAACACAATATGCAGCAGAGGATGCCGATATTACCTTACGTTTGTATCATTGCTTACAAACCAAACTTGTCGCTGAAAGTAAATATGAAGTCTATATGACATTAGAGCGTCCACTTATAGAGGTTCTTGTTATGTGCGAAAGTGCAGGCGTAATGGTTGATCTCACATTTTTGCGAACATTATCGCTGGATTTCCATAAAAAATTGCAGGCTCAGGAAGATAAAGTTTATGCTTTAGCTGGAGAAAGATTCAATATTGCCTCGCCCAAGCAACTCGGTTATATTCTGTTTGATAAGCTGGGATTGTCTAGTGATAAAAAGACACGATCGGGTAACGCCGCAACAGGTGCAGCTATATTGGAGAGATTATCTGTTGAAGGTCATGGGATCGCAAAAGAAATTTTACAGTGGCGGCATTATGCCAAGCTTATTAGTACATATACCGATGCATTGCCATCGCATGTTAATCCCACGACAAAAAGAGTGCATACAAGTTATTCATTAGCTGCGACAATAACAGGCCGCTTAGCCTCTACCCAACCGAATTTGCAGAATATTCCTATTAGAACAGAGGAAGGGCGGGCTATTCGTAACGCATTTATTGCACCACCTGGCTATGTGTTAATAGGGGCTGATTATAGTCAAATAGAGCTGCGTTTGTTCGCTCATATAGCCAAAATAGATAGTTTAGTTAAGGCCTTTCATAATGGACAAGATATCCATGCAATGACAGCAAGTGAATTGTTTAATCAGCCAATTGAGAATATGGATCCGATGATACGCCGAAGAGCTAAGGCGATTAATTTTGGTATTATATATGGTATTTCAGCCTTTGGTTTGGCAGCACAACTTAATATTTCACAAAAAGAAGCAAGAGATTATCTTAACATATATTTTGAACGCTTTTCTGGCATTAAACAATATATGGATGATACCATAAGAATGGCTCAGGAAAATGGCTATGTTGAAACGATTTTTGGTAGGCGATGCTATTATGTATTAATGCAATCAGGTAGTGCTGCACAGCAATCGCTATACAAAAGGGCCGCTATCAATGCACCTATACAGGGAAGTGCTGCAGATATTATTCGACGTGCTATGATTCGCTTGCATTGTGCTATTGCACAACAAGATATTGAGTTGCGTTTGTTACTTCAAGTGCATGATGAATTACTTTTTGAGGTGAGGGAAGATCAAGCCGAGAAAGCATCTGCACTTATTAAAACGGTTATGGAGGAGGCTCATCTTCCACGTGTTATACTAGAAGTACCTTTGGTTGTTGATGTTAATCAAGGTCAGAATTGGGGTGAAGTGCATTAGAGAATTTTTTATACTGTCAACGTGCCTGTGTAGGCTTATGGAAAGTGTAGAGTTATAAAAAGTGGTTTTTGATAGCTGGGTTGCCAGTGATAATATGTTTGACATTAAGTGTGTGCATGCGTTCATTGTCATGAGCGGTATCAATCGTATACACAATCAAGGGCAAATTTTTGTGTGCAATCTGTTCGCGTCGTTCAGCTGTCAAAATTTCGTGATTCACAATAAAAGCAAAACATTCATGGGCTTTAATAATGTCATACCAATCATCGCGCCATTCATGAAGAAGAAATCCGCGTTGCAGTTCAGGCCATAAACGGTGGGCTTCTTCTATGCAAGGTATTTCAAAAGAACTCACAAAACTATTATGAGCAGCGTTTGGAAACATCTGTTGAAAATATCTTAATATGATATGTGTTGCCTCTTTATTTTCTCTATCGGTTGCATTTTCGTGTACGCCTTTGATTTCCAGATCAAACATCATACCATAATGCAGTAAGCGTTCCATATATTGCTGTAAAGTAGGCAGCGGAGTTTTACTCTTTAATTCAGGTGGTAATTGTTCAATAATATCATTATAACGCCAATCAGATATTTTTCCACAAAGCCCCAAAGTGCGTTTAAGTGTCTCATCATGGAGCATAACGGGTATGTGATCATAGGTGAGTTGAACATCGCTTTCAACGCATGTAAATCCATTATAATAAGCCGCATCTAAGGCTTCAAGTGAGTTTTCTATAACACCCTCTGTCAGGCCACGATGACCAATATAAGTGGGAAGAAATAAATGCGACATAAGCTTTTACACAAGGCTTTAATGTTAAATACCATTATGTTTTGTAGATAATGTTGAAAAAGTGAGGCATACAGAGGTACCTGCTGTCTTGGTACTTTTAATCGTCATTTCACCATTATGTTTATTGACGATATGCTTAACAATAGCAAGCCCTAGCCCCGTACCTGTAATATTTTTCATGTCTTTTGCCGCCTGTGTACGAAAAAAACGTTCGGTAATTTTGGGTATATCATATGTATCAATGCCTTCTCCATAATCGGTAAAAGTAATGGTTATTGTTGTATCACTGCTGGAATCCACAGCAATGATTATTTTATTATCTGTATTATTTGGATTTGCCCCATATTTAAGTGCGTTATCCAATATATTGATATAAATTTGTGAAATTTCATCGGTAACACCCATAATCATTATAGGATTTGAGGTAAACTCTTTAACGATGGTAAACTGTTTTTGATTTGCAAGGGGTAAAAACATATCAATCGTTTTTTCTAGTAAACTGATGATATCAATTTGATGGCAGGGTGCAATATGTTCGGCTAATTCTATGCGGCTTAAAACGAGTAAGTCTTGAATAAGATTTTCCATGCGTTTAGATTGGGCTAAACTGACTTCAATAAAATGTTTTTGTTCTGATGGGTTTAGCTTTATATTGCCTATAAGTGTTTCGAGATTACCTTTAATGATTGTAAGCGGTGTACGTAATTCATGGCTAGCATTGGCCACAAATTCACTACGGCTGCGCTGGATCATTTTTTCTTTTGTTAACTCCGAAAAATAGACAATGGAGATGTCTTTCCCGTTTTTACCCGACAATTTTACAGGAATTACGTTAAAGTTAAAATGGCGTTCTGTAGGATACATCTCATAGAAACGACCTTGCTGTGGCTGTTCAAAAGAACGGGCCTGACGAATAGCTTCAATAATGTCAGGATTGCGAATAAATTGATAGATAGCTTTTCCGTGTGTTTTTTCTGTGACATGTATGGTATCGGTATGATTATTCTGCCACATAAAATGGAGGAGATTATGGGCTTCTTTATTAGCATGTAATATGATATCTTTCTGGTTGAGTATAAAAATAGGCATCGGTATAGATGCTATCAAAGGAATGAGAGTAGACAGATGGGAATTATAATCAGATTGTGTGCGATCTTTATTGACGGGCGCGTTGTAGAGTAAAATATGGCGATGGATATACAAAAAAAGATAACTCACACACATCGTTGACACGATAACACTTAAACCCGTACGCACTGATATAATATCTAGCATTATAAGTAGGAGATTAGAAAAAAAAATGGCACAAAAACTATAATAGATAGGCATGAGAGTAAATATGTGTATAATGTGTGTACAGATCTTTTTGATTTTATACCCCCCGCTAATGTAAGAGATTCGATGGGTAGTTGTTATCATATACGAATCAGGTCAAAAAACGATGAGGAGCGATATATCAGTAATACGGCATAATATGGTAGATTGTTTAAAGTTACAAGAAGAAAAGAAACAGCTGCGAAAAAGTATGTTTCACATACGCAAACAGGCTTTTAAGGCCGAAAAGAATGCTAATTTACGGTTGAGTGAAGTGTATAATTTATTGCGTGTATCTCTCTCTCAGGCAGGTTTTTTAAAATCTGGAACAACAAGTGTAATTGCAGGATACTACCCCATTTATACCGAAATTGATTGTCAGTTATTGTTACAATCATTTGAGAAAGAGAATCATACGGTATGTTTGCCTGTTATTCAGGAGCAGGGGCAAGGGCTCGTTTTTAAAGAATATATTACAGGCCAACCTTTAGTCAAGGGAGCTTATGACATTCCACAGCCACATGATAATTGTTCTATTTTAGAACCAGATATTGTGCTTGTTCCTTTATTGGCGTTTGATGCTAATGGATATCGTCTGGGTTATGGGGGAGGATTTTACGACAGAACCCTACAGATTTTAAGGGCAAAGAAAAAAATTGCAGCGATAGGGCTGGCATTTTCACAGCAATATGTTGAAACTATTCCTTTGGGTAGGTATGATGTGGCTTTGGATGCCGTTTTAACACCTCAAAAATTGCATAACTATAGTTTTATATTATAGATATGCTTACATACATAAACAAATAGAGAGATAGTTAAGAAATATATGAAATTTCTATTCATTGGCGATATCGTCGGAAAAGCAGGAAGAAAGAGTGTTGAAAAACATGTAAGACAAATCAAAATGGAATTATCCCTTGATTGTGTTATTGCAAATGCAGAAAATGCAAGTGCTGGCTTTGGACTTGGTTATAATGCATATAAGGAATTAAGAGAGTCACAAATTGATTACATGACTTTGGGTAATCATAGCTGGGATCAGAGGGATATCTTCGATTGGATTGAAAATGAGATACATGTTATTCGTCCTGCCAATTATCCTGCTGGTACTCCTGGAGTTGGTTATCGTATCTATACGACTATGCAAGAACAAAAAATTATGATTATTAATGTTTTAGGAGTTGTGTTTATGCAATCACTTGATTGTCCTTTTAGATGTGTTGATAACATCCTGAAAAAATATGAATTAGGGCGTAATGTTGATGCAATTGTTGTTGATATGCATGCAGAGGCAACTGCAGAAAAAATGGCTATGGGACATTTTCTTGATGGGCGCGTGAGTCTTGTTGTGGGTACGCATACCCATGTACCAACAGCGGATCAGCGTATTTTTCAAGGAGGAACTGCCTATATGACAGATGTCGGTATGACAGGTGATTATGACTCCGTTATTGGTATGGATAAAAAGGAACCCATTAAACGTGCCGTAAATAAAATATCACGAGAACGATTGAGTGCCGCACAAGCAGAAGCAACACTATGTGCTGTGTTTGTCGAGACGGATGAAACAACAGGTTTAGCAAAAAAAATATCTCCACTGAGAAGAGGCGGATGCTTGCAACACAATGATATATAACACATAAAATATAGAGAGAATATATGGCAGGTCATTCAAAATTTAAAAATATCCAGTTTCGTAAAGGGGCGCAGGATAAAAAAAGAGCCCGTATTTTTGCACGTCTTGGAAGAGAAATTACGGTGGCAGCAAAATTAGGGGGAACAGAACCCGAGAATAATCCAAGACTTCGTTTGGCTATTCAAAATGCACGTGGACAGAATATGCCTAAAGAAAATATTGAAAGGGCAATCAAAAAAGGGCTTGATACAAAAGGAAGTGATTTTTTTGAAATGCGTTATGAAGGTTTTGGACCCGATGGAGTGGCTATCATTGTGGAGGCTCTAACAAATAATACAAATAGAACGGCTAGCGATATTAGGGCTGCTTTTTCTAAATATAATGGAGCTTTGGGAGAAACGGGTAGTGCTTCTTTTGTGTTTTCTCATGTGGGACTTGTGCAATATGAGAAAACAGTAGCAGATTTTGAAACATTCTTTGATGTGGCTGTAGAAAACGGAGCAGATGATATACAAGTAGAAGATGAGCAATATAACATTATATGTCCTATGGATAAGCTGAATGTGGTGGCGGGTAATATTCAAAAAACATACGGCCAAGCACAGAGTGTTAATCTTGTATGGATACCTCATAATACAGTTGAGGTACAAGGTGATAATGTAGAAAAACTTATTAAGCTTATTGAAACACTTGAAGAACATGATGATGTTCAAAAAGTATTTGCAAATTACGACATTGATGAAAAATTTTTGGATGATTTAAATACTGGATAAGGCCATTATCTAATATAGAAAATACACCATCATTAATGTGATGATGTTTATGTGTGGGTATATTGTAATGTGTATCTATGCTTGCAGTGTATTAAAAATGTTAGGTTGAAAAACTATTAAGGCAAGCACTATGATAAAGATATTAGGCATTGATCCTGGCATGAACAAGTTTGGATACGGAGTTATCATGTTACAAGGTTCACGGATTATTCATCTTGAGAATGCTGTTGTGCGTATACCAAATGACATCCAACGAGCAAAAAAACTTGCTTATATTTATAAGGAATTGGAAAAAGTATATGAACGCCTATCACCAGACGAAGTAGCGATAGAGGAGGTATTTGTTAATAGTAATTCGGCTACAAGCCTGCATTTGGGAGAGGCAAGAGGAATTGCCTTAATGATGCCAGCCTTAAAAGGAATACATGTTTCAGAATATACACCCAACTTTATTAAAAAAAATTTGTGTGGAAATGGGCATGCCTCAAAAGAACAAGTGTTATTTATGGTGAATCGTCTTTTACCTTTGGCTAGACCACAGGGTGAAGATGCATCGGATGCCTTAGCCGTAGCTTTGGTACATGCACAAATGCGCACTTCAAAAACATATCAATTATATAAGCAACACTCTTAAAATATTAAAACATTATGTATGCATGTATTACAGGAAAAGTATTAGAAAAACAAAATACGTATGTTGTTATAGAAACAGCTGGTATTGGATATATGATTGCTTGTTCACACCTTACTCAAGATAAATTATATGTTGCCCAAGAGCAGGCAATGCTCTTTTTAGAGCCTTGGGTAAGAGAACATGAAATACGCTTATACGGTTTTGCAACGCAACGCGAACGCGATTGGTTTCGTCTGCTTATTTCAACACAAGGCGTAGGGGCAAAGCATGCGATGTCTTTATTATCAATTTTTGAACCGCAAGATTTATTTCAATTAATTATTGAGAAGAATGATGCCTTACTTACCCAGGCAGACGGTGTGGGGCCTAAATTAGCTAAGCGTATCATAGTAGAGCTTTTTGAAAAGGTTAGTAAAATGGAAGAATACGCATTAAGCGATGCATCAAATACACAGGCACCTCGTGTGCAAACAACCACCTATACGCAAGTACAACAACAGGCACAGCGCAGGCAAGAATTACAAGACGCTTTAAAATCACTGGGATATGATGTTGCGATATCAAAAAAAATCGCTAGTGAAACAATGCAGGCTTTAGGAGGGGATGTAGATATCCAAGAATTAATCAAATATGCATTAAAGGAAATATCGCGATGAAGGAAAGAGAAATATCATCGGCATTACTGCCTCACGATATACAGGATTTCGCGTTGCGGCCACAAAGCTTAAGTGATTTTACAGGGCAAAAAGAGATTTGCTCGAATTTGACTATTTTTATTGAATCGGCAAAGGCACGTTCTGAAGTGCTTGACCATGTATTACTTGCAGGTCCTCCAGGTTTAGGTAAAACAACGCTTGCCCAAATTATCGCAAGGGAGTTAGGGGTTAATTTTAAAACATCATCGGGGCCTGTCTTGAATAAGACAGGAGATTTAGCGGCGTTGTTGACAAATTTAGAGGCTAATGATGTCCTGTTTATTGATGAAATACATCGTATCAATAAAAATGTTGAAGAGGTTCTATACTCGGCAATGGAGGATTATTTTATTGATATTATTATCGGGGAAGGACCAGGAGCACGCAGCGTAAGGTTGGATATTGCACCCTTTACTTTGATAGGTGCAACAACACGTACAGGATTACTTACAAATCCGTTGCGCGATAGATTTGGTATTCCATTGCGATTAAATTTTTACACTCATGATGAACTGAAATTAATCATAGCACGTGCAAGTAGTCTATTAAAAGTGTCTATTACCCCCGATGGGATAGATAGCATTTCTGCATGTGCAAGAGGAACACCACGTGTGGCAGGGAGATTGTTACGAAGAGTCAGAGATTTTGCAATTATTGAGAATGAGAATGTTATTAATAAGGAGCTAGCAGTACGTTCGTTAAGTGCGTTAGGTGTTGAAAAATATGGCCTTGATGAGCTTGATAGGAGATATCTCAATATTATTGCTAAAAATTTTCAAGGAGGACCAGTGGGTGTCGAAACGCTTTCGGCAGCCCTCAATGAAGCCCGTGATGCTATTGAAGAAGTTATCGAACCCTACCTTATCAAATTAGGTTTTGTTAACCGTAGTACAAGAGGTAGAATTTTGACGCAAGAAGCTTTTGCATATTTGGGAATCACGTTGGAAGATGAGACACAAGGTTAACAAAAAAACTACTCCATCACAATTTTATAGTGATTTCTTTTAGAATAGAAACGAAAATAAAGTTATTGTTAACCATATATTTTTATTATTTACCTACATGGAAACTGGCAGTTTGACAGTATAAGAAATGTAAACTGATCATGTGTGTTCTTAGCTAAAAAACATTTCAATTTGTTTATTTAATATACACATTATTTGAAATGTTTCGGCTGTATAATTCTCGTATAGTTTAATTGTTGTGTGTGGTAAAGTTCGTTGTATTCTAAGCATTTAAAACAGATTTCAAAGCAATCGATTGCCCGTTGTAAAGAACGTAATGACGTAAGTTATAATAAAACTTACGTTGGCGCCTATTCCTTTGCTCTTTTCACAAGAAGAAAGAATTTTCTTTTACCTCATATTAAAAGACGCGGTTTGATTGGTTATAGCCTTTTACCTGGCTTAGCGGCGTGTTCGAGTTCAGTTGATGATTATGGTTTTATAGCTGATGATGCATTATCGGTTCTGTCGGAACGCGTCATTTCTGTGTCCGATACGGGTGAAACCGAAATGAACATCAATACAGATGATATGATGACGTCTAATAACGTCGTCATTGAGGTCTTAGAAGTCCCCGATTTAGCAAAAGGATATATAAAAAAGGAATCGGGTGAAGCATTGATTGTGGGCTCAAATCTTACGGTAAATGATTTAGGTAATCTTATATTTGTGCCTATGGCGGGATATAATAGTTCAGAAGTTCTGTATTTAAAATATGTCGTGTATGAGTATCATGCGGGTGATACGTCAATGGCTGCGCCGAAATCTACGACTGAGGTCGTTGTGGCTTTAACCTCTGAGAATAATGTCAATACCATTAATGTAGAAAATCTTGTGGCAATTGATGAAGGGGCCCCAAGTCAAACAAAAATTGCAGATATTGAAATCATTGATGTGAGGAGTAATGAAATTTTTTCCTATAGCATTGATGATACACGCTTTGTTATTGAGAATAACGAACTTAAAACTTCGGGAGCAGGGGTTTTAGACTTTGAGACAGAGCAAACGATTCGCATTACAATTATTGCAACAAGTAATTTGGGTCGTAGTTTTGCCAAAGAATTGACGATAAGCCTCAATGATATAAATGAAATCCCTTCTGCTATCGATTTTACCTATGATTCACTATACACGGACAATACAATTCCTGAAGGTCAAGCGGGCATTTATGTTGGTACATTAAGTGCGCAGGATGTAGATAGTCAAGAAAATCACACCTTTATTTTAAACAATTTTACAACAGTTTTTGAGATACAAAATAATAGGCTTAAATTACGTGATGGCGTTAGTCTGAATTATGATGACGATACGTATTATAGCCTTTCAATTACTGTAAAAGATAAGGGAAATCTGCAAATAACGCGTTTTATACGTATAGATGTAGAAGATATTGTGCAAAACATCGTTTTTACACAAACGACAATCACAATTACAATTGACGAAAATATTGTCCAGACGGGTTATGTACCCGATGTCAATTATGACAGTAATTATGCTGTATCCTATCAATTGTTGCAAAACAATCATTATCTTTTATTTAATTTTGATACAGACACACGCACATTGTCATTTAAAACGGCACCTGATTTTGAAAATCCATTAGCACATTCAAATAATGTCTACGCAGCGACCATACGAGCATATTATGATAATCATCAGGATGTGTATGCAGATCAAATAGTATATATACAAGTTAACGATGTCGATGAGCCAATAACTTCATTGAGGATGGATAACTACACTGTTAACGAAAATGCGGCAGGAGTTTTTGTTGGCTATATTTTACATGATGATCCTGATGCCAATGCTTCCTATATCTTTAGTTTGTTGAATCAAAGACATATTTTTGAAATTCGTGAAGGGAACAAATTGTATCTTAAGGACGGCGTTAGTCTTGATTATGAAACACAAGCTACCTTTGATATCAATATCAGTGCATCCAATAATTCAATCTTAACACATCAAGAAGAACTGACAATCTATGTTCAGCAAGTGAATGATGCCCCCATATCTATTAGTAAGACGGTTATCATCAATGTAGATTCATCTTTTCAACTGCGCAGTAGTTATTTTGATTATTCGGATCAAGACGGACATAGTATAACTAAAATAAGAATTAGCAGTTTGCCAGAATTTGGTACTTTATTGGTAAAGCAAACAGGTTATGCGGATACGATCGTTTATGTTGGTCAGGAATTTCTCTTGCAAGATATTGATACGCTCTATTTCACTCCTTATAATACGTTGCATAATGGTCAAGTGCCGCGTATTGGTTTTGATGTCTATGATGGAGAATTATGGTCATCAAACCAAGCATACCTATCTCTTATAGCCCAAACCTCATCAAACACTGCACCTGTATTTGATGTTCTTGAGGAATCCATTGGTATTTTTGAAGGAACAAAAGATAATGTTTTTCGTTTTGTTGCACAAGATAGCGATTATGATGCAATTACTTACACTATATCAGGTGGATCCGATAGGTATGATTTCACAATTAATGACAGCAATGGCTATATATCATTCAAACTTGTAACAGATTATGAAAATCCTCACGATAATAACCTAGACAATGTTTATCAGGTTATTGTTACAGCCTCTGACGGTAAGGGAGGTGAGGCAACTAAAACCGTTACGATAACAGTAAATGATGCCAATGATGCCCCAACGGAATTATTGGTAGGTGAAGTCTATGTTTCTGAAAATTCTTTAGGTCAACTTAAAATAGCCGATTTGCAGGCACTGGATGAGGATGCACAGGATAATCATATTTTTACTTTAAAAAGTCATACGGATTTATTTACAATAATAGGAAATGAGCTTTTTTTACATTCTGGCGTATCTCTTAACTTTGAGGAGATAGATGGCGGATACTACAATGTTTTGATAGAAATTTCAGACACTGGTTACAAAAAAAACAATGTATATTTAAAAGTTAATGTACGTGATGTTAATGATGTTCCGCATTCAGGCAACGCTATTGTATCGGTTCTAAACAAGACACCGTATACTTTTAGTGCAGATGATTTCGACTATATAGATGAGGATAATGATTCTATTTCATTGATAAAAATTGTATCTTTACCCAATGTAGGCGCGTTAACCTATTCGGGTACTGTTGTAAGTGTTGATCAAGAGTTATCAATTAATGCCATTAATGTTCTTCAATATACACCCTCTAATACGGATGCAGCTTATAGCAATGGCTTTAGTTATAAAGTTTTTGATGGACAAGAATGGTCTAGCAATACGGGATTTATATCAATTATTGTTTTATCTGCTAACAATACGGCTCCCTATTTTGATCAGGCCACCCACAATATTACGATTTATGAGAATCATCAGGGTAATATTTTTACGGCATCAGCAAATGATGATGATGACAATGCGGTAATCCGCTATTCTCTCAAACAGGTAAATGATTACGCTCTTTTTTCTTTGAGTGATGTTGGGCATTTAGCATTTATTCAATCTCCTGATTATGAAAACGATTTGTCTTCGGGGCAAAATACAAATGAATACACGCTAACAATCATTGCTTCCGATGGAGAATATACAGTCGAACAAGAACTCGTTATTACCATCCAAAACGTTAATGAGAATCCTAAATTTTCTGAAATTGTACCCATTGCTAAATATACTATATCAGAGGAGGTGCAGGGTGCGGAGGTTAATGGTCCAACTATTACTGCCGCTGATCCAGAAAATGCCCCTCTTATTTATACAATTCTCAGTGGTTCAACAGATTTTGAGTTTGTTGGCAATACGTTGAAGCTAAAAGAAGGTGTTAGTCTTGACAGAGAATCTATAGCGAATAGTCAGATTTCGCTAACTATCAGAGTGTACGAAAATGCCGTTGATTCTAGCAATAAATATGATGAGACAACCCTCATTATAGATGTACTTGATGTTGAAGAGTTACCCGATGATTGGCCCCCTGTTTTTAATGATGGTATACGTTTCTCCGTTAATGTAAATGAGAATGAGGATGATTTTTTTCATACTATTCAAGTAACAGACCACAATAATGGAAATCTACAAGTCAGCATGTTAGCTTCTGACGATTATAGTTATTTTTATTTTGATTCGACAACGCGGTCCTTAAGATTTATTAATCCACCCAATTATGAGAATGATGGACAAGGCTTACACAAAACAAACTATACGGTTAAGATAAAAGCCGAAAATGAAAATGGTGAATCAGTAATTCAAACACTAACAGTCAATGTCATTGATGTTGCAGAAGGCCCTACTTTCGTTTCTCCTCATTCGCATGCAGTTTACTCCATAGAAGAGGGGGTTATTGGGGCCTATGCCGTTGGAGATGCAATTAATATTATAGATCCGGAACAAGACGCTACTACCATTTCTATTTCTGGAGGAACACAAGGATGGTATGATAAATTCACTGTCTTAAATAACCAAATCAAATTAAAAGATGACGCGAGCTTAGATTATGATGTCGTGCAAAACATTTACTTGATACTAACTGTTACCGAAACACATACAACAGAGCAATTATCAACAAGTATCACAATTATCGTAAATGTTGACGAAAGTGAAGATACAAATTCAAGTCCCGAATTTGCAAAAGTAAATGATAGTATTGACATAAATGAAGGCAGTTTTGGAAAGATCTATACCGCCCTTGCCACAGATGCAGATGTTGGTGATACAGTCACATATTCTCTAAATAATGATTATAATGGCTTGTTTAGTCTAGAAGCAAATACTGGTGAACTTTCGATTGCCCGTGCTCTTGATTATGAGGTTGATATAAAAGAATACGCACTTGTTATCGTTGCAACAGATACGAATGGGGGTAGTGCAGAATTATCACTTTCGCTACATCTTCAAGATGTCAATGAACTTCCAACTAATATCACTCTTACAAATCAAGTAACTTTGACCCCAGATAGTCATAAGACATCCTATGGCTATTACCTTGCAGATATATCTATCCAAGATGATTTACTAGGAACAAATATACTGTCACTAGATAATACTGATGATGGGAGTATGTTTAATATTCATAACTCTCAATTATATTTAAAAGATTTGCCAACGAAAGAATCATATAGCTTTGTCATTCGCGTTACAGATACTGATTTAGGAGCTCCAAATAATACATTTTTTAAAACTTTTAATCTTGATTATGATAATTTATCAAACCCCGATAATACGGCACCGACGATAGTAGGAGGTTCGCATTATGCAACATCTGTAGGTGAGGGTACGCGTGATACGGGTTATCGTATCGTTGCAAGTGATGCACAAGATGATACTTTGAGCTATCATATTGAAGCTGGCTATGGTCATGCCGATCTATTCATGTTGTTGAATGAGCAGCTCTATTTTATTACGGCCCCCAATTATGAAGATCCACATGGGCAGGGTTCTTCTGGCAATGATTATGTTTTGCGTGTGAATGTAAGTGATGG
>JAPKNN010000012.1:0-69005 GCA_040266715.1 Paracoccaceae bacterium
TGTTGTATTCGCAGCCACTTTTCGCGCCTTCTCATTGATCCCAACCGAGGGGAAGATGATCCCACTCTTATCATGCAAATTTCAGATGGTGCCCGTGTTCCTGGCAATATTGGTATTACCGCCGCACAAAAAGAAAAACGTCTTACCACCTTCTATGATCCTTATCATAATGTTATATCCCGCGAAATAACGAAGCAAAAAAAGAAAGGTAAACCGCAACTCGTTATATCTATACATAGCTTTACCCCTCTATTTAACGGTAAAAAACGTGTTATAGATGCCGCAATACTATCAGACCCGTATAGCCATGATATCTGTTGTAGGTTCTTACCCTTTTTTACAAAAGCTTGTCCTGAATTTACCATTTCACTTAATCAGCCCTATAAAGGCGGCATCAAATGCGATACATTAGATCGTCATTGTTCGCGTGCGCATATTGATTCATTGTTATTTGAGTACCGTCAAGATCATATAGGCTGCAAGGAGGGTATTGATTTATGGAGTAAAAAAACAAAAGAAGCGTTGGATCACTTCATACAACAGACCTATTCTTAAATATAAGCTCTGTTAGAATTTTTTATACAGCATATTTTTTGATAATTTTTTGATTAAGTTGATATAAATGATCTAAATTATCTTTTGCTATATTCTCTATTTCTGTATCATCTCTGATATTTAGCTCTTCAGCACATTTTATAATACGTATATATTCTGCAAAAAGGGATTTGGGTAATACACTTAGATCATCAACGCTATCAATCAAATCTAAAAGAACCCTGCCCATTTTTTGTATATCAACATACCCCATAGTATCAGCATTACCTACAAGATCATGTATTGCTATATATAATTTCTTTTTCTTATTAGCATTCGTACCACTATGAAGAATATCAGTAAAAACTGCATACAGATTATCCAGATCTTTTTTTATCCACTTACAAAAATTATGGGAGATGCCTTCAAGAGCTTTCTGGGCATTCTCAATTCTTTGTTCTTCCTCAAGTGATAGCGTTTGCATAGAGTTTAATTCGTTATCAAATAAAAGATTATATTAGTTGCAAAATTATATAAAAATTGTTCCTAAAAAAATTATAAAATATCTCAGATACGCTTGTATAAGGTATTATATACAAAAAAGTATTTAAATATTATTAATCTTTGCCCTTGTATGGTCACGATAAATATTCGGAAAAGTATTTCACTATTTTAGTTTCGAGTTGATTTCTTAATTCTCTGTAACCCCACAAAATTTGTTCTCTATTCCCCTGCAATAGAGAGGGGTCGGGGCAAGGCCAATGAAATGTCTCACAATTATGCTCATCTGCGTACAATAATGCTCCATGTCGTGCTTCAGGCGAAAGAGAAATAACTAAATTTACGTCTGCTTTTACTGCTTTTATATGCGTAGGAACGTGAGTAGATATATCAATATCTACTTCTTTCATCACTGCCACTGCAAAATCTAACGGAGGTTCTATATTATGCCTTACACCTGCAGAAATAGCCTGTATGTGTGTTGGATAGTGTTTGTGTGTAAGCCGTTGTGCAATAACCGATCTCAATCTATTGTTCGTACAAAGGTACATAACAATATAGGGCAAAAGGCTCATACTGTATTCCGTTTTTTTAAACTACAAATAAGTGTAAATAAACTTCTTGCCGTTTGTATATCTATCTCTAATTTTGATAAGAGATGCTCTCTTAACATATTACTTGCTTCATTATGCATGCTTCTACGTGTTATATCTATGGCTTCTATTTGCTGAAGACTCATATTTTTAACTGCCCACGAATAGCTTTCACAAATATCAAAATATTCTTTCATAATACTTTTGAAGGGGGTTAAGGAAATAATGAATTGATAAAAATCAATATTTTTACCATGAGAATTGGTCAAGGATTTTTCACCACCTTCGTTTACCTCATCACTCTCAAAAAAAGCTTGATAGGGAGTGCTGTCTTGGTATTTTTCTTTATACATATCGCAAATAGGGCCATACACTTCTAAAATTAATTGTTTAGCCTGCAAACGAATATGCACATGATATGGCGGCATAACATGATTTTTGAGTTTAAATGTATTATCGACCAATACATCACGTATAGCGACACGCCTATCTTCTAAAACCTGCTCTGGTGTATAACTAAGGTTTACACTATTAACCGTTAAATGAATTATATCGGACGGCTTTAGAGAAAGCTTCTTTTCTGGCTTGTTGTTTGAGTGGTAATGAAAATGATTGTTCATTTTTTTCGTACATATTGAACGTTATGATCTTTTGATAGCTGCTGCTGCTGCGTGGGCTAATAGGCCCTCAGCTTTGGCTAAGGTTATCGTCGTTTCTCTTAACATTTTAGCACTTTTTTCTGAACATTCTAATAATGCTATTTTCTTCATATAATCGTCAACTGATAACCCCGAGCAAAATCGTGCTGTTCGGGCTGTTGGTAAAACATGGTTAGAACCAGCACTATAATCACCAAATACCTCCGCTGTATGGCGTCCAATAAATATCGCCCCAGCATGCTTAATATGCGGTATCAGTTTGTGTGGATCCTCTAGCTGTAATTCTAAATGTTCTGGCGCAATCATGTTAACAAGCGATATACATTGATCATTAATCGCCTCAACAACTATGAGCGCACCCCATTGTAACCAACTCTTATGCGCTAAATTTTCTTTTGGAAGGTTTTTTAATTGCTTTTCAATGGATTTTTCAACTTTCTTTGCTAACTCCATACCTTGTACGATTGCAATTGCTTGAGCATTTTCGTCATGTTCCGCCTGCGCGAGTAAGTCAGCCGCTATAACATCTGGACAGGTTTTCTTATCGGCCAATATCAGTATTTCAGAAGGGCCAGCTATCATATCTATGCCACATTGGCCAAACACATTTTTTTTAGCAAGAGCAACAAAATCATTACCTGGCCCCACTATTTTATCTACATTTTGTATTGTTTGCGTTCCATAAGCTAAGGCCGCTACGGCTTGTGCGCCTCCGATATTCCATATTTCTTCTATTCCTAAAATTGTAGCCGCAGCACAAATTGTAGGGTTAATTATACCTTGTGGCGTTGGCGTTACCATGACAATACGCTTTACGCCAGCAATCTGTGCGGGAATTGCATTCATTAAAACACTACTGGGATAAGCGGCCTTTCCTCCTGGTACATAAAGACCAACCGAGTCAAGTGGACGATAACACCATCCTAATTTAACGCCTATCGGATCTTCATAAACATAATCTTCTTTTTTCATACGAAGATGATGATTATAAATACGCTCATGTGCAAAAGACAGCGCATCTCGAACTTTTATATCACATTGTTCAGCAATTTGTTTGCATCTATCAACCGACAATCTTAGCGTCTCAATATCGGGTACCGAAAAATTATCAAATTCTTGTGTGAATTCACAAAGAGCCGTATCACCTAGTTTCTTAACGCGTTGAATGATAGCGTTGACTTTTTCTTCAATCGGTTTTAATTGATCCGTTTTTCTTGCAATAACTGTTTGTAATTGCTCATTATAATTTTTTGCTTGCAAATCTATTATACGTGCAGCCATACGCGGCGACCTATTCCTTTACTCTTTCAATAAATTGAAGGATTTTCTAAGACAGTTTATTCCTTTTTGTAAACCCGTCTCCTCGATTCCATGTCCTAAGCCCTTAACTTTATGCGTGTGGCATGATAATTTTTGTTGCTGAAAAATCTTTTTTGCTTCATCTAACATAAAAGGTGCGACAATATCATCATCTTCTCCATGAACTAATAAAAATTCCGTTTCAAATGGGTGCAAAAATTCTTGCGAGAAATCTTTATCAGCCCCAATAAACATGCCCGAATAGCTGAGTATTGCCTTAGCAAAAATACGGCGCGTTAATCCTAAATATAAAGACAACATGCCTCCCTGACTAAAGCCAGCCAAAGCATATTTATCAGCCTCTAATGCAAGATGGTGTATAACCTCATCAATATAATCGTTTACGCTTGATGCAATATTTTTGACTTGATGAAAATAATCGTCTTTTAAGGGATCTCTCAAATTAAACCACTGATACCCGATTCCCATTTCACATTTTTGAGGGGCATTAGGAAGAACATAGGTAAGTTGTGGAATGTGATGATAAAAATATTCGGCAATAGGTTTAAGATCATTAGCATCGGCTCCATAACCATGAAAAATGATAACAGCACCTTGTGATGTGTGTTCTTGTAGATTACCAACAACAATAGAATCAGAAAAATTCAGCATTTATATACCCTTTGCTATTTTACATTGCTGTATTTTTATATACTGTATAAAGCAACAATAAAAATTGTATATAACACAATTTTGAATTTAGTAAAATATACTATTATCAAATTAGAAATTTATTCTTAATCCAAGAACTGTTTCATGATAGTTAAAGTTCTTTAAATAAACGCGTGCGTTGTTTGTAGCACTTGTTTGAATTTCTCCTATATTGACATATCTATACATAACATCTAAGCCAAAACTATCGGCTATTTTTACGTACGCACCGCCAGCAAGATTAAACGCAAATTGTGTACCTTCTGAACCGTTATATATTATCTGTGATGTCGTTGTATTAAACAGGCGATTCAGTTTGTAGGAAGTTAATCCCCCCCCTGCACCAAGATAAAGATTAAAAAGCTTTGTTCTTAAGAAGGTTCCATATATATTACCATAACCATAAATCATAGAAATATCTGTTATAATCCTTTGGCCTGGACTTGCTAAGTTATAAGCTTGTACATCAGCTTTTGATTTAATTCCTCCAAATACTTCCGCACGCAAAAATCGGGAAAAAACATTACCTATCCCTGCCTCAAAAGAAGGAGTTTCCTCTAATATTTCCCTTGACCAATTTTCTGTAAATGTATTTGACCTCACATGAAATTGTGGGGGAGTATCAAAAAAGGCATAACTTGCACGGGCAAAAATGTAAAAGGGGTAATCGGGTTCAACAATTTTTTGAACGATTTTTTTTGTTTTAATTACAGTTTTATTTTCTTTTACTTTTATAGATTCCGGCAATGGTGGTAATTGGGGGAAAGGTCCCAATGGTGCCACTTGAGGAAAAGTTTGTGGCGCAGGTGGTGCCATTTGAGGAAAAGTTGGCGGCAATGGAGGAGGTGCTAAAGGTTGTCCTTGTCTTCTAATTGGAAGCTTAATATTAGGCACAATTATACGCGGTGGCAAGGGTTTTTGTACCTTTTTCTTTATAATTTTCTGCTTAACTACCTGTTCTTGGTTTACAGGAGGTGCAGGTGGGTAGACATATGGAGCCGGAGCAGGAGGTCGGAAAGGATATGGTTGTGGCACATACTGACTAAACCTGCTATTTAAAAGATGAGGATAAATACCTATATTTACATTACTCGCTTTATTTCTGCGGTTAGCATCATAATGCGTGTGAGGCTTGTTATCAAATGTAAGATTAAGGTTAGATGAAGGTAGATTCGTTGCTTTTACACCGCTTATAGGTATAAAAATTGATAAAGAACACAAAACTACAATTATTATTACTCTAAAAAGCATGTGAAATACTTACTCTATACAAATAGATCTGTTCGCTAAACACGATAAAAGAATCTATTTTACTAAACTTGTTTACCAGATGCCGTATTGTAATTAAATTATATTAAAATATTATGAATATTTAACGTAAGACGTATAATAAGCTGGCCCTTCGAAGACATAATTTAAAAAACATCGTTGCTTCACTATATTTTTTTTGCTATGGTGTTAATTATAAATGTAGTAAATCCCTATAGTTATTGTCCTAAAGCATATTACAGTCTATGTAAGCTCTATGTATGATGTCAAAAATAAAGAAATAATAAAAAGAAATTTTATTCAAGCGAATAGACGCAAAAAGCAGTACGCTTTTTTGTTAGTCTTGCCCTTGCTACTTTTTGTCTCATGCTTTTTCGTGTGGCCAATCGCCGATATGTTGATGCGAAGCTTTCATAACGATACGATTATGCGTATATTGCCAAAAACAAGCGCAGCTCTGGAAGAATGGGATTATGTCAACACACCTGGTGAGGAGGCTTTTAAAGCCATAATTCTTGATATCAATGAGGCCAAGCATAATAAAACAATAGGAAAAGTGGCTACAGCCATCAATTTTAATTTGCCTGGCACACGTAGCATGATTACACGTTCTGCACGCAAAGTATCCCGTCTTGATCTGAGTACCGTTAAACATTATAAAAAAACTCTTATAGATATTGATAAACGTTGGGAGCAGAAAGATATCTGGACGGTTATCGCACTTACCGCCCCCAATATTTCTTTTTCTTATTATCTCACAGCTCTTGATTTGCGTTACAACGAAAATGCTGAAATTGTACCACAAGTAGCGGAAAGACGTATATATTTACAATTATTCTGGCGAACTTTGTTTATCAGTGCAACGGTAACATTCTTGTGTATTCTACTGGCCTATCCTGTATCCTATTATTTATCAATTTTGCCTCTACGTATTAGTAATATATTACTTATCTGTGTCTTGCTTCCATTTTGGACTTCTCTACTGGTTCGTACAACGAGTTGGATTGCTTTATTGCAAAGCCAAGGTGTGCTAAACGACATTCTTGTAGCCCTACATATAATTGATGATCAGGGGAGATTACAGCTTATGTTTAATCAAACGGGTACAATCATTGCTATGACGCATATCCTACTACCGTTTATGATTATGCCCTTATTCAGTGTGATGAAGACGATATCGCCTAGCTATATGCGTGCGGCAACATCGCTTGGTGCCACTCCTTTTTATGCCTTTATTAAAATTTATTTTCCTATGACACTTCCAGGTATAGGCGCGGGATCCATTCTTGTTTTTATCTTGTCAGCTGGATATTATATCACGCCCGCCCTCGTTGGTGGAAGTAAAGGACAGTTGATTAGCAATATGATAGCATACCATATGCAAAAATCCCTTAATTGGAGTTTGGCCGCTGCACTTGGTGTTCTTTTGCTTGTTATCGTATTGGTATTGTATTGGCTATACGATAAAATTGTTGGTATTGATAAAATGAAATTAGGTTAACTATATGCCACCACCGATTTATGCTTCAAAAATAGAAACTATATGGTATTATGTTTTTCGTATTATTGCCTTTGCTGTTTTATTTTTCTTAATTGCACCAATTTTTATTATCATTCCGTTATCATTCAATTCTGAGCCTTATTTTTCTTTTACATCGGGAATGCTCAGCCTTGAATCCGCCGCCTATTCCTTACGCTGGTATATGGATATCTTGCAAAATGGTATGGTGAATCCCGATGCCGAATTTTCTTTAAGTTGGTTAGCTGATAGTTGGCAAAATGCGCAATGGATACATTCCATGAAAAATAGTTTGTTTATTGCCATTTTTTCTACAATTTTATCAACAACCTTAGGCACTCTTGCTGCTTTGGGACTTTCGCGTCCCGATATGCCATATCGTAAACTCACAATGGCTATTTTGATTTCTCCTATGATCGTGCCTTTGATCATCACCGCGGCTGGGATGTTTTTTTTCTTCTCTAAAATTGGTTTATCGCAAACATATATTGGTATTATCTTTGCTCATACAATTTTGGGAACACCTTTCGTTGTTATTACCGTAACAGCCACTTTGATGGGTTTTGATAGACGCTTAATACAAGCTGGCATGAGTTTAGGTGCAACGCCTACATATGTTTTCTTCAAGGTCGTAATGCCTTTAATACTTCCAGGCGTTATTTCAGGAGCCTTATTTGCTTTTGTTACATCTTTTGATGAAATCGTTGTTGTTCTATTTTTATCAAGCTTTGAACAGCGTACAGTACCAAGACAAATGTGGTCTGGTTTACGAGAACAAATTAGTCCTACCATTCTTGCTATGGCTACTATTTTAGTACTCCTGTCTGTTTCACTGCTTGCGACGTTAGAATTACTTCGCCGACGTACCGAAAGACTCAGAGGAACAATTCCTCAATAGCTAATTCTATCCACTCATAGAAAAAAGTAGCTATACAATTAAGTCCCATAAAAATATCATTTTTTATTTACCTTTATATACAATCTATTGAAAAATTTTTATAAAAATTTTTCAACGAGTTTTTTTATGAAGATTTTTATAAAAATTTCAATATTTATTTAGATTTACACCGCATAGTAATCTAGGTCTTAAGATAAAATGGTATAATTATGGATAGAGAAAAGACATTACGTTTTATGAGATTCTTCTCAAAATTTTGTGTCGCTTCAATCGTTGCTGGTATTATTCTGTCACAAATGCAGTTTAAGCCAGATTCTTTTTTTTCTGAAATTGGTATTAGTACTGATGAGATCATCAATTTTATTGTTAAAACGTTTGAATGGATTATCCCTCATTTTACGGTCGGTGCAATGTTTGTTGTTCCCTTGTGGTTACTCATTCACCTGTTCCGCCCTCCTAAAAACTAGCACGCGTTCAATTATAGGTCTAATCCTATACATTTACACAAAACATAGATAATGGCTTTCCAAGCCAATAACGCGCTGAAAGTATATGTATACTATTCTATTAGAATTTTATGTCGTACCCTAACATAACCTGACTTTGTGTTTTGTTAGTAACAGAATGTCCTGGATTGAAACTTAACATAGCTCCCAATTTAAGTGAATCATTACCTAATAGAGTATTGGCTATGCTATAACTAAAGCCTAAATCATATTGACGTGCCGAAGTGTGTAATGCAAGTGACTGCGTTTCATATGAAATAATATTATTCTCATCTATATGTGTTGGTAGGCGTAAGGATAGATTGCCATGCGTTATTTTTAATGGGCTTGAGAGGAACATACTCCATAGATCTTGGTTTCCAAATAAATACGCATTCCCTTCCAACAATAATGCAAAGCTATCGGCTGTTACTTTAGAAGTTCCCGTAAGCAAACCATTTTCACCAGAACTCGCTAAACGGCTTTGGCTTACATGATACACAGATGAAAACGTTATATCGGGCGTAATATCATGCGATATAGCAACACTACCAAAAACACTATCGGTTCCGTTTGAAATTGCTAACATATCTCCTAAATCAGATCCTAAAAACGAATTATCTTCATTTACTTGCCCTAAAGACAATGAAAAACGTGTCCCCTTACTTAATTGGCTACGCATTGAAAAAGCACTTCCCTTAATGTTAGAAACAAAAGCTGGTTCCACACCAGAGGCGTTTAGACTATCAATACCTTCAACAATGCCCATCTTACCGTTAATAAATTGGATTTCAAAATCTGTATTACCTATATTATGCATGAGCCCATATGACTGACTTACATCAGCTAGGCCGAGTATATTATGTTTACTATTGTCTATAACCGAATTTTCATTTGAAAAATTATGCACGACACGCGATAAACCGATACTATTTTCTACACCCTTATTTGTCATAAAACGAGCGGACACATCTTTTCCCAGTTTCATTGTAACTTCGCTGCCTAATTGCAAGCCTGATGCATATGTTTCCTGATAAATTCCTGTTTTTACATTTTCGTGCGGTTGATATGTATTGAGTTTTTGTGTTTGAAGAAAATTATAACGCCAATCTATGAAAGCACTTCTTGAATCATAATTGTTTATATAAGAAGCAAGATTTGATTGAAACGGTGCTCCTAGCGAATCAAATACATATATCTGGGATGATGAAAGGGCTAATGCAAGACTATCCCCGAAAGCCGCACCGCCACTTATTGTAATATCATCGAGTTCAATACCGCTACCTGGATCGTAAATGCGTGCTGAGGTCGTTGATACTGTTCCAAAAGAACGTAAAGCCGCATCAATATCTAAAAATCCAAAACCCCATATATTACTATAATTCCGACTTATCGTATAGGTTGTTCCACCTTCTGTCGAAGAAAATGTTACCTCTTCTGTACTAATTGTATTTTCCAAAGCCCAATCTTGAGACCGCACTGCGGAAACCGAAAATTCTGGAACCTCCTGATTCGCGGTAGCAAATAACCTTTGTCGTAATTGGGCGTTGGTAACTGAAGGACCAAACGCTTTGCGTAAAAGTGCCAAAGCTCCCGCTACTGTACTTACTGCGTAGCTTTGATCATAACGTAATCTTACATCTTTATTCTCATCTGCTATAAAGCTTGGTGCTGTTATGCAAAAGCGCTGTGCCTGCCCGCACCGGGTTAGAGCTTCTGCAGAATAATCAGCATCGGAGTTTTCGGCATAACGAGCTGCTGCTACGCTAATCCACTGATCCTGCAAAGAAGTTTCAACCAGAGGAATTGCGGTAAGCACATTAGACACAGCATTTGTTATTGTACCTCGTGTTTCTGATGTGCTTGTTGAAGTAACAACCACATTTCCATCTTGAGGAGCGATTTGTTCTGCTTCGGATAAAATAATTTTATTTTCTCCCAAATTTGTAAGCCCTGTTATAAAATCGTTCCATTTAGCAGAATCGCTAGAAATACTAGTTCGCGTTAATGTTTCGACAAGTTCCTGTTTTGTAGAAGCCGAGTCTGCATTACTATCGGTTGCTAAATCATAAAAACTATCTATGGATGTTACGCCAGTAATTGTTGAAGTACGGTATCCAAGATCGCCTGAATAGCTTCCATACTGGCCAACAAATCCTATCGCAACACTATCGGCACTATCTCCTGTTAAGGTAGAGGTTGATAAATCAGTTGTTAAATCGGCCTCGTCAAGCGTCTTAACAAACACACTTGCTTGAGGAGCAAAACCATACCAATCAACTGTATTACCTGCACGTTTTGTTTTATCTGCGGCTGACAGCAAAACAAAATTCGTTGCTCTTTGTGTTTGCTCCGTAGATACAGAAGCGGCAGCGGTTTCTAGATCTATATTTATTACATCATTGGCTATATCCTCTGGATAAAATGTAGGGGTAAGGAAAAAGGTCATCTTTTGGCCTTCACCCGTAAGGCCTAAAGCATGGGCTTCAAGAAGATTTGATGCCTCATAAGGGTTAACAAGAGTCATAACATCACTATCATTAGAATATTTAGGAGCTATTGCACTCTCTGCTGTTGCCTGTGTTGCATCTGTAACATCTACGTTTGCCTGCAACGTTTGGAGCGAACTTTCATAACCCTCTACATTTTGAAATTCTGCAATTAATGCGTCTGAGTAATCTCCCTGTACATCAGTATCTGTATTTTGAATATTCAACGTTATAGCGCTACCGCCACAACCTTCTAAAAAAGAACTTATTAATATAATTGCTGAAAAAACAAAAATTTTATCTTTTAACACAGATCGCGTTTTAAACATCGTAAAATCCATACTTGAATTGAATTGAATTGAATTGAATTATTCAAAATAAAATTTAAAAATTTATGGTGCGGGTGGTGAGAGTCGAACTCACACTCCTAAAAGGAACGGCATTTTGAGTGCCGCGCGTCTGCCAATTCCGCCACACCCGCTCATTGAAGACATAACCGAATCAATATAGGCAAAAACAAATTAGTTCGCAAGCTTTTTTATATTTCTACCAAGATATTCGAGATACAATAGTTTCAATAAAATCATTGACTAAACAAGATAAATTTTATCATACCATTCATAATTATCACCATACTGTACTTTATTTATATAGGTTTGCCAGACTACAACGAACATGAATTAACACATGTTATATCTTGTTTCAAAATTATGTTTGCAATTCGTGCTATTTGTATCTAAATACCTAGAATGTAATAATTAAGCATAGTTAAAAATTTATGGCCTTCTTTAATGACTCAGAATTCTGATTTACGAAAGTCGCTTTCACCGCATTTGGATGCCCATAGCAAAGCTAATTTCCTAGTTGAAATTTTACCATATGTACAGCAATATGCTCAAAAAGTAATTGTTATCAAAATTGGTGGTAATGTTATTGATAATCCGCAATTACTGTCTGATTTTTGTCATGATATTGTGCTACTACGTTCTTTAGGTGTCTTTCCTATAATCGTTCATGGTGGTGGCCCGCAGATTAATGCATATTTAAAAAAACTTAAAATAAAAACGGATTTTGTAAATGGCCTACGCAAAACAAGTGCAGAAGTTATGCATGTTGTTGAAATGGTGTTATGTGGACACATTAATAAAAAAATCACAGCTAATATTCAGCAAGCGGGTGGTATGTCAATTGGGGTTTCAGGACGTGACAACAAGTTGATCCAAGCTAAAGCCTATACAGGAAAAGGGGATATTGGTAATGTTGGCTATCCAACACATATCAACACATATATGCTAAATTCTATTTTGAAAGATGGTGTTATTCCTGTAATTGCTCCTATCGGATGCGATGCATATTGCCAAGCTCTTAATATTAATGCCGATACTGCCGCTGGTGAAATTGCTATCGCTATGTCAGCAATACGTCTATTACTTCTTACCGATGTCGATGGAATTAAAGATAAAAATAACCAATTATTAACTATGTTGACAACAGATAATGCACGCGAATTAATTACACATGAAGTCGCTACAGGCGGTATGATACCTAAACTGGAAACATGTATACACGTTGTGGAGAATCATGTATCCGCTGCCGTTATCATTAATGGAACTATTCCTCACGCTTGTTTACTCGAACTCTTTACAACACAAGGTGGCGGCACCCTAATTATAGGTAATGAGCAAGACTGATCACGCATTTTTACAAATTTATAGAGCAATATATGAAAAAAATATACTACAGTACTATTCTTCTGATAATGACTATTTTTATTTCCTCATTTCATATAAAAAAAGCTGAGGCACAAAGTTTGCTTCTTTGTAATTATTCAAGCTATATTTTAGAGGTCGCTATTTCTCTTCAAAAAATTGATACTTTTTCTAGTATAGGATGGTATATATTTTTACCAGGAAGATGCAAAGACATTGAACCTAAAAATAGTGTTTTAGAGGATTTAGATTCTTTTTATGCCAGTTTTAAAGAACAAGATTATTATAATGATTACAGTGTAGAGATACATTCAAATAGGTTTTTTTGTGTCCATGCAGACAATTTTGTTTTAGAAGATGCCTCGCAATGTTCTGATCCTGATCAATATTATGCTAGCTTTAGAGAAATTTTTTTCAATGAAGATAACAAAAAATTTACAGCTTATATATCTGGCGACAATAAATTTACCACAGAAGAAGCGAATATTGCAGGGCTACAGCGATTAGCCTCTATCGCAAATGTTAGCAATGTTAAAATAGACGGTAAAAAAAGTGCCGCATTTGACAAAGATATCAATGCTTTTATCAAGAAAAATTTACCGAATTTTGATAGCAAAGATAGCTATACAACAAAAAATGAAAAATTATATTCTAGCTTGGTAACAGCTGCTAGGGAAAAACAATCTAAAGTCGGCCTGTTCGTCTGTAATAATACAGATTTGCAAATTTGGGGGGTTTTTGGAGCCCAAGAAAAGAAAAAAATTGTTGTCAAAGGATGGCGACAAATAGCAACAAATTCATGTTTAAAAGTCATCAAAAAACCGCTCGGTAAAAATACAATATATTATTACGCCGAAGCTCAAAAAAAACCAACTTTGGATGTTGAAAAAAAACCTGAAATGCGCTGGGGAGGAAATGTCAAATTATGCATTAGTGAAAACAGTTTTATCATCGATAATCATACAAATTGTGAAAAGAAAAACCTCATTACGAGAGGATTTGCCGATATAAAAGTCAATCAAGATTTTTGGATTATACATTTTGGTGACCCTAACGCGAAAAAAGAAACTGTACTAGATGATAAATAATTTTTCTGCAATACAATACTGGCTTTTTGATCTTGATAATACCTTTTATCCAGCACAAAGTGGTGTTTTTAGTCAAATAGAAAAACGCTTCACCCTGTACATTCAAAATACCTTTAACTTAGATTATAATGCAGCTTATAAAAAGCAAAAAGACTATTATAGGCAATTTGGCACAACGCTTAATGGACTCATGCAATGTGATAATGTTGATCCCGATGAATTTATGCGTTTTGTACATGATATAGACTTGTCCATGCTTGCCGTTGACGCAGAGTTCAATGATTTAATTGCTAATCTATCTGGAGAAAAATATATTGTAACGAATGCATCAACACATCATGCAAAAAATATACTCCGTCATATGGGACTCTCACAACATGTTAACGGAATATTTGACATTCGTGATGCGCATTTTATTCCCAAACCGCATGCTCTATATTATGAAAAATGTATTAGCAAATATAGAATTAAAGCCCCAAAAGCGGCTATGTTTGATGATATTGCCGATAATTTACACATCCCCCATCAATTAGGAATGCAAACAGTTTTGATTACATCTTCTCCTACAGATAAACATATTGAGCAAGATATTCATCACACATGTTCAACACTGAAAAAATTTTTACTTTCCCTATAACGGAGTTTATAGTAAACATATTTAACACAAGATGAAAGATAAAATAGATATGATCGACTCGTTAACAAATACTACATCGGACTTAAAAAAAATCATTGAAAAAAGCTATGAGAGCATAACGTCCATGCAGACCGATGCTGATAGCGAAATTAAAGAGGCCGTCGAAGAGACGTTTCGTCTGTTAGGGCAAGGACATTTGCGGGTAGCCTCTAAAGAGACTAATGGTTGGACTGTACATACATGGCTTAAAAAAGCAATTCTCTTGCATTTTCGTTTGCAACCAATGCGACGTATAGCAGGGGCAGCTGAAGATAATTTTTGGTGGGATAAAATCAAGCCCAAATTTAGTAACTGGCAAGATGAAGATTTTCGTCAGGCAGGTGTGAGATGTGTTCCTCACTCTTTTGCACGGGAAGGTAGTTATATCGCACCTGGTGCTGTGCTTATGCCAAGCTTTGTTAATGTTGGTGCGTATATCGATGCACATACGATGATTGATGCATGGGCAACTGTTGGATCCTGTGCACAAATTGGTAAGAATGTGCATATATCAGGGGGGGCAGGAATTGGAGGTGTGCTTGAACCGCTACAAGCCAACCCTGTTGTTATTGAGGATGATTGCTTTATAGGGGCACGTTCAGAAGTGGCTGAGGGAGTCATTGTTGAGCAAGGAAGTGTTTTATCTATGGGCGTGTATATTGGAGCTTCCACAAAAATAGTTGATAGACAAACGGGTGAGATTTACTATGGAAAAGTACCCGCATTTTCTGTCGTTGTTCCTGGTACATTACCTGGTAAAATGAGAGAAGATAACTCACAAGAACCTTCATTATATTGTGCCGTTATTATTAAAAAAGCCGACGCTAAAACACGTTCCAAAACCTCAATTAATGCTTTGTTAAGAGATTAAAATAGTTATGAAAAAGACAGCCGATGAAATCGCTTTGCACCATGCACAAGAGCTTATATCATTACAAAGCGTAACTCCTCATGCTGAACAAGCTATTGCCTATTGTAAAGAATATTTACAGGCATGTGCGTTTGATTGCCATCTATTACATTATGGCGAGGATGAAAATAAAGTTGCCAATCTTGTGGCTATGCATGGCGATAAAAAACCGCATCTATGTTTTGCTGGGCACCTTGATACCGTTCCTGCAGGTGATTTAGAAGCTTGGCAATATCCTCCTTTTAAGGCAACCATTCATGAAGGAAAATTGTATGGACGTGGAGCAGAGGATATGAAGGGTAATGTTGCAGCTTTTATGGCCGCTGCAGAGTTTTTTTTATACCAAAACCCCGCCTATAAAGGGCGATTAAGTATGTTATTAACTTCTGATGAAGAAGGACCAGCCCTTTATGGAACAAAACCCACAATCAAATGGATGCATACAAATGGTTATACACCTGACCACGTAATCGTTGGGGAACCAACTGCACAAGCATCTCCTGGCGATGCAATAAAAATTGGACGTAGAGGCAGCATCAATACAAAAGTTACAGTAAAAGGCACTCAAGGTCATGTTGCTTATCCTGAAAAAGCTAATAGTCCAATGCCTGCAGTTCTGGCTTTATGTTCTAAACTTAACGCCACTGTGCTTGATGAAGGAAGTACTCATTTTTCTGCCTCGCATTTAGAAATTACCTCCATTGATACGGGTAATCTTGCAACAAATGTCATACCCGAAAATGTATACATACATTTTAATATTCGCTACAATGATCATCATACGGGGGACAGCTTAGCAAAATGGATAAAACAAATATGCTCAGAAGTAGAAAATGAATTTCATGTAAGCATTAATGCCAATAGCCGCAATTCTGGGGATAGTTTTTATACGCAGGATGCTCCTTATCTCAAGATCATTACTGAGGTAATTAAAAACACAATACAAAAGGAACCCGTTTTATCTACTGGTGGGGGCACATCTGATGCACGCTTTATAAAAAATTTCTGCCCTGTAGTTGAAATTGGACTCCCTGGTAAAACTATGCACAAAATTAACGAATACATTGAAATAGAACATCTTAATATACTTACTAAACTTTATTTACATATTATAGAAAAATATTTTTTTCTTAATTAATTCTTTGATTATTCTATTACTTTTATCAATTAGCAAGATTTCCCCAGCTTTATTTCTTTGATCCTAAATAATTTTTACAAAAATCCCTAGAATCAATTATTTTACAGTTGTTATGTCTGTTGCCAAATACCTAGTTAAAGTTCAATGAATTTATGAAACCTTAATATAGCTTTTCAACAGTAATGTAGACAGTTTATAATATAGGCGGTTTTAATGAGACAATTTTTAATATTTGTAAGTATTCTTGTTATTTCAGGTGTAAGTGGACACATATTCTTTAATACGTTAAATTTTAGTTTTATTTTAGCATTGTTGAGCTCACTATCGCTGTTTCTTATTCTTATACTGGTTAATGTTATAATCAAAAGGTGGTTTTATATTAGTACTTCGCAAAATGCCCTTAAATCATCAAAAATAAATCAAAATCCTGTACATTCTGCTATACCGATCCATACTATCACCAGCAACGCACCCAATGTAGAAGCAACATTACAGCAACCCGTCACAGAAATTGAAAACGAAAAGATTGTTAAACACACATCACAAGATGAAAATTTCACTGATAGTAGTGAATTATCTCCTACAGAATCAGAAAAAACAGAACAAAAAATGCAATTTGTTGATGGTTATAGTGATGAACTCCTAAAAGCATACATACAGAATAACGATATTAGCCCAGCAGAAAAAAACCAAACACTATCTCAAGACAATCTTCCTGAGAAAGAGACGAAATCTGTCAGCCAAGCACCCGCAACATTTCAAGAAAACATTATAGAATCAAATGATATTTATAAACAAACAGATGAAAAAATAATATCTGAAATTGAAGATTTAAAAAATAGAATAATTCAACTTGAAAAACACACTAAACTATCAGAAGTTGCACCTGAAAAAATGAAGGAGCATGTTGTAAACAATACAGCGCAGGAGACAATTTTTCCTCAAGATAATAAGCAGGATGATATTGAATCAAAAAATTATGTTTCATATATTCCTCCTGATACATTAACACCAAATACGGAACACTCCAAAATATTAAATAATTTTCGTACGATTGCAGCATCTAGTCCTTCACACAATTCTATAGGTGATAATGACACACCAAAGCAATTTTTTGATGAATTAAGCGACCTTATGCCAAGTATAAAATCAGATGAGTTTACTCTGACAAATGCTTCGGAAAATAGCGAAGACATAAACAAAAATACAAGCGATTCTGAACATCATAACTATTTTGACAGTAACTATATGACAGAAGGTAATCTCGTCAAGCATGAGAAACTTAACACCTCTAATGAACATGACACCCCTGACAGCAGCAATATAAAGATTGAAAAAGTAGAAAATGTAGAAAATGTAGAAACATTACAACAAGATGAGGAAGATAATTTCCAATCTGATCCCAATTACGGGCATATTGTTGAAGATATTCGTAAGGCTATATTCTCATCTAACATTGAAGCATTACTACAGCCAATTATTGAATTACCTTCACGACGCATCAATATATATGAGAGTTTCTTACGTATCAAAGATAGATACGGTAATCCTATTAAGGATGAGACTGTAAGAGCTATTGCTCAGCCTTTAGGGCTTTTGCCCAAAAGAGATATTAGAGCTATTGAAATGCTCTTTACTGTAGCAGAAAAGCTTATTCAAAAAGGTCGTAAGACACCAATTATATTTTCACCTGATATTGAAATTATTAGGGATTCTGAATATTTCGACGAACTTAAAGATATTATAGATAAATACTACAATATAGCACATATGCTAGTTTTTGAATTTAGCCAAGACTTATATAATAGTATGGACAAATTGACTTGGCATTCATTAAAAGTTCTTGCACGCAGTAATATACGGTTTTCTTTAAATAATTTAAATGATTTAAACATTGATTTTCGTTATTTAGCCACAAATAATTTTACAACAATACGGCTTTCACATACAGATTTTCTTCATAATATAAATAGTCTAGGAGGGCAGTTCCTACCAGAGGATTATAATGATGCCTTGCAGCGTGTAGGTCTTAAATTGATTGTTAACAATGTAGAGGATAATAATACTGTAGAAATTCTTACACAAAAGAACATTCATTTTATACAAGGTGATTTTTTTGCAAGGCCTCGTGTTGTAAGAGACGATATTAACAATCGCTAAAGACTGTGTGTTTGTAAAACAAAATACGCCGTTACGTTTTTTATTTCCTTTATTCCTCTTTTTCAGATGGTGATATATTTGCCCATAATTTATCAAGATTATAGAATGTACGTGTTTCCTCTGTGAATATATGTACAATCATATCTCCTAAATCAAGCAAAATCCACTGGCTATTCTCTAACCCTTCTACTGAAAGATAAGCGTGCTTTTGCTCTTTAACTTTTTCAATTACATGATGTGCTAAAGATTGTGCATGTCGTCGTGAACGTCCTGAAACGATTATCATATCTTCTGCCAGACTCGTTTGTGCACCAATATTTATATGATTAATATCGTAGCCCTTTGCGTCTTCTAGCACCTGTATGATGGTTAGATGAGTTAATGGTGCATTATGTGATGGTGTTTGCCAATTCATTTGCTTTTTGCTTTGTATAATTTTCATTGTCAACTTTCGTTTATAGACTTTTTATCTTTATTGTATTTCATTATAAAGCCAATTTTTTTCTTTGGCATTAATGTCATTTTTTACTTCAGCGTAGCATCTATCATGGTAGGTTTTTAACCATGATTTCTCTTTCGCATTCAAAAGGGAATTATCAATTAAAAGCGGCTCAAAGGGAACATAACTTAATGTCTCAAAGTACAATATCTTTTTTTTACCCTTATCCGATTGAGATTTTTCTTTTACAATTGCTAAATTTTCTAACCTAATACCATAATGATCTTCTTTATAATAGCCTGGTTCTAAAGAAATAATCACTCCTTCCTTTAAAGACAAATCTACCCGTCGTGAAATTGCGTATGGAGGTTCGTGTACACTTGCATAACTCCCAACGCCATGACCTGTACCGTGATCGTAATCCATATTATGTGTATTTAGTGGAAGTCTTGCAATCATGTCTAGTTCTGACAGTTTCGTTTCATGCGTAAATTCAGCACAAGATATTGCAATTAGAGCTTTTAAAACATACGTATATACATATTTAAGCTGTAAATCTGATGGTTCTTTTTGTATTAAGGTACGCGTTATATCAGTCGTACCGCAAAGATATTGCCCGCCAGAATCGACTAATAATGGCATAGTTGGCGATATCTGAGCATTACTATCGCTATCAACGCGATAATGTATAATAGCACCATTTTTTGCACTTCCAGATATAGTTGGAAATGAAATATCTTTAAGAAAATTATTTTTTCGTCGAAATTTTTCTAATTTTTTTACAATATCTATTTCATATAAAGGTTTAGACATATTGTAATTTTTAAACCAATACATAAAACGGCACATGGCTATGGCATCATAATAATGCGCCAATTGCGCCCCTTTTATTTCTACTTTATTTTTTATGCTACGAAATTGGACACAAGGGTCTTCTATGTTTTTTATAACTTGTTGGGTATTGCTAATTATATCATAATAAGCGATACAAAAGGTTTTTTTATCTATACTTATTTTGCTTTTTACTTCTTTTTTATTGAAATTATCTAAATAATTTTCAAATCTTTCCTCAGCTAGACATTCCATATCCTGAGTTAGTTCTTTATACAAGTCACCTGTCATTCTGTTTTTATTGCAAAACAAAGTCATAGTACCGTTTGCGGATATAATAAGGCGTAATAAAGCTATCGGTGTGTGCGGTATATCATGTCCACGTATATTACAAAGCCATGCAACGCAAGTTGGGTCGCTTATAATATGGTAGTCACATTCTTGCTTTTTTAGTATGCCACATAATTGGCTTACTTTATCTCTTGTAGTGCAACCACTATATTCAAAGGGATGCCTATAGATTTGACTATAAACTAATGTCGCTCTTTTTTTCCATAATTCTTTAAATGGGTTCTCAATTATGGGGTACATAATCTTTTTTGCGTCTTTATTATGTACCTTTTCTAACTGTTCTAAAATTCTATCATATTGATCTACTGAAACACGATAGGGATCATACCCAATCTTCTGATCAGATTTTATATGATGACTTAGATATATATCAGGATTGTCTTGTATATAATGTTTTATAGTAAAGTCTTCAACATTAATTTGACTTGCTGCTTGTAAGATATAGCGCCCATCTGTAAACAAAATGGCCGTATTATCAGTAATAACTGCTCTTCCCATACTTCCAGAGAAACCTGTCAGCCAGTATAAATTTTGCTCATCTTCAGGTACAAACTCACAAAAAAACGGATCATTATGTCCTACAATATACATGTCTATATTATGCTCACGCATCCAGGCACGAAACGTTCTCAATCTTTCTTTTAATTGTTGTAAATCAATTTTTTTTACCGTAAAGTCTTGATACATTTTTTATAATATTTATTGATATCCGTTTTGCTTTTTTAAATTTTTTATAGCATAGATATTTTTATAAATTAATGCTTTAATTATTTCTTTTTATTCATGGCAAAATGCGTTATATAGAGAAAATTACATACACACTAAATCTATGCGTAAAAAAATTCATACAGTTGTACTCGCTTACTCGGGAGGTTTGGACACTTCGGTTATAGTCAAGTGGTTGCAAAAAACCTACAATGTAGAAGTTATAGCATTTACGGCTGATATCGGTCAAACGGTATCAGAAGAAAAGGTTCGTTATAATGCGCGCCTAAATGGAGTAAATAAACTCTATTATGAAGATTTAAAAGAGGAATTTGTAAGAGATTACGTTTTTCCCGTTTTTAGGGCAAATGCTGTTTATGAGGGCGTTTATTTATTAGGTACTTCAATCGCAAGACCTTTAATTGCCAAAAGACAAATTGAAATTGCTCAAGAAAATCAAGCCGAAGCAGTAAGTCATGGAGCAACGGGAAAGGGGAATGATCAAATACGCTTTGAATTAAGTTATTACGCACTTAATCCAGATATTACAATTATAGCACCATGGAGAGAATGGGATCTCACAAGCCGCTCTAAATTAATAGCCTTCGCACAAGAAAATCAAATTATCATTCCTAAGGATAAAAAAGGAGAACCCCCATTCTCAGTTGATGAAAATTTATTACATACTTCATCTGAGGGGAAAATTTTAGAGGATCCTAGTCAAGAGCCGCCCGAATATGTTTATCAACGTACTGTATCACCTATGGATGCACCCGATAAACCTGAAGATATTAAAATCGATTTTTATAAAGGTGATCCTGTATCAGTTAATGCATACAATGCTAATCCAGCAGAAATATTATCAACATTAAATACACTCGCACAAAGAAATGGGATTGGGCGTGTTGATATGGTTGAAAATAGATTTATTGGCATGAAATCACGTGGCATTTATGAAACCCCAGGTGGAACGATTTTAATGAAAGCTAGGCGCGCTATGGAATCGCTAACTTTGGACAAAGGAGCTTCACATCTTAAGGATGAGTTAATGCCTAAATATGCGGAATTGATCTATAATGGTATGTGGTTTTCACCAGAGCGAAAAATGTTGCAGGCAGCTATAGATTTAGCTTCTCAATCCGTAACAGGAAGTGTTAAAATGCGTCTTTATAAGGGTAATATAATTATAACTGGCATTACATCTGAGCAATCGTTATATTCGTTAGAGCATGTTACATTTGAAGAAGATGACGTTTATGATCAAAAAGATGCAGAGGGCTTTATTAAACTTAATGCACTACGTTTACGTTTATTAAAAAAACAACAGAGTTTAGGGAATACATAATAATGAAACCAAAACAGGCATCTAGCCTTAGTATAAAAAGAATCGGATGTGCTATAATTTATTCAATTCAGGGGATCCAACACGCTTTAGAAACACAGGCAGCATTTAAACAGATTACTACTTCCTTTTTCTTAGCACAGATACTCAATTACTTTACGCCTTTTACGGATAGGAGTGAAAAATATTTATTATTTGCTTTGCTTTTTATTCCTTTAATTACAGAGATATGTAATTGTGCCATTGAAAATCTTGCCGATGCCATTAGCGAAGAGTATTCAGAAAAAATAAAAAATGCTAAGGATTGCGCTAGTGCAATGACTTTTTTGTCTATTACTATGCTGGTTTTCTTATACTCCATGATGTTTTATAATTACTTTTGGGGTAATTAACTCTTATAATAAGGAATAATGCTCTAACTTTTTACATTATCTCATCATGTTAGTATAATTACGCTAATTGCCCAGATGGCGGAATTGGTAGACGCGCTGGCTTCAGGTGCCAGTATCCTTACGGATGTGGAAGTTCGAATCTTCTTCTGGGCACCATCTTAGTTTATACAGCTTTTTATCCATAAAAATTAAGGTATGATTTAACCGTTATTCGGCATATTTTAAATAACATACGATAAATATAGAGCGTATTTATTTAAAGAATACAAGGGAGTTTTCTTATATTAAATATGATTTAAAACAACAATATTAGACTGTAGCTATTCTATGGTTTTAATCATCCTTTTTACAGTGTTATCTTTATCAATAAAATGATGTTTAAGAGCTGCTAAAGCGTGTATTATAACAAAAAACATCAGTGAAAGTGCAAAAAGCATATGCGCATTTTTAATAATTCCTACTTTTGATGGTTCAATAGTTATCATTGCAGGAAAATCAAACAATCCAAACACAGATATAGGATGCCCCCTTGAAGTCACCATAAAATAGCCTGTCAATATAACCGCAAAAATAATAACGTAAAATAGTATATGTACTATTTTTGCTGCTACTCTTTCATATGTTTTATGGCTTGGAAGCATTTTCGGAGCGGTATTTGAAAAGCGCCACACTATTCTTAACAAGAGGAAAAAAAAGAGTAAAACGCCGATGCTTTTGTGTATAAAAGGAGCCGTACGATACCATTCATGGGAAGGATCTAAATTATGCATCCAAATGCCTAATATAAAAGTTGCAATAATTACTATTGCACTAAACCAATGAAAGAAACGTGATATACCACTCCATGACTTTTCTGTATCAAATACACTAGATAACATTAAAATATACTCCTATTATATAATTTATACTAAACCTAATTTATATAAGGCAATATTACAATAATTTAATATGTATGACGCATTAAATATCGCTCAAGAATAACCATTAATTGTGTTAAAATAAAGTTTAACATTAAATAAATAAATCCAGCAATCATAAATACTTCTATAGGCTGATATGTCATTGCTATAATTTTTTTTGATACGCCAGTGATTTCCATAATCGTTATTGTTGAAGCAAGGGAAGTAGATTTTACCATCAGAATAACTTCATTTCCATATGCGGGTAAAGCTATGCGTATAGCTATTGGAAAGATTATGCGAGTGAAGGCTTTTAATTTTGTCATACCAATAGCGTAAGCGGCTTCTATAGAACCGAAAGGAACTGTTTCAATCGCTCCTCGAATAATTTGGCTTGTATAGGCCCCCGTGTTAAGCGATAATGCTAAAATTGCGCAGAACCATGCATCCTTAAAAAACATCCATAAACCGATCGAATCTAAAAAATTATGGAACTGGCCCGATCCGTAATAGATTAGAAATATTTGTATTAATAATGGCGTTGAACGAAATAAATACACATACCCCTTAGCTACGTTCTTAATGATGCTATAACGTGATAATTCTGCCAAAGCTATTATTACAGCTAATATAATACCAATACTTAAAGAAGCTAAAGCAAGTATGATGGTTTTATCAAGCCCTCCTAAAATTTTAGGAAATGCTGTATATATTAATTCAAAATCCATTACTTACCTTCAATATTATTGCATCAATTAATAAATTATAGTTTTTTAATCTTAAATTAACTTTATTGTAGAGATTTCTCGCCTTTTTTACTCCATGCTTCAATGCGATAAAATACTCTTTGTGATATCCATGCTAGAAACAAGAATAGCAATAAGGCGATGAAATAAAATAAAAAAGGCTGTTTTGTTGAACCCGCTCCGAGTGTAGCTACACGTATTATCTCAACAAATCCAACTATAGAAATTAGTGATGTGTCTTTTAAGACAAATTGCCAAATATTTCCCAATCCTGGAAGAGCGTAACGGGCAGCCTGAGGGAATAAAATACGTATTGCTACTTGTCTTCTGCTCATACCAACAGAATATGCAGCTTCTAATTGCCCTTTACGCACTGATAAGATCGCTCCTCTTATAACTTCAGTGCTATAGGCCCCCGAACTTAAACCTATACAAAGGGCACCAATAATAAAAACTGGAAGATCAATATATCCATCATAGCCAAAAAGTGCGGAAGCTATTGAACGTAACAAAGCTCCACCACCAAAAAAAAACAAATATATTACTAATAATTCAGGTATTCCTCTCAATACAGTCGTATAAACATTTCCAAATATTCTTAGCGACCTATAGGAGGAAAGCTTGAAATTTGCAAATACAACACCAAAAAATAAGCTTATAATAAAGGCCACGATAGAAACGGAAAACGTCATAACCATGCCTATAGAAAACTCATCAAGCCAACCAGAATTTCCCCAACCTAAAAGTGATAAATCCATAATACACTCAGGATTCCTGAACGCATATATCAAATAAATGCGTTCAGGATCTGTTTCATTTGTTATGACCTATTAATTACGTGGAGCCGTGTCAAAGCCAAACCATTTTACGGATAATTTCTGTAAAGAACCATCTTTCATCATTGATTCAATGGCGCTAGAAAATTTATTGCGTAAATCTGTGTCTTCTTTACGTAGTCCTACTCCTACTCCTTGTCCTAATATACCTCCTGTAACGGATGGGCCAACTTCCATTATGGTATTATTTTTTTCCATAGCAGGCTTAATAGAAGAAATCGCTGTAAAGCCAGCGTCAATTCTTTTTGCCTCTAAATCTAATAACATGTTATCCATTGTATCATAGGATTTTAAAGCTATTTCTGGAAGATACTTTTTCATAAATGCCTCATGTGTAGTTGACGTTTGTACACCAACAACTTTTCCTTGCATGGCCTTTTTAATTTCCATGATAGATTTTTTTTCTCCTGAATCTAATTTTGGCAATGAGAGATATTTACTAGCAACATCCATTTTTGCTAAAGAATTTGACTTTAAAACAGCAAAACGTAGCGGTTCTGTTGAATATGAACGTGAGAAAGAAATTGTTTTCTGCCTTTCTGCGGTTATTGACATACCAGCCATAATGGCATCATATTTTTTTGCAACAAGTGAAGGTATTATACCATCCCAAGGTTGTTCAACTATCTCACACTTTAGTTTTGCTTTTTCACACAGCATTTTAGCAAGGTCAACTTCAAAACCGACCAAATTACCAGCGGCATCTTTAAAGTTATAAGGTGCATAGGCACCCTCTGTAGCAATTTTTACAGTTGCTGCAAAAGCCGAGCCATAAAAATTTGCTGCTAAAAAACTTAGTATTATTAAAGATTGAATTATTTTTTTCATATACTTCCCCTTTATTGTGTTTTCTATTTAGTATGGTGTGTTTATTTTTTTACAATATATTTTGCAAAAAATCTTTACTTTCTTTTGTTTGCGGTTTTGAAAAGAAATCTTCTGGTTTTCCTTCTTCAACAATTTTTCCTTGATGTAAAAATGCGACTTTAGCGGATACATCTCTAGCAAAATTCATTTCATGTGTAACTATTATCATAGTACGCCCTTCCTCAGCGAGTGATTTCATGACATTAAGCACCTCGCCTACCAATTCTGGATCAAGCGAAGAAGTGGGTTCATCAAAAAGCATTATATCGGGTGACATAGCAAGAGCTCTTGCTATAGCAACACGTTGCTGCTGTCCTCCAGACAAATAAGCAGGGTAATGAGCTCTTTTATCCACAATGCCAACCTTTTCTAGCAAACTTATTGCGGTCTCCTTCGCTTTCTCCTCAGAGATTTTTAAAACTTGTATCGGACCTTCTATAATGTTTTCTAACACTGTCATGTGTTCCCAAAGATTAAAGCTTTGAAATACCATTGACATTCTTGCACGCAACGCAACTATCTTCTTTTGCTCACGCTTAAAAAAGCTTTGTGGATCTGTATCTATATTAAAATTACTATCTCTAAAACATATAGAGCCACTATCTGGAATTTCTAAAAAATTAAGACAGCGTAAAAATGTACTTTTACCAGAACCTGAACTTCCCAGTAAACTAATCACTTCTCCCTGTGAAGCTGTTAGTGATATCTCCTGTAATACTTTTAGATTTGCAAAGCTCTTAGATACTTTTGTTACTTTTAATACTGGCTGTAAACACATATTCTGTAAACGCGTATTTTTTTGCTCTGAGATAATCATATAAAAAATACACTTTTTTAGTGCATTAATTAAATAATTAACTATTTTTACAACTTATTAGTATAATTTACATTATTCGCATATTTTACTAACTATTATCCAGTTATAAAGCATTTCTATGAAAAAACAACATATAAAATATAACTTAACGCAGGAAGAGCTAAAAAGAGTAAAACGGGCAGATAAAAAAATAAAAGCTTATTATAAAAATTTCTGTAATAGTTTTGATCAATTAGAAAGGCAGATTATATTTCTTACCAGAAATACGCCAAAAAACTCTTTAAGTCTAACTTTAGACTTAATTAATGAGTGTGAAGAAAAAGGCGATTTCTACGCCGATGATGATATACTTTTTTTTCTTAAAAGAGCTAGACTTTTCACACATAATAGCCAATTATTGCTTGACTTAAAATATGAGGCCAGCGTATTGAGAAAATTTTTATACGAAAAAATTTAATATATTTATCTATAATATTTTTATTTAACTGTATGATGCTATTCATACTTACATTTGTATGAATGTATGTTGCATAAGTAATATTAGCTAATTGAACATTTTATGTTGTTTATAATCTATTATCACATAGTATATTCTATTGTAGTATAATAGCTAAGCATTCATGCGTTTACCAATTGCCTATTTTTATTTTTAGCACGGGGGTTGGTGATTCTTTTACAAATACAATGCCATTATGACACATACACCTAATAATTGGCGGAATTTCTTGATGTTTTATAATTTTTATATATCATTTTGGTCTTTTGGTTTATCGTTGTAATGTAAATTTATGTATTTGTTAACATATCAACAGCCTACAAGATTTAAAATTTGTGAGTGAATAAAACTAGAAAGGTCGTGCTATCTCTTTATCAGCAAATCAATGTGCTTTTGCATTATGTAAAGAACCAAAAGGATAGATTAGCAATCTACGATTACATAAAATGCTATATATAATTAACCTTTTTTATTATGGCAGGAAAGAAGAGCCTTTAATAGCGGATGAAAAATTTCAAGCATGGGATTACGGTCCTGTTCTACCAACTCTATATCATAAATTAAAAAAATATGGCCCCAACAATATCAAATCTGATAATATAGAAAAGGTATTTGGCATATCGTCTCTAACAAATGATAGTGATGAATATACAACTATTAAAGAAGTTTCCGAAGGATTAGAAAAATTTGAAACCTCTCAGCTGATAGCCGTTACTCACAGATCAGGAGGGGCTTGGTCACTTAACTATGAGCGTTCCCAAAATAATATAATTAAAGACGAGGATATAAAACAAGAATATCTTAATTATTATAAAAAGGCCTAATATCAGATGAAAAACACATAGGTAAAAAGAATTAACCGATAATTAGCTAAATAGTTGATATGAGCCAGAAGCCACCCAAAAATACAAAGATCTCTTCTGATGCAAGTTATTTTATAAGCACGGTAGGTTCAGTGGGCAGTGGGCAGTGGGCAGTGAATCAGTAGATTCTGCAAAAGATGAAGCTTTTGCTAGTTTGGAAGAAGAGAATAGTGTTTTTCTTATTAAAAAGAAAATTGAGAAAGACAGGGTTAAGAATGATTTTCTAATAGAAAAAAACATTAAAAAAATTCTACTTCTCTGTATTATGTTTTTGATATGTGCATTTACTTCTTTTCTTATCATATATCTTATATATTTATGGTTTCCGCAGTTTTCTCCAGAAGCTAATATAGGTAAAATCGAACAAGTTATCTTACTTGTTTTGCAAGGATTTTTTGCATCTATAGTTACTATTTTTGTCAGTAACTATCTAAAGAAAACAAATTAATTATTATACATAATATTAAAATTATTTTTTCTTAGATCTCATTTAACGTGCATATCATTTTTGTTTCCCATGTAATGCATGTTGATTGCGGGCGATACAGTGCGTATATTAAAACATTAATACGTAACGTTATTATTATACAGAATATATCAATTTAATGTGATATACAATATTTTATGCTGCCGTTTTGTAAGGTGCTTCGAATCGTTTAATCAATTCAGCTACTAATTGTATATAGGCTTTGCTTCCAACACATTTATGATCATAGAGTAATGCTGGCTTACCATAAGAAGGGGCTTCTGAAAGACGTATATTTCTTGGTATTTTAGTTTCAAAAACCAATTCTTTTAAATGATCCCGCACCTCATTCGCAACTTGCTTTGAAAGAGTGTTGCGTTGATCATACATCGTAAGTATAAGCCCCCCAATTTTTAAATTTTTGTTCGTCATATTTCTTACTTGTGATATTGTCTCTAGTATCTGACTTAGTCCCTCTAAAGCAAAGAACTCACATTGAAGCGGAATCAAAACATGTTGTGCGCAATTTAAGGCATTTATTGTTAGTAAATTAAGTGACGGAGGACAATCGACTAGAATATAATCATATTTCTTTTTAGACAAAATTATATTCAAAGCATTTTTAAGCCTATATTCCTTATCTTCACTATTGGCTAAAATTGTTTCAATGGCCATTAGATCAACTGTGGAAGTAAGAATATCTAAATGAGGGACCTTGGTTTCAACCAAACCTTCAAGAGGCGTTTTATTTCCCATAATAATATCAAACAAAGATATAGCTCTGTTATCTTTCATTATGCCCAAACCACTTGACGCATTTCCTTGTGGATCAATATCAATTAAAAGCACTTTCTTTTCAATCGCCGCTAAAGCAGTTGCTATATTAATTGTACTCGTTGTTTTTCCAACGCCACCTTTTTGATTTGCCACTGCAAATATTTTAGCCTCTTGCACAACATTACTGATTTTTTGCATACAAAATCCTTCTAAATGAAATTATATTACTCTGTATATTTTGAATTCGTTCTAATTCAATTCTTTTTTTTAACCCATTTAAAAAAGCCGTGAATAAATTTTTTATGGTATTAGTATTGGCGTGTTTCACGTGAAACACGTTATTTTTTGATTGTAACAAATTGATATTTGTGTTTCACGTGAAACACATTGTTTCGCATTAGATGCGGGCATGTCTCTAATCTTATTAAGATAAAAATAAATTCCTGCACACATACATATTAATCGTATATATGTCTGACTAGATAAACTATTAGCTTCATGCTAATATAATCTAACTTAATTAAAAGTACGCATTAAAAAACGAAAATTAATTCTTCAAAAGATGATTCTGCTAATTGATGCCAATTATGAATTAAACAAAAAAATTACATATATTAAAAATATTCATAATAGAGTAGAAAATAAAGTGCTAAAAACTATATACAAATTTCTTATTGTTTCTAAGTTTAATTTAAAAATTTCCAGATTTAATACTTGCCATCAAAATTGTTCGCTTATCATATTTATATGTAGTTCAATTCTAATATAAAGTGATGCAGCCAAAGATTGAATACTGGGTACAAGCCTACAATTCTTTTAGTTTTTTAACACTTACAGATATATTAAGTCGTTACTTTATTGTGTTGTTTGGGATAAAAAGATCACTAGATTGAGACCTCAAAAGTAAAATCATTTTGTGTTTTATGTGTTTAAGCGTTTGCAGTTTTGTTTCTAAATATCTATTCTCTTACTATATTCTGACTGTCTATACTATAATAGATCGAATTATAATCTGTGCATTTATTTAATTTTTAAATGTCCAATTACTATTGTTTTATATTGAGAAGTAGCAATTAATATTTTTTCTTTCGTATCATTATTAATTTAAATTAATATGCGAAGACAAATTTTTGAACTCACTAAAATCGTTACGCTGTAAAGAAATACAGAATAAAAAATTATCATTTCTAATATAAAAACTTTATACTATTAAATATAAATTCTAAATTACAGCGCACAAAGAAATCTGTTGCTATATCATTATGAATTTACAAATGCACTTATAAGATGTCAATTGCAAGCACAATATATAACTTAAACTTAAAACATTGTATAAATTTTAAAATCCCTCCTTTGTATATTAGCTCACTTTGTCATTAAAAATTTGAGACTGTCGTATATAAATTATAAATCGTACCATTTTCTAGGAGTGATGAGAGGTTGTTTATGCAATCCATAATTAAACTAAACTTACATTCTTTTAAAATTTAGAGGCGTTTTTAGCAAGGACAACCTTATATTTACGCAAAAATCAGTTTTCCTAGTACAGAATTTCCCAAGGCCGTTAATATGATTGCGTCCACCTCCAAACAGATCTAAATTCTTAGTTTTGTAATGCTAAAATTTTGATTCATCCCAAACATGGTAAAAACAATAGCTATTGATATAGACCATGCTATCAGATTTAACTTTACTTATAATAATCGGCATGGCGTATCGGTGAAGTTATTATTAATACTTACCTATAGACAGAATAATACAGTTTTGAAATGACGCACACGTAAACTTTTTCGCTATAACCACAAACATGTTTGCCTTTAGCAAGTCGCCAAAATAGGTGGTTGTGCTGTTGTTAGAAAATTTGATTGATTTAATCAAAAAAATGCTGGAATTTAATGCTTGAAAATGTTAATATTTATAATGCAAATGTTTATATAGACGAATATATTGATCACAAAATGACATCCTCTATAATAGCACACGATAGTGTAAACCACAGTAAAAGATAGCATATTAGTGAAAGTGTCCATACCAAAACTATTGAGCGGTTTGGCCGAGCATCAAAAGAGTGTATTATCGATGACATCATCATTACAGTAAAAAAATATGCAGATCTATATGTAGCAGAAACTGTTTTTAAATATAACGACTGAAAAATAAACACTACCAATATTTATAATTCTATATTTTAGGGGGTGTTGTATGTATACATTTATAGATTTATTCTGCGGTATAGGTGGTTTTAGGGTTGCATTAGAAAAGCAAGAAATGGAATGCGTATTTTCTAGCGACATAGACCAACACGTCCAAGATTCTTATTATAAAAATTTTGGCGAAAGAACAGTAGGGGATATTTCAGAAATTTCTGAAAAAAATATACCTAAACATGATGTGTTATGTGCTGGTTTTCCGTGCCAAACTTTTAGTATTTCTGGAAAAATGCACGGGATACAAGATAATAGAGGGCGTTTGTTTTATGATATTGTCTGTATAGCACAGTATCATCAACCTAATGTTTTGCTTTTAGAAAATGTAAAAAACATAATGACTATTGATAATGGCAATACTATCAATACAATTGAAAAAACTAAATGAAATTGGCTACGATGTTTATATACATATTTTAAACGCCTCTCATTTTAGAACCGCAGAAAAGAGGGAGAATTTATTTTTTCTGCTTGCGTAAAGATGTCAATACAGGAAAATACGAACAACCAAAAGAGAATTTTAACAAAATATATCTTGAAAGCATTTTGCAAAAAGAAGTAGAAAAATCTCTATATATCAATAGGGATGATATTGTTATAAAGAATGACATCGTAATTGAAAATCAGTTAAAACCAATTAGAGTTGGTATAGTTAATAAAGGCGGACAAGGAGAGCGTATTTATAGCTCAAAAGTGCACGCTATAACATCGTTTGCATATGGCGGTGGAGTCGGGGCAAAAAAGGGTTATATATTAAGGATAAAGGCATTAGGCGCTTATCAATCATTGAATGTAAAAGAGTTATGGGGTTTAAAGATAGCCATATTGTTAGCAATGCAACCCAATGTTATCAGCAGTTAGGTAATGCTGTAACACCGCCTATGATAGAATATGTTTGGAATAGCATCATGGTGGCGTAAGATATGAATGAAAATAATAGAAATGCCTTTATAGGCATGAAATTTGAACACACTTTTTAGAAACAGCATTATTGACAATAAAGAAACTACAAAAACAATATAAGAGTATTTTAAATTAGACCGTCATTTTACCCTAGCAATAAAAAGTATTATTCAAGGTGAGAAGGCAGAAGTAAAAAGAAGTTTGCTTGTGGGCGTAATATAGACGTTAACATTAAAGCATACACGCAAAAATCTGCATTTAATCAACTACCTAGAACATCTATAACTAAATTTTGCAAAACTTTTAATTTGACAGACCTAGCACAGGCAGACTTAGAAAAAATAGTAATTGAAAAATCTACAAACCCCAAAAATAAAATGTTTTTTTGAAAAAAACTGGAGTAATTGGCAAAATTTTTTCAACAAAAACGTTAGTCAAATTTTAAAGTGGGGCTTTGCGTTTAAGCCTAGCAGAGAGATATTGGTATTGTTTAATAGAGACGAAAATACATTTAGGATATACCCAATGTCATCAATATTAAGGCGATTAAATAGGGATATAAAGCATACAAAGGGTGGGTTTAATATCGGTGATTGTGTTTCTTTTCAAAGAAAAGGCGGTAACGGGTCTTAAAGTAAAACCATACCAAAAAACAGCATCAAACATCCTGGTAACAACATTCAATTAAAGTTAAAGTGTAATAAGTTTGTCGCATCTATGGAATTTGTAAAAATTGCGGAATACACAATTTAACCCATTAAGTGAAAATTCCATAATTTAATATAAAAAAGTAGAAATTTTTTGCTAAACATCCGTACAAATGCACATGATATGTAACATTTAGTAGGTAGTATTAAGAAAAATTGTTTAGTAGAATATAGGCGTTACCTATTTCTGAATAGAAGCTGAATCGAGATTACGTAAATCATTCCAGTTAGAGCGATTTTTTATTACCTTGCGTATGTAAGCTATATTCTCTCTGGCCTCCTTAGGCGATAATTCTGATTCAATAATATTCTCGGCTTCTTCAAATCTACCTTGTAAAGCTATTGCTAAGGCAAGATTTTGACGAATTTTACTGTTGACTTTTAAATTACCTGTACCCTGTGTAAAAATTTGATTAAAAATGTTTTCTGCGGTTTTTAAATCGCCAGCCAATAAGTGAGACATAGCCAAATTATTCATAATTTTAGCCTCATACGGATTTAAACTTAGTGCCTTTGTATACATTTGCTGAGCACTTTCGTGCGCTAACATTTTATCAAATACAATGCCACGTGCTAAATAAACTTCCCAATTTGGTTCCCCTACATCATGGGCATATTTTAATATTTTTGCAGCCTTTTTTAATCTTTTTGTACGAGAAAGGAATTTACTATAATTCAAAATAACTGCGATATTATCATGATTATCTACCATTAATTTATCATACACTTCTGAAGCTTTATCCAAAGAGCCAATATCGTATAAACTTTCTGCGTATTTAACACCAATCTCAGCATTAGTATTATCGTTTTCGTAAAGAGCTTGCCAATATTGGGCTCTCGCTATTTTGTTAGGACTATCAGGGCTTGGTGTTAGGCCTGCATTAAATCCTTCCTGATTTTTAAGGTCTGAAGATGAAGAACATCCGATAATCATAACACATAGAAATAGAAAAAATACTCTATGTACAATAACACGCAGAAAACAATTATAAAAAAGAGAAAAATTCATTAAATACTCTATCTAACTGAATAATTAAAAAGGTGCATAAACACTCGTACAACTGTTGTAAATGATAGATATTAATAACTTGCTAAGCATATCCTTGAAGTTATTAATTAACTCAGAATAAAAAATAATATTTTTAATACATTGAAATTAAAAAAAAATTATAGTAATAAGGGCAAGCTCTCGTGAAATTTATGAAATCCAATTGCCCAGATAGCTCAGTTGGTAGAGCAGAGGACTGAAAATCCTCGTGTCGGTGGTTCGATCCCGCCTCTGGGCACCAGATATAGTAAATATAACTTGTTTTCGGTAAATATTAAGAGAGTTGGAGGTTATTGTAAGATTGATGACATTTCCTTGTGCCCTCTATTTTAAAAGAAATAGTTATTGCGATATTTTTGGAAAGTTCACATTTTTACTGATAAAACTGTAATATGAAATTAGCTATCTTGCTAAGTAAATAATGTATTAATTTACAATTGTGTTAATGTAATGAAGAAATTAGAAAAACTTTTATCTGGCTATAAAGCGTTTTTTTCCAAATATTTTATATCTGAAAAAGATTTATATAAAAGTCTTTTTAAAGAACAAAAACCAAAATTCCTTGTAATCTCGTGTTGTGATTCTCGTGTTGATCCATCTATTCTCACGCAAGCGGAACCTGGTGATTTATTTGTAGTTAGGAATATTGCCAATATAGTTCCACCTTTTTGTAGTAACCAGCAACATTATAGCGTAGGAGCCGCTATTGAATTCGCTGTATGTGTGCTAAAAGTAACTAATATAATCATATTAGGACATAGTGGATGTAAGGGCGTCGAAGCATTTTTTGATAATGAAAATGATACACACACTTTTTTCATTAATACATGGGTGAATATAAAAAAGGAAACTAAAAATAAAATCGTAAATCAATATTCAGATCTACCTAAAAGCGAAAGATTGAAATTAGCCGAATTAGAAAATATTGTTTCTTCAATAAATAATTTATACACTTACCCCTTTGTTACTGAGAAAATTGATAAAAATGAATTAAATTTACACGGTTGGTATTTCTCTATAGAAAATGGTTCTCTCAGTTATTATGCAGATGAAACTAAAACCTTTGTAAAGTTTTAATATTATTTAAAATAATGCATATCTGCTAAGCAATCTTACTCTAAGATATGGTAATTAGCTAGCAGAAATCAGCATTATGCATCAATTCTGATATTATTTTAATATCATTGAATACATCATTTCCTCTAATAAATTTCTGTTAACCGAAGCCATATCTGATAGCCGTAATAAAAATGCAATCTATGAATCGTTTATATTCATTACATCCATTAATTTGTTATTTTTAAGAAAAAAATATTTTGAGTAATTAAAAAATTTTTTATAATCATCTAAAATAAATGTTGTTTTTATTATAATACTCACTGTAAGTATAGGCGTCTTTACTGGCATATTTTTTTTTACTGTCATAATAAAACTAAAAAGGATATGCTCAAAATTACCTTATTAAAATGCATCGAAAAAAATTATAATTTATACGCTTGTGCGTATATTTTGTGATAGTATTTAATAAATATTAGTAGTAACTTTACGCATTGAGTAGCTTTTAGTGGAAATCTCTGTAATAATTTGCCTCTTTGGTATAGGAATTTTTTTTATTTTGCTTCTTCTACGTATACCTGTAGCATTGAGTATGGTATGCGTAGGCATCGGAGGCAATTATGCTCTTTCCTTCGTTGTAGATTATCTTCCTTTTCATCTTTATATCAAGCAATTTAAAACCCTCTTATGGGGCGTTATTGCTAATTACGAGCTAACTGTAATACCACTTTTTATTCTTATGGGGCATATATGCGCAAAAGCTGGTTTGAGTAAGGATCTTTTTTATGGAATTCGCTATTTTACACGTTCTATTAAAAACGGTGTGTTAATAGCTACATTACTTGCTTGTGCTGCCTTTGGTGCAGTAAGCGGCTCATCGCTTGCTACGTCTTCTACAATGGGTAAAACTGTTTTACCAGAATTAAAAAAATTAAAATATAACTCTATACTGTCAACTGGAGTTCTAGCTTCAGGTGGAACTTTAGGTATTCTTATACCACCATCAACTGTGCTTGTACTTTATGCAGTAATGGTAGAAGCTTCGGTTATTGATATGTTTCAAGCTGCAATTATTCCAGGTATTTTTGCACTTATAATCTTCATTCTCGTTACCTATGCAATGTCTTATGTTTATCCTTCAACTGAATTGGAGAAAAGAATAGAAAAAAAAGACATTTTACACTTATCACCATCTCAAAAAAGACTTCTAAAAATAAGAACTTTTCCAATTTTAGTAATCTTTATAATGATTATATTAGGACTTGGTTTAGGTTTAATGACTCCCACCCCTGCTGCGGCTGTCAGTGTAGGGTTAGTCTTATTATATGTGGGCTTTTTACGCTTATGTAAAATGTCACAATTTTCTAAATCCGATCTCAAGTCTTGTTTTCAGGATACAGCTAGCATTGTAGGTATGATTTATTTTATATTATTTGGAGCAGAAGTATTAAAAGGTTTTATAACTCGCTCTGGCCTTCCTTTGTTTCTTTCTGAATGGGTAATGGCTAGCGATATTAATGGTTGGGTAATTCTAATATGTTTTTTGCTTATATTGATACTTTTGGGCTTTTTTTTAGAATCCTTAACTATGATATTAGTTGTCTTACCTTTTTTCTGGCCTGTTTTAGTGACTTTGAATGGCGGGGCAATTGTTACAGAAGAACAGGCATTCTTTGGCTTAACACATGATCAATTAAAGATTTGGTTTGGTATTTTAAGTCTAGCCATAGTTGAATTAGGTTTAATTACGCCACCGATGGGTTTAAATGTTTTTATAATCGCATCGCTAGATAAATCTCTGGCAATGAGTGATATATTTCGTGGTGTTATGCCGTTTTTTGCAGGTGAAATTATACGTATAGCATTATTGATAGCTTTTCCCATATTATGTCTATGGCTACCCATGATATTATAAACTTACTTTATATTATAATATAAGCCTATAATAATGTATGTAAATTTATATATTTACTTTAGCACCTCCAATAGATACTATTTTGTCATTGACAGAAGGTATATAAAATGATTATAAGCACTTGATTGGTTTTACAATCATAACTGTATGTTAGTGTATGTATGGTCTTTTGTAGTTTATAGTATTGCAAACTTACAATAATTCGTAACAGCTGGCATCCAAATATAAACTCTATGAGATAATTATGAAACGAACTTTCCAACCCAGTAATCTTGTCCGTAAAAGAAGGCATGGATTTCGCTCACGCATGGCTACTAAAAATGGACGGCTTGTACTAACCAGAAGAAGAGCAAAAGGTCGCAAAAAGTTAAGCGCATAGTATAAACGTTTGATCATATTGCTTTTTTCCTATATTCACCCTGTCAAAATTGCATTTTTGACATACAAATTCGGGTGAAATAGGCAATAATAGTGCTGATTTCGTGTTTATATAACACTATTTCTTTTGTATGATAATACACAGAAACATGCTGTCAGAATACGATCTTATATGCACTAATAGTACACATTCTGAATTAAAAAAATGCATTCAACATCTTGCAAATATGCTCATAATGTATGTATTCAGAGTCTGAAAAATAGAAAATCATTTATTTTAGGGCGTAAAGGACACGTTTTTTTTGGAAAACATCTTATCGTTCAAAAAATTTTACCTGAACACAAACTAAGCACAGAGGAAGAATACCAAAAAAAAATTGTTTATCATATCGGATATACAGCTAGTAAAAAAGTTGGTAATGCTATTGAACGCAATTTTGCAAAAAGACGTATGCGTAGTTTGTGCTACGAATTATTTGTTAAGGAAATAAGTGAGGATACACAAAAAATGTACGCACTTTCGCAATCGTTAAAAAATTATACTTGCTGTGCACCCAATGGAATCATTCTTATTGCTAAATCCTCGTTGGTAATAACTTCTTATAATAAACTAAAAAAAGAACTAGAAAATGCATTGCGTTATTTATTCCTAAAAGAAAAAATTACTCATACCAATTATATATCTAAAAAAAAATAATCATGGATCAAGAAAACACACGTAACGTCATTATTGCAACTATTCTTTCATTTCTCATTATTGGAGGGTGGCAATATTTTATTTTTGACCCACAGGCACAACAACAACTTGAAAAAGAAAATAGTAAAACTACCGTTGAATCTCCATCTTCTCAAAAAGCAGATACCTATACGCCAACCGTAGAAATAGATGATAAAAAACTCCGTGATGAAGAAAATACATCACATACGTATCAAAACGTTATGATAGAAACGCCCTTACTCAGAGGATCTATATCAGCAAGAGGGACCCGCTTTGATAATTTAATCTTACGTAAATATACAGAAAATTTAGATGCAAACAGTGACAAAATTCATTTTTTGAATAGTGTAAATAGTGACAATCCCTTCTTTGCAGAATTTGGATTCATCAATAGTCAGAATCAGCAAAAAATCAAAACGCCGACAGGAACCACTATATGGAAAATTAGCGATCCTAGTAATGTACTAAATGAAAATAATAAAATTGTATTTACACATGAATCTCAAGGTGTACTCTTTAAACGAACGATTACTATCAATAGTGATTATCTTTTTGCAATAGAGGATGAAGTTATTAATAATTCATCAAATGCAGTTAATTTTTTTCCCTATGCACGGGTTGCAAGAGGCAATACACCTGAGGTATCTGGTTTTTTTATACTGCATGAGGGGCTTATCGGGGTAATAGGTGAAAATGGTTTACAAGAAATTGATTATGATGACCTCGTTGATGATAAAAAAATACAGTTTAAAGCTACAAAAGGTGGGTTCACAGGGATTACTGATAAATATTGGGCCGCCATTTTAATTCCTGAACAAGATCAATCCTTTAAAGCCGAGTATTCCTATTATAGAAGTCAGAATCGTGATTATTATCAAGCCGATTATCTAATGGAAGAACTGAGTATTGCGCCAGGTCAAAAATCTGTCATAACAAATTATTTTTTTGCGGGAGCAAAAGTTGTTGATCTTATTGATAAACATCAAGAAAGCTTACATATAAAACAATTTGACCTTCTTATTGACTGGGGATGGTTCTATTTTATAACCAAACCCTTATTTACGGTGCTTAATTACTTTAACCATATTATAGGAAATTTTGGTCTTTCAATATTACTAGTTACTGTATTGTTAAAAATTATTTTCTTTCCATTGGCAAATAAATCCTACGTCTCTATGAGCCGCATGAAAAAATTTCAACCAGACATCAAGAAAATTACAGAACGCTATAAAGACAATCGCACCGAACAGCAAAAACAAATGATGGCCTTATATAAAAAGCATAAGATTAATCCTATGACTGGTTGTTTACCTGTTTTATTACAGATACCTGTGTTTTTTGCCTTGTATAAAGTATTATTCGTTACAATAGAGATGAGGCATGCACCTTTTTTTGGTTGGGTCCATGATTTATCTGCTCCAGATCCCACAAGTATTTTCAATTTATTTGGCTTATTGCCATTTGGCGTACCTGATTTCTTGTTAATTGGTATTTGGCCTATTTTAATGGGAATTAGCATGTTCTTTCAAATGCGTTTAAATCCTGCACCTCCCGATCCGATTCAGGCGAAGATATTTGCTTTTATGCCTTTATTTTTTACTTTCCTATTAGCAACTTTTCCTGCTGGACTCGTCATTTATTGGACGTGGAATAATCTCTTATCTATATTACAGCAATGGTATATTATGAGGCGTCAGGGCGTTGAGGTTGATATTATTGGCAATACATTAGACTTATTTGGAAAAAAATCTTCTAAATCTGATTCTGATAAGCAATAAAGATTTTTATCTTTATATATAACTATTTTGATATGTTTGCATTTCAGCACATACATTTTATTGTTGTTGATAATAAAGGTAACTAATCTTTATTTACGAATTAATAGACGAAATAAAATCTTAGAGCCATAATACAATGCCTTCTAAAAACGAAAAGCAATTTACTTCTTGTAATTTTTATACTTCTGTTTTTGATATTCGCCAATTACATGAATCTCAATTTAAAGAAATTGCCTTTGCTGGCCGCTCCAATTGTGGGAAATCAAGTTTAATAAATGCATTGGTTGAAAACGGCGGCACTGTCGGTAAAAAAAATCTAGCGATTGTGTCTAATCGTCCAGGTAGGACTGCATCTCTCAATTTCTATATGATTGATGAAAATTATCATTTTGTTGATATGCCTGGTTATGGATTTGCTAAAACATCAAAAAAAATGCAATCTAAATGGAAAAAACTAATTTTTTCCTATTTAAGCGGACGTATAAATTTAGGCATGTTATTATTATTAGTTGATGCACGTCGCGGTATTATCAAAACAGATATGGAAATGCTTGATTATATTCAACGTTCTGCTGTGATTACACGTTTTGTATTCACCAAAAGTGATCTGATTAAAGAAACACAAAGAAAACATCTATTGCAAGAAACTGAGAAAATTTTATACAAAAATATAGCTATACATCCTGAAAAAATTTGGGTTTCAGCCAAAACAAAAGAAGGAATAATGCGCTTACGCACTGTCATAAAAGAAGAAATTACAAAATAATCATAAATAATTGACACTTCATATTAATTTAAAAACGCAATTACTTTTTCTTTACATATCTTCAGCTAGCCAGTTTTTTTTATCTTCGTTGCTCCATTCGTGCCATCTCTTACAATGCACTCCAACTTTGCCAGGAAGTCCTAAAGGCCGTGTTTTAAACTTAAAAATTTTCTTACCTATATCAGCATATACATTATTAAAATTATCTATATTCTGAGTTATTGTATCAAAATCATCCTTTAACTTTGGATCACAAAATAATATAATACCCCGATTTTGCGTATCTATTCCCCATTCATCTGGAAATTGTGGCAAATTACTGATTTGTGTATCAGCCCATACCCAAGATAAAGCAAGTTGAAATTTTTCTAAACCATACGTATTTTTAAAGTTAGTTTTTTTTACATAAGCTCCCGTAAAATTAGCTGAATTTATGTATACATCGTCAAAACTTGTGTTAAAAAGGTTTGCATCCGAAAAATCTGCTTCCCATAATTCTGAATGTTTGAATGTAGCGTCCATCAATAAAGATTTATGAAAACGAGCAGGATTACCTTTAGAAAAAACATCTATATTAGAGAATTCAACATTTATCAAATTTGCCCCTGTAAAATTCACATTTTCTAAATGATCTTTAATTTTTGAGTTTGTGTAGATAAAAATACTGTTTCTCAAATTTGTATAGCTAAAATCAACTTCGTTAATAATAACATCACTAAAATTACCATTTTCCAAATTGGCATATTGAAAACGGCTGCCCGTTATATCGGTAACATAATTTTTATTGTGGAGTTTATTTACATGTAAATTTAAACCATACAAATAAACAGCCCCTTGACATCTATTGTGGTTAAAATTTTTATCCTTATTAAAACCATTGCTGGAAAGAGACAATAAAGTACCATGCTTTTGACACGATAAGTCTATACTTCGTAAAGAGATGCCTTTATTCGATAACAATTCAAGTGCTTCTCTTTTTCCACTGTTTCCTGGTGCCACAGTAGTAAGAATTTGCCATGCTCTTGCAATAGTTTCTTGCTCTCTTTCAATATTCGCTAATTGAAATTCTCTGTATTGATGATACAAGGTAAAAAGGCCTATACAGATGGCTCCTACTTCAAACCAGCGGATCAGTATAATTCCTTTTACATACCATAAAATAATAATAACGCTAATAGTCAGTAATATACCTATGACTACTAGATTATTGTCTAAAAAGGTTTCTGTTTGAATGCTTTGAACTTGAATAATTTGCATTGATTAAACCCATATAAGTAAATTGCAAACACCCTATTATTGCAATATTGCGTCTTCGAATTTTATCTCATAGACTCCATAAAAGGGTCTTTCAAAATAATTGTATCTTCTCGTTGGGGAGAAGTTGACAAAAGACTAACAGGCGCCTCCACAATTTTTTCAATATAACGAACATACTCCTTTGCAGTTTGTGGCAATGTGTCCCATTGTGTCATTTTGTGTGTTTTTTCTTTCCAACCAGGTAACGTGTCATATATCGGCTCCAAACGATTTTGCGCCGATTGACTTGCAGGTAAATAATCTATTATTTGTCCATCAAGCCTATATGCCTTGCACACTTTAATTTCTTCCATTTCATCTAGAATATCTAATTTGGTTAAAGCAACCCCAGTTATCCCTGCTTTTTTAATTGCTTGCTTAACCATAACCGCATCAAACCAGCCACAACGACGTTTTCTACCTGTTACCGTACCAAATTCATGCCCCTTTTCACCCAAATATTTTCCTATTGAATTATCTTGCTCTGTAGGAAAAGGACCCGAACCAACACGTGTAGTATAGGCCTTTAAGATACCTAATACATAATCAATATGCTGCAAACCTATACCCGTACCAATGGATGCCTGTGCTGCTACTGTATTTGAAGATGTGACAAAGGGATACGTACCATGATCTATATCAAGCATTACTCCTTGTGCTCCTTCAAACAAAAATATCTTTCCTTTTTTAAGTAACATTTCTAGCTTTTGCCAAAGTGGATCCATATAATGCAACATAAAATCAGCGATTTGACATAATTCTTCGTACACATTATCTCTATCAACGATTGGCATGTTTAATCCTTTACGTAAGGCATTATGATGAACCAATAAACGATCAATTTTTGCTAATAAACCGTTTTTATTTTGAAGATCCATAACACGCATAGCGCGTCTTCCAACCTTATCCTCATAGGCAGGCCCTATTCCACTGCCTGTCGTTCCTATCTTATTTTTACCTGCTATTTCTTCTCGATAAATGTCTAACTCTCTATGCAATGGCAGAATAAGTGTTGTATTTTCAGCAATGAACAAATTATCTTTAGATATTTCTACGCCTTGTCCTTGTAGCCTTTCAATTTCTCCTTGTAAAACCCATGGATCAACCACAACACCGTTACCAATAACAGATATTTTTCCTTTACGTAGTATTCCTGATGGAACTAAATTTAATTTATAGACGTTTTCATCAATAACAAGAGTGTGCCCCGCATTATGACCTCCTTGAAATCGTAAAATAACATCTGCTTTGTGTGATAGCCAATCTACGATTTTTCCTTTTCCCTCATCACCCCATTGCGTACCAACAACAACAACATTTCCCATAAATTCCTCTTACTTTACTTTCGTAGCCTGTTATGTAAAAATTTTTCTATTAAAATTGTTTCACAAAGCATACATAACATGTTTGAGCAAAGATATAAAAGAAGAAAAAGTAATTCATTGTATTTTTTATTCTTAGGACACATAATGTAAGAAATTTAGCGCCTCAACCCGTTTTACATGTTCCAAATCTTCAATATCTTTCATTTGGTCTTTGGTAATTTCTGAATCAATGTTTATAAGGGCTATTGCGTTTCCACCTGGCATATCTCGTCCAAGATTAAAGGTAGCAATATTGATATTCTTTTTAGCTAGTAATGTACCTAAACCACCTATAAATCCGACTTTATCAACATTATTGATATATAACATATATTTAGAAAAAACTGCATCCATATTTACACCATTAATATGAATAATACGAGGCCGTTTATCTGAAAATACTGTACCTGCAATTTTATGTGTGCTATTTTCAGTTTCAATTGTCAGCTCTATATATTTATCATATATGCCTGCCTTATCACTTAGAATTTCCTCAATATAAATACCTCTTTTTCGGGCGACATGCGGAGCACTAACAACATTAATATCTGGCAAAGTAAAACGTAGTAGACCAGCAATTAGAGAAGAGGTTAGAGGTTTTATGTTATATTCTGTCAATTCACCTTGATATTCTATGCTAATTTTTTTTACGGGTGATTGTATTATCTGCCCACAAAACTCTCCAAGCATCATTGATAAATTAATGAAAGGTTTTAATATGGGCGCTTCCTGTGCTGTAATTGATGGGCTATTGAGTGCATTTTCAACGGCTCCTGAAGTCAGATATGCAATAATTTGACGCGCTATTTGGTGAGCAACTTTTTCTTGAGCTTCCGTTGTAGAAGCGGCCAGATGAGGTGTACAAACACAATCATCTCTTTTAAAAAAAGCACTATCTGTAACGGGTTCTTGTTGATAAACATCTAATGCTGCTCCAGCAAGATGTTGGTTTTCTAGCAATTCTAGTAAGGCCGCCTCATCTATAAGTCCTCCACGAGCACAATTAATAATAAAGGCACCTTTTTTACACAAAGCCAAACTCTCTTTATTAAGAATATTGCGCGTTTTTTCGGTAAGAGGTGTATGTAAACTAATGATATCAGATTGTGTCAATAAATCGTGTAAAGAGCATTTTTCAACTCCTAATTTTTTTGCCTTTTCATCCAAAAGAAAGGGGTCATAAGCCATAACTTTCATTTCTAATGCTATCGCTTTTTTGGCCACCAAGCTGCCAATATTACCACATCCAATAATACCTAATTTTTTTCCTTCAAGCTCTATACCTACAAATTTATTTTTTTCCCATTTCTGACTTTGTAAAGATTTATGTGCGTGTGAAATTTTTCTAACTAATGCCATAATCATAGCTATCGTATGTTCTGCTGTTGTTACTGCATTACCATAAGGCGTATTCATAACAATTATACCCGCTTCTGTAGCTGCCAACATATCAATATTATCGACTCCTATTCCAGCGCGGCCAACCACTTTTAAATTTTTAGCCTTTGCTATTACTTTAGGTGTAATCTTCGTTGCAGAACGCACTATAACAGCGTTATAATCTCCTATAATCTGAGATAACTCATCTTTAGTTAGTCCAGTTTTTTCTTCTACAACCAAACCACTGTCATGAAAAATTTTTATAACTGTTTCAGGTAGTTTATCCGCAATAAGTATTTTCTTCATATATAACCTTTCATTGTTATGGAATCTAGGATTGAGCAAAAATCAATATCTATTATGCTATAATATTATTTATGTATGTTTTTACTCGGATATTAATTCATACCATGCCCATTCTAGCCATGGTATTAATGCCACTAAATCATCTTCTTCTATTGTTGGACCTGTCCAAATTCTTAATCCAGGCGGCGCCGTTCTATATGCTCCTATATCATAGGCAACATGGAGTTCTTCCAATAGGTTTGTGAATTTTTTACAAAAATCTCTTTGTTCTTGTGTACTCAAAGCCAAAAATTCTGGAGCACAAAATTGCAAACAATTTGACGTATTTGAGCATGTTTTTTTATCTTTTGGCAAATAACTCATAAATTTGCAGGTATCTAGCCATTTTTCTATTATAGCGGCGTTTCTATCACTGCGTCTATGCAAGGCTTCCAGCCCGCCTATACTTTCGGCCCAATTTAATGCCAAATGGTAATCCTGTAATAACAAAAGCGACGGAGTATTAAGCGTGTCTCCTTCAAAAATAGCTGTATTAATTTTGTTAGCTTTTTTTATCTGAAATATTTTTGGTATTGGCCATGTTGGAGTATAGGTTTCTAAACGCTCTAAGGCTCTAGGACTAAAAATTATCATACCATGTTGCCCTTCACCGCCTAGGCATTTTTGCCATGAAAACGTTATCACATCTAATTTGGTATAGTCTAAAGTTTGCGCAAAGATAGCGGATGTTGCATCACATATCGTTAACCCTTTACGATCACTAGGTATACAAGCTGCATCAGGAATTCTTACTCCCGAAGTTGTTCCATTCCAACAGAAAACAACATCCTTATCAAAATCGATCTTATTAAAATCTGGTAATTCACCATATTCAACGATTGTTGAACATACATTTTGTAAACGCAATTCTTGTGTAATATCAGTATACCAATTATGGCTAAATGCTTCCCATGCTAAAACCTCTACCCCCCTTTGGCCTAGCAAGTTCCACAAACATATTTCCACTGCACCTGTGTCTGAAGCAGGTGTAATCATCATTTCATATCCTGGCGGTAATCTAAGTAAATTTTTCGTGCGCGTAATGGCAGATTTCAATACCTGTTTTTGCTCTCGAGCTCTGTGGGAGCGTCCCAAAGTTGTATTGACAAAATGTTCACAAGAGAAAGTGGGGTATTTTTTACAAGGTCCCGATGAAAAACGTGGATCCTTCGGCTTAACAGCCGGCTTTTTTATTCTATTCATTTGATATCCTCACAGATATTTGCTTCTCGTTAGGGAGAAGTGTCCTATCCGCAACATAGTACACGCATATTCCTATGTCAATAACAATATTGTGCTATCTCCACTCTTTACTGTATTTATTTCTGCTAAAGTATATTATATACATGTTAAATTATATATTTTCTGCTATTTTAATGGCATTATTATGCTCTCCTGTGCTATATAAAAAGGAAATTTTTATTCATTATACATGTTACAAGGACATATTGTTATGAAAAGACACTCTGGACGAGATATTGATTGCCTACGTCCTATTGAAATAATTTGTGGTTACTCAAAATATGCAGAAGGTTCCTGCTTATATAAATCTGGTGATACGCATGTATTATGTAATGCTACCTTAGAAGAAAAAATTCCTGTATGGTTACGGGGACAGCATAAAGGTTGGGTAACTGCTGAATATAGTATGCTACCGCGTTCAACACAAGAACGTACACGACGCGAGATAAGTACAGGTAGACCAGCTGGAAGAACACAGGAAATTCAAAGACTTATTTCCCGAAGCTTAAGAGGCATTATTAATCTAAGCGACATTGCAGGATATCAAATTATAGTTGATTGTGATGTTATTCAAGCTGATGGTGGAACTCGAACAGCTGCCATAAACGGTAGTTGGGTCTCCTTATATTTATGCCTAAATTGGATGAAGAATAAAGGTATTATTCGCAATATCCCAATAAACGAACAGGTTGCGGCTGTATCGTGCGGAGTATTTGAACAGAATATTTTACTGGATTTAGATTATATTGAGGATTCACGTGCCGATTGTGATGTAAATGTCGTAATGACCAGTCAGGAAAAATTTATTGAAATTCAAGGAACAGCTGAAAATAGTGCCTTTGATAAAAATACTTTAGATAACATTATCAATATTGCACAGAAGGGCATTCGAGAAATCATTGATGCACAAAAAAAAGCCGTTCAAGATATCAGGTAATAATTAATATCTATGCCCCCATTTTTACCAGAAAATACTCTGTGTATTGCAACAAGCAATAAGGGCAAGTTACGCGAAATAAAAAACTTATTTGCATATTATTCATTCAATATTCATATTATTTCCACTGATGAGTTTGATTATGTTGCACCTGAGGAAAACGGAAGAGATTTTGCTGAAAATTCATGTATAAAGGCCCGTTATGCAAGTCAACTTACGCAATTAGCTTGCGTTGCAGATGACTCTGGCTTGTGTATAGATGCACTAGACGGTCAACCCGGCATTCACTCCGCTCGCTGGGCGCTAAATGAAGGTAATTTCGATAATGCGATGAAAAAAATTTTTCGACTCCTAGAAGAAAAAAACGCTCTTACGCAAGCACAAAGAAAAGCTTTTTTTGTTTGCAATCTTGCTCTAGCTATACCTAATCAAGATATAGAAAATTTTGAAGGTCTATGCGAAGGTTACATTTCTTCAAAAATGTCGGGAGATAATGGATTTGGTTATGATCCCATTTTTGTTCCTCATTCTTATAACAATAATAACCAACGTAGCTTTGCCGATATGCAAAATGCTGAAAAAAGAGTTTTATCTCACCGCCACAAGGCCTTTGAAAAATTATGTCAATTTTTGAGACACCATAATGTATAAAATATTATTCTTATAAGCTCACACGAATAATGACACGTTTATCATCTCTTACGCAATTTATTGCACAAAAACGTCATAATACGGGTTTGTATATTCATTGGCCATTTTGTGAATCTAAATGTCCCTATTGTGATTTTAATTCTCATGTTCGGCACGTAAAACATGGAAGTGTTGATGATCACATTGATGCAATTATCATGTCATTGGATTATGTAAAACATAATATCTCTCCAGACGCTTGTATTAATACTATCTTTTTTGGTGGGGGCACACCTTCTCTTATTCCTGCACGCAGTATTGAAAAAATACTTACTCGTATTTATCAACTTTGGCCTGTAAATAGCCTTGCAGAAATTACTTTGGAAGCCAATCCTAGCTCAAGTGAACGCGAACGATTTAAAGATTATCGTACGCTTGGTATTAATCGTTTGTCAATAGGCGTACAAGCCTTGAATGATAAAGATTTACGTGCTTTAGGAAGATGGCATGATGTACATGCTGCTTATAAAGCGATCGATTTAGCTCACTCAGTCTTTGATGAATTTTCTTTTGACCTCATTCACACACGTATAGGACAAACTTTGAAGGAATGGGAAAAAGAGTTACACAAAGCTATACAATTAGCCCGCAACCATATTTCTTTATATGAATTAACAATTGAACCCAATACAGTGTTTAGTGATTGGTATAAAAAAGGAAAATTACATGCCGTTGATGAGGAGGTTGCATCACAATTTTTTACTCTTACGCGTGATATATGTAAAGAACATGGTTTTACAGCTTATGAAATTTCTAATTTTTGCCGAAACAATAAAAAATCACGACATAATATGAATTATTGGCAAAGTGGTGATTATATAGGTATAGGTGCAGGCGCACATAGTCGTATATGGTATGATACCCCCCACAGTGAAGGTTCTTTAACACGGCGTCAAATGGAAAATGAGAAAAATCCAAGGCATTATTTACATAACATACAAACTAAGAGCAATGCTTTTGTTGTCAACACTTATCTTGATGCCGATGCTATTTCTCAAGAATTTTTACTTATGGGTTTGCGTTTAAAACAAGGTATTTCTCTCAAGGATTATGCAATTATCACTGGTAAAAAACTTGATTTAGGCCATTTAAAATGGCTTTCTGATAATATGCTTATACAAATTTGCGATGATATACTTAGTCTAACAGATGATGGGATGCTTCTTACTAACTATGTTATTAATTCTATTGCTAATAAAAATTAATATTTTTTAACATCTTAATTAATATTTCTAGAATTTTGCAGAAATATATTCTTTATCTTTTTTTAGAATAAGACGCGATTTAATCTGACTATAAAAATCTTTTATAGAACTCTTTTCTGTGCTTGCTTCCTCGTAAAGCACTTCTATAGATTTTGTCAATAAAGGAGATAGCTGCAATTTTGTTGTACGCACGATTTCATAAATACTACTAATCATATCTAGGCAAAAGGATTCTTTTGATGCGTGATATGTAATTTCTTCATTGATTTTTTTGTTTATTTTCACCAACATATAAATATCAGGCATTAATTGTTTTTCTAAACCACCATATTCTGCCAATACTTCATATCCCAACTCACCACCATCATAAAATAATGTACTAATACGCCTATAAGTGTAGCCGCTTAATATTGAAAATAGATTAATTACAAAGGGCATGTCATTCATAATAATAGCACGATGTATCAATGTCGGCGTTATGTAGTCGCTTTCCTTTATCTTGATAATAAAATTTTTAAAATTCTTCACATTTAATTTTCTTCCTATCTCCAAAATAATTCTATCATAAGCAAAGCCAAACATTGCATGTGCATCTTCTGCTGGCATGAGATTCGTCATACTGATATATTGCTCTAAATTTTGTAAAGATTGGAAAATTTCATCTCCTAGTAAATTAAAAGGAAGATCCTGCCGTGACAACAAAATCTCTCGCATCTCTTCGGTATTTTGATATTTATCATAAGCAAAGGATAATATATCTTCGTCTAGTGTAATATCTTTTCTACGTAGTAATTTTAGATGCGATATACGGCATCCCTTTTCTAATATATGGCGTGCAAGAAGAGGTGATATATATTCTCTTTCCGATATGGGTATGGCGTATGTTTGACCATATTTTTTTAAGATGGATAAAAGAAATTTATCATCCAAATCAGGTATATGGCGCAGTAAAATAATTGATAACGGGATTTCCTTATTAATTGATTGGCTTAGAATATCTGCTCCTACATAGCCTATAAGCACAAGCCTTTCTAGATATTCTAGTAAGATATTACTACGTTTTACATGAATAAGCTTGCGTATGATGTTTTCTGTTTTTTTAAAGAATACAGTGTTAAAGGACTCTTCAGACAAACCATTTACTAACTTATCCAACAGTTTTTTTTGCAAAAAAACCTGCTCGCTTGTAAGTAACCAATAGATTTCTTCTTCTTGAAGAGGGAATTTCATTTATTTACCTTTTATTTTTTAACAAATTGTATTCAAATACAAGAATAATCATATTCTGTTTTTTTGCAACAGTATCAATTTTACTTAATATATTATTAAACTAAAAAATTAATATTGTGTTGATACACTTGCCAACACAATTTATGCGTTATCTTTGTTTGCCTCTTCAGCAATAGCGACATTAGCAATTGTACTTGAACGCGGTGTTATATTCATAAAATCTCCTTTATTTTCATCTGGTACATCTCTTGAGCGAATACGCAAATAAATGAATACAACTAAAAATAAAGCTACGATAATAAAATATACATAATAAGATTTAGCGCCAAAAATATCCATTATTAAGCCTACTATTGTGGGAGCCAGAGCAGATCCTACCCCATATAATAAAACGATAGTTGCATTTGCACCCACGGTTTCATCTTTCGTCACAAGATCATTTGCATGCGAAGCGCCTAAAGAATATATAGGATAACAAAAGCCCATCGCTAATGTAAAAAAAACATACAAATAGGATGTATGTCCGTACATCATAGAAAGTAATGAAAATAGTATTATACCTATCGTTATTATTATCAATATATAACGTCTATCAAACTTATCAGAAAAATAGCCTATAGGAACAGATGCGATAATTGGAAACAGTGTTGGAAGCACTACTAATGGGACAATATCACTGTTACTTAAACCAATTAACTTACCATAAACTGCTCCCATAGATGTAGAACCGCTAATCAAAACGCCTGAAAAAAAAGAAACAACAACAGCAACTGGTGATAATTTATATAAATGAATCACGCTAAAAGGTTTGAAATCAATTATTTCTGGTACGGATATCTTCGTTAAAACTAAAGGAATAATTGCAAGTGACAGCGATATTGAACTTAATATAAAAAGTTCATTTCCATTTGGATCAAAAAAAAGCAAGCAAAATTGTCCTAAACCCAAAAACAAAAACGTTATCGTCATATACACACCGAATAATTTTCCTCTTATATCATTGGTTGATACGTTATTTATCCAACTTTCTAGAACAATGTATATTATACCATAACAAAAACCTGTTATTCCTCTAATTAGAGCCCATATATAAGGATCAATAAGGATTGAATGCAACAGAACACCGCCAGATGCTAAAGAAACCGAAGCAGCAAAAACGCGTATATGACCAACTCTACGAATAACTGTTGGAGCAAAAAATGAACTTATTAAAAAACAAGCAGAATAGCTTCCCATTATATAACCAGCGATAGTTGAAGAACCAAATTCATCAACAGAGCGAATTCCTAATAAAGTAACTTGAAGTCCTGAACCCAGCATGACAAGAGCCGTTCCTAGATATAACGTCCACAATATCCTTAATGCTTGTAAAGTTTTAAGCATAGTTTGATCTCTATTCAGTATTATCGTTTTCTTTGTGTTTTTTACACGTTCTACTTCATTTTATGTATCAACATTTTTACGACATGTCGCACATAAAAACGTCAATTATTATTTTTATTTTTCTAAATTTTATCTACTAAAAAAGCTTCCTCAAAATATTGAGGAAGCTTTTTATATAGTTTCACTATTTTTATCGTTTCATTAGATAATAAAACGATCACTATGTCCTGGGTTTATTGCTCTAATTCTTTCTTTTGCTGAAAGTAAGCGACTCTTTTGAATTGATACTAGTAGACGACCAAAGAATTTTAAATCTTTTTCTTTGTTCAAATTGATTTTTTGTGATGATTTATGTTCCATGATATATAGCTCCTTATTGTTATGTATAAACCCTATATAATCTATTAAATACGCAAAAAAAAGCTCATTCTCTCTATAGTACCTATGCAAAATACGCATAATATATCTATAAATTTATTATGAATAAATATATTTTTTGATACTCACTAAAAATAACGTCCATAATATCATAAGAAAAAAGTGGATAAAATTTTTATGGTTATATGTATTGTAGATACCTATTTTATTAACTTGTTTAGATATTTTTGGTGATAATATATATCTAAGACTCTATTTTAATGTATTTATTGACTAATAATTATTTACTTTTTTATTTGTTAATATTATACTTATGTAGTCATTATTTATAATGAATAATATAAATAGTATAAAATAGCGAAATTATAGTAATGGACAACGATATCAAGCAAATTATAAAAGAAACAACACAAATTGTCTCTTCCTATGTGAGTAATCCCTCTGTGCATATTGCAAAAAATGAATTAGAAGGAATTATCACGGATGTTTATACATGTCTTTTTAATTTATACGAGCAAAAAACGAAGAATGAAGTAGAAGTGCTCGAGCCTATTGTTCCAATTGATCAAACTATCCATGATAATTATATTATATGCTTAGAGGATGGAGAACGGTTTAAGTCACTCAAAAGACATTTACGTGTACAATACAATATGTCTCCAGAAGAATACCGTAAAAAATGGGGACTACCGCATGATTATCCTATGGTACCCCCTAATTATGCAAAAAAAAGATCCCAATTAGCAAAAGAAATCGGTTTAGGCAAAAAGATGTAATGTCACTATCCTTTTGTGAAGAATATTAATGTCCATAATTTCTAACACATATATTCCGTTAATATATGTTATTTTTAAAAATAATTTATTGAGGGTATATTTTTCTCTTTGATTTAAAAATAATGAAAACCATACAGTCAAAAACAGTTGACCCTTCTGAAGCTAAAAAATTTTCTGAACTTGCTGATCAGTGGTGGGAAGAAGAAGGTAAGTTTAGTATACTCCACCGTTTTAATCCCATTCGTCTAGAATATATTAGGGATAATTGTCTTACTTACTTTCAAAAAAAAACACATTCTAATTACAGTTTTAGTTCCCTTGATCTTCTTGATATTGGTTGTGGTGGTGGATTATTGTCAGAACCTCTTGCAAGGATAGGATTTCATGTGACAGGTATAGATATTACACAACGTAATATAGAAGCAGCACGTATACATGCTAAGCAATCTAACCTTTCTATTAACTATCAGCTTATTGATGTAGAAACGCTTGCACAACAAGGAAAAAAATTCGACATCATTTTAAATATGGAAGTTGTTGAACATGTTGCTGATGTACCAACTTTTCTTAAAAATTGCAGTGATCTACTTAATCCTGGCGGTCTTATGTTTTGTGCTACTCTCAACAGAACGTTACGTTCTTTTATATTTGGTATCGTTGGAGCAGAATATATTCTTAATCTCTTACCAAGAGGTACACATAATTGGAAAAAATTTCTAACTCCCTTAGAACTAGAGAAACATTTTCAACAAAATGGATTAAGTCTCTATAATAAAACAGGTATAGAATATAACCCTATCACAAGACGATTTTCTTTAAGCCATGATATGGCGATTAATTATATACTTGTGATGTATAAACCACACACAGGTTAATTATTATATCCATTATTTTTACTCCATAGACGAACATATTTTATTGTTTCTTCAACATGTATTGGATTAGTGTGTTTAATAATTCCATGTCCTAAATTAAAAATAAATGCTCTATTACGACAATTATGCAGAATATAATTGACTTCTTCTTCTAACATTTTACTATTACCCACACATAGTAAAAATGGATCTAAATTACCTTGTAAAACAATATCCGAAGGTATATTTTTTACTGCTAAAGCGATATCTGTTTGCGTATCTATAGATAAAGCATCTATATTACAATTATCAATATATTCTTTAAAATAGCTTGCTGTACCCTTTGCAAATAAAATTATAGGAATATGCGGATACTCTTTTTTTACGCCATCGCATATTTTTTGTATAGGATTTATAGAACATTCTTTTATTAATTTTGCAGGTATCATCCCCCCCATACTTTCAAATATTTGAACAATATCCGCACCAGCTTTTATCTGGTTGCATAAATGTCGTATACAATACGAACATAATATTTCAATTAATTGAAAAAATAATTTCTTATTTTGATAATAAAACTGGCAGGTTTCACTTAATTCTTTATCGGGTTTTCCTGCAATCATATAGCTGGAAATTGTAAAAGGTGCACCACAAAAGCCAAATAATGACTTATCTTTATCAAGCGATTGCCTAACTTTAGCGATAGCTTCATAGACAGGTTGTAAAAAATTATCACAATCACTTACATTTTGCGATTCTAATTTTTGTATCGCCTTTGCATCCTTTATAGACGGTTCTAGAGAAACTCCTATATTTTCCGTTACGGTTAAATTTTGTCCTAATGCATTTGGAATAACAAGAATATCTGAAAAAATAATTGCAGCATCAATATCAAATCGTCTGATCGGTTGTAAGGTTACCTCCTCAGCATAATCTGAATTATAACATAAAGAATTAAAGCTACCAGCCTTTTTTCTTATTTCACGGTATTCTGGTAAGTATCGCCCTGCTTGTCTCATAAACCATATAGGAATAGTAGAAAGCGGTTTTTTATAACGGAATATGTCTTGAATAATTGTATTTTCTATCATGTTATAAATATACAATTATTATTCTATAAAATAAAATAAAATTATTTTATTTGTTGTTGTTTTTAGTAGGTGTATTGTGTGTATATCTTTTTATTAACTTTTTATTAACACTGTTAATCACAAAAAAAAGCCTATAATAAAGTGATAATTACACTTATCCACATTCAATAATTACGGTATGTTTATAATATTTTAAGTGTATAACTTGTGGATGTATATGCATAACTTTTATCATTTATAAAAAATGTATATTTTATAACATGATATACACATCTTATTGACATACAATATACATATTATCTTATTTGAAGGAGATATTTGAATCAAATATACGAAGGAATATTTTTTTTATTAATTTTGTATTAAATTCTCTTTTTAAACGGTAATTTTTTATAATTTCAGTGGTATCGTCATTTTTTTCAGCTATAGAAAAACGAAAGACATAATTTTCTGAAAATCCCATTCTTAAATCTGTTACAATAAGAGATGGGTTTTGAATAATTTGATCCTTGTGAGGATTATATATTTTGGATTTCCATTCTACTTTATAAATTCCATGCGTAAACCATTGGAGACGTTCTACATGATACAAATCTGTTAAATTATTGAGAAGATGTTTTTGATGTGGGTAACTGGTGTATTTAATTTCTGTATTATTATCAACAAGAGAGTAGAATCCTTCATAATAATTATTTTTGTCTACAGCAATATATCTCCATAAAAGTGTATTAAAAGGGGAAGAGCTGACTAACATATTTTCTATATGTATATTCTTTTTTTGAAAATTATCGCGGACCTTTGTATAAATTATGTGCTGTGCGACAATGCTCCAAGAAATATATAAACAACTTACACACAGAGCTATAGTATTTATAAACCTAATCTTGTGCTGATACTTTTTTCTTAAGCTGATACCTATACCAATAAGCAATGGTATAGTAAATAATGGGTCTATAATAAATAAACTTCCCCATACTACAGACATATCAAAAAATGGCCACAATAATTGCGTTCCATAAACGGTGAACGCATCCAGTAAAGGATGGGTAATTAGGCACAACCAAACAGTAATTATCCAATGTAGGGATGATACTTTTGTATCTTTTCTTAGCTTTATAATTAAAAAACTCAGCAAGGGTGTTAACAGAGTTAAAAAAAACAGAGAATGACTCCAAGAACGATGCAAAATAAGTTTATCAATACCTGTATTAGCAGGTATTAATACATCCAAATCAGGTAAAATTGCTAAAGCCCCTCCATAAAGAGCAGCTTTATAGCCAATTTTTTGACCCAAGCTTATTTGACCAATCGATGCCCCTAAGGCAATTTGAGAAACAATATCCATATTTAGAAAGGTTTAAAAATAACCAATGAAACTATAATTATTAGAATAACAGTAGGAACTTCATTAATAATACGAAAAAATTGTGGACTTTTTTTGTTACGCCCATTTAAAAAATTTTTATAATGTTTTATTAGCATTCCATGAAACCCACTTAATATGATTACAAATAATATTTTTGTATGTAACCAACCGTCTTTATGAAATTCTCCTGCAAACATTAATAATATACCAAATAGCCAAGTTAGTAACATTGCAGGCAACATAATAACCCGTAAAAGCTTTTTTTCCATTGTTAAAAAAAGCGAGTATGCTTTGTCTTCAAAGCTGACAGTGCAATGATATACATATAAACGAGGTAGATATAACAAACCAACCATCCAGGCAATGATAATTACAATATGTGCGACAAGAAAAAAAGAATAAAAATTCACTAGCATAGATTTATTGACCTTATAAATGGTGTTTCATTATTATTACATATAGAGGAGGTGTGTTAACGCTTATTTAATTTATGTAAGCGAATAGCTTCGCGGGCGAGCAAATCTGTTTCTTCATTATAACAATGACCTGCATGTCCCTTAATCCAATACCAGTTTACTGAAAAAATCTGCAGATATTCATCTAATTCTTTCCATATTTCACTATTAAGTACAGGTTTTTTATTGCTTTTTTTCCAATTATTTTTTTTCCAATTAGGCAACCATTTTGTAACGCCATCACTTACATATTTGGAATCAGTATAGAGGTCAATAGGAATCGATTTTTTCATCATTTTTAGGGCTTCTATTACAGCTATTAACTCCATACAATTATTGGTCGTATGCTCTTTACTACCGTATAAGGTTTTTTTATGATCTTTATATAGCATAACGACTCCCCAACCTCCAACTCCAGGGTTGCCAGAACATGCACCATCAGTATATATTTTGACTTTATCAGACATTCCTTCAATATATCACATATTTTATTTAAAAAATCATATTAACAATAATCACTAAATTTTTGTATATCTAAATGAAAACGTAAGCGATGTAAAAATTGATACGGGTCTTTACATGCTATAAGTGCTTTTTCACTCGTTGTTTCAAAATCGTAAAGACGTGACAATAAAAACCGCATAGCGGATCCTTGACAAAAAATAGGAAAAAAATCTTTTTCTTTTTGGCTTAAAGGTCTTATTTTTTGATATCCTGACAGAAAGGATGAGGATAAATCCTTATTCAATACGTCGCCCTTGTCATTAAAACACCATGCATTAATTGCAATTGCTAAATCATAAACTAAAAAATCATTGCAGGCAAAATTAAAATCAATAACCCCGCTTACATCATCATCCGTAAAAAACACATTGTCGGGAAAATAATCAGCGTGAATAACACCATGTGCAAGAAGAGCAGATTGTGCAGGCCAATTATTCTGTATCGGTAACAATATGTCTATAATTTCTTTTTTTAAAGAGAGGGTATTTCGTGCATTTTGTATCCATTTATCATACCATTGTGTTAACTGAAAAATTGATAACGTATTTTTTCTTGTTTGTTTAAACGGCAATAGATATGCGTGCATTTTACCCATCATTTGCCCCGCATTGAAACATTGTGTAGAATTTATATTCAGTGTATTTTTTTGCTTTCCGTGAAGAAAACTGATGATTGTTGCAGGTTTTCCTTTTAATTCTGTAACAGTATTATGGCTTTTCGTAGGTATTGGCTGAGGACTAGGGAAGTTATACGTGTGTAAATGCTTCATAATATCTGTAAAAAAAGGAACATCTTCAAAACAATTATAGTTTTCGTATAAAGTGAGAATATATTTTCTCTTTGTAGTCATAAGAATATAATTGGTATTTTGTATTCCTTCTTTTATTGCGGTAAAGCTAACGAGTTCTCCAATATCATATTGATCTAAGAACGCAATTATTTCGGATTCTGTAAGAAAAGTAAAAACAGCCATAGATTATTTAGTACAAGAATAAGAAACAATGATTTACAAAAAATATTTTATTTAACGTGAGAGGAATTTTCATTACGGAGAATTTTAGGAATTCTAAAGGAAATATTTTCTTCTTTATGTTCTTGGTTAGTAATATAACATTCACGATGTTTTGTAAAAGTGTTTATAATTTCATTGACAAGCCATTCGGGAGCAGATGCACCAGCAGTTACACCTAATTTTTTTACATTACGGAAGTCATCTATGTTGACATCACTTACAGAGGAAATGAGATAGGAAAGTGTACACCCAGCTTTTTTTGCAACTTCAACGAGACGACACGAATTAGAACTATTAGGAGAACCAACTACTATGATAGCATCGCATTCAAACGCAATCTTTTTGATGGCATTTTGTCGATTTGTTGTAGCATAGCATATATCCTCCTTATACGGTTCTACTATATCGGGGAAACGCTGACGTAAAATGTTACTAATTTCGTATGTTTCATCGACAGATAAAGTCGTCTGCGTTACTAAGGCAACGCCTTTAGCATCATCAGGGGCAGAGATTTTTTTTGCGTCTTCAATTGTTTCTACGAGTGTTATATGCCCTTTTGGTAATTGTCCCATTGTGCCAATAATTTCAGGATGATTGGCATGACCAATTAAAAAAGTATGCAAATCTCTCTTTGCATAATTTTGTGTTTCAATATGCACTTTTGAGACAAGAGGACAAACAGCATCAATATACAACATATTTTTTTCTTGTGCGTTTTCAATTACAGATTTTGCTACACCATGTGCAGAAAAAATAACGGGGCGAGATTGCTGATCTTCCAAAGGAATTTCATTTAAATTATTAACAAAGATGGCCCCCTTACTCTTAAGATCATTAACGACATGCGCGTTATGTACAATTTCATGTCGAACATATACGGGCTTTCCATACTTTTCTAAGGAGAGTTCAACTATTTGAATGGCTCTTGCAACACCAGCACAGAATCCACGAGGAGCACATTTAACAATATGAAGAAAAGGTTTCTTTGCGTTTTTCATATGGTGAATCTATATGTTTTCTATTATATCAGATTATTTTTCCAATATCCTTACGGAAGAAGCTATGGTTTAATTTAACTTCATGCATGAGTTTATAGGCGGAATCACGTGCTTTTTGAAGTGTTTGGCCTCGTGCACAACAATTCAATACACGTCCTCCATTTGCAACAAAATTGTGATTATTAAAAATTGTTCCAGCATGAAAAATAATTTCATGTGTGTCTGGGGAAAAAGATGTTTTAGGGATATGTATGATTTCACCTTTTATAGGATTTTTTGGGTAGCCCTTAGATGCAAGTACGATATTTACAGCATGGTCGCAATGCCATTTTGGTGTTATTTCATGTAATTTACCCACTGCACATGCATACAGTGTCTCTACAACATCTCCAGCATAGCGTAGCATAAGTAATTGACATTCGGGATCACCGAAACGCACATTAAATTCAATAAGCTTAGGCCCTTTTGTTGTAAGCATAATTCCTGCATATAAAACACCTTTATATGAAATATTGTGTTTTTTTAACGCATTTATCGTAGGTTTAACAATAGTATCTAAACATTCTTTTTCTAATGACTCATTCCAATGGGGAGAGGGGGATATCGCACCCATACCTCCTGTATTTGGTCCCATATCACCATCATAGGCACGTTTATAATCTTGTGCGCTTCCAAACGGCAAAATTGTTTCGCCATCGCTAAGAACAAAAAAACTGACTTCAGTACCCTCTAAAAATTCTTCAATAATTACTTTTTTTCCAGCATCAGAAAATTTACCGTCAAAACAATCATGAATTGCGGCTTGGGAATCTTCTAAATTATTAGCAATAACAACCCCTTTGCCTGCTGCAAGACCATCTGCCTTTATTACGCAGGGGAATGAAATATTGTGTAAATATGATAATGCTTCTTCTCTTTTTACAAAGATTTTAAAATTTGCTGTTGGAATGTTTTCTTTGTGACACAGATCTTTTGTAAAAGCTTTAGAAAACTCTAATTCGGCTCCTTTTTTTTCAGGGCCAAATACGGGTATATTTTCTTTTGAAAGCGCATTTGCTAAACCCTCAGCTAAAAAGTTTTCTGGCCCTATAATACATAAACTAACATTATGTGCATGACAAAAGTCAATAATCGTTTGTGTGCTATAATTATTTAATGTAACAATATCACCACATTCTTCCATGCCAGCATTACCAGGGGCAATGTATAATTTTTCAACGGACAGACTTGTTGATATTTTCCATGCGAGAGCATGTTCACGCCCACCACTACCGAGTAACAAAATAATTAATTTTTTTGCTTGTATATTGCTGTTTATCATATACGCATGCTTGCTTTTACTTATGGTACGAATATATTATAGCTTTTTATAGGACTTACTTTATATTTGTCAACGATATAAATCTGATATAGAAAATTTACGTAACGTATGAGGATTTTTGATGAAAGACTTATTTGATTTATTGGCTCCATCTGAACAGGGTTCTCTTACAGAAAGTAAGGCAGATAAACCATTGGTTAAGAAACGAAAGAGCCAAAAGAAAACAACACACACACACGCATCATCAGATAATCATAAATCAGCTCCTTTGCAGGAGGTCACAGAAAACGTAAATAAGAAGAAAAAATTAACAGAAGAAATAAAAAATTACTCTACGCAGAACCCTCAAAAAGAAGAGCCCAACATAATTGATGCGTCTCTTCCTTCCATTTCGGATAATATAATGTGTTATTCCGTAAGTGAGTTGTCGCGTATTATACGTAGCGAAATAGAGGAAAGATTCCATTTTGTAAAAATAAGAGGAGAATTAGGACGTATTTCTCAGCCCGCATCAGGACATATATATCTTGATATTAAGGACGAAAATGCAGTTATGGCAGGTGTTATATGGAAAAATAAAGCACATGCATATCACACAATTATAGAGCAAGGTTTAGAGGTTGTAATAACAGGTTCATTAACAACTTTTGCCCCCCAATCACGCTATCAAATTACAATTGATCACATAGAACCCGCAGGCAAGGGGGCTTTGATGGCCTTACTAGAACAAAGACGAATTAAGCTACAAAAAGAAGGAATATTTGACGCAAAACATAAGCAAAACCTTCCCTATCTTCCTAAAAAAATAGGTGTTATTACTTCTCTTCAAGGAGCTGTTATTCAAGATATACGTCATCGTTTGCGCGAAAGATTTCCTCGCCATGTCATCGTATATCCCGCTTTGATGCAGGGTGAATATACTGCAGAGCAAGTTATTTCTGGAATAAAATTTTTTAATCAATTACCGTGTATTGAAAAACCCGATATTATTATTATTGCACGTGGTGGCGGAAGTATTGAAGATTTATGGGCCTTTAATGAAGAGTCTCTTGTTTACGCCGCTAAAGATTCTGCTATTCCCATTATTTCTGCAATTGGACATGAAACAGATTGGTGTCTGCTTGATTATGTCGCTGATTATAGAGCGCCAACACCAACAGCTGCAGCAGAAAAATCTGTACCTGTGCGTCAAGATTTGTATCATTACCTTGCACTGCAAGACGCACAATTAATACGTATAATTTCTACTTTGATTAAGCAAAAGAAGCAGCAATATATGTATGTACTTAAGGGATTAGTGTCACCAAAAAAGCGTCTTGCACAAGATAGACAAAGGCTTGATTATGTCAATTTAGAATTAGACAGTTTATTTAGACATAAAATTGAACACAAACATATTCAAATTCAAGAATTTACTAACTTAGTATCATATAAAAAAATAAAAAACCGTATTGATTTTCATACTTATAAATTAGATTCATTTATGAAAAATTTGGACAGTTTAATCAACAATTACTTAAAAGCATGTCGTGCAAATGTTGAACATAATGGAAAACAATTACACCATTTGGGTTATCCAAACATATTGAAGAGGGGATTTGCTTTGATAAGTGATGAAAAGGATAAAACGATAATAAGATCTTCTAGTGAAATGAAAGACAATCAAACTGTTGATATATGTTTTTATGATTCTCACGCAAAAGCAAAAATTTTAACCAAACATCACAAGAACCATTAACAATAAAGCTCTTTTTTAATGGAGACCATGAATGGGTAGAGGGAAATTTGGATGACATTATAAATGCTATAAAATCCTATAAAAAGTAATGAGAACAGCTATTGAAGTATAATAATATATTGGCAAAATGGATTTTGATTGGGAGCATTAAGTCATAATCCCCCAAAATATATGTAGCTAGTGAGAAGTATAAAAATTTAATTCCCGATTTCCGAAAGCGTGTAACATACAATATTACACCTGTATTTATGGTGCAAATCTACCAAAGGGTCGTGGCTGACGAAAGGGTCTCAGGCGGCTATGAGGTTTTATACGCTGATTTTTATAGAAGGATTCATCGGGTTTACCTCTAAAGCAACGAGGAATGAAAGGAAAAACATCAGTCAAGAAATAGTGATATGTACCCTCAGGATATTCTGGTGTAATGCCAAAGCGCCCATTACATTGATCAAGATCGCCCAGAAGAGGTATATATTGATGATCCTCAACGAATGTACCATCATGTTGTCCACCTGGCCCAGATGAGCGGACATTGTTTATAACTCTAAAACTTGAACGCACTTTTTTTACTGCAGAACGTCTATTTTGTGGATCAGTATATCCATACAATGCGTAAATTGGATAGCCATCTGCTGCATAACCGACCAAGGGAGAGTGATAATTGGGATCATGATCTCCTAGATAAACGGGGTAGGGTACGCCATGATAATGATAAACACCCAACGGATTAACATGGGCATTATTATTATCTAAACCTAAATCAACATTGCGAGACATGGCTTCGTAATTCCAGCCAGAAGATCTATTATTTCTCCAAAACTCGTTTGTTGCTGGATCAAAAGGAATACCGTGCACACTGACACCAAAAAATCTATTGTGCCCAACCATAATTGGCTTATGTGAGGGCGTTTGTAATTTGGGAATACGGAAATAATGTTTTTGCTTCAAAATAGCATTAGGATTGCGTCTATTTGGAAAATTGCCATGTGCATGCGTAGGAATACCATTTGATATAACATACAAATATTTTTCATCCTCTGAACGCGTTGTATCGGCGAATTCTTTTGGATTTGTACAACCAGATAGTAATATAATAAGCGTGCTTAGTATGTATTTCATTTTTGACATCATGTAACTATTTTATTTTTTTCAAGAAGAAAATCAATTAAATTATGTAGCATATTCGCTTTTTTACCATAATATTCTAAGCTTTTATGAGCATTAATAGCAAGATTAGCACATATTTTTTTGGTTTTTAGTATCTCATCAATATGGTTTTCTTCGTTTAAAGATGGATAATTTTTATCTATATCGTCTAAATCGTCTAAATCATCAAGCGTCTGGAATAGCTGTCCTAAGTAATGTGCATATTCTGTTAAACTCCGCTCCTCTTGCGAGGAATAATTTTTGTTTAATAATAAGGCAGAAATGACAGAAAATCTAAATAGCTCACCAGTTTTTAGTGCATTTATTTTATGTGTTTGCAAAGAATCAAGCGTATTTTTGTGTGTATTTATGTCTAAATATTGTCCCATAACTATGCCTCTATTACCGCTCGTACGTGCAAGTAGTGTGGAAAGACGACGCGTTTGCCAATCTGTTAAGCCATTATCATCACGGTTTAATACTTCAAAAGCTAATGTTAATAATGTGCTGCCTGCTAATATTGCGTTTGCTTCGCCAAACTTCTTATGGGTTGTTAATTTGCCGCGACGCATGGTATCGTTATCCATAGCTGGTAAATCGTCATGGATTAAAGAATAACAATGTATTAACTCAACAGCTGTGGCAGGCTTTTCGGCAATATCTAAGGAAATATTGTATATATCCGCCACGGCACATACGAGTAAAAAACGCAAACGTTTACCCCCATTTAAGGTGCTATAATATAATATATCTTGAAAATCTTGTATATGCGTTTGTATATTTTGAGAGGCTCTGTTTTCTTCTTCTTGTGTAGTGCCCAAAAAAGAATAAAAAATCTCTTTTTGTAAGCATTTTTCACTATGGGAGAGTATATGATTGTGGTAGGTTTTAAAAGAAAATGACATAGTGCACATGTTTGTATTATGATAATATGTTACCCATAACTGTGGAGTGTACGACGCTTTAACATAAAACAAAAGAAAGCGATAACAGGAATAATTTCTAATCGTCCAATTAACATGGTAAACGCAAGTGTCCATTTTATAGAATCGTCAAGCGTGCCATGATTTCCAGAAGGACCAACAATGTCACCTAAACCAGGACCAAGGTTAGATAATGCACTTGCCGCAGCAGAAGATGCAGATATAGTATCTAAACCAAGACTTTGTAACAAGATAAAAACAACAATGAAAGTTATAAAATAAATTATAATGAAAGTAAATACGGAACGTTCAATATCTCTCGACAAAGGCTTGTCGTTATATTGGGTACTAAAAACACCACGAGGATATAAACGATAATGCGCCATGCGTATAAGCCCTCTAAAAGCCACCTCCAATCGGAAAATCTTTATTCCACATGCGGCTGATCCCGCACACCCGCCTGTAAACATCAAAATAAAAAAGAGTAAATTAGCAACCTCTCCCCATTGACTAAAATTACTACTACTATAACCCGTACCAGTCATAACAGAAGTTGTATTAAATACGATGCTAATAAATGAGTTAAGTGTTTTTTCATATGGATAGAAAAGGAATATGACCACAATACTAACACCCAACAATATTATAAATACGCGTGGTTGAGACGTAGTAAAGACAACAGGCCAATTACGTTGTAAAATGTAAACATAATAGATAAACGGTAAACTACCACTAATCATAAAAATAGTAGAAAAGCATAAAATTATTTCACTATTAAAGTAAGCCATTGAAGAGTCATGTGTAGAAAATCCACCTATTGCAATAGTTGTCATTGCATGATTAATAGAGTCAAAAACAGTCATACCTGAAAAGTCATATGCTTGCATGCATAAAAATGTTAGCCCTAAATACACACCCAAGATAGTGAATGCTGTTTTACGCGGTAAAAAGTATTTTTTTTCAGAGAGATCATTTGACTGTGTTGGAAATAGTTCCATTCCCCCAATTTTTAGTAGGGGCAGGACAACGATTGCAGTAAAGATTATACCAACTCCACCAATCCATTGTAAGAGAGAGCGCCAAAGAAGCAAGCCTTTTGGCATGGTATCTAGGTTAACTAAGACTGTCGCCCCCGTTGTTGTAAGGCCTGACATTGCTTCAAAGAAACTATCCGTGAAATTAATATCTATGGTTGATAGGTAAAAGGGTAAGGCCGCAAAAAATGTGATGATAAACCAAATGCTTACAGTCATTACAATACCTTGCTGTATTGTAAAGGTGAATGTTTCACGACGGCATGAAAAGAATAAAGTCAGGGCACAGAAAATTGTAATACCCGCGCTGATGAAAAAAACAAACGCATGTTCATTGAAAAATGCCAAATCAGCTAAACTACTTATAAGCATAAAAAAGCTGAGCAATAAAAGCATTAGTGATAAGACATAACCTATAGCAGTATAATTTTTCAATGTCATATTCTTATACGCACCGCATTAGATATTAAACATGCTTAAGAGCGTTTTCTATATCCATTAGTAAATCATCTTTATGCTCCAAACCGACAGAAAATCTAATGAGTGTATCCGTAATACCACCATTTTTTTTGACTTCTTCGGAAAGTGTTTTATGTGTCGTAGTAGACGGATGTGTCATTAAGGATTTTGTATCACCAAGATTATTACTAATCAAAATAAGTTTTAAATTATCTAAAAATCTATACGTCTCTTGTTTTGTATGTCCAACACAAAATCCAATCATTGTACCACCATTTGACATTTGTTCACAAGCGATAGTATAGTCGGGATGAGATTTAAGATAGGGATAACGTGTAGCTGATATTTTAGGCATTTTTTCTAATTTTTTTGCAATGTAGAAGGCATTATCAGATTGCGAATTAACGCGTATATGTAATGTTTCGAGCCCCTTAAGCAAAACCCATGCGTTAAACGGACTCAGGCATGCTCCTGTATGTTTGTAAAATGGCATTAAGATATCGTCAATATAAGATTTTTTTCCTAAGATTGCACCTCCTAAACAACGCCCTTGTCCATCAATATGCTTTGTCGCAGAGTAAATGACAATATCGGCGCCTAAAAGTAAGGGCTGCTGTATAACGGGCGAAGCCATGGCGTTATCAACGATTAACAAACAGTTATGTGCATGTGCTAAATTAGCAAGCGACTTGATATGTGTTATATCTATATTGGGATTTGCTGGTGTTTCTGTAAAGATGATTTTGGTATTAGGTTGAATGCATTGCAACCAGTTCTCGCTATGCGTTTCTTCAACGAAACTACAACTTATACCATATTGCGGTAATATATTCTCCAAAATGTAGCGACAGGATGAGAACATAATGGCGTTAGCAACAATATGGTCTCCCTTTTTCAATAATGACATAAAACATATAAAGACGGCACTCATGCCTGAAGATGTGCTGAGGACAGCTTCGGCACCCTCTAATAATCCGAGTCGCTGCTCAAAGCTTTTAACGGTAGGATTTGTGAAGCGACTATACATATAGCCTTTGGTTACATCATTGAATAGATCTTCAGCATTTTGTGCTGTTTCGTAACAAAAACCCGAATTAAGGTAGAGTGCTTCGGAGGTCTCACCAAAAGGACTACGTGCAACAGCTTGGTGAATGGCCTGTGTTTGTGGATGAAGCTTATAAGGTGAGTTATGTGACATAAGAAATGTATACTAGCAAGTAAATTTATACACCCTTCTATTATTTGTACAATAAGTGTGACGGTATTAAAGAGTTTTTCTCATATATTTGCAAGTTATGTATGCAATGTATTATAAATAGAGTATAAAAGAACAATACCAGAAGTCTAGTTTTTTATGTAAATCAATAATTTTTTCCATACAAATATGTCCTGCCATAGCAGTTTGTGATTGCGATTAAAATACAATCTAGTTATTACTAGATAATTTTTCTATATTGATTTCGTACAATTATGCCAAATAAATTTACTACATACAACGATACGCACGGCCCGTTAATATCCGATAGTGCACAAGGTGTTCTTGCAATACAGCATTTACATTTATTAGCAGAGCGTAATTATATAAGTGCCGATCAAGGCCTGTGTTCTAATCAATTTCAGCCTGCGTCTATTGATTTGCGCTTGGGACAAAGGGGGTGGAGAGTAAGAGCTAGCAGCCTACCGGGGCAGAAGGCGACAGTGCAAGAAACATTGAAAGATTTGATATTGCATGAGTTTGATATCTCGCAGGGTATGGTTTTAGAGGTAGGATGCGTATATGTTTTTGCTCTTATGGAGAGTTTGAATTTGCCCCATTATTTAACCGCAATAGCTAATGCAAAAAGCTCTACTGGACGGTTAGATATATTCGCACGCGTTTTGTCCAATTACAACTATTCATTTGATTGTATACAAGCTGGTTATAAAGGGCCTTTATATATTGAAATTTCACCCCAAAGTTTTCCCATATTAGTTCGTTCAGGTTCGCGATTGGCACAAATTCGTTTTAAGACGAAAAGAGATGGTGTTATCTCTGATAATCAATTGCTCCCTTCATTACCTTCTGCAATAGCGAAAGGTAATGTCATTAATGATGCAAAAAATTTATATGTAAGCGTTAATCTTAGCTTGCAAGACAAAGAGCAATCTAGCAAGAGAAATGTTAATATAGTCGGCTACAAGGCAAAAAAAAATGCGGGTTTAGTAGATATAGATAAAGCTCATAGTTATCATAAAGAGCATTTTTGGGAACCAATTACCGTAGATGTTCTTTCAGGTGAGTATTTGGTATTAGATCCAGGTACGTTTTATATATTGGCATCGCAGGAAGAAATACAAATACCCTTTGATTATGCGGCAGAAATGAAGCCCTTTGATCCTTTTATAGGTGAATTTAGGGTTCATTATGCGGGATTTTTTGACCCTGGTTTTGGTGTTAATGATAAAAAGGGTAGTAAAGGCGTTTTAGAAGTGCGCAGCCATGATGTCCCGTTTTTATTGAAGCATGGGCAAATCGTGGGTAGTCTTGTCTATGAAAAATTAATAGAGCCTTCTCATACTGTTTATGGTTCTTCAATTGGTTCACATTATCAAAGTCAGGGCTTAAAATTGTCTAAACACTTTTTTTAGAGCATGTGAGGTGACATAATTCGCCATTTATTGAACATATTGACATGCATTCTTTGTAATGATATTTACATTGTAAGAATAAATTGTTTTGAAATTCACTATGAATTAATTAAGCTCAAGGAATAGTTATGCGATATTTTACCACCTATACACGCAATGAATGTGTGTCCGCACCTGAAAAAGAATTATCTGGCACACAGGTAAAACCCTGCGGCAAAGCCCCTAACACCACAGATAAGCGTAAAAAACTTTCCTTACAGTATAGTTTGTGGATGGTTTTACCTGCTTTATACGCATGTGGTGGCGGTG
>JAPKNN010000013.1:0-29894 GCA_040266715.1 Paracoccaceae bacterium
ATGGGCTTTTGAGGTTATGCCAGCTCGGGCATATGAAAGTTCGTTTTAGGTTAATGGCGGAGAGAGAGGGATTCGAACCCTCGGTACACTTACGCATACAACGGTTTTCGAGACCGCCCCATTCAACCACTCTGGCACCTCTCCATAATTAGCAAAACTCAAATATATAAAAGAACAATACATTACATATCAGCCGTAGATTCATCAGGCATAAGCGGATTAGGTCCAAATCTATTATCCCCTATTGTTCCTTTTCTTGTCAGTAGTATAATTAAATAAATTATTACCCCAATAATAAACATTAACATAATAGTCATGAAAATACTTACAGTAAATCCTATATAAGGTTTAACAAAATTCCCATAAAAAACAAGCGGCAAAAACAAAAAGGCGAATGGTATCCATATGAGTAATTGCAAAAGACCTGATTTGTTTATATCATGCAAGCGCCTAGTCGTAACATTTATATCAGGAATAAAGAAAATAATATTAATAAGAAAATTCACACTGTTAAAAAAATGATGTAGCCCCGTTAGTAATTGCATAGAAAGCATAAGAAGGCCAACGCACAATACAAAAAGCCTGAAATACCAATATTCCGCACGAGATGCACGTCCTGAAAAATTTAAATATTTTTCAAATAAGCAAATCTTCACGGCCATAAAAAAGCCTATACGGGAAATATTTTTGTGCCTATTGAGTGTCTTATCTTCCATATACAATCTCCTATCTTGCATAATTATTATATGTATTTGAAGCTAATTCCGTTCAAACCATTTTTCAATATCTTTGAGTGAGAGTTTGATAAAAGTAGGACGCCCATGATTACAAGCGTTGGTATTATCTATTGCTTCCATTTCCCTTAGCAGTGCATTCATTTCATCAACTTGTAATATACGACCAGACCGTACGCTACCATGACAAGATATGCGCGAAAGAATTGCTTGAACTGTTTCATTAACTTCTTCTAAAGAATCATAAACAACGCCGTCAGAAGTATGTATTTCAGCAACAATATCCTTGATTAATATATTAATGTGTTTATTTGGAAATAAGACTGGTAACTCTCTAACAATGATAGCATCATGACCAAAAGTCTCTATATTTATGCCACACTGAAAAAGTATTTCTGTATGTTCTATAAGCTTATCTTTATCATGTTCTATTAAATTCACAATCTCTGGAACGAGCAAACGTTGTGTTTTAATAGCTTTTTTTTGGTAATCCTGCTTTAATTTTTCGTATAATATTCTCTCATGTGCAGCATGCTGATCAATGATAATCATGCAATCGGATTTTTGACTGATAATATAATTATCATGAATTTGTGCGCATGCGCTACCTAAGGGAAAATCATCCCATGCAACCATTTGAGTGTTTTCTGGAGCGGTAACTAAACTTTCTACGGCAATGTCGTTAAGGCTATTTGATACCCCATAACTTATCTGTTTAGAAACTTCAGCATCATATTGACAGTTATGACCAAAGGCTTGTGTCTTATTACTGTATTTATGAATTGATGATGGTGGTGTATAATTAGGAATATTTGTTTTAGATTTAGAGACAAGAGGAAGGGAAGAAATTTTTGTTGAATTTTCTTCAGATGGCGATTGAAAAGAGCCAATAACATTTGTGGATAGGTGATTTGATGTTCTTTTAGCTTCGCTTTTATGAAAAGATAATTGTAAGGCATTCACAATACAAGAGCGTATGGCAGCAGGATTGCGAAATCGAACTTCATACTTGGCAGGATGAACATTAACATCCACTTTGTCGGGTGGAAGATCAAGAAACAATGTATAAATAGGATGCTTGGATTTAGGTAACAGATCACTATATCCTGCCTTAACGCCTCCTATAAGTAATTTATCCTTAACCCACCTTTTATTGACATAAAAATATTGATGATGAGGTTTTGCCGAGTGGTAGCTTGGCAAGCTTACATAACCATACATATGCATGTCATCGCGCCGAACGTCAACAGGTACAGCATTGTCAATAAAATCTTTTGATATGACTTGTTTTAAACGATTACACAAACTTTGTTCATCCTGTGTGCTTAAAAAATTGTGTGGTTTGGCTTCATTAATTTGCAGCGTAAAGTCAATATTAGGATTAGCTATTGCCAAATTTATAGTTGTTTGTGTAATTGCCAAATGCTCAGATTTATCAGATTTCATGAATTTTAATCTTACTGGTGTTGAGAAAAAAAGATCACTGATTTCTACTTGTGTGCCTTGATTCTGACTTACGGGAAACACATCACTAATTTTACCTAACTCGGCTTCAACCGCCCAACCTGTTTTAGAAGAGTGGTGCTTTGAACTTAGCCTCAGACGAGATACCGCAACTATCGATGCTAACGCCTCACCTCTAAAACCAAGTGTGCTGATAGAAAATAGATTATCTTCATTTAATTTTGATGTTGCATGGCGTTTTAATGCTAAACGTAAATCATCTTTTGAGATTCCTTTTCCATTATCTGTCACGCGTAATATACTACGCCCCGCATCTTTAACATAAATAGCAATCTTTGTGGCACCAGCATCAAGGGCGTTTTCAACAAGTTCTTTAACAATACTCGCAGGTCTTTCTATAACTTCGCCAGCGGCTATTTTATTTACTATATTATCTGATAATATTTGAATAGACATAGTTCATACACATTATAGAATTGTTTATGATGATGATCATACACGACAAAATTTCATTGACAAAGAAAAACTGTGTATTATCATTCGTTTGTGGTTAACTGGAATAAAAATGACTTCTGCATTACTTAATGTCTATAAACGTGAACCGATATCTTTCAGCCATGGCGAAGGTGTCTGGCTGTTTGATACAGACAATAAACGCTATCTTGATTTTTTTAGCGGGATAGCTGTTAATTGCCTTGGTCATAATCATCCAGCAATTACAGCAGCTATAACAAACCAAGCGTCCAAAATCCTGCATATATCAAATATATTTACCATTCCTGCACAAGATAATCTAGCTAATAAACTTGTAAAGTCAAGTTTTGGCGGCAAAGTTTTTATTAGCAATTCAGGAGCCGAGGCACTTGAATGTAGCATTAAGGTCATTCGTCATTACTTTCATTCCATAGGAAGTTCGCATAAACAAAAAATTATTTGTTTTTCTGGAGCCTTCCATGGGCGCACGATAGCAACTATATCAGCTACTAAGAACGCGCAATTATGTAATGGATTTGCTCCACTTTTGACTCAATTTGAAATAGCACATTATAATGATATACAGTCTGTAAAAGATGTGTATGACGATAATTGTGCCGCCGTTCTTCTTGAACCCATTCAAGGAGAGGCAGGAATTATTCCAGCAACTGATGAATTTTTACGTTTTTTACGCTCATTCTGTACGGATAACAATATGCTACTAGCATTTGACGAAGTGCAATGTGGTATGGGAAGAACTGGAAGTTTGTTTTATTATGAACAGACAGGAGTAGAACCCGATATTTTAGCTTTAGCCAAAGGATTAGGTGGAGGCTTTCCTATTGGAGCAACGCTTGTTAGAGAAGCTATAGCTGCAAAAATGACTCCGGGCTCACACGGTTCTACATTTGGGGGCAATCCTTTGGCCTGTCAAGCAGCAAATGCTGTGTATGATGTCATCGCACAACCCGATTTTTTAGAGGATGTACGTTACAATAGTATATATTTGCACAATAAATTGACAGATTTTATCAACGTAAATAATGATTTATTCTTTGCTTTTCGTGGGAAAGGGCTTATGATCGGTTTGCAATGTGTGTTAGATAACCATATTTTATATAAGGCTTTTCTTGAACACAATATTATTACGGTACTTGCAAAAGATAATATTATTCGTTTGTTACCACCATTAATTATTACCAAAAATGACATTGATTATGCTATTGAAAGAATGCAAATAGCATGTCATAAGGTCCGAAACAACAAAAGCAAAAAACATGAAGACACAAATTAAAATTTAATAACTGATTATTTATGAGCTCAATACGTCATTTTTTAGATATACATTCCACTAGCAAGAAAGATCTTGAAATCATTTTTACGGATGCCGTAACTGTGAAAGCTTCACGTATGAATAATCAACCCTCACTCAACGGAAAAACCTTGATCATGATTTTTGAGAAACCTTCTACAAGAACACGTCTTTCTTTTGAGATTGCTATGATAGAGGAAGGAGGGCATGCTGTTTTTATAAATCGCCATAACATGCAACTCCATCGAGGTGAAACACTAGCCGATACAGCACATGTTATCTCTCGTTTTGCACATTGTATAATGATACGCACGCACGCTCATAATAACCTGCACGAACTGGCCAGTAATGCACATATCCCAGTTATTAATGGACTCACTGACCTAACGCATCCCTGTCAAATTTTGGCTGATATTATGACAATAAAAGAGATCAATAAAACGATTCAAGGGCAAAAAATTGCCTGGATAGGTGACGGTAATAATGTTGCTAACTCATGGATAGAAGCAGCAGCATATTTCCCCTTTGAACTCGTGATATCTTGCCCTAAAGGATACGAGGCGGATGCTCATATATATGAACGCGCCATAAAGCAAGGAGCTTCTATTGAGTATAATTATGATCCTCACGATGCCGCACAAAACGCCGATGTGATTGTAACAGACACATGGATATCAATGAATGATGATGAAAAAGATAGTAATCGCCAGAATGCTTTTATGTCTTATCAGGTTAATGATAAGCTTATGAAAAATGCAAAAAAAGACGCTATTTTCTTGCATTGTCTCCCAGCACATAGAGGAGAAGAGGTGACATCTTCTGTCATTGATGGACCTCAATCTGCTGTATGGCAACAGGCTGAAAATAGACTCCACATTCAAAAAGCTATCCTCAGATGGTGTATGCATATTATATAAACGAATTTAACGCTGCCACGGCTCCTATATACGCTTGCAGATTATATACTTGACCACAAAATTATTAGATTGTCATTCACACATAATTTTCTTATTTTATATTCTAGGCATTTTTATCAATCTGTGCCCCTTGCGTGGTCTGTGTAACATCTATTGTTTCATCTGATTTTTGATCTTCGTATATTTTATGGGGTTGCTCATAAATATCTGCCTCATTATTCTGAGTCTTTTTTTCATTATTCTCCTTGGTTGCCTTAACAACACCAACCATAGCTGGTCTTAATATACGATCTTTCATTAAATATCCATCAGAAATAACTTGCATAATATGCCCTGCTGGATATTCATGAGAATCCGACTCAAACATTGCTTGATGATAATTTGGATCAAATTTTTCGCCTATAGGTGATATGCTTTTTATACCATTGCGCTCAAAGATTGTATGAAGCTCTTTGTGTATCATTTCTATGCCAATAATGAGGTTGCGGATATTATCCCCCGCATTTTCTTTATCCTGTTCTTGTATAGATGCCATAGCACGTGCCATATTATCAGTGATACTCAACATATCCCTTGCAAAAGTCGTTATTGCATAATCTCTGGCATCTTTTTTTTCTTTCTCGGAACGTTTGCGTATATTTTCTACCTCAGCAAAAGCGCGTAACATCCGCTCTTGTGATTCAGCCAATTCTTGTTTCAGTGTTTCCTCCAAACTTAAGGGTACACTTTCATTATCACTCTCGTGTGAATTAACAATCTCTTCCAGATCTTTTTCAGCTTGGGTTCTTTCTGTAATATTATTCTCTGATAGAAAATCTTTCAATTTATTTTCTACCTCCTCGTTAGATTTAGCAGCTGTTGCAGAGGAATCCTCTGCCTGTTTTCTATCATCTGTGTTTAACTCATCATCGTCATACATCATCACATTGCCATGTTTACAATTTATCTATTTCCTTTATCTTATGTGCTATATGGGGTAACTCTGTCAAAAAATCAAGCCCCCCGCTAAGGATATTTACAGTGTCTAAATATAGATTCATACGCATCAGATTAAAAGAAGTATGCTTGTATTATCCGTATGGCTCATAAATGTAATTATTATCCCATGACTTTCATACTTTCGAAGCATACAAACTAAAGAGCAGCCGATTCTAAAGACTTAATACGTGTTCGTGAGAATTCATGACTGGGTTTAATACCCAAAGCTCTTTTATAGAATTTTTTTGCGACATCATGTTTACCCATTTTTTCATTAACAAAACCCAATAAGGAAAAAGCACGGTAGTTAAGGGCATTCATGGCTAATAATCGTTCAATATCTTCGGTAACTTCCATATAATACTTTAATTCAATGCCCACTGCAATGCGCTTGTATAATACCTCCTCTGTAACGTATTCTAAGGCAATGGCGCTTGTATACTCATAATAAGCCTTACTAAACTGTTTTCTTCTTTCGTAAATAAGCCCTTTATAAAAATACGCTTCAGCCAAATTAGGAGAATTTTTTATGGCCAGATTAGCATCCTTTAACGCAACATTATATTGTCCTTTATTGTAGTTGAGCTTAGCACGAGAAAGATAAGCCTGTGCGTAATTAGGTTTAATTTTTATAGCTTGATTGAAATTCTCTAAAGCAGCGTCTACAAGGCCCATTTTCAAATACACATGCCCCCTATTATAATAAGCTTGATAAAAATCCTTCTTTAAATTTAGAGCTGTTGTAAAATCTTCAATAGCCTCATCTGGATTATTACTACGCGCATAGCTAATTCCTCGTAAGTTATATGCATCAGCATTACGAGGGTCATTATCTAGTACCACACTTATGTTATCTCTGCTACGTTCCTGCTCGGAATGAATGCTACACGAGAACGTAAGTAAGCAAACACCTGTCAAAAAAAAGATTAATCTTCGCCTATATAGCCACATATTCAAAATTATTATACGAGTACAACCAAAAAACAATTTAAACAACAAAAGCAACGTGATTGAAATCAACTAGAAATGACTAGCACACGTCACATTATAATATTTCTTGTTTAACATACACGTTCAAATCGTCAAGTGCTTTTTCCATTATATCAAACATTTCGTCTATTTCTGTCTCATTTATGATAAGAGGTGGGCAAAACCCAATGACATCTCCATATACGGCTCTTACAATAAGCCCTCTTTTTTCTGCGAAATGAACCAGTTGGATCGCAATCTTGTGTTGCGGTTCAAACTTTTGACGCATTTTTTTATCGCGTACAAGTTCAATAGCTCCTAAAAGACCAGTTGCACGTGCATCGCCTACAAAAGGATGGTCATGCAATCGGCGTATCCTATTATAGAAATGATGCGATTTCTGGGCTACTTTCTCAACAACATTATCTCTTTGGTAAATTTCTATAACCTTAAGTGCCGTAGCTGCGCAGACAGGGTGTCCACTATAAGTTGTCCCATGCCCAAAAGTACCTATTTTTTTACTCTGGTCTAAAAAAGCTTTATAGAAAGGTTCTGAAATGGTAACAGCCGACAATGGAAGGTATGCAGAGGTCATGGCTTTTGCTAAAGACATTGTATCGGGTGTATAATCGTAATACTGGGAACCAAACCAAGTTCCCAAACGTCCAAAGCCACAAATAACTTCATCATCTATAAAAGTAATATCATATTTTCTCAATATAGCAGTAATTGCCTGAAAATACCCTTTTGGCGGCATAATAACGCCACCAGCACCCATTATGGGTTCGGCAATAAAGCCTGCTATTGTATCTGGGTCTTGCTCAATTATCAGCTTTTCTAAGCTTTCTGCCATCCTCTGTGAGAAAGCTGTTTCATCCTCACCTTCTTGGGCCTCCGTGTAATAATGTGGACAATCAGTATGATAGATCTGCTGTATTGGTAAATCAAAATCTTGATGAAGGGTTGGAAGGCCTGTCAAAGATGCCGAGGCCAGTGTAACGCCATGGTAACCTCTATAACGGCTGATAATCTTTTTTTTCTGTGTTCTTCCTATTGCATTGTTATAATACCATAACAACTTAATTTGTGTATCATTCGCCTCAGAACCAGAAGATGCAAAAAATACTTTTGAAGCATCAAAAGGAACTAACTCTTTGATTTTTTCTGCGAGTAAAATAACATTTTCATGCGTTTTTCCACCAAAAATATGTGTAAATGATAAATCGCGCATTGCTTGTGTTGCAACCTCAATAATCTCTTCATTACCATATCCCAAAGATGTACACCACAAGCTAGAAACACCTTCAATATACGGTTTGCCAAATTTGTCATATACATAAATACCTTTGGCACGATTAATTTCAAGAGGTACGGATTGACTATGTTGTAACAAATGCGTATAGGGATGAAGGACTGCCTCAGCATCTCTATTATCGTTGTTATAAAATGCCACATTTTTCTCCTTATAACACCTTGCGAAGCACCCTGTAGAGAAGTTGTTTATCCTCTTTACAATTATCATTTATGTACACCGCATTTAGCACTATTTGTTTGCACACGTTACCATAAATTATGTAACATTAGCAAAAAGAGTTGAAATTGTCTATAAAAATTGTGTAGACTACTGTATGGTTAGAGGTAAAAGGTAGGGATAACTAATCAAAATAGAACAGTTAGATTAATAGACACAACAAATGGGTAGAAAGTGTATAACTTTGTATCCGCAATAGGCAAAAGTAACGAGTATACTATGTTAGGTTTAATGCAAAATTGGCAGCTTAATGTATCAAAAGTGATACAATATGCACAGCAAAATTATGGTTCACAACAGATCATTTCACAAAACTATGATGACCATATAACGCAGCTGAGTTATAAAGAAGTTGAAAAGAGAATGCGTTGCCTCGCATGGTCTTTACGTAATGTACTTGGTTTAGAAAGAGGTGATGTTGTAGCCACGATGGCTTGGAATAATATACGTCATTTTGAAATATGGTACGCTGTCATGGGAAGTGACATGGTTTGCCATACAGTAAATCCACGCTTGTTTAAAGACCAAATTCGCTATATCATCAATCACGCTCAAGATAAATATATATTTATTGAAAGAAGCTTTATACCTATTTTGAAAACGCTTGCACACGAGCTAGCCACTCTTAAGGGAATTATTGTGCTAACAAAAGATCTGGACCCAACGGAAAGTGATGGTTTTACCATACCATTTTTTTGTTATGAAGATTTGATTGGTGAGCAGAGTATTGACGAATGGCCTGAGATAGATGAAAATAATGCTTGTGCTCTTTGTTATACATCTGGCACGACAGGCAACCCTAAAGGTGTATGTTTTTCGCAGAGAGCCTTAGTTTTACATGCAATGGCTGTAAATGGAGGCAATTTTTATGGTTTAACGCATAATGATACAGTCTTACCCGTAGTTCCGATGTTTCATGCAAATGCGTGGTCTAATATTTTCAGCGCCCCAATGTGTGGCGCAAAGTTGGTTTTACCCGATAGACACTTAGATCCTCAAAGCTTGTATACACTTATTAATAGTTACCAGGTAACTTTTAGTGCAGGTGTGCCGACTGTATGGTTGGCTCTGCTTGATTATTTGAATACACATAATGGACAATTAAAGACAATGACGCGAATTGTTATAGGAGGATCCGCCTGTGCTGCTTCAACTATTGAAGCCTATGAAAAACAGTATAACATTAAAATATTACATGCGTGGGGTATGACGGAAATGAGTCCGATTGGTACCGTGTCTACGATAAAGCCAGAACTACAAAACAAACCTTACCAAGAGCAGCTTCAATTCAAAGCCAAACAAGGTATTCCTATATTTACAGTGGAGATGAAAATAACCGATGAGAACGGCATTAATATAACAGATGATAGCACGCATTCAGGTCATCTTATGGTAAGAGGTCCAGCTATCGTTGCAACCTACTTTAAACAAGATACCCCTGTTATAGACGACGATAACTATTTTAAAACAGGTGATATAGCTATTATTGACGAAGCAGGTTATATGCAAATTCGAGATAGGACAAAAGATCTTATAAAATCAGGTGGTGAGTGGATTTCATCTATTGAGTTAGAAAATACTGCTCTGTTTCATCCTGGTGTCGCAGAAGCTGCTGCAATAGCTGCTGATCATCCTAAATGGGGAGAAAGACCTATCCTTCTTGTAGTAGCCGAAAAAGAGTGTATATTAGATGATAAAGATATTCTCACAACACTTAAAGATCATATTGTAAAATGGCAACTTCCCGATGCTATTATAGTTGTTGATGAATTACCTCATACGGCAACAGGTAAATTACAAAAAACTGTTTTACGTGAAAAATATCAAATGTATTTAATTGACAATAATTTAATTTAAACACTGTTTAAGTGTTTAAAAAACAGTTTGTTTCACTTGTTAATATGATTAAAGTATCATGAAAAGAAGGTGTAATACGGCTAAAAAATAGGAAAATTTTATGGTAGTAAAATCAATTTGCATTAAACCTAGTAAAGATACTATTCCAATTTATCTCATTTCTTGCTCAAATGATATCGATAAGGAAGCAATTCCTAAAACTGTTCAAGTTTTTGTGACAAAGCTTTTTGAGCCCGTTCCTAGACATCCTATTTATTGTCACTATAATGATAAAGCATGTTTACAATTTGTTATTTGCTGTGTAAAGGATTGTCTACATCCACAAAACAATGAAGTCGAGCAATTATTAGCTGCGTTACCAGATGGAATTTATCACGTTAAGGAGACAACAAACAAAGACAGTGAAAAGCATTTCGCTTTAGTATGGATGAGGCAACAATATGTTTTTGACGATTATTTAAAGCAAGAGCATAAAGTCATTGCGGATAAGCAACTTAAGTTAAGCTATAATGATCCGCATGCGCTAATATCAATTGTTGAAACAGAGTTTTATGCTTGTAATCTTATTAACACCCCAGCCAATGATTTAGCACCGCATAACATAGAAGAAGAAGCTTCACGTTTAGCCGAAAAATATGGAGCTGAATTTCGCTCCTATGTAGGGGATGATCTACTTATAGAGAATTTTCCGCTTATTCATGCTGTCGGTGCGGGAAGTCATCGCCTACCACGCCTTGTTGAGTTTTTTTGGGGAAACGATGAATATCCACTGGTTTCTCTCATAGGAAAAGGGGTAAGTTTTGATAGTGGCGGACTTAATATCAAACCAGAAAGCGGTATGCGTATTATGAAAAAAGATATGGGGGGCGCAGCCCATATTTTAGCATTATCCCAACGTATAATGAAGAGCAACCTTCCCGTTCGTTTGCATGTTTTGTTACCTTGTGCAGAAAACTCTATTTCCTCACATGCATTTCGACCTGGTGATATTTACTCCTCACGTGCAGGATTAAGTGTTGAAATTGGACATACCGATGCAGAAGGACGCCTCATCTTAGCTGATGCTATTAATTATGCGAGGGAATATAAGCCACAATTTATGTTAATAATGGCCACATTGACAGGGGCAGCTCGTGTCGCGCTGGGGCCTGATATTGTTCCATACTTCACAAACCATGAATCATTTGATACACAATTTAAATCTTGCTATCATGATTGTCAGGAGGCATTTTGGCGATTACCTTTACATCAGGATTACAGTAAATGGCTAAAAACAAAACATGCGGATATTTCTAGTGTTGGGGACAAGCCTTTCGCAGGTTCAATTACAGCGGCTTTGTTTTTAGAAAAATTTGTAGGTGATATACCCTTTATACATTGTGATATTTACGCGTGGGATGCAGATAAAAACCAGGCTCAGGCACAAGGACTTGATAGTCTTTTTCATTTCTTAAAACATGATCTTTTTTGATTAATTATATGAATACCTCGTTGATTCTCGATAAAAGATTATTCGCCTATCGCGATGATATTGCTGATATTCGCCTAGAAAAAAGAGTTTTAGCCCAACAATACCGTAAAGGTGAAGTATATTGTGTTAACACTAGTATACTACCTATGTATATTGCTCCAGATACAAAGGCGATGCGTAGTAACACACTGCTATTTGGTAGCCAAGTACGGGTTTTTGATACATCCGCTTCTTGGTCTTGGGTACAAAGTGAGCAGGATGGTTATGTAGGATATGTAGAAAATTATTATCTCAAAAAATGTATGCACATCTATTGCCCCACACATTTTGTAAGTGTACCATTTACAATCAGTTACGACAAACCAGATATTAAATCAAAAGCCCTTAGCTATTATCCATTATTAGCACAATTTACTTTTACAATACATGATAACAAGGATGATTTTTTTATTTTACCCGATGGAGGGTATATTATGAAAAAACATCTTCAATCTATTCAGGCACCTTTACATCAATTACATACAGACTATTTCAACGAGGAGTATAGATACCCTTTATTAGATGGCATTACAGACTATATGAATATTGCACGTCAGTTTATTGGTGCCCCGTATTTGTGGGGTGGCAATAGTTGGACAGGTATTGATTGTTCTGGTTTGGTTGCTCTAGCGTTACGTGCTCAAGGACATATTTGTCTACGCGATAGTTATATGCAGCAAGATACTATTGGATATGCTATTGCTGCCTCAGAATTACGTGAAGGAGATATCGTTTTTTTTGATGGTCATGTCGGCTTCATGCATTCAAAAACCGATATTTTACATGCAAATATGTATCATATGCAAACAACAATTGAGCCTCTTTCAGATGTAATAAACAGAGCTGGAAGGCCACTGCATTATAAAAGATTATACATAGGCAATTAACTCTTCAACACATCCGCTTTGAGATAAGTTGATTAAGTCGTGATTATTGGATATTGTAATAATCTAATGTATCCTTCAGCGCATAAATGAGTTGATCTTGCATAGTATCATTGTGTAATGCTGTCACGCTGATACGTAATCTTTCTTGTCCTTTATCTACTGTAGGGTAATTGATTGGCTGAATATAGATTTTGTGTCTATGTAATAATCTCTCAGAAATTTTACGGCATAAAATGGGATCACGAATAAAAATACTAAAAATATGTGTTGATTCATTATGTGCTTCTATATTAGCTAATTGTAATTTTTTTAGAAATCCTTTCACATTTCTGTGAAGGGCTTGTCTTTCTGCGTTACTGTGCCTTAGATGCTGTATACTTGTGAGAATACCAGCCGTTAAAGCGGGCGCTAGACTAGTTGAAAAAATAAAACTTGAGGCATGGCTGCGGACAAAGTCAACACATGATGCCTTTGCTGCAATATAACCACCCATGATTCCATATGCTTTTGCAAAAGTTCCTTGTATAATATCAATATCTTCCATACAGCCTAGCTGTTGTGCCATACCAGCTCCTTGGTGACCATAAATACCAACAGCATGAACTTCATCTAAATAGGTTAAAGCATTATACTTCTTTGCTAACAAACAGATATCTTTTATAGGAGCAACATCCCCATCCATAGAATATACGGACTCAAACGCAATAATTTTATAGGGCTTTTCACGATTTTTATATAAAGCCTCTTCTAATAAATTAATGTCATTATGAGCAAAAATTATACGCTTTGCTTTACCTGCACGCATACCATGTATCATAGAAGCATGATTTTTACTATCTGAAAAGACAACACATTCTGGTAGTTGGCTTGTTAAGCTTGATAATGTTGCTTCATTTGCTATATACCCACTTGTAAAAACCAATCCGGCTTCCTTATTATGAAGATCGGCGACTTCTTTCTCCAACGTGCAAATAAGTTTGTGCGTGCCAGAAATATTACGTGTTCCACCCGCACCCGCACCATAGTTTTCCAACGCCTCTTGCATAGACGTAAGAACTTTAGGATTTTGTCCCATGCCAAGATAATCATTGCTACACCAAACGATCACATTTTGTTCTGTTTCAAAATGATGTGCCTGTGGAAAGCAACCACTGTTTCTCAAGATTGTTTGAAAATAACGATAGCGCCCTTCTTCTTTGAGTTTTTGCAAGGACACATTAAAGTAATCATCATATATATCACTTTTCACGGAGATAAAGGGTAAGGTATTCGTATTCATAATGGAACAATAGTAAGAGTTGCGTATAAAACTAAAGAAAAAACATAAACATTTTTATTTTCCCTTCCAATTAGGGTCTCTTTTTTCTGCAAACGCTTTGAAACCTTCTAAATTATCAAAAGAGCCATACAATTTATCAACAGTAGGTACTTTACGCTTTGTAATTTTGTTCATCATATCCTGAAACTTTTCTGCTTCTGCCATACGCACAACCTCCTTAATTGAAGCAAAAACCATTTGAGGTCCATCGGCTAATAGCTGTGCAGTTTTCCAAACATGTTCATACAACTCTTCCGCCGTTTCAAAGAGCTCATTAACTAACCCCCATTTATGTGCTTCTTCTGCACTCATCCAGCGCCCAGTAAGGAGCATATCCATGGCAACATGGTAGGGAATTCTTTTAGGCAATTTACACGAAGCGGCATCAGCTATAGTGCCAGCTTTAATTTCTGGCAAACAGAAAGAAGAAGCACGTGTCGCATATATGAGATCTCCTGCAAGAGATAATTCAAAACCTCCGCCAACCGCCATACCCTCAACTGCAATAATGACAGGTTTGTTAAGATCCCTAATTTCTTGCAACCCAGCAAATCCGCCAACTCCATAGTCACCATCAACAGGAGATTCTCCACTAGCGGCCTCTTTTAAATCAAATCCAGCAGAAAAGAATTTTTCTCCTGCGGTACGCACAATCGCTACATGTAAATTATTATCATCCCTAAATGACTCAAAAAATTTTCCCATTAATTTGGATGTTTCTAAGTTTATTGTGTTAGCTTTAGGGCGATCCAAAGTGAGTTCCATAATGTTGCCTTGAATTTTAACTTTTACATGTTCTGATTCCATCATCACTCCTATTATATTGTTATGGGTTAAATTGTGTTTGTCGCATATATATAACAGTTCTCAATTATTAAGTATATGCATATACGCATGCATCCACTGCCATAACACCCTCATTCTGTGAAAAAACCATCAAAGGATTGATTTCAATCGTGGCAATATGAGGCTTCTCGTATAAAATCTGCAAAAGCGACTGTACGGTATTTGCTATAGCGACTATATCTGCTGCGGCTAATCCCCTATAGCCCTTTAGTATACGAAAAATAGTCAACGAAGAGATCGCATCAATTATGCGTGATGTGTCGGCAGGTAAAATAATGGTAGCAATATCCTTCCATAATTCAGTATAAATGCCCCCAGCACCAATTGTTGCCGTTACTCCATATACATAATCTCTTTGAACATTAACGAGTATTTCAGCGCATGGTTTTCGAGCCATTTCCTCAAGAATAAAACCGTTTTCATTTGGCATTTTCAAGGCCTGCTTATGTAGATCTTCATAGCAAAGATTAAGAGCAATGGCATTATTTTCTGTCTTATGCGCAAAGCCTAATGACTTCAAAACGAGAGGTTCTTGAAGGTTTTTTGTAGGATTTATAAAAGCACTAACCAAGTCAAATTTTTGGCTTTTTGGTACCGTTATGCCATAATCTTTCAACATTTCTTTACTCACTTGCTCGTTGATAAGTAAAGTTTCAGTGTGTGTTGAGAAATTATTATTTATTTTTTTCCATTGCTTTGCAGGGATATTATAACTGAATTTTGCCAAGCAATCAATTGCTTTAAGTGATTCATCAAAACCACATAAGGGTATTATTCCTTGCGCGATAAGTGTTTCAGCTTCGCTTTCGGGCATATTATCAGCTAAACTTGAGAGGATTGCTGCTGGCACTCCTGTATCTTTAACAGCTGCAATAAAAGCATTTTGCGCAATAATCCAATCCGCTATATCACACCGTTGTGTGTGTGGATAATCAGAAACAAGAATGTGTAAATTGACCTTTTTAGTTTGCAATACCGTACGATAAACAGTTGTTAAAGCCTCTTCATTAGCCCATATAAAAGTTTGATAATCAAGAGGGTTAACACAATCAGCCAAACCACCTAATGTGTGATTCAGTACGTCTTTTTGGCTTTTTGTAAAACTGGGCCAAGTAATATCATAATCGGCGGCCATATCAGCAATAAGCCCCGCCTCCCCACCAGAACAACTCATTGATGTTAAGTTACGACCTTTCATATCACCAATAACATGAAAAATTTTTAAACTTTCTAGCAGAACAGAAATGGAAGGCACCTCAACGACCCCACACATGGCAAGAAAAGCCGAAGACGACATGGAACTTCCAGCCATAGAGGCTGTATGTGAAGAAGCAGCTTGACGGGATTTTTCTGTTTTTCCCACTTTTATAGCAATTAAACGTTTACCCATAGCAAGTGCTTTTTGCGTCATATTATAGAATTTCTCTATATCTACGAAACCTTCTATGTAAAAACCTATGCAACTGATTCTATCATCATGTAATAAACTTAAAGCAATATCAGCAATATCTATTTGTGCTTGATTTCCTGCACAAACAACGTAGGCAATCGGCAAACCTCTTTTTTGCATCGTAATATTAATAGCAATATTGGACGATTGACTAATAATTGCCACACCGCGTTCAACTGATTTAGCACCATGCTGATCAGGCCAAATAACGACATTATCTAATAAATTAAGAAAACCATAACAATTAGGTCCTAGTAATGGCATTTCCCCCGCGGCCTCTAAGAGGCACTGTTGTAATTCAGTATCTTGTGTTTCTGCAAATCCAGATGCAAAACAAATAGCGCCTCCAACATTGTGCGAAGACAATTGTTTAACAATATCAATACTAGCGTGTCTATTAATACCAACAAAAGCAACATCGGGTATTTCAGGTAAATCATCAAGACTTTTATAAACAGGTAACTGAGCAATAGTTTCTCGTGTTGGATGTATGGGGTAAATATGTCCTGTAAAATGGTTTTTTGTACATTGCGTGATAATATTTTCTGCCCACACGCCTCCGTAAACTGCTATAGATCGCGCACGCAATAACCGAGATAATTTTTCTACGATGTTATTTATTTTCGCCATTATTTGCTATCCATGCTTACTTTTCTCAAACTGTTGCCGTAAAAATGACGCCTATATTAGGCACCCAAAGGACGTAACAAATCGCGACTTATTATATGGCGCTGGATCTCTGATGTGCCATCCCAAATTCTTTCAACCCGTGCATCACGCCAAAATTTTTCTAAGGGGAGGTCTGACATTAATCCCATACCCCCATGAATCTGAATAGCACAATCGGTTACTTTTGCTAACATTTCTGAAGCGTATAACTTTGCACCAGCAATGCTTCTATTGCTCTCAGGCTGTCCATTATCTAACATTGATGCTGCCTGTAACGTCAATAAATCGGATGCATCAATATGTACAATCATATCAGCTAATTGAAAAGATACGCCTTGAAATTTTGCAATTTTTTTTCCAAACTGCTCCCTTTGTGCAGCGTAGTCTAAGGCATATCCAAACACACGACGTGCACGGCCAACGCAATTTGCCGCAACTGTCAATCGGGTCCCGTATAGCCATGTATTAGCCAATTCAAAACCTTTATGCACCTCTCCCAAAATAGCCCGTTTAGGTAAACGGCAATCATCAAAGCGTAAAACACAATTCTGATAACCTTTATGGGAAACAGATTGGTAACCAGGAGCAATCTCAAATCCTGCTATTCCTCTTTCTACTAAAAAACAGGTAATCTTTTTGCGTATCCCTTTACTTGTTTCTTCTTCTCCACTTGCAACAAAAACAATCACAAAATCAGCAATATTGGCGTGTGAAATAAAGTGCTTAGTCCCATTAATGATCCAATCATCACCATCCTGGCGTGCCATACACTGCATACCACGTAAATCTGACCCAGCTTGTGGTTCTGTCATAGCAAGTGCATCCATTTTTTCACCTTTAATTGCGGGATACAAAAATTGCTCTTTTTGCTCTTGTGTACAGGCAAGTAGTATATTAGAAGGGCGTCCAAAGAAAACCGATAGAGCCATGCTAGCACGTCCTAGTTCCCGTTCTAAAAGAGTAAAATCTAAATGATTAAGGCCTCCACCTCCCATTTCTTGGGGCATATTTGCTGCATAGAACCCTATATCAATACATTTTTTCTTCAATTCCTGCCCAAGCTCATCAGGGACAAACCCATCTTCTTCTACTTTTTTCTCATGTGGGTATAACTCTTTTTCAACAAATTGACGCACCGTTTCCACAATCATTTTCTGTTCTTGGCTAAGCATAAATTCCATAGTTTTTCCCCCGTATAAATATCCTTTTATTGTTTTGATGCAAGGTTTTCCATGAACTTGCTTTGTATATCTTGCATTTCATTTTTAGTGGTATCCCAATAAACTAAACGGCATTCCATTATTGCGAGGCAATCTCCTTGTTCTGTTAATAGAGAATGTTTTAGCATGAGAGACTGTGCATCAGCAACCTTTACATCTGTAAAAACATCCAAATTTTGTTGTTTTTGTTGAAATAAGTGGATATTCACAGTGCTATTTGTAAGAATGAGAGAGTTGTTGTTCTCTTTGTTGGGGCTAATATAGGCAATTAACTTATCTTGACAATAATGCGTTGCTTTTACGAAACAATCTATAATTTCGCTTTCAGATATAATTGCATCTTCCAAAGAATTGGCAGGTGGAATATAATTATAACTCTGTAATGGCAAATGGAAATCGTCAAGTTTATCAGAATGTAAGATGCCTTTAATACTTTTATCAATTTCTGGTGCTACACCCCACTGATTGGCCCGTAGTGATGTCATAATAGCCACAAGATTATTATCCCTTATGGCCTCCAAATGACGAATATCAAAGTTACCACTTTGTTTATCTGATTGTGTGCTAATTTTATCAACAAGTGCATCATCAAAATGTGGAACATCCATTAATTTGGTCCAAGGCCATTTTAAGCAGGGGCCAAATTGCTGCATAAAATGCCTCATTCCAGCTTCTCCGCCTGCAACGCGAAATGTTTCAAAGACGCCCATTTGTGCCCAACGAAGGCCAAATCCTTTGCATATAATCGTGTCAATATCCTGTGTAGTGGCAATATCGTCATGGACAAGCCAAAGAGCTTCCCTCCATAATGCCTCCATCAGTCGGTCCGCAACAAAAGCCTCTATTTCCTTGTTAATCTGGATGGTAGACATTCCCACGCACGAAAAATAATCATGGGCTTTTTTAAGATTTTCTTGAGAAGTTTTTTGTCCCCCAACAATTTCTAGAACGGGTAACAGATAGACAGGATTAAAAGGATGTGCAACTAAAAACCGTTTTGGATGTATCATGTCCTTTTGCAAATCTGTCGGCTTTATACCCGAAGTTGAAGATGTAATAAGTGTGCGGTGTGATACATTTTTTTCAATGTCTTGATATACTGCCCGTTTAATATCAATTCGTTCGGGAACAGCCTCAATAACGAGTTCTGCTTTTTTGACAGCACTTGCCAAATCAGAAAAGAAACACACCTCTCCCTTCATGCGTGTTTTTATGCCTGTCAAACGCGTATAGGCATTGTGGGCATTATGTCTTACCGCATCAACTTTATCTTGTGCATGTGGATCTGGATCATAAACATTAACCGCATGCCCCATCTCACTAAAACGCGCGACCCACCCTGCGCCAATAACTCCACCTCCTATAACAGTGACTTTTATGGACATAAGATTACCCCTTCTTCTTTAAATTCAGCTTTTTTCTTACATCTTGCGGACCAATAATTTGACTTCCCATCGTTTCAATAATGTCCACCGCTTTTTCAACGAGTTGAGCATTTGTTGCAAAAACTCCCTTTCGTAACATTGTGTTATCTTCAAGTCCAACACGTACATTCCCTCCTGCTAATACAGAGGCGGCAACAAAGGGAAGTTCATTTTTACCAATAGAAAAAGCAGAGAAAATAGAATCGACAGGTAGATTATTAACCATAGCCATAAAAGTGTTCAGATCATCTGGGGCCCCCCATGGAATCCCCATACATAACTGTAACAAAGGTGGAGTGTTTATGACACCTTGCTTAATTAAATTTTTAGCAAGCCACAAATGTCCCGTATCAAAAACCTCTATTTCTGGCTTAACATCAAGGTCTTTCATTTGCTTTGCCATCTCGTGCAACATAGCTGGTGTGTTAATCATTATATAATCGCCTTCACCAAAATTCATTGTACCGCAATCAAGCGTACAAATTTCAGGTTGACATATCGCAATATGCTGTAATCTTTCAGTTGCGCCTGCCATATCTGTGTTGTTTTCGTTAACAGGTAGCGGATTCTCTGTTCCTCCTAAAACAAGATCACCTCCCATCCCTGCCGTTAAATTTAAAACAACATCAGTATCGGCAGAACGTATGCGATCGGTAACCTCCTTGAACAGTTCAATATCACGAGACGGAGCACCAGTTTCGGGATCACGCACATGACAATGGACTATTGCAGCTCCAGCCTGTGCTGCTTCAATTGCACTATTGGCAATCTGTTCAGGAGTCACAGGTATATGAGGAGATTTTCCTACCGTATCACCTGAACCCGTAATCGCACAGGTAATAAAAACTTCTTTATTAGGCTTTAATGACATGTATTACTCCTTCCATAGATTTTCTTATGTGTTTAGTATATTCATTTCTATATATAATATAATACCTAGTACTAGGTAAAATATAATCTATCCCAATAATTCACATAACGAAATAGTTTAATAATTGTTTTATTTGTTGCTCACTTTATAGTAATCAAAAAAACGACATCTTACAAGAACACATGTCTAATTTCTGGAGATCCCATGAAAGAAAAAAAAACAACGGCAGATATTATATGTGATCCTGACACATTGCACGCGCTTGCCGTAGATATACTTATTGCTCATAAAACACGTTCGGAAAACGCTTATTCAGTTTCTGATGCTCTTATTGCAGCAGAGTGCGATGGAAAAAAAGGACACGGTTTGATGCGTCTGCCTCATTATGCACGGCATGCATATATTGGTAAAATTAATGGTTTGGCTATACCTGAAATTATTGATAATAAAAAAAATTTTATTCTTATTGATGCTCACTGTGGCTTTGCTTTTCCAGCCTGTCAACTTGCAATTGAAACCCTTATTCATAAATGTAAAGAATACGGTATTGCAGCAGTAGGCATTAATAGATCTCATCATTTCGGACAGGCTGGCTACCATGTTGAAAAAATAGCCAATGCTGGTCTTATTGGGCTTATAGTCGGTAATTCTCCCGCTGCCATTGCTCCATGGGGTGGTTATAAACCTATATTTGGGACAAATCCTATTGCTTTTGCAGCTCCACGTTTGGCACATTCACCTCTTGTCATTGATATGAGTGTCAGTAAGGTTGCACGTGGTAATATTTTGTATGCGGCACAAAACAAACAAATGATTCCAAACGATTGGGCTTTAGATATAAATGGACGTGCAACAATTGATCCAGAAGAGGCATTAAAAGGAAGTTTATTACCTGCAGCTGATGCAAAAGGAGCAAATTTAGCGCTCATGATCGAGATATTAAGTGCAGCTTTGACAGGAGCTTTTTTTGGATATGAAAGTAGTTCATTTTTTTCCGAAGAAGGTACACCGCCGCAAACAGGACAATTATTATTGGCAATTGATCCCCATTGTTTTGGAAAAACGCACTTTTTACAACGTATTGAAGAACTCATACACCAAATTGAACAACAAGAAAATACGCGTCTTCCTGGTTCTAAAGCGTATGCACAAAGAGAGCAGTCAAAAAAAAATGGCATTACACTAAGCAGAGTCTTATATGAAAAGCTTATGAATATGCTGCATCCCGATAAATAGTAGGTAAAATTATTCTGTAGCTATATATGTGCACTTTTTAGATAGGCTTTATCAATTTTTCACACAATTTCTCAAATTGTTCAAAATTACTGTAGCTTAAAACAACTTTACCACCTTTTTTTCCAATCGTAATTTTTGTCTTTAATCCCAAAGAATCAGAGATCTCCTTCTCAATTTTTTCTACTTGAACAGTCTGAGTTTTTGGCAGTGAATCTGTTTTTTGAATGCCTTCATCTTGTGCGTCATTATCTTCTTGATTTTTCTTTTGATTTTCCACGTAATCTTGCACCAATTTCTCTGTCTTTCGTACAGAAAGATTGTTCTTCACAATATATTGTGCAAATTCTAATGCATTAGGAAGATTTATAAGACAACGTGCATGCCCTGCTGTTAGTTCACCGTCTATCAAAAGCGTTTGTACTTTTTCTGGTAAATTTAGCAAACGCACCGTATTAAGAATGTAACTACGGCTTTTTCCAACAATCGGACCAAGATCATTGGCGTTTATTTCTCTATACTGCATTAATTTTTTATAGCCATAAGCTTCTTCAACCGCATTAAGATCGGTACGCTGAACATTTTCAATAAGGGCAAGCTCGGCACTTTCCATATCGTTGACATTAACCTCAATGACAGGAACCGTTTCTAAGCCAGCAATTTGCGCGGCTCTCCAGCGCCTTTCTCCTGCAATTATTTGATAACGAATACCCGTTTCTGTTTTATTAACAAAACGTACTAAAATCGGTTGAATAATGTCTTTTTCTTGAATAGAAGCAGCGAGTTCTTGCAATTCGTCTTTAGCAAAATTTTTCCTAGGATTGAGTTCACTTGTTTCAATACTTTCAATAGGAACGACACGGACGGCTCTAATCATCTTAGAGCTTTGTGTTGTTGTGGGGTTTTCACTACCCTCTTGTAAATACTCTCTTTTTCCTCCAAGTAAAGCGGATAATCCTGTTCCCAAACGACTTTTACTATTTTCTTCTGCCATAAAAACACTCTTAAATATCTACTCTGCGTTCCGATATTTTGTATTATATCATTTCACATATCCATTATGTGAAGTATTATCGGGTGGCCGTTTTTGAAGGCAGCGATCTCTATGCAATAAGATAAAGCAAACCTACCACAACCTCATACTAAATAGTCTTTTTGTATTTCTCCACAAAAACTTGTTAAATATGTACAAACCCTGTGGAATCAATACCTGCTACTATTTTGTAAAAATTTGCATATGCGGTGCTAAGGCTATAAAATTTTTGTGTTCAAAGCCCTGTTCTATTTTCCCATATGTCAGCTCTTCTTGAGTTAAAGGTGATATAACACGGCCACCTACGGCTTGTAAAATGGCATGACCTGCAGCTGTATCCCACTCCATAACGCGTCCTAAGCGCGGATATATATCGGCACGACCATCGGCTATATAACAAAATTTAAGAGATGATCCCATAGAAAATTCTTGCTTAATGTTATGTTCATGTAAAAAATGACCCGTTTGAGAATCACTATGTAATGCACTTGCTATAGCAATACGACTTTTTTTATCAGTCTTGAGTTCTTCTAAAACTGTTACCTGTGTTGCATTATTCTGTTCTTTTATGACAAGTGAAATATTATTTTTTGCATCATAAATACCACTATAGGCAAGATCTAAAGCAGGAGCATATATCACACCCATATAAGGTTTGAGCTGATGCAGAAGAGCAATATTAACCGTATATTCTTTTTGGCCCGACAGATATCCCCTTGTTCCATCTAGTGGATCTATTAAAAAAAAATTTGTTAATTGTGATTGTTGCGTGACTGCAAGATTTCCTCCCGATGTATTTTCTTCTGCTATAATCGGATAATCAGGCAAAAGTGATTCTAATTCTGCACAAATAATTTTTTCTGCTTCTATATCTGCCCTTGTAACAATTGTATTATCTTTTTTTGTGTGTTTTTCTACAGCCATGGCATCAAATGTTAGAATTCTTTTGCCTGCCAGATAGGCTATGCGGGTCAGTTGGGTTAGCAATTCCTGTTTTTGTGCCTCTATACCACAATCTATGGTGCTCATATTTTATCCTTTGGAATATTGTATTCGTTTATAATGGTTATTGTTTGTATAGCTTATAAGTTTTTCATATGCATGAATAATATCTTACATACATACAAAATGTTATGTCGTATAAAAGTTCTGTGAAAAAACCTATACTATTTCACGCAAAGCTTGTTATCTACATGATTTACCCTATTATAAGATAAAAAAATAAGTAATTTATGAAAGAATAGATGTCGCTTACTGAATCTCAAAATGCATTTTTATATTTTGCAAATCTTATGTGCAGCAAAGTGTGCCATGATATCATTGGGCCACTAGGTGCTGTTCAAAATGGCTTTGAATTATTGGAAGGTGAATCTGATAAAAAGGCCCAACACAATATCTTAGAAATCATACAAAAAAGTACTCATAACGCTATCGCCAAAATGGAATTTGAGCGATTGTCTATGGGATTAGGGGGAGGTACTCTAGGTGACGATATTCACATCAACGTGTTGGCAGATTTATGTGAAAATTATCTTAAAAGTGATAAAACGCCATTCACGGTCAATTCGCAAAGGGATAGCATTAAAAAAAACCATTTACGCGTATTGATGAATCTTTTTCTTATCGCTATTAATTCGGCGCCAAGATGTCAACACGTGGGTATAGAAATCACTTTTTTGCAAGATAAACCACAATTTGTATTACAGGCTACATCTGATTATGCAAAGCTAGATGATAACATGATTGCTGTAATACAATTACAGAAGAATATTTTTGATCTTACACCTCGGGAAGTGTTATATTATTATACAGGTTTGCTTATTTTACAATCTGAAATGAAGGTCACTTTTAACAAAAAAGAGAATATAGTTGAGATATGTGCATCATAGTTTATCGGTAGCAAACATCTTAATCATTTTATGAATTGCTTGATAGACCGTTACGTATATATTTTTCTCGTTTATTGTTATGTTTTACCTAAAAATGGCCTTATATGAAGGCGTAGTGCATTAGTAATATGTTTCTTTAAATATATTGATTCTTAGTATAGTTTAATGACAAAAGGGTGATTGCCGTGCAATCACCCTTTTGTAAACGCTGGAACACCATACCCTAGCCAGCTACTCAGTTACAAATACTGAACTAAGCGCACTGTAGAATAAAATACTTTCACAAAACTTAATATTTATAGAATAATAAAATATTTTTATTAATATATTATTTACCAAAATTAATTCTTTATTTAAAATATACTTTGCAATTCAATTCTTTTAAAGAATCAAATTGATTGCAAAAATCTACAAAAGAAGCAATATTTGCAGGTATACTCACAGATTATTTTACTTATTGGTCTTATCATCCTCAGAGGATTGATCATTCGTCCTGACATTACTAGCCACATTGTCTCTACTCTTTATACCAGATAGCAAATTACTATACGCTTCTGGAACGTCAGATATATTCATTTCAGGCTCACAGCGGGGCATGCAACGATAACTGTATTTCTTATCCGCATTGTAAATTGTAATAGCCCCCATATCTCTTTGTCTTACACTAATATCTGTTCGTAGTAATTGTTTTCCATCCTCATCAAGGATAATCATATTTGTCAATCCATAGGATTTACCCGTTAATACTAACGTCGAATCATCGTAAACACTAATATCAGCAATGCCTGGATTTCCAATAATTACAGAGGATGCCTGCTGATCTAAACGTAAAATCTTCGCTTCATCTATGCTTACATGCAAAATTTTAGTCGTTTCGGCATGTAATTGTGTAAGAGACAAAGAAATACACATAATCATAAAGCATATAGTTATAATAAAACAAGACGCCCTATTGCTAACACAACGATAAAACTCACGGTTTTTTATAAACCTACACCATAATTTTCTTGTAACTATTCGTGATGCCATATATATATTCTAAGCGTATTATGCATTTACTAGGTTTGTTTTATCCCTAAGTGGAATGTGTAGTTTTTGAATTACAGTATCTGAGATAGCAAGATCAACTTTCTATAGACAGATTAAGACAAAAAATATTTACTTTAGATTGTAGCAGGTGAAAGTTATCAAAATATGAATAATGCATATTTTTAATTGACCCGATAAATATTATACACCTTCTTGACAGATGTGGCGTATAATATTATAGCCTGTTTATTAGAGTAAAATTGATATGTTTGGCGGAGTAGCTCAGCCGGTTAGAGCAGCGGAATCATAATCCGCGTGTCGGGGGTTCGAGTCCCTCCTCCGCTACCAGATATATAAGCTTCTAGGATGAGGTGATGGTCTTTTGAGATATCATTTTAGTTTGCAGCTAGACAATGTACCAATGCAATTTGGCTAGCATGTTACTGTGTTAATTATACGCAATAAACAATTATAGTATAAAATTTTTCATACCCATTATATTTTTCACAGCCATTATAATGGGGGCCAAATATATAGCAAAGTGGTTAGGGTTATTTTTTATCCTCTTGCATACGGGGCATGATTTCAATAAAGTTACACGGTTTATGGGTGTTATCAAATTGACTCTTCAAAATTTTTTCCCATCCATCTTTACACGCCGATGGCGAGCCAGGCAAACAAAAAATAAAGCAGCCATTTATTATCCCAGCACATACACGTGATTGGATCGTTGAAGTTCCAATTTTTTGAAAACTTATGTGGTGGAATATATAAGAAAAACCATCAATATTTTTTTCAAACAATGGCTTTACGGCATCTACAGTTATGTCCCGTCTAGTTAATCCAGTTCCACCCGTAGTAATAATTGCATCATGCTTCCCATCTTGTGTTAAGTTTTTTACAAGCGCTGTGATCTCTAATTTTTCATCCTTTATAATATGGTAACTTTCAATGTAGTGTCCTGCCGCCTTAACGGCATTAACAAGATATTTACCAGATTTATCTGTCGTCTTATTGCGCGTGTCGGAAACAGTTATAATACCAAAATTTACGGGTATTTTTGTGTTATATTGTTCGTTGCTTTTTTCTATAGATGACATATCCATCATGTGTCCTCTTGCTTATAAAAATCTACTATTTATTGTCTAACTTTTCATTCCACATGCGTTGTACGAGTTGAAAATCATGCCATACTAATCTTTTATGAAGCGGCTGTCGAAGTAGATATGCTGGGTGTAATGTCATAACAACGGAAATATCATTTTTAGTATTAAATTTTTCTTTATCAAGAATACGCGTTTGCCCTCTTAAGCGCATAATACCTTCCGTAGTTTGTAAAATTTCCCTACATGCTACCCCACCCAACAATACAATCATTTTCGGGTTAAGTAAGCTGATATGATGCGATAATAAAGGAAAACATATGGCTTTTTCTTCATCTGATGGGGTTCTATTGCCTGGCGGTCGCCAAGGTAAAATATTCGTAATATAACATTGCGATCTGTCTATATTGATAGAGGCAAGCATGTTGTTAAGAAGCTGTCCAGAACGTCCGACAAAGGGCTTGCCTTGTATATCTTCATCCTTACCAGGAGCTTCACCTACAAAAACAAGACCACTATTAGGATTTCCATCACTAAAAACAAGATTCTTAGCTGTTTTCTTTAGACCACAATCAACAAAATTATCAATAAATTCACGTAACTCTTCTAAACTACTACACTGACTTACACTGGATATTGTTTTATCTACAATATCTTGGTAGGGTGCCTTTAATACTGTTTTTTGTATAGTATCTGATTCAGAGTCAGATATTGTGCCTGCCACATTGTTAAGATTTTCACGTATTGGTTCAATAGCAGGTATGTCTACCTTCTTATACATATCATTGTGTTGTTGGGGCTTTTTCAGAAGCTGCTGATATTGTTGATAGTAGTTAATCGGATTGCTAGCAATATAATCCTCTACACCGCTTTGACGATGATATAAAAGATTGGACAATAAATGCTTGCGAAGAGTATGGTGTGAAGACATATTAATTCAACTGAAAAAAACTTTTAGAAATAACTAACACAAAATAGCACAGATGTAAAAAAGATTGAATTTATTGTATAAGTATGTAAATAAATATTGTTGGGATTTCTATATATTATAAATACGAAGGATATATAATATATTTAGACGCACACTATAATTGTTTAAGAGGAAGAATATGACACACATACAGACTGATAGAGATACAATGGAATGTGACGTACTTATTGTCGGTGCGGGGCCTGCAGGTCTTTCCGCTGCGATACATCTCAAACAGCTGGCCCAAGAAAACAACCAAGAAATATCTGTAATTGTTTTGGAAAAAGCTGCGGAGGTAGGTGCACATGTTCTTTCAGGTGCAGTTATTGACCCTGTTGGATTAAATGCTCTTTTTCCTGATTGGCAAAAAGATGGTGATATGCCTTTACAGACACCCGTAAAGAAGGATTCTTTTTATGTGCTATTTAAAAAACGAGCTTTACGCATCCCAAATTTTCTTCTTCCGCCATTTTTACATAATCATGGTAATTATATTGGTAGTTTGGGTAATGTATGTCGTTGGTTAAGAAAAAAAGCTGAGGATTTAGGAGCAGAAATTTATGAGGGATTTACAGCAAGTGAACTTGTTTATGATGACAATCAAGCTGTTATAGGTGTAACAACGGGTGATATGGGGATCGATAAAAGCGGTAATAAAAAAAATAGTTACGAGCCTGGAATTAATTTATTAGCAAAATATGTTTTGTTAGCTGAAGGTGCAAGGGGTTCATTAAGCAAAAAAGTTATTGAGAAATTTAAGCTTGATTCTGATAGTGAACCCCAAAAATACGGAATTGGCCTAAAAGAGGTGTGGGAGGTTAATCCTGATAAGCATATCCCTGGATTTGTACAACACAGTTTTGGTTGGCCATTGGATGCCCGTACGGGAGGTGGTGGTTTTCTTTACCATTTTGATAAAAATCTTGTTTCCGTTGGGTTTGTTGTTCATTTAAACTACGAGAATCCATATTTATCTCCTTTTGATGAGTTTCAACGATATAAAACACATCCTAAAATTCGCCATCTTCTACAAGATGGTAAAAGGCTCAGTTATGGAGCTAGAGCAGTTTGTGAGGGAGGGTACCAATCTATACCCCGTTTGATTTTTGCTGGGGGTGCGCTTATAGGGTGCAGTGCGGGCTTTGTGAATGTTCCGCGTATTAAGGGCTCTCATAACGCTATATTAAGCGGTATGCTTGCTGCTAAAGCTGCCCTTTCGGCTCTAAAACAAGGACGTAAACATGATGAATTATGTGAATATCAAGATACATTTCCACAAAGCCTCATAGCGAAAGATTTAAGACCTGTAAGGAATGTAAAACCCTTATGGAGTAAGCTCGGAACCTGGCTTGGAATTATGATTGGAGGTGCCGATATGTGGATGAATTACTTGAAAATTGGACTGCCTATAACATGTAAACATCATAAATCTGATTATGAATGCACCAAAAAAGCATCTGATTTTGAGCCAATAGACTATCCAAAGCCAGATGGTGTAGTCAGCTTTGATAAAACTTCGTCCGTTTTTTTATCAGGAACAAATCATGAAGAAGATCAGCCTGTTCATTTACATCTATCTGACCCCAATATTCCTATAAACAAGAATTTACCCTTATATGCAGAACCTGCACAAAGATATTGTCCTGCGGGCGTTTATGAAATACTGAGCGATACAAATGGTAATCCCTATTTTCATATTAACGCTCAAAATTGCATCCACTGTAAAACTTGTGACATAAAAGATCCTGCCCAGAACATTACTTGGAAAACACCCGAAGGTGCAGGAGGCCCTTTATATAACAATATGTGATATGGTATAGTCCATCTTTATCTAATGATATAAAGCTATGCATTTATAATAGGAACATTGTATGACTGTCTATTAGGTTTAATATAGACTGTACCTTTATTTTTTACATTCATTGTATTAAATGCTATTTGCAAAAATGGTGATCTTATACTCTCCCTAATATTATTTATCGGCTGTGAAAGCATAATTTTTTTTCATTTTGTTTGATTAATAGTTGTTTTTTTAAATATAGCCATTATTATGGCTGGCGGAGAGGTGGCCGAGTGGTTGAAGGCGCTCCCCTGCTAAGGGAGTAGATGGCTTATACCTGTCTCGAGGGTTCGAATCCCTTCCTCTCCGCCATTAACCTAAAACGAACTTTCATATGCCCTAGATGGCATAACCTCAAAAGCCCAG
>JAPKNN010000014.1:0-20837 GCA_040266715.1 Paracoccaceae bacterium
ATTACTCCTTTCTAGAATTTCTGAAACCATAAACCATAATGTTACGGTTTCCAAGTCATTATTGTGTCTGGATGAATTATCTCTGAACCTCCTTAAATTTTTTTCAAAAAATTTATACCCAGTAAAGCCCTGCATGTCTGGGCTTTTTTCGTTTTTGTGCCTTGAGTAACGCACCGATTTTCAGGCCTCCAGTGAGTTTTCGCAAGTCCCAGTTGACCCGCCCCAATGACCGAACCTAGGGGCGGCATGTTACTCAGACCAAGACAAAAGGAGCTCGTCTCCAAGACCGTTGATGCGCTTTATACCCACGGCAATACGCTTGCGGTCGCGCCAACAGGTGGCAGGCAAGACGATCATGCTTTCAGCAGTGCTGGGGCGCATGTTTGACCGCGATATTGAACGCGCCTGTGTGCTTGCTCACCGTGATGAGCTGACCTTTCAAAATGAAGGCAAGTTCAAACGCGTAAATCCATCGCTTTCCACCAGTATTTTCAATGCGAATGAGAAAAGCTGGGATGGCCAAGTGGCCTTTGCCATGGTGCAAACCCTCTCGCGGGAGAGCAACCTGCAATCATTGCCTCCGCTTGATACATTGGTGATTGATGAAGCCCATCACACTCGGGCCGGCAGCTATATGCGGGTAATTGAGCACGCTCAAAACATCAATCCGAATTTGAAACTTCTGGGTATGACTGCCACACCCAACCGTGTTGATAAAAAAGGCCTGCGCCCAATCTTTTCCAACGTGTCGGACCAAATCACGGTTAAAGAGCTGATCGCTTCTGGTCACCTTGTGCCGCCGCGCACCTTTGTCATGAATGTCGGCGTTCAGGAAGAGCTGAGCAAAGTCCGTAAAACCGCCCTTGATTACGATATGGGCGCGGTCGCTGACATCATGAACACCCGCCGCCGATCAATGATGCGTTGGTTCAACACTGGAAAGAAAAAGCCCAAGAGGCGGGGAGCGCTGAAGGTGCGACAGGGAAATCAAAGAACTATCGTCAAACGGTCGTATTCTGCTCGACCGTTGAGCATGCGCGGGATGTCATGGCCAGCTTTATCAGTGCAGGCATCGCCACAGGCATGATCTGGGGGGTGATATGAGCGAAACAGATCGCTCTGACATCTTAGCGGCCTACGGCAAAGACGATCTGCAAGTGATCGTGAATGTCGCAGTACTGACCGAAGGCTGGGACCACCCGCCAACATCCTGCATCGTTTTACTGCGCCCAAGCTCTTACAAATCCACCATGATCCAGATGATCGGGCGCGGTTTGCGAACGGTCGACCCGGCTGAGTTTCCCTTACATCTAAAAAAAGACTGTGTTGTGCTCGACTTTGGCACATCGACATTAATGCATGGTTTGCTGGAACAGGAAGTTCAGCTGGACGATCAGTTTATTGAAGGTGATGCACCTTACAAAGACTGTCCAGAATGCGGTGCTGAAGTTCCACTCGCCAGTAAAGAATGCCCGCTCTGCGTTTATATCTAGGAAGGACAGCCCGAGGTTGATACCACACAGACCGCTGATTTCCACATGACGGAAATTGATATTCTCAAACGCTCCAGCTTCCTTTGGTGCGATTTGCGCGGTGATGATCAGTATTTCATTGCAACAGGCTTTGAGGCTTGGGGCGGTGTCTTTTACCGCGACGGCGAATGGTACGCTGTTGGTGGCCGTAAAAACCACGCGGTTAAGCTCTTGGCTGCTGGTGAGCGTATTGTTTGCTTCGCCGCTGCCGATGATTGGATCAACCTGTTTGAAACCGAGAGTATTGCTCACAAAACCAAGAACTGGTTGCACCAGCCTGCCACCGAAAAACAGCTTCGTCATCTTCCCCCTGAATATCGCAATGATTACAGCCTGACCCGCTACAAGGCGTCCGCACTGATGACCATGAGTTTTAACAACACGCCCAAAGACGAAGGCTTTTCTGGGCAGACCTTGCGGATATTTGCTGCAGGCCATGTATTTGAAGATCTGGCCATTCGCTGGCTGCGCCTTGCTGGTTTTGAGCTCTTTACTAAGAAACCAAACGGCTATCAGTTTGGATTTTCTGTCGCCGATGGCCGCATCCGTTGTCATGTCGACGGCATTATTAATGGCGCACCCGAAGCATTGGGCCTGACATTCCCAATGCTCTGGGAGTGCAAATCGCTGAATACCAAGTCATGGAAAGACACTGTCAAACGCGGCATTGCTAAATCAAAACCTGTCTATGCCACGCAAATGGCCACCTACCAAGCCTATATGGAAGGCAACGTGCCAGGAACCAGCAAAAAACCGGCGCTATTCACAGCCATAATGTCATCATTGGGCATAGATTTAATGCTCTTCTCGGGATATAGAGATTGAAAATAATGGAAAATGGATGAACAAGCAAATGTTAACCATTGACATTATACCCTATAGGGGTATATACTTGTGTAGGGTATATTAAGATAGGTATAAACCGATGCATCCATCACATAAAAATCATTTGGGAAAATTAAACCGCATTTCTGGTCAGGTTGAGGCGGTTAAAAGAATGATTGATGAAGAAAAATACTGCGTTGACATCATGACACAGATACGTGCCGCCCGAAGTGCTCTTAAAGCAGTGGAGCTTGCGGTTCTTGAAACTCATATGAAATCCTGCCTTGACCAGGAGCGCGGCCACAACCCCGATGAGCAGAATAAGAAAATTGGGGAAATCGTTACGCTCCTTAAAAAATATGAATAGATCGGAAAGGTTCGCTGTGATCCAAATTAAAATAATATATAATTTGAAAAACGTAATATGAGCACAACAGCACATTTATATAGAATGGAATTGCCGGACCATCTTTGCCCATGCGGGATAAAGTTGAAAAGCTATCTGGAAAAGAAGCGTATTGATTTCACAGACCATCCCCTCAAAAGCAGAAATGAGGTGGAGGCATTGAAAAACAAATTAGGCGTTAAAACAACTCCTCAGTTGATAATTGATAATCAAGTTATTGGTGGATTTGAATCTTCTCTTGAGTATTTTGGTGATCATGCAGTTAGTAATAAAACCTATACGCCTGTTATAGCACTGTTTTGCGTTGCTGCGTTAATAACATTATCAGTGACGTGGTTAGTCTCAACCTCGGTTTTTTCAAGCATGACTATCCCGTGGTTTATAGCCATTTCAATGATCCTGTTAGGTTTGCAAAAGTTGAAAGATATTCAATCATTTGCTGACATGTTTCTAAATTATGACCTATTGGCACGTACATGGCCACCATACGGAAAAATTTATCCATTTCTAGAAACGGGCGCTGGTTTATTGATGTTTGCGGGCATTTTGACTTGGCTATCTGTGCCTGTCGCTTTTGTGTTTGGATCAATTGGGGCCGTAAGCGTCTTCAAAGCGGTTTATATAGATAAACGAGAGCTAACTTGTGCCTGTGTAGGCGGTAATACAAATGTTCCGCTCGGATTTATCTCATTGCTAGAAAATTTGATGATGGTCAGCATGGCTGTCTGGATGTTGTTCAAAATTATTTAATGCATAATTTAGAGGTTAAATAGACTTATGAATCGTAATATTGCAATGCTTCTGATTATCGCTCTCGTAGGCGTAGCTTACTTTTGGTGGTCTAAAAATGACAATGAGGCTGTCGTAAAGAGTGATCGTGCTGTACCACTTGTGTCAGTTATAATTCCACCAACACTCTCAGCCACAGCAGAACTTGGAAAGTTAAAATTTGAGGAAAATTGTGCAGTCTGCCACGGTAAAAATGCATCGGGGAAACAGGACGTAGCGCCCCCTTTGATACACAAAATATACGAACCATCTCATCACGGGGACGAGAGCTTTCAGCGTGCGGCTAAGCTTGGGGTTCGTGCTCACCATTGGTCATTTGGCAATATGCCGCCAGTTGCTGGGCTAACTCGGACTGAGGTGTCTACCATTATAACCTATGTTCGTGAGCTACAGCGAGCAAATGGAATTAACTAACCCACCAAACAAAGAGAAAAAAAATGAAACGCATTTTTAACCTAATAACGATAGTTGCATTTTCTGCTGTTTTAACTTCACAGGCTTTAGCGCATTCCAATACCAAAATGACTGTGCCTAATAATGAAGCGATATTAGATGAAGTACCTGAAACGATTTCAATTTATATGACCAAAAAAATTCGTTTGACTAAAGTAGAAATGCAACATGAAGATCATGAAATACTTGAAATTGATATTTCCGAATATAAGAGCTTCCAAACAGATTTCACATTGCCAATCAAACCTATGGGTACGGGGATTTATAATATAACTTGGCGCGCCCTTGGACAGGATGGTCATCCGATAAAGGGTGCATTCCAGTTTACTGTAGTGGAATAGCAGCGGATGGACTTCTTGAGCCTCTTTTCAATCACGTCAAAGCTCATGCTTTATATAGGGGCTTTGTTCGCGTCAGGTACAGTTATCTATCTGATACTTTTTGATACCATTAAAGCAAGATCAAGCTTCAATGGCCGCAGAATGACTGGTCTGTTTGCTATTATTGGCTTGATTTCTGCATCAACCAGCTATGCCTTAGCAGGTGCAAGATTAACGGGGGGCATAGCTGGCGCATTCGACCCAGAAATGCTCGGTATTCTATGGCAAACTCCAATCGGAACGGCATTGCTTTTACGTGTTATGGGATTCTCCCTCATAATAATCGGACTTTTTTTTGGTAAAATGAGCAAGAGCTTAACCGCTATTGGCTGTTTGGTTGTACTGGTGTCATTCATTCAAATTGGTCATGTAGCAGATATTCCTAACTTTCTTTCTCAAGTTTTGTTGCTTATCCATTTGATTGGAGTTTCCATCTGGGTTGGAATTTTATTTCCCTTGTACCGATTGAGTTCAGATCATGCACAGATTACAACAACCGAGGAGATCGCACATCGGTTTGGTCGGTTGGCAGTGTTCTTCGTGCCTATATTATTAATCGCAGGAGTGTGGCTTGCTTATCAACTGGTAAATTCGTTCACAAATTTATTCACCACAGGATATGGCCAGACTCTGCTTATCAAGGTTGTCGTTGTGACTGGACTGCTAGGTTTGGCAGCTGCCAACAAGCTACGGTTCGTCCCTGCCCTGAGGGTTGGAGATTCTGCGGCTCTAAAACATCTTAAATATTCAGTACTTGTCGAGATTATTTTGGTGGCTTTCATACTGTCTACAACTGCCATTCTAACAACTGTTCTCGCCTTGCCGGAGGCTTATTCATGATAACTCGTCGACATTTTTTGGCTTCGACCGCCGCTACCCTGTGCATACCTTATCTGGCTCTTGCAGATGATACCATGCGGCTACGGGCCGAACCAGTTAAACTTGACCTCTTACCAGACCAAGAACAGACCTCGCTTTGGGGATTCAACGGTTCTACTCCTGGACCTACCATTCGGGTCCGAAAGGGTGGAAGCGTAAAGGTTCGATTTGAGAATGCTCTGAAGCAATCTTCTGCGATACATTGGCACGGAATTCGTATTGATAATAAGATGGATGGCGTGCCAGGGTTAACGCAATCACGGGTTTCCTCTGGGAATGATTTTCTCTACGATTTTGTTGTGCCGGATGCTGGCACTTACTGGTATCATTCTCATGATAGATCTTGGGAACAAGTTGCACGTGGCTTGTATGGTGCACTGATTGTTGAAGAGGAAAATCCACTTCTTGTTGACCATGACATCATTGTTTTTGTTGATGACTGGCGTCTCAACCGAGATGGTTCGCAGGCTGGTGATTTTGAAAATATACGCGATCAAGCTCATGCTGGCAGAATGGGTAATTTTGCCAAGGCGATCTTTCAAGGTGTAACCTCTCCAATCAAGCTTAACCAAAGAGTTCGGTTGCGCTTCATAAATGTGGCAACAGATCGGATATTTCCGCTTCAGCTTGCTGGGGTAAGCGGGAAAATCGTTGCCTATGATGGCATGCCATTGGAAACACCAGAACCCATTAATAATCTTACCTTAGCTCCGGCACAACGCGCTGACATCATCGCAGATGTAACGGGTGAAAAGATTGAAGTCGATTTTCGGACGCGTGATGGTTTGTTGCGATTGGGAAGTTTGCCGGTTCAGGGTTTGGTTGATCCAACAGTGAAAACAGAAATTTTTCTAGCGATGTCAAATCGTTACGAAGCTCCTGATTTGAAAAACGCTGTACAATTAACTCTTCAAATGGAAGGAGGAGCGATGAGCTTACGCGGGATGATGGGGGGCATGAGGGGCGGTAATGTCTGGGCTTTCAATGGTATATCAGGCATGACAGATACGCCATTCCATAAGTTCAAAGTGGGTCAGACTGGTGTCATCAAACTCGTCAATGACACCAGATTTCCACATGCTATTCACCTGCATGGGCATCATTTTCAGGCAATCACATCAGGAATCATGTCACCATTGCGGGATACCATCCTTGTTGATGCTAGGAAAACAATAACAATTGCCTGTGTTTTTGACAATCCAGGAAAGTGGTTGCTTCACTGCCATATGTTGGCTCACCAAGCTGCAGGAATGAAAACTTGGATTGAAGTTGCATAAAAAATATTTAGTGCTCCCGTATGAAAGTAATTATTATGAATGTGCTCATGTCAAGGATAGCGACAAACATCAAATCTCATGCAATGATGTCGTTGAGCTGGCTTTTGGCACATCAACACTGATACATGGCTCGCTGGAACAAGAAGTCCAGATCAGTTTATTGAAGGTGATGCTCCTTACAAGGACTGCCCTGAATGCGGGCTGAAGTTCCACGCGCCAATAAGGAATGTCTGCTGTGCGGCTATATCTCGGAAGGACAGCCCAAGGCTGACACCACACAGACCGCTGATTTCCACATGACGGAAATCGACATTCTCAAGCGCTCCAGCTTTCTTTGGTGCGATTTACGCACTGATTATCAGTATTTCATTGCCACCAGCTTTGAGGCTTGGGGCGGTGTCTTTTACCGCGACGGCGAATTGTACCCGTTGGTGGCCGAAAAAACCACGCGGTTAAGCTCTTGGCTGCGGGTGAGCCTATACTCTATGGTTGGAAAGATGGCAATGACCGCTACTGATGCGGTGCGCGTGATCAGGGGGGATGTCTGGTTTTATAACAAACCGCAGAGGAATGATCTGCACCCAACCATGAAGCCTGTTGATCTTGTGGTGCGTGGCATTAAAAATTCCAGCAAGACGTTGGATATTGTTCTCGATCCCTTTGGTGGCTGCGGTTCAACACTGATTGCAGCGTAACATACAGGGCGACAGGTCCGATTGATTGAGCTTAATCCCAAATATGTAGATGTGATTGTACGTCGCTGGCAGCGAGATGACCGGATTACAAACAACGCTATCTGGTACCGATCAGGAATTTAAGGCTGTTGAAAAAGACCGTCTTGGCGGCAAGGGCAAAGCCTCACTGCCTGTGGAGGGTAAGTGACGCTTAGTTATAAAATGCTGCAAAGATCCTAATTACATCCATTATGTTTTCGCCACATATCGGTATTGTGCCCTTTGGGAATATTGTTGCAAGGGTTGGGGTCAGCATACCCGCGTAATTCATTATACTTCTGAATTTGCTCTTCTGACAAAATATTGGGCGTACTCAGATGTGTAGATAAATGAATGTAACGCAAGTTTCGACGAGCATCTGAAATTTTGTCTAATGATGAGTTAAGAATTGAGTCAGTTATTGTCAGATTTTGGAAATGCGTTTCTAACTCCTGTTCCAAAGCAATGAGCTTTAGACCTTGGTCAATGGCTTGTGCTTGCATTTGCTTGTATAGAGCTTTGATGGCAATAATCTGAGAATCAGTCAACGAGATTTCATCCTGCATTTCAAGGAGATGCGCTGGACCCGGAACACCATTTAGCTCGGCTGTTTTGGCAAGTCCCCATCCTCCACCACGTTTGAGTTCCGCAATATCTTCTGAGGAGAGGCTTTTGATACTACGTGCTTCTTCTCCTGCGTAGGTCGAAATATGAGGATGACTACTTTGTTCAGCGAGTACGTTTGTTGCTGAAAAAAGGAGAATTACTACCAAGATATTATATTTGATTCTCATAATTCCTTATACATCAGGAGCCATCAAATTTCTAGAAAAAAATTAACAACATACCGGTTACGATTGTCATGCTTACTTTGGTAATAACGGGTGTTTTTGAGTATCGAAGCAAGAACCTGAAAATTATAGGAACGCTGGAAAAGGATTAATCCTGCTCTGCATTCATGTCCCAGTCAGACTGCCGTATCTCGCCTGTTTGATAAAACTGACGGATTAACTTGATATATTGCAAGAAGTCTTCGTTTTCTTCCGTCAACCTGTTCGCCGTATCCCAATCAATTTCAATCCGCTCTTTTGCAGGAATCATGATTTGGCTCTCTGAGGGGTTCTCAACGTCCAGCCGTATAAATCCAATGCCATGAAGGCTGGAAAGCATACGAAGCTCTTTCAGGGTATCAGCTCCTTCGATTTCGCTAGCAACCAAATAGCCGAAGTTTGCCCATGAAGAATTGCTTACGGCTTGAAAAAAGACTTTGCGGAGGTTTGAGCGATTGATTAGTATCTTTACCTCAAACGACCATAGTTTGGTTTTCTTATCAGCATATTGCTGAACACAGTCTTTTATTTCACGATGCCAATCGCTACTGAGATCTTCCATTCCGACAAGATCGGGGTAAAGCCACTTATTGCCGCCTGCGCCACGAGAGTTACGAGACCGCTTTTCGTCAATTCGTTTGCTGTACAGCTCAAGCTCTGACCAAAGAAACTCACTGAGAATCGGGTAAAGGCCATGCTCTTTGACGATAGAGCCATTTATTTTTGAAGCAGGCGAAGCTTCATGAGCTTCAGCATTATCAATTTCGGTGCTGTCAGTTGATTCAGTGAAGTAATACTTTCGAGGGCGACCTTCCGTAGTTTTAATCTGCGGGTGGCGTTTCTGCAAGCGTGGACGCTGCGAACCAATTTCACCAACGATTTGCTGCAGCAATGCTATTTCATTATCGAGCGGATTAACGGTAGCTGTTGAGCGATTTTGTTTTTGGCGGCATTCATCTGGATAGGTTTCAAATATCCAATTGGCAATTTCCCGAGCAGTAAATTTTTGCTCCGGTTTTTCCTGTAAAAATTTAACGACAGTATTCGCCAAGTTTAGCGCCATGCTTCGATCCATCTGGTTTTCGTACCATAACATATTATCAGAAATAATTGAAATTACAAGAAAAAAAACATGAGGAATATAAGGCAAAATAGATTGGACCTGATCAAGCGGTTCTAGGGCTTCTATCGGACCGTTTGTTTTTGCCAGGCTGGTTATCCTACAATCGGCTATGGTCATGTTGTCAAAGACGATGAGGAATTTTCGGCAGGCATTTATGAAGCACAGGCCGAAGAGCTTTTGTGCTAAGATGCCCAGATGTCAAGATTGCAGAACGTGCCGTCCTGCGCCTGATTAATGTGCCGCTGACAGATGGACAGTTCAATGTGCTGATTTCTTTCACCTACAATCTGGACAACAATCCAACTCCTAACACTTCGCCACAAGGTTAATGAACCAGTATATATGTTAATCAATTTCCTTCTCTTTCAGTATACTCAAAACGCGATAGAAGGCATGTACCATTTTTGAGTATGGGGTGAGAATGAAAAAGGTCAGAACACTACTAAGGTGAATAGACAACATGGAAGGCATAAAAATTGTATTCCCTAAAAGGTATAGTAATAAACCGCTTAATCCTACAATGCCAAGCAAGATGACAAAAGCATATTCACTACCCCATGCTTTTGTATCACCAAGTTTTTGATCCGATTTAAATTTTAGAAGTAACATCCATATACATCCAAAAACAAGTAAGATTCCCCCAGGTATGCCAAAAAGTTTGGGGATAGAGAATAAACCGTAAGGCGCTTTTATATCAAAAAAATAATGTAATATGGTCGCTGATGAAGTGGAAGCAAAGCATAAAAGGAAACCATACATAATTGCTTGATGAGCATATCTACGGGAGTGTGAAAAGCGATCTTCATCCTCAAAATTACACCCTTCTCCATGACCTGAAGCAAGATCATGCATTCTACTAATCGCCATAAATGTGTTTTTTAACTGTTTAAGCGTTATCTTTCCACCACCTATATCCCGCCAGAAGGCTCTTAGAGATATCGATAGGCTGATAAAGGGAAATAAAGAGGCTGGAATAAAAATTAAAATCAATATGTTATGAGAAATGATGCGATAAAAACCTTCTCCTTCACCTTGTGGCAGTAAATTAAGAAGCGCTGAGAAAAAACATAAAGAGATTATACTAATCAGAGAGATAAGAACGCCGCTTTTATAAAATAGTGTTGCAAACTTCCTTGGCCATGCATAATCCTGCCAGCTTTTATGGCGGACTTGAGCAAAAATTTGTGGAATATTGATATTAAATTCATGGGGAGTTGTATATTGACATGCATAATAGCACCCCCTGCAATTATGACATAAATTCGCAAAATAGGTGATGTCCATTTTATTAAATTCACGCAGTTTATGAAGCTCCGGAAAAACAGAACAATAGCTTTCACAATAGCGACAAGCATTACAAATTTCAGCCTGCCTGCTTGCCTCTTTAAATAGATCATCTTGCATATATTGCTGCCTTTTCTCCTGCAATGCGTCCGAAGACTGTTCCAATTGTCATACCAATTCCAGCAAGATAACCTTGCCCTAAAATTGAACCCGCCATAACCTCGCCCGCTGCAAAAAGATTAGGAATAAGCCCATTATCTGTAGAGCATTGGGCATTTTGATCAACTTTTAAACCAAGATAAGTAAAGGTTACACCTGTTTTTAGAGAATATCCATAAAAAGGTGGTGTATCGATAGGGCGTGCCCAATTCGTTTTTGCTGGTATAATACCTTTTGTTTTTACGCCATCAAGTTCTGTAGGGTGAAAATTAGAAATATCTCCGCAAGCGGCGTTAAATCTGTTAATGGTTTCTAGCAACGACGTTTCCTGCAGTTGTAATTTCTGTGCTAAAACTTCTAAACTATCAGCTTTAATCGGCGGAAATACTGATGGCATAAATAAGTCAATTGATTTTTTGTCAATAATAGCATAACCAATCTGATCAGGCTGTGCTGCCACTAACCGCCCCCATATGGCATAGCGTTTCGGCCAAACATCTTCGCCCTCATCATAAAAACGCTCACCATTTTTATTGACAACAATAGAAAAAGGAACACAGTCAAGACGTGTTACAATACCTCCATCATATTGCGGGGAGCGACCATCTATCGCCACCGCATGGCACTGATCTGCATCGCCAACGCTTTGCACGCCTTGAGCAAGTAAGTCTTTAAGAACAATACCACGATTATAAGGTGTTCCACGAATGATAAAATTACGCGCCGCCTCTCCCCAAGCATCTGCAAGCCAATCTTTATCTGCCTGAAAGCCTCCAGAGGCAATAATAACTGCCTTTGGATGCAAGATATGCTCTTCGCCCTTATGAGTAAAATGAATGGAATAAACTTGATTGTCTTTTAGCTCAACATGAGTTACGGTAGCGTCATAGGTCACCTCAACACCAAGAAAATGTGCAGTGCGATAAAAGGCATTAACTAACCCTTTACCGCCGCCCAAAAAGAAAGCATTTGTTCGTGCTAGTGAAAGCGTGCCTGATAAAGATTGTTGAAATTTAGCACCATGTTGCTTCATCCACTCGAGACAGCCTAGGCTTTGTGAAATTACTAAGCGTGCAAGTATTTCATCGGTTTTGCCTTTGGTTACTTTGATAAGATCATCGTAATATTCCTCTTCGTTATAAGCAGAAATTAATGGATCAATGGGAACGTCATGCATACAGCGAAAATTGCGAGTATGGCGTGAATTTCCTCCTCGATAAGATTTTGGAGCACATTCTAATATATGAACAGTTACACCTGCTTTTGCCGCTGTAATCGCTGCGCAAAGAGCGGCATTTCCACCTCCGACAATCAAAATATCACTATTTTTTATCACTTTCCTACCCCGTTGGGACTGTTTCTAGATGATTTACGGAGTTGGCATTGCTCAATGCCCGAATGCGCTCTTTTTGTCCTGCCTCTATATGGGTGCGCATTAATTTTTCTGCAGCCTCTCCATTTCTTTGCTCAAGGGCCTGAATAATTTCATTATGTTCTTTCAAAGCGCTATCCGCACGTTTTTCTTTAGTTAGCGTTGTAGGACCAAGCAAACATAGTGCATTTTCTAGCCCTTGTATTGATTTTATCAAAAATCTATTACGCGCAGCTTTTAGTATGATGTTATGAAACCTTAGATTAAGTTGATGCGCTTCTTGAGCCGTTTTTGCTTGCGCAATATGTTTATTCATTTCAATCAGTATTTCAATTTCTGCTTCTGAAGTCATCCGTGCAGCAAGCTTAGCGGCAATGCCTTCTAAAGCGATACGCATCTCATAAAGCTCCATTATTTCATCATAATCTAAGCTGCGTATACTTATACCTTGTCGTGGAAGGTGAACAACCAAACCCTCATTCACCAATTGATGAATTGCTTCGCGAACTGGGGTTCTGGACACACCCAGTCTTTTGGCAATCTCAGCCTCCACCAAGCGATCTCTAGGGCGTAATAGACCATTACGGATTTCATCTAAAAGAAAAATATAAGTATTGTTCCCCTGAATTACCTCTCTATAGAGTTCATTTTTTTGCATAATAAGCTATTTTTGCTCTTTTTTATTCTTTGGTTCCTCTTGCCTTTTGTATGCAATTGTATATAATAATATACAATAAAAGTCAACCACATACAAAAATATGAAATTTTTAAAAGAATACCAATCAACAATCCTATTACGACTAAAAACTATTATAATAGCACTTTTGGGAGTCGCTGTTTTTGTGATATTTGACTTGCCGCTTCCCTTTTTATTTGGCCCCATGTTTGGGTGTCTGTTAGCTTCTCTTTTAGGTGTTCAGTTAAAGGATTTTAAAATTATATCTGTTAGCTCAAGAACAATATTAGGTGTTGCCATCGGTGCAATGATTACCCCTTCGTTTTTTATATCGCTTCCTAGCATTGCTACATCTATAGCAATCATACCCTTGTTTTTAAGCATGGTAGCAATAATTGGCATACCACTTTTTTATAAATTTTTTAAACTAGATGCGACAACTGCATATTATGCAACAATGCCAGGGGGATTACAGGATATGGTTATATTGGGAGTTGAAGCGGGTGCAGATCCTAGAGCTTTATCGCTTATCCATGCTACACGTGTATTTTGTGTTATCACGATCGCACCATTTGTTCTCCTTTATTTTTTTGATCTGACTTTGGATAACCCTATTGGTCTCCCTGCCGTTGAGATTCCTTTCAAGGAACTTCTATTAATGCTGATTGCGGCCATTTCAGGGTGGTGGATAGCAAAAAAAATAGGACTTTGGGGCGCATCAATATTGGGTCCGATGATTTTTACAGCCTGTCTATCATTAAGTGATCTTATTCATTTCCGCCCTCCGAACGAGGTGATTTTAGTGGCGCAATTTTTTATTGGTATTGGAGTTGGTGTGCATTTTGTTGGCATAACAAGATTTGAGTTACAGCGTTTTGTTCTTGCGGGTATTACTTATGTCTTCCTACTTGCTGCTTTATCCCTATTGATCACATGGTTTGTAAGTCATATGGGCATTGCAAAACCTGCAGAAATATTTTTGGCTTTTGCACCAGGTGGGCAAGCGGAAATGTCAATTTTAGCTATTGCATCGGGGGTAGATATAGGATTTGTGATTTCCCACCATATCACCCGACTTGTGCTTGTTATTTTAGGCGCACCCATAGCGGCACGTTTTTTTATGCACGCTAAAATTTAGAGTTATCACTATGTATCGGATTCCCCGCCGCATACGGATTAATTTGATCAAATATATCAATTGTTATACGATCCGCGTGAATTAAGAGGTAATAATCCTAATGTTTTTCAAAAAAGCTCTTTTATATAGTAAAGTAAACCAGTCATCTAGTATATGAGCTTTTATCTGCCTTTCCAAATCTTACTTGAAATATAAACATACCCATCAGCAATTTTCCGTGTCGTTCTCTTAAGGCCTGCAGAATTGAGTTTAAATTCGCCCTCATTTTCATAATCTACAAGAACATCAATATTTCCTGATGGATGTTCAATAGTTATGCAAGTGGTTTTTTTTGTGTCGTTTTCTGTGGGTTCTTTTAATAATCCCTCTGCGACACTATTTGGTGTTAATGCACAAGAGGCAATACATTGCGCCCCCGTAACCGCCATAGAAGGATGGGTTTTCCATGGCATGAAATAGCGTGCTGCGATTGATCCACCCTTTTGAGCCGGGGCGATGATCGCAAATTTGGGCGTTACGCTTTGGGACACATTCCCCATACCCATCAACTGGCCTGCCTTTTGGCGAATGGCTTCCATGCGTGCAAAAAATTCTTTGTTTTCATCCAGCGATTGCGTTGTTTCATAACCTGTAAGGCCGAAATCAACCGCTTTTGCTATAACAACAGGCATTGCTACATCCATACAGCTTACACAAATTCCATCAATCTCATCAATAGAATTGCCCGTTGGTATGAATTGTCCTGTAGTTGAGCCGACAACATCCATAAAGGTAAGCTGAACAGCTGCAGATTGACCCGGTACTGAAGCAATTTCAGTTTCTCCCTCGTAGGTAAGAACGCCGTTTGGGGTTTGTACCTTTGCGATAACTCTTACCTCTGTATTCACAGCGCGAATTTTTATTTCAGTTTCATCGCCTTGCGGTTTTATAATTCCCATTTCAATTGCCGCCGCACCGACGCCAGATAAGATGTTGCCACAAGTAGGTTTAAAGTCAACTTTCTTATCTTCAACAGATACTTGTGCAAAAAAATAATCAATATCCGCCCAATTATCCTTAGAATGCGAAAGCATTGCAACCTTAGTAGTGACAGCCGCACCACCTCCTATACCATCAATGTTCAATGGATGCCCTGCACCAATTACGGCAATCAGAACTTGTGAAAGTTGATCTAAGTCTTCGGGTAAATCAGCACGGTTAAAATACGGACCACGTGAAGTGCCGCCACGCATAAAGAGGTATGGAATTTTTGTCTGTGTCATTTCAAAGGCCATGGTAAGTTAATTGTATCTTGTAAAAGTCCTGGGGGAAAGTCTCGATTAAGCATATAGGCCATGAAGCACATAAGAACTATGCCACCAGTTGTTAGAGTAAGTGTTTTGCTCCAACTTGCTTTGGCGCGAACACGGAAAATGGAAAGTAAAAATCCGATCAAAGCAAGAATGAAACCTATAAGCCATGTCGCAAAAATCAGCCCTGCAAACCATGCTAATGTTGACCACAATCCGTAAGTGGAGTGGTTGTCATTACCAGCAAGTTCCTTATCCGCAAAAATAACATTGCCTTCAGGTCGCTTGAGCATTTGAATAAAAAGGATAAAACAACAGAATAGAGATATTGATCCCACAACAAGAGGGATGATTTTATCTGTCATATTATAATCGGGAATCAAATTTGCATTAAATATAGCAAAGGCCAGATAACTTGCAATAAAGATGAGGAAAATAAGTGGTGCACGCTTTGCGCCTGCATCAACCCTTCCTTCAGTATATATTGATTTGGCCTGTCGAATACCAAGGATAACAGAGAGTAATGTAATAATAATCATGACAATAACGATGGGCGAGAATATATACTCTATACCCGCTTCAAAGCTATTTCTAAAACGAAAAGAAGCAATTTGAAAAGCTTGATTTGTAAATTTTTCGATAGGGTTAGACAGAACGAAACCAATAAGAAAAGCAGGACGAGACCAGTCAAAACGGCGAAGGAATATACCGATTAATCCAATAACAAATAATATTAATAAATCCTCAAAATTTTGCCCCGATTGAAAAGCTGCAAAGCTAATCAACATAAATAAAAATGGGGCAAGATAGCTGAAACGGATTGTCGTCAATTTGGCAATGCCTCCAGAGGCGGCAATACATAAAAGCGTTCCCATCACATTTGCTAACGCAAGCAACCATACTATTGAATATGTAATATCTAGATTGCTTTTGAGCATTTGTGGGCCGACCTCAATATCCCCTGACCCAAGCAAGGCGACGGCGCCAATAAAAATTGCCATTGATCCAGAACCTGGAATACCAAAAAGTAAAGTGGGAACAAGGCCACCACCTTCTTTTGCATTATTTGAGCTTTCAGGTCCTATGACCCCACGGACTTCACCTTTGCCAAATTGTGATTTATCCTTAGTAGTTTGCACTGTATGACCATACGCAATCCAATCTACAACCGAGCCACCAAGACCAGGGATAATACCTACACACACACCAATCAACGAACAGCGAATGGAAAGCCATTTATTTTTGAACCAGTCTTTTATTCCTTCAGCCCAACCAGCACCTAGTGTTGTAGATTCTGAAATGGCCTTATCTTGGCGAAATAAAGAAATTATTTCAGGTATAGCAAAGATACCCAATCCAACAATAACTAATCTTAAACCATCTGTGAGATAGGGTAAATCGTAAGTGGACATGCGTAAAGAACCGCCTGCATCTGCTTCGCCTATTGTGCCTATCATAATCCCAAGCCCCGCAGCGGCAATGCCTTTTAACGCAACTTGCCCAGCAAGGATAGCAACCATAGACAAGCCAAAAATAGTGATCATTAACATTTCAGGCAGGCCAAAGGCCAAAACAATTGGTCGAGCAATCAATATGAAAATTGTAAGAAAAGCAGCGCCTATGAGACCGCCAAAAAGAGAAGATGAAAAAGCTGCGGAGAGAGCTCTTGCAGCTTGACCTTTTTGGGCCATAGGAAAGCCATCAAGGATGGTTGCTTGTGATGCAGATGAGCCTGGTATGCCCATGAGAACGGAAGCAAAGGTATCCGAGGTTGGCACAACTGCAACCAAGCCAATCATGAGTGCTAACCCATAAACTGGCTCCATACCAAACATAAAAGGAAGAAGAAGAGATAATCCTGCGATTCCACCTAAACCAGGAAACACCCCTACTGCAAGCCCTAAAATAACACCAACGAATAAATATCCTAAAACTTCCGGCTGTAAAATTATTACCCAAGCATCATATAAAGCTGGTAAAGCCGAAGATAAAAAATCCATAACCTATATTCCGTTTTAAAAAGGCACTTCCACAATATGTGAAAGTGCCTGATCAAAAATTAGATTATTTCAGTGAAACGCCATAATCATCCTTGAGCCACTTAACAACATAAGCCTTGGCACTTTCTGGAACTGAAGTAGCGCTAGTTAAGGCTCTATTTGCAGCACTTCCTACAAAAACTGGATATTTACCTACTCTTTTAGTTGATATCTTAGCAAAATCAGGATGAGCTACAACAGCTTTAAATGCTTTTGTATATGTATCTATCACATCTTGCGGTGTGCCAGCTGGAAGAAAAGCAAGCTTTTGAGAAGGGAAGCCAGCGATAAAGAATGCCTTCCAAGCTTCCCAAGCGTCACCACTTGTTTCACAATTAACTGTCGCTTCACAAACTTCTTTGAATGTTGGTATGTCAGGGAAGGTAGGATCGCGCACAATGTTACCAGCATCGTCAAGCGCACCCCATGACATCATAGGAACAGCTTTGCCAGATTTAACCATTGGCATTGATCCACCTAAATAACCTGAAGACGTTTGATAATCAATCGTTGCTTCGCCACGCTCAAACATTAAACGACCATCACCACGTCCTTTAATGCCAAATACAGGCTCAACATTCATGCCAAGCATTTTCCAAGCCAGTAATGGCACCAGATCAAGACGTGTCGCCCCTTGAGAGCCATAGGTAAAATTGATATCCTTGAGATTATTGGCTGAACCATCAAATTTTTTGCCATCTTTGGCATTGAGATAAGCCACCCCACCTGTGCCAGAAGCCATAACAGGGTTCCAGTCTTTATATTCATATCTTACACGTGGATCGTCTAAAAGATAAGGAAATTGCGTTGAACCTGAAGAGCCAAAAATTAAAGTGCCATCTTCATGCTTTTGCTTTTGAAACCAATTCGCACCTTTTGTGGAGCCAGCCCCTGGCATAAATTTAACAACAACACTTGGTTGACCTGGTAAAGCTTCACTAAGAAGCGGTGCAAAAAAATTTGCCCATTTTGCAGAACCGCCAGTTTCAGAGAATGGGATAACCCACTCAATCGTTTTTCCTGAAAAATTAACTTCTGCAGTTGCAGGGGAAATAATACTCACCGACATAGCTATAGCTATAGCTACTGAATATTTTTTGATATATTTAAGAAAATTCATTGTTATTCTCCTAGAACTAGATTATTATTTTAAAGAAAGAGCCCCCAAATTAGTAGCTCAATCTAACAGATATAAAAAGCAAGTAAAGAAAAAACAGACTTTTTATTTTAGTCTCGTGCTTCGAATTGTCTGACTTAATTCCTACGCTTTTTAATCTTACACATAATCATATAGAATCTTAACCTTGCTGTAACCTTGCGTAAAAAAGATGAAGATTGTTATAATTGAAGATAATGAGATATTGGCTAATGCAATTGCCTATAGGTTACGAGATATTGGGCATGGTGTTGATGTGCTTTTAAGAGGCGATGAGGCAGATTTATTTTTATTTCAAGAGAATTTAGACCTTGTCATTTTAGATATAAATCTTCCCGTTATTGGGGGGCTAGATATTTTAAAAAACATGCGAAAAAGGGGCAATAGCGCTGCCGTTATTTTATTAACGGCAAGGAATAACACACAAGACCGTGTAATAGGATTAGACCTTGGAGCGGATGATTATCTTGTTAAACCTTTTGAAATGGAAGAACTAGAAGCACGAATCCGTGCTTTATTAAGGCGCAAAAACCAGCAATACATACTTTATGAAAATCTTCGAGGACTTACATTTAATCGTGGGAGTCGCCAAGTTTATATTCATGATGTTAAAATTGATATACCGCGTCGAGAGGTTGCAGTTTTAGAATGTTTACTAAATAGACAAAACTGCATCGTTTCAAAAGCACAATTGATTGAATTTATATATGGAACTGAGGGGGATGTTTATGATGCAAGCATTGAACCGCATATTTCACGTTTGCGTAAAAGATTAATTGGCTCAGGTGTCCAAATTAAAACTGCGCGTGGACTAGGGTATATGATAGAGGTTGAGGATAAATGAAGCATATTTCTCTACGATTACGGCTTTTTCTTTATATCATGTTACCTCTTATGTTCATTTCAATTATTTTGGCGTATTGGCGCTTGTATGAAGCAAAACAAACTACGCAAGAAATTTTTGATAGAAGCTTACTTGCAGCCGCATTGGCGATTTCAAGAGATGTTGTTATTTCCCAAGGTGATGCACTTTCTTCAAATACGCATAATCTTATTAGTGAGGCTGCAGGAGGGAAAATTTTTTATCACGTAATGGGACTTGGCGGTGTATATCTTTCAGGTTACGCCTATCCACCAATTGTTGTAGATCGTAATCTACAACATACTAATTTACCTCAATATTATGAAGGCCGCTATCGGTCAGAAGCTGTAAGAATATTTAAAATGAGCGAAATTGCTTCCTTTGAAGATTTAACAGGCAATACAGTAATTACAGTTTGGCAACGGCTAGATGATCGGAATGATTTTTTTGCCCTTCAAGCTTGGCGATCTGCCATGTTGGTATTTACAATTTTGTTTTCTTTAGCCACCATAGTTTGGTTCGGTGTCGCACAGGGTTTAAAACCTCTGTTTAATCTTCAAAGTGCTATTCAAGTAAGGTCTCCAGATGATTTAAGAACCATTAAAAGACATGTGCCAAAAGAAATTCAAGGTATTGTCCAAACTTTAAACCATCTTTTATTGAAAGTTTCTCAGAGCATTCAGCTACAACAAGAATTTATCTCAAACGCCGCACATCAGCTTCTCAATCCAGCAGCGGCAGTTTTATCTATGGCTCAAAGTGCACGTCATGGCCAAAACATTGAAAAAAAAAATAAGCGGCTAGATGAACTTGTTTCAGCATCAAAAGCTATGGTGCATGTTTGCCAACAGCTTTTATCACTAGAAAAAATACGCTCCATGCCCAAAAAAAATGATATATCTTTTGATCTTATTGCCCTCATTAAAGATATAGCTACTGAATCAGGGGCTTACATTCTCAAAAATAATATCAATTTTTCACTAAATGCACACGATAAGGCGCTTTTTGTAAAAGCCGATCCTTTTCACATTGGTGAAGCCATTAAAAATTTAATTGATAATTGCATGAAGCATGCAGGCGATAAACTATCAAAAATTACAATTGATATCATAGAGCAAAAAGAGCATATTGAATTTAAAATATCCGATGATGGTATTGGACTTGATTCAAAGCTCTCTGACGTTGCTTTTAAACGCTTTTCACAAATTGGCGTTTCGGAAGGTAGTGGTCTGGGGCTTTCAATTGCAAAAGCGGCTATCGAACTATATGACGGTAAAATAATTATAAATCCAAGTGAAGAAGGGGCAAGTTTGTCATTTTTTTTACATAAAGCAATTTAAAATTTATAATCGCAAGTGCTTTGCCTAGACATGTGATAAGCCAGATGTTAATAACAATTTTGATTGTATGAAGCACCAATCATAAAGACACTAATTTGCATAACGCAAAAACTTTTTTCAGCGATTTCTTGCATGTATACACTGTGTCTATAACAATATTCATGCACCAAAAGGCATATTGACATGCATTCTTTGCAATGATATTTACATTGTGAGAATCAATTGTTTTGAAATTCACTATGAATTAATTAAGCTCAAGGAATAGTTATGCGATATTTTACCTCCTATACACGCAATGAATGTGTGTCCGCACCT
>JAPKNN010000015.1:0-18351 GCA_040266715.1 Paracoccaceae bacterium
CATTTGCTTAGCGAGTTTGCTGTTTGCAATTGACTTGCTCTGAAATAAAAACACTTCGTTTTTCTCTAATTTCTCTCCTATATATGCCTCTTTCCTGAAAACACCGCACGAAGAAAAGCGAAGTACGGAGCTTTTAGTCATTGGAAATCAAGTGTTTGGCAATTGACCAGTTTGCTCCAGTCTATGCCTAGTATTGACTACTGGTGAATATCGCTGATCCAATCGTTGAGATCGCAATTCGTATTTTAGCGCTGGGGTCTCCAACGCTCAATACTACTCCGTAAAATTAACCGCGAGGAACATAGTGAATTATGAGAGGGAATGATACGCTGGGTCTGAGCGCATGCTCGTAAGCTCAAAGGACTTTTTTTGCGATGTGCTGCAGAGTCGTTCTTATATAAGATAAACCTAATTCAATAATTGCTTTAGATCTGTCCGCCGACACCCTTGAATTTTTCAACAAACGCTGATATCTTCTGAAAAACACTTTGTTTTTTCGTCAAGTATTCAGGGTTAAGGGGGCTCATCTTAGGTAAAACAGCATTTAGTTCTGTGCCATTATCACTGGCATATCCGCGTTTAATAGAGGTAGCAATATAGCGTTTAGCTTCATCTACATTTAGATTCTCGTTATTGATAAGTTCCTCGGCCTCGCGCCGTTGTTCTACCTGAGCAAATGTAAAAAATGCATCGATTACACTGGCTTTATCGCCTAGCCTATCAAGATCTTTTTGATTAATGAAATCAACCAGAAGACTTTCTTTAGCTCTGTTACCAATACTGGCTCGAATCATGCGGCGAACATTCTCAACCAATGTTGTCTTATCTTTCACCTTTTTATTATTCTCATAAATCTGTTCCAAGATATATTCTAGATTAATTTCTTGAGATTTGAGCAGATCTACCTCAAACACCACATCATCCCAATCGACATTTGATTCTTCCTGTGTCTGAGAATTCTTCTCACTGCGCAGCCAATCTCGGATATCATTATAAGTAGAGCGGTAATCCTGTATTTTGCGTTCAGTAGGCATATTAATTGCGGCTAAAGCTATGAAATCTTCATCACTCAAATGGTTATCTGATTTAAATTTCTCTACAGCATCGATATCGTTGGCATCAATATTTTGTAAACCCTTGAGGTTTGCAAACTCATCATAGTTCTGCAGCACATTCTCAACGCGCAGATATTCGCCAAACAGTTTGGCAAAGGCTTTTTTGTCAGACTCTTTCTCGATAGCCTCTGGATTTGGAAAGCACTCCTCTAACTCTGTCACCACATCGATGAAGCCACGTTGCACCTCACCAGTCATGGTATCTTTAAAACCATCCATGTACTCTTTATAACTTTTCTCAAGCACTACATTCTTGGTGTTTTTATCACCAAATAGAGTAATGGCTTCAACCGTCGCCTTTTCTAAATCACGGAATGTCACAATATTCCCGAAGGTTTTGGTGACGTCATAAATACGGTTAGTGCGTGAATAAGCCTGAATTAAGCCGTGGAAACGCAGATTTTTGTCAACAAATAAAGTATTGAGGGTTGGAGCATCGAAGCCAGTCAGGAACATACCAACTACGATAATCAAATCGATTTCTTTAGACTTCACGCGTTTCGCTAAATCCCGATAATAGTTCTGAAATCCTTTACTATCAACGCTGAAGTTGGTTTTAAAGTAATCATTGTAATCGTTTATAGCCTTGCTCAAAAACTCCTTTGCACTGCTATTCATGGCGGAAACATCAAAGCTTTCATCGACAATCTCACCCACCGCATTTTGCTCTTCATTAGCAGCGAATGAGAAAATAGTAGCAATTTTGAGGGGCTTATCACTCTTAGCCTGCAATGAGTTAAGCGTTTCATAGTAAAGTTTCGCAGCATCTATACTGCTCACGGCAAACATAGCATTAAAGCCTTTGTTGCCAATGTGAAGACGATGGGTTTTATGACGATAATTGCTTAAAATATATTCTGATATTTCACGAATACGCTTTGGATGTAGCAATGCTTCTTTGTTTTCAGCTGCACTGAGTGTGTCTAAATCCTGCTCAGCCTCAATAGCCTTAAATTGAGGGCGCACATCATTGTAGTCCACCTTAAATTTCAGCACCTTCTCATCGCGAATGGCATCGGCTATCACATAAGAGTGCAGCTCTCGTCCAAAAACGCTAGCGGTCGTATCTGCGCCCAGTGCATTTTGCGGGAATATAGGCGTGCCAGTAAAACCAAACTGATAATAGCACTTAAACTTCTTTTTTATGTTCTTCTGTGCCTTACCAAACTGGCTGCGGTGACATTCATCAAAAATAAAAACAACCTGTTGGTTATAAACAGGCAAATCACCTTCTCCTTTCATCAGGTTATTTAGCTTCTGAATTGTGGTAACGATAATCTTGTTATCGTCTTTATCTAGATTTCGTTTCAATCCAGCCGTACTATCCGAACCATTCACGCTATCAGGCGAGAAGCTCTGATATTCCTTCATGGTTTGGTAATCGAGGTCTTTACGATCTACCACGAAGAAGACTTTGTCGATAAAGTCCAGATCGGTTGCCATACGGGCTGCTTTAAAGCTGGTGAGTGTTTTACCCGAACCAGTCGTATGCCAGATATAGCCACCACTCTCTGGTTTACTACAAGTCTTAGCTTTGTATGAGCTATTCACCTTCCACATGATGCGTTCAGTCGCGGCAATCTGGTACGGGCGCATGATGAGTAATGTGTTGCTTATATCAAACACCGAATAATGCAGCAGCACATTCAGCAAGGTGTTTTTCTGGAAAAAGGTTGCTGTAAAGTCCTTAATGTCTTTAATCAGGCTATTATCCGCCTTTGCCCAGTTTATAGTGAAGTCGAAGCTGTTTTTACTACGCTTTAAGGTGTTGGCAAAATAGCGTGTATCCGTACCATTGGAGATAACAAAAATCTGTAGATATTTGAACAGCGAATTGTCACTATTGAAACTCTCTTTGCTGTAGCGGTGTATCTGGTTAAATGCCTCACGGATTGCAACGCCACGTCTCTTCAGCTCCACTTGCACTAGCGGCAGGCCGTTAACTAAAATGGTTACATCATAGCGGTTAGCGTGGGTACCTGTTTGTTCAAACTGCCTGAGAACCTGCACTTTGTTGCGAGCGATATTTTTTTTATCCACCAGATAGATGTTCTGGATGCGGCCATCATCAAACACGAAATCTTCAATATAATTGTCGTGAATCTTGCGTGTTTTATCAACGATGTTATCACTCGGCTTATCCAGAAAAGTTTCGACAAAACGTCGCCACTCAGCGTCCGAAAATTTTATATTATTAAGCGCTTGCAACTGCACCCGCACATTGGCCAGCATGGCGTTATAGTCTTTAACCTCTGGCAAAAATTCATAACCCTGATTCACCAAATCCTGCACCAGCTCGCGCTCTAGGTCGTTTTCACTCTGATAGCTCTTAGCAATTTTCCAATCACGCGTATATTTATCCAGAACGATAAAATGGTTTGATTCTATAATAGGTTTAGTGTATTCAACCATGTTGTTCCTCCTGTTTAGGCCACGTGCCATAGTTATTTGTTATGTTATCAAGCAATAGCTTTACGATTTGCTTTTCAGGTTCTGTTGGCTCTGCAATCTCTTCATTTGATAATCTGGAATGACTGCTGAACTGAATAATTCGCTTAAAAAAGGCTTTGTTTGCTGCCCCTTTCTTTTCCTCAAGCTCAAAGCGGGCATCATCACACTTACTCAAAACCGAAAGGGGCGTTTTGCCAGAGCCATTAAAGGCATAGATCAGCTGCCCCTTTTTGTTAGCGTCTTTTAGCTGTTGGGCAATTGCGGTGAGGGTTTTGCTCATACTATACTGTTGCCTCCCTAGCTTCGGTTGTGGGTTTAGGGAAGTTCAGCAACACATCGCGGTAATACTCATACTGCTTCTGGCGTAGCTCAATTTCACGGGGTAAGCCTTCTTGGATTGAGTTGGTGAGAGCGTTAAATTTGTCCAAAATCCGCACAATCTCCGCCTGAATTGCCAATGACTTCTTCGGATTATCTGGGCAGGGGATGGGGATTTGGAGAGGCTCAACATTTCTAGGGTAAACATGGGGTACACCCCCGCCACTTTTAAAATCGTGCAACTGCTGCTGTAAGCTCTGAAGGAAATGGAAACAATATCTAGGCAATACGTTATAATTAGGTTGTACTGTAAATGCGTCTGATACAAAAATAGGAACTTCCCACCAACTTACAAAACCTGCGTAAGCACCAGAACCAGCAATAACAATGCTTTGTCCTGTGCGATTGCTCTCATTATGGTAATATGCAGGTTTTCTACCTCCTGCTATAACTGGAATATCACCGCTAACTACATCCTTTTTCGTAATGGAGGTGCCACGTTTAAGGGTCGTTACTTCCCCCAGCGGCAACCACACCACCTCCGCACCATCTAGCAATTTTTCTAAATAGCTCATGCCTCAATCTCCGCTACAATCGCATCAATGGCGGTGCGTAACTCCTCAATCTTGCTCACGGTAGTTTTGATCTCAGCGTTAAGCTCATTGATATCCACTATTTCGCGGTTATCCTTCGCTTCAACGTAGGAACTGACCGAGAGGTTGTAATCATTGCCTGCAATCTTCTCAAATGGAACAGATACCGCCACATGATCGATATTTTCCTTGCTATCAAACAGCGTCATGATGTGTTCAATATGGGCATCTAGCATCACGTTATTATTCGTTTCTTTTTTGAAAAACTCTTCACCACTGGCATCAATAAACTGGATATTAGTATCCGTTTTGTTTTTCGCCAACACCAGAATGGTTACTGCGATGCTGGTGCCATAAAATAAATTGGGCGCAAGGGAGATGATTGTTTCCACATAGTTATTATCGACTAAATATTTGCGGATTTTCTGTTCGGCACCGCCGCGGTAAAAAATACCAGGAAAGCAAACAATAGCTGCACGCCCTTTACTGGAAAGGTAACTAAGTGCATGCATCACAAAGGCAAAATCTGCCTTCGATTTTGGGGCAAGCACGCCAGCTGGTGCAAAGCGATCATCATTGATGAGTGCTGGGTTGTCCGAGCCGATCCACTTCACCGAATAAGGCGGGTTAGAGACAATCGCATCAAAAGGTTTGTCATCGCCAAAATGCGGATCAATCAACGTATTGCCCTGCTTAATGGTGAACTTGTCGTAATTGATGTTGTGCAAAAACATATTCATGCGCGCAAGGTTGTAGGTGGTGTGGTTAATCTCCTGACCGAAAAAACCATCTTCAATAATGTGTGCATCAAAATGCTTCTTCGCCTGCAAAAGTAACGAACCTGAACCAGCAGCAGGGTCGTAGATTTTGTTGACGGTGGTTTGTTTGTGCATCGCAAGCTGAGCAATCAACTTTGATACATGTTGTGGCGTGAAAAACTCACCGCCAGATTTACCAGCATTGGCCGCATAGCTGGAGATAAGGAATTCATAGGCATCGCCAAACAGATCAATCTGGCTGCCGTGAAAATCACCAAAATCTAGCTCTGCAACACCTTTGAGCACTTTTGCCAAGCGATCACTTTTACCTTTTACAGTGCTACCAAGGCGGTTGCTGGTGGTATCAAAGTCAGCAAATAGACCTTTAATGGCAGCCTCAGAAGGGTAGCCGCTGGCAGAGGATTCAATATCGGAAAATATCTTTGCGAGGTCCGTGTTTAGGCTTTCATTGGTGTTTGCAGATTGTGTGATATTCACAAATAGCTGGCTAGGATAAATGAAGTAGCCTTTGGTTTTAATAGCATCTTTTTTAGTCTCTGGCGGGATGTCAGTATCGGAAAGACCAGCATAGTTAATGTTGTCATCATCAGCCTCGATGTAGCTGGTAAAATTTTCACTGATAAAGCGATAGAACAACGTGCCGAGCACATATTGTTTGAAGTCCCAGCCATCAACCGCACCGCGAACATCGTTAGCGATCTGCCAGATTCGGCGTTGCAAGGCTTTGCGTTGTTCGTTGCTTGTCATGCTTTATCCTCTTTGTTTTGCTCTTGCTTACTAATCCTGCTGGTCTATTTCGCTTTTGTAAAACAGCTACTCACTTCCTACCTTCAAGCCTAGAAACGTACCCTCAGATGCAAATCTATAGGCCGTATTTTCAGCAATCTTGATGTCATCAGCGAGTTCTTTCATGGTCATAATGTCATCATTGGGCATAGTTTTAATATCCTTTTCGGGATATATAAGTTTAAAATAGTAGAAAATCGATAGGTAATCAAGTAAGTTATCAAGGAAATTAAGGTATAAGAAGGGGGCATGCAGCATTACGGTAACGATCAGATTCTCACCTCACCATCGGACTTAATACCCTTTTTGGGGTGTCACCATGCGAGTTTCCTTGATGTAAATGTAGCACTGTAGAGCAGGTGAAACTAGTCAACATATTCTGCTGGCTGGATGTGTATGTAAAACAACTAATTTAGAGATGATAACGCAATGAAGAAAATATTCACGTATTTGATCTATGCTGGAGCAATGCCATTTATTGTCTGTGCTGTGTGTTTAGGTTTTGATATTCATCAGATTCCTATGCTTGGCTCGGTTAGGAAAATATTGAGCGTCTATGGGCTGGTGATAGCATCATTTTTAGCAGGATCCCACTGGGGGCAATATCTTCAAATTAATAAGGTCCGATGGAGTCACTTTTTACCCATTTTCAGTAATATTCTAGCTGTTCTGCTGTGGATTGGCTTTCTAGTGCTCAGCTTTAAAGTGCTAATGGGAATGTTTGTCGTCGCCTTTGTTGTTCTACTCGTTATTGATCATCGACTTTTTCAGATGAATCTAATTACCCGTCATTATTTTCAGACACGCTTTTTCGTGTCAACCATCGTTATTATTTCACTCATTATTTCAGGAATCGTATCATGATAAAAATTGCCATCATTGGAGCTGGAATATCAGGTATCTCCGCGGCTCACTTATTAAAAAATTATGCTGATATTACGCTTTTTGAGAAAGCACGTGGCGTTAGTGGTCGGATGTCAACTCGGCGTGCGCAGCCATATTTATTTGATCATGGTGCACAATATTTCACGGCAAGAACGAAGCTCTTTCAGGATTTCATTCAGCCATTGCTTGACCAAGGGATCATCGAACGGTGGAATGCTCGCTATGTTAAATTTAAAGGTAATCAGATCATTGAAAGAAGGAATTGGAATGACGAAGAGCCAAGATATGTCGGTGTTCCTGCGATGAATCAGGTGGCCAAATTTTTAGCAAAGGGACTTAGTATTTATATTAATACAAGGATTGCTTCCATAAATTATCAAGGAGCATGGCAATTAACAGATGAGCAAGGTCAGCAATATTCTGGCTTTGATTGGGTGATATTTACAACTCCATCACCACAAGCAGCAGAATTGCTGCCTCAATCCTTCAAATATCATGCTGATATTAACGCTATCAAGATGCGCGCTTGCTTTTCATTGATGCTTGGTTTTGAACAGATTTTCTCTACCGAATTTGAAGCCGCTCATGTTACTGATTCAGATTTAAGCTGGATTGCCGTCAATAGCCATAAACCACAGCGACCAGAGCTTTTCACCCTCATGGTCCATTCATCTGAGGACTATGCCGAAGCATATATCGATGATGATCGTGACCGAGTCATGCAGCATTTAATTGACGAGACCAGCCATGTTATCGGACAGGATGCCAGCCAAGCAAGTTATAAAACTATTCACGCTTGGCGATATGCGAACAATGCGGACAAAAAGAAAAATAGCCCTACATTTATAGATCAGGACCTTAAATTAGCGGCCTGCGGCGACTGGTGCCTTCGTGGGAACGTGGAAGGCGCTTTTACCTCAGCTTATGATCTAACGAAACTGATGAAAGAGAATAGCTTATGAGTTTTAATCCAGAAAATATCGCTATTCTTGGTGCATCTGGTGCAATTGGCAGCGCATTTACAAAGCTCTTATATGAAAAGTATCCAAACGCTAGTTTGTTTGCATTTTATAGAAATGGTGCACATAGTATTGATTATAGTAGCGAATATTCTCTTGCTGAAGCGGCTGAAATAGCGACAAAAGAAAAGTCCTTAGATTTGGTAATAGTTGCTAACGGTATTCTACATGATGAGCAGTTAATGCCAGAAAAATCTTTGCGAGACTTATCGGCCGAAAAATTTCATCGTATTTTTGAAGTTAATACCATTACGCCTGCGCTTATTGCTAAGCACTTTCTGCCGAAGCTGAATAAAGAACAACCATCAATTTTTGCAGCTTTATCAGCTCGTGTAGGTAGTATCTCAGATAATCAGCTTGGCGGTTGGCATGCTTATCGAGCTTCAAAAGCGGCATTGAACATGATTATTAAAAATGCCGCCATCGAAGTTGGTAGACGCAATAAACAAGCCATTATTGTTGGCCTTCATCCTGGTACGGTGGACAGTGATTTATCCAAGCCATTTCAAGGCAATGTTGCCGATGGAAAGCTTTTTACACCGGAATATTCAGTTGAAAAACTATTGGAAGTTTTGAAAAACCTTAGCCCAGAGCAAACAGGGAAATGTTTCGCATGGGATGGTAAGGAGATCCTGCCATGAGTGAGCGTATTGCAATCCATTGGTTTCGCCAAGACTTAAGGTTATTAGATAATCCAGCCTTAACAAAAGCAGCAGAGCATGCGGTTGTTCTCCCTATCTATATTTTAGATGATGATAATGCAGGAAACCATGTCATGGGTGGCGCAAGTCGTTGGTGGCTTCATCATTCATTGCAAGCGTTAAATAAATCTATGGGCAAAAAGCTGTCGGTTTACTATGGGAACCCGCAAACAATTCTGGATGATATTCTAAAGCGTTTTGACGTTGAAGCGGTTTATTGGAATCGATGTTATGAACCATGGCGCATGAATCGTGATACCCTTATTAAGAAGAATCTCAAGAAACAGGGAATTGAGGTTTATACATGCAATGGCTCATTATTGTGGGAACCTTGGGATATTAAAAAAGACGATGGCACGCCCTATAAAGTTTTTACACCATTCTACCGTAGAGGCTGCTTTAATGCTGTAGCGCCTATGTCTCCTTTGCCAAAGCCAGAGAGAGTCAACTATATTGATGATAAAAATCATCTAGGTATTAATGCGCTGGGTCTATTGCCCAAAATACCATGGGATAAACAATTTGAAACCCATTGGGATATTGGTGAAGAAGCTGCACACAAACGATTTGAAGCTTTTGTTGATGAAGGACTTTCTTTTTATAAAGATGGCCGAAACCTTCCTTCAAAGCCTTATGTGTCACGCTTATCACCCTATCTCCATTTTGGAGAAATATCTCCTAACCAGCTATGGCATGCTGTGAGAAGCATTGGTGAAAATAAACATATTGAACACTTTTGTAGCGAGTTAGGTTGGCGTGAATTTTCGTATAGTCAGCTTTATCATAACCCAGAATTACCGCATAAAAATCTACAATCAAAGTTTGACGCTTTTCCATGGGTAGAAAATACGGATCACTTACATGCATGGCAAATAGGAAAGACTGGAATACCCATTGTGGATGCTGGCATGCGTGAATTATGCCAGACAGGTTATATGCATAACAGGGTTCGGATGATTGTCGGTTCATTCCTAGTGAAAAATATAAGATTACACTGGCATCATGGGGAGCGCTGGTTCTGGGATAATCTTATTGATGCTGACCTTGCTAATAACAGCGCCAGTTGGCAATGGATTGCTGGATGTGGAGCTGACGCAGCGCCGTACTTTCGTATTTTTAATCCAGTCACACAAGGTCAGAAATTTGATCCCGATGGTGAATATGTTCGTCAATATATTCCTGAAATCGCTTCTTTGCCGAATAAATACATTTTTAACCCATGGGAAGCTCCAGAGCTTATTTTAAAAGCAGCGGATATTGAGCTAGGATCAACTTATCCAAAGCCAATTGTTGATCTAAAAAAATCACGTGAGTTAGCGCTTCAAGCATTTCGATCCTTAAAAAAGGGCAGCCATGGGTAGCATAACATGAAAAAGAAAACTGAGTTATCCTCTAAAATATGCCTTATTTGTAACAAGTCATTTTCATGGAGGAAAAAATGGTAAAAAGTATGGAATGAAGTAAAATAATGGAGTAAAATATTGTTTGAAACACTGCAGTAGTAATAAAAATGAGAAATGATATGATTATAGTATTTTATGATGGCAAATGTGGTTTATGTTCAAAGGAAATCAATCATTATCGCAAGATTGCACCTAATGGCATTTTTGATTGGCAGGACATTACTGAATCTGCTGATGACCTTAAAAAAGAAGGTATCTCTTTATCAGAAGGTTTAAAGCTGCTGCATGCCAAAGATGAAGAAGGTCTGATTCATGTGGGTGTAGATGCTTTCATTCTAATCTGGAAACACTTAAAGCGGTGGCGAATTTTAGCATTTTGTTTTGGATTACCAATAATACGTCCGATTGCGAATATTTTATACCGCTACTTTGCTAGCTGGCGATTTAAACGATTAGAGCATTGTCAGCTGGCAGCACGGCAGGAGAAAGGGTGATGGTATTAATTTGGAAACATTATTAGGCTTCATATCCGTTGCCTTGGAGTATATGCACAACATGGATTACGCGAAGCTCTAACAGATTAATATTTTCGGTTCTTGATGACGGCAGCGCGTTACAATCAAGTACATGCGGCTGTGATTGCCGCTATCGGATTAGCATTATTGAATGACGCAAAGCTGGCAAGTGTTCAAACGATACGGCTTTGCAAGATATTCAAGAGCGCTAGGAGCATGGCATCTTTATTCGGAGTCTCAGTGGTTGAATGAGTGCCAGTTATAGGTTGCCGAACCGTGAAAAATAATACTGAATTATTTATTTGCTGCCGACTATCTTTTTTATAGCATCTTCTACCGCTAAACATTTTTCCTGATCCAATGCGTCAGAGTGCGGGTTAACAAATTGGCCAGAATCATTGTCAAAATATTTGCCCGAAGCATCGGCAAACTCATCTGATAGTGCTGCGCGTACAAGAATGTCTGCACCGATACGAATATCTTTACCTTCTGTACCAAAACTTTCCCTGACCATTTTACTTCCAAGCAATGAGCCAGGGTTCACAGCAACAATAATAGGAGATTTGTTTTTCAATAATTCAGCCATCGTGCGTGTCCACATGGTAATGGCTAACTTGCTCTGAGAGTAGGCATCCATAGCAGATAAATCGGTACGTTTACCTGTAAGCGCATCAATTTCCACAGAAGCTTGCGCAGCAGAAGACAGGTTCACAACTCGCCCAGAATTACCTAGTAAGTGAAGTAGCTTCTTGGTAAGCAGATAAGGCGCAATCGTATTGACAGCAAAACGCACATCCAGACCTTCTTTAGTGATTGTCTCAGAGGTTTTTAACACCCCTGCGTTATTGATAAGCACATCAAGTGTTTCATGTTTATCCGCAAGCGCTTTTGCAAATGTCAACACATCATTCATATCTGACAGGTCAGCGACATAGGTTTCAACACTCCCTAGCTTGGAAAGTTCTGCTTCAACCTTTTCCAGTTTTTCGTGGTTGCGTCCATGCAGTAATAGATGATGCCCTTGCCCTTGTTCCAACAGCATTCTGGCGGTTTCCAGCCCGATACCGTCTGTAGAGCCTGTGATTAAAATGGTTTTAGACATGTTCTTTCCTATATCTTGATGACAACTTTACCTATCGCGTGACCACAGGATAAACGATTATGAGCCTTGCCCACATCTTCCAACCCAAAATTCTGTTCATCAAGAACAGGCTTCAACTTCCCAGCATCAACAATTTCAGCAAGCTTTGTCAGAATTTTGCCATGCTCTTCGCGTTTATAATCATGCAGCATTGGGATAAGCATAAAGACAACATGTAGCGATAATCCTTTGAAATGTGCTGGCGACAAATCAAGCTCCACCACGGAAACGGTGGTGGCAACATGCCCGTTTAGCTTCGCTGCCTCAAAAGAATTACTTAAATTCTCTGCGCCAACGGAATCATACACAACATCAAAGCCTGCGCCATTTGTATGCTTTTCAACGTAATCGGCAACTTTCTCATTTTTATAATTAATCGGCGTAGCGCCAAGTTTTTCTATAAGCGCTAGTTTTTTATCACCACCGCCTGTAGAGTAGACATCTGCACCAAAATAGCTGGCGAGTTGCACGGCTATATGCCCAACACCTCCAGATCCTCCATGCACTAAAACCTTTTGGCCTTCGCTTGTTCCAGCACGCACTAAACCTTCATAGGCTGTGATTCCAACCAATGGGATAGCCGCAGCTTCCTTCATTGAAATGCTTTTAGGTTTGTGAGCAACCAATTTTGCATCGGCCACCATGTATTGCGCTAATGCACCTTGCAGATCAGCCAGACCACCCGCACAGCCATAGACTTCATCACCAATAGAAAACGTCGAGACATCATCACCGATCGCTTCTACTGTGCCTGCGAAATCCATGCCTAGCACTGCAGGTAATTCAGGAGAGATGGGAGCTAAATCCTTTCCCAAGCTGCGGATCATAGTATCGACTGTGTTAATGCTCGTAGCAGCCACCTTAATCAGAATATGGCCCGCTTTAACTTCAGGTTTTTCTATCTCTGCAACTTCAAAATTATCGCTATCTCCAAATTGTTTAAGTATCATTGCTTTCATGTTCTTCTCCTTTAAGGTTTATAAAAAATATTCGCTATTTTTTAGTTGTGCCTGAAGTCAGCTCGTATTTTACGTTAGCACGTATGTAGATGATGGTTTCATTCTCATCACTGGGCGAACCCTGTCGACCACCACTTGTGCGATCACCACATAAATTGGCAGCTATAAGCAGCCTTTTCAATGCCGTCCTCCTGCTAACTAGACAAATCATGTATTTTGAATTATATATAACACAATAAACATAAACAACAAGTACGCACTATTTTGTTATGTAGGCACAAAATAGTAACTATTGGAGAATCAAATATGGCTAAAATAGATGATAAAAACTGTAACGGACCATATGGATGCGCAGTCGGTGCTACACTCTCTGTCATTGGAGGGTGCTGGAAACCGATCATTATTTTCAAACTCCTTCAAAATGATTTTCTTCGCTTTGGTGAGCTGAGGCGTGAAATTGAAGGGGTAACACAGCGTATGCTGACCCAACAACTCCGTGAATTGGAAGATGACAAAGTGGTGACTAGAAAGGTCTATGCTGAAGTGCCTCCACGTGTGGAATATTCACTCACCGACTATGGCCGAACGCTTGAGCCCATCATGATTGCTATGCGTGATTGGGGAGCTGATCATATGAATGTAAAACGTAACAAATAAAATCCATTGCTAATGAAGGCAAAGCAGGATTCGAACCCAAAGGGAGCCAATACAACGCCATTGCCACCAAACGAATTTTTATATGTGCAAGATGACATAGCAGTTGTAAGCCTAGCATTTGCTTAGCGAGTTTGCTGTTTGCAATTGACTGGTGTTGGAAATAAGACACAGCCCACTTCTGGCATTGGGTCTTCTTGAGTTTTATGAAAGGCAAAAAATGCTTCTAAAACTTTGCTGGTATCAATGAGCGTGTATGTATTATCTAAATTCTGCACGCAGATTAAAGCGGAGCCTTTAACTCGGATGGCATTAGCTAATATTGGCTGTGGTGTCTCTAACGCTCAACACTGCTCCGTAAAATCAACCGCGAGCAACATAGTGAAGTGCCAGACCAGTTCATTTTTGAAACTATAAGAGGCAAATCCCTATCCAGAACCGATAAATTGTATTGCATTGTTTTTGCTTCAATACTTGAAAATTCTAAACCCCCGCCCTTAGAGATAATATTTGAAATACGATCTTTTATCTTTATTCTAATGTTAATGGCATTTGTTTTTGCAATTAAATTGTCATTAAACCCTTTTTATTAAATATATCATTATCATTATCATCGTGTTTAGGAAGATTATACCTGATACATCGTCTGCTATGCTTATACCAATCATTGAGCACAAATTAGTACCCGATAGTATTGTATATTCTTGTTTTAGTTGTATAATGCAAATAATATTATTTTAGAAAGCCGTACGGGGACAGTCCGTATTTGGGATAGTACGAAGACAGTGAGGCGAATACTCTATTTAAGTATATCTCGTTATTGAACGAGTGGAGATTTTATTCTGACAACAAAGTTACTCAAGCTAAAGAAATTGCCTTCGCTCTATGGATAGATGTTTATGACACTATTTACTAAATTTGGAAACTGGTTCCTTCGTAACTCGCGGAATATATTTTTGATTCTTATCGTTAATTATTTAGTGTCCGTACAACTGGGTTACAATGTCGTTGGTGGTCTGATGAAATACTTTTTTACAGGAGAATTTGGATATGCGCTCTCACGTTTTCACCCTCTCATGATTTTTCACTGGGAATCAATAAGTCGAAGGTTTGTTGCCCCAACAATACTTGTGGTTATTGTAATGTTATATATTACTATTAATGTATGGTTCGCCACCTGCCTAATAAGATGGAAGCAATTATGGGTTAACTGGAAAGCTGCATTCTACCTAAACAGAGCTTCTTTCTGGTTAGTAGTTCTAGTACCTTGGATGCTATTTCCAGTTTGGTATTCCTACAGCTGGACATCTTTTTATAAAAAAATTTTATCTACTTATCAACGAGGCGTTGCCACAGAAGAAGCGTCAATGCTCTTAACGACTTTTTTCTTCTGGCTACTAATTGATAAGCTATATCAATCCAAATTTGAAACACAAGGGAAAGGAAAAGTGTGATGCCTAAGAACAGTTACAGAAATTATGTAGGACCGTCGCAGGAATATTCTCCGGGCGATATTGATCCTGTAAGCAATCATATTATTTAGGAAAATTTAAAATGACAAAAATACTAAAGTTTATCGTGTTGGTTAGAGACAGACCCTTTGTTTTCTTTTCTGTTGCTTTTCCATTTCTTCTGTTTTTGCTAGCCTTCGGTACGGGATTGCTTGGTATTTTATACCATTTTTGGTTAAAACCTAATTCTATGAGTGACCAGGTTGATGCACTGGTTAACCTAATATTTATTCCAATTGCACCTGTTTTCTTTGGTGTCATGATACCTTTTGGAGAAGCCTACATGTATAGTGTCTTTAAATTACTAAGAATACGCTTTCTGGGTTTCAAAGAAAGAAAACTTGCAAACTCGTTGGCTGGCTGGGCTGAAAGAAGCTTGCTACAAGAAGAAACATAATGACATGGTAATTTTAAATTATAGTTACTTGTTATTGTGTATATAACGTTTTTAAGAAGTGAGATTAAGAATGATAGCAAAAAAAATATATCAAAATATTTGAAATTTATAAGTTGGATTACTCTATATTTTTTTTATTATATCTCTATGTTTCTTAATTTTACCATAGGATCACTCTTTCTTGTCTTTTCTCCGATAAAGCTATACTTCTCAAAGATTGAAACAGTAAAACTTGCCACAAAACTAGTTAGATATAACGGAGCAAGTATTTTTATGTTTGCACTTTTATTGGGTTTAATGGCATTTGGTTATGCGAAGGGTATTTTTATGCATGGGTTGGATTTTTTTTATTTGCCCGTATATAACACTATATTGGGTGTACCCATTGAAGAGCCTAGGTGGATTAGTTTTATAATAATAACATTTCTTTTTTCAGCATTTGTGTTTGCATTCATAATCTATTTGACTAACAATTTTATTGTTAGTTTTTATGTTTATTTATCGGCAAGTTTGTTACCTTTTTTAATAGCGATTACAGGAGCACTTCAGAGTATTTTTGAAAGTAGTGGGGAAATAAGTATGATTATATTTGTTCCTATATTTTTTATTGGGGGTTGGTATATTTTTCCTGGGCGTATAATTTTTCGAGGTATAAAATCGGTAAAGTTTTTAAGGGAGCAAGCTAAAAATATCTTGAATAATAGCAAGAATTAAGAAAGGTATAAATATATGGGTAAAAAATCAACTGCAGTTACAAATATAACAATTGATGAAAACACTTATGGCGTTGGTGTTAGTTTTGGAGTGAGGGTATCTGGTTTATTTAACACTAAAACAGGAGAAGTTGCAATAGATGCTGCTGCGATATTAGGACTTGGCATTGATATAACATTAGGTGATGGTTGGTTTGGTGTGTTCCCTTCAATTGACGCAGTTCGCTATGGCGTTGCTACAGGAGTTACGGCGAGCACGACTTGGAAGGGAGTTGAATATTCAACTGCCCTTGTTGAAGCAGGAATTACTGTAAATGTACCCACTGATGGATTCAAGCATGCTTACATGCAAGAAACAGTAGATGGAATTATTCCTAAGTATTTTGATACTGAGCATCAAAAAAAGACATATTTAAGAAGTGATAGTCAAATTAGAAAAGAACAAAAAGCAGGTGAATTAGGAGATACAGGTGATGGTCCTGAGCGAGCTTACAATATGAATAGGGCAAATTCTAGTGCCTCATCAACCAGTCAATATGGAGAAGAGGGTGGGTTTGGCTATAGTGAGTATGATCGTGCACATAATTCCGCCAATGGCTTTGAAGGTGGTAATAATGGTGGAGGTGCAAGTAATAAGGAGAATTTTTGCGATGGCTGGGCTAATGATAACACCCTTGTAGAGATGGATATAATAAAACAAATTCCTCCTAATAGATTGATTTATGTAAATTATGTATCGTATGGTTGTTTTTTGAAGCATTGAGATTGCATAGTTTCCCACATCTCAACCATTTTATTTTGTATATTCTTGTTTTAGTTGTATAATGCAAATAATATTATTTTAGAAAGCCGTAAGGAGAAAGAAGCAGAGATAGTTATTCAAGGTACGATGTTTTATTATGTCTAACGAAATAGTTAATTTGAGCAATTGTAAATCCGAGTATAAAAGATTTAAAAAAATACAATTAGATAACACTAGCTTATGAGGGATATTATGATACATCAGATTGTCCTGTTGACAGCAAGATTGGTGCGATTGAAGATATTGGTGACTATATTCAATGTTTCAAACACATTAAAGTAGCACAAAAAATACTGAGCATATATTATGTCCAATACAGTGAAACGGTTAAAGGGAGTTCAGTTATATACCATGCTAGCGACATGTGCTGGCTTGCCTTCTGTGCTCTTCCTTTACATGTTTTTTTCTTTTTTCTTCTCACAACCCCATATTTTTAGTAAAGAGTTTTCTTACACAATATTTCCAAATTTAGAAAAAGAATATGAATATTTGGCTGGTATCGGCAGACAGGATTTTGCTGAAAACTTTGTGAACTATCAAATTAATATTGTGATGTTTTCGGCTTGTGCCGTAGCGCTAATATTTGTTATTTACATTCTGATAATGTTTTCGAAATACAGGCAGCTAGATATTCAGTTGTTTCCATCCAAATTAATTTGGAGGCCTTTGGTGGGTGTTTTTGTCACGGGTTGTTACATGTGGGGTATAGTGCTGTTAGATCGGACAGATGATCCCACAAGTAAATTGAATGTTAGCGGTAAAACCGATTATTATTATGTTTGGATTATGTTTTCAGTCTGTTTGTGCCTATTTTCTTATCTTGTTATGTATTTGATAGATTTTATATTTCTAACCTCAAAAAACCTGTTTGAGACAACAAAAAAACTGTTTAAGAAAGGTAGTAGATTATGACTGATCCAGATAACAATTCTTCATCCAAAACTGAAACTCTTAGTGATATCAACGCAGGAATAGGTGCCTACCGGTCATTTTTAGAAAAAGCTTTCTAATTCGTTGACCATAGCGGCATTGCAAATATGCTGGGATGGGCAAATGTAGCCTTTACTATCGCTTTAGAGGGAGTAGAAGTAGCCTCAGGTTATCGAAGTGGTGATGTACAAGGTGTTGCTAAAGAAGTGGCAGGTTTGGGGGGTACCCTTGCTGGAGCGTATGCAGGTGCAAAGGTTTTTGGTGCTGCTGGCGGCTTGTTCTTCGGTCCTAAAGGGGCCATAGTATTGGGAGGTATAGGCACTGTAATAGGAGCATATGCTGGTGAGGAAGTGGTGGAAGATTTATTTTGGGGGCAAGAAAAGGCGTCACTAACTTCACAAGACCTTGCTCCCTACTATGGTCAAGATTTAGACACAATACCTGGTGCACGAGTTCCTGTCGGTCAAGTTTCCTCTGCCCGCTATCCTGGGCAATTCGGCTCAATTCCCGTTGGATATGAGACAAATGCACTTGATGTTCTTGGAGACACTGGTGCTTTGCGTGTTTTTATAGGTGCTGGAACTAACTCCGGCGTTGACTTGCATGATGCGGTAAGGGATCCCAGAGATAATCCATTTAATAGCCGAAATCCTAGCTCCGCGCTTTCGCAGGATAGTCA
>JAPKNN010000016.1:0-13733 GCA_040266715.1 Paracoccaceae bacterium
ACCTTATTGTATGATTTTTTATATCTGTTATCTTCATGTCTTGCCTCAACACGCAAACACAAAAATTTATTGTAAAAAAATAAGATAAAATAAAATAAATTTATCCGCAATAAAAATATATAGAATTTTCAAACCTTTTATTATTAGGTGTTTTCAGCACAGTGTTTGTAAAATAACCGCTATATTAAAGGGTTTACATAAAAAAAATATTCTTTTTTTGCTAACCCATTGAAAATAAATAAGAATATTGAATATACCGCATATTAAGAAAAATCTATGACAAAGCAAAATTTTTCTCATACGCACACGCATTGACAATCAAGTTTGACCTGTTAATAACTTCCTACAGATTGGCTGTAATCAGGACATAGGCTTGACCTGACTTCACTAAATATGACAGAATGTGTTTTTGATAGACATAGCGATATATATGGTAGATAACACCCCCACCACACATACAGGAATAGTACCCCTTACACCACATTACCTTGAAGGCCTCAATGAAGAGCAGATGGAGGCTGTTCAAACAACCGAAGGCCCCTTGTTAGTACTCGCCGCCGCTGGAACGGGTAAGACACGGGTTATAACAACACGTGTAGCCCATATTCTCAGCCAAAATCTTGCGGCATCGCATCAGATACTCGCCGTAACATTTACCAACAAAGCCGCCAATGAAATTAAGAAACGGGCTAACCAACTGGCACACACTAATGTTAATAAAATGCCTTTTCTAGGGACTTTCCACTCGGTTTGTACCTCTATCTTACGCCGTCATGCTGAGCGCGTTGATCTCAGACCTAATTTCGATATTCTTGATGCCGAAGAAGCAACGCGTCTTGCTAAACAAACGATTGAAGCCTTTGATATTGACATTAAGAAATGGCCTCCACGTCTGTTAACACATCATATTGATCAATGGAAGAATAATGGCTTTACACCCGACACCCTTCCAGAAAAAGAGGGCGCTCTTTTTGCCAATGGTAAAGGTAAGCCGATATATGCTTTTTATCAAAAACGCCTTAAAACACTGAATGCATGCGACTTTGGTGATTTGCTGCTTGAATGTTTTCGTTTGTTTCAAGAGAACATTGATATATTGCAACAATATCAAGATACCATTCGCTATGTCATGGTCGATGAGTATCAAGATACAAATACAATTCAATATATGTGGCTGCGTTTATTAGTGAATAAATCAACACACGCCCAAGGGCCCAATATTTGCTGCGTGGGTGATGACGATCAATCAATCTATGCGTGGCGCGGTGCACAAGTGCAGAATATTCTTTCTTTTCCGCAGCATTTTCCCAATACCAAGATTATTCGCTTGCAACGCAATTACAGATCTGATGCCCATATTTTACATGCCGCTTCGCATCTCATATCCCACAATACACAACGGCATAACAAAACATTACAACCAAATGGTGAAGATGGTGAAAAAGTTACTGTAAGCGAATTTTATAACGATGATGCAGAGGCCCGTGCGATATGCGAAGATATCTATAGCGCCATTAAACAAAACAATATCTCAGCTGAAGAGATCGCTATATTAGTCCGCTCAGCTTCTCAAATGCGTATCCTTGAAGAGAAATTAGTCCTGTTTAGCTTAGATTATCGTATTATCGGCGGACCACGTTTCTACGAGCGCGCAGAAATACGTGATGCAATAGCCTATCTCAAAGTTATTTCTAATCCCTCTTTAGATATAGCTTTAGAACGCATCATCAATGTACCCGCAAGAGGAATCGGCAAAAAAAGTCTACAACGTATGCAGCATTATGCCCATAATCAAGGCATATCTCTTTATGAGGCAGCCATTAAGTTTATTGAAACCGATGAAATATCGGGTAAAGCACGTGCAGGGCTTACACATTTGCTTCGCTATATGCAAACTTGGACCAAAGCAAAATCAACCATGTCACATGATCAGTTGCTTGAAATGGTCTTAGAAGATGTGGGATATACCGACATGCTAAGGCATGATAAACACCCCAAAGCTCTAACAAAGTTAGATAATCTAAAAGAACTGAGTCGAGGCATGACAGATTTTGGTAGTTTGGAAGAATATTTAGATCACATAAGCCTTATGACAGAAAATGATACTCAGGTAACAGATGAAAAAATCACTCTCATGACAATGCATGCGGCAAAGGGAACAGAATTTGACATTGTCTTTTTGCCTGGATGGGAGCAAGGGTTATTCCCCCACCAACGGAGCATAAACGATTCTGAGGGTAACGGTGGAGGGCTTGAAGAAGAAAGACGCCTTGCTTATGTCGCCTTAACGCGCGCACGTAAACAGGCCCATATAAGCCACGTTCAAAATCGATTTCTACACAATAAAGTACACAATTATTTACCATCCTGGTTTCTTGACGAATTGCCACAAGCACATATTATCAATAAACATTGTAACGATTACAACCAATATGCAAAAAACTTAGATGAAACACATGCCATATCTCATACAACATCTATGCAATTTAATATTGGACAGCGTATTTTCCATACAAAATATGGTTATGGTTATATTCAAAACATTGATAGAGATAAACTCGCAATTGATTTTGAAAAAGCTGGCCCTAAATTAGTACTGGCTGATTATATTCAGATTGCGTAACATCAAAAAATGATATATAATCGTAGAGATAACGCACCTATTTGTAAGAATTTTTACGGTAGGAAAGACAAATGATAAAGTATACAAAGTTGAATATAAAGTATACAAAATTGAATAAAGGGTATATATGAAACACTCTCCCTTACCTTTTTTAACCATCGGTTCACGTATCCGTAAGAGTCCTTTTTTTGATGCTGCTCAAATGGATGGTATGACACATTGTTCTGTTTACAATCATATGTATATGCCCATTTCCTATGGTGATGCTAAAGCTGAATATGAAAGCCTGTATAACGGTGTTGTTATGTGGGATGTCGGGGCTGAAAGACAAGTTCGATTAAAAGGAAAAGATGCCATAAAACTTGCACGTCTACTAACACCGCGTAATCTCGGAAAACTCATTTATGGAGCTGGACGTTATGTTCCCTTATGCAATTTTCAAGGAACAATTATTAATGACCCTGTTTTATTACGCGTTGATGAGGATGAAGTGTGGCTATCTATAGCTGATAGCGATGTGTGCTTATGGGCACAGGCGATTGCAGGAGCATACAATCTTGATGTCCGTGTTACTGAACCAGATATATCACCGCTTGCTATTCAAGGCCCAAAGGCTATTTCGGTGATTACAGATCTGTTTGGTAGTCCTGCACAACAATTGAAATATTTTGGCTTCTATCATACTCAATTACAGGGAATACCTCTTGTTGTTGCGCGCTCTGGATGGAGTAAACAAGGTGGATACGAGCTCTATCTTATGGACGGCTCTAAAGGTACCCAATTATGGAATATAGTTAAAGAAGCGGGAAAACCGTATCATATTAGACCTGGAGCCCCTAATCATACCGAACGTATAGAAAGTGGCCTCATTTCATATGGGACAGATACCGATAATGCAACAAATCCCTATGAAATAGGATTAGGTAAGTATGTGCAATTAAACCGAGAAGATAACTTTATTGGTAAAGACGCATTAAAGACTATCAAAATGCAAGGCGTACAGAGAAAATTCACAGGATTGTGGCTAGAAGATAATCCTCAAATTACTACAAACACACAACGTTACACAGTATATGCAAATGATACATCTGTTGGTTTCGTAAGTGCAATGACACACTCCCCACGCTTTGATAAAAGCATTGCCTTAGCCCTTTTATCTAAAGAAACAGTGGAGCAATGCCAAACTGTGCATATTGATATAGAAGGGCGTCGCATTCAAGCCATACCAACACCCACACCTTTTCAAAAATTAACTTAATTGTGTAATACCAAACTATATATTTATTCTATTGTCTTTACAGGGTCCAAAAGGATCTGTTATAAGTTTGTGATTGTCACAGCACACATATAAAAAGTGCTTCTATAAAATAAATTGCAAATATCACTTCGCTGGGATATACGAGTATAGAGACTATTATACATCATTTCTCGATTAATTGACCTAAAAACACCCTATGCCAGACGTAAATCAAGATACAATTCGCGCAGTCTTACAAACCATCATTGCCACTGGCGATACACATGATATTGTTACACAAAATTATGTAAGTTTAATTCGTCAGACACATGGCAATGTATGGAATATCGTCATCGAACTCCCCTATGAGCGCGTAAAACATTTGCTCAATCTTAAGGGTATTATTGAAAATACACTGAAAGAACGTTTAGACCTAACGCAAATACATGTCGCAATCACGGCCCAAAATGCATCTCCAACAACCGACACACAGCCCCATGACCAAAGCGTAGGTATTGGCAAAATCAAGCATATCATTGCAATAGCTAGTGGAAAAGGAGGCGTTGGTAAGTCAACTTTTACAACAAATCTGGCCGTTACATTAAGTCAGCAAAAATTTCGTGTGGGTATACTTGATGCCGATATTTATGGTCCTTCACAAGGGCGTATGATGGGCGTAAGTGGAGCCCCTGATTCGCCCGATGGAAAAATTATTATTCCCAAACATAATCACGGTGTCAAAATGATTTCTATCAGCTTGATGGTTGCTGAAAAAACAGCTCTTGTTTGGCGTGGTCCAATGGTGCAATCTGCTTTGTTTAATCTGTTAGATCAAACGCAATGGGGTGAACTTGATATATTACTCATAGACATGCCACCAGGAACGGGGGATATTGCTTTATCACTCTCGCAAAAAACGCCTTTATCAGGAGCAATTATCATATCAACACCTCAGGATATTGCCTTGTTAGACGCACGTAAAGCTATTTCTATGTTTGAGCGTGTATCTGTTCCTATTCTGGGACTTGTTGAAAATATGTCTTATTTTCAATGTGCGCATTGTGGCGAAAAAGAAACTATATTTGGAACAGGAGGAGTAAAAAAAGAAGCACAGCATAATAACATGAAATTCTTAGGAGATGTTCCCCTACATACACAATTACGCATAGGTGCCGATGATGGCATTCCTGTTGCCTTAGAAGCACACAACCCTATTACACAAAATTTTAAAAAGATCACAGAAGAATTAAAAAATATACTCTCTTTATAAATTATAAAAAGACCTTCAAATAGCACTTAACAGGCCTTATATTGAGAAAAAACTGTCATCATCTTTAAATTTTTTGCCTGAAGTTAAAGGGGTTGATTTTTTTCTTTTCCATTGTTGTAAAAGCTCATCCAGCGTAGTTTTTTCACACACATCCAAAAATTGCTCTTCGCTTTTTCTCCAGATGGGCATGATTATATCATGATATTCGTCACCAAACCCTATGCCAGTATTTTTTTCTTGCATAGCCCTCACAATATCCGCAATCGTTATATTTCGTCTTTCACGATATAAAACATATCCTCCTTTGGGACCACGAATACTGTTGATAATATTTGCCGTGACAAGTTGTTGAAAAATTTGTTCTAAATAACGTCCTTGCATTCCAAGTCGCTCCGTTATCTCAATAGCTTTGACAGGTTCGGGATAAGAATGGCAGGTAATATCAAGAACAACATAAATACCCAACAGTGTTTTTTGCATACTATCATCCTTTATGCTTTGATATCTATAACGATATCCGTTCAATAATTGTGGCTGTTTTATGACAGCCCTGTTGAACCAAATCCTTTTTCCCCTCGTTTTGTGCTTTTTGTATCAACAGTTTTTTGTTGAATATCCACATATACAATTTGTGTTACAACGAGTTGAGCAATTCTCATCGCTGGTGAAATACAGAATCTTTCCTTACCATGATTAATCAATATAATCATAATTTCTCCACGATAATCATTATCAATCGTTCCAGGTGTATTAAGCACTGTAACCCCGAATCGTAGAGCCAACCCTGAGCGTGGTCGTATTTGTGCCTCGCATTGAGGCGGTAAGATGATTTTTAAGCCCGTTGGAATGGCCATATATGCCTGTGGTTCAATGTAACATTCTGTGTCTATTGCGGCATAAAGATCAATACCAGAAGCGCCTTCGCTTTGATAACGCGGCAGAGGAAGATCGCGTCCATGTGGTAAATATTCTACCTCTAATGTCATGTGTGTCATTATGAAATCCTGTACATCTTAGATAATTCTTACACAATACTACAATTCTGATATATATTGATAAAGCTATCTTATGGTGCTTTATGAATGCGCTTTGCTATAGCTACAATAAGATCTCTTGCAATCTGTTTCTTGGCTGCTTTTTCATACGCGACAACATTGTCATCTGAAACAAAATATACAGTATTCTCATCGGCACCAAAAACTGATTCTTCCTTAGTAATCGCGTTTGCAACTATGATATCACATTTTTTATCTGCACGTTTGCGCTTAGCCTCTTCAATGAGATTATGTGTTTCGGCAGCAAAACCAACAACAATTTGCGGACGTTTAGCACAATGTGCCACATCAAAAAGAATATCAGGGTTACTTGCAAGTGACAATATATTTTTTTTCTTATCACCTACCAAAGTTGCTTTTTTAATTTTCTTTTTTTCTGTCGTTACGACTCTAAAATCAGCAACAGCAGCAACCATAATGGCGACATCTACGGGTAATTGCTTAAAAACGGCATCATGCATTTCCTGTGCCGTCATTACGTTTATTCGTCTAACTCCTTTTGGCGTTTCCAAAGAAGTTGGTCCTGAAATAAGCGTAACTTTCGCCCCTGCCTCCTGTGCTGCCTGTGCAATTGCATAACCCTGCTTACCCGAAGAATGATTTGTTAAATACCGTACAGGATCAATGGGCTCTATGGTAGGTCCTGAGGTTACCAGCACATGTTTATGAGCAAGTGTTTCTAAAAAAGAAGGTGTGCAGGATATAGACGCAAGAAATTTCTTAACCTGTTGTGCAAGTATAGCAGGCTCAACCAAACGTCCTACACCAAATTCTTGACATGCCATTTCACCTATTTCAGGCTGTATAATAGTCGCGCCATCTTCTTCAATACGGGCTAAATTTCTCTGGGTAGCGGGGTGTGACCACATATGATGATTCATTGCTGGAGCAACAAGAAGAGGTTTATTAGAGGCCATTAAAACGGCCCCAGCTAAATCATCGGCAATACCATGAGCCATTTTGGCAAGGCGATTGGCCGTAGCAGGAGCAACAAGAACAGCGTCATGCCTGCGAGATAATTCAATATGGCGCATTGTACTTTCTTGATCCACGTCAAACATATCTCTATGGGGAGGGTTCTGCGTCAATGCTCCCACTGTAAGGGGCGTAACAAATTGCTCTGCAGCTCGTGTCATGACTACCTCAACGCCTATCCCATCCTTCATAAGTAAACGTAAGGCATCGAGTGTTTTTAAAACTGCAATACCCCCAGACAACACTACACAGAGTGAAGAATGTGACATATCACTATTATCAACTAATTTTAAAATGGTCATTTACAAAGCCTACATATATATTAACCATAGCGACGAATACACACCTATAAAAAATCCAACCCCTCCCAAAAAACCCCATAATAATGCATACGCAAAAGACATCGGCTTCTTCGTTTCAGTTGGTTTATCTATCAAACGATGCAAATAATCTGGAAGCTTTCTTAATAATGGTAAATAATGCCACTGTACACTTTCCGTTATAGCCTCGCCGATGCCACACGGATTTAATTTATCACGGATTGCTTGCTCCATAATAGGCTGGCTAATTTGCCAAATATCAATATCGGGATCTAATTGGCGGCATAATCCCTCAACAATGATCATATTTTTTTGTAATAATAATAATTTTTCCTGCGTCTGCATGTTAAATAAATCTGTAATTTCAAGAAGTTGCATAAGCAGATTTGCGATAGATATATCCTTGCTAGGCGCTCCCTGAATAGGATCCGCAATTGAACGTAAAGCTTGAGCAAAAACATAGGGGTCTTCTGTATGGGGTACATATCCCGCCTCAAAATGTACGCGTGCCCCTCGTTGATAATCACCTACTATAAAACTATATATGATCTCAGCATAATAACGCCGCCAGAGCTTATCAAGTCTTCCAGTAATACCAAAATCAACCAAAGCAATTTTTTCATTTGGTAATGCAAAAACATTTCCCTGATGCATATCAGCATGAAAAAAACCATCTTCTACAACATTTTTTAAAAATCCTTGCATAAGTTGCTGCGCCAGTTTTTTACAATCATACCCCCCGCTTTTTATGGCCTCAATATTCGTAAATGCCATACCATCAACCCAATCAGATACAAGTACTTTATGTGAAGTCAGCGGCCAGTATATTGATGGAATAAAAAAAGCAGTATCATGGTTAATGTTATACTCACGCATTTCTTGCATAGCAGCAGCCTCAAAGCGTAAATCCATTTCCATACGCACGCTTTTGATCAAAGACTCTATTACCGTTACAGGCTTTAATCGCCTTTTTGAAGGCACCAAGTATTCAATAATTTTTGCAACAAGTTTAAAAACATATACATCAATAAGAAATTTCTTTTCCAAATGAGGGCGTAAAATTTTAATCGCCACATATTGTCTATTACCCTTGTCATCAATCCAAAATGATTTATGTACTTGCGCAATAGAAGCTGCCGCCAATGAAGGGGTCAGATTATCAATAACTTCTTGCCCTTTACCTCGCCACTCGCTACGTAGAATTTTAACTGCTTCTACTTGACTAAAAGAGGGCATTTTATCTTGTAACTCACTTAAAGATTCGGCAAAATCTGCTCCTATAATATCAGGGCGTGTCGCAAGAAATTGTCCCATCTTAACATAGGCTGGCCCTAATTTTTTTATTACATGTACGATAAAATAGGCTTGTTTTTTTTTCTGTTTCTTCCTACGCAAACCATAAAACCCATATGCTAGTAAAATAGCTGGCAAATAAATCAGGCAGATAATCCCTGCCCGACACGCTCTCAACAATAAACGCAAATAAAATAACACTGAATATTACCTTTCAACCGTTTTTATATTATACGCACTGTACAGGGCTACAATACCTTGTTCTATCGATACATGTCGTGGGGTAGAAAAGCCTTGCTTTTGCATAATCTGTTTAATGTGATCGCTTGGAAAAAAACTACGAATACTTTCCGCTAAATACTGATACGGTTCGGCATCTCCTGCAATAACTGACCCCAAAACAGGTAAATAATAAAAACTATACAGATCATAGAGATATGTGATTATAGCCTGTTCTGGCATTGAAAATTCTAGGCATACGAAACGTCCCATAGGCCGCAAAATACGCGAAAATTCTGCCATAGCTTTTTGGGGATCGGTACAATTACGTAAACCAAAGCTAATAATGACCGCATCAAAACTATTATCATCAAAGGGAAGTAATTCTGCCTCAGCCTTAACATAATGCCAATTTTGTGCATATGCATGTGTCGCATGCCTTTTTTTAGCAACCTCTAGCATATCACTATTAGGGTCGCAGACAGTGAGCTCCACCCCGTCTCCATATCTGTTGGAAATTAAGCGACTTATATCACCAGTTCCTGCGGCAACGTCTATAACCCGATATTTTCTTTTTTTATGCTTAGATAATTTAAGCGCATCAACAGCCATATGCTTCCAGATTCTATGTAAGCCAAAAGAAGATATATCATTCATAATATCATATCTATGCGCCACTCTATCAAAGACATTGGAGACTCTGGCCGATTTTTCTTCACTATCAATCGTATCAAAACCAAAATACACTGGCTCTTTTTGGTTCATAATTCTACCTTCAATTGCTACTTACGCTTTTTTCTATTTCTTAAACCATGCACGCATTTTATTACAATCATCTTGTATGCGATTAATTAAATCATCCTGCGAGGTGAACTGTCTTCCTTGTCGAATGTAGTCACATAGCTCTATTGTAATGGTGTGACCGTATAAATCTCCATCAAAATTATCCAAATGCGCTTCAAAAACACCATACCCTGGTTCAGTTGAATCCTCTTGTTCATCTGCGACATACCCTACAGATGGATATCGCGAACCATCAGGCAATGTCACATATACCACATATATACCCTGTTTGACCATACGCTCTATAGGAATCTTAATATTGGCTGTAGGAAAACCTAGCGTTCTACCAATCTGTCGTCCTTTTTGTACCACACCTTTATAAGAAAAAAATCGCCCTAATATCTGTGCCGCTTGTGCTGGATTTCCTTCATATAAAAATTGCCGAATGTAGCTAGAACTATACATTTGCTTACTGTGCGTGCCAAAAAGAAGGGGAATGGTTTCTACCGAAAAACCCCATGATTTCCCTGCCTTTTTTAAGGTCTCAACGGAACCTAAGCGTCCGCGTCCAAAACGAAATCCTTCCCCAACTATTATACCTTTTACCCCTAATTGATCGCATAAAATAGTTTCTATAAACTGTTCTGCTTCCATTTGTGCGAGGCTTTGTGTGAATGGTAAATCTATAATAATATCGATTCCCAAAGACGTAAGAAGAGCATATTTTTCTTGTCGTGAATACAAATAGAAATGTGGCTTTGCGGGATTAAAATAACGTTTTGGATGAGGTGAAAAAGTAATCACTCCTTTAGAATCTGTACCTGCCAAAATTTTAAGACGTTTGACAATCGCCTGATGTCCTTTGTGTAAGCCATCAAAATTACCAATTGCATACCATCCTTCACGCAGCTCCTGCGGTAGCTTTTCCTCCTGATAAATAGAAGCCATAAAAAATCTAACCCTTTGATTTCAATTTTTCAGAATTTTTTTACGGTGTGTTTTTAGAGGGTACTAAGATCTGGGCTTCGCCAGAAATTACTGTTTTCCCTTTAACAGTACACATACAATTAAAGCCTACAATATTTTTTTGAATATCTATATCAACCACACGCACACGGGCCGTAACCGTATCGCCTATTTTGACTGGGCGCTTGAATTGTAATGTCTGTGATAAATAAATCGCTCCTGGTCCTGGTAAAATTGTACCTAAAACGGCAGAAATAAAACTAGAAACTAATATCCCATGCGCAATGCGCCCTCCGAATCGCGTTTTTTGTGCATATTCTTCATCAATATGCACTGGATTTGCATCACCAGAAACACCTACAAACAAGACTATATCTGCCTCCGTAATAGTTTTTGAAAATGAGGCTTCTTGCCCTTTTTCCAATTCTTCTATGTAATATCCACGTGATTCTGTTTCAGCCATAGCCACTCTCCTATTATCTAGTAATATATCCTTCTTATATATAAATATATAACAAAATATCTCTTGAAATGATAGACAAATTATTTTCAACACTAAAAACAAAAATTAACCCAATCTTTAACCTGACATGTTACATTTAGTCATAAACAGGCTATGGAGAAATTGGAGGAATTTATGGCTTTAGATTTATCAATGAAAATTTTAGTGATTGATGATTATCAAACAATGGTTCAAATAATCCGTAATTTACTTAAGCAAATAGGGTTTGAGAATATTGACGCCGCTAATAGTGGCGAGCAAGCAATGGAAAAATTGTCCGAACGATCCTATAATCTCATAATATCGGACTGGAACATGCAACCCATGACAGGGTATGATTTATTGTTGGAAGTTCGTGCTAATGAAACTATGGCCACCACCCCCTTTATCATGGTAACTGCTGAATCAAAAACAAGTAATGTGATAGCGGCTAAAAAGGCTGGTGTTAATAACTATATTGTCAAGCCTTTTAACGCGCAAACGTTGAAGAGTAAGATACAAGCCGTTTTTCAGTAAACTGATCCTTGCGACTTTACTGCTGTTACGTCTTTTACTAGATATGCAAACAGTTGCTAAGGATAGGAAAAGCACAACAAATGACACCGTCAATTCTGACTGGCACATCACAATTATATTAATCTAAGGCTGTTGCCAAGACAACCGTATTTTAATTAAGACAACCGTATTTTAATTAAGACAACCGTATTTTAATTAAGACAACCGTATTTTAATTAAGTGCCGACCAGGTTCCGTCGCTGTTACGGCAAGCAACTCCTTTCAAGGTTTCGGGCTTACCTTCAATATAGATTGTATGCCTATAATCTCGGCAGATTTTTCCTCTTTCTTCATATCGCTTTCCTGCAACTACCGTACCCTTATTACCTGTTTTGGGATTGCTCCATGTGTTCCCGATATCGGCCCGACTATATTCTAACGTGTTAAATTGCGTTTCTCTTGCGGCTTGTCTATCAACTTCATCAAGCTTTTTTCCAATAGCGTTGCCTAGCGTTCCCCCTAATACGGCTCCTATGCCTGTATATAATAATTTTGATTCTGATGTTTTTCCAAAACGACTGCCTAACAAACCACCAACTCCTGCTCCAATAGCAGTACCCGATTGTTCATTTTTACACGAACTTAATAGAAGTGGAATGATAAACAAAAGAAGCAATGCATACTTCCTTTTAAAATTACTTGCGTTTTGCATGTGGTGTCCCTATACTTATGTAAAATGTTTTATGATTATTCATCATAGCGTCTATTGCTTATAGATAAATTACTTTAATCATCGTAGTGCTCGCTTATTTGTTAATATCTCCCTTAATTGTGTCAAAATGTTGACCTCACTTTGGTGCACTATAGATATATAGTAAACAAAATAGCACAATACATAAGCAATGTATATCAATAATACATTTCAATACACACAATTTTTACATTTTGTTACCTCTCAAATATAATTTCTATATGTAATTAGCATTTTACGAATACAATATATAAAAATTTTTAACTTATCTATAATTCACTTGACGAGTACAACTTCTCTTTCTATAGATTTATAGTAATCATAGTGATGCAATTTATTAGTAGTATGCGTGCTATTTAATGGTGATAATTCAAATTGATATTTATTATTCTTGGGATTTTACGCATAATATAAGAATATAAAGGAATAAATATATGCAGCTGTAGCTCAGTTGGTTAGAGCGCCTGATTGTGGATCAGGAGGTCGGAGGTTCAAGTCCCCCCAGCTGTACCATTTAAGTCATTGATTTAAATCTGATTTTTTTGTTTTCTTATATTTGACTTTTTAAAGTTAGACAGTTTTTATTATTTTTCACGGCTAAGCTTGTGTAAAGTTAATGCTTTACCTATTAAGCCTTGTTTATATAATGTATTGTTAAGGTATGAAAACTTACATTAAAGATTGCTGACCACTTCATGTCTTTTAAATGTATGCAAACATATATTGAATTATTTTGTCTTAGCAATCTGCAAGATATCCTCCACGCATATTTCCCTTAAATGAGTAAGAGTAACATTGTCTAAACATTTTTTTAGTGCATGTGAGGTGACATAATTCGCCATTTATTGAACATATTGACATGCATTCTTTGCAATGATATTTACATTGTAAGAATAAATTGTTTTAAACTTTACTATGAATTACCTGATTGGATCATGTAATTGTGCATGATGATATGAATTAATTAAGCTCAAGGAATAGTTATGCGATATTTTACCTCTTATACACGCAATGAATGTGTGTCCGCACCTGAATTCAAAGAATTATCTGGCACACAGGTAAAACCCTGCGGCAGAGCCCCTAACACCACAGATAAGCGTAAGAAACTTTCCTTACAGTATAGTTTGTGGATGGTGTTACCTGCTTTATACGCATGTGGTGGCGGTAGTGGTGGTGCTTCCACTGATACTGATAATACAGAAACATTGACGCTAGCCCGTTCACTTCATTCCGCCGTTGCTAAT
>JAPKNN010000017.1:0-11696 GCA_040266715.1 Paracoccaceae bacterium
ACATGACTCAATATATTTTTTATCACCTGCTTTTCTTGTTGTGTAAAATATGTCTTTCCTTGCTGGTCGGGCAGTTTTCTGTCCTTAGTAAACCATTCCATAAGTTCCATACGCTCTTGCAAAACCTCCATATTAAACCCCTCATTATTCAAAGCGGCATCATCACTAATAATATTCTCAGTCATTGCCACTGCAACAGGGTCATGCATAAGCAAAGCTATGCGTTTTTCTATATGCTGGATTGCATTGTTAATGTTATTTTTTTGTTTAAGGGCGGTTGTGCCACTTCTTAGCATATCTAAACTTTGCGTTAATTCAGGCAAACTCATGCCATCAGTCTGCGTTTTATACACATAACCTTGCATTTCTTGTGCTTCTGCAATCAATTCAGAATTATGGCTTTCTTGTGCAATGCGTTGCATATCAGCAACAATATCCAAACGTTGCGTTTCTGACAATGAACCTGTTGTTAACTCCGTGAGAAGATGCTTATATTGCCCCGCCAAGCTCACCTGCTTATGGTTAAGTTCTTTTTGTAACCAGTGTATTTTTCTCACATTTTTATGGTTGCTATTATCAGCATTAAGCGTGTCTATTTGGCTTTGTATTTCAGCTGGTGGCAAATCAGCCAAGCGTTTTTTGGCTTGCCACAACACAAATTGAATGTTTTGTTTAGTATCTTTGTTTAATAATGGTTTTACCAATTCATAATTCTCAAAAGCCGTTTGCAAACTTTCCTCACCATTCTTACCACTAAAACTACGCGTCTTTAATGCATACTCTATATTGCCAAAAATATCCAGCTGCTGGGCAACATAGCTTTTTTTCTTATCTTCTATCAGCTTGTATGCTATGCGTAAACTCTGCTTACTAAGCTTCATATTATTACTGTTAGCATACTGTTCAACATATTGCGTTGCCGCCTCAAAATCTTGCCTTTCTATGAATGCATTAAGCTGCCCTGCAAAACTATGCTGCTTAAAATCTGCAATCATCTTTTGCTTTTCATTTTTTGGTAAGCTAGAATCAGCAATCTTTTTTAAGGCTTCATTTTGAGCAATTATAATATCATCATCATTAATGTGCGGTGCATCGCTTTTCCACATCTGCTCTAATTCTTCCATAACCCTTTTATTATACGCAACCATATTGTCACGCGTTATGGCTTCACGGCGAACTTTGGCACGTTGCATAGCCATGTCATGCAAACGCTGCGTTTTGGCTCCAATATCTCGCCTATAAACTTGTTTATACCTGTCATTGCCTATCTGTTTGCTATATTTCTCACTCACCTCTTTTATTTTCTTATTAAATTTATCGGTATTATACTCCCCGCTTTTATCGGCTGTCTCATCTATATATTGCCGCATATCGCTATCAAAGTTCAAAAGGCTAGCTAGGCTATCATCCTTCATTTTTTCTTCATAAAATTGCTCCGATACCTTTTTCATATTGGCAAACATAGCATCACGCATCTCATTCGCTTGGTTGCGTAGCGGTTGTGCGTTGCTAAAATGCGTTGTTGTTGGCACGCCAATAGAAGGAGGTTTTAAAAACGAGTTAGTCATGCATTGCCATCCTATTCATCATCACTATTACGGGTTCTCCAGCCATATTGGAAAGCCTCACTCAACACGCCATACATACTGCTCTTTTGTGTGTTTTTGGCTTGCCAATCAAACACATTAGCTGCATTGTGCCCCGCTATGTACCCTATCTGTCCTTGTTGTGCTATGCGGCTCATACCCGCTTTGTGCCCTCCATAACCTTGCATAGCAGTATCCAAAGGGCTACCATAATTATTATTCACGCCGCTATTTGCCATTGCATTACGCCATTGCCCCTTTGCATAACGAGCCTTGCGTTGATACTCATCAACGTTGCGTGCCGCATCCACACGGGCATTGTCAGCTTGCTGGCGTTGCATATCGGCATTCGCACGCTGTGCCTGTGCCTGTTTGTTATTACTATCCACAAGTCCAATAATTTGCATTCCTGTTGAAGCCGCTAAAAAAGCCGATGCTGCATCACACATATAACACTCCTATTTTCATTCATTGCCCTACATCAAAATCATAGCGTATCTGGTTAATCTCAACTTTCCCCTCACTTTCAAAAGTAAGCCACAATTCTTGGTAATCCTTCTTATTACAAGTAACATGCATCTCTATAATTCTATAATCGGCATTGGCATCAAATTCTTTTGTTTGAACTTTTTTGTCTTCAACAAAAGCACATATACGCACTTTTTTTGTATTACACATGCGTATAAAAACGCGTATATATTGATACGTCATACCAAGCGGCAAAGCGATTTGATTTTTTCCTAAAGGGGGTAAAAAAACTATCTCAGCTTTAAAAGGCTTTTTTACATCATTCGCATCTGGCGTAAAAGATGTTATATAATCCAAACTCTCATTTACAGTCACGCCATATCTGCCTGCATCTTGTGCCATAACATAATAACAATTTTCTGTATTTTCCTGTTTCTGTGTTAATAACCATAATCGATTATCCTTAGGATATATAATCATCTGTATAATGTCATAATCTCCTATATCATGGCTATGCCAAGCAACAATATTATGTGCGTCTTGATAGGTTAATGCCATTAATGTGGAATCATGCAGCAATACCCACAAAAGACTTTCTTCCAAAGACTGGCTTATAATTTGTTTTATTCCTGCATGTAAATAATTACCAATAAAAAGGCTGGCTTCATCAATATGCCAATATCCTGCACGTCCATCCCTTTGCACCTTATAACTAATACTATAAAGCGTTGTGCCTTCACTACCTGCAAAAAAAACACTATTATTAAGCACACAGGGTCTAACATCTCTATGGCTGCCTTTGGTGCCTATTTGCTTAACCACAAAACTATCCGCTGCCAAACCATTACCACCATCACTAATAATAAACTCACCATCTTTGCACAAAACAACCAGCACATCATTAAGCGATAATACATGGTAAATATACTGAATGTTGTGTATACCAATGGTAGATATAATTTGTAACACCATTGCATCATCAGGCATTCCTTCTGTTAACGGCCTGTAAAAATTAAACCAATCACCAGTGCGTGAAAAATGCAAATCCCTTCCATTTTCCGAAACCAGCACAAAGCGGTCTTTATGCAGGCAAAAACGTTGCGGTTGCAAAGAGTTAAAATCACTCGGCTTCCAAAATTTAAAACTTGCTCGCTCAGCCAACCCCTTTTCATTCTCAGTAAATGCATTAGCAATGCTATCAGGCATATAGCCCTCATAGCTATAATGCTCTTTTGTATCTTGTTGTTGCAAAATCACATACCCATCATGCACATGCTCCCACTCAACGTTTTTTTTGCCCGCAACAACACGGCCTTGTTTATGGCTTGGCACATTTACCCCCGCATTAGCCGTATTCACAGCTCTATACACACGCCCGCCACTTCTTACCTTGTCATCTTTGTTATACGCTTCATTGCCAACCCAAAGGGGAATATCGCTCACATCATTTTCATGCAATTCATAGGAGCTATAATATATTTTAGCAGGGTCATGCAAAACGCGTGACAAACCTGCACCTTTCTCAGCGGGTGTCAATGCATTATCACAATCAATAAATATATCTTTTCCATTATCATCAGTTTTTTTATAGAAACTTATTGAGCTATCATATACATTGCCATAAGGAGCATGCGTATAAACCACATCCTCCAAAACAAAACCAATTCCCGCTATCGACCTATTATCCGTATAACGCGATATCTTAAAAAACCGACTCCCATCATCATAAGCTGCATATTTCACATCACCAATTTGTAACATATGAGCATCATTTACAAGCCACTCATCATTAAGTTGCGTGTTTTGTCCTTTGTTTAAAAGCGGTAATTGTGTAATGTATAAATCACTATCATTATCCACAATACCAATAGAATGTTGCCCTGCCATAATTGTCATATGCATACTATCAGCATCACCAAAGCCACATAAGCAAGGCGTAATATCATTCTCAGAATCAGTTATAGAAAACAACACATCAAAATTCTTGCGGCTTTCTAACGTGCCAAAACGCGTTACAATAAAATTATGACAACGCAACAATGAATCAGCATATTTACTTACATCCGAACGTGCCATCAAAGTAGGCGAAAAAATACCGCCAGAAAAAGTTTTATGCTCAGAACTAAATAAAGTCATATCTACATATCTATATAATCACGAGGGTAATATTGCTTGTAGTTTTGCTGTGCATGCCCGCTATGTTGAGTAATAGCCCTCATCTTTGCCTTATCAAACAAATCATATTCAGCTCGAGTAATATCTTCGCCCGTAAGTGATTTTTTTATACACATCATAAAATACAAATACACCAACTCTTCAACATAAGTCACAAAAGCAACATTATCTAACATAGCAATATAACTCACTCGCAAATCAGTATCACGAACCGCCACAACAATATTCTGTGTAACTAATGTACATTGTCGACCAAAAAAATCTATCGTCTTTAAACAATTATTAGGTAGCACAAAAGCATACGGCATATCCTGACTACATAGATCTTTATAATCTTGTGAAGTATCCACTTTTAATACAGCATCTCGAATAGCAAAAAACCAATTATGTGTAAGCAAAACGCTTTTTAAAACATGGGTATACCATTGCTTACAAACCATATAGTTTTTATTCTTATTGCTAACATCGTCTTGTGTTAATTCCATTTCACCAATTAACGAAAGGGCCTTTGTCGCACGCTCTAAAAAAAGAGGGGAAGCCCCTAAGACTTCAGCTCCCCCGCTGTTCAAAGCCGAACCATTAATATCTGGGTGATTAATGTCTTCCACCTATATTACCCTTTATATAATTTTGGTACGTCTAATGTTGTTCCTGGTAAATAAACCTGTATTTCAACAATATGAGCATCTCTCACACGGGCATAATTTTGTATTAGCTCCATATAAACGCTTAATTGAGCATGTTTATCTATATCAACTTCCACTTGCGTTTTAGGCTTGCCTATATTCCACTTTACCATTTGCATAGCACTAGGGTAAAGAGCCAAGCACTGTGTAATAACATATTCTTGACCCGAAATAGTAACCTTTTTCTTGGGCAAACCCTCAAATTCAACAATCTTAAAACCCTGTATCATAGGATAGTCAGAACTCTGCAAACTATTACCGCCTATATAATCCCTTGAAACCATGCGGCTATCCTTAAACATATCGTTACGACATTCCGCAGGAATAATCAGTACGGGATCTTTACCCAGATAATTTTGTTGTATAGCTTCATTCTTATTAAGCAGGGTTCGTGCCGCAATGATTTTATCCATAGTCAAACCATGTGGCAAGGGGTTAGTCTTACTTGTAGATGCTATCACATTTTCTTCGGGAAAATTCTTGAGCTCTCTTTGGTCACTAGCCTTACCTACCAGAACTTCCCCTAAAGCTTTTTTACAAAAATGCCTATCAAAAGCATAGTGTAATTGCCCTATTGCATTTCTTGCCAAATCCATAGCATGTGCCTGCACGTTTTTACCTTGTATAAGCACTTCATAATCGTTAATATTTTCAGCATAATACTCACAATACGGCCCTACATACGCCGACTGTGTTGACGTTTGCGAATATTGTGTGCGTGAGCTACTATCTGTTAAGTCTCTTGTATGCGTTTCGGTATTGGTATAACGCCGCACCATCTCTACCCTTCCAGCAGAACCCTCTGTAGTTTTTATATTTAAGGCTTGCATCATACGCGAAGTATACGCCGCTAAAGACAACTCAGCATGTGTTTGTACTTGTTGCTTAAACAATTTAAGCATCTCATCATTCATAATAATTCTCCAAAATAGGTTCAAATAATCTTTTTAATCTGTTTTTTTTCGGAGGTTATCTATTACTTTACAAGAAGCTAATAGGCCTTCTGTTTTACGTTGCTAACGATTGTCTGTTCCAATAGTCAAAGACAGGTCTACATACATAATATATTTACATACATAACTTATCTGCCAATTTTTCTACACCTATCTTACATAACAAAAAATACGTTGCAATACCCTGTAACATGCTAAAAAAAAGGATTTTTGTTTTTTTTTGTAAAAAATTTTTCACTTTTGTTTCACTTGTTACATCCCATTTTCAAATACTAAAGGCACGCATAATAAACGTGCCTTTACATATATACTCACACTATTGCTCAGCCTTAATCACGCATTATTTGCAAGCCTTTCATTAATCCTTGCAATCTCATTGATTATAGCAGGGTCGCCTTTGGCATATTTTTTGACAAGTGCGGGGTCATTGGCTATTTCTTGCAAACGCTCTTGATCTTGCTTTTGTGGTGTCATAGCCTGCCTTATGGTATCTTCTGACAAATTTTGACCTAATTTATGAAACAGTTTAAGCAAAACAGGGCTCTCAATGCTGCGTTGCAAAGCCTCTTCTTCCTCAGGTGCCAACTGCATATTAGCTATAGCAAGCTTTGCTATATGGCTATTGGTTTCATAATTTTTACCCCATTCTTTTTGCAACGCGGCAATAGCTTTGCTTTTTTCTGCTTCAACTGTCTGTTGATTGGTTTCATAATTCTGTGCCACATATTGTGCATATACATCAGCTATAACTTGTACAAAATCTGGTGGTATAGAATTTTCAACCGCTGCTTGCTTTACTGCATTCATCAAATCATTATCAACCTCCATACCCTCAGGTAATTTAAATTCCTGCAATACATAATCATCAGCACGAGATGGAACCTTAAAAACATCCGCATTCTTTTTAAAAAATTCGGGCAGTGATTCATTGTCATAATCAGGGGCAGAAATTGTTTTACCACCATAGGTCTTTTCAATGTTTTGGTACGATCTAGCCAGTTCCGTTACATTAGGAAAATTCTTTTTAGTAATATATTCCTTTACACTATCATCATCAATAGTATCAAACCAACTTCCTATTGTGGGTGCTGATTTTTCATTCATATCAGCTTGCTCCTGTGGTGTGTCATCTTGTATTTCTGCACTATTCGTATTGTTCTTCATAATAATCTCCTTTGTTGTCATTTTTATAATTAATGTGGTGTGTGTGCATAGAAGCTAACAAATACAAATACTGCATTGTAGCTAAACGCCCTGTATTAAATAGCATTTCATCTTTGCCATTTGTTTCATTAAACACATAGAGTGAACGTTCAATATGTGTTACTCTCAGCAACTCTTTACAAAGTATTGCACAATTTTCTATACATTCCCGTGCCTGTTCTATGATGGACGTAATCTGAGCATCATCATCACCATAGGCATGGCGTAATACCAAATATTCTTCTTTGCTTGCTGTAATAGTAATCGGTAATTGCGTCATATACATACCTCTTTTTCTGTTCGTTAATTTCCCTTATCTATATTGGCTTACCCATCACATCACTTGCTTGCTGGCTAGCATTGTCAGCATTGGCAATCTGCGAGGCTTCGGCAACCTGTTTTAATGCACCAGCCATTTGCGGGGCTAATTGTGCAGCCTGCATAGATTGAGCCTGTTCTTGCCTGCTAGTACGCAAGTCTTTAATTTGCTCACTATCGCGTATAATACTTGCTGGCACATGGTATTGCTCCGCTAGCCATTTTGGTATTTTATCAAAATCAAGCACATCAATAATGTCTGGGTTAGTCTGTGAAAGAGTGATAATACTTTCTGTATATTGCATAACACGGGCAATATCTTGCGATTTAACAACCCTTTGAGCCTCTGAGGTAAAACTCACTTCAATACGTTCTAAATCAACATTATCAGGTGGTGGCGGAATTTTCTTATTACGCAATAACTGCTGAAAACGTCTATTAGTTTTAGGCGTCAATAAATCCGCTTGTATTTTACTTAATAAAGGCACAATCTGTTGTGCCTCTTGTGCTTCTCTCATGCGTATTTCTGAAACCGTCATACCCGTACGGTTTTTAAGTTGCATTAAGCGAAACATAAAAATGTCTAAAATGGCTTGTCGCAATTCAACCAGCGTTGTGTGTACGACAGGTATACTATTAGGTTGCTGCATCCACGCAATATCAGGGCGTCCATAATTGCCAATTCCACCAGCTACAACATCACCAGGCTTAACCCGCGATATCGTTAAGGGGTCACCACGTGTCATTAAAGGCGGGCGGGCGTGAAAAGCCATAGCAGCCATATAATCATCCGTAATTTTATTCAGTTGCTTAACATGTGGTAACGCCATTTCAGCATACCCACACCCATATCCATAACGCCCCGTAATATTCGTAGCCCCTGTATAATAAGGCATTTCATAATAACCACTCTCATAAAAAACTGCAGGCTTATCATCGCAAAAAATCCACACACTGACATAGGGCTTGTTTTCAGCCGCGTTAAAATTGTGGGAGGGGTTATAAAATTCATTATTTCCAACAAAATGAATGAATGAAAACTTATCAACGCTATTATTATCTAATGCCGTTGTAATTTTTTCAGGTACACTCACTTCTGGAAAATGTGCCTTAACCTGCAAAGCCGTAAAATAAACCTTCCTAAAAACGCCTACAGGCAAACTATATATATCATATTCCACCACCACATCTTTAATACTAGGCACCATCTCATTAAAATAGTCTTTGTCACTATCATATTCATCATAACTTACCGCATTACCATAATGCACAATGTCAGAAAAAAATTGAGGTATAACATTATAAAAATTACTATTGGCAGCACTAAAACTACTTTTCATAATTTTGTTAACCTGTTCAAGCCATTCAAAAGACTCATCTTCATAGGAAAGCGTGTCAAAAGATAAACAAAACCAGTCATTTTGTTGACCGCAACACATTGTCGTCAAAGCACTAATTAAAGTTTGTGCTGCCATAAAACCAACCGAATCTTTAACCGCTCCACCTTTGCCACGCCCGCTCATATTGTCTGGTGAATGGCTCCTATCAGCAATACCAAAATATTTATCGACCTGTTTCCATATAGGCACGCATTGACCATGTGCAACACATGCATTTTCATAACGTTTCATAATGATTTCGGCATTATGCTTATTGCTACCACCATCTGGCATAACAATTACCCTCCTAATGTCTGTTTTAAATTACTTGCTTGTTTACGCCCTTGCAAAGGGCTCCTTTTTTTTCTTAAAATATGCTGACTAAATCCGTTGCTTTTTTCTGTTAATCTTTCATAAGCCGCATTGCGTCGTGCTTCCTCCTCCGATAAGTACATTTTGCGTGGTTCAGGGGTAATAATAGAGGGGCTGGGGCTTGAAAAAATACACATCTTGCTATATTCTCCTTATTTAATGTGGGTTATCATCGTTGCATTTCATGTGCGTGTTATAATGTTCTGCTATAAAGCACATAATTTTCCTTGTTTTTTCCAGCTTGAGATAAAATGCATTCCTGCTTAAAACCAAATAATTTAATAAAATTATCCATCTTTTCATCACCCTGCAAAGCTTCTAACTCAAGACGATGAAAACGGTTCATACAATCGCCTAATTGTTTTTGTGCACCTCTTGCTACCGATATAAAATCACACTGCTTTACATCACCATTTGTAAGAAAAAAAACCTGCCCAACTTTGGGCGTTTTGACAACAACGCCATAGCAAAAAATAACTGTGTCATTAGCATTACTCCAAAAATACACACAATCTAGCATCTGTGCTTGGTGTATCTGTATAAATTCTGAATAAACACGCTCAATGTCATCATGAAAACGCCTTGCCAAAACCTCTTTTTTATCGCGTTCACGTATATTATTAAGTAAAAATTGTAACTTTTTATCCGTTTCTGTGTTAATAAAAACATTATTCATGCCTGTATGTAGCATAATATTACTCCCTTCTTAATGTGCTTCAAATGCGTCATATGGTGCATATGTTTTAACAACAAACCTCTGTTTTCTTTGCCCTGCATAAGTTCCACCCGTTAAATGCATAACAATATATTGCAACGCATCTTGTAAGTGCGAATAATCGTTTTTTATTGGCTCCGTTGTGTGTTTTCTAAAACAATATTCACGCGAAAAGCCTTTACGTAAATTCACACAAGATGGGTCAATTAATATTTTTGGTACGCCTTTGCTTAAACTGTTAAATAAATGCTTCACGGCACTAATACGCTGCTGTGTGGCATTGGTTTCAGCTTCCTTAATTTTTATCTGTGTTCTTTCCATAAGCGTGTCTATCCACGACATTTTGTCTTGCGACAAAGCACTCATATTGCCTGCACTGGGGTCAGCTACCGCCACTATGTTAGTAAAATTAATATCCGCAAAATGCTGCTTTATATAGCCAACAAGCAAATCAGCAAATTCATATACTGTTAGCTTCTCATGTATAGAAAAAAGCTCCCCTAAAACACACAATCCACCATCATTACGGCTTTGCACAAAAACTGCAGCAGCGTTTAAACCAGCATCTAAACCAATATAAAGCGGCGATTGTTTATTAAAAGCGATTGCTTTTTTAGCAAGATGTAATTCAGGCATATAATTATCATACACCCTATTACTCGTATCACTATAACCCGCTATATTTTCAATCTGCCGCTTAACTTTGGCCGCACCATCAGGCATTGACAATAATGTTATTCTTTGCTGTGCATAATAATCCTCAGGTAAATTATCCTTATTCTCTGCATCTGGATGAAAATAAGGGTATTCCTCAGTTGCTCCTGGTGGCTGCACAAACACACGCATATTATCAGGCGGAGTATTATCAAAACACATTTCATATAAATAATTTTCTTTTGATGGTGCATTGGAATCAATCACCACAACAGGAGCAGTCGCTCCACCATCGCTCTTACTTGGGTAACGTCCTATCCGTTGTAAAATCTCACTTAACACAATAAGTGGCAATCTATCGCCCTCTGCTAATAAGGCAGAAGTAATCTCAAGACTACGTAGCTTATTAATTGTTTCCTGTTCATCTTTGCATTGTATAAAAATACATTCATAATCAAGCCATGTACCATCTTGTAACTGCGTCTTAATTATGTGTTTAAAATATCCAGCAGCACGTGAACCCTCAGTTTTGCCAAAAAAATCGGGATTAATCCACTGCCTATATGTTACAAAGGTCGTTTCAAACAATGTTCCCCACACATCTCTTACAATAACAATACGCGTTTTTCTTACTCCGTCTCTATTGGGTTTTTGCACCATACACGCACGCATAAACAGGTCCATAATTGTGGCGGAAGACTTGCCCGAACCCACAGGACCCATAATCCACTTAATACGGCTTTGCGTGTCCTTATGAAAAGACTCAATCACTTTGCCTGCTGGTTTATAGTTTAATAAAACATCCATAATACGTTCTACATTTCCATACACAAACGGTAAAGGTGGAGACCGAGTAGGAGGCATAAAATCTCCACCTTTTACCCATTCTGGCAAACAAAACACCTAAAAATTTGCCCAGAATATCGTTAACATCAAGTCATTCATAATCGTTTTACTCATACTCATAATTGTCTCCATTGTAGTGCTCCTTCTCCTTAGCACACACATAATCAGCAATCGGTATACACGCACTTCGTACCGCACGCCCTTGAATTTTTATAGTTTTACAACAATACCCCTTAAGGCGTTTTAGAGCCACCATCCAGCCTCCTTGTTTGCCAAGTTTACCCGCCCATGGGGTGTCAGCAAGCTTGTGTGATAACACAAGACCATTAGAAGGAATCACC
>JAPKNN010000018.1:0-10610 GCA_040266715.1 Paracoccaceae bacterium
ATGGCGGATATGGCTGGAGTATATCAGATGACACACGTGTTACTGGTGATGCCTATGTGTATGGCACAGACGCCGCCAATAGCCTCACCGCCACTAATAGTGCTATCGCAACAACTTTCCATGGTTTAGCCGGTGATGATACAATTACGGGTGGTGGTCGCAATGACCAGATTTATGGTGGCAGAGGTAATGATATTCTTACAGGTGGTGAAGGAGCTGATACATTCTATTATCTATACGATAATGCAGGCAGTGATACGATAAGCGATTTCAATCAATCACAAGGTGATACAATAGACATTAGTAATCTTTTAATTGGTTTAGGTTATGACGCACATGACCTCACCACGGATACAGCGGATTCAGATATTACAAATTTCGTTACAACGTCTCTTGACAGTAGCAATAATGGCGTTTTAACTATCACAAATGGTAGTTTTGGCAGCGTAAATATAACATTTGAAGGCATTTCCGATACAATTTTAGATGAATATATATCCAATGGCACATTCATCTTGGCTAATACTGGGACATTTACACTTGCTCGTTCACTCCATTTTGCCGTAGCTAATGGTGGCAGCTCTGCAACTAATCCTCATACTGTACACACATTTAATTCTACAGATAGTGAAGACGCTAGGATTACCTATACATTAGAAGCTTTAGCAGGGGGAGCAGATAATACCTCATTATTTAGGCTCAATGATAATGTGTTAGAGTTTATAGGTGATGCTACGTATGATGCGTCATCTGCAGTTGATAATACGTATGGAATTGTGTTACGTGCCACGAATGGTAATTACAGTACAAGCAGTATAATTTATGTTACGGTATCCTCGGCCTCTTCTGCACAGGCTGTTTTAGATAAGATACTTGCCATTACAAACGATGATTATAGCAGCGTCAACTCTGATGAGTTAAAGTTATTGAGTTCTGGCGTGAATGATGCTCTTATTACAAGATATCGTGATGCTCTGGCTGCTGAGAATGACCCATTAACAGAAGCTAAAATACTTGAAATCATTGATACCCAAAGTGCTAGTTTGGAAAGTTTATTTACCATTGGTCGAGTTATTCCAGCTAATATTAGTACGCTTGATGTTTCTAAGGCCACGAATATGAAGAGTATGTTTGTTTTAAACTCTTTCAATGGTGATATCGGGGGTTGGGACGTCAGTTCTGTAACAAATATGGAGACCATGTTTGCTTCAGCCACTTCTTTCAATGGTGATATCGGGGAGTGGAATGTTCATTCTGTAACAAATATGGCGAGTATGTTTAGTAATGCCTCTTCTTTCAATGGTGATATCGGGGGGTGGGATGTCAGTTCTGTGACGAATATGAGCAGTATGTTTCGAAATGCCTCTGTTTTCAATCAGGATATAGGGGGTTGGGATGTCAGTTCTGTAACGGGTATGGGGGGTATATTTTCTGGTGCTACTGATTTCAATCAGGATATAGGGAGTTGGGATGTTCGTTCTGTAACGGATATGGCGGAGATGTTTTCTGGTGCTACTGATTTTAATCAGAATATAGGGGGTTGGGATGTTCGTTCTGTAACGGATATGGCGGAGATGTTTTCTGGTGCCACTGATTTCAATCAGAATATAGGAGGGTGGAATGTTATTAGTGTGACGAATATGGAGGCTATGTTTAATGGTGCCTCTTCTTTCAACCAGGGTATAGGGGGGTGGAATGTTATTAATGTAACTAATATGAATAGTATGTTTTCTGGTGCCACTGATTTCAATCAAAATATAGGGGGTTGGAATATTAGTTCCCTAACAAATGCTAGTAACATGTTTGATGGTAGCGGTGTGAGTGGTGAGAATTATGATGCATTATTGTTGGGTTGGTCCACACTTAATAGTGTAGTGGGTGAAACAGCAATTAACGCGGGCGTAACATTCGGAGCAGTTGGAAGGAGCTACACACATGCTACAGCACGTGCTCGATTAACCGATGCAACCGCAGATGGGGGATATGGCTGGACGATATCAGATGACGGCCGTGTCACTGGTGATGGTTATGTGTATGGTAGTGCCGCCACCGATACCCTTACCGCCAATGATAACGCTATCGCAACAACTTTCCATGCTTTGGCAGGTGATGATACAATTACGGGTAGTGATGTCAATGACCAGATTTATGGTGGCAGAGGTAATGATATTCTTACAGGTGGTGATGGAGCTGATACATTCCATTATCTATACGATAATGCGGGCAGTGATACGATACGTGATTTCACTCAATCACAAGGTGATACAATAGACATCAGTAATCTTTTAATTGGCTTAGGTTATGACGCGTATAACCTCACTGAGGATACAGCGGATTCAGATATTACAAATTTCGTTACAACGTCTCTTGACAGTAGTAATAATGGCGTTTTAACTATCACAAATGGTAGTTTTGGCAGCGTAAATATAACATTTGAAGGTATTACCGATACAGCCATTTTAGATAACTATATATCCGACGGCACATTCATAACCTTAAGTGATAATGCCATTATCTTTAGCAATGGTCAGGCACATGCGTTTTCTGTATTAGAAAATATTGCTGCCAACACAACTATCTATGCCCCCTCGGTTATGAACACTGATACAGTCGGTAGCTTGAGTTATAGCTTGGGTGGAACGGATGTGGGTTCGTTCAATATTGATACGAATACAGGTGAGTTAAGCTTCAATACGTCTGTGGATTATGAAACACAAGCACAATATAGCGTTACTCTAAGCGTTTCGGATGGCATACATGCGTCAATTCAAGCCTTAACAATCAATATAGGTGACGTTGATGACACTGCACCTATCTTTACCGATGGTCAGACACATGCGGTTTCTGTAGCAGAAAGTATTGCTGCTGGCGACACTATCTATACACCCTTTGTTACGGATACTGATACAGTCGGTGGCTTTACTTATAGCTTGGGTGGAACGGATGCGGGTTCGTTTACTATTAATACGAATACAGGTGAGTTAAGTTTCAATACGTCTGTGGATTATGAAACTAAGTCGGAATATAGCGTTACTCTGAGCGTTTCGGATGGCATACATACGTCAATTCAAGCCTTAACAATCAATATAGTAGAATCTCTGATGATGGCTAATTCTATACATAGGGCTGTTGCTAATGGTGGTAGCTCTGTAACTAATCCTTACGGCTTAGGTGGATTTGATGCTATAGATAGTGGAGGCGCTAGGATTACATATACATTAGAAGCTTTAACAGGGGGAGAAGATAATACTTCTTTATTTAGGCTCAATGATAATGTGTTAGAATTTATAGGTGATGCTACGTATGATGCGTCATCTGCAGTGGATAATATGTATGGAATTGTGTTACGTGCCACTAGTGATAATTATAGTGCAAGCAGTACAATTTATGTTACGGTATCTTCTGCCTCTTCTGCACAGGCTGTGCTAGATAAGATACTTGCTATTACTGACGATGATTATAGCAGTATCCGCACTGATGAATTAATGTTATTGAGTTCTGGTGTGAATGATGCTCTTATTACAAAATATCGTGATGCTCTGGCTGCTGAGACTGACCCATTAACAGAAGCTAAAATACAAGAAATCATTGATACCCAGAGTGCAGATTTATCTAATTTATATCTTTTTGGTGCTAATATTCCAACTAATGTTGGCAGGCTTGATGTTTCTAAGGCCACGAATATGCTGAATATGTTTAATGGTTCCTCTTCTTTCAATGATGATATCGGGGGTTGGGATGTGAGTTCTGTAACGAATATGCAGGGTATGTTTCTTGGTTCCCAGTCTTTCAACCAGGATATAGGGCGTTGGGATGTGAGTTCTGTAACGAATATGAGTTCTATGCTTCAAAGTGCCAATTCTTTCAATCAGGATATCGGGGGTTGGGATGTCAGTTCTGTGACTGATATGCAAGATATGTTTTCTGCTGCTCGTGCTTTTAATCAAGATATCGGGGGTTGGGATGTCAGTTCTGTAACAACTATGGAGAATATGTTTGTTGCTGCTCGTGCTTTTAATCAGGATATCGGGGGTTGGGATATTAGTTCTGTAACAAATATGACTCAGATGTTTCGAAGTACCTCTATGAGTAGTGAGAATTATGATGCCTTATTGTTGGGTTGGTCTACACTTAATAGTGTTGAGGGTGAAACAGCAATTAACACGGGCGTAACATTCGGGGCAAAAGGAATGAGTTACACAAATGCCACAGCGCGTGCTCGATTCACCGATGCAATCACTGATGGCGGATATGGCTGGAGTATATCAGATGACACACGTGTTACTGGTGATGCCTATGTGTATGGCACAGACGCCGCCAATAGCCTCACCGCCACTAATAGTGCTATCGCAACAACTTTCCATGGTTTAGCCGGTGATGATACAATTACGGGTGGTGGTCGCAATGACCAGATTTATGGTGGCAGAGGTAATGATATTCTTACAGGTGGTGAAGGAGCTGATACATTCTATTATCTATACGATAATGCAGGCAGTGATACGATAAGCGATTTCAATCAATCACAAGGTGATACAATAGACATTAGTAATCTTTTAATTGGTTTAGGTTATGACGCACATGACCTCACCACGGATACAGCGGATTCAGATATTACAAATTTCGTTACAACGTCTCTTGACAGTAGCAATAATGGCGTTTTAACTATCACAAATGGTAGTTTTGGCAGCGTAAATATAACATTTGAAGGCATTTCCGATACAATTTTAGATGAATATATATCCAATGGCACATTCATCTTGGCTAATACTGGGACATTTACACTTGCTCGTTCACTCCATTTTGCCGTAGCTAATGGTGGCAGCTCTGCAACTAATCCTCATACTGTACACACATTTAATTCTACAGATAGTGAAGACGCTAGGATTACCTATACATTAGAAGCTTTAGCAGGGGGAGCAGATAATACCTCATTATTTAGGCTCAATGATAATGTGTTAGAGTTTATAGGTGATGCTACGTATGATGCGTCATCTGCAGTTGATAATACGTATGGAATTGTGTTACGTGCCACGAATGGTAATTACAGTACAAGCAGTATAATTTATGTTACGGTATCCTCGGCCTCTTCTGCACAGGCTGTTTTAGATAAGATACTTGCCATTACAAACGATGATTATAGCAGCGTCAACTCTGATGAGTTAAAGTTATTGAGTTCTGGCGTGAATGATGCTCTTATTACAAGATATCGTGATGCTCTGGCTGCTGAGAATGACCCATTAACAGAAGCTAAAATACTTGAAATCATTGATACCCAAAGTGCTAGTTTGGAAAGTTTATTTACCATTGGTCGAGTTATTCCAGCTAATATTAGTACGCTTGATGTTTCTAAGGCCACGAATATGAAGAGTATGTTTGTTTTAAACTCTTTCAATGGTGATATCGGGGGTTGGGACGTCAGTTCTGTAACAAATATGGAGACCATGTTTGCTTCAGCCACTTCTTTCAATGGTGATATCGGGGAGTGGAATGTTCATTCTGTAACAAATATGGCGAGTATGTTTAGTAATGCCTCTTCTTTCAATGGTGATATCGGGGGGTGGGATGTCAGTTCTGTGACGAATATGAGCAGTATGTTTCGAAATGCCTCTGTTTTCAATCAGGATATAGGGGGTTGGGATGTCAGTTCTGTAACGGGTATGGGGGGTATATTTTCTGGTGCTACTGATTTCAATCAGGATATAGGGAGTTGGGATGTTCGTTCTGTAACGGATATGGCGGAGATGTTTTCTGGTGCTACTGATTTTAATCAGAATATAGGGGGTTGGGATGTTCGTTCTGTAACGGATATGGCGGAGATGTTTTCTGGTGCCACTGATTTCAATCAGAATATAGGAGGGTGGAATGTTATTAGTGTGACGAATATGGAGGCTATGTTTAATGGTGCCTCTTCTTTCAACCAGGGTATAGGGGGGTGGAATGTTATTAATGTAACTAATATGAATAGTATGTTTTCTGGTGCCACTGATTTCAATCAAAATATAGGGGGTTGGAATATTAGTTCCCTAACAAATGCTAGTAACATGTTTGATGGTAGCGGTGTGAGTGGTGAGAATTATGATGCATTATTGTTGGGTTGGTCCACACTTAATAGTGTAGTGGGTGAAACAGCAATTAACGCGGGCGTAACATTCGGAGCAGTTGGAAGGAGCTACACACATGCTACAGCACGTGCTCGATTAACCGATGCAACCGCAGATGGGGGATATGGCTGGACGATATCAGATGACGGCCGTGTCACTGGTGATGGTTATGTGTATGGTAGTGCCGCCACCGATACCCTTACCGCCAATGATAACGCTATCGCAACAACTTTCCATGCTTTGGCAGGTGATGATACAATTACGGGTAGTGATGTCAATGACCAGATTTATGGTGGCAGAGGTAATGATATTCTTACAGGTGGTGATGGAGCTGATACATTCCATTATCTATACGATAATGCGGGCAGTGATACGATACGTGATTTCACTCAATCACAAGGTGATACAATAGACATCAGTAATCTTTTAATTGGCTTAGGTTATGACGCGTATAACCTCACTGAGGATACAGCGGATTCAGATATTACAAATTTCGTTACAACGTCTCTTGACAGTAGTAATAATGGCGTTTTAACTATCACAAATGGTAGTTTTGGCAGCGTAAATATAACATTTGAAGGTATTACCGATACAGCCATTTTAGATAACTATATATCCGACGGCACATTCATAACCTTAAGTGATAATGCCATTATCTTTAGCAATGGTCAGGCACATGCGTTTTCTGTATTAGAAAATATTGCTGCCAACACAACTATCTATGCCCCCTCGGTTATGAACACTGATACAGTCGGTAGCTTGAGTTATAGCTTGGGTGGAACGGATGTGGGTTCGTTCAATATTGATACGAATACAGGTGAGTTAAGCTTCAATACGTCTGTGGATTATGAAACACAAGCACAATATAGCGTTACTCTAAGCGTTTCGGATGGCATACATGCGTCAATTCAAGCCTTAACAATCAATATAGGTGACGTTGATGACACTGCACCTATCTTTACCGATGGTCAGACACATGCGGTTTCTGTAGCAGAAAGTATTGCTGCTGGCGACACTATCTATACACCCTTTGTTACGGATACTGATACAGTCGGTGGCTTTACTTATAGCTTGGGTGGAACGGATGCGGGTTCGTTTACTATTAATACGAATACAGGTGAGTTAAGTTTCAATACGTCTGTGGATTATGAAACTAAGTCGGAATATAGCGTTACTCTGAGCGTTTCGGATGGCATACATACGTCAATTCAAGCCTTAACAATCAATATAGTAGAATCTCTGATGATGGCTAATTCTATACATAGGGCTGTTGCTAATGGTGGTAGCTCTGTAACTAATCCTTACGGCTTAGGTGGATTTGATGCTATAGATAGTGGAGGCGCTAGGATTACATATACATTAGAAGCTTTAACAGGGGGAGAAGATAATACTTCTTTATTTAGGCTCAATGATAATGTGTTAGAATTTATAGGTGATGCTACGTATGATGCGTCATCTGCAGTGGATAATATGTATGGAATTGTGTTACGTGCCACTAGTGATAATTATAGTGCAAGCAGTACAATTTATGTTACGGTATCTTCTGCCTCTTCTGCACAGGCTGTGCTAGATAAGATACTTGCTATTACTGACGATGATTATAGCAGTATCCGCACTGATGAATTAATGTTATTGAGTTCTGGTGTGAATGATGCTCTTATTACAAAATATCGTGATGCTCTGGCTGCTGAGACTGACCCATTAACAGAAGCTAAAATACAAGAAATCATTGATACCCAGAGTGCAGATTTATCTAATTTATATCTTTTTGGTGCTAATATTCCAACTAATGTTGGCAGGCTTGATGTTTCTAAGGCCACGAATATGCTGAATATGTTTAATGGTTCCTCTTCTTTCAATGATGATATCGGGGGTTGGGATGTGAGTTCTGTAACGAATATGCAGGGTATGTTTCTTGGTTCCCAGTCTTTCAACCAGGATATAGGGCGTTGGGATGTGAGTTCTGTAACGAATATGAGTTCTATGCTTCAAAGTGCCAATTCTTTCAATCAGGATATCGGGGGTTGGGATGTCAGTTCTGTGACTGATATGCAAGATATGTTTTCTGCTGCTCGTGCTTTTAATCAAGATATCGGGGGTTGGGATGTCAGTTCTGTAACAACTATGGAGAATATGTTTGTTGCTGCTCGTGCTTTTAATCAGGATATCGGGGGTTGGGATATTAGTTCTGTAACAAATATGACTCAGATGTTTCGAAGTACCTCTATGAGTAGTGAGAATTATGATGCCTTATTGTTGGGTTGGTCTACACTTAATAGTGTTGAGGGTGAAACAGCAATTAACACGGGCGTAACATTCGGGGCAAAAGGAATGAGTTACACAAATGCCACAGCGCGTGCTCGATTCACCGATGCAATCACTGATGGCGGATATGGCTGGAGTATATCAGATGACACACGTGTTACTGGTGATGCCTATGTGTATGGCACAGACGCCGCCGATACCCTCACCGCCACTGATAGTGCTATTGCAACAACTTTCCATGGTTTAGCCGGTGATGATACAATTACGGGTGGTGATGGCAATGACAAGATTTATGGTGGCAGAGGTAATGATATTCTTACAGGTGGTGCGGGTGCTGATACATTCTATTATCTATACGATAATGGGGGCAGTGATACGATACGTGATTTCTCTCAATCACAAGGTGATACAATAGACATAAGCAATCTTTTAATTGGCTTAGGTTATGACGGGTATAACCTCACCACGGATACTGCTGATTCAGATATTACGAATTTCGTTACAACGTCTCTTGACAGTAGTAATAATGGTGTTTTAACTATCACAAATGGTAGTTTTGGCAGCGTAAATATAACATTTGAAGGCATTTCCGATACAGTTTTAGATAACTATATATCCGATGGCACATTCATAACCTTAAATGATAATGCCATTATCTTTAGCAATGGTCGGGCACATGCGTTTCCTGTATTAGGAAATATTGCTGCCAACACAGCTATCTATACCCCCTCGGTTATGAAAACTGATATAGTCGGTAGCTTGAGTTATAGCTTGGGTGGAACGGATGTGGCTTCGTTTATTATTGATACGAATACAGGTGAGTTAAGCTTCAATACGTCTGTGGATTATGAAACTAAAAGGCAATATAGCGTTACTCTGAGCGTTTCGGATGGCATACATACGTCAATTCAAGCCTTAACAATCAATATAGTAGAACCTCTGATGATGGCTAATTCTATACATAGGGCTATTGCTAATGGTGGTAGCTCTGCAACTAATCCTTACAGCTTAGGAGAGTTTGATGCTACAGATAGTGGGGGCGCTACGATTACATATACATTAGAAGCCTTAGCAGGGGGAGTAGATAATACCTCTTTATTTAGGGTGAACGGTAATGTGTTAGAATTTATAGGTGATGCTAGCTATGATGCGTCATCTGCAGTTGATAATATGTATGGAATTGTCTTACGTGGTACGAGTGCTAATTATAGTTCAAGCAGTATAATTTATGTTACGGTATCTTCTGCCTCTTCTGCACAGGCTGTGTTAGATAAGATACTTGCTATTACTGACGATGATTATAGCAGTATTCGCTCTGATGAATTAAAGCTATTGAGTTCTGGTGTGAATGATGCTCTTCTTTCAAGGTATCGTAATACTCTGGCTGCTGAGACTGACCCATTAACAGAGGCTAAAATACTAGAAATCATTGATACTCAAAGTGCAAATTTAGCAGCTTTATTTTCTGGAGGTAATGGTATTCCAACTAATGCTGGTAGGCTTGATGTTTCTAAGGCTACGAATATGAGGTTTATGTTTGAAAGTGCCAATTCTTTCAATCAAGATATCGGGGGCTGGGATGTCAGTTCTGTAACGACTATGAGCGGTATGTTTAGTTTAAACTATGCTTTCAATCAAGATATCGGGGGTTGGGATGTCAGCTCTGTAACGGATATGAGCAGTATGTTTAATTATGCCTCTGTTTTCAACCATAATATAGGGGGTTGGGATGTAAGTTCTGTGACTAATATGGAGGGTATGTTTGTTTTTGCCTATGCTTTCAATGCTGATATAGGGGGTTGGGACATTAGTTCTGTGACTAATATGAGAGAGATGTTTTATAGAGCCACTTCTTTCAATCAGGATATCGGGGGATGGGATATCAGTTCTTTAACAGATGCTAGCCGCATGTTTGAAAGTAGCGTTATGAGTAGTGAGAATTATGATGCATTATTGTTGGGTTGGTCCACACTTAATACTGTGGCGGGTGAAACAGCAATTAACACGGGGGTATCATTCGGAGCAGGTGGAATAAACTACACACATGCTACAGCACGTGCTCGATTAACCGATTCTACAGCAGATGGGGGATATGGCTGGACGATAACAGATAACGGCCGTGTTACGGGTGATAGCTATGTGTATGGTAGTGCCGCCGCCGATACCCTTACCGCCAATGATGACGCTATTGCAACAATTTTTCATGGTTTAGCAGGTAATGATATAATTACAGGTAGTGGTACC
>JAPKNN010000019.1:0-10338 GCA_040266715.1 Paracoccaceae bacterium
TTTGGTGCATGAATATTGTTATAGACACAGTGTATACATGCAAGAAATCGCTGAAAAAAGTTTTTGCGTTATGCAAAATTCTTATACTTACCAATGTGTTGCAACGCCTTACACGAGTTTGATTTCTGATCTTGGCATATTTCCTTGCAACACGTACAAAATGCAGGAATGAAGAGAAGCTTGCTCTAAGAGAACTAATTGTATATATCATCCTTTGTAAATACGAACTCACGCAACTACATACACTACAATCTAGGATTATTCAAGGAAATGAGGCTATGAAAAGAATTGTTATTACAGCATTATTATTAACTTCTTTAAGTTTTATTGCACACGAAATTTTTATATTAAATGTGTCCGATAAAGTAAAAACATACACACAGGAAAGTCCACTTTTTATCCCAGATTTGATAGATAGTCGTGAAGTCAATCATAATATAACATTAATATTGCAAAACGCAAAGCATGCGTTCTTTTCTGGTACTAAAAGTGATACTAAAGGTTTCAATCAATCATATCTTGGTCCTACAATACGATTATATAAAGGTGAAACAACGCGTATACGTTTTACAAATGAACTAGAAGAACCTACAACTGTTCACGGACATGGATTGCATGTACAAGGGAAAGTTGATGGTGGACCGCAAGGTAAAATTCTTCCTGATAGCTCTAGGATAGTAGATTTACCTATCGTACAAGAAGCGGGTACAAGTTGGTATCACCCACATCTTATGGGTAAAACGGCGGAGCATGTTCATGCGGGCTTAGCTGGTTTATATGTGATTGAAGATGATAATTCGCAAGCACTCCCCTTACCTAAAAATTATGGTGTCAATGACATTCCATTGATAGTTCAAGACCGCACATTTATTGATGGAAAAATGCAACCCTATACAGTAACGAATGCACAGATTATGGATGGGTTTAGAGAAGAGACTTTGGTTATCAACGGCACAATTAACCCTTATCTCAACGTACCAGCTGGATGGGTGCGACTGAGGGTGCTCAACGCTTCTAACGCACGATTTTATCGTTTCTATTTTACTGACAACATCCCCTTTTACAAAATTGCCACAGAAGGTGGCTTCCTGAACAAGCCTGTACAAATAACAAGCCTTACTATGGCACCAGGTGAAAGAAATGAGATCATGATTGATCTTACAAACCACAAATCTCTTGCTTTTATGGCAGAATTTCTGCCAGCGGATCCAGAAGGGATAGCCCTAGAAAACATTGATAATATTGGTGAAATAGACGAGTTAATGAGTACACTTTTTTCACCAGACAGCCCTGTACAGCGTGTACTAGAACTACGTACCAACAAACTGTCACAAGCCTCTGGCACACTTCCCGAAAAGCTAAACAACATTGCATATTATACTGAAACCGATAAGCAGGTCGCCATAAAACGCAGCTTGACACTAGATATGGATATGGCAGACGACAACGGTCCAATCAGCGAACAGAATATGCTCTCTATAAACAACAAGCCCATGAATATGAAAATCATCAATGAACGTATTAAAAAGGGTGATTTGGAATTTTGGACCATAACTTCAGAGATGATGCCTCACCCGTTTCATGTACATGGTGTATCTTTTCAAATTATCTCCCTAAATGGTTCACCCCCTGCCGAGCAAGATAGAGGTTGGAAAGACACTGTCATTGTTACCGATCAACCTACAGAAATATTAATGAGATTTAACCATATCGCCACACAGGAATACCCATACATGTATCATTGTCATATTCTTGAACATGAAGATGCTGGCATGATGGGGCAATTCACGGTTAGCAATTGAAGTTATATTTATCCAGTCAGTACAATGTGTTGACTAGTTCCATTTGCTTCACATTGCCGCGTGGATTTCCAACAGGTTGGGATTGGCACCCATGACTGCTAAACATTGTGCACCAGATACCGCTACATTCAAACGGTTCTTACTGTACAAAAACTCGATATTGCGTGGTAGATCTTCGGCGCTGGATATCACCAGAAAAATCAGCACGATGGGTAAACTCTTGGCCGAACAAGGCGTATTAACTATTCCTTTGATCTCACTTTTTTGAATGTTCTCTTAAAATTAAGATATAGCCCCGTTTTCACTGATTAGTTGACAAAAAAATCCTTTGAGTTCTTTTTTACGCTTGAAAAGTGATCGCCTAAAACGTATTTCTTGGCATGGCGTAGCACAGAAAAAATTGATATATTTTTTACGCCGTCATGATCAAACTGTTCAAATTTATCTAGTGAAAATACTTCACCCGCTGGTGCTACGGGAATAGCATTCTTTCTGACATAGGCAATTTGACTCCCAACAAGTAAGTCAGATGCATTGAAATAGTTCTCTATGAATTCTCCAATGGGACGCCTTAGCCGTATAGGCAACCCTAACGTTGCAAACAATCCTCTGCGAGGATAAAACAATACCAGATCGTCTGCTAATACCTTATTTCCTAATATTCCTTGCGTGATCACATGCATAGATTTCCCAGATCCATGCGTGCCTAATACTAAAGTATTTTCATTGTTTTGTTCATAACCCGCACAATGAATCAGCTTTGATGAAGGTTGAAGCCGTTTTACATTATAAACCAGTAATAAAAAGAAAATATTTACAGCATCAACTAAATCATTGCGTATAATTGTACTGTTGCAGATAATTGAATCAATTTGCCATTGATTATCAAGATAACGCAAAGCGATACATGCTTCAATATCATCGACTTTATCTACCCTCCAACCACTCAACAGATGTAGCACCAGCTCAGTAAACAAGGTTGGTGCTAAAACAATGATCTTTGTGTCTTTGGTATAAAAAATAAATGATTGAGTGGAGCTATCTAACGTTTCCACATATTACTGCCTTTTGTCTTACAATAAGTTTCTATAGAGCCAGAGGCTTTTCGTTGAAAATCAACAATCCTACATAGAACATCTCCCGATGGAGAAATTCGTGTTGATAATATCTTATAGCTGGTAGGTGTCTTAACGTTTGCAAGTTGCCCTACATAACCATCCAGTTGAGTGCTTAAATCATTATAAAATACTTTCCTGTCTTCTACTGGCAGGATACTACTCGCACAACCAAATAAAAGTATATAAGTTGATGCAACAACAATATTTTTACATATAAAAGACACTTATCTGCCAAAATCATTTAATACACTAAGTAAATCGTTTGAAGGTACGGTGGAAAGACCATCGCTATCAAGCGAATTTTCTGACCGACTTAGAGCTTTTCCCCTGCCGCCTATATCCGCATAAGAACCGCTACCTGAAGAACTCCCACTGCCTGAATAACTTCCACTGCCTGAATAACTTCCACTGCCTGAAGAACTTCCACTGCCTGAAGAACTTCCACTGCCTGAAGAACTTCCACTGCCTGAAGAACTTCCACTGCCTGAAGAACTCCCACCGTCTGAAGCAAAAGCAACACTAGGCAGAATGCTAAACATTCCCACACCCGCAGCAACCTTCAGCAATACACGAATGAAATGTCTTTTACCTCTATCCATTTTTACCTCCTCTAGCTTAGCATAAATTTTTTATATTCTTGTGCGGATATTAAAGGGCAGATAATTGAATGTCAAGGGTTTTTTTAAGTACCCAATTATAATGATATAAATGGGGTGTTTGAATATGTAAATGATCGGTTAGATAAAGTCATGAAGCGTTCGAAGGTTTCTTTTTCGTGATCATGTACCGAATGGTATTGTTGGCATTTGCACATCTAAGACAAAGCAATGCGATTGCCACTTGATGCACCGCTTTCAACACGGATACTATTTGGAAGCTCACCCAAGGTGGTATCAGGATTATCGCGATCCCGTAAATTGCAGACACACCATTGCTGGCAATTGAATTCTCACTCGTCTTAGAAAATGAAGCAAGCAGAACCTATATGATGTAGGCGTATCGCTAATCACATAACAATAGGTTCATAAATCTCTAATAGCTAAAATGCGTTACAAAACGACTATGATAACTAAAACAATAATATATACCTAATTCTTTCAAACAATTTCTTTGTTTTATTTTAATTCAACGGTTGGGTTTTTTTGCCTATCCCTTGCTTTGATTACAGCTTTTGCGCCATGTAAATAGCGTATCTGTATCGTGTCTGAACCATCTTTTATACGTAAATAACGCCCTACCTCGTCGGGAAATATGTTATGCCTTAAATCATATAGTATAGCTTTAGCATCTCCAAATGGTGCAACAAAATCTATAATCCATCCTCGATTACCAGACTTCCAGCCATCATGCCTAAGGCTCGAAGTATTCAATACATAAGCTTCTTCAATATCCTTCGACATCCACGCCCAAGAAACAAAACCTCGTGGTTTTCCCCCGCGCCTATATATCCGAAAATTATTATGCATTAGCGCAGGAAATATCCACTGATGAACAGAACAAATAGGCCAACTCTGGTGCAAGGATGAGTAACTCAACAACCAAATAACCTCGCCTAGAATAGTTGCATTTGTATGAGTAAGTGTAATTTTATTTTTTTTCTTTACATTGTCTCCCATACACTATCCATAACTACTGATAAAACTTCAGGCAGTTCAGATGCTGTTACCCCATAGGCGGTGGTTCCATCGTTCGGTTCAAACGAGGACATTGCTGAAATTAGCTCGCTGACATCTCTATAACTAAGAAAATCTCCTCCCGCGTCAAAACCATAAATATTTTTTTCTATCTTCGGTCCATCAAACCAATCCTTAAAAGTTACGCTATCTTCCGAACCCAAAAGCTTCATAACAAGATCGGAATTATTAACCTTCTCAAACCACAAATTTTCCTTTTTGACATTGTCTTCCATAACAAAAACGTCTGTACCTCGAATAGAGGAACTAGAATTACCTATATAAACATCCTGTCCATCTCCATAACCGAAACGGTAAATGTCATATCCCGTACTAGCAATATATACGTCATTCCCAGTATCTCCTATTATTAAATCGTTTCCATCCCCTCCATTAAGTGTATCATCACCAGATCCTCCCATTAAATTATCGTTACCGCTACCACCATTTAAATTATCATTACCAGCTCCTCCTGCAAGTAGGTCACTGCCTGCACCTCCAGCAAGAAAATCATCGCCCTCACCTCCAGAAATACTGTCATTTCCTGTGCCACCAGTAAGAAAATCATTGCCCTCACGACCAAATAGATAGTCATCGCCAGCAAGCCCATTTAACACATCATCTCCAGCAAATCCATCCATCCAATCTCCAGCTTCTGAGCCATTCAGAGTATCTAAATTTGGCGATTCTTCACCAAAAACTTTAATCTCTGCTATATTGATATATTGATTCTTCTGTTCAATCCGCACATAACGAACCGACTTTGCTACATCTAGGTTCAAATAAATTACCTGCTGGTTTTGTGCATCTGTTATAGCATCAAATTCATGTACCACCTCGTAATCCGCATCCAGCAATTTTACCTCAACACCATTCGTTCTATGTTCTATTCCTATACGTGGAAAAATTTGTATTTCTGTGATGTTATGTCCCTGCTTTAAGTCTAATTCTAACCATTCTGCTTTTCCACTATTCGTATGATTAAAGTTATTTCTTTTAATATGACCGTCAATAACCACTTTGGCATTCCATGAATGATTATGATAATAGGTGCTACTTTGAGATGCTGTTATTACATCACGATATTTTGCTGTTAAATCAATAATGTTATTGTCTGCATCACTATTGTTTAAAGTCCTTGTACCCAAAAAAGTATTTGTAATATCAGAAATATCAAAATCCACTCTATTAAAAAACTGTAAAATCTCAATGCCATTGTTACTTGAAGTAATATTTTTTATACGTATACTATCTTTCAATTGCTCAAATGGTGTATCCATAGTTGCATAGTCACTAATATAAATAACCATATCTTTTCCATTTCGTTGCAAGATAAGATCTTCAATAGTAATTCCCGAACCAAAGAGTAGCTTATCACCACCCGCGCCACTTCCTATATCTTCAATCGTATCATGCCCATCACCCCGATTGAAGATGTATGTATCATTACCTTTTCCACCTCGCATTACGTCATCGTCTTTGCCACCAAACAGAATATCATCTTGGGTTGAACCATTAAGTTCATCATTTCCTTCACGACCATTAAGCCAAAAAGCTTTATCATTAGATTCTTTATTATTTTGTTCTGCTAGCGTGTAATTATTCTCTAGCAAACCACTATGGAATAAATCAACCCTACTTATATCTGTATTTGGCTGTGAAACATATACTGCAAGAAAGTCGCCACCAGTACTTTCAAAGTAATTAATCTTAATTTCGTGTGAGCCTTCTTCTAAATACACCCTACTAGACTTGTAACGCCCTGCATGAAGACCATCATTATTGACAACAAGTTGACCGTCAATACTAATAGTAGAACCATCATCCGAAAGTGTTTCAAATGTATAATAGCCTGCTGTCGTAATATTAAGTTTCCCCGTAAAACTGACGGCATAATAATCTCCATTCCCGCCGTTTTTTAAACTGATGCTTCTTACATCAAAATCTGTTGCAGTTCCTGTAGCAACGAGCTCACCTCTGTCTATATGAGATGTATGACTTATGTAATCCGGCACTGAATAATATTCATATTGCATAAATGACTGTTGTGCATATGCTAAACGAACATGATTATATGTGGCCTCAATAGTATCATTTCCATCAGTACCACTTTTTGCATATTCAATATCTCCAATATACAAAGAAAAATCATTGATAAAACGTAGATTCTCAATACGAAATTCTGGTGAAATCCAGTTTTTAATACGCACTTCATCAGTGATTGTTGTCTGACCTTCCAGAGGATCTAATTGAATAAGCAAATCCTCGCCGCGCATCGATACATTCAAGTCGGAAATATCTATGTTTGCTCCAAACTGTAACGTGTCATTACCACCTTCTACTGCCTGATTTACTTTTTCAGTCCTAATTTTCATTGTTGGTGATCTCCAATAGGTTGACGTACGATGCTCCCCATGGTGCGTAATTTTCATACGCATCATATATGGTATATTTATTGTCACATCTTCATAAGAGGTTTCGTCAATTTCATCATAACCATCACCACGATTAAAAATGTATGTATCATCACCAAGTCCTCCCTTGAGTATATCATTACCTTTTCCACCTGTTAACACATCATTACCGTGTCCACCCTCTAGATAATCATCTCCCTCTCCGCCCAATAAATAATCGACGCCCTCTCCACCAAATAAACTATCGTCATCATCTCCGCCGAATAAATCGTCGTCACCTGCCCCTCCCTCGAGTTCATCATTGCCAGCACCACCAATAAGATAATCTTTACCATCGTATCCAAAGAGTTTATCATTGCCACCACCACCAGAAAGAATATCACCTTTTGTTGTTCCGGAAAATATATCTTCTTCTTCATAACCAGACTTAGCGTAGGTAACATCAGACATATCAAGCGTCAGACCATTAGCAAACTCAAAATTCTCAATACGGTTTTTACTATCTGCCCATTGTTTAATGGTAATTAGGTCTTCAAGCTCATACAAAGCTTTATCAGGATCTTCTAAATCACGTACGCCAATTAATAGTTCTTGGCCCTGTGTTTGGAAAAACAAATCTTCCAAAGCAATACTGAAACCAAACCGCAGCGTATCATTGCCGCCATCAAGCTCTACAGTGCGGGTTTTCGTGCTAGTACGTATTCTTCTACCCAACGGCCACTCTTGCCGGAGCGTTGATAGTAATGGCCTACAACAGTTCTTTCCTGATAGCTTTCTTCAGCAAGCGCCTGATCAAGAATTTCATCATGTCCATCACCTCGAAAATAGATATAAATATCATCACCTGCCCCTCCCCTAAGAATATCTACCCCAGCACCGCCAAGTAACACATCATTACCATCTCCACCTTCCAGCCAATCATCGCCATCCTGACCAGCGAGTGCATCCTTACCATCATTTCCATAAAGCTTATCGTCATCAGCACCCGCAATCAAATAATCATCACCGCTACCGCCATATATCCAATCATTACCCCCATCACCGAACAAAGTATCACTATCATCACCTCCATTAATATAGTCATCACCATCACCACCAGTAATTATATCCTTACCGCCTTTTCCGTAAAGACTATCACTACTGCTATTGCTAGAAAGAAAATCCCCTTCATCAGTTCCGTATAAAAGGCTAGGTAAAGTACCTTTAGTATATTTACCATACATGATATTGCTAAAATCAAGCCTCGTACCATCAGAAAAGACAAAAGTCTCAATTCTGTTTTTCTGATTAACCCAGTTAGTAATGGTAATAGCATCATTAGAAATGACATCATCATTGTCGGCATCACGCAAGCTAACAATCATATCTTTATCCAAACGAGAAAGTACTATGTCGGAAACGGTAATACCAATTCCAAACTGAAGCGTATCTATACCTCCATCAACATCCCCTTCTACCTGTTTGTAATCATTGTAAAAATATTCTTGATAAACCGCTTTCTTACGCCATCTCCATTCCCAGTCACCTTCACCCAGCCTACCATACACATGTTTATATTTTTCCAGTTCGTAAAGAGTCTGTGTCTCCTTTTTCAATGTTTTTTCATCATATGTTCCGTAAGCATAATCATATATAGTGTCCTTACCATCTCCACGATTGTAGTAATAGATATCATTCCCTGCACCGCCTTCCATAATATCATTCCCTTCGCCTCCGGCAAGAGAATCCTGCCCATCACCACCATAAAGTGTATCATTGCCCTGCTCACCGAATAAAAAATCATTACCATCATTACCATTCAACTCATCATCACCCTCACCACCTATGAGAACATCATTACCTCCCGCTCCTGTGAGCACATCTTTGCCTGCCCCTGCAGTAAAGACATAGTTTACATCATCCTTATGGCCCCTAATATCATCCTCACCCCCAGCCGAAGTAACCGCTTCTACATTGAAATTATCAACATTTCCAACAAATGCCGTATCATCGGTTAAGATAATTTGATCATAACCTTCGCCCCCATCAATATGTGCTGGCTTTTGTAAATCTTCTCCATCTACAAATAGGATATCATTCCCACCATAGCCCTTCATGGTATCTACACCTTCACCTCCAACGAGGATATCACTACCATCAGCTCCGATGAGTGTATCATCTCCTTCACCTCCCAATAGCATACTGCCTATATGAGAGCCTCTTAATGTATCGTTTCCAGCCATACCAGATAAAAACACTGTTACATCTCGCTCTGAACCATCCAACACATTATCTTGTGCGTTACCTTGTGCTCCTACATAATCACTGTCTGCGTCACCAAGATCAAAATCATCTAAATTTTCATTCAGATATTTTATGATATGTTTTTCTTTTTTTCCGCCCTGTTCGAACTCATAGATCAAGTCTCCATCATCGTTTTCATAGCTTTTATAGCCATATTGATTATATGCAAGAGTAACATCAGCCCCTTCTAAAATTTTTGTGTTACCATTAACTTTTCTTACGACATCGACCATCCCATGAATAATGGTACCATCCGAGAATTCTTGTTTTGTATTATCTTTACGTTTTAAGCTAATGGATATTATACCCGCTTCTTGTAACGTTTGCATTTCGCCATCATCGACAGCTCCGTTGCTATTACGATCTTGCCAGAGTTTAAATTCATTCCACCGTTCATCGCGATTATCAAATACATCATCGTCATTCGTATCAAAGACTGTATCTAAAGCTTCTAAATCGGTGTCGGTATCGTTTTCTTCTGTCCATAGAGCGAAAGCGATTTCCTTAGCTTGCGTAACTTTATTGTCATTATTAAGGTCTATAACAAGGAAAGCATCATCACCTGCAGTCCAAGCAGTGCGTTCTAGAAAACCATCATCATCGAAATCAAAATCGGTAGTGGAATCGGAAAGTCTTTTTAATTCAACACCATCAGCATCCATATCTATGACGATTGGGTAGCCTGAACCATGGGGATTATCTCTCGGATCTCTTCCGCTTGCTGCAAAACCTCCATCATTGGAGGAGCCTCCTGAAGACCCTCCACCATTAGCACCTTCACTTGGACCATAACCAAAACCAGAACCAGGGCCATCTTGCATATTACCACCTGGATTATTTACATTCCCAGGGTCGCTATGACCACTTGATGAGTCTCCACCATTGTCATTGGCGGAATTATTTGCACGATCAAAATCTCTATCGCCAAACCCACCCTCTTCTCCATATTGACTATCCTGCGAAAGCGCGGAGCTAGGATTTAGGCTATTAAATGGATTATCTCTGGGATCCCTTACCGCATCATGTGCTGCTGACAAAGCATTGAGAT
>JAPKNN010000020.1:0-6902 GCA_040266715.1 Paracoccaceae bacterium
CAATATGAATAGGGCAAATTCTAGTGCCTCATCAACCAGTCAATATGGAGAAGGTGCGTTGTGTTGGAAATCTCGTATAAAATGGGCATCGAAACACTCGGAGAAAATTATGCAGTTAGGGTGAAGGAGGATGAATGTTAAACTAGATCATCGTATTAAACGTAAAAATCGTAATACTGGGATAATCTTAATCTTTTTGGCTTTATGGCCTTTAACTGTCTTGGCAACAATAGTTCTTGGGTTTCTCTTGATTTATCCTTTTGTATCATTTCCGCCACTAGATAAAGATGGCGCTATAAAACGAAGTCACTCAGAGATAGAGAATTTGATAATGGATGAATGTGGTACTCATGTTTCCATCAAAACTTTGAGTGCGAATCTGATTGATGAAAATGTATACGAGATTCTGCAAGAGATTCGATTTCCAAATAAGAAACAAATGAAGATATCTTCATTTGTTTATTCAGACTTGCAATTTCTATTTTTCACTATTACGAATGTTGATATTCTGAATAGTTACCTTGAATGTGAGGAGATTATAAAATGAGTGAAAATAACAAATATTCTCATGTCGTAGAACAATTAACCGTGGAAGGCTTATACTCAAGATATAGAGGGGGATCAGGTCAAGGGGTAACCGTTGATATCGGAAATTTAAATGATAACCTGTCTTACAGCAATATTCCTGCTTTGGGTTCAAGGCTTTATTCGTTAAACTTGTCAAATGGCAAACATATCGTCTCGTTGAATGATCTTGGTGCCAGCTTCACTGGCGATGAAAAATACACCGTTGGAGGATTAGCTGTAAATGTAACAGTCACCGTTTCGAAAAAGGATGGAGAAATAACGGTAACAAGCGGTACTTGGTCTCAAAATAGACCTGATTCGTACGATTTTTCTCCTGTGTGGGCTGATCATCGTTCATTTATGGGCAATTTTGCTACAGCAGTAGAACGAGTCTTTGAAGCAATAACACCGCCATTTTCTTTTTTCGCTAAGCCTTTTGATATCACCATTCAAGGGACAAGGCAAATTAATGGATCAGCCACATTTTCTACTGCTCCACGTTGCTTTCTCGCCCGGACACTAATTTCGACTGCCAATGGTGAACGGGTGATTTCTGAATTACGTGTTGGGGATAAGGTTTGGGCGTTTGATGCGCGGGCAGACAAAGGTCGTGGTGGTTTGGCGTTAAAGCGCATTAAGAGGCTTTATCGCAATATTACAACCGAGTTGGTAAAGTTGAGCTGGGTTGAGGACGCTGAGCATAAAGAACTGATTTGTACACCTGGTCACCATTTTTTGGATGAATATGGTTCGTTTCCAATCATTGATAAAATGGTGAAGCATGGAAAGGCTACAGTTGTCCTAGTTTCTGGTGCATTAGCAAAGGTGAAAGCCGAACGGATTGTTTACAGTGAAGAAACAGCGCATTTATTTGAGCAGGCGCAAAATGTGGGAGTGCTATTCGGTAATTCAGCCCTTGCCCCTGTTTATGAAGATGGCTGGCAAACCTATAACTTTGAAGTTGAGGACTTCCATACCTATATTGCGCAAGGGGTACGTGTTCACAACGATAGTGGCTTTCTTGGAGAGATTGGTAACTTGCATGATGCGGTAAGGGATGCTAGGGATAATCCATTTAATAGCCGAAATCCTAGCTCCGCGCTTTCGCAGGATAGTCAATATGGAGAAGAGGGTGGCTTTGTCAATAGTGAATATGATCGTGCACATAATTCCGCCAATGGCTTTGAAGGTGGTAATAATGGTGGAGGTGCAAGTAATAAAGAGAATTTTTGCGATGGCTGGGCTAATGATAATGACTTTGAAGAGATGGACATAATAAAACAAGTTTCTTCTAATAGATTGATTTATGTAAATTATGTATCGTATGGTTGTTTTTTGAAGCATTGAGATTGCATAGTTTCCCACAGTTCAAGCATTTTACTTTGTATTTTCTTCTTTTAGTTGTATAATGCAAATAATGTTATTTTAGAAAGCCGTACGGGGACAGTCCGTATTGGGGATAGTACGAAGACAGTACGGCGAATAGATTATTTAAGTATATCTCGTTATTGAACGAGAGGAGATTTTTACAGATAATCTAAACAGGGTAGAAATATGATAGATTTTATTAAACAGTTTTTCTGTATTGAAGACAGATACAAAGCTACACAAATAATGTCTATCTTTGAGATTATCATTGTACCAAGTATTCTTTTATTATATACGCTGTTTTATATTCACTATCCATTACCTCAAATTTTTGATGAATCTGCGATATACTATTTTTTTCCAAATATGAGAGATGAGTATATATATCTTCAAGGTAAAGGTCTTGAGGGACTTGGTATTAATTTTATGCATTATCGAGCCAATATATTTTTTTTATTTCTTTTTCTGAACATAGTTGCTTATTTGATATATTTCCCAATAGCCTTTAGGCGTGATGAGCTTACTTATAAAATTGGATGGAATAATTTAGGAATTTTAGGAGTTATTCAAGGAGTTGTAAGTATAGGTCTTGCAGTAATAGTTGTCTATATTTTTCTTAAAACTTTTATTCTAACTACGATTGGAATGGAAAATAAAGATGAAGTAATTTATGTAAAGACACTTATCTTATTAATATTTATTCACATAATATTATGGATAACTATAGGTCAATTTACAGTAGATACGGAACAGAATAACGTAAAAAACAATTCGTTGATAAGTATCTTTACCGGTGGAATATTGGGACCTGTATACTACATTACGTTTTTGACAATATTGGCTCTTTTAGCTGACGGAGAATTTTCCAATGGCAGTATATTAATCTCAATCTTTCTTTTAGTCTACTTCATGTGTAGGTTTTTTTACGATATTTTCAAGTGGAAAAAGAGTAATAATGAAACAGGAAAGGATTAGTTATGACTGATATGATATCCGTTAAAATAGGTCAAAAATTTAGCAAGGGGATGGGTTCAACAAGATTTGAGTATGATGTTTTTACAGGTGAGTATAAAGTAAAAGGCGCGGTAACTTGGTCTGGGGTAGAAATTATAGGTGCCACTGGGAAATTGGATGAAATTTTGAAGTACGGGATAGATGCAATAGACATGAGTCATGTTGAATCGGTGAAATATGAAGAATCTATCCGTAAAGGTTTAATTGTAGGTACTACAATTAAAACAGATGGAAGTGTTGGAGTACGTGTAGGGTTAGGTAGTACAAAGGCAAATACTTATTTAGAGATGCAAATAAACTTCATGGCGGATGGTGAATCTTATGGCAATGCGGTAGGTAAGTTGTCGTCAATGAGGATGCCGGGTTCACCTCCAACGGTAGAATGGGGTTATCAAACCAATGCTTTAGATGTGTTAGGGGATGATCCGATACAACGAGAAAGTTTACAAGAAGCCTATAATAGAGCTAAAGAAAGAGCAAGATTAGAAAAAGCCAGCGACTTTATTAAAGCAGGCATTCATGTTGTCAACTGTGCTATGAAGAATGTCTCGGCGGTTCGTCATTCTGCATTCGGAGTGTAAACATGGCAGAATGGTTTCCATCTCCAGCATTGCTAATAATAACATTCTTGGTTCTTATCTTTGGGCCACGGATATTAAGGAGATTAGGGTATCCTGAAAAAGCTTTTAGCCTGTTTAAGTATGGCTGGTCGTTGCTGGTTCTGGCCATTGCAGTTGAGCAATCTTTTCTTCATTTCTATCTCAATAAAAAAGTAGAACAGCAGGATAAAATATTTTACCAATTTATTGAAGAAGCGAAAAATTTGCTGAAATGGGAAAAATCCTCGTATCTTATCAAATGTGATTATCGTCCTGTATTTTTAGTATACAAGTTTGAAATTTGTATTTTACAAGGAAATTTATTTCAGGGAAGTGATAAAAATACTAAAATTTTAAAAATTGCATACCCCTCTGGATTACTCAGTTATGTTCCACCTGGTTCCGGCAGAATAACATGGGATGGAGTGTACATATTCGAATTAAGTCCAATGGGTCTAGTTATAACTGACTCAAGAACAGCTCAAAAAACGAAGGAATAATCATGAACGATAAATCATTAACAGACTTGGCAAAAATTTCTGCTGCTTCGTATTATGCTCCGAATATTGAAGACCTGCCTTCGGGCACTATCCCCTCTGGTTATGTGTTAGTTGGCGAGCGTACGTCTATTCCCGTTGGCTTTAATGGTGCATCTTTCTATAACGCTTACAGCAACACATTAGTGATAGGAATTGGCGGCACTAATTTTGCCAATCCATTAGACATTTTGCAGAACTATGGCGTTGCAGGTGGTGGTACCACAGGCCAGTATTTTGAAGGAATTGCCCTCACCCGCGAAGCAATGACTGCTTTGGGGAAACAAGGCGTGACTGATCCGAAAGTGGTGTTTACAGGTCACTCGCTTGGAGGTGTTTCAGCGCAAATGCTATCGCAACTTGATCCAAATTCAAAAGCGGTCGTGTTTAACTCTCCAGGTGTTATGGGAATTTGGGGAAACATGTTTGGTATGCCTGGTTCTGCCAACTCCAATTCAAAATATAATTCCAATGTTACATACGTTTATTCCGAGCACTGGGGTATTTTTACCCCCATTCATGCTATTGGTGCGCGCATTCCTGACTCTACTATGATAACGGTACCTAATACATCGGGACACAAAATACAACCTTTAATTGATAGTTTGTCAGCAGCAGAAAGAGAAAGATTAGAAAAAGCAGGTGAGTTAGGGGATACAGGTGATGGTCCTGAGCGCGCTTACAATATGAATAGGGCAAATTCTAGTGCCTCATCAACCAGTCAATATGGAGAAGGTGCGTTGTGTTGGAAATCTCGTACAAAATGGGCATTGAAACACTCGGAGAAAATTATGCAATTAGGGTGTGAAAAATGAGTATAGAAAAAACAAAAGTGATTATGGTGTCTATTTTGCTCTATGCTGTGCTTGGGTTAGTTGCTCTTGTAGTTGGTTTTTTTATATTTGCCTTGATTGACAGTGCTCTTTTTCAAAATGAGGTAAGGAGATCGTATCATCCAATGGTTGTTCCATTCTTGTATTTGAAACTTGGACCAATAATTGTTACTTCTTATTTCATTATTCTTAGCATTTATGACTTGGTAAAATTGAAAACTTTATTGTGGATAGCTTTTTTCGCAATATCCAGCATATCCATTTCGTATCAATTTAAAAATGAGTCGCTAATGTATTCATTGAGCTTTGGAGCCTTGTTTTCATTTCTACAATTTATTGCGGCTTTCGGCTCCATGAGGATGGCGCACAGGCTGTTTAAGCAACACAGTACAACCATTATTGATAGGGGAGATTAAACAATGGGAAACGACATAGGAAGTATCAAAATTGGAGATGATGAAATCACTATTAACATTGGTGGCAATTCTTTTCGAACTTCAGTTCCTGGTGTCAACGACATAGGAATAAACCCCAATGATGAAAGCACTTTTCATAATTATGGCGATACCCATGTTCTGGGTACAACAAGATATTTCAATGGTCCAGGTATGCTATATGAAAATCTTACTGAACAGCCTGCACCGTCTATTTTTGGAATGTATAATGCAAATAATGTTATTTTAGAAAGCCGTACGGGGACAGTCCGTATTTGGGATAGTACGAAGACAGTACGGCGAATACTCTATTTAAGTATATCTCGTTATTGAACGAGAGGAGATTTTATTCTGACATTGAGTATGTGTAGTAATTGTATAAACGGTTTAAATAAGAATAATGTAAATGGTTGTGCGTATGGAAAACAAAATTTCAATAAAAAGTAAGATATTGAAATTGTTAGATTACTTTACGCCTTTTAGGTTTTTTTTTCAGGTGCTTTTTTTTGAGATAAATTCAAAAAAACGTGCAAAAAAGGTTATTAGATTTAATGGCTTTTTTTTATTACTACATACATATATTTTTTTTGGAGCATCTTACAATAGTGTAGTAAAGTATCCAATTTTTGTAAAAATCACATCAATTGGCGTGGGAAAAGATAATGAATTAATTTTTATTATAATGAATTTAATATTATTTTTTTGGCTCTTTTTTCTTTATATCTTATACTGGAGGAAGCAGTATAGGCGAAGTTTTTATGGTCAGAAATGGTTTTCAATTCTTTTTTGGGGGGCGTTAACGCTCTTGATGTTTGTTGGTATAGGTTTTGAAATAATTACTTCTAAAAAACAAAATGAAATTGTTGATTTTATTCCATTAATCATACCTTTAGTAGGATTTATATTGATAAGATATACCATTTTATTACCTGTCTTAAGAGGTATAGAGGCTATTAATTTTCTTGAAAAAAACAACATAACAACAGCTTAATTATTTGAGGGGTAGATATGACAAAGCAATCATCAAATGAAACTGATTTTGAGAGTATTGATTCATTAGACTTTGAATTTGATATAGGGGGAAAGCTAGGTGGGCTAGGATTTACTTTTGCATATGATAGAAAAACTAATGAATATAAAATTGGAGGTTCGATTTTTGCTGAAGTTGTTATCGCAGGTAAGGTGGAATTCAGCCGTAACTTTATAACACATAAAAAAACTAGTGTAACTTTAGAAAGTAAGTTTAAAGTAAAAATAAAAAATTTTAACATTAATGAAGAAATTGAAATTCCATATAAAGCATCACTTTCTTTTGAAGATGATTATCAAAATTTTATAAGAAGAACTAAGGCTAATGTTGAAGTTGATATTCCTTTTGTTGATGAGGATATTGAATATCAGTTTATGAATTATGAGAGACATCCACTTGTTGAAGTTAAGCAGAAGCAAGCTGAGAAAAAGCAACAACAATACGATCTCAATGCTTTGTCAGCAGCACATGATGCGGTAAGGGATCCCAGAGATAATCCATTTAATAGCCTAAATCCTAGC